>NZ_JAJAEG010000001.1:0-458115 GCF_047445655.1 Lentzea alba
CGTGCTGGTGCTCGACAAGGACAACATCCAGCCCGGCGAGGACCTCACCGCGACCGGTTCCGGATGTCCCAAGGGCGCTGCGGTGACGCTGAAGTCGCTCGGTCAGGACGTCGGCAAGGCGGTAGCGGACGACGACGGCAAGTTCACGTCGCCGGTGAAGTTCGCGAGCATCGAGCCCGGCCGGCACAAGGTGCGCGCCGAATGCGGCATCACCCTCGTCGGCAACGTCGACGTGACGCTCTCCAGCTCGTCCGGAGGCACCACCAGCACGCTCGTCGTGCTGCTGTTCTTCCTGCTGATCGGTGCCGCGATGCTGCGCCGCCAGTTCACCGGGCTGCGCCGCTAGTCCTCAGTGCTCGATCAGGCCGCCGACCGGGACGGGAGCCACGTGACCGGTCGGCGGGAGGGTGCGAGCCAGCGCGAGACCGATGTCGACCAGCGATGACCGGCGAAGGCGAGCGACGTCGGGGATCGGCGTCCAGGCCGGCTCGCCGGTCTTGCCGTTCGGCTCGGGCTGCGGCGTGCCGCTCGTGATCCGGACCTGGTAGAAGACGCCGACGTTCTGGTGCGGGGGCGAGCCGGGCACACGGCGTTCGGCGGCCGGGATCACCCTGGAGTCCACCCCCAGCAGACGCTCGGCCACCGCGTCGCAGCCGGTCTCCTCCGCGAACTCGCGGATCACCGCGTCGAACGGGTCCTCGCGTTCGTCGCCGCCGAACTCAACGACCGCCCACGCAAAACGCTCGGCTGGGACACCCCAGCCGAGCGCTTGATCAAGCTCCTGGCCCAAGCCAGTTGATCAGTTGTGTTGCGACGACCCCTGGAATTCGCCCAGTAGAGGGGGCCTTTCGCGGTTGATCCTATTGAGCCAAGACTTACGGCTCTTCACGCTGACGGCGCAGCTTGGCGAGAGCCTCTTCGAGGATCGCCTCACCGTCCGCGTCGGAGCGCCGCTCCTTCACATACGCAAGGTGCGTCTTGTACGGCTCGTTGCGCGGAGGCGCGGGTGGCGTCTGCTCGTCCCGCCCTGCAGGCAGGCCGCAACGCGGGCAGTCCCAGTTCTCCGGCACCTCCGCGTCGACCGCGAAAGAAGGCCGGGACTCGTGACCGTTCGCGCACCAGTACGACACCCGACGGCGGGGCGCGGACTCGCCGCGCTCCGATTCGCCCATCGGGCCTGCGCCGACGCGGGTACCGCGAATCGCGTTACCACCGGACATCGACCGTTACACCCCCACCAAGTGGTTACCCCAAGCCCCGAAGGGCTTCTGCCGCTGAACGGTTGATCAGGCTCCGGGGAGCTTGATCAGCAGCCCGATACCCACGATGGCGATGACCCAGACCGCGCCGACGAAGAGCGTCAGGCGGTCGAGGTTCTTCTCGACGACGGAGGAACCGGACAGACTCGACTGCATACCGCCGCCGAACAGCGAGGACAGGCCGCCACCACGGCCGCGGTGCAGCAGCACGAGCAGCACCAGCAGCACGCTGGAGACGATCAACAGGATCTGCAGGAACAGGATCATTTCTTCCTCGCTGTCAGGCAGCCGACGCCATAGAGTACCTGTTCGACTGCCGAACGTGTGCACCAGTTGGGGTTTGGAGTAGGTGCGGTGGCCACCAACCTTAGCCGTCTCTTTCGGCGCTCAGCAGGGCACCTCGCGGCACCGGCCCCGCGCCCCCATGTGCCCGATATGAGGACGCGGGGCCGGCACCACGATGCACCCGTCTGCCCGTCGAAAGAGCGGGCCAAGGTTGGTGGCCACCACACCTGAGATCGACTTAGGGTAGAGGCCCGCCTGCGGCAAGCGCACACAGCTTGGTGAATTCGTCCGCCTGCAGGCTCGCACCGCCGACCAATGCGCCGTCGATGTCCTTCTGCGCGATCAGCTCACCGATGTTCGACGACTTCACGGAACCGCCGTAAAGCACGCGAACAACAGCCGCGGTCTCCTCGCCGTACTTCTCCGCCACGAAGGAACGGACCAGCGAGCAGACCTCTTGCGCGTCGGCGGAAGATGCCGTGCGACCGGTGCCGATCGCCCAGACCGGCTCGTACGCGAACACGATCTTCGCGACCTGCTCGGCGGTGAAACCGGCCAGCCCGTCCTCCAGCTGCTGGCGGACCAGCTCCAGGTGGCCCTTGGCCTCGCGGACGTCGAGCTTCTCGCCGAAGCAGAAGATCGGGGTGACCTCGTGCTTGAGCGCCGCCTTGACCTTCGCGTTGACGATCGCGTCCGTCTCGCCGTGGTACTCACGGCGCTCGGAGTGCCCGACGACGACGTAGTGGCAGGCCAGCTTCTTCAGCATCGGGCCGGACACCTCACCGGTGTACGCACCGGAGTCGTGCTGCGAGATGTCCTGCGCGCCGTACTTGATGAGGAGCTTGTCGCCGTCGACCAGCGTCTGGATGCTGCGGATGTCGACGAACGGCGGGAGAACGGCCACCTCGACCTTGGCGAAGTACTTCTCCGGCAGGGAGAAGGCGATCTTCTGCACGAGGCCGATCGCTTCGAGGTGGTTGAGGTTCATCTTCCAGTTGCCCGCGATGAGCGGGAGCCGGGCTGCCATCACGCCTCCAAAACGCTGATGCCGGGGAGTTCCTTGCCCTCGAGGAACTCCAGGGACGCACCACCGCCGGTGGAGATGTGCGAGAAACCGTCCTCGGGCAGACCCAGGGCACGCACGGCCGCGGCGGAGTCGCCACCGCCGACGACGGTGAAGGCGTCCGAGTCGACCAACGCCTGGGCGACCGCGCGGGTTCCGCCGGCGTACTCGTCGATCTCGAACACGCCCATCGGACCGTTCCAGAAGACGGTGCGAGCGTCAGCCAGCTTCGACGCGAACAGCTCCTGCGACTTCGGGCCGATGTCCAGGCCCATCTTGTCCGCCGGGATGGCGTCGGAGCCCACGACGTCGTGCTCCGGCTTGCCGAACTCCGACGTGACCAGCACGTCGACCGGCAGCACGAGCTCGACACCGCGCTTCTCGGCCTCGGCGAGGAAGCCGCTGACCTGGTCGAGCTGGTCTTCCTGCAGCAGCGACGTGCCGACCTCGTGGCCCTGGGCCTTGAGGAACGTGTACGCCATGCCGCCGCCGATGAGCAGCCGGTCGACCTTGGTCAGCAGGTTCGCGATGACGCCGAGCTTGTCGGACACCTTCGCGCCGCCGAGCACCACGACGTACGGGCGCTCCAGGTCGTCGGTGAGCTTGCGCAGCACACCGAGCTCGGCGTCGACGAGACCGCCGACGTACGCGGGCAGCTTCTTCGCCACGTCGTAGACCGAGGCCTGCTTGCGGTGCACGACACCGAAACCGTCGGACACGAACGCGTCCGCGAACGAGGCCAGCTCCTCGGCCAGTTCGGCGCGCTCCGCGTCGTCCTTCGAGGTCTCACGGGCGTCGAAGCGCACGTTCTCCAGCATCACGACGCCACCGTCGGTCAGCGCGCCGACCACGGAGGTGGCGGACGGGCCGACGAGGTCAGCGGCCAGCGCGACCTCGGCACCGAGCAGCTCGCCGAGGCGAGCGGCGGCCGGAGCCAGGGAGAACTTGGGGTCCGGCTCGCCCTTGGGGCGGCCGAGGTGAGCGGTGACGATCACGCGGGCGCCCGCGTCGGCGAGCGCCTTGATCGTCGGCACCGACGCGCGCACGCGGCCGTCGTCGGTGATCTTGTCTCCGTCGAGGGGGACGTTCAGGTCGGCGCGCACCAGGACGCGCCGACCCGCGACACCCTCGGCGAGCAGGTCGCTGAGAGTCTTCACTGACTTTTCGCCCCTGCTCAGATCTTCGAGGCGACGAGCTTGACCAGGTCCGCGAGGCGGTTGGAGTAGCCCCACTCGTTGTCGTACCAGCCGACGACCTTGACCTGGTTGCCGATGACCTTGGTCAGCGGCGCGTCGTAGATGCACGAGTGCGGGTCGGTGACGATGTCGGCCGACACGATCGGGTCCGTCGAGTACTTCAGGATGCCGGCCAGCGGGCCCTCGGCGGCGGCCTTGTACGCGGCGTTGACCTCGTCGATCGTGACCTCGCGCTTGAGCGTGACGGTCAGGTCGGTGGCCGAGCCGGTGGGGATCGGCACGCGCAGCGCGTAGCCGTCGAGCTTGCCCTGCAGCTCCGGCAGCACGAGGCCGATGGCCTTCGCGGCGCCCGTGGAGGTCGGGACGATGTTCAGCGCGGCGGCGCGGGCGCGGCGGAGGTCGCCGTGCGGCGCGTCCTGCAGGTTCTGGTCCTGCGTGTACGCGTGGATCGTGGTCATGAGGCCCTGCTCGATGCCGAAGCTGTCGTGCAGCACCTTGGCCAGCGGCGCGAGGCAGTTCGTGGTGCAGGACGCGTTCGAGATGATCGTCTGCGAACCGTCGAACTTGTCCTCGTTCGCGCCGATGACGACGGTGAGGTCCTCGTTCTTGGCCGGCGCGGAGATGATGACCTTCTTGGCGCCGCCCTCGTCCACGTGCGAGCGGGCCTTGGTGGCGTCGGTGAAGAAGCCGGTCGACTCGACGACGACGTCGACGCCGAGGTCCTTCCACGGCAGCTTGCCGGGGTCGCGCTCGGCCAGCGCCTTGATGACCTTGCCGTCTACGGAGATGCCCTCGTCGGTGACCTGCACGTCAGCGTCCAGACGACCGAGAATGCTGTCGTACTTGAGCAGGTGCGCCATGGTGGCGACGTCACCGAGGTCGTTGAACGCGACGATCTCGATGTCGTGGCCGCCGGCACGCACCGCGCGGAAGAAGTTGCGGCCGATCCGGCCGAAACCATTGACACCTACACGAACCGTCACGACGGACTCCTTGCGTTCGACTGGCAGGAACGAGCCCACCCTATCTGTCGAACTGCGCCGCTGGTCACGCGGATAACGAGCATCTCTTGATCGAGCCAGTAAAACTCGCTCTGATTAGGCCGTTCGGCGGCGCAGCGCCCGGAGCATCCAGAGGTACGCGCTCAGCTCCTCCGCAGCCTCGGCGGCGGTCCGGCACGCCTCGGGGCTGTCCTCCTTCGCGTCCCGGCCGACGACGGCCGCGATGCGCGTGAGCCACTCGTCCACCACCTCCCGGTCCTGCGGCGGCACGAGAGGCGTTCTGGTCTGGCGAACCTGTGATGTCATGACCGGACCTCCTGAATCGGTGGCGGCGGCACCGTTCGAGATCATGTCCACGGCTCGAAGGACCGTTCAATACCCCGAAACAGCGGGTGTTACGGACCGTTACACGCCGGTACGGTCATTCCTCATGACGGCCAATGCCGCCTGCGTGACATGTGGAAACCCGCTCACCGACGCGGCCTCCGGTCGTCGTTACTGCTCCAACGCGTGCCGTCAGCGTGCGTACCGTTCGCGTACCTCCGCCCGTGACGAATCCCCTGCCGACTCCGCCCTGCCCGCGCCGCTCGACACCTTCGTGGGCCGCCGCGAGGAGCTGGCCGCGCTGGCGCGGCTCGGCGCGGAGCACCGGCTGGTCTCGCTGGTCGGCCCGGCGGGCGCCGGCAAGACCAGGCTGGCCGTCCAGTACGTCGGCAAACGTGCAGATCAGGTGTGGTGGGCGGTGCTCGCCTCCGCGTCCGACGTCGTCCAGGCGATCTACCACGCGGTGGGCGCCCACCCGTTGCCGAACCGCTCGGTGCGCGACGCCGTCATCGCCGAGGTCGAGCAGCACCGGCGGCCGCTGCTCGTGCTGGACAACTGCGAGCACCTGCTGGCCGACGTCGCCGACGTGGTCTCGGAGCTGCTGGCGTGCTGCCCGCGCCTGCGGGTCCTGGTGACCTCACGTGAGCCGCTGCGCCTCGCCGGCGAGCAGGTCTTCGCGCTCGGCGAGCTGGAGTCGCCGCCGGTGGGATCGGATGTTTCCGAGGCCCTGCGTTACGACGCGGTGCTGCTGTTCCGCGATCGTGCCGTCTCAGTAGACCGCTCGTTCGAGATCGACTCCTCGAACGTCGCCGACGTCGTGGCCGTCTGCCGCTCGCTCGACGGGATGCCGCTGGCGATCGAACTGGCCGCGCGCCGCATCACCGTCCTGTCCCCCGCCGACGTCCTGGCCAGGCTCGGTGATCGCCTGGCGCTGCTGACGGCGGGCCCGCGCGCATCCGACGACCGTCACCGCACTCTGCGCGCCGCGATCGGGTGGAGCTACGACCTGCTGCCCGAGCCAGAGCAGGCGGCTTGCCGTCGTCTCGCCGTGCTGGGCGTGCCGTTCGATCTGGGCGTCGCAAGCGCGGTGTGCGACGTGCCGGACGCGCTGGATTTGCTGACCAGCCTGGAGCAGAAGTCGCTGCTGGTCGTCGACCGGGTGGCCGGCCACACCACGTTCCGTCAGCTGGAGTCGATCCGCCTGTACTGCCGCGAACGCGCGGTCGAGGCCGGCGACGTCTCGTTCGTGGCCGACCGCGTGGTGGACTGGGTGTGTTCGGTCGTGGAGCCGGAGATCTCGTCGTTCTTCCCGTCACCGCGCGTGGTGCTGCGGCTGGACCGCAACATCGGCCTGATCGAGCTGGCCGTGGCGCGCACCGCCGAGGCCGGCGACTGGGCCCGCCACGCGCTCACGGCCGTCGCCACGGCCTGGACCTCGACGCCACGTGGCCCGCGCGGCGCTCCCACCGAGCTCCTGCACCGCGCGCTGTCGCAGCCGATGCCCTCGCCGTACCGCAGTGTGCTCACCGTGCTCGCCGCGATGCACCACCGGATCCGCGGCGGCTGGCACGTGACCAAGCGGTTCGCCCAGGAGTCAGCGGCCATCGAACGCGCCGACGGGGGCCGCCCCGGCACGCTGGCCCGTGCGCTGGAGGTGCTGGCCTCCGCCGAGGCGCACACCGGGAACCCCGCACTGGCCTGGGAGCTCTTCGACCAGGCCGTGGAACTCCTCCGGGCGTCCGACGACAAACTCGCGCGCGGCATGCTGCTGAACTCCTACGGCTGGACGTTGCTGCAGCACGGACACGCGGATCTGGCCGCGCCTCTGGTTCGCGAGGCGCTGACGCTGGTGCGGCTGATGGGCCTGCCGCACATGCTCAACCCGACGCTGCACACCGCGGGCGCCATTGCGTTGGCGCGCAAGAGTTATCCCGAGGCCGTCGCCCTGTTCCGGGAGAGTCTCGAGGTCGGGTCCGAGCATCCGATGGACCAGTTCTACGACCTCGAAGGGCTCGCACTCGGGTTGGTCGGGGTGGGTTCTGACGACGAGCGCGCCTTGTCCTTGCTGACGGCTGCTTCCGTTGTCCGGACTCGGTACGACTTCCGCGCTGAGCCCTACTGGCAGGACTTGCTGGAGGAGGCCCGCCTGGTCTGCCGCGAGCGGATCACGGCCGGGCGGCTGCGTGCCGCGGAGTCGACCGGCGAGCGGATGTCGTTGGCACAGGCCATTTCCTACGCGCTGACGGCTCGCCCGGTCGCCGAGGACGACGACGGGCTGATCTCCGCGCGCGAGCTGCACGTGGCGACGTTGGTGGCGGAGGGGCTGACCAATCGCCAGATCGGGCAACGGCTGGGGATCTCGCCCCACACCGTTGCCCGGCACGTGACGCACGCCCGGACCAAGCTGGGGCTGCGGTCGCGGGCTCAGCTCGCGGTGTGGGCGGGGCGCCACACGCCCTAGGTGCGAAGCCTGCTCAGGTCGTCGAGCAGGGCGAGGCCGGTCCGGTACGGCACGCCGCCCTGGACGAAGTCCCAGAAGACCTCGTCCACGCCGAGGTCTTGGAGTTTCGCCAGGTCTCCCTTGAGCTGCTCCGGTGATCCGGCCAGCACACCGCGGCCGTCCTCGTCGATCGGATCGGCGGTGACGGCGCCGTTCGCGCGGACCACGATCCGGCCCGGGTTTTCGCTCGCCTGGTGGAAGGTGGCGATCTGCTGTTCCAGCGACGCCCAGTCGATCCCGGCGGGGTTGAACCCGAGTCCCAGGCGCCCGGCCCGTTCGACGGAGGCCGTCGCGCCTGGCATGGCCGCGATGATGATCTCCGGACCCGCGGGGTGCACCGGCTTCGGCCCGACCTCCGACTTGGGGATGCGGTAGAAGCGGCCCTCGTAGCTCACCGGGTCCGTGCCCCAGGTGGCGCGCAACGCCTCGATGAACTCCTCGAACCCGGCGCCGCGGCGGCGCATCGGCACGTTCGACGTGGCGAACTCCTCCGCCGACCAGCCCTGGCCCAGCCCGACGATCAGCCTGCCGCCGCTGAACTGGTCGAGTGTCGCGAGCTGGCGGCCCAGCGCGACCGGGACGTGGAAGAGCGCGTCGATGATGCTGGTGCCGAGGCGGATCTTGCTGGTGTGCGCGGCGACGTAGGTCAGCGTTTCCAACGGCGAGTAGACGTTGCCGTAGTAGGACGGCAGTTGCGGTCCCTGCTCGGGTTCCAGTGGGCGCAGCAACCGTTCCAGCACCCAGAGCGAGTCGAAGCCAAGCTCCTCCGCACGTTGCGCGAACTCCACGATCGTCTTCGGATTCGCTTCCGCGCCCAGCTGTGGCAGGGCCAGTCCGAGTTTCACAGCGCACCCCTGTTTCGCAGGTTAGTTGGTCGGCCAACTAAAACGGTACCAGCTTTGTTGGTCGGCCAACTAAGTTAGGCTGACCAGGTGGATTCCGCGGGTGAGCTGATCGACTTCGGCCTGGGTGAGTCAGTCGGGCGTGCGCTGGGCCGTGCCGTCCGGCGGCATCGGCTGGTGGCGGCTGAATTGCTGAAGCCGTTCGGGCTGTTCCCCGGCCAGGAGTTCGTGATGATGCACCTGTGGCGGACAGGCCCGGTCCGCCAGGCCGGCCTGATCCGCGGCCTCGGCGTGGACGCCTCGACCGTGACGAAGATGCTGGCGCGGCTGGAAAAGGCCGGTCAGATCACCCGCACCACGTGCGCGGACGACCGGCGGGCGTTGCTCGTCGAGGCGACGCCCGCCAGCCTGGAGCTCCGGCAGTCGATCGAGAAGGCGTGGGCGGAGCTGGAGGACCGCACCGTCGCCACGTTGAGCGACGAGGAGCAGACGCAGCTCTCCGCGCTGCTGAACAAGGTGGCGGAAGGGCTGCGGCAGTGCCCCTGACCGGTCAGACCTCGGCCTCGAGCATCTCCGCCGTGACCGCCGACTCCGTGTCCGGCAGCCCGAGGTCCTTGGCGCGCTTGTCCGCCATCGCCAGCAGCCTGCGGATCCGGCCGGCCACCGCGTCCTTGGTCATCTGCGGGTCGGACAGCTGGCCGAGCTCCTCCAGCGACGCCTGGCGGTGCGCGAGCCGGAGCTGACCGGCAGCGGCCAGGTGATCCGGTGCCTCCGGGCCGAGGATCTCCAACGCGCGCGCCACCCGTGCGGCCGCAGCGACCGCGGCACGGGCCGAACGGCGGAGGTTCGCGTCGTCGAAGTTCGCGAGGCGGTTCGCCGTCGCCCGGACCTCACGCCGCATCCGGCGCTCTTCCCACGCGAGCACGCTGTCGTGCGCGCCGAGCTTGGTCAGCATCGCCCCGATGGCGTCGCCGTCCCTTATCACCACGCGCTCGGCCCCGCGGACCTCACGCGACTTCGACGAGATGCCCATCCTGCGCGCCGCGCCGACCAGGGCGAGGGCCGCCTCCGGGCCGGGGCAGGTGATCTCCAGCGACGAGCTGCGACCCGGTTCGGTCAGCGAGCCGTGCGCCAGGAAAGCACCGCGCCACGCGGCTTCCGCGTCACAGACACCACCCGACACGACCGGCGCGGGCAGACCGCGCACAGGCCGTCCGCGCGGGTCGAGCAACCCGGTCTGACGCGCCAGACCCTCGCCGTCCTTCACCACGCGCACGACGTACCGGGTGCCCTTGCGCAGCCCGTTCGACTGGATGGTGAAGACCTCGGCGTGGTGGCCGTAAAGCGCCTGGATCTCCTTGAGGAGCCTGCGAGCGGCCGAACCGAGATCGAGCTCGGCTTCAACGACCACCCTGCCGGACACGATGTGCAGGCCACCGGCGAACCTGAGCAGCGACGACACCTCCGCGCGGCGGCAACAGGTCTTGGATACCGCGAGCCTGCTCAGCTCGTCCTTGACCGCCGACGTCATCGCCACGGGCTTGTCCCTCCCACTCCGGTCTCATCGACCACCTGCCTCAGGCAACCGGCCAGTGCCTCCGGATCATGCCGCTCGGCGGCGTCCGGTGCGGCGATCTTGGCCAGATGCGTACGCGCGCCCAGTGCCGAGGCGGCTCGCGTCAACCGGTCCGGGGTGGGGACCGAGTCGACGTCCGCGATCACCGCGTCCACCTTCAGCTCGGGTGCGTGTTCGCAGACTACGTCCAAATGGCGCTCCGGAGAGAAACCAGCAGTTTCGCCCGGTTGGGGGACAAGATTGAGCACCAGGACCTTTTTGGCCCGCGTGTGAGTGAGCGCGTCGAGCAGTTCGGGCACCAGCAGATGCGGCAACACGCTGGTGAACCACGATCCGGGTCCGAGTAGCACGAGATCGGCCCCAAGTACAGCCTGTACTGCTTCCGGGCAGCCGACAGGTCGCCCGTTCGGGGCAGTAAGCCTGATCCGCTGCACCAGCCCCGGCGTGGTCGCGATGGCGACCTGCCCCCGGATGCGCCGCACGTCCTTCTCGTCCTCGTCGAGGCCCATGACGTCCGCCTCGATGTCCAACGGCTCGTTGGACATCGGCAGCACACGACCTTTGACCCCGAGGAGCTTTCCCGCGGTTTCGAGCACCTGCACGGGATCGCCGAGCTGCTCGAGCAGCCCGGCGAGCACCAGATTCCCGACGGCGTGACCGGCCAGCGCACCCGTGCCACCGAACCGGTGCTTGAAGAGGGAGGTCCAGAGCACGCTCTGCTCGTCCTCCCCCGCCAGCGCCGCCATCGCCTTGCGCAGATCACCCGGCGGCAACAGGTCCGAGATCTCCCGCCTGAGGCGTCCCGACGAGCCCCCGTCGTCCGCAACGGTCACCACGGCCGTCACGTCGTCGGTGACTTTCTTCAGCGCACTCAGCGTCGCGTGCAACCCGTGCCCACCGCCCAGAGCAACAGCCTTCAACTTCGTCACTCGCGTCCCAGATCCCTGTGCACAACCTTGACCGCCATGCCGTCTTCACTAGCCAACCGTGCAGAGAGTTCTTCTGACAGGGCCACACTGCGGTGCTTGCCACCGGTGCACCCGATCGCGAGCGTCAGGTAGCGCTTGCCCTCCCTGCGGTAGCCGGCCCCGATGAGCCGGAGCAGCTCGTGGTACCGGTCGAGGAACTCCTCCGCCCCTTCCTGGCTCAGCACGTAGTTGCGCACCTCGCCGTCGAGCCCGGTCTGTTCCCGCAGCTCCGGGATCCAGAACGGGTTGGGCAGGAACCGCACGTCCATGACCAGGTCGGCGTCCATCGGCAGCCCGTACTTGTACCCGAAGCTCAGCACGGTGACCCGCGTCCTGCTGGCCGCCTCGGTGCCGAACGTGTCCTCGATCTTGGCCCGCAACTGGTGGATGCTGAGTGCCGACGTGTCCAGCACCAGGTCGGCTTCCTGCTTGAGCGGCGTCAACAGAATCCGCTCGGCCTCGATGCCGTCGTGCAGCCTCCCGTCACCCTGCATCGGGTGACCCCTCCGCACCGCTTCAAAGCGGCGGATCAGCACGTCGTCCGTGGCCTCCAGGAACAGGACGCGCGGCTTGTACCCGCGCGCGTCCAGGTCCTTGATGATGGACGCCAGGTCCTCGGTGAACGCGCGACTCCGCACGTCCATGACGACCGCGACCCTGGTGATGGCCCCACGCGCCTGCGCGCCGAGCTCGACCATGGTGGCGATGAGTTCCGGGGGCAGGTTGTCGACGACGAACCAGCCGAGGTCCTCCAGGCACTTGGCCGCGGTGCTGCGGCCCGCACCGGACAGCCCGGTCACCACGGCGACTTCGATGCCGGACTTCTCCGCGTTCACGACTACGACTCCGTTACCTGTTCATGAGCGCCTGGCGCTCTCGTTTGGGTCTCGCTGTGTGTCGAGCACAGTGCTCGGGCACAGTGCTCGGGCACTGCGTGTCGAGCGCTGTGTGTTGGGCACGACCCGCGCGCCCTCCCAGAGTCTCCACTGCCTCGGCCCTCGCGCGCGGCAGGTTCGGCAGTTGAGACGCCCGCGCCGTGGCCGCGGTCACGATCCTCGCCCGGCCTTCCTGCCGCGCGCAGGGCGGGTGAGGTTGCCGGGACCGGTGCGCCGAATGAGGCCGTCGTGACCTTCTGGCTGCGGAACGTGCGGGCAGCGGAACGTGCGGGCTGCGGAACGTGCGGGCTGCGGAACGTGCGGGCTGGTGCGCACATCGAACCTGACGCGATCCGGTCCAGCTCGTCGCCAAACGTCATGAGCACCTCCCACCGCGTCCGCCCGGCAGCCGAACACCACAGCCTGGTGATGCGACGAGACCCCGGCCGTCGACCTGCAGACCGGACATCCCCGTACCTCGGACGGGTGAACCTCGTCCGGATCCACGCTTGCGGCCGTCTGTCTGATGTCCGGAAACCATGGTCATCTTCCTCCCCGCAGGAGGAAGGGGCGGGCGGGCGCGGACAGGACGGAGGCACGACGCGGCACGACGACACGACGACACGACGGCACCACGGCACGACGGCACGACGGCACGACGGCACGACGGCACGGACAACGAAGCCGGACACGAACCGACCCAACCAGCGAAGGCGCCGACGATGGGGCCGATGGATCATGCGACATCACGCTCACGCCAGCATGGACGGCTCGGCGGGCGCGGACCGGACGGACGGGAGGCACGAACAACGAGGCCGGACGCGAGCCGGCCCAACCGGAGAAAGGCACCGGCGATGGAACCGTTGAGGGGTGCGGAATCACGCCCACGCCGCCATCAGACGACTCGGCAGGCGACGTCGCGCACGCGCGGCAAGCCACGGCCTCAGGGCTTCCCCTCGGCGGAGGCCAGGGTGGCGACCACGGCCTCGGCGGTGCGGCGACCCACCCCCGGCACCTCGCTCACCTCGTCCACAGTGGCCTGTCGCAGCTTCCGCACCGACCCGAAGTGCTTGAGCAGCGCGGCTTTCCGCGTCTCCCCCAACCCAGGCACATCATCGAGCTCGGACGCGATCATGCGCTTCGAACGCTTCTGCCGGTGGTACGCGATGGCGAACCGGTGCGCCTCGTCGCGCACCCGCTGCAGCAGGTACAGGGCATCGCTGGTCCGCGGCAGGATCACCGGGTCCACCTCGCCCGGCACCCAAACCTCCTCCAGCCGCTTGGCCAACCCGACCACGGCCACGTCGGTGATGCCCAGCTCGGCCAGCACGTCGGCCGCGGCGGCGGCTTGCGGTGCGGCGCCGTCGACCACCAGGAGATTGGGCGGGTAGGCGAACTTGCGGGGCTTGCCGGTGTCCGGGTCGATGCCCGGATTCGGGCCGCCGGACGCCGTTTCGCGCAGCATCGCCTGGAAGCGGCGGCGGACCACCTCGGCGATCGAGGCCACGTCGCCTTCGGTGGCGGCCTCGCGGATGGCGAAGCGGCGGTACTCGGACTTGCGGGCCAGGCCGTCCTCGAAGACGACCAGGGAGGCGACGACGTCGGTGCCCTGGACGTGGCTGATGTCGATGCACTCGATGCGCAAGGGGGCGGTGTCGAGGGCCAGGGCCTCTTGCAGTTCGCCCAGAGCGGCGGAGCGGGCGGTCAGGTCGCCGGCTCGGCGGAGCTTGTGCTGGGCGAAGGCTTCGGAAGCGTTGCGCGCCACGGTTTCCATCAGGGCTCGCTTGTCGCCGCGCTGAGGAACGCGCAGCGCGACTCGGGAGCCGCGTTGTTCGGAGAGCAGGTCCTCCAGCGCAGCAGCGTCGTCAGGTAGCACGGGCACGAGGACCTCGCGCGGGGTGCTTTCGGTGTTGTCGCCGTAGAACTGCATGATGAACTGGTCGACCAGGCCCGCGTCGTCGAGGGCTTCCACCTTGTCGAGCACCCAGCCGCGCTGGCCGCGCACCCGGCCGCCGCGGACGTGGAAGACCTGGACCGAGACTTCGAGCTCGTCCTGCGCGAACGCCATCACGTCCGCGTCCGTGCCGTCGCCCAGCACCACCGCCTGCTTTTCCATCGCGCGGCGCAGGGCACCCAGGTCGTCGCGCAGACGGGCCGCGCGTTCGAACTCCAGCTCCTCGGCGGCAGCAGCCATCTCGCGTTCGAGGCGACGGATCATGTTGTCCGTCTTGCCCGCCAGGAAGTCGCAGAAGTCGAGCACGATCGCGCGGTGCTCGTCCGCGGAAACCTTGCCCACGCAAGGCGCCGAGCACTTGTCGATGTAGCCGAGCAGGCACGGGCGCCCGATCTGCCCATGACGCTTGAAAACCCCGGCAGAACAAGTGCGCGCCGGGAACACGCGCAGCAGCAGGTCCAAAGTCTCGCGGATCGCCCACGCGTGCGCGAACGGTCCGAAGTAACGCACGCCCTTCTTGCGCGGACCGCGATACACGTGCAACCGCGGATAGTCCTCGTGAAGAGTCACCGCCAGCACCGGGTACGACTTGTCGTCGCGGTAGCGGACGTTGAAGCGCGGGTCGAACTCCTTGATCCAGTTGTATTCGAGCTGCAGCGCCTCGACCTCGGTGGCGACCACCGTCCACTCGACGGAGGCCGCCGTCGTCACCATCTGACGGGTGCGCGGGTGCAGGCCGGCCAGATCCGCGAAGTACGAGTTCAGCCTGCCGCGCAAGCTCTTCGCCTTGCCGACGTACACGACCCGGCCACCGGCGTCGCGGAACTTGTAGACGCCGGGAGCCTCGGGAATCGTGCCCACAGCGGGGCGATACGTCGCGGGATCTGCCACGCCGTCAAGACTAACGACGCGGTCTGACAAAAACCGAAAGGGTCACGTCAGGACGACCTGGTCGCCCTCCACTCGAACTCCGACCGCACGCAACGCCGAAGTCGCGGGCCCCTTCTTCACGGAGCCGTCGGCCACACCGAACTCGCTGCCGTGCGAAGGACAAGTGATGGTTCCGCCGGAAGGCTCGGCCACGGTGGAGCCCTGGTGCGTGCACGTCGCGTCGTAGGCCTTCACCTCAGTGGCCGAGATCCGCGCGACGACGATCTTCTTGCCACCGGGACCGTCGACCAGCGCACCGCCGCCCTCAGGCACGTCGGCCAACGCGACCAGCGCGGTACCGGGCGTACCCGCGGAACCCGTGGAGCCTGTGGAACCCGTGGGCGCCGAACCCTGAGTCGGAGCAGAAGAAGAACCAGAACTGCACGCGGTCACGAGCCCGCTGGGCACGGCGAGGGCGACCACGATTCCGCAAAGCGCCGCCCGCCTGCTGACCAGGCTTTCGCTGTTCACGACCGTTCCTCCGGAGTGGTGGTGGGTGTTCGGGGTCACACCACAGCATTACGCGAACCGGTCAGCGAGAGTTCAGTCAGAGGCCCAATGCACAGCAACCTCACAGGTCTCAGGCAAGCACCAAATCCTCACCCGAGACCACAAGAGCGACCTCAGTCAGCCCGGAAGTCGCAGGTCCTTTGCGGACCGCACCAGAAACGGGGTCGAAAGCGCTCCCGTGCAACGGGCACGTGATGACGCCACCGGCAGGAGGGTTCACCAAAGAGCCCACGTGCGGGCAGGCGGGGTTGAAAGCGCGGAATTCACCCGATCGAGGCTGCACGAGCAACAGCTGGGCGTTGCCGGGCATGTCCACCAGCACGCCGCTGCCAACAGGGACAGAAGCAGCAGAAGCCACCCGATCCCCGGGCCGGGCGGTGCCGACACCGCCCGTCTTGCGAGGAGCGGGCTCGCCACAGGCGCTCAGAGCGGCAGCGAGCCCACACAACAACAGAGAACGTCGATCCAGAGACACGAACAGGAATTATCGGCGCTGGTCCTCAGCGGCAGCCGTCCGGGCCAGTGCGAGCACGGCGGTGAACGGCGGGAACCAGTGCCGCGAGTGCGACGGCGGGTTCGCCCACCGCAGCGATCCGTACCTGGTCATCGTGGGTGGCAGCGCGATCCGGTGCGGCGAGCGCACGAACTGGACCTCGGGCGGCGCCTTGAGGTGCGTCGGCAGCAACGCCACCAGCTCGGCCAGGAAGATCCAGTGCTCGCGGGGGCCGGGGATGACGGTGACGGGACCGGCGAGCATGCGCGACTTCAGGTCCGCCAGCACGCGCGACCCGATGCGCGCCGGCATCGCCAGAGCTGT
Source organism: Lentzea alba (assembly GCF_047445655.1). Taxonomy (GTDB): domain Bacteria; phylum Actinomycetota; class Actinomycetes; order Mycobacteriales; family Pseudonocardiaceae; genus Lentzea; species Lentzea alba_A. The sequence goes on from NZ_JAJAEG010000001.1 coordinate 16,101, forward strand.
CGTGGCAGGTCCTAGAGGTAGGAACACACCCTGCTCGGTGACGCTCACCTGCCAGCCGAGCAACCGGTAACCGGCGACGGCCTCGCCGATCGCTCGATCGTGTCCCCTGTTCTGAGGGATCCCGGCACTCCCTGTACCGGTCTCCGCGGTCGTGAGGCTCATCGGCGGTCGTCCTCCCCGTTCGTGGGTCAGGCACTGCCAAAACCGCGGGGATCGGCCCGCGACCTGACGTTGTGCAGGGTGCGTCGCCGTGAGCGCTAACACCACTCGGCCGTTGCATGGGCTTCATGCAGCGGACGTATGAAGGTCATCCGCCACACGGGGGTACCGGGACTGCGACACGCGAATCCATTACGTCTTATGCATGAGATGGATGGACTGACGATCACAGCTCCGTACACTTGGGAAACGCTCAGTGACGGGGGCGATGCCGATGGATACCGCGAGACCCAAATCCAGGCGCGCTTGCCCGTGTGGAGCGTTCATCGCCGCTGACAACACCGATCGGCTGTGTCACCGCTGCCGCCGCAACGCTCGTTCCGACGTGCACGGACCCCCTGCCGTCCCGGATGACTTCTGGGACCACCCCGCGGTCACGGCCGCCTGCGCCGACCGCGACATGGGTGCGCTGATCTCCGCGTACCGGCATCACCCGCAGCACCTGAGCCGGGTCAGCCAGGACCGCATGGCGGGCTGGCTCGGCATCAGCCAGGCGCAGTTGTCGCGCTACGAGTCCGGTGAGAACCAGATCGACCGCCTCGACCGGCTGCGCCACTTCGCGCTCGTGCTCGGTGTACCGGGCGAACGACTGTGGTTCGACCGAGTCGTCATCCCAGCTCAGGTGGGCTCCCCCGACACGGGCCCGCCAGATGTGCTCGCCGCCCCCTGGGAGGCGACGAGCATTGCCCGTTCGGTCGAGGAGACGGCGAGGAGCGACTTGGCGATCAGCAGACGAGCGGCGCTCACGGGGGCGGCCGCGGTGACGGTGGGATCCGCACTGGTCGAGCCTCTGCAGCGGTGGTTGCACCCCTTGCAGAACCTGTCGAAGTGGTCGTCGCACTCGGCGATCAGCGAGGAGGAGCTCCTCGCCCTGCAGCGCGTCGCGGACGGGTTGCGGGGCTGGGGCGGCCGGGGCGGATACGGACTGGCGCGCAAGGCCGTGCTGGGTCAGCTGGACGAGCTGGCCGAACGACTCGGCCGCGCGCCATCAGGCCCGACGACGGAACGCGCGTTCTTCATCGGCGCCGAGCTGTCCAAGGTGGCGGCGAGCATGTCGTTCGACGCGGGGCTGCACAACGCGGCCCAGCGCTACTACGTGCTGGCCATCCGGATGGCGAAGGCGGGCCACAACGACGGCTTCGCGGCCCTGTGCCTCGCGGCGATGGCGCGGCAGATGTTCGACCTCGGCCGGCCCGAGGACGGACTCGAGCTGGTCCAGCTCGGCCAGTACGGCACCCGCCGCACCGGCACACCAACGCTCAAGGCGCTGCTCCTCACGCGTGAGGCGTGGGCGTACGCGCAGATGGGCAAGACCCGCGAGTTCCACCAGGCCGTGGGCCTCGCACAGGACAGCTTTGCGCAGCGCAACGCGGACAACGAACCGCGCTACCTGCACAGCTTCGACGAGGCCGAGCTGGAGGGCGTGATCGGGGCGCGGTGCCGCGACCTGGCCATGCACGACCCGGCTCAGGCCGTGTTCGCCGAGCAACACATTCGGCGGGCACTGGAGCTGCGAGACCCGTCGAAGGTGCGCAACCGCGCGTTCGACGTGATCGGACTGGCGCGCACCAAGATGGTCGCGGGAGACCCGGAGGCGGCGTGCGGGTTGATCAACGAGGTCCTGCCGACAGCGGCGAAGCTCTCCTCGGGGCGCGTGCTCCGGAAACTGGAGGACTTCGCCAAGGAAGCGGCCACGCACCGCCACATCCGCGCAGTTCAGGAGACACGCGACGCGATCAGAGCGATCCGGACGGCCTGATGCGGGTCGGCGTCACCGGTCACATGAACCTGGTGCCTGAGTGCGTCCCGGCCGTGCAAGCCGCGATCACCGAGGTGCTGGAACGGCTCGGGCAACCCGTGGTCGGCGTGACGTGCCTCGCGCCGGGCGCCGACACGGTGTTCGCGCGGGCGGTGCTGGGCCTCGGCGGGCAGGTCGAGGTCGTGCTGCCGGCGCTGGACTACCGGGACAAGCTCAAACCGCACCAGGTCGCCGAGTACGACGAGCTGCGCGCGGCCGCCACGGTCGTCAGCGTGCTGCCGCACATGTCGTCCGGGCGGCTCGCGTACGTCGCCGCCAACGAGCGCATTCTCGCGTCCGTCGAGCTGCTGGTGGCGGTGTGGGACGGGGTGCCGCAGCAGGGCAAGGGCGGGACGGCGGACGTGGTGGAGCAGGCACGGGCGGAGGGCGTGCCGATCGAGGTCGTGTGGCCTGAGGGGGCGCGCCGGAAGTCCTAACGCGCGAACGTCATCATCGCGGTGTTGCCGCCGATGATCTCGCCGCGCACAGGCTCCAGCGCCTCCCTCGCAGCCGCAGCAAGCACCTCGTCCTCGATCTCGTCCGCGATGCGCGCGGTGATCGCCCACAGCACGTCGTAGAGGTGATCAGCGCGCGGCACGGGCAGGTCCACAACCGCCCGGCGAGCCGCCGCGACGTCGCCGTCAGCGAGGTGCAGCAGCGGCTCGGCCCAAGCCCGATACGGCCCCCAGTCGAGCGTGGGATCGGGTGGAAGCCCCATCGACAGCAACGCCAGCGGCAGAAACCCGGCCTCCACTCCGGGCATGCCCGACAGGTCCAACGCGCGGTACCCGGCTTCGTCCGGCGCCCGCATCAACCGGAAGCCCGACGTGAACACCTTCACCAACTGCGTCTCGTGGATGTCGGCCAGCCGCTCGACCGCCGCCGCATGACGCGACGCCGCCTCGAACTCCCCCACCGCCGAGTACGCCTGCATCGCCACGAGGTGCCCGAGGATCTCGTACGCGGGCAGGTCGTGCCGGGCAGCCACCTCGATCAGCTCCAAAGCGATCCCACGCCGTTCCGAAGACCGCCCAGGCCGCTGGAACGACTGCATGAACCGCGCGTTCAAAGCCACCACGAGCACTGAAGAATCCCCGAGCTCACGGGCAAGCCGTTCAGCCTCAAGAGCCGCTTCAAGTGCCCAAGCATCCCGCGTCCCCCGGTGCTCCAACGCGATGACGGCGAGCAACCGCGCCCGCAACGCGACAGGAGCGTCCGAGGGCAGGTCCCGCAACGTCCGCCGAGCCACCGAGACCAACGACGCCGCCTGCACGGGGTCGTCGCTCACGGTCCAGTTCGTCGGCACGTCGTAGGCCGTCAGAACGCGAGCAGTGAGCAGGGGATTGCCCAACCGGCCGGCCTCGACGACCGCGGCAAGGCGATCAGCCTGTGCCAGCGCCAAACCGCCCGTCAACGCGGCCTCCCCCGCGACCACGCTCGCGGACCGCAACCCGGCGTACCCACCGGTCCGGGCAACGGCATGACGAAGGATGTCGGACTCCGCACGATCCAGCTCAGGCACCGCATCCAGCCCGAACCGCGAGACCAGCCGATCACGAGCCGAGCGCAGCACTCGAAGCGCTTCGACCTGCCGTCCGTCCTGGTAGAGCGCGTGCGCCAGCAGAACCTGGGCCTTCTCCCGCCACGGATGCGCCTCAGCGAAAGACGAAAGTTCAGCGACCAACGACGCCCCACGGCCCTCGTCGAGCAGAGCGCGCGCACGCAGCTCCAACAGCCGTGCGCGCTCAGCCAACACCCACGGCGACGGATCGAGATCGGCGTAAGGCTCACCCCAGCTGACCGACAAAGGCGCTTCCTCGAACCGCCAGACGTCCACATCGGAAACCCGCAGCGCGTAGCCACGCCCAACGGTCTCGATCGCGCCAGACCCCAGAGCGCCACGCAGCTCCGACACGAACGTCCGCACCGCCCCCACCGCACCGGGGGGCGGGTCGTCCCAGAGGTCGGAGATCAGCGCCTCAACCGACACGACCCGGCCACGAGCGGCCACGAGACGACCGAGCACCTCACGACGACGTTTGCTGCCAACGACCACAACACGACCATCGGTGCCGACGACCACAACCGGCCCAAGCACCCTGATCTGCACAAACCCGATGCTAATCCGCTGCTGATCGGCCCGCCTGATCCTGGTTCCCATGAACACCCAGAAGATCCAGGTCGCCGACGGCATCGAGCTCAACACCGCCATCAGCGGCGAGGGCAGCCCGATCATCCTGTTGCACGGCTTCCCGCAGACCCACCTGATGTGGCGGCACGTGGCCCCGAAGCTCGCCGAGCACCACACCGTCATCTGCCCCGACCTGCGCGGCTACGGCGCCAGCAGCAAGCCGGAAGACGGCTACGACAAGCGGACGATGGCCAACGACATCATCGGCCTCGCCGACGCACTGCAGCTCGACGAGTTCGCGCTGATCGGCCACGACCGAGGGGTCCACGTGGCGATCCGCGCCGGCCTGGACCACCCGGATCGGATCAGCCACGTCGGCCTGCTCGACAGCCTCCCGGTCCTCGACACGTGGAACGTGCTGCACGGACGCGAGGCAGCAGTGGCGTTCCACCTCTTTCTGATGGCCCAGCCGGGGAACCTGCCCGAAACCATGATCGCCAACAGCGCCGACGCGTTCTTCGGCCACTTCCTCGACGCGTGGTCGAACAGGCCCTTCCCCGTCGACGTGAGGGCCGCATACCTCACGGCCTGCCGCGAGTCGGTGCCGTCGATCGTGGCCGACTTCAAAGCACTCGCGACCATCGACGTCGACCACGACCGCGCCGACCTCGAAGCAGGCAACAAACTGACCATGCCCGTCGCCGTGCTGCAGCAGGACTGGGGCAGCCAACTGGGGTTCGACGCGACCGCGATCTGGCGCCCGTGGGTCACCGATCTGCGGTTCTCGACCACGACCGCCGGGCACTTCATGGCCGAGGAGGCACCGGACGAGGTCGTCTCACTCATTCGAGACCTCGTTGGTCCAGTTGAGGGAAGTTCGTCGGCAACCGGACCAACTCAGGCGACAGGTCTGGCGGCCCACGGGGTGTGTTGATCACGATTTCGGGGCATGGCAGCCGATCCGTTCGCCCGCTTGGCCGACCGCCAGCACGCGCTGCGAACAGCACTACGCGCATTACAGGCAGCAGGACCCGGCAGCCCCGACTTCCCCGCGCTCTTAGCTGACACCGACAAAGAGGTCGAGGCCGTGATGCAGGCCCGCCGCGACGTCGAGGCGGCCCGGTTGACGGTGCCGAACCGGGCGATCGCCGCGGGCACGGCGGTCGCGGCCCTGATCGTGGTCATCGGCTGGTTCGACGGCTGGTCGCTGCTGTCGGTCGTGCTCGCGCTCGCCGTCGCGGCCGCGGTCCTCGTGGACCCGGTCGGCCGCAAGGTCTGGGAACCGCGCGCCAGGACAGCGGCGATCGCGGCGGCTCTCCTGGCCGTCTTGCTGACACCATTGGCGAACGGCTGGGCGGCGCTGGCCGTGCTGGCGGGCGTCGCGTGGTGGGCCTGGAGGACGTTGCGATGATGAACATCGACCCGGTGAAGGCACTCGACGACAAGGTCGAGCGGCTCAAGAAGGACATCAAGTCGCTGGGCAGCCGCATCGACAACGCGCAGACCGACGCCGCGCAACAACAACTCAGCACGACCAACGCGCTCCGCGACACCACCCGCAAGATCACCAAGACCAACGATCGCGTCACCGAGCTCGCCGAAAGCGTGCACCGGCTCGAACGGCTTCTCGTTGCCCTCAACCGGAAAGTGCGGGCCGGCGAGACGCAGAAGGCGGACTTCGACACCTGGCCGGAGATCGGCAAGCCGCTCATCGCCAGGATCCTCGCGGGCCAGGAAGCCTACGCGCGCAAGACGTTCACGCCGCAGGAAGCCAAGGACACCCGCAAGGCCATCGCCGAGTTCGACCGCAAGGCGCACGAGGCGATCGACGCCGCCGAAGCCCTCACGAACCTGCCACCCAACGCGGAATCGTTGTGGCGCAAGAAGTACAAGCAGTGGCGGACGATCACGCAACAAGAACGCCCGGAGGCACCGAACGACGAATCGCACGCCAAGGACACCGCTGCCAAGTCAGCGGGCAATGAAGCCGTCGCGGAGGCACGCGAACTGATCCGCGCCCGGATCGAGGACGCGGTCGCACGCGATCTGCTGTTCCCGGCGTGGTTCGAGAACATGCTCGGACCGGCCGCACCGCCCGGCAAAGCGGACGATTGGCTTTACACCGCAACGGATGTCGTGTTGTACCGGCTGTTGCACGACGTCACGAGTCCGGCGGACGCGCTCGGTCCGGCGCCCCAGGAACAGGGGCACCGCAGAAACCTGCACGACCGCCTCATCGTGGAGTGCGCGGACTACCGGAAGCCGTGACGAACTCGGGCAGGGCGCCTCTGCCCGAGTGATCACGTGTTAGGCCAGCTCAAGGCTGAACCGCTGCTGCTCCGCGTCCACCGCGAGCACCTTGACCTGCACCGAAGCACCTACCTCGGCCTGCTGGCCGTGCAGGAGCCCGTGTGCACCGGCGGGGTGTTCGACGAACGAACCGAACGGGACGGTCGAGACGACCTTCCCGGAGAAGACATCACCAACGTTGGGAAGCATTGCGCATCACCTCCTCTCCCAAGCGCGTTGTCCCAGAGGAAACGCGCGGGCTGGAGGGGCCCTGATCAAGTCAGGGCCGGGCAACCGTTCCGCTCACGGCACAAGGCCGACCCGGCAGTCATGACGCAACCCTAGCCAGCGCAGGCCGTTGTCCGCAATGGAATCTAAACTTCGTCACATGCTGGAGACGTCCGCACGGCTGCTGAAACTCCTCTCCCTGCTGCAGGTGCGGCGCGACTGGACGGGTCCCGAGCTCGCCGATCGACTGAGCGTCGACGTCCGCACGATCCGCCGCGACGTCGACAAGCTCCGCAGCCTCGGCTACCCCGTGACGTCACTGCCCGGCGCGACCGGCGGCTACCAGCTCGGCGCGGGCGCGGAACTCCCGCCGCTGCTGCTCGACGACGACGAAGCCGTTGCCGTGGCGGTGGGGCTCCGGACCGCCGCGAACGGCACGATCGCCGGCATCGAGGAGACGTCGGTCCGCGCGCTCACGAAGCTGGAACAGATCCTGCCGACCCGTCTACGCCGACGGGTCCAGGCACTCCAGGCCCACACCACTCCGTTGACCGCTGCCGGCCCGACCGTCGACCCGGAGACGCTGACGATCATCGCGGCCGCCTGTCGTGACCACCAGCAGCTGCGCTTCACCTACGCCCCAACGCAAGGCGAGCCGGCGAAACGACTCGTGGAGCCGCAAGGTCTCGTGCACACCGGGCGCCGCTGGTACCTCGTCGCGTGGGACGTGTCCAAAGAGGACTGGCGGACGTTCCGCGTCGACCGGATCACCACCGAACCCACGCTCGCCGCCCGCTTCACACCGCGCGAGCCACCGGCCGAGTCGCTGGCCGAGTTCGTCTCACGCCAGGTCGCGTCCAACGTCTACACCTACCAGGCGGTGCTGACGATCCACGCCCCGCTGCGCGAGGTCGCCGAACGCACGTCGCCGATGTCCGTGTCGCTCGAACCGATCGACGACAACTCCTGCCTGATGCGCACCGGCGCGGAGTCACTCGACCGGATGGTGTTCTACCTGCTGTTCATCGGGATCGACTTCGAGGTGCACGAGCCCCAGGAATTGTCAGACCACATCGGTACGCTCGTGACCAGGCTGCAGAAAGCGATCGGAGCACAGGCGTGACCGTGGACTTCGCGACCGCGGCGGACCCGTTCCGCCGCGAGTTGCTCGCGCACTGCTACCGGATGCTCGGCTCGTTACACGACGCCGAGGACCTGGTGCAGGAGACGTACCTGCGCGCGTGGAAGGCGTACGGCCAGTTCGAGGGCCGTTCGTCGGTGCGCACGTGGCTGTACCGCATCGCGACGAACGTCTGCCTCACCGCGCTCGACACCCGCTCCCGCCGGCCGTTGCCGTTCGGCCTGTCGACGAGCTCTTCGCAGGACGACCCGCTGACCCAGAACCACGAGATCCCGTGGCTGGAGCCGTTCCCGACCGATCCGGCTGCGATCGTCACCGAACGCGAGTCGACGCGGCTGGCGTTCGTCGCGGCGCTCCAGCACCTGCCGCCACGGCAACGCGCGGTGCTGATCCTGCGCGACGTCCTACGGCTGTCCGCCGCCGAGACCGCCGACCAGCTCGACATGACCGTCGCGGCCGTGAACAGCGCCCTGCAACGGGCGCACGCGCAGCTCAAGGACCTCACCGAGGAGTCGGTCACCGAGCCCGCGGAGGCGAAGGAACTGCTCGACCGGTGGGTGAAGGCGTTCGTGGCCAAGGACATCCCGGCGATCATCGGGATGTTCACCGAGGACGTCGTCTGGGAGATGCCGCCGTACCCGCAGTGGTACCACGGCCCGGACCTGGTGGCGTGGCACCTCGTCAACCAGTGCCCGGCCGTCCCGCACCGCGCCCGCATGCTCGCCGTGGAGGCGAACGGCCAGCCAGCGTACGGCCTGTACCTGCAGGACGGCGACGAGTTCCGGCCGTTCAACCTCCAGGTGCTGGAGATCAGGAACGACCGGATCGCGCGCGTCTCGTCGTTCTTCGACCTCAGTCTGTTCCAGCGGTTCGGGCTGCCTTCGACCGCATGAACTCGGAGCGGTCCAGCGGCCGGTTCACGACCCGCATGTCGCCGATCCAGCCGTGCAACGACTTCTCCACGATCTTGTTGTACGCGTAGGCCCCGACGAGCCACGGGTCACCGGCCGTGGAGATGCCCCGCGCGGGCGTGGAAGGGTTGCGCAGCAAGGGAGATCCATCGACATACATCGTTGTGTGGACGCCGTCGTTGACCACCGCGACGTGCCACCAGGTCTCGAAGTCCATCTCGTGACCCCAGTTCGTGGACAGCCCCGGCAGGTTGCGCGGGAACACCGCCCACTGCAGCCCGCCGCCACCCGCGAGGTTCAGCGTGGCGATCGGCTCGCTCGGGTCGTCCCCGGTCTTGCCGGCCGCACTACCGGGCGCGAGCTTGGTGAACAGGCCACACCACGGGTGGTTGAAGTCCTTGGGCAGCTTGAGGAACATCTCGATCGTGTACCCGCGCTCGAACGTCTGCCTGTTGATCGGCGCACTGTCCACAGTGGTCAGATAGCCGTTCTTGCCGAAGTACAGGCTGCGGTGTGATGGCGCGAACCTGGCGTGGTCGTCGGACGGTTCCAGCGCGCCGGTCTGCGTGAGGTCGTTCCCGTTGCCCGACAGGTCCTTCAGCCCCTCACCGAGCCGCCAGTACGCGACGGTTCCCCTGAGCAGGACATCCTTGACCGGCTGCGGGGGCGGCAGGACCGGCGGGTCGAAGCGCGCGAACCGCTGCTCGAAGTCGATCGGCACACTGAACCGGTCGACCGGCCCGGTCAGCTCGATCTCCTTGCGCTCCAACGGGTTTAGGGACCGCTTGCCGAGCAGCCACGGCGACAGCGTCCGCACGTCGATCGTCTTGCGATCGAGGTCGAAGTGGTAGAGCCGGATCATCGCGCCGCCACCGTAGTAGCGGTCCTGGTAGTTCGTGATGTGCACGTGCACGTCGTTACCCACGGCGTTGCGCATTGTCGCGCGCGCCGGCGGCCAGAAGTGCCCGTTCAACGTCAGGAAGATCTGGTCGTTGTCCTTGATCAGCTCGTCCCACAGCTTGCGCCCGTAGTCCGACATCGCCGCATTGCCATCGCCACCGTCATACACGAGCTCATGCGTCGTGAGGATGACCGGCAACTTCGCGTGCTGCTTCAGGATTGTGCGCGCCCACTCGAAACCCTTGGCGGACATGCGCCAGTCGAGCGCCAGGACCAGCCACTCCTTGCCGGCGGCCTTGAACACGTGGAACGAGTTGTACCCGTCCTGACTGGCTCCGCGGAACGTCGGCGAGTTGCGGAACCGCTGCGGCCCGAACTTGTCGAGGTACGGCGTGCGCCCACGCTGGTCGTCAGTGCGCGAGTCCGGCAGATCATGGTTGCCCGCGAGCACGCTGTACCCGACCCGCCACCGGTCAAGCACCTCGAACCGCTCGCTGATGTCGTCGATCTCGCTCTTCCGCGCGTTCTCGACGAGGTCACCGAGGTGACTGATGAAGACGATGTTCTCGGACTTCTGATGGTCGAGCAGGTACTGCAGCGTCGCCTTCAACGGCGCCGAGTCGCCGCGGTCGAGATCGAACATGTACTGCGTGTCCGGGATCACAGCAAGCGTGAACCTGCGCTTGTCAGCGTCCGGCCTGTGGCTGCCGACAACGATGTCAGCGCTTGCGTTCGCGGGCGTGACCAGGGCAGCAGCGGCAGCGGTCGCACCGGTGCCCAGCAGGAAAGAACGGCGGGACGCAGTCATGGCGCGGATCGTAAGTGCGCTTTACCAACACCAGGCGAACACCGAACGAAACCTGGTCGAGCCGCCCACCCATTAGCATCGCTAACTATGTCGTGGGGGTTGGTGGCCGCAGCCGGTTTCGTCGTAGCGCTGGGAGGCCTGCTGCAGGGCCTGATCGGCTTCGGCCTGGCCCTAGTCGCCGTGCCACTACTAGCACTGCTAGACCCAGCACTCCTACCGGTCCCCGTCCTGATGGTCGCCACCGCGCACGCCTCGATGTCCCTCGCACGCGAGTTCGGCCACGTCGACTGGCGCGGCGTCGGCTGGGCGATGCTGGGCCGCCTGCCAGGCACCGTCGTAGGCATCCTGATCGTCGACGCCCTGGACCCACGCGGCTTCGGCCTGGTGGTCGGCGGCTCGGTACTGGCGTGCGTACTGCTGTCGATCACCGCCTGGCGCCCGGAACCCCGCCCGAAGTCACTGGTGACCGCCGGCTTCGCAAGCGGATCGTTCGGCACGGCAACCGCGGTGGGTGGCCCGATGGTGGCGCTGCTCTACCAGAACCAGGCCGGCCCGCAGGTCAGGGCAACGCTGGCGGCGTTCTTCGTACTCGGCTCCGGCGCGTCGATCATCGGACTGCTCACGGCCGGCCAGGTCACGTCACACCAGCTGTGGACAGGACTCGCCCTCGTCCCGTTCCTGATCGCCGGGTTCCTCGCGTCCGGACCTTTGCGCAAGAAGTTCGACGCGCGCGGGATCCGGACCCCTATGTTGATCGTGGCGGGGGCAAGCGCGGTGGTGTTGATCGTCAGGAGCGCGTTGCTGTGACGCGGGCGGTGGCGGCACTCCAGGAGCACCGCCACCGAACCGACTAGGCGAACGGCTGCACGTTCGGCTGGAACACCGAGCCGTCAACCGGCGCCGTGAGGTCCAGCAGGTACTTCGCCACCACCGCGTCGGTGCCGGCCGAGCGGCCCAGGATGCAGTGGCCGAACGAGTCAACGCTCACCAGTCGCGCGTTGCCGAGTTGCTTGGCCATGCGCTGCGAGAACAGGTACTGCGTCGCCGGGTCGTAGTAGTTGCCCACCACGACGATCGGGTTCGCGGTCTTGCGGTTCCACGGGCCGATCCAGCGGTCCGGGTTGCGGGTCGGCCAGGTCGGGCACGTCAGCAGGTCGGAGCCCGCCTGGTAGCGGCCGAAGGTGGGCGACTCCTTCTCCCACTTGTTGGCCGTCCGCTCCCAGAAGCGGTTGGTGCGCAGGAACGGCTTGTCGGTGCAGTTGACGCCGAAGTACGAGTCGTCCGCGGTGTAAGGGGTTTCCGGCAGCGCGCCAGATTCCAGGGGATCGACGTCGAGGCGGCCGTTCTGGTTCGGCAGCGGTGCCGGGAGGTCCACAGTGGACTGAACACCGAAAGCGGCGGCAGACGGGTTCAGAGCCCCGTAGACGCTCTGCATCCATGCCACCAAAGTGCCGAAGCGCGGCACCGAGTACAGGTCACCGGCGACGCGGCCGATCAGAGTGTCGAGCCCGACCTTGCTGCCGTCGGGCAGCGTGACCGGTCCCGCGGCCAGCGCCTTCTTCATGGACTCGAACTTGGAGCGCGCGTCCCCGGCGAACGCGCACTTCGCCACACCCGCGCTGTCGCAACGCTTGAGCATCGCGTCGAGAGCGATCTCGAAGCCGCGAGCGCGCTGGCGGTCGTACTCCGCGCCGTTGGTCAGGCGCAGCTGCGGGTCGACGTTGCCGTCGATCACCATCGCGCGCACCCGAGACGGGAAGATGTTCGCGTAGGTCGAGCCGATCAGCGTGCCGTAGGAGAAGCCGACGAAGTTGAGCTGCTTGTCGCCGACGGACTCGCGCATGATGTCGAGGTCGCGCACAACGGCCTCGGTCGACATGTGGTTGAGCAGCGGGCCGGCGTTGATCTTGCAGTAGTCGGTGTAGACCTTGGACTGCCGGATCGAGCTGGAAATCTCTTCGCGAGTCCGCGGCAGGGCGTACCAGCCCTGGTTCACCGCGTCGGCCTCTTCCTTGGTGCGGAAGCAGCGCAACGGGTTGCTGCGGGCGACGCCGCGCGGGTCGAAGCCGATGACGTCGAACCGGTCCAGCACAGCGGCCGGGAAGTAGTTCTTGGCGACGGCGCCGCGCAGCAGGCCGGAGCCGCCGGGGCCGCCGGGGTTGAGGAAGATCGAGCCGATCTTGCGCGCCGGGTCGTTCGCCGGGCGCTTCATCATGGCGATGCCCGTCTTCTCGCCGCGCGGGCGCGAGTGGTCGACGGGCACTTCCTGGACGGCGCAGGTGAGGCGCGCCCTTTCCTCGGGCGTCACCGAGGCGGGGAGACCGGCGAGAACGTCAGCCGCGCACTGCCCCCAGGCAGCGGGTCTGGTGGACTCGGTCTGGGCGGCTGCGGTGCCCAGACCGGAAACGATGGTGCCGAGCACGAGTGCGCCGGAAAGCGCGACTCGCACGAGCACGGATGCAGGTGATGACGTCACGCGTGCAGCCCATCACCGACCGTGCAGCGTTTGTACCCGCCTATCGGAGGGTCCCTTACACAGCTTGCGCCAATGAGACGGCAAAACGCCCCAGAGAGTCGGTCCACCAGCGGTGCAAGGAGAATCCGCCCTCTTCGAGCTCCGCACGCACGCCGTCCTCGCGGAACTTCGCCGACACCTCGGTCCGCAGTTCTTCACCTTCGCGGAACTCAACGGTCAACCCGAGCGCAGCGAGCGATACGCGCATGTCTCGCTTGGCGCGCAAGCGCATCTCGATCCATGCCTGCTCGGCGTTCCACAACGCCACGTGCTCGAACGCGTCGACGTCGAAGTCTCCGCCGACCTCGCGGTTCAGCACGTTCAGGACGTTCAGGTTGAACTCCGCCGTCACGCCCTGCGAGTCGTCGTACGCCCGCACCAGCACATCAGGGTCCTTCACCAGGTCCGTCCCGAGCAGCAGCCACTCCCCCGGCTGCAGCACGTCGCGCACCGTCCGGAAGAACTTCTCGCGCTCCTCCGGGATCAGGTTGCCGATCGTCCCGCCCAGGAACGCCACCACCCGCGGTGACTCGCCGGGCAGCAGCGACAGGTGCTGGGTGAAGTCGCCGACCACGCCGTGCACCCGCAGGCCCGGGTAGTCCGCCATGATCGCGTGCGCGGCTTCGGTCAAAGCCGACACCGAGACGTCCTGCGGCACGAACTCCCGAAGCGTGCCGTGCTCGCGCAGTGCGCTCAACAGCAGCCTGGTCTTCTCCGACGAGCCGGAACCCAGCTCCACCAACGAATGCGCGCCGGTGGTCGCGGCGATCTCAGCAGCTCGGTCGGAGAGCACCTCACGTTCGGCGCGGGTCGGGTAGTACTCCGGCAGCCGCGTGATGTCCTCGAACAACTCGCTGCCCACGGCGTCGTAGAACCACTTCGGCGAGACCCATTTCGGGTTCGCGGTCAGCCCGGCGCGGACGTCGGCGCGTAACGCGTGCGCGGCGTCCTCGGGCTTGAGATGAACGTCCAGCACCGGCTCGGTCATATCGGTCGAACCTCCACAGTGGATGGAACGGCGGTGACCACGTGCCGGTCGGGGATCTCCCACCAGCCAGGGTCGTCGTCAAGCGGTTCGGACGCGAGCGTCACGCTCTGTCCTCTTTCGAGCACCCACAGGGCATGGGTCCACGTGGTGCCCGCGAGCACCTTTCCGTTGGTCAGCAAGAAGTTCAGGCGCGACTTCGGAGCCGCGTCCGCCATCTCTCGCACGAGTTCAACAAGCGCCTCAGCCGGGTTCTTCCCGGTTTCCAGCCTGCGCCGGAGAACGGCCCACAGCAGCGCCGAGTCCGTCGGCGCGTCCATGGTCAGCAGATCCGTGACGTCCAAGGTCTTCGCCAACGAGGCCACGCTCCCAGGCCAGCCGTCGACACGCCCGTTGTGACTGAACAACCACGTGCCGTCGGTGAACGGCGCGCACGCCGCGTCGGCCACCGGCATACCGACAGTGGCCGAGCGGACCGCGGCCAGAAAAGCCGTCGACGACACGGAAGCCAGCTGACGCAGGTTCGCGTCGCTCCACAACGTGCCGGCGCGCCGGTACCGGACCGGGCCGGGGAACCAGCCGACGCCGTAGCCGTCGACGTTCACGGTTCCACCGGCCCGCATGTCCGCGGGCGCGTACGACTGGTGCTCCAACGAGTGCGGTGCGTCGTAGAGCAGGCTGGCCAAGGGCACGGCGGGGCCCAGGTAAGCCAGGTGGCGGCACATCGGTCAGGCGTCCCTGGCGCAGCGGAAGCCGGCGAAGATCTGCCTTCTGATCGGATAGTCCCAGTTGCGGAACGTCGCGCGGATCGCCGACTTGTCGGTGCCGAACGAACCACCGCGCAGCACCTTGTAGTCCGGCCCGAAGAAGACCTTCGAGTACTCGGGGTACGGGAAGACCTCGAAGCCCGGATAGCCGTGGAAGTCCGTCGACGTCCACTCCCACACGTCACCGATCAGCTGGTGCACACCGGCGGGCGAAGCACCCTTCGGATACGCACCGACCGGCGCCGGACGCAGGTGGCGCTGGCCGAGGTTGGCGTGGATCTCGGCCGGATCCTCGTCACCCCACGGATAACGCCTGGTCGTACCGGTCTCCGCGTCGTAGCGGGCGGCCTTCTCCCACTCCTGCTCGGTCGGCAGCCGCTTGCCCGCCCACGTCGCGTACGCCTGAGCCTCGTGGAAGCACACGTGCACAACGGGTTCGTCCGGCACAATCGGCTCCGTGACGCCGAACGCCGTGCGGCTGAACGATGTCCCATCGCGGTGCCAGAACCGGGGAGCGCTGAGCTTGGCGGAAGTCCGGTGCTGCCAGCCCTCCTCCGTCCACAGGCGACGGTCGTCGTACCCACCGGCCAGCACGAACTCCGCGTACTCGCCGTTCGTGACCGGTGTGGTGTCCATGAAGAACGAGTCGACGTGGACGGTGTGCGCGGGCCGTTCGTTGTCCAACGCCCACGGTTCGTCCGATGTGCCCATTTCGAACGGACCGCCCGGAATGAACGCTTCCGTTGCGGGCACGAGGTTTCCAGTAGGCGGCGGTGGTGCGTGCAGCACCGGTTCGCCCGTGCGCAGCTGGTGCGTCGCGAGCATCGTCTCGTCGTGCTGCTGCTCGTGCTGCACGATCATGCCGAACGCGAAGGCGTTCTCGACGAGCTTGCGGCCCTCCAGCGGGACCTTCTCCAGCACGTCGAACACCTTGCCGCGCACGTCCCCTACGTACTGTCGCGTCTCCACCGGGTTCAACAGCGGTAACTCGGGGCGGACGCTTCGAGAGAACTTGAACGCGTCGTAGTACTCGTCGATGTCACTGCGGACCGGTTCGCGACCGCCGACGTCGCGAACGAGCCAGAGCTCCTCCTGGTTGCCGATGTGCGCCAGATCCCAGACCAGCGGCGACATCAGTTTCGAGTGCTGCCGGACGAGATCGTGCTCGTCGACGGCATCGGTCAAGGCAGTGGAACGCGCGCGCGAACGCAACAGTTCCTCCGCCACGTGCTCGCGGAGTTCTTCCGTCACAGCTTCCCCTCAAGCTCCCGGCTGATGGCGCTGATCTGATCATGAGAAAGACCGGTGCGGTGCAACGCCTCAACGCCAAGGGCCACAACGTCGTGCGCCGCTCTGGCAATGCGTTCGTCCGCCATCCCGTGCCGTGCGGCGACGAGCCACCGCCCGGCCGCCCGTTCCGTCGCCGCCAGCACACCGTCCACAACGGACGGATCGCTGAACAGCGCGACGAGCAGCGCACTCGGCGCGATCCACCCGCCAGGCGCGGGTGTGTCCAGATATCTGATCTCGATGTAGCCGCGCGGTCGCACCGGCGGGAACATCGTCGTCAGGTGGTAGTCGAGGTCGTCACTGGTGGGGCTGCGGTCGAGTGCCCCGTTCAGCCAGTCGGCAAACGTCAGTCTTCGCGGCGGAATCCAACTAGGACTCGGGCCGCGGACAACGATCACCGGTGTGTCGACGACACGTCTTGCATAAGCCTGGGCCGGATCGGCACACACAGCGCTTGGCCTGGTGCGCACGGGATCCGTGCCGTAGAGCGTCCGCATGCGGGCCGACGCCCAGTCGTTGTGCATCCCGCCGATGCTCGGCGAGTTCGCGAACAACGCGATGAGCACCGGCCCGAGCTGGTGCACGGCGGCCCACCGGTCTCTGAGGTGCTTCTCCTCGCCGAAGTCCAGACACACCTGCAATCCGGCGGTGTTGCACATCATCGCGATGCCGTCGCCACCGACGTCGCTGAACGCGTGCTCCATCGCGGCGTACCTGGGCACCTGCAACATGCGCGTGGGAGGGCGGTGCACGTCGGCGCCGCGGTCGCCGAGCACGAGACCGTGGTCCGCCAACATGGCTGTGAGCTGGGAGATGTCTTCGGCGACCGTCCGGAAGAGGTCCGGGAGGCTGGTGCAGGGAGGAGTGGAGATCTCGACCTGCCCGCCCGGTTCGACGGTCAACGGTGTGCCGCTCGGTAGCGGCCTCTGGGGGCTGTCCGGTACGAGGGTAGGTGGTGCGTGCTCACCGAGCGCCGCTGCCAACCTGGCCTTGTCAAGCGTCTGACCTGGGTCTTCCGCGTGGTGCACGGTCCATTCGAGCTCCACGCCGAACAGCCTCGGAGGCCCGTGCTTGAAACAGACCGAGGCCACGTAAGCCTCGGCCTCGGCGCGGTCAGCGAACCTCGCCGGCGCCCGTTTGTTACGCAACGCAGTCACGCTGCCACACTCCCCGTGATCGTCTGGCGCAGTCGACGCTACACGCGGGGTCTGACAGTTGCAGCCCTCAAATCCTTACGGATCAAGGATGTGCCCGTGTGCACGCGTGCACACGGGCACGTTCTCACCTCGTGGCGCTACGGCTTCGCGGTCGAGAAGCCGACCAGCTTCGCCTGACCGGAGGCAGCCTTCTTGGCAGCGGCCTCCACGTCGGCGACCTTCGAGTTCTTGTTGATGCCCGGCAGGTTCTTCACCTTCAACGCATAGAGCGTGAACTCGTACTTGTGCTTCGAGCGCGGGCACGGGCCGAAGAACTGCTCGTTCACCGAAGCGTTGCCCATCGCGCGCTGGTGAGCGCCCTTCAGGTCGGGCTCCACGACGTCGTAGCCCTTCTTCAGCCCTTCGGGCAAACCGGTCGCCGTGGCAGGAATGTCCCAGGCGGCCCAGTGCTTCCCGCCGTTCGCGGTGTCGATGAACACGAGCGCGTAGGACTGGGCGGGCACGTCGCCGCCGGTCCAGGCCAGGGGCGGGGAGATGTCGTTGCCGGCCTTGTGGTCGAAGGCGCAGGAGTACTTGTCCGGGATGTTGCCGTTGTTCTTGTACGCCGTGCTGGTCAGCGTCAACGGAGCCGGAGCGGCCACCGCGGGCGTGGTCACCAAGAAGCCGGCGGCCAATGAGAGCGCGACCATTGCGATTTTCCGCACGAAAGAACCTCCAGGTAAAGGGCGGCGGAGGTTTCTGACAACACCATCCGACCACATATAGGTGACCGATGCAATACGGCGAGTGAGTACCTGTGTACTACTCTCCGCGATGAGTTCGCGTATCCGCCGCGTGAGCACACGTTTTGAGACGCGTTCACAAGGGAGAACAATGCGGAAATTCCGGCTCGGGCTGGCCGCGGCGGTTGCACTAACGTGTATGACGACCCCTGCGCAAGCCGCTGAAGACACCTATGTCGTGGTCCTCAGGGAGCACATCCTCACCGCGAACGTCACATCTCAATACGACGTGAGCGTTCGTCACACGTATTCATCGGCGCTGAACGGATTCAGCGCGAACATGACCGCCCAAAAAGCCGCGGACCTCGCAAAGGACCCGGCTGTCGAACGAGTCCAGCGCAACGTCGTCCACCGGGTCAGCGACGAGCAGACCAACGTGCCGACGTGGGGCCTGGACCGGATCGACCAGCGCACACCGCCGTTGGACCAGACCTACTTCTACTCGGCTGACGCGGCGAACGTGCACGCGTACGTGATCGACACCGGCATCCGCGCCACGCACCAGACGTTCGAGGGCAGGGTCGGCGACGGCTTCGACTCGATCGACAACGACAAGGACCCGCAGGACTGCCACGGCCACGGCACGCACGTGTCGGGCACGGTCGGCGGCGACAAGTACGGCGTCGCCAAGAAGGTCAAGCTGCACGGCGTGCGAGTGCTGGCCTGCAACGGAGGCGGCACAACGGAATCCGTCGTCGCGGGCGTCGACTGGGTGACGAAGAACGCCGTGAAACCCGCTGTGGCCAACATGTCGCTGGGCGGCGGACCGGACGCGGTGCTGGACGCGGCGGTCGAGAAGTCGATCCAGTCGGGCGTCACCTACGCCATCGCGGCCGGCAACTCCAACCGGGACGCCTGCGGCCACTCACCCGCCAGCGCACCGAGCGCGATCACGGTCGCGGCCACGAACCGCGACGACAGCCGGTCGAGCTTCTCCAACCACGGCAAGTGCGTCGACATCTTCGCGCCGGGCGCGGGCATCCTGTCGGCGTTCAACACGTCCGACACCGCAACGCAAACGGCGTCCGGCACGTCGATGGCCTCGCCGCACGTCGCGGGTGCCGCGGCCCTCTACCTGGCCAAGAACCCGCAGGCCACGCCGCAGCAGGTCACCGCGGCACTCGCGCAGGCAGCGACGCCCGACAAGGTGACCAACCCCGGCCCCGGGTCACCGAACAAGCTGCTGTTCACCGACCACGGCATCACCCCGCCGGCACCCGCGCCCGGTTGCGGCCGGAAGGTCAACGACGTCGACATCGACATCCCCGACGCGGGCGAGTACGTCGGCACGGCGATCCGGTACGCGGGCTGCAAGGGCAGCGCCCCCAAGGACACCAAGGTCGAGGTCAAGATCCAGCACACCGCGCAGAGCGACGTGCGGATCGAGCTCGTCGGCCCGAGCGGGAAGTCGTACCTGCTGAAGGCACACGGCGCGGGCACCAAGTTCCAGCCCTACTACACCGTCGACCTCTCCACGGAGACCAAGAACGGCACCTGGCAGATCCTGATCCGCGACCGCGCGGAAGGTGACGTCGGCAAGCTCGACTCCTGGGCCATCACCCTGCCCAAGAAGTAGCCACAAAAAGAGCGGGGCCTCCCGAAAAGGAGGCCCCGCTCATCCTGCTGCTAAATCAGCTGCTGGCGTTCGAACGTCCGCGCAACACGGTGTTGGCCGTGGACGCGTTCTTGATGGCCGTTTCGATCTGGGCCATCGTGGACGAGGACGTGATTCCGGGAACCGTCGCGGTGTTCAACGCGTACAACGTGAACGTGTACGGGTTGGTGGAACCACCGGGACATGGTCCGAAGAACTTCTGCGAATTCGCACCGGAGCCCATCGCCTTCTGCTTCGCCCCACCCTGGCCGGGCACGTTGAAACCGGCTCCGAGATTCTCCGGCAACGAGGACGCCGACGCCGGAATGTCCCAGATCGCCCAGTGCAGCTTGTTGCCGTTGTTCACCCGGTCGGCGAACACGATGGCATAAGCCTGCGCACCGCTGGAAGCACCCCACGCGAACGGCGGCGACGGGTCCTGGCCCGGCGAGCCGTCACCGGCGCACGTGTACTTGGCCGGGATCATCGCGTTGTCCGCGAAGGCAGACGACGTCAGCGCGAACCCTCCGCCGCCACCGCCCTCGTAGACGATGTCGATGTGCATGATCCGGTCGTTGTTCGCCGTGCCGTCCTTGTCGGTCGACGTGGTCAGCCAGATGTCGCCTTCCTTGTCGACCTCGACCGTGCGGAGACGGCCGTAGGTGCCCTGGAAGTACCTCTGCTGGTCCACGAGGTTCGACGAGGCGTCGATCCGCAGCCGGTAGACGCTCTGGCCGACGGTCGTCGCGACGAACACGTAGTCGTTGATGATCGTCAGACCCGACGGCGAGGCCTGTGAGGTCGACCAGGTCTTCTTCGGCAGGATCGTGCCGCCGCAGGAACCGGAGGTGCCCTCGCACTGCGGCCAGCCGAAGTTGCCGCCCTTCTGGATCAGGTTGACCTCGTCCTGCGACGAGTTGCCGAACTCCGAGGCCCACAGGCGACCCTGCGAGTCGAAGTCGAGGCCCTGCACGTTGCGGTGGCCGTAGCTCCAGATCGCCTTGCCCGAGAACGGGTTGTCGGCGGGGATGGAGCCATCGGGGTTGATCCTCAGGATCTTGCCCGCGTTGTTGTTCATGTTCTGCGCGTTCGCACTGTTCTGCGCGTCGCCGGTGGAGATGAACAGGTGCCGGCCGTCGGGGCTGAAGCGCAGGCGGCCACCGTTGTGGAACCGGTTCTTCGGCACACCGTCGAGCAACGTGGTCCAGTTGGACAGCTGGGCGCCGTCGAACTGCGCCCTGACCAGCCGGTTTCCGCCGCTGTAGGTGTGGTAGACGTAGATGAACCGGTCAGACGCCCAGTTCGGCGAGATCTCGATGCCGAGCGCGCCACCCTCACCGCCGGTGCCGACGGCGCCGGGGATCTTGCCGATCGTGGTCTTCGAGCCGGCCTCGGTGACGCGCAGGATGTTGAACGACTCCCGCTCGGTCACCAGCGCCGAGCCGTCGGGCAGGAACGCGACGCCCCACGGCACGTCGACGCCACCGACGATCTGCTTGACCGTGCCGGGGTTCGGCACGCCGGCCGGCCCACCGGTGGTCGGCTTCACGGAGATCTCGTTGGAGAACGCCGAGAAGTTGTTCTGCGCGTCCTTCGCCCGGACCTTGACCCGGTACGTCTGGTCCTTGGTCAGACCGGCGATGGTCGCCGTCGTCGCGGAGCCGTCAGCGGTCTGCTTCAACGCACCGTCGACGTGGATCTCGTAGCCGGTGACGCCCACGTTGTCGACCGAGGCGTTCCACGCGATCGACGCGCTGGTCTCGGTCACGCCGGTGCCGCGCAGGTTGCCGGGAACCGAGGGCGCCTCGACGTCCGGCGGGGCCGGCTTGGTGCGACCCGGAACGTTGTTCGAGGCCTGGGAAACGTTGCCCGCGCGGTCCTTCGCGAACACCGTCCAGTCGTACTCGGTGTCGGCGCGCAGGCCCGTCGCGGTGGCCTCCAGGACGTTGCCGACGCTCGTGACGAGCTGGCCGTGCTGGTAGATGTCGTAGCCCACCACGCCGACGTTGTCCGAGGCCGCTTCCCACTTCAGCGACACGGAGTTGTGCGTGGAGGACACGAACTGCAGGTTGCGCGGCGGCGTCGGCGCCTCGTTGTCCGGCGGGCCGACCAGCACCGCGGTCAGCTTGTCCGCGTTCGGGCCGCCGTTCGCGGTCGTCGCGGTCGCCCGGATCTTGTTCGGACCGGCCTTGAGCGTGACCTTCGCGGTCCGCGTCTGCCACGTCGTCCACGCGCCGGTACCGGGGAAGGAGACCGTCTGCGCGGACGCGCCGTCCACCGTCACCGAGACCGGGCGGTCGACCGTCGTTCCGTTGGCGTAGCGGAAGGTGAGGTCGTGTTCGCCACCCGCTTCGGCGTTGATCGTGTACTCGACGTACGAGCCGGCGACGTTGTTGTAGTTGACGAATCCGGTGCCGGAGAAGCCGGCGTGGTTGGACTCGACGACGCCCTGGCCGATGCTCGCGTTCTCCGCTTCCTGCTCGAGAGCGGGAACGGCGTCGGTCTGCTCGACCTCGATGTAGTCGAGGTTCGGGCCGCCGGTGGCACCCGTGGCGGTGAGGCGGATCGTGTTCGCACCCGCGTTGAGCTGGACGGTGTTCGTCACCGACGTCCACGTGGTCCACGCGCCGGTGCCCGCGAACGCGCGCTCGTCGACGGCCAGGCCACCGTTGACGTTGACGTCGACCGCGCGGTTGTCGGTGGTTCCGTTGGCATAGCGGAAGGTCAGCGTCGCCTCGCCCGCCTTCGACGCGTTCACGGTGAACTCGACCGAGCTCCCCGCGACGTTGTCGTAGTTGACGAAGCCGGTTCCGGAGAACCCGGCGTGGTTCGACTCCACCACGCCCTGGGAGATCGTCGCGCTCTCCGCTTCGTACCTGACCGGCGCCGCGAAGGCGGACTCAGGTACCGACATCACTGCGATGGTTGTCGCGAACGCAACACCCATTGTGCCGAGCGCGCGTAACGCCCGACCTCTGCTCGGTGCCACTGTTGTGCCTCCCACAAGACGGGTAAGGGGATTCACTCAACGCGGCGGCGGATTCAGTTATTGGATAGAAACTTTCCTATCTGTAGCGCAGATCACACCACCCATGACAACAGGAGTCAACCCCTTCCCAGAACTGCGGGAAAGCGCTTACCCGAGCCGTGACGCAGTCCGTTACAGGTCCCGGTTCTGGGCCAGTGCGGCGATGAGATCCACGACCGTGCGGCTCACCAGCAGATCGACCACGTGGACGCCTGTGGACTCACGCCGCTGCCACCCGAGGCGCTCGGCGAGCGCCGACAGCTTGATGATCTCCTGCGTCTCCATGACGCGGCAGCATATGGGCGGCGCCGCACTCGTCTTCGCAGGCCCGCCCAGTGATCCACTCGAAAGGATCACTGCAGAAGATCACACAGATGGAGCCGTCCAATCCGTACGTACGGATTGGATTTCCCGCCCTCCCCCTGCGACCATCTACCGGTGCCCAGGGTGAGCCAGGACCACCTCGACGCCCGCCGCCGTCAGATCCTCGACGGTGCGCGTGCCTGCTTCGCGCGCCACGGCTACGAGGGTGCCACGGTACGCCGTCTCGAAGAGGCGACGGGACTCTCCCGCGGTGCGATCTTCCACCACTTCCGCGACAAGGAGTCGCTGTTCCTCGCGCTCGCGGAGGACGACGCGCTGCGAATGGCCGACGTGGTCGCCGAACAGGGCCTCGTGCAGGTGATGCGCGACCTTCTCGACGAACCGGAGAAAAGGGACGAAGAGCACGCCGCCGACTGGCTCGGGACGCGCCTCGAAGTCTCGCGCAGGCTCCGCACGGACCCGGACTTCCGCGCCCGGTGGGCAGAACGCAGCGAACAGCTGACCGCCGCCACCAGGCAGCGCCTCATCCGCCAGCGCGAAGCCGGCAACCTCCGCGACGACGTCGACGTGAGCGTCCTGACGAGCTTCCTGGAGCTCGTGCTGGAGGGCCTGGTGTCGCACCTCGCGATGGGCCTGCCCGCGGACGACATGGAGCCCGTGCTCGACCTGGTCGAAGAAACCGTGCGAAGGCACCGCCGGAGCTCTTGAAGCTTCTTCACGTACCACTCACTGTGGAGGCATGCCGTCCACGCTGAAGACCGCCGCCCAGTTCTTCGCACTCCGCTCGCTGGTTCGCGGCTACGCACTGCTCGGTGACCCGTACGCGGCCGTGATCGCCTCGCCGCCGAACCGCGACCCGTACCCGATGTACGAGAAGGTGCGCGCGAAGGGCGACATGGTCCGCAGCCGCATGGGCGCGTACGTCACGCCGTCGCGCGAGATCTGCGACTCGGTGCTGCGGGACGGCAGGTTCCTCACCGCGACGTTCGACGAGAGCTCCCCCGTCCCGATCACGCTGGTCGAGGACGGCGAGAAGATCGTCAACCCGGTGCAGGACTCGTTCCTGATGATGAACCCGCCCAACCACGGCCGGCTGCGCAAGATCGTGCAGCCGTTCTTCACCCCGCGGGCGTTGAAGGACCGCACCGAGTCGATCCAGAAGATCGTCCGCACGTACCTGGACCGCCTGGACGGCAGGTTCGACGTCATCGAGGAGTTCGCCTCGCAGGTGCCGATCCAGGTCATCGCGGACCTGCTCGGCGTGCCGGACTCGGAGAAGGACCTCTTCGCCCGTTGGGGCAGTTCGCTCGCCGAGACGCTCGACGGCGTGTGGTCGTACAAGCAGCTGAAGGCCTTGCACGCCACCATCATCGAGTACAACGACTTCATCGACGGCCTGATGGACCAGCGCCGCCGCAACCCGCAGGACGACATCGTCAGCCACCTCGTCACGCGGCACGACGACCTCAGCCGCGAGGATCTCGTTGCCACCACGGGGTTGTTGCTCTTCGCCGGGTTCGAGACGACGGTCAACCTGATCGGCAACGGCGTGCTGAAGGCGTTCGAGAACCCGCACACCGTCGCGCCGCTGGGGCAGAGCCCGGAGTACGCCGAGGGGTTCGTCGAAGAGGTGCTGCGACTCGACCCGCCCGTGCAGTACACGATCCGGTTCCCGAAGGAACGCCTTGAGCTGGCGGGAGTTTCGCTGCCGAAGGGAATGCCGGTGATGTTGATGCTGGCGGCGGCGAACCGCGATCCGCGCGTGTTCAAGGACCCGTTGAAGTTCGACCCGACGCGGTCCAACGCGCGCGAGCACCTCGCGTTCAGCGCGGGCATCCACTACTGCATCGGTGCGGGGCTCAGCCGCATCGAGGGCGCGCTGGCGTTGCACGAGCTTTTCAAGCGCTTCCCAGACCTCGCTCCGGACGGCCCGGTGGCGCGCAGGAAGTCGAAGCTCATCCGCGGCGCGTTGCGACTTCCGGTTCGAGCAAACGAAACCAAACGGTCACTGGCGGTGAAGAACTCCTGACGTGGGGCGAAATTCGTCGCGATACGTGCTCGACTTCACCCGCCTGGAGCAATGTTCGTGCCCCAATGACACATCTCCGTAGTGCATCCTTGATGGCGAGAGGGAGACCCGCCGCACCGCCGCCGCGACGGGCCTCCCTCTCGCCCTTTTGTGACCATGAGGGTGACCTTCATGGACCTCAGGTCCATGAAGGTCACCCTCATGGTCACTCGACGCCCGCCATCAGCTTGCGGATCGCGGGTGCCGCCACGGCCAGGGCGAGACCAAGCACGATGGCCGCACCGCCCAGCGTGAAGAAGTACGCCGACGGGCTCGTCGTGTAGAACTTCACGAGCTGCGCGGCCACACCGGTACCGGCCGAGACCGCGAGGAACCACAGGCTCATCGTCTGCGACGCGAACGCCTTGGGCGCCAGCTTCGTCGTGACCGACAGGCCGACCGGCGACAGCATGAGCTCACCGCAGGTCATGATCAGGAACATCAGCACCAGCCACAGCGGCGTGACCTTGCCGGACTCCGCCGAGTTGCTCGCGAAGTACATGAGCACGAACGACAGACCGACCAGCACGAGCGCGCCGGCGAACTTGCGCGGGGTGCCGGGCGCGCGGTCGGCGAGCTTCAGCCACAGCCACGCGAACACCGGCGCCAGCACGATGATCATGATCGGGTTGATCGACTGGAACCACGCGACCGGGAACTCCCAGCCGAACACGTGGTTGTCGACGTGCGAGTCGGCGAACTCCGCGATGACCGACGCGCTCTGCTCGAAGATCAGCCAGAACATGGCGGCCGCGATGAACAGCGGGATGTAGGCCAGGACCCGCGGCTTCTCCTCCGGCAGCGTCTTCTTGCTGCGGTACATCACGGTGAAGTACGTGATCGGCAGGACGATCGACATGATGCTGATCATCAGGATGACGCCCTCGACGCCACCGAGCAGGTACGAGACCGCTCCCAGCGCGCCGATCGCGACCGCGATGACGGCGATGAGGCCGTAGACGCGGCCCTTCTCCTGCGCGGGCAGCGGGTTCGGCGCCACAGCAGCAGAACCGCGCAGGTTCTTGCGGCCGATGCGGTACTGGATCAGGCCGAGCGCCATGCCGACCGCGGCGACCGCGAAGCCGGCGTGGAAGCCGACGCCGTCCGCGAGCGCGCCGGTGATCAGCGGCGACACGAAGCCACCGATGTTGATCGCCATGTAGAAGATCGTGAAGCCGGCGTCACGACGCGTGTCGTGCTGCTCGTAGAGGCCGCCGACGACAGTCGAGATGTTCGGCTTGAGCAGGCCCGTGCCGAAGACGATGAAGATCAGGCCGAGGTACACGCCCACGATGCCGATCGGCAGCGCCAGCGCGATGTGACCGCACATGATCAGCACGCCGCCGTAGAAGGTGGCGCGCTGGCCGCCCCAGACGCGGTCCGCGAGCCAGCCGCCCGCGACACCGGACATGTAGACGGCGGTGCCGTAGATGGCGACGACGGACAGGGCGAGCGCCTTGTCGACGCCGAGACCGCCCTCGGCCACGGCTGTCCACAGGTAGAGGCCGAGGATGGCCTTCATCCCGTAGAAGGAGAACCGTTCCCAGAGTTCGGTGAAGAACAGCGTGGACAGGCCTCGGGGGTGCCCGAAGAAACCTTTGTCCTGCTCGGAGATGCTGGCGCTAGGGGCGCTCACGGCCATCGTCCTCTCGTGTCAACGATGTCACGGCGGATCGGTGCACATTACGCCGAACGCTCGTACGGTTAGAAATCAGGGTTGCGTCCGAGTGGCCCAACTCTCACGCCGGGGTGCGTAGTTGAGCGGGATTTGATGCACTGCTGGGGTGGACTTGATCCAGGCGCACGGATTGGCGATTACGGAGTTCGACCGTCGGGTGCGGGAGATCGCGCCCGACCAGTGGGTGCTGGGCACCCCCTGCCGGGAGTGGTCGGTCAGAGATCTGGTCGGTCACCTGGTCTACGAGCAGCTCTGGGCACCGGAACTGCTGGCCGGGTGCACCGTGGCGCAGGTCGGTGACCGGTTCGACCACGACAACCTCGGCGACGACCCGCTGGTGTCCTGGGTGGTCGCGGCCGCGGCGGCGCGCGAGGCGTGGCTGGAGCCGTCCGCGCTGGAAAAACCGGTGAGCGTGTCGTCGGGGACGATCGACGCCGCCGAGTACTGCTGGCAGATGACGACGGACCTCGCCGTGCACGCGTGGGATCTGGCGCGGTCGATCGGCGCGGACGAGCGGCTCGATCCTGAGCTCGCCTCGACTGTGCTGCGTTATGTGGAGCGGAACATCGAGGAGTGGGGCGAAACTTCGATGTTCGACTCACCGGTTCCGGTCGCGCCGGACGCCGACGACCAAACACGACTGATAGGACTTCTAGGACGTAAGCCCTAGTGCCTTGACACCCGTAACTTAAGTAGCGCACGGTAGTCGCACCGCCGCTTTCAGTCAGGAAACTTACCTGTCGAAAGAGGTGGCAATGCGCAAGCTCGCCCCAGGGCTTTTCGCCGTGGCCGCGCTCGTGGCCTCCGTCCTGGTCTCCCCCGCCGCCCAGGCCGCCGGTCCCAGCGCGGCGCAGCTGCTCGCCAAGCTGACGTCCTGCCAGCAGATCTCGAACGGCAAGTACGCCACCGACTCCGGTGGCGCGAAGACGGTTCCGGTCTGCGGCAAGACCGGCGCCGTCTGGTACAAGGCCGACATGGACATCGACTGCGACGGTCAGCCGACGCCGCGGTGCAACAAGAACACCGACCCGTGGTTCCAGCCGCAGACGGCGTTCCAGGACTCCAAGGGCAAGCACCTGATCGCCGACCAGCTGCCGTACACGGTCGTGCCGAGCGCCTCCGGCACGTTCGACTACCGCAAACACGGCATCCAGGGCGGCGGCGTCGTCGCGGTCATCTTCAACAACCGCGTCGAGTACACCGTCGTCGGTGACACGGGACCGGCGGACATCATCGGCGAGTCCTCCTACGCGGCCGCGGTGAACCTGGGCATCAACCCGAACCCGAAGACCGGCGGGACCGCGGGTCCCGTCCACTACCTCTACTTCAAGGGCTCGAAGGTGGCCCCGATCGAGGACCACGGGAAGGCCGTCTCGTCAGGAGAGGCCCTCGCCCAGAAGTTCCTCAACGAGAACTGAAGTTCATGAAGCTGTCTTGAAGCGCCCCGCCCCGCATCCCCCTTGCCTGCCTCCTGCGCGGCGGGGCGCTCCTCCCCCGATCACAGCCCGGGTGATCCCCCTGATCCCCTGCTGCCCCGTCTTTCTACAGCTAGTTCGTTGTCCGGTGTCGGAGCGTGATGACTGGACAACGTCCTCCGTACAACGTTTTTGTCCCGGACACGGCCTTTTCGGTCCGGACACAGCGCTGCCCCCGGCGCCGGATGCGCCGGGGGCAGCGGGTGCCGGACGGATCAGCCGACGTGTGATCGACGTCCGCACCGGTGGTTGGTCATGGGTGGACCGCCTCAGGACCATGCCAGGCTCGCATGACTTGGCTCTGAACGTCAGATGACCTTCTGCTCCAGAGTGACGCACCTGATACCGACGGCGTCGATCCGCTCGCCGGCGCGGACGAACCCGGCGCTCTCGTAGAACCTGAGGTTCTCGTCGCTCTCGGCGCCGGTGAAGAGCCAGACGACCCGGACGTCCAACGGCGCGTGCGCGGTGATCGCCTGGAGCAGCCGCCGCCCGATGCCTGCGCCCTGCACGTCGGGTGCGACGGCCAGCCGGGAGACCTCCATCCGATCGCCTTCGACGCGGCTGCGCACCGAGCCGATGAGCCTCTGCCCGTAGAACGCGCCGAGCGCGGGCGTGCTTTCTTCGAGGTGCGCCTTGATCTCGTCGAAGGTCTCCTTGAGCGGCGGCAGGTCCCAGGCGCCGTACCTCCTGGCCTCGTCGAGGTACGCGGCGCGCTGGATCGTCAGGACCTCGCCGGCGTGCATGGGGTGCAGTGGTCCGATGTGGACGTTCACGGTCCGGTGACCCCCGGCGTCCAGCTCTCCGGCACACCGCTCTCGGTGAGGATCAGCTGGTGCTCGTGGAACCCTTCGGGCGCGCTCGGCTGCCACGGCCAATGCCCGTGCGGCGTGGGCACGATGATCTGCACCGCCGCGAACTCCGAACCGTCGTAGAGCAGGTACGCGCTGCCGAAGAACTCGGGGTAGAAGCCCTTGTAGACGCGTTCGAACGTGACCGGCACGCCCTGGAAGAAGTCGTGGTAAAGCTGGCCGGGCTGGAACCGCTCGCCCTTGCTCGCGCGCTTGACGTACATGTTGATCAGGTTCTCGCCCATGCTCTCGGGCAGCCCGATCACGACGGCCTCGGCCACGCCGAACCTCCGCCAGGCGCCGACCGAGAACACGTACCCGGCACCCTCGTTGTCCGGCGGCACCGTCACGGTCGTGTGACCGTGCAGGTCCGCTTGGGAGAGCAGGCGGGCCCGCAACTCGAAATCCTCGTCCGAAAGCACGTAACCACCATACTTAGAGCTCCTCCAACGCTCCCACCTTCAGGCATTTTTGAGTGGAAACGATGGAGCGGAAGGGCATTGCACTTCTAGCGGTCCCACATGCCCAAGAGATCGTCAAGCGTGGTGGGGCGCGAGTTCGGCAACGGCGTCCGGGTGGCCGTCGAACGCACCGGCCTGACCCAGCGCAGACTGGCCGAGCTGCTCGGCTGGCACGAAGCCAAGATTTCAGACTTGTTGGCAGGTGAGGGAGGCGTGGACGAACTGGAGGTCGCCACTCTGCTCGCGTACTGCCGCACGCCCCTCGTTGAGCGGGAACACCTGCTCGCGTTGTTCCGCGAGTCAGGAAGTGTCTGGCTGCAGATTCCCGAAGACGGCGTGCCGGACCAGGTCCGCACATTGATCGAGCAGGAGCGCGCGGCCAACGAGATCATCTGCTGGTCGATGGTCCTCGTGCCCGGCCTGCTCCAGATACCCGAGTACATCGACGTGGTCACCAAGGCCGCACCGATCGAGGCCGAGGACGTTCCGGCAGTTGTGGCCGCGCGGGTCGCACGCGCGAAGATCCTGTTTGCTGAGGTTGTCCGTACGGCGCTACATCAGCATCCGGATCGTCCCCACGTCGATCGGCATGCACGCGGGCACGTCGGGCGACTTCCGGTTGATGAAGTTCCCGAAGTTCCCTCCGGTCGTCTACATCGAGAGCGTCAAGTGCTGCCTGTTCTTCGATGACAAGGAAACCGTCGACGTCTACGCGAACATCCTGAAGGCCCTCGCTGCTGTCGCCCTCGATGAGGAACAATCGAGGGCGGTGATCAACAGCGTTTTTGGAGGGCCTCCAATGACCGTCTGGCGCAAGAGCAGCTTTAGCGGCACCGGCGACAACTGCGTTGAGATCGGCACCGACGTTGGCATCCGCGACAGCAAGGCGCCGACCACGCACCTGCCCGTCTCGGCAGCCGCCTGGAACGCGTTCCTCAACGACCTCCTGGCTCGACACCGGTGAGTTCGACGCTCCTCGCCCACACGCGAGCAGCGAGCGCGCGGTCTGCCAGCTGACCGCGCACGGGTTCGACGCGGGGTTCGCCGCGCAGCCCCAGCACCCGTGGCCCCAGCATCTGGCCGCCGCGCACACTCGGGTCGAGAACGGCCCTGACCGCGGGCCATGCGCCGGCGTGCTTGCCCTGCAACAAGAGACCCGCGGGCAGGCTCAGCAACCGTCGGGGCGGCGTGAGGGAGTCGAGTGCGCCGCCGGGGTGGTTGACCACGCTCAGCACGGCGGACTGGCGGCGGTCGAGCTCGAAGGCGAACAGCATCTGTGCCTGCTTCGACCTGGCGTAGGCGTCTTTGGGATTCTTGGCCACGAAGCTGCCGGTGGTGACGACCCGGCCTTCCGGTGCGGCCGTGAGCAGCGGCATGAGCCAGGAGACCAGCGCGAAGTGTCCGAGGTGGTTGGTGGCGTACATCAGCTCGGGGTCGTCGATCATGACACCGGCGTTGCACACGACCGCGTCGAGGTTCTCCAGGGAGTTCGCCGCGTCCTTCACCGAGGCCAGGTCGGCGAGATCCAATTGTAGGTGACGCACACGCGCATCGGGCACGGCACCGCGGATGGACGCCATCGCCGCGCCTGCCTTCGTAGCGCTTCGACTGCCCACGACGACCGTGGCGCCGGTGGTGGCGAGCTGCTCGGCGACGAAGTACCCGATACCCGCGTTGGCGCCCGTGACCAGGAAGGTCTTCCCCTCGGCGCGCGGCAGCCGGTGAACGTTCCACTGTGAGGACATGATCTCACGATAGCCGGAGTCACTCCGACTTTGGAGTGACTCCGGATAGACTTGGGGTGTGACCGGACGACGTGAACGCAAGAAGGCCGCCACCAGAGAAGCTCTGGCCACGGCGGCACGCAGGCTGTTCCTGGAGCGCGGGTTCGACCAGGTCACCGTCGCCGAGATCGCGGCGGAAGCGGACACGGCGCTGTCGACGCTGTTCGTGCACTTCCCCGGTGGGAAGGAGGCGCTGGTCCTCGGCGACGGCCGCGAACGCGAACAGGCGCTGACCACCGCGGTGAGACACCGGCCGGAAGGGGTCTCGATCCTCCAGGCGCTGCACGACTTCCTCGCGACGCGCGGCCCGTTCGATCCCGAGCCCAGCCCCCAGGCTCGACGAGTGGCCGACCTCGTGATCGCGACCCCGGCCCTGCGCACCTACGCCAGGGCGCTGTGGACGGGCTGCGAGACCGCGCTCGCCGAGGTCATCGCCGAGGAGACCGGGCGCCCGGTCGACTTCTCGCTGCGGCAACTCGCCAGGTACGTGCTGGAGATCCCCGACCTGGCCGGCACCGACGCCGCCCCGCCCGCCGCGCTGACCGCCGCCTTCACCCGCCTCCAGCGCGCGTGGCCCGACCTCTGAAAACGCGAGAACGCCGGCCACGCGTACGTGACCGGCGTTCTCGGGAAGTGGTCAGCCGACCTCGGCCATGACCTCGTCCGACACGTCGAAGTTCGCGAAGACGTTCTGCACGTCGTCGCAGTCCTCCAGCGCGTCGATCAGCTTGAAGATCTTCTTCGCGCCCTCGACCTCCAGCTGCACGGAGACCGACGGCAGGAAGCTCGACTCGGCCGACTCGTAGTCGATGCCGGAGTCCTGCAGCGCCTTGCGGACCGGGATCAGGTCGCCGGCCTCGGACACGACCTCGAAGGCCTCGCCCAGGTCGTTGACCTCCTCGGCACCGGCCTCCAGCACCGCCATCATCACGTCGTCCTCGGACGTGCCCGCCTTCGGCACGATCACGACGCCCTTGCGGCTGAACATGTACGACACCGAGCCGGGGTCGGCCATCGAGCCGCCGTTGCGGGTCATCGCCGTGCGGACCTCGGTGGCGGCGCGGTTGCGGTTGTCGGTGAGGCACTCGATGAGCACCGCGACACCGTTGGGCCCGTAGCCCTCGTACATGATCGTCTGCCAGTCGGCGCCGCCGGCTTCCTCGCCACCGCCGCGCTTGCGGGCGCGCTCGATGTTGTCCAGCGGCACCGAGTTCTTGCGGGCCTTCTGGATCGCGTCGAACAGCGTCGGGTTGCCGTCCGGGTCCCCGCCACCGGTGCGGGCGGCCACCTCGATGTTCTTGATCAGCCGCGCGAAGAGCTTGCCGCGCTTGGCGTCAATAGCGGCCTTCTTGTGCTTGGTGGTCGCCCACTTGGAGTGGCCGCTCATTTCTCCTCCGAACCAGTCAAACCACGAACCATGTCCACGAACAGGCGGTGGACGCGCTCGTCCCCGGTGAGCTCCGGGTGAAACGCCGTGGCCAGCACGTTGCCCTGCCTGACCGCGACGATCCTACCGGCGGCGTCGCCCGCCTCAGCCGTAACGGGCACCGTAGCGAGAACCTCGACCTCCCCGCTCACCGCCTCCACCCACGGCGCACGGATGAACACGGCGTGCACCGTCTCACCAGCCAGATCGAGATCCGTCTCGAACGAGTCGATCTGCCTGCCGAACGCGTTCCTGCGCACCGTGACGTCGAGGCCGCCGAGCTGGTGCTGGTCGTCGCGCCCGTCGAGCACGTTGTTGGCCAGCAGGATCATGCCCGCGCACGACCCGTAGGCCGGGAATCCGGCCTTGATCTTGGCTTTCAGCGGCTCCAGCAGCCCGAAGTTGTCGAGCAGCTTGCTGATGGTCGTCGACTCACCACCCGGGATCACGATCCCGTCCAGCTCGTCCAGCTCCTCTGGCCGGCGGACGGGACGCGCGGTGACGTCGCACTTGGCGAGTGAGATCAAGTGCTCCTGGACGTCTCCCTGCAGAGCGAGCACGCCGATGACGGGTGGGGCAGCGACAACCATGCCCACCAGCATAAAGTCGCGCGGATGGGGGATGTGCGGCTGGGCCGTGAGTTCGGCTGGCTCTGGGCGGCGTACGCGGTCAGCACAGCCGGCACCTGGCTCGCTTTCGACGCGTTTCCGCTGATCGCGATCCTGGTCCTGGACGCTTCGGCCACTGAGGTGTCGATGCTGGCCGCGGCCGGTCTGGCGGCGGGTGCGGCGCTGGCGATCCCGCTCGGGCCGTGGGTGGAGTTCCGCCGCAAACGGCCGGTGATGATCGCGATGGACCTGGGCCGGTTCGCTGTGTTGCTGACCGTGCCGCTGGCTTTTGCTCTGGGCCGGCTGACGTATGCCCAGCTCGTGGTGGTGACGGTGGTGGTGACGGCGGCCGGCATCACCTACACGGCGGCGGCTGGGGCTCATTTGAAGGCGCTCGTGCGGCCGGACCACCTGCTCATCGCGAACGGCCGTTTCGAGTCGACGATGTGGACGGCGACTGTGCTCGGGCCGCCGCTGGGTGGGGCTGCGATCGGGCTGTTCGGGCCGGTGTTGACGGTGGTGGCTGACGCGTTCAGCTACCTGCTGTCGGCTTTGGGGCTCCGGGCGATCGGGGGTGGTGAGCCGAGGCCTCAGCGGGTGGCTCGCTCCGCGAGTCTGGGTGACGTCGTCGAAGGTTGGCGCCACATCCTGCGCTCCCCCGCGCTGCGGCCGTTGTTCTTCAACCAGGCGCTGGTCGGCGCGCTCATCATGGCGACCACCCCGCTGCTCGCCGTCCTGATGCTCGGCGACCTCGGCTTCGCCCCGTGGCAGTACGGCCTGGCGTTCGCCCTCCCGTGCGTCGGCGGCATCATCGGGGCGCGGTTGGCTCCCCGCCTGGTCACCCGGTTCGGTCAGCGGCGAGTCCTGGTGGTGTCAGGGACATTGCGCGCGTGCTGGTCGGTCGGCCTGGCGTTCGTCGGCCCCGGAGTCGCCGGCCTGGTACTGGTGCTGGCGGTCCAGTTCGGGTTGTTGGTGAGCATGGGCGTGTTCAACCCGGTGTTCGCCACCTACCGCCTCGAACAGACCGCGCCCGACAAGATCGTGCGCACGCTCTCCGCATGGTCGGTCTCCACGAAGGTCACCACCGCGAGCACGACCGCGTTGTGGGGCCTGCTGGCGGCGCTGACCGGACCGCGGCCGGCGATCGGGATCGCCGGCCTGCTCATGCTGGCGACGCCGTTCTTCCTGCGCCGCGCAAAACCCTGAGCGCCCGCAACGTGTTCCACCGAGCCTGGTCCACCTCGAACCACACTTTGCCGGGATGCGGGGCCGTCGCCTTCCACCGGCCATCACGCTCGCGCTTCTCCAGCTCCCCCAACGCATCCGACAGCCGTTCGTCATCGAGCGCGTCCGCAGCCCAGAAGTGGTCCAACGCGCGCAAGGTGTCGTACCGCCAACGCGGCGGAAACACCGGCCGCAGGAACTCCGGCTTCACGACCTCGCCCGTCCGATGCGAGCGGAACAGCCGATGCTGCAACAGGAACTCGCGACCACGTTCGGCCGCCGCGAGGTCGGGGAGGCCGTCCAGCACGTTGATCGTGGTGTGGAACGAGCTGTGCCGCGCGGGCACGCAGTTCCACCCGCCGTCCTCCAGCTGCCCGGCCAGCACGAACTGGAGCACCTCGTCGTGCGGCAACCCGGCCCAGGACAGGAGCGCGAGGGCGAACCCGGCGATGCACATGTCCTTGCGCCAGATGTCGTCGGTCAGAAACAGCGCACACGAGTCGCGGACGACCTCGCCGGGCAGCCCGTACTGCCGCAGCTCCAGGAGCGAGTACGTCGTGGAAATCCACTTCTCGCCGTAGATCTTCGGGGTCCACCGCCCGCTCGCGTCCCGGTGGGACAGCAGCTCCGCGCCCCAACCCTCAACAGCGACCCGAGCGCGTTCCGCCTCCCACTCCGCCGCGGGCGCGTCGCACAGGTCGCGCAACACCTGCCACCGAATCGCTGGATCCGAGTCCAGCAACCAGGAAAGGGCCTCCTCGTCCACCGTCGGAACGGTAGTCGAGGAGGCCCCGGAAAGCAGAGCGATCAGTCGACGGAGACGAGCTGCTCCCGCTCCGGCCCGACCGGCTGACGCGACTTCACGAAGCGCCACCCGAGGAACAGCACCAGAGCCAGCCCCGGAATCGACCAGAACGCGATCTTCTCCGCGTGCCCGCCGAACGCCATCTGTCCGATCACCAGCGCGAGGAACGCCAGCGTTCCGTACGAGGTGTAGGGCGCGCCGGGCATCCGGTACGACGGCCGTTCCAGCTCACCCGCCATCGCCTTCTTCCGCAGCCGCAGCTGGCAGATGATCAGCGTGGCCCACGTCGACACGACACCCAGCGACGCCACCGCGATCGCGATGTCGAACGCCTCCTTGGGCACGATGTAGTTGAGCACCACGCCGAACAGGTAGGCCGCACCGGTGAACAGGATGCCGCCGTACGGCACGTGCCGGGAGTTCATCTTGCCGGTGATCGCCGGGGCCTCACCCTTCTGCGCCAGCGAGCGCAGGATGCGGCCGGTGGAGTACAGACCGGAGTTGCAGGAGGACAGCGCGGCCGTCAGGACCACCGCGTTCATGATGTCGCCGACGGCCGGGATGCCCAGTGCCGAGAACACGGTGACGAACGGCGACTCGGTGCCGGTGAAGTGGTGCCACGGCAGGAGCATCGTCAGCAGCAGCACGGAACCGACGTAGAAGATCGCGATGCGGTAGACCACGCCGTTGATGGCGCGGGGCATGATCTTCTCGGGGTCCTTGGTCTCGCCCGCCGCGATACCGACGAGCTCGATGGCCGCGTAGGCGAAGATGACGGCCTGCAACGTCATCAGCGCGACGCCGAAGCCGGCCGGGAAGAGGCCGCCGTGGCCGAGCGTGTTCGAGACCGAGGCCGTGGTGCCGCCGATGTCCGCGTTGCCGATGACCAGGCTGGTACCGACCACCAGGAAGACCACGATCGCGGTCACCTTGATGACGGAGAACCAGAACTCCAGCTCGCCGAAGAGCTTGACGGACAACATGTTGATGGCGATCAGCACCACCAGCGCCACCAGCGCGGTGATCCACTGCGGCAGGTCGGGGAACCACTTGTGCATGTAGATCGCGACCGCGGTGATCTCAGCGATGCCGGTCATCGCCCAGTTCAGCCAGTACAGCCAGCCCGACGTGAAGCCGGCCCACGGGCCGATGAACTCGCGGGCGTACTCGACGAAGCTGCCGGACACGGGCCGGTGCAGCACCAGCTCGCCCAGCGCCCGCATGACGAAGAACGCCGCGAGGCCGCACACCGCGTACGACAGGATCAGCGACGGCCCCGCCGTGGCGAGGCGTCCGCCCGCACCCAGGAAGAGGCCGACGCCGATCGCACCACCGATTGCGATCATCTGCACCTGACGCTTGCTCAGCGCCTTGGTGTAGCCGTCCGCATCAGTTTCCACAGAACTCACGAGGAAGTTCCTTCCGAAACGAAAAATTGCTCGCATCGGAACCTCCCGCGCCCCGATGCGCTGATGCGGGGGACCTTAGTGAGTGGCGGTCATCACCAAGTAATCACCTGGGGAAGGCTTAACGTAAGCGACGTCACAGAGAGCCGCATTCAGGTCGTTCCAAATGTCCTCGACGTGCTCGAGTCCCACGGAAATGCGCAGCAAATTCTCCGGAACGCCCGATGCACGCAGTTCTTCGCCGGGTACCAGGCGATGGGTGAGCGCCCACGGGTGCTCGATCAGGGTGTCGACCGAGCCCAGCGACACGGCCGGCGTGATCAGCCGCAGCCGCCGCACGACGTCCGTCGGGTCGCCGTGCACGCCGAACGCGATCATCGCGCCGGTTCCGCGCATCTGCAGAGACACGGACGGGTAGCGCACGAACTCAACAGCGTCGTGCTCTGCCAGCCGCGAGGCCAGCACCGCGGCGGAGCGTGAAGCCGCCTCGACGCGCAACGGCAACGTCGCCAGCCCGCGGTGCAGCAGGTAGCCGCCCAACGGGTGCAGCACGGCACCCGTGATGATCCTGACCTGCCGCAACGCCGCAGCCAGAGCGTCCGAGCAAGCCACGACACCGCCGAGCACGTCGCCGTGCCCGCCGAGGTACTTGGTGCCGGAGTGCAGGACGTAGGAGGCGCCGTGCAGTGCCGGGTTCTGCAGGATCGGGGTCGCGAAGGTGTTGTCGACCATCACCGGCACCGAACCGGCCTGGCGCACGACGTGGTCGATGTCGACCAGGTCCAGGTTCGGGTTCGCCGGCGTCTCGACGACGATCAACCCGGTGTCCGGCCGGATCGCGGAGGACACCAGGCCTGCTTCGACATAGGTGGTTCGGACGCCCAGGAGACCGGACGACAGCAGGTGGTCCGTGCCGCCGTAGAGCGGCCGCACCGCCACGACGTGCGGTTTTCCGGCCATCACGCACGCGGCCTGGATCACCGCCGTCACCGCGGCCATGCCACTGCCGAACGCGACCGCGGCCTCCGTGTGTTCAAGGGAGGCCAGCGCCTGCTCGAACCGCGCCACGGTCGGGTTGTGCAGCCGCGCGTACACGGGCGACGAAGCCCGTGCAGCGCCCGTCGCCCACTCACCCAGTGCTTCCCCGCCGAGTGCCTGGTCAGGCACGGGGTAGGTGGTGGACAGGTCGATCGGGGGTGCGTGCACGCCGAGCTCCGCAAGGTCGTCGCGGCCGCCGTGCACTGCGATGGTCTCGATGCGCGTCATGGCCGGAATGGTGGAGACTTCCTCGTCAGGACGGGTTTGGAACCGCAGGAGATTCGGCAGAACGGAGAAGAGCCGTGCTGGATTCGATCGACGAGGCCATCGTGCGGGAGCTGCGGAAGGACGCGCGGCTGCAGAACAAGGACCTGGCCGAACGCGTGAACGTCGCGCAGTCCACCGCGGTCGTGCGGCACCGGGCGTTGCGGGAGCGCGGGGTGATCACCGGCTACCACGCCGAGGTCGACCTCGGTGCGGTCGGGCGGCACGTCCAGGCGATGCTCGCGGTGAAGATCCGGCCGCACACCAAGGAGATCGTCGACCCGTTCATGGCGTATGTTCTGTCCTTGCCCGAAACTCTTGCACTCTCACATGTGACCGGGCCGGAAGATTTCCTGGTGCACGTCGCGGTATCGGATGTCGGCCACCTGCAGCGACTAGTGCTGGACAAATTCACCAGTCGCCGCGAAGTGACAGAAGTGCACACAAATCTGCTCTTTTCGCACGTTCGGAAGCACTAGTGGTGTGGCTCGGAAGGTTGCCGGGGGAATTCGCGGTCAGACGGGTGCATCGTGGTGCCGCCCCCACGTCCTCGTACTGGTTGTACGGGGGCGTGGGGGCGGTGCCGCGAGGTGCCCTGCTGAGCGTGGATCACCTCGCCAACGTTCCGAGACGCGCCACTAGCTCGCGAGCCTTAAAGCGGGTGCGAGCTGGTCGCGCCCGTCAATGCCGAGCTTGCGATAAACCTTCGTCAGATGGATCTCGACGGTCCGCAGCTGCACGAACAGCGCGGCCGCGATCTCGCGGTTCATCTTGCCCTCGGCGGCCAGCGCGGCGACCCGCCGTTCGGACTCGGTCAGCCCCGCCGGCCCGGCCGCCAGCTCCTGCCGGATCTCCTCGGCCAGCTCCTCGACCCCGCAGTCGTCAGCGAGATCCACTGCTGTCCGCAGCTCCGCCCGTGCCGGTTTGACCCGCCCCGCCAGGTGCAGCGCCCGCCCCAGCGCGAAGTGGCTGCGCGCCCGTTCCAGCAACGCACCCGTTCCGGCCAGCAGGTCGACCGATTCCTGAAGCAGCGCAACGCCTTCCACACCTTTGAGCACGCCTTGTTCACGCAACGCCGCCGCCAGCGGCAGCACCGCACTCGTCGCGCGCGCCAAAAGCTCCTCCGCTGCGAGGTGCTCTCCTCCGAGAGGCAGCCGCCACGACGTGCTGTCGTAACCGCGCGCACGGAGTCGTTCGCCGCAGTCGAGCAAATCGCGCACACCGTCCTTGCGCCGCTCGGCCGCGATCCGCACCCGTCCTCGGGCGGCGAGGAGTCTTGGCGCCCCGAACAGATCCGGCACCTCCCCCGGCACCACGTCGAACACCCCCGACGCCATCTCGACGTCACCCATCTCCAGCAGTGCCAACGCAAGCTCGGTCAACGCCGCGAAGATCGGCGTCGACACCCGTGCCGCGCCGCAGCTCTCCAACGTCGCCAACGCCTCCCGCGCATCCGCCTCGGCCCCCGCCAGCCGCCCGAGGTCCCTCAGGCACGCTGAACGCACCGTGAGCGCCGCCGCCACGCACGGCCGGTGCTGCCACCTCCGCGCAATGGTCAGCGCACGGTCCGCGCGGGCGTACGCAGCCGTAAGTTCGCCACGCTGCCTTAAGAGACTGATCGCGCGCAGGTACGGCTCGAAATCCACGGGCGTGGCCGGCACGACGTCCGGGTCACCGATGGCGTCCGGCTCGAACTCCGGCTCCTCGCCGAGGTGCGCCAGCAACCCAGGCAGCGCGGGATGCGCCGGATCCGCCTCGCCAAGATGATCCACAGCCGCCGCAACATCCACATAGGACTCAACTTCACCGAGTTCCGCCAGCAGCACACCGGATCCCGGCTCGTCCATCGCCCGCCGCAGGTACCGAACCGCGTCGACCACCCGGTTACGCGCACGGGCCCGTCCGGCAGCCGACACCAGCACCTCGGTCGCCCACTCCTCATTCAGCGGCCGCGTCTCGACCAGGTGCTCGGCCACCGCCTCGGCCGACGCACCCGTCTCGGTCAGCAACCGAGCCGCGGCGGAGTGCAGGTCCTGACGCTCGGTGATGGTCAACTCTTCGCGAAGTGTGTTACGCACCAACGGATGCACCAACGCCCCGTCCGCCGACAGCAGGCCCATCCGGTGCAGCGCGGCAATCGTGCCGGCGAGCTCGCACGGTTCGGTGCCGATCAGCTCAGCCACGCGCGGCAACGTGACCTCGCCTCCCAACACCGCCAACGCGTGCAGCGCATCGGGTGCGTGCGGGGCGAGGCGACGCAGCCGTACGTTCACCGTGGGCAGCAACGCCGGTGCGGTGAGCCCTACGACGTGATCGCTGTACGCCCGCAAGAGGCTGAGCAGCAGCAACGGGTTGCCACCCGCCTCCGCACGGCAGAGCGCTACGAACTCGTCGTTGACCTGCTGCCCCAGCTCGTTCTCGATCAACGCGCGCGAGGCCGCGAACTCCAGCTCGTCGAGCCGTATCTCCTTGGCGGCGGCCGCGAGGAGTTCCTCCAACGTCTGCGGCCCGGTGCACACCTCTCCGGCGCCGATCCCCGCCACGGCGAGGACGGGCAGGTGCTCAATGCGGTGCGGCAGCGTGCTCAACCACTGCAGCGACGGCTGATCGGCCCACTGCGCGTCGTCGACGACCACGGCGACCGGCCGTTGGGCAGCCATCCGCGCCAACGCCCGATGCAACACGTGCAACTCGGGCAACGTCACCGGCCCCGGCTCGGCCAGCGAGTCGGACTGCCCCAACGCCGCGGCGATACGCGGCAGGTGCTGAACGTCCTCCCCCGGCTGCACACACACGAACAGCCTGCTGACCACCCCGAACGGCAACTCGCGCTCGAGATAACTCCCCCGCGCCGCCAGCACCGTGAACCCCTGCCGCGCGGCCAGCTCCCGCGCGGTGGTGAGCAGCGCCGTCTTACCGGCCCCAAGTCCCCCGGTGGCCACCACGAGGTGCCCATCGCCGTTCGCCGCCGACGTCAGCGCACCGGCCAGCTGAGTCGTCTCCCGGTCCCGCCCGACCAGTCCAGGTTTCGCAGCCATGGGTCCATCTGAGGCCCCACCCCCATCAGCCCCCTATCGCGGAGGCATTACCCACCCCTATGCCACGCCGATGAGCCTCAACCCGGCCGTGGTCGCCGCGGCCAGCACGATCACCGCGACGAACGGCAGCTTCCGCCACGCCGCCACCCCACCGACGACCACGCCGAGCGCGAGCGCCCACCCGCCGAACTGCTTGCCGTTCGTCAGCGCCGAGACCGCCACCAGCGCCAGCAGCAGCACCGTTGCCGAAGCCGTCATCAGCTCCTGGACCTTCTCCGGCAGCGTGACGCGGTCGCGCAGCAGCGGGCCGGCGAACCGGATCGCGAAGGTGCCTGCTGCGAGGATCAGGACTGCGGCGACGGGCACTTTGCGTCCTCCTTCTTCGTCTTGAACACGAACAGTCCGGCCAGCGCGAGCAGCACGGGCACGCCAGCAGGCAGGAACGGCGTCGTCGCGAGCGCTATCGCCGCACCCACCAGGGCCGCGTTGCGCGTCGTCGCGTCCTTCAGCGCCGGAAGTGTCAGCGCGAGCATGGCCGCGGGGAACGCCGCGTCCAGCCCGAACGTCGCCGGGTCGCCGATCGCCTGCCCCGCCAAAGCCCCGACGAGCACGCCCACGTTCCAGCTGAAGAACAGCGACACGCCGCACGCCCAGTAGGCCGCCCGCGCGCGAGCGGGATCCTTCTGCGACATCGCGAACGCCGTCGACTCGTCGATCAACAGATGGCTGCCGACGATCCGAGCCAACGGGCTTTTGCCCAGCACGTCCCCGATCGCCAGCCCGAACGGCAGGTGCCGCGCGTTGAGCACCAGCCCGGCCAGCACCGCGGCGGCAGGGCTGCCACCAGCGGCGACGATCCCGACCGCCATGAACTGCGAGCCGCCCGCGAAGATCACCAGCGACATCAGCACCGGCATCCACCAGGGCAGCCCCGACCCGACCGAGATCGCCCCGAAGGAGGCACCGGTGACCGCTGCCCCCAGTGCGACTGCGGCCACGTCACGCAGAAGCACAGCATCAAGAGTTCGCCATATCGAACGCATCACCCATTACGATGAACACCAGAACGGGTGTTCGTCAAGCCGAACGGATGGACTTCTGTGTCGAACGCACCACTCGACCTCATCGCGGCCAACCTCCGCCGCGAGCGCGACCGCACCGGCATGTCCCTGAGCGAGGTCGCGAAGAAGGCCGGCGTCGCGAAGTCGACGCTCTCCCAGCTGGAGTCCGGCAGCGGCAACCCCAGCGTGGAAACGCTGTGGGCACTCGGCGTGGCGCTCGGCGTCCCGTTCAGCCGCCTGGTCGAACCCGCCGTGCCGCGCGTCCAGGTCATCCGCGCCGGCGAGGGCCCGGTCATCCACTCCGAACGCGCGCACTACTCCGCCACGCTGCTGGCCGCGTGCCGTCCGGGGACCAAGCACGACATCTACTGGCTGGCTCTCGAACCCGGAGGCGCTCGCGAGTCGGAGCCGCACGTGCCGGGCAGCGTCGAGCACATGATCGTGGCGAGCGGGCGGTGCCTGGCGGGGCTCGCCGAGGACCCGATCGAGCTCGGACCTGGGGACTACATCGTTTACCCCGGCGATCTGCCGCACATCTGCAAGGCGCTGGAGCCGGGTACGACCGCGATGATGGTCATGGAGCACACCGTCTAGGCGGACAGCTGACGGAACAACGTCCGCAGCCACGGTTCGGCGAGCGCCGGTTCACCGTCGATCGCCCGCGCGATCCTGCGCCGGACCTCCTTGCTCCGCCCCAGTTCCACCAGCCGCACCGCCTCGGCCAGCGCTTTCCGCGTCCGCTCGTCGCGCCGGATCTCGTCCGGCTCGGCCAGCCACTTCGGCGGCGGGAACGATCTCGTCAGCTTGGGCTGGAAGTCGCCGAAGTACGACCAGGCGTACGGGTCCAACGACACGTTCACCACGGAGGCGGCCGGCAGGCGGCGGGTCCAGTCGCGGTGCTGCTGCCAGCGGAACTTGTTCGGCGTGGTCCTGCCCTGACTCGTGACGCCGACGAACCGGAGCTTGCGGCGGATCACGGGCCAGGTCTCGCGCTCCTCGGCGATCCAGTCGTCGAGCAGCGTGAAGAGCCGGGTGAACGTCCCGCCCGAGGACACGACGTCGACGAACGTCACCGGGCGGGTGCGGCGAGCCAGTGCCGCGGGCGTGATGCCGAGACCGGCCGCCACCTCGCGGGCCCGCAGGGTCTGGGCGCGGGTGTAGTCGCCCCGGCTCCAGAACGAGAGCGGCAGCCGGGCGACGGTGTGTCCGGTCCCTTCGAGGGCGCCGCCGAGCAGGTCGTGCATCGAGTCGAGCGAGCGGCCGACGAACACCAGGTCGCCGTTGCCGCTGCGGGCCAGCACCTTGCCCGCGCACTCCGCCAGTGCGGCGAGGTGCTCCAGCTCGGGAGGCGTGACGTCGTCGAGCAGCGACCCGAGTTGGTCGGACGTCACGAGATCCCAGCGGAACGGCACGTTCACGACCTCAATGATCCACCACGAGTCCATTCCCGCCGATCACGCCACCGCATGCGAACAGGGTGGTCGTGGCCCAAGAGCCACAACCACCCTGTTGGCCGCCTCAGTGAGAAGCAGGCCGGAAGCCGCTCCACCCCGAACCGACCTGCACCGCCGTGGCCAGGGTTCCGTCGCCCTCGCCACTCCAGCGCCACAGCGTCGCGTCACTGGTGCGCACGGCCACGATGTCGGCCTTCGCGTCACCGTTCACGTCGAGCGCGTTGAGCCCCGAGAACCCGGACCACCCTGCGCCGACCTTGCGGCCGCTGGAGAACGTGCCGTTGCCGTTGCCCTCCCAGAAGTACAGCTCACCGTCGGCGTTCACGCCCCACAGGTCGCCGTCGCCGTCGCCGTCCGCGTCGCCGCCGACGAAGCGCGGGAACGACGCCCAGCCCTCG
The DNA here is from genome assembly GCF_047445655.1 of Lentzea alba. Taxonomy (GTDB): domain Bacteria; phylum Actinomycetota; class Actinomycetes; order Mycobacteriales; family Pseudonocardiaceae; genus Lentzea; species Lentzea alba_A. The sequence goes on from NZ_JAJAEG010000001.1 coordinate 60,007, forward strand.
CCGATGAAGATGCGTGCGGAGAACTTGCCGGAACCCTCGCCGGGGTACCAGTACAGGCGGCCACCGTCGCGGCCCACGATGTCGGCGCGGTTGTCGCCGTTGACGTCTAGCACCGCGAACCATTCGAGGGTGTTCCAACCGGTGCCGGAGTTGGCCAGCTTCGTGAACGTGCCGCGGCCGGAGTTGTGCCAGTAGTGCAGCGAGCCGTCGGTGGAAGTGGCGAGGATGTCGGCGAAGCCGTCGGCGTTCGTGTCACCCACCCCGATGCGGTTGAAAGACGCGGACCAGCCCGGCCCGACCTCGGACGAGGTGCCGAACGCGCCGCCTGAGGTGCCGGGGTACAGGCGCATCGTGTTGTCCGGGCTGACCGCGAGCAGGTCGTCGTAGCGGTCGCCGTTCACGCTCTCCGCGGACAGGCTGCGCGCGGCGGTCCACCACGTCGTCTGCTTGCGGGCGCCGGCCCAGCTGAAGCTGAAGTGGATGTGGTCGGTGTGCGGGCTCTCGCCGCTGTAGGACTGCCAGCCCGACGACGCCTCGTAGGCCTTCCAGATCTTGTGGTCCCAGATCATGTACATGATGCCCAGGCGCCGGGCCAGCGCGTGCTTGTTGCCGTGCTGGTCGGTGGCCAGCAGCCAGTTGATCACGTCCTGGGCCTGCGCCGCCTGCGTGGAGTTGAAGGCGTTGAACGGGTAGTCGAGCGCGCGGCCCTCCTTGTGCTCGCTCTGGCCGCCGGTGCCGCACGCGCGGGTCATGCCCAGGTCGGCGCGGCCGTACTCGGCCTTGAGCAGGTCTCTGAACCCGACCACGCCCGGTTTGGCGTCCGGGTCGCAGGTCGTCTGGCCGACGTACTTGGCGTAGGCGTCGATCGCCGGGCCGAACGCTGGCGTCGGCGGTGCGGCCTGAGCAGGCGACAGCACCACCAACGACATCACTGCAGCGCTGAGCGCTACGAGCATCCTCTTCACGGTTGGTCTCCCCTGTCGTGTGGTTGGCGCTCACACTGGGGACGCCGGCTACACGGCACCTACATGCGCTCCACACGTCTCGTGTGGCTCCCCTTTCACTCCTGGCCCGGCCGTTCATCGGGGCGCTATACACCGAGCGTGACCCTGCCACCTGCCGTGTCCGGTGCCCGGCCGTTCTTCGGGCACACCTGGGAGTTCCTGCGCGACCCCGGTGAACTGGTGCGGCGCGGGCACGCCGAACACGGCCGGGTGTTCTCACTGCGGCTGCCGGGCGGGCCGGGGATCGTGTTGCTGGGGCAGGAGAACGCCAAGTTCTTCCACGCCGAGTCGGACGCGCTGCGGTTGTCGATCCGCGAGGCGTACGGGTTCTTCCGGCACATGTTCGGCGCCAACACGTTCTGGCGCGCGCCGCACGAGGAGTACCTGCGGCAGCGGGCGGTGCTGGCGCCGCGGTTCTCCGGCGCACGGGTCGCGGACCACATCCCCGAGATGGACCGCAAGACCACGGCACTCATCGACGCGCTGCCGGACACCGGCACGTTCGAACTGACCGAGCTGCTCGGGCCGTTGGTGATCGACATCGCCGCGTCGCTCTTCCTCGGTGAGGACGCGGCGTCGCGGTTCCGCAGGCTGCTGTCCGAGTTCCGGGCGTTCGCGGACGGCATGGACCCGCTGCTGCCGGGCTGGGTGCCCGCACCGCACCTGCGGCGCAGTCACCGGGCGCGCGACCGGTTGCGCAGGATCACGTCCGCGCTGGTGGCCGAGCGACGCGCGATTCCCATGGAGGAACCGGACTTCCTGGAGGTCATGGCGAACGCGCCGCTGCCGGACGACGTCCTGGTGGACCTCGTGATCATGATGGTGTGGGTGGGCCACGAGACCACGACCGGGCACCTGTGCTGGGCGTTGATCGACCTGATGCGGCATCCCGAAGAGCTGGCGCGCGTCCGGGAGGAACTGTCCGACAGTTTCCAGGGAGCACACCTCAGCCGGGCGTTGCTGGAGTCCGAACGACTGCACCCGGTGACCCCGGTACTAGCCCGAAAGGCCACAGTGGACATTCCACATGAGACGTTCACGATCCCGCGCGGCGCGACCGTGATGCTGCAACCCGGTGCGTCACACCGGGATCCGGACGTCTTCACCGAACCGGACAGCTACCGGCCCGACCGGTTCCTGACCGAGCCGGCGTCGGCGCTGCAGGCGTTCGGCGGTGGCGTCCACCGGTGTCTCGGCGAGCACTTCGCGCTGCTGGAGATGAAGATCGTGCTGACCAGGCTGCTGCAACGGCTGGAGATGCGGCTGCTCGACCCCGACCCGGTCGCGGTGAAGGGCCACCGCAGCCACTGGCCGCGCAAACCGTGCCGGGTCGCCTACGCCAAGAAACAGTGATAGGCGCCGAAGAGGTTGCCGCATGACCTCTTCGGCGCCCGCGGGGCCCGCCCGTCAGGAGATGATCTTCTCGATCTCCTGACTCACCCGCTGGTCGACGAGCACCGCACGCGTGGAGCGCGGCGTCGTCCTGTCGTCAACCGGTCCGGCGACCGGGTGCACCGCCGTCTCCAGCGGGAGCGGCAGGCTCGCGCACACCGTGCGCTCCGCCGGGGCCACGCCGTCGACCAGGTAGGCGTTCACCAGGTCGTCGACGCAGGAGTTGCCGCGCAGGCCGTAGAGGCCGTGGGTTCCGTTGTCCTGCACCGAGATCAGCCGTGCGCCCTGGAACTGGGCGGTGTTGCGCGCGACGTTCTCGTAGGCGGTGGCCGGGTCGAGCTCCGACTGCACCATCACGACCGGCCCGAGGTCCCGCGGCGACGGGTTGGGCAGCCGCTGCGCAGGCAACGTCCAGTGGGCGCAGACCTCCTGCGGGATCGAGTAACCCGCGAGCGGGAACGAGGAACCGAACTGCCGCTGGTAGTTCTCCCACCACGACGGGCTGTGCCACTGGCCGCCGTCACCGCACCGGACCGAGTAGAAGACACCGTTGAGCGGCAAGGTCTCGCCGGTCGCCTGACGGGCCGCGGCGAACGCGTCCGCGACGACGTCCTGCTTGCCCGCCCGCACCCCGGCCGGGTCCTGCAGCAACGCCGTGACCTGCTGCGTGGAGGCGGCCGAAGCCGTCGGCAGGTTCGCGTTGACGTCGTTGACGTAGGCGAAGATGCAAAGCGTGACACCGAGCTGCGACCAGTCCTGATTGTCCACGATGCACGCCTTCAGCGCGCCGAGGTTCACCGCGGCGGTGAAGAGGTTCGCGTCGGTGTACATCCACGTGCGCACAAGACCGTCGAGGTTCGCGCCGGCGCCCGGCAGACCCGTGTAGCGCAGGTAGGTGGCCCGGACGGCCTCGTAGCTGGCCCTCACCTCGTCGGCTGTCTTGCCGAGGTACTTCGAGAAGAGCCCGCGGCTGATCCAGGGCGCGAACTGGTCGTCGAACCGGCGCTGGAACGCCATCGGCATCAGCTGCCACGACCCGGCGAGGTCGTCCGCCCACGACGTGTTGGAGTCCAGAACCACCTTGCCGGTGCTGGACGGGAACAACGCGGCGTACTTCGCACCCAGCCAGGTGCCGTAGGAGTAGCCCACGTAGTTCAGCTTCTGCTCGCCGAGCAGCACGCGGATCAGGTCCATGTCGTGCGCGGTCTGCCAGGTGTTGACGTACGGCGTCAGCGGGTTGGCCGCGCACCCGTCGGCGATCGCCTTGGTGGCGGCGGTGCGGGCGGCGACAGCGTTGTCGGACATGTCGCGCGAGTCGTAGTTGGACGCGACCAGCAGTGGGTCGACAGCGATGTCGCAGTTCAGCTGGGTGCTGCCGCCGACACCGCGCGGGTCCATGCCGATCACGTCGTACCGGGAGGCGAGCTTCGGCTGGGCCGAGCCCAACGACCACGACAGCGTGATGCCGGAACTGCTGGGGCCACCGGGGTTGGTGAACACGACGCCGGCGCGCTGGGCGGGGTTCGTGGCCTTGGTGCGACTGATCGCGATCTTCAGCGTGTGGCCGTCACCGGGCGATCTCCAGTCGCGCGGCACGGTGATCGTCGCGCACTCGGGGGTCAGCCCGCCGAAGACGGGTGAGTACCACGCACACGACCCCCAGTTCACCTGTTGCCCGGCGAACGACGTGGGTTCGGCCGCTGCCGGGCCCACGCCGCTGACGAGTGCGCCGGCCACGACGGCGGCCGACAGGAAGGCCACCCGGCGCGGACCGGTTCGGCAGGCGCTGCGAAACGAGCTCATGGACAGGTCTCCTTCAGGGAAACACCGCGGAGGGTGTGACAGGGAGCGACCGGCTCGTGACGCGGACGTTCCCGCAGCTCAGGGGCCTGCGACCGGCCCTTGCTCGACGCTGGGGATCGTGACACGGTCACCGTGGTTGCGGGAATGCGAACGGCACTGCGGATATGCGCCGATGCGGTTTCGCGCACCGTGAGGAGTGGACTGTGCTGGAACCTTTCGAGCTGGACGCGCGCGAGGAGGCCGTCTACCTCGCGCTGGTCGACGCGGGCAGCCTCACCGCCGCCGAACTCGGCGAGGACGTGCTGCCGTTGCTGGGCAGGCTGGAGGCGATGGGCCTGATCGCCCGGCTGCCCGGGACGCCGTGCCAGTGGTGCGCGATCGAGCCGGGCATCGGGTTCGCGACACTGGTCGAGCTGCGGGAACAGCGGGTGCGCCGGGCGGAGGACGACGTGCGGCAGGCGCGGGCCGCGGTGCAGCAGCTCGCGGAACGGTTCCGGCTGCGCGGTGACCGGCACCCCCTGGACCTCATCGACGTCGCCGTCGGACCCGAAGAGGTGAAACGGCGCGCGTACCAGCTGGAGCGCGGCGCCCGCACGCAGCTGCGCGGCATCGACATGCCGCCGTACCTCATGACGGAGAACGACGTCGAGCTGGAGATGATCACCGGCGGCGTGCGGAGCCGGTGGCTCTACGACCGCTCGGTCCTCGACCTCCCCGGCAAGCTCGACTACATCGCCGCGATGCGGGAGGCCGGCGAGGAGGCGCGGGTCATCATCGGCGCGCCGTTCAAGATGCTGATCGCGGACGAGGACCAGGCGATGATCGCGCTGACCGACGAGTCGCGCGGCACCGCGAGCGCGTTGATGGTCGGTCCCTCGATCCTGCTCGACGGCCTGTCGCGGGTGTTCGAGGGGATGTGGCGGTTCGCGGTTGCGCTGCAGCCCACGGACCCGGAGCCGGGCGCCGACCGGCCGTCGGAGGCCGAGAGCCTGTTGCTGGCGATGCTGGCCTCGGGGGCAACCGACAAGACGATCGCGCGCCGCATGGGCATCGGTCTGCGGACCGTGCAGAAGCGGGTTCAGCAGCTGATGGAGCGGCTGGAGGTCGACACGCGGTTCCAGGCCGGGGTGAGCGCGAAGGCACGAGGGTGGCTGTGATCTCTTCCCACTCAACCGTATAGCAGACAGGGGGCCTTGCCACAAGACCCCGTCCGTCCCGCACACTCATCGCCTCATGCCAGAACAGAGGCGCACTGGGGAGCACGTGGGGTACGAAGAAGAACTGCAGTCCGAACGCGACTACGTGGCCGGTCTTTACGCACGGCTCGACGCCGAACGCGCGCGCGTGAAGGCGGCTTACCAGGCGGCGCTGGGTGGCACCGGCGAGACCGTCATGGATCGCGACAACGAGGTGCGGGCCCGGCACCGTGAGATGAAGCGGCTGAACGTGGCCGACTACGGGCTGTGCTTCGGCCGGTTGGACAGCGTCGACGGTGACGTGTCCTACATCGGCAGGATCGGCCTGTTCGACGAGTTCGACGACTTCGAGCCGGTGCTGCTCGACTGGCGCGCGCCGGCCGCGCGGCCGTTCTACACCGCCACCGGCGCCAACGCCGAGGGCATGCGCCGCCGCCGTCAGTTCCTCACGCGCCGCCGGGCCGTGACCTCGTTCACCGACGAGGTGTTCGGCAAGCTCGGCGAGGAACAGGGCGACGCGGCGTTGCTGGAGGCGTTGAACGCGCCGCGCGGCGAGGGCATGCGCGACATCGTGGCGACCATCCAGTCCGAGCAGGACGCGATCATCCGGCTCGACCACCCCGGCGTGCTGGTGATCGAGGGTGGCCCCGGCACCGGCAAGACCGTCGTGGCGCTGCACCGCGTCGCGTACCTCATGTACACGCAACGCGAGCGCATGGAACGGCACGGCGTGCTCGTCGTCGGCCCGAACCCGGCCTTCTTGAACCACATCAGCCGGGTGCTGCCGTCGCTGGGCGAGTCCGACGTCGTGTTCTCGACCGCGGGCAGCCTGTTGCCGGGCCTGAACGCGGTCCTGGAGGACACGCCGGAGGTCGCGCGCCTCAAGGGCTCGCTGAAGATGGTGGACGTGCTGAAGGCGGCCGTGGCGGACCGTCAGCGCCTTCCGGAGTCGCCCATTCCGATCACGATGAAGGACGTGGTCGTCCAGATCACCGCCGACGTCGCCGAGTGGGCACGGCAGGAGGCGCGCGACAGCGGCCTGCCGCACAACGAGGCCCGCAAGGTGTTCCGCGAGATCATCACGTACGTCCTGACCGAACGGGCGCTCGGCCGCATCGGCAAGGGCTGGCTGTCCCGTTCGGACAAGCAGGGCTGGGAGGACATGCGGTCCGGCCTGGTCAAGGAGCTGGCCGACGACGAGAACTTCGCCGCGGCGCTGGACTCGATGTGGCCTGTCGTGTCGCCGTCGGACCTGCTGGGTTCGCTGTACACGTCGGTCGAACGGCTGGCTGCCGCGGGTGCTTCGGAGTCGCTGCACCGCGTCGACGGCGAGGCGTGGACCGTGTCGGACGTGCCGTTGCTGGACGAGTTGCACGACCTGCTGGGCCGTGACGGCAGCGAGCAGGCTGCCGACCAGGCTCTTTCGGCCGAACGTCAGGCCGAGGCCCGGTACGCCGCCGAGGTGCTGGACAGCATGATCAACCGCGCGGACCACATGGACGACGAGGACCACCTCTTCGCCACGGACATGATGGAAGCCGAGGAGCTGGCCGAACGCTTCGAGCAGCACGACCAGCGCACGCTCGTCGAACGCGCGATGGCCGACCGCGGCTGGACGTACCGGCACGTGGTGGTCGACGAGGCCCAGGAACTGTCCGAAATGGACTGGCGCGTGCTGATGCGCCGCTGCCCCGGTCGTTCCTTCACGGTCGTGGGCGACCTGGCGCAGCGTCGTTCACCTGCGGGCGCAACGTCGTGGGGCTCCATGCTCGACCCCTACGTGCCGGGCCGCTGGGAGTACCGCTCGCTGACGGTCAACTACCGCACGCCGGCCGAGATCATGGCCGTCGCCGCCCAGGTGCTGGCCGAGTTCGCGCCGGACGTGACGGCGCCGGAATCGGTGCGCGCCAACGGAGTTCAGCCGTGGGCCCGGCAGGTGACCTTGGAATCGCTGCCTGCCGAGATCGCGTCGTTCGAACGCACGGAGGCCGGTCTCGAAGGCACCAGCGTGGTGATCGGTCCTCATGGTCTGCCCGGGGTCGTGCTCGCGGCCGAGACCAAGGGCCTGGAGTACGACTCGGTGCTCGTCGTTGCGCCGGAACGAATCCTGGCCGAGGGACCGCGCGGCGCGGCCGAGCTCTACGTGGCGCTGACCCGTGCCACGCAACGGCTCGGCGTGCTGCACCTGGAACCGCTGCCCGCCGCCTTGTCCGGTCTCGCTGAGACCGTGCGCACATGATTTCCATTCGGCCTGTGCGGAGTGCCTCGCTGCCTTAGGGTCCGCGCGTGAGCACTCCGCCCAGCCAGCCCCACGACCCGGCCAACCCGTGGGCCAACGCGCCCGCGGGTCCGGCGCCGTACCCGCAAGTTCCGGGCCAGTACCCGCAGTACCCGGCCCAGTACCCGGCTCCCGGCCAACCCCCGGTTCCTGGGCAGTACCCGTATCCCGGCCCCAATCCCGGGCAGCAGTACCCCGGTTATCCGAACCCGGAGCCGCCGCGGAAGTCGTCCTCCGGGAAGGCGCTGCTGATCGTGGCCGGCCTGGTCGTGCTCGCGGTGGCGCTGAGCGCGGCCGTGTTCCTGCGCGGAGGCGGCAAGGACGACAAGGCGGCCGCGGCGTCGTCGGCCGCACCCACGACGACCACGACCACCACCACCAAGCCGAAGGCGTTCGCGGAGATCGGCGACTGCGTGAGCATGACCGGCGGCTCGTTCAACCCGACCTACAAGAAGGTCGAGTGCACCGCGAACCAGCACAACTACACGGTCAGCAAGGTGCCGGCTTCTTCCAGCGAGAAGTGCGGCACGACCGACGAGGGCTACATCAAGTACACCAAGGGTTCCAGCGTCACGGTGTGCCTGATCCCGGTGTTCGCCGAGGGTGAGTGCTACGACTTCACGCTCGCCTCGCTGAACGCCGAGTACCCCAAGAAGGCGTGCGGCGGCTACATGGTGGTGAAGGCGAAGGTGATCGCCGGGACCGCGGACAAGGCGGCGTGCGGGACGGACGAACGGCTGGCGCTGGCGCTGGCGTACCCGGAGATCAAGACCACGTACTGCCTGACCCACACCTTCACGATCGGCTGACGCACGCAGAACCTCCCGAAAACCGAGCAGAACTTTCTTTCCCGCGCATTCGGTGAAGATTGCTCCATCAGGCGGTGTATTGCCGATCACACTGACCGGCACGATCGAGATGCGTTCGAACGCGTTGTAGGCCTGGGGAAGCCCGTTCGAAGGTATTGGGGGCAATACGTGAAGTTCAGCAAATCCATTGCGGTCGTGGCCGGTGCGCTGGCAGTGATGTCGACTGTCGCGTTCACCGCCACGGCCTCGGAGTCCACGGACAAGGCCGGCCCGCGCCCGCTCTCGGAGGTGTCGGCGAACGCCGAGTACGCGATGTTCTCGGCACCGCGGGGCGACACCTACCGCGTCGGCACGATCAGCGGTAGCGACTCGGTGTGGGCGTACGAGTGCGTCGGAGGCTGGCGGCACATCCGCACCGCCGCGGGTCGCGCGGGTTCGCACCACGCCAACTCCGTCGCCTGGGTCAACATCGGCTGCTAACGCGGTCGAGGTTCACCCGAATTCGCTGTAAATGATTGTGGGGAGCTTTGCCGACCGGTCGGCAAANGGTGTCGCGTGGTCTGGGTGAGGCCATGGTCGGCATCAACGTCGACGACATCCCCGAGCCGCACCGGCTGGCCGAACGCGGCTGGTAATTGATTGCTCGATTGTGGGGAGCTTTGCCGACCGGTCGGCAAAGCTCCCCACAATCGAGCAATCAATTACCAGCCGCGTTCGGCCAGCCGGTGCGGCTCGGGGATGTCGTCGACGTTGATGCCGACCATGGCCTCACCCAGACCACGCGACACCTTGGCGATCACGTCGGGGTCGTCGTGGAACGTGGTGGCCTTCACGATGGCCTCGGCGCGCTGCGCCGGGTTGCCGGACTTGAAGATGCCGGAACCGACGAACACACCCTCAGCGCCGAGCTGCATCATCATCGCGGCGTCGGCCGGGGTGGCGATGCCACCAGCGGTGAACAGCACGACAGGAAGCTTGCCGTTCTGGGCGACTTCCTTCACGAGCTCGTACGGCGCCTGAAGCTCCTTGGCCGCCACGTACAGCTCGTCCTCGGGCAGGTTCTGCAGGCGGCGGATCTCCTGGCGGATCTTGCGCATGTGCGTGGTGGCGTTCGAGACGTCACCCGTGCCGGCCTCGCCCTTGGAGCGGATCATGGCCGCGCCCTCGGTGATGCGGCGCAGGGCCTCGCCGAGGTTCGTCGCGCCACAGACGAAGGGAACCGTGAACGCCCACTTGTCGATGTGGTTCGCGTAGTCGGCGGGGGTCAGCACCTCGGACTCGTCGATGTAGTCGACGCCCAGCGAGGCGAGGACCTGGGCCTCGACGAAGTGGCCGATGCGGGCCTTGGCCATCACGGGGATCGAGACGGCCTCGATGATCCCGTCGATCAGGTCGGGGTCGCTCATGCGGGCGACGCCGCCCTGGGCGCGGATGTCGGCGGGCACGCGCTCGAGCGCCATGACGGCGACGGCGCCCGCGTCCTCCGCGATCTTCGCCTGGGTTGCGTCGACCACGTCCATGATCACGCCACCCTTGAGCATCTCGGCCATGCCGCGCTTGACGCGGGCGGTGCCAGTGACCTGATCAGTGCTCACGGGGCAACCTTTCACGAGGGGAAGCTCTGGATGAACTCATCCTACGTCTGACGTGGCCACCTCACCCAAGCCACTGGCGCGCAGAATCAGAAGGCCACTTCGCGATCAACCGCAGGTCGTGGCTGTGTCCGAGGCCACTCCTGCGGAGATGGCGGCTCGGTCGTCGAGGAGTCGGCCGTCCGGCCGAATCGCTCGCACCGAATTGGGCTTCGCCGAATTCGGCACGAACGGTTGACCGGACGACCGACACGACCTCGCGTGACGTGCCCGCTCCCGGCACGGGCCAAGTAGGCATCCAGTCGGGTTCCCGGACTTGTAACAACCGGTGAACGGGTGTGAGATCGAACACTACGACTTGACGGAGGTCGCCATGGGAAGCAAGAACTCCGACAACGGGACACCGGCAGGCGCGGTCGCTGTGAACGACCCGGCCAAGGTCCGCAACGTCGTGCTAGTCGGTCCGTCCGGCGCCGGCAAGACCACGCTCACCGAGGCCCTGCTCGCCGCCACCGGCGTGCTGACCCGCGCGGGGTCGGTCACCGAGGGCACGACCGTCTGCGATCACGATCCGGCGGCGGTGCGACAACAACGATCGGTAGGCCTCGCTGTAGCCCCGATCCAGCACGGGGACATCAAGATCAATCTGATCGACACCCCGGGATACGTCGACTTCGTGGGTGAGCTCAGGGCAGGACTACGGGCCGCGGATGCGGCCCTTTTTGTTGTCAACGCTTTCGAAGGCGTCGACGCGGCCACCATCACGCTGTGGCAGGAGTGTGCCGCCGTAGGCATGCCGCGTGCCGTCGTCATCGCACGCACCGACCACCACCGTGCGAACTACGGCAACGAGGTCATCGAGTGCCAGGCGGCGTTCGGCGCGGGCGTCGTGCCGTTGTACATGCAGGAGGGCGACCAGCTCGTCGGGTTGCTGACCCAGGGGGACAACTACCCGGACGAACGTGCCGCGCTCATCGAGGGCATCATCGCCGAGAGCGAGGACGAGACCCTCATGGACCGCTACCTGGCGGGCGAGGAGATCGACCAGGACACCCTCATCACCGACCTGGAGACCGCCGTCGCACGAGGTTCCTTCCACCCCGTGATGCCCGTGTGCGCCGCAACAGGCATGGGCCTCAACGAGCTGATGGACGGCATTGCGCGCGCGTTCCCGTCACCGCTGGAGCACACGGTCCCCGACGTGACGTCGATCGACGGCATCCCCCATCCCCGCATGGCCGCCGACCCGGACGGGCCGCTCGTCGCCGAGGTCGTCCGCACCGCCGTGGACTCCTACGTCGGCCGTGTGTCGCTGGTCCGCGTCTTCTCGGGCACGCTGCGCCCCGAACGCCCCGTGCACGTCTCCGGCCACGGAATGGCCGACCGGGGTCACGAGGACCACGACGCCGACGAACGCGTGGCCCACATCTACTCACCGCTGGGCGCGACGCTCCGCGAGGTCCCGTACTGCGTCGCCGGCGACCTGTGCGCGTTGACCAAGCTGACCACCGCCGAGACCGGCGACACCGTGTCCGCCCCGGAGAAGCCGCTGCTGATGGCGCCGTGGGACATGCCGGAACCACTGCTGCCCGTCGCGGTCGTGCCGCGCACCCGCAGCGACGAGGACAACCTCGCCCGCAACCTGAACCGCCTGGTCGCCAGCGACCCGACGCTGCGGCTGGACCGCAACGCCGAGACGCACCAGATGGTGCTGTGGTGCATGGGCGAGGCGCACGCGGACGTGGTGCTGGCGCGCCTGCGAGCAGGCGGCGCGGAGATCGACACCGAACCGGTGCGCGTCCCGTTGCGCGAAACCTTCGCATCCCAAGCCAAAGGCCACGGCCGGCACGTGAAGCAATCTGGAGGTCACGGCCAGTACGCGGTGTGCGACATCGTCGTCGAACCGCTCCCCCGCGGCTCCGGCTTCGAGTTCGTCGACAAGATCGTCGGAGGCGCGATCCCGAACCAGTTCATCCCGTCCGTCGAGAAGGGCGTGCGCGCCCAGCTGGAGAAGGGCCTGCACGACGGCACCCCGGTCGTCGACGTCCGGGTGACTCTCGTTGACGGCAAAGCACATTCGGTCGACTCGTCGGACGCGGCGTTCCAGACCGCGGGCTCCATGGCGCTGAAGGAGGCCGCCGCCAACGGACGCACCCAGCTGCTCGAACCGATGGACGAGCTCGCGATCCGGCTGCCCGACGAACACCTCGGCACCGTGCTGGGCGACCTGTCCGGACGGCGCGGGCGCGTGCTCGGCACCGAAGCCGACGAAGGCGGCCGCACGGTCATCCGCGCGGAGGTGCCGTCGAGCGAGCTCCTGAGGTACGCGATCGAGCTGCGGGCGCTCACGTCGGGTACCGGCACGTTCACCCGCCGTTTTTCGCGCTACGACCCGCTTCCCGAGGCTTTGGCGGCACGCTCGGGCAAGTAGACTCCGCCCGGTCCGGCGCCTGTCCTGGTGCCGGACCGGAGATCGGGGTTCTGGGGGAATCTTGAAGCGCACAGGTGTCTTCGTCGTGCTGTTGGCCGCCTCGCTGATCACGGCACCGCAAGCGTCCGCAGCAGACTGCACGTGGACCGCACAGGACCTGCCGGTCCCGGCCGGCGCGCAGTACGCGGAAGCGCATGGCAGCAGTCCGAACAACACTCTCATCACCGGATCGGCGTCGTTCAACAAACCGCGCGGTGTCGTCTGGGAGAACGGTGTCCTGCGCCAGATGGCCGAGCCCGCCCAGCCGGAGACCTACGTCAACCCGAGAGCGGTCAACAACAGCGGGACCGTCGTCGGCAGTCAGCTCGTCTACACCGACGGCAAGTTCCTCAACCGCGCCTTCCGCTACGAGAACGGCCGGTACGAGATGCTCGCCACCGAGCAGAACGAGGAGACGCGGGCGATCGGTGTCAACGAGGCGGGTGACGTCATCGGCGAGGTGTCGCTCGTGTCGTCGCCCGGTACGCCGTGGGTCGCGATGTGGCCGAAGGGGCAGCCTCGTCGCCTCTACTCCAAGGGGTTCGCCGTCGGCATCGGCAACGAGCGGCAGGTGGTGCTGCGGACGCCCGACACGGCGTGGGTGATCGACGGCAACAACGGGCGTTGGACCCAGATCACCGGCGGCCGCTACCCGATCGTGCTAGACAACGAACGGGTGCTGCACTACGCGTACGACGGCAACGGCAGCTCACGGGTGTGGGACTGGGCCCTGGACGGTCGGTCGAGCGTCGGCTACGTCGGAGCCGAAACCCCGTTCGGCAAGAACTCCGGTGGCGCGTTGTTCGCCTCGCTGACCGGGGGCGGCGCCGCGGTGTGGCGGGACGGCGGCCGGACCGGCGTCGTGGCCGACAAGATGCCCCAGTCCACCTCCTACGGCGACATCACCGATGACGGCGTGCTGATCGGCAGCTACCTGGGCGCGGACGGCAACGATCACGCCGCGCGGTGGTTCTGCGCCTGATCCGTCCTGCCCAATCCGCGGATTCAGGATGCGCATCGCGGGTGTGATCGAACCCGTTGGCACGCCGGGGAGTGTCCTCTCGGCCGTCGCGGCACGACACATCCGAGGAGCGACATGTCCAGTGGGATCCAACGAGTTCTGGCCACCGCGATCGCGTTCGGCACCGTCATCGCCTTCGCGCCGGCGGCGAGCGCCGCGAAGCTGAGAGTCGAGGTGGAGGTCACCAACAAGGCGCGGTACACGGCCTCGCTGTGCGGCCTCGACTGGCTGGGCGGCTACTGCCACGAGGCGAAGCCCGGTGAGACCAAGGACTTCACCGTGTACCCGCGGCACGCGGACGACCCGATCGAGATCCGCGTGGTCGTGCGCAAGGGCGGTTCGGCGTACTTCGACACCTCGACCGGCGGCAAGAAGTCCTGTTACGAGGCCGGCGGTACGGCCAAGAAGCCGACGGTGACGCAGGTCGACTGCGCCTAGCCACGAAGGGTGACCGGAGCGGGCACGCTCCGGTCACCTCGTTGACAGCGCAATTCCTCACTGCAACCATTTCGAGACGCTCTGCAACCAACCCGCCGCCGCAGGAGGGTTGTGTTGATGTACAGGGAAATCGAAGCGGAGATCCCGACCGACCCCGAGGCGCTGATCCCCGCCTCGCTGTGGGCTTCGTGGGAGGTCCGGCAGGCGGTGCTGCACTCGTCGCCGGGTTCGGTGATCGCGATCGCCCGCCGGGCGCGGGGGCTGCGGCAGGACCAGCTCGGTGACCTGGCGGGGTTCTCGCAGTCCGCGATCTCCCGGCTGGAGTCGGGTGGCAACCTCGCCTACGACGTCCGGGTGCTGCGGATCTTCCAACGCCTGCTGAGCATTCCGGCGCACCTGCTCGGGCTCACCGACTCCGACGCCGGGATGCGACCGGCCAGGCCCGCGGGCGTCACGGTCCTGGACGGTGCGCTCGACGGCCACGCGCTCCTCATCGCCTGTGCCCCAGCGGCTTTCTACGCGGGCCGCGGTCAGCACCGGAACCCGATCGACGAAGAGGTCATCCGCCAGCTCCTGGTGCTGCGCAGGGTCATCAACGACGCCGACAGCTGGTGCGCGTCGGCCTCACTGCTGCCGAGCGTCCGGCAGCTCTACGAGTTCGTCGACCGCCTGCGGCCGCTCGCCCGCGGCCACCACCGGGCGCAGATCCTCGACGTGGCAGCGCTTTTCGCCGAGTTCTGCGGCTGGCTGCACCTGCAGCAGGGCGACCTCACGGGCGCGAGCTGGTGGACCGAACGCGCGATGCAGCAGGCGTTGGCCGCCGAAGATCCCGGGCTCGTCGCGTACTGCTACCGCCGGCTCAGCATGATCGCGGAGTTCGAGGACGACGACGACCGCGTGATCGGACTGGCGCGCGCCGCGGTCCGCGAACCCGGCGTCGGCCCGCAGATCAAAGCCATGGCGCTGCAACAACAAGCGCAAGGCCACGCACGGGTCGGCGACGAACGGGCGTGCCTCAACGCGTTGGACGAAGCCCAGCAGCTCGTCGACGGGATCCAGACCGAACGCACGACGGAGTACCGGCTGGGCAACTGGTTTCGCACCAGGCACATCGAGCTGCAACGGGCGGCCGTGTGCGTCGAACTCGGCCGCACCGCGGAAGCCCAGGGCCACTACCAAGCGCTGCTCAGCAACGGCCGCCCCACGTGCCGGTGGCTGCTCGGCATGCACCTCGCGAAGCTCGCCTACGCGTACGCGAGCGGAGGC
Organism: Lentzea alba; assembly: GCF_047445655.1. Lineage (GTDB taxonomy): Bacteria > Actinomycetota > Actinomycetes > Mycobacteriales > Pseudonocardiaceae > Lentzea > Lentzea alba_A. The sequence goes on from NZ_JAJAEG010000001.1 coordinate 75,276, forward strand.
GAGATGGAGCAGGCGAGCATCGCCGGGTCCGAGGCGCTGGCGCTCGCTTCCAGCAGCGGCTCGGTGCTGATCACCCGCGAGCTCCGCAAGCTCCGGCCGTGGTCACGCGTGCCCTCGGTGGCCGGAATTTTCCACGCGATAGGCAATTAGACGCGGCTAGATCATATGCGGCATGCGGGTTGAACATTCCGCACCCACAACGCAGATCATCACTTCCATTCCACTCAAACGCGCCAGCACACTTCTATCCGTCTCAGATGGACAAACTCCGCCGCCGCCCATCGTGAACGTCCTGGGTAGGAGGCTGGAGAAGTGCTGCACGCACGCGTTCAACCGGTTTCACAAACTCTCGTCAATTCCGCGCTGCGCCACCTGATCTTCGTGGTCGCCGGCGCCTCGCCCGTGCTCGCGATCGCGGCACACGCCTTCGGCTTCCTCAAGATGGAGGACGCGGCCCCGTTCATCGTGGTCCCGGCCGTGATCGCGGCGACCGTGATGATCATCGCCAGGGTCCCGGAGACACCGGGTGCCGTCCGCGGGCTGCTCGGCGGGTTGCTCGGAGTCGCCGCTTACGACGCCGTCCGGATTCCTTTCGTCATCGCTGGCATCTGGCCGGATTTCATCCCGCAGATGGGCGCGTGGATCTACGGAGGTGAAGGTGAGAATCTGCTGCTCGGTTACTTCTGGCGGTGGCTGGGCGACGGCGGCGGAATGGGCATCATCTTCGGTCTCGCGTGTGCTTTGACGAACTGGCGCAAGCGGCTGACCCTCACCGGAGTCGGGTACGGCATTTTCATCTGGTCCGGTCTCATCGGCACCATCGCGTTGTCCGCGTACGGCTCGACGGTGCTGTTCCCGATCACGCCGCTCAACTTCGTGGCGTCGCTCGTCGGCCACCTCGTCTACGGCTCCGTGCTCGGCTGGACCTACGCTCGCCTGCTGAACCGCGAGACGCAGCGGTGATCGCTCTGGCGACCCTGCTCGGCAGCAATCTCGTGGTGGTGACGTGGTTGTACGTCACCGCCGGGCCATCGGCGAACGCGCTGCTGAGCCTGGGGCGGCTGACCGGGCTCTACGGTGCGCTGCTGCTGGTCTTCCAGCTGCTGCTGATCGCGCGTGTGCCGTGGCTGGACCGCAGGCTCGGCCCCGGCGTGCTGACCTCGCTGCACCGCTGGAACGGTGTCGCGCTGGTCTGGCTGCTCGTGGCCCACGCCGTGTTCGTCGTCGCCGGGCTGCTCGACCGGATGACGCCCTGGACCCTCGCCTTGGGCGTCACCGGCGTGCTGCGGGCCTTCGCCGCGCTAGTCCTGATCATCGGCGTCGGCGTGGTGTCGGCGCGGTGGGCACGGCGCAAGCTCGCCTACGAGACGTGGCACTTCCTGCACCTGTACGCGTACATGGCGGTGGTGCTCGCGTTCAGCCACCAGATCGCGGTCGGCCAGTCGTTCAACGATGGGATCGCCCGCTTCTACTGGTGGACGATCTGGGGTCTCGCGCTCGGCGCCGTCGTCGGGTTCCGCGTGCTGGTTCCGTTGTGGCGCAACTGGAAACACCAGCTGAAGGTGGAAGCGGTCGTACCGGAGTCCGAGGACGTGGTCTCCCTCTACGTCACCGGCAGACGGCTCGACGAGTTGCCGGTGCGAGCGGGCCAGTTCTTCCTGTGGCGGTTCCTCGTGCCGGGCCGGTGGTGGAAGGCCAACCCGTTCTCGCTCTCCGTGGCGCCCAACGGTTTCTACCTCCGGCTCACCGCGAAGGCACTCGGCGACGGCAGCGCTGGGCTGAGACAGCTCAAAGTCGGCGCCCGAGTGTTCGTGGAAGGCCCGTACGGCGCGTTCACCGCTTCAAGGCAACGACATCCGGGCGTGCTGCTCATCGCGGGCGGAGTCGGGGTGACACCGATCCGGGCGCTCCTGGAGGAGCTGAACGGCGACGTCGTGATGCTCTACCGGGTCAACCGGCTGGAAGACGCGGTGCTGCTCAACGAGCTGCTCGACGTGGCCTACCAGCGGGGCGCCGAGGTGCGGCTGCTGTGCGGCCCACCCGACGCGGCCAACTCGAACGGCCTGCTGCTCGGCCCGCGCAACCTCGACGCGCTGGTCCCGGACGCGCGTGACCGCGACGTCTTCCTGTGCGGCCCGCCGCCGATGGTGCGGGCGGTTCTCGAATCGCTGAAGGAGCTCGACGTTCCGCCACAGCAGGTGCACACCGAACGGTTCAGCCTGGCGAGTTAGGAGAGGGTCATGCACCGCGCGATTCCCGCGATGTTGTTGTCCGTCAGCGGGTTCGTCATCGTGTGGCAGTTCGAGCCGTCGATCGTGGCCACCGGGTCCGGCGCCGCGATCGCGGGCGAGGCGGTGAACACCAAACGCGGCACCGTGCAGGTGGAGGTCGTGTTCGCCGGGGATCGCATCGCCGACGTGCGGGTGCTGCAGGCGCCGGACAGCGCGCCCACCCGCATGGCCTTGCCGATCCTGCGGGAGGAGGCCTTGCTGGCGCAGAGCGCGGACATCGACACCGTGTCCGGCGCGACCCTGACCAGCGAGGCCTACTCCCGTTCACTCCAGTACGCGATCGACCACCGTTAAGTGTTCTGCGGGAAACCCAGGTTCACGCCACCGTGCGACGGATCGAGCCACCGGGAGGTGATCACCTTCGAGCGCGTGAAGAAGTGCACGCCGTGCGGCCCGTACGCGTGTGCGTCGCCGAACAGCGATTCCTTCCACCCTCCGAACGAGTAGTAGGCCACCGGCACGGGGATCGGCACGTTCACGCCGACCATGCCGACCTCGATCTCGTTCTGGAACCGGCGCGCGGCGCCGCCGTCGTTGGTGAAGATGGCGGTGCCGTTGCCGTACCGGTTGGTGTTCACCATCTCGACGGCTTCTTCATAGGTGTCGCAGCGGACCACCGACAGCACCGGCCCGAAGATCTCGTCGGTGTAGATCGACATGTCCGTGCCGACGTGGTCGAACAGCGTGGGCCCGAGCCAGAACCCGCTCGCGTCACCGTCGATCGGGTGGTCGCGGCCGTCCACGACCAGCGACGCACCGGCCTGCACGCCGGCGTCCAAATAGGACGTCACCTTGTCCCGGTGCACGCCGGTGACCAGCGGCCCCATCTCGCACGACGGCCCGGACCCGACCTTCACGTCGGCGATCCGCGACTTGATCTTGGAGACCAGCTCGTCGCCGGAGGAACCCACCGCCACGACCACGGAGATGGCCATGCACCGCTCCCCCGCCGAGCCGAACCCGGCGGACACCGCGGCGTCCGCGGCCAGGTCGAGGTCGGCGTCGGGCAGGACGACCATGTGGTTCTTGGCGCCGCCCAACGCCTGCACGCGCTTGCCGTGCGACGTACCGGTCTCGTAGACGTACCGCGCGATCGGCGTGGAGCCGACGAACGAGATCGCCTTGACCGCGGGATGTTCGAGCAGCCGGTCGACGGCCACCTTGTCGCCGTGCACGACGTTCAGCACGCCGTCCGGCAGCCCGGCCTCGGCGAACAGTTCGGCGATGAACAGCGACGCAGACGGGTCCTTCTCCGAGGGCTTGAGCACAACCGTGTTGCCGCAAGCGATTGCCGTCGGCACGAACCACAGCGGCACCATCGCCGGGAAGTTGAACGGCGAGATCACGCCGACCACGCCCACCGGCTGCTGGATCGAGTAGACGTCGACGCGCGTCGAGGCGTTCTCGCTGAACCCGCCCTTGAGCAGCGTCGGGATCCCGCACGCGTACTCGACGGACTCCAGCGCCCGCTGGATCTCGCCGCCCGCGTCCGACACCACCTTGCCGTGCTCCGCGGAGACGATCTGCGCGAGCTCACCCTTGCGGTCGTTGAGCAGCTCACGGAACTTGAACATCACCGTCGAGCGCTGCGCCAGCGAGGCGTTGCGCCAAGACGCAAACGCTTCCGCGGCCGCGTTGACCGCAGCGTCCACTTCAGACACCGCGGCGAACGCGACCTGGTTCGCCACCTTGCCGGTCGACGGGTCGTAGACGTCGCCGGACCGTTCAGGCGCCGCTTCCCAGTTCTTGCCGTTGATCCAGTGCTTGATCACGCCTTCTCCACCGCCTGCGCGAGAATTCCCAGTGCTTCTTCGAGCTCGTCCTCGGTCAGCGTCATCGGCGGCGCCAGCCGGATCACGTTGCCGTAGAGGCCGCCCTTGCCGACCAGAAGCCCGCGTGCCTTGGCCTCGTTGAGCACCGTGGCCGCGGCGCCGCCGTTGGGCTCGCCCTCGGGCCCGACGAACTCGACGCCGACCATCAGGCCCTTGCCGCGCACGTCACCGATGACCGGGTGCTTCTCCGCGAGCTCGCGCAGGCCGCCGAGCAGCCGCGAACCGAGCTTGGCCGCGTTGGCCTGCAGGTCGTGGTCGAGCAGGTAGTTCAACGTCGCCAGCGCGCCGGCGGTGGAGACCGGGTTGCCGCCGAACGTGGAGATCGAGTTGGCGTTGATCGTGTCCATCAGGTCGCCGCGCGCCACCACGCCACCGATCGCGAGGCCGTTGCCGAGGCCCTTGGCGAACGTCATCGCGTCCGGCACGACGTCGTGCGCCTGGATGCCCCAGAAGTGCTCGCCGGTGCGGCCCCAGCCGGTCTGCACCTCGTCGGAGATGAACAGGATGCCGTACTCGTCCAGGACGTCCTTGAACGCCCGGAACAGGCCGTCAGGCGGTGACGTGAAGCCGCCGACGCCCTGGATCGGCTCGGCGATCATGCACGCGACGTCGCCCGCGGTCGTGGTCTCGATGATCTCGCGCAGGTCGTCGACGCAGGCCTTGATGTAGTCCTTGTCGTCGAGCGCCTTGAACGGGCTGCGGAAGCGGTAGCCGCCGTGCACCCAGCTGACCTTGATCGGCGAGAGCGCACTGGCCGACCAGCCGCGGTTGCCCGTGATGGCGACAGTGGCGAACGCCCGGCCGTGGTAGCTGTTGCGCAGGGCCAGGACCTGCTCGCTGCGGCGCGCCGTGGTGGCGAGCATCAGCGCGGTCTCGTTGGCCTCGGTGCCGGAGTTGGTGAAGAAGACCTTGGCGTCCGGGATGCCGCTCAGCTCGGCGATCTTCTCGGCCAACTCGACCTGCGACTTGATCAGGTAGAGCGTGCTGCTGTGCAGGACGCCCGTGTCGACCTGGCGGCGGATGGCGTCGCTGATCTCGGCGACGTCGTAGCCGATGGCGTTGGTCAGGATGCCCGCGAAGAAGTCGAGGTAGGTCGTGCCCTCGGAATCGGTCACCCGGCGCCCGCTGGCGCTCGCGATCTCGATGGGCTCGTCGTAGTAGAGGGCCAGCCACTTCGGCATCACCGTGCGGTGTCGTGCGAGCAGCTCCTTGTGGGCCATCACGTCCTCCAGAGGGTTCTCCTACCCTCGGAGTCTGCTGGCGCTCAAGGTGCGCCGCCATGCACAACCTGTACCCGGATCGGCTGGTTGGCATTACGTTGTGTCCATGTACCCGACCGTGGCCGAAGTCGTCGCTCTCCCGGTGATCCGGCAGGGAAAGCCGCGTTTGGTGGCCGGCTCGGCCGGTCTCAGCCGCCGGGTCCGATGGGTGCATGTGGCGGAGATCGCAGACATCGCTCCGCTGCTGCGCGGCGGCGAGCTGGTGCTCACGACCGGCGTGATGCTGCCCGAGCTGGGACTCGCCCGATACGTCGAGGAGCTGGCCGCGGTCGGGTGCGCCGGGCTCGTCGTCGAGCTGGGGCGGCGGTGGCGCGACGACGTGCCGGCCGCGCTGGTCACCGAGGCCGAGCGGCACGGGTTACCGCTGGTCACGCTGTCCGAGGAGACGAAGTACGTCGCCGTGACCGAGGCGGTCGTGGGGCTGATCGTGGACGCCCAGCTGGCCGAGCTGCGGGCCGCGGAGCAGGTGCACGAGACCTTCACGGCGTTGACGGTCGCCGGGGCCGAACCCGCCGAGGTGCTGCGCGAGGTGGCGCGGACGTCCGGGCTGCCGGTGGTGCTGGAGACGCTCGGGCACGACGTGCTCGCCTACGACGCGGCCGGGCACGACCCCGTGACGCTGCTGGACGACTGGGCGGCACGGTCGCGAGCGGTCACGGTGACCGAGCGGACCGCGTACCACCAGGAGTCCGGCTGGCTGATCACGATCGTCGGCGCGCGGGGTGCGGACTGGGGCCGGCTGGTCATGGTCTCCCCGGAGCCGCCGCCGCACCGGCACGTGGTGGTCGCGGAACGGGCTGCGTCGGCGTTGGCCGTGCATCGGCTCGTGGCGCGCGATCGGGAGTCGTTGGAACGGCAGACGCACCGGACGCTGCTCGCTCAGTTGCTCGGCCAGTCCCCTCAGGCGCCTGATCTGGGGGCGCGGGCGGCGGCGTTGGGCGTGCCGTTGGAACGTCGTCAGCTGATCGGGGTGGCGATCCGGCCGGTGTCCGTGCTGCACGGGCAAACGCTTGCCACGCAGGAGGTTCTGCGCGACCTGGCCGAGGCCACGGCGTTGGCAGGGCGGCGGGTGACGGTCGCGGCGCTGGTCGGCGTCGTGGACGACACGTCGGTGCGAGCGCTGCTGTCGGTGCCGCTGACCATTGGCGTGGAAGGGGTTCTGCGCAAGGTCGCGCGCGAGATCCACCGGACGGCGGCCTCGACCGTCGTGATCGCCGTAGGGACCACGGTCACGTCCACAACGGACGTTCGGCGGTCGCTGGGCGAGGCCGCGCACGTGGCCGGTGCGGCGTTGCGGGCGCCGGGATCCCAGCTCTACCACCGGTTGGACGACGTGCGGCTGCGCGGGCTGCTGCACCTGCTGCGCGAGGACGAGCGGGTGCGGGCGTTCGCGGACCGCGAGCTGGGGCCGTTGCTCGCGCGGGACTCCGTGCAGGGCTCACGGCTCGTCGAACTGCTGCGGTGCCTGTGCGAGAACGGCGGCAACAAGTCGGCGGCCGCCGGTGCCGCGCACCTGTCGCGCACGGCCTACTACCAACAGCTCGCGCGGATCGAGCAGGTCCTCGGGGTGTCGTTGGAGGACCCGGAGTCCGTGCTCTCGCTGTACGTCGCGCTCCTGGTGCACGAAATGGGCCCGTGATTCACCACGGGCCCATTTTCAGCGTGTCACTCAGCCGTTGATCGTCGGCAGGGTGCCCGACAGCACGGTCGGGTTCGGCACGACGCCGTTGGTCGGCAGGTCGGACAGGCTCGGGGCCTTCAGGCCACCGACGTTCGCGTCGCCGGCCAGCGCCTCCGCGTTCGGCAGGGCCGGCAGCGTGCCGAGCTCGGACGCGATCGGGTTCGGCACGGTGCGCTCCTGCGCGACCGGCGCCGCCGGGGCGTCCACGTCGCCGAGAACCGGCGCCTTGACCTCGCCGAGCTTGAGCGCGCCCGCCGACTCCAGCGGGTTCACGTGCTGGGTGGCGTCGGTGACGATCTCGCCCGCGCCGCCGACGTTGGGCAGCTGCGGGGCCTCGACCGCGTTGGCCGAGCCCGCGAGCAGCGGGGCGGCACCGACGGTCAACAGGGCGGCAGCACGGAAGAGTCCGGAACGAGACACAGTTTTCCTCAATCTGGTTTGGGGACCGATCTTCGTTTTCATCGGCTCAAACGGTTCGCACATTTATCCGCTCGATCGTGTGATCAGGGGGTTGAACCTCACGCGACGGGAGGTCCTACGGTCGTCGTGTGACCCGTTGGAGCATCGGTGACCTGGCCAAAGCGAGCGGACTGACAGTCCGCACGCTCTACCACTACGACGAGATCGGACTGGTCACCGCTTCCGAGCGGACGACATCCGGTCACCGTCGGTACACATCGGACGACGTTCGCCGCCTCTATCAGGTGAGGTCGCTGCGTCAGCTCGGACTTTCGCTGGAGGAGGTCCGAGCGGCGCTGTCCTCATCGGACTCGCTGCGGCCGTTGTTCGAGGCTCAGCTGGCCGCGCTGACCGCGCAGGCCCGGCAGGTGGAGACGCTCCGGTCGCGGATCGCCGCGCTGCTCGACGGGCACACCACCGGGTCCCTTCTGTCCACTTTGGAGTTGATGTCCTTGTACGAGAGCTACTTCACCGCCGACCAGCTGGCGGATCTGCGCACGCGGGCCGCCTCCCTGGGCCCGGAGGCCGTGGAGGCGTTGAAGGCGTCGTGGCTGGAGCTGGTGCGTTCGTTGCGCCGGCACATGGCCGACGGCACGCCCGCCACCGATCCGCGAGTCGTCGAGCTGGCGCGGCAGTGGGACGCGCTGGCCGCGAAGTTCCACAACGACGACCCGGCGATCAAGGCCGCGGCCGCCCGTTCGTGGGAGGAGAACAAGGCCTCGATCAGCACTCAGATCGGGTGGCCGGCCGACGACGGCCTGGTCGACTACATCGGTCAGGCGCGCGCCGCCCGGTGACGTTGCCGTTTCGGCAAATTCCTCGGTGGGCCCGGCGGTGGGTCGGTAGAACTCTCGTCATGTCCGCCGATGACGACACTCGCCGCCTGCAAGCCGCCAACCCGACCGGATGGTTCGAGGATCTCTACGCGGAGGCCGACGCCGGCACGGCTTCCGTCCCGTGGGACCAGCCCCATCCGCAACCGCACCTCGTCGAGTGGGCCTCCGGCGTGGACGGCACCGGTCGCAGCGCGCTGGTCGTGGGCTGCGGTTACGGCCGTGACTCCGAGTTCCTCGCCACGCTCGGGTTCGACGTGGTCGCGTTCGACATCTCCCCCACCGGCATCGCCGCCGTCCAGGCCCGCTATCCCGATTCCAAGGTCTCGTACGTGGTCGCCGACCTGCTCGACCCGCCCGCCTCGTGGCACCACGCCTTCGACCTGGTCGTGGAGAACATGACCGTGCAGGCGCTGCCCGTCGACCTGCACGCTCTGGCCAGCTCTCGGGTGGCTTGGCTGACCGGGTCGACGTTGCTGGTGCTCGCCGTGGCCCGCGACGAAGGACCCGTGCCCGACGGCCCGCCTTGGCCGTTGACGCCGTCCGAGATCTCGGCGTTCGGTGTCGACGGCCTGACCGCGCGCTCTGTGCGGCGCGAGGGTGGCCGCTGGGTCGCGGAGTTCGGACGCTAACTGGCCATGAACTGGCCACTTATGCCGGAGTTCAGCCGCTTAGCGTGAATCATGCTCGTTCGTCGGCTGGCCGCCCGATTGCTCGACTGGCTTCTCGTGCTGGTCGTGGCGTGGCCGTTGGTCCACGAACCCGTGCTCGTGGTGCTCTGTGCGGCCGTGTACGACGCACTGCTGCTGCGCCTGAACACCCTGGGCAAGGTCCTCACCGGCCTGCGGGTCGTGGGCCCCGCCTCGGGCCTCGGCTGGCGACGCGTGCTGACCCGGACCCTGATCACCACCGCGATGCCCGGCGCGGGGGCGGTCCTGGTGCTGACAGGTCTGGGTTGGCGCGAGCCGGCGTTGATGGCGGGGCTGGGCTGGCAGCAGCCGTGGGTCGTGATCGGCGAACACGTGGCGGTGCCCTCCGCGGGCTGGCTCGGGTCGCTGCTGCTCGTGGGCGGACTGGTGCTGCTCGTGCTGTCCGCCGTGGAGTCCCTGGACCTGCGCGGCACCCGCACGTGGCACGACCGGCGCGCCGGTACCGCGGTGGTGCGCCCGAAGGTGCCCCGGTCCTGACGCCGCTTCCGGCCTCACCCGAACGCATCGGATCGGAACACAATGTGCGCCGATCATGACAAGCGTGGACACTCTGACACTGCCAGACCCGCGAGCCCGGACCCAGGATTCTCCGATGGAACCGACCGCGTTCGCGTTGTTTCAGCAGCGTAACAGGGGGTTGAACGATGGCGATTGAGTCCCAGCCGCCCCAGGTCACACCCGATGGCCGCGTCGAACTGAGCGACGTGGGTCCCATCAAGGACAGCAGGTTCTTCAACCCCGAGCTCGCGCCCGTGCCGATCGAGCAGCGGACGTGGACGACCTACAACTTCTTCGCGCTGTGGATGGGCATGGCGCACAACATCCCCAGCTACACGCTCGCCGCATCGCTGATCGCGCTGGGCATGGACTGGGTGCAGGCGTTCCTCACGATCACCCTCGGCAACCTGATCGTGCTGATCCCGATGCTCCTCAACAGCCACGCCGGCACGAAGTACGGCATCCCGTTCCCGGTGTTCGCCCGCGCGTTCTACGGCATCCGCGGCGCGAACCTGGTGGCGTTGCTGCGCGCGTTCATCGCGTGTGCCTGGTTCGGCATCCAGACGTGGGTGGGTGCCAAGGCGCTGCACGTGATCATCGGCCGGCTGGCCGGTGACGGGTGGACCAAAGCGTCCGAAGTGGGCGGTCAGCCGTGGACGTTGTGGTTGTGCTTCTTCGGGTTCTGGGTCGTGCAGATGCTGATCATCTGGCGCGGCATGGAGGCGATCCGGCGGTTCGAGAACTGGACGGCGCCGCTGGTCAGCGTCGGGTTCCTGATCCTGCTGGGCTACGTGCTGGTGAAGGCGGGCGGCTTCGGGCCGATCCTGCACACCGGCAGCAAGCTCGGCTGGGGCCCGGACTTCTGGAAGCTCTTCTTCCCCGCGCTGATGGGCATGATCGCGTTCTGGTCGACGCTGTCGTTGAACATGCCGGACTTCACCAGGTTCGGCGGGTCGCAGCGCAAGCAGGTCACCGGACAGATCCTCGGTCTGCCGACCACGATGTCGTTCATCGCGATCGTCGCGATCCTGACGACGTCCGGCGCGCAGGCGTTGTACGGCGAGGCGATCTGGGACCCGGCGGACCTCGCGTCCCGCTTCGACAGCACGATCCTGGTGATCATCGCGCTCGTGTCGCTGGTCCTGGCGACGATCTCGGCGAACCTCGCGGCGAACGTCGTCAGCCCGTCCTACGACTTCTCGAACGCGTTCCCGAAGCGCATCACGTTCGCGGTCGGCGGCCTGATCACCGGCGTGGTCGGCATCCTGATCCAGCCGTGGCGGCTGATCTCCGACCCGAACATCTACATCTTCGCGTGGCTCGGGTTCTACGGCGGTCTGCTGGCGTCGGTGGCCGGTGTGTTCGTCGCGGGCTACTGGGTGATCAAGAAGACCCACCTCGAACTCGGCGACCTCTACCTCGACGGACGGGGCGCGTACTGGTTCAACGGCGGCTGGAACTGGCGTGCTGTCGTGGCGACGCTCGTGGGCTCCGTGCTCGCGGTCGGTGGCGCCTACGGTGGACCGTTCCCGGCGGATGGCTTGATTCCTTTCCTCAAGCCGCTCTACGACTACAACTGGGTCATCGGCTTCGCGGCCGGTTTCCTGGTTTTCCTCGCTCTCAGGGACAACACAGCGAACACGAGTCAGGAGAAGACCAGGTGAGCAACATCATCCGAGCTGCGCTCGTCCAGCAGAAGTGGACGGGCGACAAGGAGTCGATGATCGCGAACGCGGTCGAGCACATCCGAGCCGCGGCCTCACAGGGCGCGCAGGTGCTGTGCCTCCAGGAGCTGTTCTACGGCCCGTACTTCTGCCAGGTGCAGGACGCGGACTACTACTCCTACACAGAGGAGATCCCAGACGGTCCGACGACGCGGCTGATGCAGGAAGTGGCCGCGCAGAACAACATCGTGCTGATCGTGCCGATGTACGAGGTGGAACAGCCCGGCGTGTACTACAACACCGCGGCCGTGATCGACGCGGACGGCACCTATCTCGGCAAATACCGCAAGAACCACATCCCGCAGGTGAAGGGCTTCTGGGAGAAGTTCTACTTCAAGCCCGGAAACCTCGGTTACCCCGTGTTCGACACCGCGGTCGGCCGCATCGGGGTCTACATCTGCTACGAACGCCACTTCCCGGAGGGCTGGCGCGCGCTCGGCCTGGCCGGCGCGAAGATCGTGTTCAACCCGTCGGCGACTTCCCGCTCGCTGTCGGAGTACCTGTGGCGGCTGGAGCAGCCCGCCGCGGCCGTCGCGAACGAGTACTTCGTCGGCGCGATCAACCGCGTCGGCGTGGAACCGTTGGGCGACAACGAGTTCTACGGCCAGACGTACTTCGTCTCGCCGCGCGGCCAGCTCGTCGGTGATGCCGCGTCCGACACCGAGGAAGAGCTCGTGGTGCGCGACCTCGACCTGGACCTGCTGACCGAGGTCCGCGACACGTGGGCGTTCTACCGCGACCGCCGCCCCGACACCTACGAGGGCCTGGTGACGCCATGAGCGTGTTGATCCGCAACGGCCTGGTCATCAACGCGACCGGCTCGCACGCCGCCGACGTGCTGATCGACGGCGAGCACATCGCCGCCCTGGTGACGCCGGGGTTCGAGGTGCAGGCCGACGAAGTCATCGACGCGGCGGGAAAGTACGTCATCCCCGGCGGCATCGACGTGCACACCCACATGGAGATGCCGTTCGGCGGCACCCAGTCCGCGGACACGTTCGAGACCGGCACGACCGCGGCGGCGTGGGGAGGCACCACCACGATCGTCGACTTCGCCGTGCAGCCCAAGGGTTCGTCTCTGCTGTCCACTCTGGACAAGTGGCACAGCAAGGCCGACGGCAACTGCGCCGTCGACTACGGCTTCCACATGATCATCTCCGACGTGAACGACGCGTCCCTGAAAGAGATGGAGTCGTGCATCGCGGCCGGTGTGAACAGCTTCAAGATGTTCATGGCCTACCCCGGCGTCTTCTACGCGACGGACGGCGAGATCCTGCGCGCCATGCAGAAGGCCCGCGAGACCGGCGCCACGATCATGATGCACGCCGAGAACGGCATCGCGATCGACCAGCTCGTCGCGCAGGCGCTGGCCAACGGCCTGGGCGACCCGGTGCAGCACGGCCTGACCCGCCCGCCGGAGCTGGAGGGCGAGGCCACCTCGCGCGCCATCCAGCTGGCGAAGGTCACCGGTTCTCCGTTGTACATCGTGCACTTGTCTGCCGCGCAAGCACTTGACGCGGTGACGGCCGCACGTGACACGGGCCAGAACGTGTTCGCCGAGACGTGCCCGCAGTACCTCTATCTTTCTTTGGAGGACCTGGCGCGTCCGGGCTTCGAAGGCGCGAAGTACGTGGCGTCGCCTCCGTTGCGCCCCAAGGAACACCAGTCGTCGCTGTGGCGCGGGTTGCGCACGAACGACCTCTCGGTCGTGAGCACCGACCACTGCCCGTTCTGCTTCAAGGACCAGAAACAGCTGGGGCAGGGCGACTTCTCCAAGATCCCCAACGGCATGCCGGGCGTCGAGCACCGCGTCGACCTGCTGCACCAGGGCGTGGTGAAGGGCGAGATCACCCGCGAACGCTGGGTGGAGATCGCCGCCACGACCCCGGCCCGCATGTTCGGCATGTACCCGCGCAAGGGCGTGATCGCTCCCGGCGCCGACGCCGACGTGGTGATCTACGACCCGTCCGCCACGCAGACGATCTCTGCGGAGACCCACCACATGGCCGTGGACTACTCGGCCTACGAGGGCTTCGAGCTGACGGGTCGCGTCGACACCGTGTTCTCCCGCGGTCGCAAGGTGATCGCCGACGGCGCGTACCACGGCTCGACGGGCCACGGCCGCTTCGTGTCCCGTGATCTGAACCAGTACCTGGTCTAGGAAAGGGCGTTACCCGTGGACTTCGGCATAGTGCTGCAGACCGACCCGCCGGCGCGGGACGTGGTGGAAGGCCTCCGCGCGGCCGAGGACTGCGGCTTCCGCTACGGCTGGACGTTCGACTCCTGCGTGCTGTGGCAGGAACCGTTCGTCATCTACTCCCAGGTGCTGGCCGCCACCCGCGACCTGGTCATCGGCCCGATGGTCACCAACCCGTCCACTCGCGACTGGTCGGTGACGGCGTCGTTGTTCGCCACCCTGAACGACATGTTCGGCAACCGCACGGTCTGCGGCATCGGCCGTGGCGACTCGGCCCGCCGCGTGATCGGCCAGAAGCCCGCGTCCCTGGCCACACTGGGTGAGGCCATGCACGTGATCAAGGAGCTGGCGGAGGGGCGTGAGGTCGAACACCACGGCACGCCCGTCCAGATCCCGTGGGTGCGCAACGGAAAGCTCGAAATCTGGATGGCCGCCTACGGCCCGCGCGCCCTGAAGATGGTCGGCGAACAGGCCGACGGCTTCATCCTCCAAACCGCCGACGTCGACATCGCCCGGTGGACGATCGGCTCGGTCCGGGAAGCCGCGGTCGCCGCCGGCCGGGATCCTTCTTCCATCACTATGTGCGTGGCGGCACCCGCTTATGTCGGCACGGATCTGGCGCACCAGCGCGAACAGTTGCGCTGGTTCGGTGGAATGGTCGGCAACCACGTCGCGGACCTCGTCGCGCGGTACGGGGATTCGGGCGCCGTTCCGAAAGCCCTGACCGACTACATCAAGGACCGCGAAGGCTACGACTACTCCCACCACGGAAAGGCCGGGAACCGCTCCACCGATTTCGTGCCGGATTCGATCGTGGACCGGTTCTGTCTGGTGGGACCGGAGTCGGCGCACATCGAGCGGTTGCAGGAGTTGAAGGAGATCGGCGTCGACAACTTCGCGTTGTACTTGATGCACGACGAGAAGGACAAGACGCGCGACGCCTACGGTTCCTCGATCATCTCCGCCGTCTAGGGCCGCCGAGAATTGTCGGTGCCCGTCGGTAACGTGCCGGGCATGACGAATTCTCTGGGGGTTGTGTACTGCGAGGGCTGGGACCCCGAACGGCGGGTGATCTCAGGCCGCTTGCCGGTAGCGGTCGCGCGGGAGCGTGACCGCACCGGCGAGCAGTACGCGTTCTGCCTCGTCGACGTCGACCGAGTCGTGCGCGTCTGCGAGATCGCATGGGCCGCCCGCTTCGCCCGCACGTGGCACCTCGACGAACACGGCAGACGCACCAAGAAGTCCGAATACCGCGTCCTGGACGGAAGACTGTTCCTCCTCCGCTCCCACGAGTGGACCTACCCCGACGCGGAGCAGCCCGAGTTCGACGAGAAGGTGTCGGGCTCTCTGGAGATCCGCAACAGCCCGGACGGCACCTCCCGCCGGCACGAGGCACCGCAGGGCTACGCCGGCTACTCGACCGAGCGGACGCTCAAGGTCGACGCCACCTCCTTCTTCCGCGACGTGCCCCAGTTCTCCGACTGGGCCGCGTTCGCCGAGATCGACGCCGACCTGGTGGAGCAGGACGAGGTCCACCAGCCCGCCGAGCCACCGTGGCGTCCCGCCGTGCCGATGCGCCCGGACGGCATGGACTCCGCGTTCCGGCCCGGCCTGCGCTGGCAGCTCCCGGACACGACAGCGGTGGTCGAGGTAGTGGAAGCGGGCACGGTCCGCCTGCCGACCGGCCGCCTGGTCGCCTCCGACCCGGCGTGGCTGGACGCCGACCTCGCGCCGTTCACCACCACCCTCCCTCCCGGCGACTACCGCGTGGAACTGTCGGTGCTGCGCTTCGACGACCACCCGAACCACGAACGCGTAGCGGCAGCAAAACTGATCGTCTCGCCCGACACGGTGGTGTCGTGGGAGCTGGCTCTGGAGCCCGGCCAGGACACCCTGTTACTGGGCGACGACCAGTTCTACGGCTTCGGCGTAGACGCCGGCATGGGCTGCTTCGTCGACGCCGCGGCGTGCGGCGCCCTGGAGGAGATGATCAGCGAAGCCATGGACGAGAACCGCGACCTCCTGGAAGCCGTGGCGGAAACGCACTCGACCGTGCTCACCGAACCGACGTCCGGCACAACCCTGGTCGCCTACTCGTCCGGCTGGGGCGACGGCTCGTACCCGACCTGGATCGGCCGCACCGCGAGCGGCGAGGTCGCCTGCTTCGTCTCGGACATGCTGATACTCCGCTACGGCACCGCTCTCGACCAGGAGGTGGTGCACTAGTCCGTCCGGGGCATCTCGGCGTTGCACGCGCCAGCAACCACAACCGACGAACTGATAATGGTTCGATGCCGCACGACGACCACCTGCCCCCACCCGCCGTGGACAACTCGATCGACGGCGACGTGTCAGGCAAGGTCGTCCAGATCGGCTCCATCAGCCACCATCACCACCACGCGACACCTCAAGGCCCACAGCTACCACTGCGGGTCGGCCTGGTCCCGCTGCGCGCGGCCTCCTTCCAGCAACGCGGCCCCGGCGCCGACCTGGCCAGAGCGTTGGACGGCGGCGACACGGCGGTCCTGGTCGCGGACACCGCCACCGCCACGGTGCTGTCCGGCATGGGCGGCGTCGGCAAGACCCAACTGGCCGCCGACCACGCCGAACGAGCCTGGGCGAACGGCGAAGTGCAGCTCCTGGTGTGGGTGACCGCGACCTCGCGCGAAGCGATCGTCTCCGGCTACGCCGACGCCGCGGCCAGGCTCACCGGCCTGACCAACCTCGACCCGGAGCACGGCGCCCGCACGCTGCTGGAATGGCTGGCGGCCAACAAGTCGTGGCTCGTGGTGCTGGACGACCTGCAGACCCCGGCCGATCTCGCGAGGTTGTGGCCACCCACGACCGGCCAGACCGTGGTCACGACCCGGCGCCGGGACGCGGCGCTGAGAGGACACCGCCGTCAGCTCGTCGAGGTGGGTGTGTTCAACGAGCCCGAAGCGTTGGCGTACATGCGAACCGTGCTCGCCGACCAGCCGAGGTTGCTCGACGGCGCCGAAGAGCTGGTGCGAGATCTGGGCTTTCTGCCGGTGGCGTTGGCGCAGGCGGGCGCCTACATGGTCGACAAGCACCTGTCATGTGCTGAGTACCGGGCCCGCTTCGCCGAACGCCGCCTGGCGCAGGTGGTGCCGGATCTCGACGGCCTGCCCGACGAACACCGGACCACGGTCGCCGCGACCTGGTCCCTGTCGGTGGAACAGGCCGACCGGCTGGCACCCGAGGGTGTCGCGCGTCCGTTGCTCGAGCTCGCCAGCGTCCTGGACTCCAACGGGGTGCCGGTCAGCGTGTTCACCGCGGCCGCCACGCTGAAGATGGTGCGCGCGGCGACAGGGCGAGAGGTCGACGCGTCCGAGGCACGAGACGGGCTCGGCTGCCTGCACCGGCTGAACCTGATCACGCTGAACACCGACTCGGTGTCACGAGAGGTCCGGGTGCACGCCCTCGTACAACGCGCGACCCGGGACGCGTGGCCGGACGACCGAACGAGCTCCGTGGTGTACGCCGCCGCCGAGGCGTTGTACGAGGTGTGGCCGGACATCGAGCGTGACACGGTCCTGGGGCAGGTCCTGCGCACGAACGTCGACGCACTCGCCGAGGTCGATCGCGAGGAGCTGTGGCGGCCACGCTGCCACGCCGTGCTGCTCCGGGCAGGAAGGAGCCGCGGCGCGACGGGACTGGTGGCGGAAGCCATCGACTACCTCGACGCTCTGAGCGAGACCGCGATCCGGCTCCTGGGCGACGACCACCACGACACCCTGCTCATCCGGAACAACCTTGCGCACTGGCGAGCCGAGGCGGGCGACGTGAAGGGAGCGATCGCCGCCTTCGAAGCGCTCCTCGCCGACCGGACCCGCATCCTCGGACCCGACCACCGCAGCACGCTGATCACCCGCAGCAACCTCGCGTCCGTACAGGGCGACCAGGGCGATCACGCGGCGGCAGCGGCCGCCTACGAACAGCTGCTCGCCGACCGGATCCGCATCCTCGGGCCTGACCATCCAGACACTCTGCTCACCCGCAACAACCTGGCGTCCGAAAGGGGTGAACTTGGCGACGACGCCGGAGCGTTGGCTGCCTACGAACAACTTCTCCTCGATCACCTCCGCATCCTCGGACCCGACCACCCCAGCACGTTGCTCACCCGCAACAACCTGGCCCGGCGACGGTCCGCGACCGGTGACATCGCCGGCGCGATCGCCGCCTACGAACAACTGCTCACCGACCGGACCCGCGTCCTCGGACCCGACCACCCGGACACCCTCCTCACCCGCAGCAACCTCATTTCAGCCCGGCGTACCGCAGGCGACCGCGCCGACGCGATCGCCGTCTACGAACAGCTGCTCGCAGACCGAACTCGCGTCCTCGGACCCGACCATCCCGACACACTCGTCACCCGAGGCAGCCTCGCATCAGCACGCATGGACGCAGGCGACCGCGCCGGCGCGACCGCTGCCTACGAACAGCTGCTCGCAGACCGAACTCGCGTCCTCGGACCCGACCATCCCGACCCACTCGTCACCCGAGGCAGCCTCGCATCAGCACGCATGGACGCAGGCGACCGCGCCGGCGCGACCGCTGCCTACGAACAGCTGCTCGCAGACCGAACTCGCGTCCTCGGACCCGACCATCCCGACACGTTCGTCACCCGCAGCAACCTCGCAAGTGCGCAAGGCCGCTCCGGCGACCCTGCCGGGGCAGTGGCCGCTAACGAGCAGCTTCTCGCCGACCGGACGCGCGTCCTCGGACCCGACCATCCGAGCACCGTGCTCACCCGCGACAACCTCGCGTACTGGAAAGAGCGAACAGAAGATCCGTCGAAGTGAGGCTCAGCGGACGGTTCGGGTGTTGCCGTCCCACTCGGCGGCAAGCGAAGGCAACAGCTCAGCCAGCTGCACCGGGTACACCGTGTCCTCGGTGGCTTCCAGCTCGGCCGCGCTCCACCACCGGTAGCCGGACACGCTGGCGTTCTCGACGGCGTTGAACCCGGACGTGTCAACGGAAACGGAGTCGACCGAGGCGTAGAAGAACCACTCCTCCGCGTCGAACGTCTCGCCGTCGAAGCTGAACACCGCGCGCCGCCGCCACACCGGTCCGATCAACGACGAAGGCTCCAGCTTCACGCCGGTCTCTTCGAAGGCCTCGCGCACGGCGGTGTCACGCAGCTCTTCGCCGTCCTCCACGCCACCGCCGACGGTGAACCAGAACAGCTCCTGCGGCCGCGCCGGGTCGAAGCCCTGGAACAGCAGCACGCGGCCAGAAGAATCCGTCAGCACCACCCGTGCGGACGGACGAGGCGTCAGCATCATGGCGTCGGAAGGCGCGGTCGGCTCGGCGATCTCGAAGTACGAAGGCTGCGGCGCGGTGCCGGACAGGCGCAGCCACCGCGCGAGACGGCGGCGGCGTTGCAGCAGCGTGTCGCGCACGGCGTCGTTGTGCACGCGCCGGGCCAGCACGACCCGTTCCTCCGCGTCGGCCAGCTCGTAAGCCAGCGCTGGAGCCAAAGAAGAACGGTCCAGCGCGCCCAGCAGGCCGGAGAGTTCGTTCTCGGCGAGCTCACGGTCCGCGCGAGAAGCCGACTCGGCGCGGGAAGCGGCAGCGGACAGAGCCGGATCGAGCAACGCACGCGTCACCACGGCACGGCGGGCAAGAGCCGCGTCGAGTGCGGCCCAGGCCGCGTCCGTGCGGACGTGCAGGCGGTCCAGGCGGTTCGCGATCGACAGGATCCACGCGGCCAGGAGCAGGGCACAGACAACGACGACGAGCGCGGTGGTCATGCCTCGCTCACCCGGCGCGGGTCGGCGGCGATGGCCGTTTCGTAGACGCGCAGGACCTGCGAGGCGACCACGGACCAGTCGAAGGCCTGAACGCGGGTCGAAGCCAGGTCGACGTACTCGGCGCGCAGAGCGGAATCCAGGAGCACCGAACGCAACGCCGAAGCCAGCGCGGCAGCGTCGCCGACGGGGAACAGCACGCCGGCCTTGCCGTCGTCCAGAACGCGGCGGAAGGCGTCCAAATCGCTGGCAACCACCGCGGTACCGGCGGACATGGCCTCGGTCAGGATGATGCCGAACGACTCGCCGCCGGTGTTCGGCGCGACGTAGACGTCGACCGAACGCAGCATCCGGGCCTTCTCGACGTCGTCGACCTGGCCCAGCAGGTCCACGCGGTCGGAATACGGCCCGTCGAAGGTGTTCTCGCCGCGACCCACGACGAGCAGGCGCAGGTCCGGGAACTCGTCGGCGATCAACCCGAAGGCTTCCCAGAGGATCGGCATGCCCTTGCGGGGCTCGTCGTAACGGCCGACGAAACCGATGGTGCCGCCGGGCCGCGGGTAGCCGTCCAAAGTGGACGCGGACGCGAAGAAGTCGACGTCCACGCCGTTGGGGATCTCCACCGCGTCGCCGCCGAGGTGCTCGACCTGCACCCGCCGGGCCAGCGCGGAGACCGCGATGCGCGCGGTCACCTTCTCCATGAACGGCTGCAGAAAGCCCTGGAACGCCGACAGCATCTTGGAGCGCGGGGTCGAGGTGTGGAAGGTGACGACGATGGGACCGTCCGCGACCATCAACGCCAGGAAGGACAACGACGGCGCGGTGGGTTCGTGCAGGTGCAGGACGTCGAACTCGTGATCGTCGATCCACCGGCGCACGCGCGCGTACGACACCGGGCCGAAGGACAGCCGCGCCACCGAGCCGTTGTACGGGATGCCGACCGCGCGACCTGCCG
This sequence comes from Lentzea alba, assembly GCF_047445655.1. GTDB lineage: Bacteria > Actinomycetota > Actinomycetes > Mycobacteriales > Pseudonocardiaceae > Lentzea > Lentzea alba_A. Next base: position 95,507 of record NZ_JAJAEG010000001.1, read on the forward strand.
ACGTCACGAACGGCGGCAGCGACTGCTCGTCGTCGGCGGGGGCCAGGACGTTCACCGTGTGGCCGAGCGAGATCAACGCGCGGGCGAGGTCGACGACGTGCGCCTGCACTCCCCCTGGCACGTCGAAGGAGTACGGGCAGACGATCCCCACCTTCACCGCGAGAGCCTCCTGGCCAGCGCTTCCCGGCGCTTGGCCGGCAGGTCGGCCAGCCAGAGCTTCTGCAGCATGTGCCAGTCGGCCGGGTGGGCGGCGATGTCGGCGGCGAACACGTCCGCCACGGCCTGGGTCGCGGCCTGGACCGTGCTCACCTTGATCGGCGGGTGGATGCGGAAGTGCCAGCCGTCCTCGGTGAACCAGCAGCCGACCGGGAGCAGCGCGGCACCCGTGGTCGCGGCCAGATGTGCAGGACCGGCGGGCATCAGGGTCTGTTCGCCGAAGAACGTCACGGGCACACCGGACGAGGTCAGGTCGCGGTCGGCCAGCAGGCACACGACCTTGTTCGCCCGCAGCCGCTCGGCCAGCACCGTCGCAGGTGGACGGTCACCGCCGTTCAACGGCAGGACCTCGAAGCCCAGGGTCTCGCGGAACTCCACGAACTTGCGGTACAGCGACTCGGGCTTCAACCGCTCGGCCACCGTCGTGAACGTGCCGGAGTGACCGACCAGCCACACACCCGCCATGTCCCAGTTGCCGCTGTGCGGAAGGGCGACGACAGCCCCGGTGCCCTCGCTCAGCGCCGCGTCGAGGTTCTCGACGCCGGACACCTGCGAGTCGCACTTCTCGTACGCGGCACGCAGATCCATCGACGGAAGCCGGAACGCCTCACACCAGTACCGCGCGTAAGACCGCAACGAGTCGCGCACGAGCTCGTCCAGCTCCTCCTGGCCCGCCTGGGGAACGACCCGCCGCAGGTTCGTCCGCAGCTGCTCAACGCCCTCGCCACCGCGCTTGGCCGCGTAGTCCGCGCCGACGCGGAACAGCCCACGAGCCCACGACTGCGGCAACAGGCGGATCAGCCGCCACCCGGCGGTGTACCCGAGGGTCGCGAGGTTCACGCGGCCTCCCGCGCGGACTTCGCCACGGCCAGCACGCGCTGCAGCACCGTCGCGACCGTCATGACCGCGAGCAGCCACAACGCCACGTCCAACAGGTGCGGCACGCCCAGCCCCTGCACCCCGGCACCGACCAGCGCGACGATGAACCGCTCGGCACGCTCGGCCAGCCCGCCGTCAGCACTGAGACCCGACGCCTCGGCGCGAGCCTTCACGTACGAGATGACCTGCGAGGCGACCAGGCAGATGAACCCGGCCACCGCAGTCCACCGCGAGCCGGTGTCGAACGCGTACCAGGTGAGCGCGGCGAACAGGGCACCGTCGGCAATGCGGTCGCAGGTGGCGTCGAGAACCGCGCCGAACTTCGTGGGCCCCTGAGCACGGGCCATCGCACCGTCGATCAGGTCGAGCAGCACGAAGAACGTCACCAGCACACTGCCGAGGAACAGCTGCCCGCGGGGGATGAACCACACCGCACTGACGACAGCGCCGACCGTGCCGACCACCGTGACGGCGTTGGGCGTGAGGCCACGCGCCAGCAGCCACGCCCCGATCGGATCGGTGACGCGCGAGACGGACGCGCGAGCGAAGATGTTCAGCATGGCGTGTCGCAGCCTAGCTGGACTGGTGAAACGCGCTGCTCGCGGGTGAGGCGGCACGTGGGCGGAGCCGGCCACGCCCAAGCCCGAACGTGGGATCGAAGCGGTTCGCCACGCCCGAAAACGCGTCCGAACCCGCGACCTGAGCGTGCTGCTCGCAGGCGAGACGAAGGTGATCGAACGGAGCCAGGCGAGGTGGCACACGCCGCGCGATGCGAGCGGAGGGACCACGCCAGACGCGGTGACTGCGGCGCGCGAGACGAGCCAGCCGCACCCAAACCCGAACGTGGGATCGAAGCGGTTCGCCACGCCCGAACCTGCGCCGGAACCCGCGTCCGAACCCGCGACCTGAAACGCGCTGCTCGCGGGTGAGGCGGCACCCGCGACAATCCCCCTGCGAACCCTGCGACCCCTGGGTCGAGCCGCAAGAGCCTGCCCCCGAGCGCCGTCCGGTGATTGACGGGCACCCGCGAGCGAACCCCCGCTAGCTGAGCCGGCGGTGGTCCTCGGCGATCTTCTTCAGCAGACCCTGCAACTCCTCCCCCCGCACCGCCAGCCGCTCCAGCCGCCCGAACAACGCGAGGTACTCGCGCACGTCCAGCGGGTCGGTGATGGTGGCGTTGCCGGTCAAGACGCTGACCGTCACGACGCGTTCGTCGTAGATGTGGAAGCCGTGCAGCGCCACGACGTTCGCGTCCGCGGACCACGGCACGACGCCCAGGCGGACGTTCGGGCGGCGCTGGATCGCGGCCAGGTGCTCGACCTGTTCCGCCATCAGTTCCGGCGAGCCCATCCGCCAGCGCAGTGCGCCCTCGGACAACAGGAACACGAACTGCTTGGCCAGGTCGTCCATCCGGGAACGCCGGATGCGCAGGGCCGCCACCGCGGCCTCCTGCTCCGACTGAGGCATCGTCCCCAGCACGATCCGCAGGTAGGGATCGGACTGCAACAACTGAGGCACCAGATTGACCTGGAAGAACCTCGATGTCGCCGCCCGCGCCTCCACGCGGCTGATCGTCTGCTGGTGGCGGTGCGCCCCTCGGTGCAGCACGACGCGACGCGTTTCCGCCTCGGCGTGCAGCGACCTGGCGAGTTCGACCAGTTCGATGCGCGTCTCTCTCGTCGCGGCCAATTCCGCCACGAGACGCTCCACGTCCGTTACGGACGGGAGCAGCATGCCGTTCTCGATCTTCGACAGCTTTGACTGGCTCATCCCGGTGGCACGGGCGGTGGCCGTGCCGGTCATCTTCGCCTCGGTGCGCAACCGGCGTAACTCACGCGAAAGCCGTTCTCTCGCTAATCGCGAACGCTCAGGTGCGGTCATGTTCGCACCGTAACCATCTGTGCACGCTCAGACGATCGGCCATCGGCGGGGACTTGACTCGCAGTTGACACCTCCAGGTGGGTGATCTCACCTACCTGGAATCGTTTTGTGCAGCTGTTACGTCTCGATCGGCTGACCAGAAACACCCGAAAGTTGCAACGCAATCTATTCCGTGCGAGGTGGAAACACGACGGATTGTCCCGTCCGGACAACGGGGGTGGTTTTTGTCACTTTTTTGTCCAGGAAATGGTACGGATTTCAATCATGCGAGACCTGGCTAAACGCGCGGTTTAGTCATGCGGACTTACGTCCGCGCAATACCGTGCGCACCCCGAACCCGAGCGAACCGAGGATCAGCACGAAGCCGATGAGCCCCAGGCCGGGCGCGTCGTCGTAGTCGGCGTACATGATCGCGCCAACCCCGAGCGCGACGACGAGCACACAGCCCACCAGGGGCAGCAGCATCTTAGGCATAGATCGACTATCGCTCGCCATCTATCGAAAGTCAACAGATAGCAAACGCGAATCAGTCGACGGCCTTCCAGCCGTCCGCCAGCAGCTGACGGGTCTCGCCCAGCAGCTGCGGCAGCACCTTGGTGTGCCCGATGACCGGCATGAAGTTCGCGTCCCCACCCCACCGCGGCACGACGTGCTGGTGCAGGTGAGCCGCGATCCCGGCGCCGGCGACGACGCCCTGGTTCATACCCACGTTGAACCCGTGCGGCGCCGCCACGTGCCGCGCGACCCGCATGGCCTTCTGGGTGAAGGCGGCGAACTCCGAGGTCTCCGACACCGTCAGGTCCGTGTAGTCCGGCACGTGCCGGTACGGCAGCACCATCAGGTGGCCGGGGTTGTACGGGTACAGGTTCAGCACCGCGAAGACCTCGGCCCCGCGCGCGATGATCAGGCCGTCCTCGTCGGACAACGTGACCACGCGGCAGAACGGGCAGCCCTCCGGCTCATCGCCGAGCGCCTTGCCCTCGCCCTTCACGTAGGAAAGGCGGTGCGGGGTCCACAGCCGCTGCAACGCGTCGTGGACCCCGACTCCGTCCTGCTGCTCGAAATCCGACGTCACGAGAGCAGTTCCGCCGTGGGCGAGGCGTTCTCGCGGCGCTGCACCCAGTCGACGATCTGCTCGACGGCCTTCTCCACCGGCACACCGTTGATCTGCGTGCCGTCGCGGAACCGGAACGACACCGCGTTCGCCTCCACGTCCTTGGCGCCGGCCAGGAGCATGAACGGCACCTTCTGCAGGGTGTGGTTGCGGATCTTCTTCTGCATCCGGTCGTCGGACGCGTCGATGTCGACCCGGATGCCCTTCTTGCGCAGCACCTCGCGCACCGCGAACAGGTGGTCGGCGTTCTCGGAGGTGACCGGGATGCCGACGACCTGGACCGGCGCGAGCCACGCCGGGAACGCGCCCGCGTAGTGCTCGGTCAGCACGCCGAAGAACCGCTCGACCGAGCCGAACAGCGCGCGGTGGATCATGACGGGGCGCTGGCGGGAGCCGTCCGGGCCGGTGTACTCGAGCTCGAACCGCTCCGGCAGGTTGAAGTCGAGCTGGATGGTCGACATCTGCCAGGTGCGGCCGAGCGCGTCACGGCACTGCACCGAGATCTTCGGGCCGTAGAACGCGGCGCCACCCGGATCCGGCACGAGCTCCAGGCCGGACTCCTCCGCGACGGAGGCCAGCGTCTGGGTCGCCTCGTCCCAGATCTCGTCGTCACCCACGTACTTCTCGGGGTTCTTGGTCGAGAGCTCCAGGTAGAAGTCGTCCAGGCCGTAGTCGCGCAGCAGGTCGAGCACGAACTTCAGCAGCGAGGCCAGCTCATCGCGGATCTGGTCCTTGGTGCAGAAGATGTGCGCGTCGTCCTGCGTCATGCCGCGCACGCGGGTCAGGCCGTGCACCACGCCGGACTTCTCGTAGCGGTACACGCCACCGAACTCGAACATGCGCAGCGGCAGCTCGCGGTACGACCGCCCGCGCGACCGGAAGATCAGGTCGTGGAACGGGCAGTTCATCGGCTTCAGGTAGTAGTCCTGGCCGGGCTTGCGGACCGTGCCGTCCTCGTTGAGCTCGGCGTCGAGGTGCATCGCCGGGTACATGCCGTCGCGGTACCAGTCGAGGTGACCGGAGACCTCGAACAGGTTCCCCTTGGTGATGTGCGGCGAATAGACGAACTCGTAGCCCTCTTCGGTGTGCCGCTGGCGGGAGTAGTCCTCCATCGCCTTGCGGATGATGCCGCCCTTGGGGTGGAACACCGCGAGGCCGGAGCCGATCTCGTCCGGGAACGAGAACAGGTCCAGCTCGACACCCAGCTTGCGGTGGTCGCGACGCTCGGCCTCGGCCAGCCGCTCCAGGTACGCGTCCTGCGCCTCGGCCGACTCCCACGCGGTGCCGTAGATGCGCTGCAGCTGCGGGTTGTTCTCGTTGCCGCGCCAGTACGCCGCCGCCACGCGGGTCAGCTTGAACGCCGGGATGTGCTTGGTCGTCGGCACGTGCGGGCCGCGGCACAGGTCGCCCCACACCTGCTCGCCGCTGCGCGGGTCGAGGTTGTCGTAGATCGTCAGCTCACCGCCGCCGACCTCCATGATCTCGCTGGTGTCGACGTCGCTCTTGATGTCGACGAGCTCCAGCTTGAACGGCTCCTCGGCGAGCTCGTTCTTGGCTGCGTCGATCGACTCGACGACACGGCGCGAGAACCGCTGCGCCCCCTTGATGATCGCCTTCATGCGCTTCTCCAGCGCCTGCAGGTCCTCCGGGGTGAACGGCTTCTCGACCTGGAAGTCGTAGTAGAAACCGTCCTTCACGGGCGGGCCGATGCCGAGCTTGGCCTCGGGGAACTGCTGCTGCACCGCCTGCGCCAGCACGTGCGCGGCGGAGTGGCGGATGACGCTGCGGCCGTCCTCGGTGTCCGCGGCGACGGCCTCGACCTCGACCTCGACCTGCGGGGTCCACGACAGGTCGCGCAGGTGACCCTCGGCGTCCTTCACGACGACGATCGCGTCGGAACCCTTGCCGGGCAGACCGGCCTCGCGCACGGCCGTGCCCGCCGTCGTCCCAGCCGGAACCACCACGCGCGGCGGGTTCTGGGCGACTGCTGGGCGCGACTCGGACACGGTGACTCCTAGATCAAAGGTTGGTTGATGCGGTTCAGATGTTATCGGTGCTCAACACGGGCGCGACGATCGCGTCCTCGGTCCTATCGAACCTGGTGCGGGCAAGTGGTTTCTGCTTAGCGTGACGTGATGCGGCTTCTGTTGGTCCTGGCAACGGTGCTGGGCGTTCTCTCCGCGCCCGCGGTCTCGGCGGCCCCTGCCGGCCCCCGAGACGTGATAGTTCAGCTCTTCGAGTGGAATTGGCGGTCCGTCGCCGCCGAGTGCCCACGGCTCGCGAACTACGGATATGTGCAGGTCTCGCCACCGCAGGAACACGTGACGGGCCCCCAGTGGTGGACGCAGTACCAGCCGGTCTCCTACCAGGTCGACTCACGGCTGGGCACGCGCGCCGAGTTCGCCTCGATGGTCACGGCGTGCCACAACGCGGGCGTGAAGGTGCTGGTCGACGCGGTGATCAACCACACCACCGGAGGGTCGGGCACGGGCTGGGCCGGCTCCCGGTTCACGCACTACGACTATCCCGGCACGTACCAGACGCAGGACTTCCACCACTGCGGGCGCAACGGCAACGACGACATCGCGAACTACGGCGACCGGTGGGAGGTCCAGAACTGCGAGCTCGTGAACCTCGCGGACCTGGCCACCGAGACCGACCACGTGCGCGGCCGGATCGCGGCCTACCTGAACGACCTGTTGTCGCTGGGTGTCGACGGGTTCCGGATGGACGCCTCGAAGCACATGCCGGCGGCGGACATCGCGGCGATCAAGGCGCGGCTGTCGCGGCCGGCGTACATCGTGCAGGAGGTCATCTACGGCGCGGGCGAGCCCATCGGGCCCGGTGAGTACACCGGCAACGGCGACGTGCACGAGTTCCGTTACGCGCGCGACCTGAAGCGGGTCTTCAACAACGAGAAGCTCGCCTACCTGCGCAACTACGGCGAGGGCTGGGGCTACCTGCCGTCCTCGCAGGCCGTGGTGTTCGTCGACAACCACGACACGCAACGCGACAACTCGACGCTGTCCTACCGCGACGGCCGCCGGTACACGACGGCGAACACGTTCATGCTCGCGTGGCCGTACGGGACGCCGGCGCTGATGTCCGGGTTCGCCTACTCCTCGAACGACCAGGGCCCGCCGCTGGAGGCGAACGGCCGCGTCTCGGACGTCAGCTGCGGGTCGGCGTGGCTGTGCGAGCACCGCCAGTTCGAAGGAATGGTCGGTTTCCGGAACGCGACGCGCGGCACGAGCGTCACAGGCTGGTGGGACGACGGGAACGACGTGATCGCGTTCGGCCGCGGCAACCGCGGTTACGTGGTCGTCAACGACTCGGACCAGGCCGTGAACAGGTCTTTCCAGACGTCGATGCCGGCGGGGAACTACTGCGACGTGTCGGGGTTCGGCGGCTGCGCGGCCGTTAACTCGTCCGGGTGGTTCACGTTCACCGTGCAGCCGCACTCCTCGTTCGCGATTCATACGTAGACGGTTCTGAGTGGTTTTTCGGATGCGTCTCGGTGGGTCGGGCGAGCACTCTGTGCACTCCGGCCCACCGTTAGGAGCACCGACATGTACGACCAGGTGGTCGAATGCCCGGTCCGCCTCACTGAGACGAATCGGGACGAGCTGCGCCTTTTGTACGCCGACCTGCGCGACCACTACGCACGCCGCGATGCCCGCGACGGCACGCGCACGACGCTGCATTTCGTGTGGTCCGGCGAGTTCGATCCTGAGTTGTTCGGCGCGACGTTCGCCGACCAGCGGCACGTCTTCACCGCCACCCGGCCGGTCATGAATTCCGTGAAGGGCGCTGACCTGCGTGAATCGGTGCGGTACGGGGTCTGCACGGCCTGATCGCCCGGCTTCAGGAAACGAACAGGCGGCTGTCAGGCTGTTATCAGCCGAACGGCGCATCGTTGAAGACATGAGCGAGCAGGGACCGACGCCTCCGCCGCAGGAGCCGTCGCAGGATCGGGCGCAGAACGAACCGCAGGCAGCCCAGCCTGCACCGGACCAGGCCACCACCCCGCTGCCCGCCGACGCATCGGCCACGCCTGGTCAGCAGCCCGCCCCGGAGCAGCCCGCCCCGGAGCAGCCGGCGGCGACAGCAGCAGAAGCACCGGCCGCGACAGCGGCAGAAGCACCGGCCACCGCGGCGACAGCCGCAGAGCCGCCACCCGCAGCCGCCCCGGTCCCTCCAGCTGCGCCGGTCGGCCCTGGCCGGGTGAGGCGCTTCGCCGGGCACCGCGCCACCCAGCTCGTGGCCGTGGGCCTGCTGGGCCTCGTCCTCGGCGGCGGCATCGTGGGAGCGATCGCCGCTAACCGCTTCGACGACCGACCCGGCCACGTGCGCATGTACGACCGTGGCGACCGCGGGCCCGACCGCGGTGATCGGGGTGACCGCGGCGGCGATCGCTTTGAGCAGCGCGGCCCGTTCAACGACCGCGGCGACCGCTTCGAGCGGTAACTCCGACCGAGCGCACGACCTGCGTTCTGCCCGAGTCCCCGACGGCGCAGGTCGTGCGCTCACCTATGCCAGGGACGCGCGCCACGGCTGGATAAACCCCCTCGTTCTGCCGTGGCGTGCGTTCCGCCCTAGTCCTAGTTCGAGTGCGGCTGCGGCCCGAGCCGGATGGCCAGCAGCTGACGCCGCAGCACCTTCCCGGTCGCGTTGCGCGGCAGCTTCGGCACGACCACGACCTCGCGCGGAACCTTGTGCCGCGCCAACCGGGTCCGCACGAACTCCCGCAGCTCGCGCACGTCGATCCGCGTGCCCGCCACCGGCACCACGAACGCGCGCAACCGCTGCCCGTACTCGGGATCCGGCACGCCGAGCACCGCCGCGTCGCGCACCCGGTAGTGCGTCATCAGCAGGTTCTCCACCTCGACCGGGTACACGTTCTCGCCGCCGGACACGATCATGTCGTCCTCGCGGCCGTCGAAGTACAACCGGCCGCTCGGGTCGAAGTGGCCGAGGTCGCCGGTCGCGACCAGCCCGTCGATCATCTCCTTCTGCGACCCGTCGGTGTACCAGTCAACGGTCAGCGAGCCCCGCACGAAGATCCGGCCCGTCACGAACGACCGAGTAACGCGCGCACCGTTCTCGTCGTAGATCCGCACGATACAGTTGTGCGGCGGCATCCCCACGCTCGACGGCGCGGCCTCCAGGTCCTCCGGCGTGGCCACGGTGGCGACCGCGACCTCCGTCGAGCCGTAGAGGTTGTAGAGCACCGGCCCCAGCACGGCCTGGGTGCGGTGCACGAGGTCCGGCGACAGGGTCGAGCCCGAGCAGAACACGACCCGCAGGTGGCTGAGGTCGAACGAGTCCAGCACGGACCGGTCCAGCTCCATGATCCGCTGCAGCATCGTCGGCACCATCACGATCGTCGTGCAGCGCTGGCCCTGCACCGACCACAGCGTCTTGCGCGGGTCGAACCGGCGCTGCAGCACCGCGCGGGAGCCCAGTGACATCGCGAGCGTCAGGTGCGAGTAGCCGACCGAGTGGAAGATCGGCGCGGCGATGAACGTCGACTCGCCGGAGTGCATCGGGATGCGGTCCAGGAAGTCGGACGCGGTGAGCACCGACTTGATCTCGCGCGGCGTTCCCTTCGGCACCCCCGTGGTCCCGGAGGTCAGCTGGATGACGACGCCCGGCTCGCGCGGCGGTTCGAGCTCGCCGCGGGGGGCTTTCGCCACCAGCTGGTCGAGTGTCGGTGTGCGACGGTCCAGTCCGTCGCGTGACCACGCGAGCCACCGCGGCACCGACGGCGGCAGCTGGTGGAACAGCGGGGTGAACTCCTCGTCGTGAATCACGAGCGACACGCGTTCACGTTGAAAGAGGTCCAACAGGACCGGCGCACCGAATCCGGTGTTCACCAGCAACACCCGGACGCCGAGCTTCGCGCACGCCAGCAGCGACTCGACCATTCCGCGGTGGTTGCGGCACATCAACGCGACGATGTGCGTGTGCTGCACACCTAACGAGCGCAAACCCTGCGCGATCGCGTTGGAACGCCGGTCGAGTTGTCTGTAGGTCATCGAACCGCGTTCGTCGACAACCGCGACACCGTCCGGATTCAGCCGGACGGAACGGCGCAGCGCCGTGACGTTCGGCCCCCAGATCTTGACCTCTTTCAGCGCCTGCACGGACATCTTGAAGTTCGTGAGACTCACCATGCCCGCGGCGGACAAGACACGGAGTGAGTGCACCCGGCCCATGGCGTCGCGAAACACCTTGCGCAACCCTGGCATCAACAGCTCCTCGCGCTGCAAGTCCCCGAGGTATTCGGACGGTAACTGTCCGCAAGCCCTACGCCAAGGGCTGTTCCATGCGGAATGTGCATGACAACTGGACAATCAGAACTGTAAACGTTTTCACGTTGTCCCGTTGGTGCCCGGATCGTCCCGAACCGGTCCCGCGGCGTGAGTCTGACCGGTCAGACCAAGAAGCCGCGCAGCAACGAGGCGGTTCCGTCGAGGTGCTCGGCCATCGCGAGCCTCGCCCCCGCCGGGTCTCCGTCCAAAATGGAGGCGATGATGCGCTCGTGCTGCGCGTTGGAGTGCGCCAGGTTCGGTTCGAGCAGCGGAATGGTGTCCAGCAGCTCGTTGACCCGCATCCGGGAGTCGGCGACGGAGGCCGTCAGGGACGCGGATCCGGTCGCTTCGGCGATCGCGAGGTGCAAACGCGAGTCCTTGCGCCGATATTCGGCGAGCGACGCGGTGGACGCCTCCTCCAGCCGCGCCCGCAGTCCACGGCGTTCCGCAGGGCCCAGCGAACGGCCCGCAGCGGTCTCCGCGGCACCCGTCTCCAGCACCTTCCGCAACGTCAGCGCGTCGTGGATGTCGCCGAACTCCTTGCCGGGTGCGGACTTCGGAATTTCGTCGTTGACGAACGTGCCGCCGTACCGGCCGCGCCGGGACTCCACGTAGTTGTTCTCCTGCAAGGATCTGATGGCCTCGCGCACGGTCACCCGGCTCACACCGAGCCGGGTGGCCAGATCCCGTTCGGACGGCAGCCGCTCACCCGGCGCGACGACGCCGAGCCGGATGGCCTGCATGAGCCGTTCGACGGTCTCCTCGAAGGCGTTGCCCGCCCGCACGGGGCGGAACAACGCCTCCTGCGCGTGTTCCATCATCGTTCTACAGCGGTGTCACATAGGCGCCGGCGATGCCGCCGTCCACGAGGAAGTTCGACGCCGTCATGAACGACGAGTCGTCGGACGCCAGAAACGCGACCGCTGCGGCGATTTCCTCAGGTTCCGCGAACCGACCGAGCGGTACGTGCACCAGACGCCGTGCCGCGCGCTCCGGGTCCTTCGCGAACAGTTCCTGCAGCAACGGGGTGTTGACCGGTCCAGGGGACAACGCGTTGACGCGGATGCCCTCGCGCGCGAACTGCACACCGAGCTCACGCGACATCGCGAGCACGCCGCCCTTCGACGCCGTGTAGGAGATCTGCGACGTCGCCGCGCCCATCGTCGCCACGAACGACGCCGTGTTGATGATGGAACCCTTGCCGTTGGCCTGCATGTGCGGGATGGCGTACTTGCAACACAAATAAACCGACGTGAGGTTCACCTTCTGCACGCGGTCCCACGCCTCGATGCCCGTCGTCAGGATCGAGTCGTCGTCGGGCGGCGAAATACCGGCGTTGTTGAACGCGATGTCAAGCTTGCCGTAAGTGTCCACAGTGGTCTGGAAGAGCGCCTTGACCTGCTCCTCGTCGGTCACGTCGACCTGGACGAACAGTCCGCCCACCTCGTCCGCGGCGGCCTTTCCGGTCGCGGGGTCGAGGTCGGCGACGACGACCTTCGCGCCCTCGCTCGCAAACCTGCGCACGGTCGCGAGGCCGATGCCGCTCGCGCCACCCGTCACGACGGCCACGCGGCCCTCGAGTCGCTGCACCATCTCGTTGTTCTCCTCAGGTTGCCCAGATCAGGTTGCGATGAAGACGTTCTTGACTTCGGTGAAGCTGTCGAGCGCGTCGGGTCCGAGCTCACGGCCGAGACCGGACTGCTTGACGCCGCCGAAAGGTGTCGAGTAGCGAACAGAAGAATGTGAGTTCACAGACAGATTCCCCGCTTCGACAGCACGGGAGACCCGGATCGCGCGGCCGACGTCGTTCGTCCAGATCGAACCGGACAGGCCGTACTCGGAGTCGTTCGCGATCCTGATGGCGTCTGCTTCGTCGGTGAACGGCAGCACGACGACGACCGGTCCGAAGATCTCCTCGGTGACCGTCACGTGGTCGTAGGCAGGAGTCAGCACCGTCGGCGGGAACCAGAATCCCGGTCCGTCCGGCGCACTTCCCCGGAACGCCACGGGAGCGTCGTCTGGTACGTAAGACGCGACCTTGCTGAGGTGCGACGCGGAGATGAGCGGCCCCATCTCGGTCGCCTCGTCGCCGGGCTCGCCGACCTTGACGCCCTTGACCGCAGGCTCCAGCAGCTCCATGAACCGGTCGTAGACGCTGGCCTGCACGAGGATCCGCGAACGCGCGCAGCAGTCCTGACCGGCGTTGTCGAACACCCCGTACGGCGCGGTCGCGGCGGCCTTCTCCAGGTCGGAGTCCGCGAAGACGATGTTCGCCGACTTGCCGCCCAGCTCCAGCGTCACGCGCTTCACCTGGTCCGCGCAGCCGGCCATGATCTGCTTGCCGACCTCGGTCGAGCCGGTGAAAACGACCTTGCGCACCAACGGATGCGTGACGAACCGGTTGCCCACGACGCTGCCCTTGCCCGGCAGCACCTGGAACACGCCCTCCGGGATGCCCGCCTCCAGCGCGAGCTCGCCGAGCCGGATCGCGGTCAGCGGCGTGACTTCGGCGGGCTTCAGCACCACCGTGTTGCCGGCCGCCAGCGCGGGCGCAAACCCCCAACCCGCGATCGGCATCGGGAAGTTCCACGGCACGATCACGCCGACGACGCCGAGCGGTTCGTGGAACGTGACGTCCAGGCCCCCGGCGACCGGGATCTGCTTGCCGAACAACCGTTCCGGCGCGGCCGAGTAGTACTGCAGGACGTCGCGGACGTTCCCCGCCTCCCACCGCGCGTTGCCGATGGTGTGGCCGGAGTTCTCGACCTCCAGCTGCGCCAGCTCTTCGTTGTGCGCGTCGACGATCTCCGCGAACTTCCGCAGCAGCCGGGCACGATCGCCGGGAGCGACGGTTCGCCAGGTCTCGAACGCCTTCTGCGCCCGGACGATTGCCGCGTCCGTCTCTTCGAGAGAGGTGTGCGGTACGGACCGCACGACCTTCTCGGTAGCCGGGTTGATGACGTCGAAGGTCACGCTTTTCTCCTTGAAACCTCTACGAGAGCTTCGAACAGCCTCAGGTCTTCGATGTCCTGCTCGGGGTGCGACTGCACGCCGACGACGAACCGCGCGCCTTCGAGTTCAACCGCTTCGACGGTCCCGTCGGGCGCCTGGGCCGTGACGCGAAGGCCGTCCGCGATCCGGTCCAGCGACTGGTGGTGATGGCACTGCACGGTCGTGTGGTCGCCCAGGATCTGGTGCAGCAGGCTGTCCCGCGCCACCTCGATCTCGGTGTGCTCGAACACCGCGGGCGCCGGGTTGTGGCCCTCGATGTGCTGGTGCAGCGTGCCGCCCAGCGCCACGTTGAGCACCTGCATGCCCCGGCACACGCCGAGCACCGGCAGGTCGAGCTTCAACGCGGCCTCGACCAGCGCGAGCTCGGCGTCGTCGCGGTCCCGGCGCGGCTCGCCGGTCATCTCGTGCTTCTCGGCACCGTAGGCGGCGGGGTCGATGTCCGCGCCGCCCGCGATCACCAGACCGTCCAGGAACCCGATGGTCTCGGCGGTCCACGTGCCGACCGGCGGCAGCATCACCGGGTTGCCGCCGGCCTGGACCACGCAGTCGAGGTAGCCGCGGTAGAGCACCGCGGCCTCCACGTCCCAGTGCCCGAAGCGCGTGCGCTCCAGGTAGGTGCTGATGCCGATGAGCGGCCGCATGATCGACTCAGAGGCGTTCAAACCCGCGTACCTTCTCCCAGTCCGTGACCGCCGCCTCGAACGCGTCGAGCTCGACCTTCGCCGCGTTCAGGTAGTGGTCGACGACCTCCTTGCCGAACGCCTGTTGCGCGATCTCACTGGCGGCGAACAGATCCGCAGCCTCGCGCAGCGTCGTCGGCACGTTCGGCCGGTCCGAGGCGTAGGCGTTGCCGACGAACTCGTCCTCCAGCTCCAGCTTCTGCTCGACGCCGTGCAGGCCGGCCGCGATCAACGCCGCCACGGCGAGATACGGGTTCACGTCACCGCCGGGCACCCGGTTCTCGAACCGCAGCGACTGCCCGTGGCCGACGACCCGCAGCGCGCACGTGCGGTTGTCGCGGCCCCACGCCACCGCGGTCGGCGCGAACGAACCCTTCACGAAACGCTTGTAGGAGTTGATGTTCGGCGCGAGGAAGTAGGTGAACTCGCGCAGCGCCGCGAGCTGTCCCGCGAGGAAGTGCTTCATCATCTCGGACATGCCGTGGCCCTCGGCGAACACGGGCTCGCCGTCCTTGGAGCGCAGGCTGAGGTGGATGTGGCAGGAGTTGCCCTCGCGTTCGTTGTACTTCGCCATGAACGTGAGCGACTTGCCCTGCTGGGAAGCGATCTCCTTGGAGCCGTTCTTGTAGATGGCGTGCTGGTCGCACGTCCGCAGCGCCGTCGTGTACCGGAACGCGATCTCGTGCTGGCCGGGGTTGCACTCGCCCTTGGCCGACTCGACGACCATGCCCGCGCCCGTCATGCCGTTGCGGATGGCCCGGAGAAGCGGTTCGACACGTGCGGTGCCGAGCAGCGAGTAGTCGACGTTGTACTGGTTCGACGGCGTGAGGTTGCGGTACCCGGCGTTCCAGGCCTGCTCGTACGTGTCGTCGAAAACGATGAACTCCAGCTCGGTGCCGACGTAGCACTCCAGGCCGAGCGCTTCGAGCCGGTCGAGCTGCTTGCGCAGGATCTGGCGCGGTGACGCGACGACGGGGTCGCCGTTCTCCCAGACGAGGTCGCACATGATGAGCGCGGTGCCCTCCTGCCACGGGACCCTGCGAAGCGTTTCGACGTCCGGCTTCATCACGAAGTCGCCGTACCCGCGGTCCCAGCTGGACATCTCGAAGCCGCTGACGGGGTTCATCTCGACGTCGACGGCGAGCAGGTAGTTGCAGCCTTCGGCGGAGTGCCCGAGCACCTCGTCGAGGAAGTACCGGGCCGCGCACCGCTTGCCCTGCAGGCGGCCCTGCATGTCCACGATCGCGACCAGGACGGTGTCGATCTCACCGGTGTCCACGGCCTCGCGCAACTCCTCGACGGTCAGCATCCCGCGTTCCTCCAAAGGTATGTCAGCGAGCCATTGGCCGCACCATCTTGACACCTGTGGGTGACGGGCGCCACCCTCAACCACCGGTTAAAGGACTATTAGGAGTCCATATGGCCAAGCACGTCGAGTACGAGAAGGTCGGCGACGAGTACCTGGAGCACCGTCAGCTCAAACGTGGTGCGGCGGGCTGGGTCCTGCTCGCCGGGCTGGGTGTCTCGTACGTTATCTCCGGCGACTTCGCCGGGTGGAACTTCGGCCTCGCCCAGGGCGGGTGGGGCGGGTTGCTGGTCGCCACGGTCCTGATGGCGACGATGTACACGTGCATGGTGTTCGGTCTCGCCGAACTGGCCTCCGCACTGCCTGTCGCGGGTGCGGGCTACGGTTTCGCGAGGCGCGCGCTCGGCCCGTTGGGCGGGTACGCGACAGGTATCGCGATCCTCATCGAGTACGCCATCGCTCCTGCGGCGATCTCGGTGTTCATCGGCGACTACGTCAAGGCTTTGGGGCTCTTGGACGCCACCTGGCCGGTGTACCTGGCGTGCTACGTGATCTTCGTCGGCATCCACCTGTGGGGCGTGGGCGAGGCGCTGCGGCTGATGTTCGTCATCACCGGTGTAGCCGTGGTGGCGCTGGTCGCGTTCGTCGCGGGCATGATCCCGAAGTTCGACTCTTCCAAGCTGTTCGACATCGGCGACGGCTCGTTCCTGCCGATGGGCGTCACCGGGGCGTGGGGCGCGATCGTGTTCGCGATCTGGTTCTTCCTCGCGGTCGAAGGCGTGCCGCTGGCCGCCGAGGAAGCCCGGGATCCCAAGCGCGACATGCCACGCGGCATCATCGCCGCGATGGTGACGCTGCTGGTGTTCGCGGCCGCGATCCTGCTCGTGGCACCGGGCGGCGCTGGCTCGAAGGTGCTGGAGGCGTCCGGAAACCCGCTGCCCGAGGCGGTCCGCGCGGCCTACGGCGGCGACACCTTCCTGGCGCAGCTGGTGAACTACGTGGGCCTGGCCGGCCTGGTCGCGTCGTTCTTCTCGATCATCTACGCCTACTCGCGGCAGCTGTTCGCGTTGTCCCGCGCGGGCTATCTGCCGCGCTGGCTGTCGAAGACCGGCAAGCGCAAGACGCCGTACCTGGCCCTGATCGTGCCGGGCACCATCGGTTTCGCGTTGGCCACCATCATGAAGACGGTCGACCCGGTGACGGGCGGCGCGCGCCTCATCAACATCGCCGTGTTCGGCGCGGCTCTCTCGTACGTGTTGATGATGGTGTCGCACATCGTTCTGCGTAAGACCGCACCCGACCTGCCGCGGCCGTACCGCACTCCTGGCGGTGTGGTCACCACGGGCGTTGCGCTGGTGCTGGCTGTTGCCGCTGTCATCGCGACGTTCTTCGTGGACGAGATCGCGGCAGCGGTGACGGCGGGCATCGTCGTGATCGCAGTTGCCTACTACTGGTTCTACAGCCGTCATCACCTGGTCGCGAACGCTCCGGAGGAGGAGTTCGCGGCGATCGCGAAGGCAGAAGCAGAGTTGGATTAAAGCCAGCCTCGGCGTGCGGCCTGCAGTCCCGCCTGGAACCGCGTCCGCACGCCGAGCTCGGACATGAGCCCCCGCACCCTTCGTTGCACGGTCCGCAGATGCCACCCGAACTGGCGGGCGATCGCGGCGTCCGTCATCCCCGCGGCGAGCAGCGTCAGCAACCGCTCGGTGTCGGCTTCCCCGGCATCGGTCCCGAACGGCACTGCAGCCGCCCAGATCCGTTCGAACAGCGTCCGCAGCACCGCCAGCAACGACGACGAGTGCACCACCAGTGCGGCGTCGATCGTGTCCGGGTGCAGTGCCAGCAGGCCGATCCGGTCGTCCGCCAGCAGCGCCTTCACCGGCACCGCGCCGATCCGCACCTGCTCGCCCCTGCGTGCGAACTCCGCGATCCCGTCGAGCTTGCCGGGCAGCTCCAGCACCGAGTGGTCGTAGATCGCGCGGTAGCCGACGCCGGCCGCGAGCCTGTCCTCCTCGTCCGGGTTGCTGCTCGTGAGGAACGGCGGCCGGGTCAGGCCCAGCAGCTCCGCCCGTGCCGCGCGGTGGATCTGGCGCCACCACCGCAGAACGGCCTCCTCGCCGTGCACCACCTCGACGAGCCGGCCCTGCCGATGCCGGTCGGCGATCTCCCGGGTGAGCAGTCTGGCCTGCCGCAGCTGTTGTTCGCGGGCCAGGAAGAGTTGTTCGAGAGCCGCGCCGAGCTCGTCGACCCAGAGCGCTTCTTCAGCGGACATCGCTCTCCTGCCGGGTTTACGTCATTGCCGCATTTGCCCAGCTCGTCAGTCTTCCGATGACGATCTCCCTCCGGAAGCGTTGGTCCATACCAATATCCCGGAACCTGGGAGGTGCGCACGATGCGCAGACTCTTACCCCTCGCCGTATCGGCATTGCTCTTGTTGCCGGTGTGGCCTGCCACGGCGGTGGTGGCAGATCCACCGGTCAGCAGCACAGGAGAAGTCCACACGGTCACGTTGATCACCGGCGACCAGGTGCAGCTGTCGAAGAGGTCCGACGGCACGCACGAGACGATTTTCGTTCCGGCAAAAGGACGTGAGCACATCGGCCATGTGCAGACCGGCGACTCGGACAACGTTGTCGTCATCCCCCGTGACGCCGAAATCCCTCTGGCAGAAGGAAAACTCGACCCGCGGCTGTTCGACGTCACCGGCCTGGTGAAGCAGGGGGTCTCCACCGAACTGCCGCTGATCGTCGACAGGTCCGCCCAGAAGGTGACCAGCGTTGGCGCGCAGGAGATCTGGCGATCTCTCAGTGACGTCACCAAGATCTGGCTCGACGGCAAGCGCCAGGTCCTCGACGACGTCAGCAACAAGCAGATCGGCGTGCCCGCCGCGTGGGAGTCGGGCTTCAAGGGCAACGGCGTCAAGGTCGCGGTGATCGACACCGGCGTCGACGTCAACCATCCCGACCTCGCCGGAAAGGTGGTCGCCACCAAGGACTTCACCGGCACCGGCTTCGCGGACAACCACGGCCACGGCACCCACGTGGCCGGCATCGTCGCCGGTACCGGCCAGGCGTCCGGCGGCCAGTACGCCGGGGTGGCACCGGAAGCGACGCTGATCGCGGCCAAGGTGTGCCCGACCGGCAGCTGCTCGGAGTCGGCGATCGTGGCAGGCATGGAGTGGGCGGCCGAGCAGGGTGCCGACATCGCGAACGTCAGCCTCGGCGGCCCCGACTCCCCCGGCATCGATCCGATGGAGGACGCGGTCAACCGCCTCCCCGGCACGTTGTTCGTGATCGCCGCGGGCAACGACGGTCCCGGCGACCGGACCGTGTCCAGCCCTTCCACCGCCGACGCGGCGCTGAGCGTGGCCTCGGTCAACGCCTCCGACGCGGTGAGCAGGTTCTCCAGCCGCGGCCCGCGGGCGGGTGACTCCGCGGTGAAGCCCGAGATCGCGGCGCCCGGAGAGAACATCGCCGCGCCACGGGCGTCCGGCACGGGCATGGGCACGCCGATCGACGCCAACTACACGCGGGCGAGCGGCACGTCGATGGCGACACCGCACGTCGCGGGTGCCGCGGCGTTGCTCGCCCAGGCCCGGCCCTCATTGACCTCCGCGCAGCTCAAGGCCGCGTTGGCGAGCACGGCTCTACCGCTCGGCGGCTCGGTGAACGCGCAGGGCGCCGGACGTGTCGACGTGGCACGCGCGGTGACGCAGACCGTGTACGCGACGCCCGCCACGACGTTCGGCCTGCTGCGCTACCCGAGCTCGACCGCGCCGGAGCAGACGAAGCCGGTGACGTTCACCAACGCCGGCGACACGGACGTGACGCTCGATCTCACCGTGTCGGCCACCGGGCCGTCCGGGACTGATGGGCTGTTCACGTTGAGCTCCAACCAGGTCGTCGTTCCCGCGCGAGGCAGTGCCGAGGTCGGCGTCACCGTGCACCCGTCGCTCGTGCCCGCGACGGCGTTCGGCGCCTACACCGGCCGGATCACCGCCACAGACGGCAAGAACGTCACTCAGACGGTGTTCTCGGTTGCCACAGAAGAAGAGTCCTACAACGTCGACATCAACCTGATCGACCGCTCCGGCAAGGCGCCGACGGACGCGCACGTCGTCTACGTGACGAAGCTGCACACGTTGCCCACCGTGGGTGAGCCCGGCAGCACTGTGCCGTACGTGATCCGCGACGGACGGGCCTCCATCCGCCTGACCAAGGGCGAGTGGGCGTTCAACATCGCGATCAGCGACGGCAACTCCGGAACGCTGCTCGTAGAACCGTTGGTGCGCACCGACAGCAACATCTCGTTGACGTTCGACGCCCGCCGCGGTGTTCCGGCCGGGTTCAAGGTGCCACGCGCCGACGCGGTGTCCTACTACAACACCCTCTTCACGCAGTACACGGCGCAAACCGCCGATGGCAGGCGCGCCAACAAGTTCCTGCTGCGCCCCGCGACGAACGACAACGTCTTCATCGCACCGGTGGAGGCTCCCGTCCCCGACCGTTTCGCGTTCGGCATTCAGGGCCAGCTGGGCTCGGCACCAACGGCCGCCGAGCCGTTCGTCTACAACCTCGCGTGGGGCGAGGGCGGCCGCATCGGCACGAACCTGCTGCGCCGCTACACCTCGCGCCAGCTCGCGACGTTCGTCTCCCGTTACCGCGCGCTGGGCGTCCCGGACACCGTCGCCGAACGTGCGGTGATGCCGAAGTTCCTGCCCACCCAGAACCTCATCACCGGCCCGTACCTCACGGTTCCTCTGCCGACCCGCAAGCGGACGGAGTACTACGGCACCGAACCGGGCGTGACGTACAAGCAGGTCATGACCCCGCACCACACCAGCGTGCCGGTCGTCGGCTGGGGCCGGATGGACGGCAACCCCGAGACCTATCGCGCGGGTTCCGTTGTCACCAAGAACTGGAACACCGCCGGCCTCAGCACCCAGACCGACATCCACGACAGCGCCCAGGGCATCTGGCGCGACGGCAACCGGCTGGTCACCAACTTCAGCGTCTTCACGCCGGAGGACCCGGGCCTCGGCTCGCTCTTCCTGAACTCCCAGGGCAACGGCACGAACGTGCTGGAGCGCGACGGCACGGTCCTGCGCAACACCCCGTTCCCCGACATCGGCGGCAGCAACGTGCCCGCCGACGAGGGCCGCTACACCGTCACGTCGACTGCTTCCCGGAACGTCGCGTACTCGGCACTGTCCACAAAGGTCACCGCGGCGTGGACGTTCACCTCGGCTCCGACCTCGGCGCTGACCTACCTGTCCGTGCCGACCGTGCGGGTCAGCGGCGACTTCGACGACTACAACCGGGCGCACAGCGGGTGCTCGTTCCCGTTGCGGATCACGGCCCGCACGCAGGACGGCGCTTCGGCTTCGCGCATCACGTCCGTGTCGCTGGAGGTCTCCGACGACGACGGCCTCACCTGGAAGCGGGTGCGCGTCCACGGCAACCGTGACGCGCTCGTGCAGCACCCGGACAAGCCGGGCGGCTTCATCTCGCTGCGGGTCCGCGCTGTCGCGGCCGACGGCGACACCGTCGAACAAACGATCATCAGGGCCTACGGCCTGACCTGATCGTCGCTGGTGGGGCCCGTCGCCGATGGGCCCCACCCCACTTCGAGCAGTTCGTGGCAGGATCGACCGTTGTGAGTGACATTCAACGTGTGGGAGTCGTCGGTTCCGGCCTCATGGGCTCCGGAATCGCCGAGGTGAGCGCCCGCGCCGGCCTCGACGTCATCGTCGCCGAGGTCAACGCGAGCGCGTCCGAGGCAGCGCAGGGGCGGATCGCCGCGTCGCTGGCCAGGGGCGTCAAGTCGGGCAAGCTGAGTGAATCCGACCGCGAGGCCGCACTGGCCCGCATCCGGTTCACCACCGACATCGGCGAGTTCGCCGACCGGCAGTTCGTGGTCGAGGCGGTCGCCGAGAACGAGCAGATCAAGACCGACGTCTTCACGGCCCTCGACAAGGTCGTGAAGGACGAGGAAGCGATCTTCGCCTCCAACACCTCGTCGATCCCGATCATGAAGCTCGGCATGGCCACCAGCCGCCCCGAGCAGGTCATCGGCGTGCACTTCTTCAACCCGGTGCCGGTGCTCAAGCTGGTCGAGATCGTGCCGTCCCTGCTGACCGGCGCCACCACCCAGGTCCGCGCCGAGGCGTTCGTGCGCGCTGTTCTGGGCAAAGAGGTCATCCGCTCGCAGGACCGCGCCGGCTTCGTGGTCAACGCGCTGCTGATCCCCTACCTGCTCTCGTCGATCCGCATGCTGGAGTCCGGCTTCGCCTCCGCCGACGACATCGACAACGGCATGGTGCTCGGCTGCGCCCACCCGATGGGCCCGCTGCGCCTCACCGACCTGATCGGCCTCGACACCACGAAGGCCATCGCCGAGTCGATGTACGACGAGTTCAAGGAGCCGCTGTACTCGCCGCCGCCGCTGCTGCTGCGCATGGTGGACGCGGGCCTGCTGGGCAAGAAGTCGGGCCGCGGGTTCCACAACTACGCCAAGTGACCGAAAGCTGGACCATCGACGGCGACCACCTCGCACCAGGCGAGGTGGTCGCTTCGTTGCGGGCACGGATCGGTGACGGGCACCTGGAGACTTGGCTGACCAGCTCGTGCGGCCGGTCGCTGGCGTTCGTGACCAACACCGAGCGCGCGATGGTGATGCTGCTCAACGAAGAAGGCGACCCCGGCGAGCACGCCGTCGACCCCGCAGCCGAGGGTGAGAGCGGCGGGTTCGTCCTCTCCAACGGGCAGAACGACGACTACGCGGACGCCGACACCGTGCCGATCGAAGGGGCGTTCCGGATCGTCGAGCACGTCGTCCGCGAAGGTTCCTGGCCCCCGGACGCGCACCACGTGAGCGATCACTAGCCGGCTGCTTCAGCCAAGGTGCCCTGGTGGAAGTAGATGCGCCAACCCGCCGGAGTCAGCCGCCACAGGGAGCTCCGCCACGCCCGCCGCCCCTGATGATCGCTGAAGTACGTCAGGTGCACGACGCCCGGAGCGAGGACGGTCCCGGACATCTCGCTGACCTCGACAAGAGCCTCCGAGGTCACCGTTCCGTCGCCGGTCACCGCGAGAATCGACTCCGCGTCCCACCAACGACCAGAAGCCCCGATCTCGGTGAACTCCGGATCCAACAACTCCGAGACGAGAGCCGGCGAAGCACGCACCTCAGGATCGAGCAGCCGCAGCTCCCCGTCCACAGCCGCGCGCACCGCCCGCTCGTTCTCGTCCGTCATGCGCGGATCTTATGATCACTACACGGCCGCTTCCAGCCGATTCATCGAATGCTGGATCAGCCCGACCAGCACCGACTTCGACGACTCCCGATCACGGGCATCACAAAGCACCACCGGGATGGCGTCGTCCAGATCCAACGCGTGCCGAACCTCGTCGACGGTGTAGAGCTGCGCCCCGTCGAAGCAGTTCACCGCCACCACGAACGGAATCCCGCGGTGCTCGAAGAAGTCGATCGACGGAAAAGACGAGTCCAGCCGCCGCGTGTCCACCAGCACCACCGCACCGATGGCACCGGTCGCCAGCTCGTCCCACATGAACCAGAACCGGTTCTGCCCCGGCGTGCCGAACAGGTACAGCACCACCTTGGTGTTGATGGTGATGCGCCCGAAGTCCAGGGCGACGGTCGTGGTGTCCTTGCCCTCGATCCCGGCGAGGTCGTCGACGTGCACACCGGCTTCGGTGAGCAGTTCCTCGGTTCGAAGCGGTTCGATCTCCGACACCGACGCGACCATGGTGGTCTTGCCGGTGCCGAACCCGCCCGCGATGACGATCTTGACCGCGGTCGGCACGGTCAGCTGGTCGTCAGATCCCACGAACACCATCCAGTACTGCCTGCAGGAGATCCCGGTCCGGAATCTGGGGGGACGAGTTCTGCACGAGCACGTCACCGCGCTCGATGAGGTCCGACAGCAGGACCTTCACCACGATGAGCGGCACGTCGAGGTAGGCGGCCACCTCGGCCACGGACAAAGGACGCGCGCACAGGGCCATGATCTCGCGATGCTCGACCGTCAGCGACGTCTGGTCGGCCGCAAATGAGGAGGCGCGGACCTGGGTGACGAGGTGTAGATCAGGCGCGTTCGGCCGGGTGCGGCCGCGCACCATCGCGTAGGGC
The DNA here is from genome assembly GCF_047445655.1 of Lentzea alba. Lineage (GTDB taxonomy): Bacteria > Actinomycetota > Actinomycetes > Mycobacteriales > Pseudonocardiaceae > Lentzea > Lentzea alba_A. Next base: position 119,060 of record NZ_JAJAEG010000001.1, read on the forward strand.
CGCACCAGCGGCCCCGCGGCCTCGTCGTACCACCAGTCCTCCCGCGCGGTCATCAGCGCGACTCTCGTGCCGTGGGCACGGTCGCCTGTTCTGCGCGCGGGGCCGACGACAGGTAGGTGCCCACCCGCTTGACCAGCATGTTCATCTCGTAGGCGATCATGCCCATGTCGGCGTCTTCCTCGCCCAGAACCGCGAGACACGCGCCGTGGCCGGCCGCCGTCACGAACAGGTACGCGTGCTCCATCTCGACGATGGTCTGCCGCACCGCGCCGCCGCCGAAGTGCCGGCCGGTGCCGCGGGCCAGCGACTGGAACGCCGACGCCATCGCGGACAGGTGCTCGGAGTCGTCGCGGGACAGGCCGGCCGAGCGGCCGAGCAGGAGTCCGTCGGCGGACAGCACCACCGCGTGGCGCGCGCCGACCACGCGCTGGATCAGGTCCTCCAGCAACCAGTTCAGTTCGCCGTGCTGGCTGGTGTTGTCCTTCATGACGAGGGGGCTCCTTCTGATCTCCAGTCGTCGGTCAGCCGGGCGTCACGGGTGCCGCGCTGGAACGCGGCGAGCCCGTCACGGGTCCGCTCGGCCGACCTTTCGCCGGTCACCGGCTCGGCGTGGGGCGGCTCCTCCGCGGACTGCATGAGTTGCGGCGCGAGGTTCTGCCGCTTCTTCCTGCGGGGAAGGGGAGCCTTCCCGTCCGTGGGTGGTGCCGCTGGGGTTGGTTCGTCCACCGATGCGTCTACTGCGGGAACGGCTGCGGAAGCCGCGGAGTTCACCGCCTTGTTCAGTTGTGCGTTCAGCGCCGCCTGCACCTCGGGGTTCACCGTCACGGGGAAGCTCGGGTGGTCCTCGACGTGCCCGTGGTGCTGGTCGTGGAACGACCGCACCGGCATCTGGGTGGTCTCGGTGATGTCGCCCGCGGTGTTGTGCGGGGCGACGATGTTCGGCGGCAGCACGCACAACGCCACCGTGCCGCCGTACGGCGAGTCGCGGAGCTCCACCTTGATGCCCCGCCGTGCGGCGAGCCGAGCGACGACGAACAGCCCCAGCCGGGATTCGCCCCGGAACGCCATCGTCTCGAAATCGGGCGGGTTGGAGAGCTTCGCGTTGGCCTGGAGGCGTTCCTCCTGCGTCATGCCGAGACCGTGGTCCTCGATCTCGATCACGATCCCGTGCGGCACGGCGCTGGAGTGGACGATCACCTCGGACCGCGGCGACGAGAACGCCGTCGCGTTGTCGACGAGCTCCGCGAGCAGGTGGATGGTGTCGGCGACAGCCACACCCACCAGCGCGCGGTCCGGCACCGGGTTGACCCTGACCCGGACGTACTGTTCGGTCTCGGCGACCGCGGCGCGGATGACGTCGCTCAGCCGCACCGGCTTGCGCCACTGCCTGCCCGGCTGCTCCCCGGCGAGGATGATCAGGTTCTCCGCGTTGCGGCGGGCCCGCGTCGCCAGGTGGTCGAGCTGGAAGAGCGAGTCCAGCTGCTCGGGGTTCTCCTCCTCGCGCTCCAGCTTGTCGAGGATCTTGAGCTGGCGGTGCACGAGGCCCTGGTTGCGGTGCGCGATGTCGAGGAAGACCCGGTTCACGCCCTCGCGGGCCTGCGTCTCCTTCACCGCCGCCGCGACGGCCGTGTACTGGGCGGTGTTGAACGCGTCCGCCACCTGGCCGATCTCGTCGTTGCCGTAGTCCAACGGCGGCATGTCGCGGTGCACGTCCACCTGCTCACCGCCGCGCAGGCGCGCCACGATGTGCGGCAGCCGTTCCTGGGCGAGCCGCAGCGTGTCCTCCCGCAGCGACGCCAGCCGCGTGACCAGGGCACGAGACACGAGCCGGTTCGAGATCCGCAACGCCAGCACGATGCCGACCACCACCGCGAGCAACGCGATGAGGCTGCCGATCAGCACGGCGGTGAACCGGCTGGTGGCCTTGTCGAGCCCCAGGTTGGCGCCGTCCTCGGCCTGCCGCACCGCGATCTGCACGAGCTTCTCGTGCACCGGCGCGGTCGCCGCCCGCCACTGCTGCTCGGTGACGCCGGGATCGCCGTTGATCAGCTTGCCCTCGAGGTCGATCAGCGTCCGGTACTCCCCGGTGCTGCGCAGCGCGTCGTACTGCACCCGCGGCTGCTCCAGCGCGTACGGGATCGTGGAGTCGACACTGGAGTGATAGGCGCCCACGAGCCGTACGAACTCAACGCGCTCGGCGGGGGTGAACTTGCCGTTGAGCAACCCGCGCGAGCCGATCGTGGCGCTGCGGGACATCCAGTCGGCGGCCTGGAAGATCGTGACGGCCTGCACGTTGGCCTGGCTCGCCTCGGCGTCCGGCACCAGGCGGGCCTGCCGGGAGAACAACGCCACGCCCGAGTCGACGAGGCTGTTGTAGTAGTCGTAGACCTCTTGCGGGTTCGCGCGGCCGGCCTCGACCTCACCGCGGTGCCGCGGCAGCTGGTCCAGCACCGTGTTGAGCGCGTTGATCCGGTCCCGGATGTCCTGCGGCGAGCTGTCCGCGAGCTCCGCGAACGCGTCCTTCATCTTCCGGACGCCCTCGTCGGTCTGCTCCTGCTGCAGGTTCAGCGCGGCCGCGTCGGTGCCGCCGGTCCGGCTCAGCAGCACGAGGCTCAGCTGACGTTCCTTCTGCAGCCCGACGAACGCCTCGGCGGACGGGATCGTCACGTCCTTCACGCTCGACGCGATCGAGCGCATGTAGAAACCGTCGAAAACGGTGTAAGAGGAGAAAACGGCCCACATGACGAGCAAGACAACGCTTGGTACGACCACGACACCGGCCAGCCGGGACCGAATGGTCCGGTAGTTGGTCGGTGTGTAACCGCTCTTCTCGTTCACAGCGCTTCTCACGGTCTCCTGTGTCCCACGGCTAGCGCTGCGGGTAACCCGAGTCACTCCTTCGGCTGCAATACGGTAACAAGCAGAGATCATCGTTACCCAATGACAGCGATCACACGCAGTACGCGGTTGGCAGGCTACCCAGTCGAGTGAGCGGTGCAACACCCGGTCCGGGGGTTCTCACAAGGCAAGAACCCCCGTACGGGCTAGTTCAGCTGGAGTTCTACGGCCGTTCGATCGCGACCACGTTGTAGGTCGTGTCGGGCGTGGGCGGCGTGGTGAAGCGGGCATTCGGCAGGTAGAGGCGCTTGCCGAACGCGGCCACCGTCGTGGGAACGTCGAAGCGCTTGTCCTCGTGTTCCGCGGCGAGCGTTGCCGAGGATCCGTCACGACTGAGCGTGTAGCGCGCGACTTTGTTCAACCTGTTTTGCACCACGTACAACTGCCGTCCCTCACGCAACAACCCATCACCATTGGTCAGTGTTTGACCGCTCAAATTGATGTTGATCGTTTTTCCGCTGCGAGGATCGATCCGGAACAGCTTGCCGAGGTTGCTCTGCACGGCGATGAGGTCACCGTCGAGACCCGTGACGATGCCGTTGAGGTTCGTCTGGCCGGGCGTGACGGCGAGGTCGCCGGTGAGCTGCAGGGTCCGGTGCGGCTTCAGACTCAGCGGCACCTGGTAGAGCACCGCCTTGCGCGAGTCGGTGAACCACGCCGACTTGCCGGTCAGCACGACGTCGTTGACGAACGTGTCAGTGGTCGCGAACTGGAACTTCGCCAGCAACGCGCCCGTGCGGGTGTCGTAGACGCGTCCGTCGCCGCCAACACCACCCGCGACCCACAGCCGTTTCTTCTCATCGACCTTCATGCCGAGCGACGGCGTGCCCGGCCCCTTCGCGAACACCTTGCCCTGACCGGTGCGCAGGTCCGCCGCGTAGATCGACCCGTCGGCCCGCGACCCGAAGTAGGCCTTGGTGCCGCTGATCGCGATGCCTTCGGGTTGCCACCCGTTGGGCAGGGAGAACTCGGTGGGGAAGCTCTTGGACGCGTCTGCGGTGGCCGGCGCCGCGGCTGTGAGCGTGACGCCCAGGACCGCCGCGAGCAGGACACCGAATCTGCGGTACATGCCGCCTCCTATTTCGGATTGGGGAGCGCCTCTGATCCTTCTCCCTGCGGCGGCCGAACCGGAGTTTTCTCAGGAATCCGACATCTCTACAGCTCAGCGGCGGCCTCGGCGATGAGCTCCAGCGACTCGCCCTCGCCCAGGGCCAGTTCGCGCAGGCTCGCGAACCGCTGCGCGCACTGCTCGGTCAGCCCTGGGTCCTCGACGTACTCACCCTTGATGAACGTCTCCAGGTACGCCACGTCGTTGTGCTGGCGGTGCGGGAAGCTGAGCAACGTGAACGGCGACCCCATCGCCGGGTAGGCCCCGGCCCCGCGCGGCACGACCTGCACACTGACCGTCGGCTGCTCGCTGACCTCCATCAGGTGCAGCAGCTGGGCCTTCATCACGCGCGGCCCGCCGACCACCTGCCGCAGCACGGCTTCCGGGAACACCGCCTGCACGACGAGTGGATCTTTGTCGGTGAGGCGCGTCGACCACGCCTCCCGCGCCATCGCGAGCCTGGCCGTGCGCACGGGATCGTCGTCCTGCAATGCGGCGTGCGTGTACCCCGCGAGCTGAAAGACGGCCGGCACCAGATCCGTCGTGAACACCCGCAGCAACGTCGACTCGAACACGAGATTCGCGAAGTCCGCAGCCGGATCAAAGCGCGCCGCGTTGTTGAGCGCGCGCGTACGGACGTGTTCCGCGTACTGCGTCTGCAACACCACGGCTTGCCATTCCGGAGTCGGCACCTTGTACACGTATCCGAGCGCCATGATGTCGACGGCCGCCGAGGGCTGCACGGCGTTCTCCATCATGGACAGCTTGGCGCTGCTGAAACCCACGCGCTGGCCGGCCTCGGTGAGGCTGAGCTCCCGCTCGTTGCGCCACCCGGCCAGCTGCCGCCCGATGGCGCGTTCGAGCGCCGTGGCCCGGAAATCCTTCGGCATGACGCGAAGGATATGACCAATTCGGATTCCCGAATGGAAGACCCGCTGTGGACAACCCTTTACCGCCAGGTTTTCCCGTTTATCCGGCCCCTATGTCGTTAAACGCACCTAACGCATTGTTAGCGTTTCGTGCGCGCATGAGCACGCACGAGCTCATGGAACCTGAACGCGTCGTCTCCCACCTCGGTCAGCAACGACTTCTCGACCAGGTCGTCGAGCGCGTCCTCGACGTCGCACTCCGGCTCCCCCGCGATCGCCGCCGCGTGCGGCACCCCGAACGCGCCGGACTCCCACGCGCACAGCCGGTAGAGCCGCGCCTGCCGTTCCGGAAGCTCCACATAGGACAGATCGAGCAGGTCTTTCAGCCGTTCGGTGTCGGTGAGCGGCTCGACGTCCATCTCGTGAGCTCGCTCAAGGTCCAGCTTCTTCCGGCTGGTCACCAGCACCGTGCCCGACGCGGGCAGCAGCGGCGTTACCTGCTCGGCCGAATCGGCGTTGTCCAGCAACAGGGTGAGCTGCCGCCGCACCACGAGACTGCGGAACACCGCCGCTCTCTCGTCAGCGGGCACACCGTCGAGCCGGAACGCGCGCAGCACCCTGCCCAGGACCTCCGGTGCGGCCAGATCGACGTACAGCCCGTCGCCGGATCCCCGGTCCCGCAACCACTTCAGCGCCAGCGCGGTCTTGCCCACCCCGGCAGGCCCGCTCAGCACCGTCACTCCACCGGCCCGGATCTTCTCGAGCTCGGCGTCCCTGCCGACGAAGTGCCGCGGCGGCGCCGGAGGCCGGAACTGCGCGGGCACCTCGTTCCAGCCTCTGTAGCGGACAACCCCTGTGGTGGTGCCAGTCAAAACATCGCTCATCGCCCGTAACCTCCCCGGACTCTTGAAGCTACGGTCTTTCCCCGTCTTGCGTCAGACGGCCATCGAGTGATCGCACGTGAGCGCCGCCCCCTCGTTGGAAGTAGCGGACCGCACCTCCCGCCCGTTGATGATGATCTTGCACGTCAGCTCGCCCTTCACGCCTTCAAGCCTGATCATCACCCGCCCGTTGCGCGCTCCCATGCGTTCGAACGGCATGTCGGGGTTGCGCAGGGTTCGTTCCTGCTCACCGGGAAACGTGTACGTGAGCTGGTCCGTCGTGCCCGTTCCCTCGACCATCACGCGGATGTTGGGCTGTGCGGCGCAGCCGGTGGTTCCGGCCAGCAGCAAGCCCACGAGTAAGGCGGCGGTCTTCATGAGCGGAACGGTAGGAAGTGCGGCCGTGCTCCGGCATCAGCCTTAAGGCTCAAGAAGAGTCAGCCGTCAGACTGACAACCGTCACCTGAAACGTGAACGGACGAACGCCCGCCCACCTCAGGCAGCCGTCACCTTGCGGGGACGACGTTGACCCGCGCCGGTCGGCGCGGGTCTTCCCGTGGCGATACCCCTGCCCGCAGTGCGCGGGTCTGACGTGGGTTTCCATCGGGCTCGTTTCCTGTCACCCACCAACTGCGGGAAGACACCAACGACGCCAAGTTGCGGGCGACGTTGAGATCACGATCGAGCACGAGTCCGCACCCGTCGCACCGATAGCTGCGTTCGGACAGGCGCAGCTTGGCTTACACCGCACCACATCCCGAGCAGGTCTTGCTGCTGGCGTACCAACGGTCGGCGGCGTGCACGTAACTGCCGGACCAGGCCGCCTTGTACTCGATCTGGCGTCGCAGCTCCGCCATGCCCACACCGGCGACGTGACGTGCCAGCCTGCGGTTGCGCATCACGCCGGCGACGTTGAGGTCCTCGAGAACGATCACGCCGAACGATCGGACAAGCCGCGTCGAGAGCTTGTGCAGACCGTCACGACGAGCATTCGCCACCCGTGCGTGCAGAACGGCCACGCGGGTACGAGTCTTGCGCCACCGTTGCGACGACTCCTCGGCGCGAGAACCTGGACCTCGGCGTCGTGCCAGCTGACGCTGCAGCCGGAGCAACTCGCGTTGTGCAACTTCGAGATGCTTCGGGTTCGGAACTACTTCGCCGGTAGACAGCACCGCGAGCGACTTCACGCCAAGATCCACGCCCACCGTCGAACAAGGGCGGGCAGGCGTCACGTCGTTTCGGGTGATCTCCACGGAGAACGACACGAACCACCGGCCGGCCCTGAACGACACGGTGGCAGAGCGGATGCGGGCAGCGCCACGTTCCACGTGCCGAGCGAGCTTGCGGGTCGACTCGTGCGTCCGGATCACGCCGAGGGTGGGTAGTCGAACGTGCCTGCGGTCGCGATCGACCAACCAGGTACTTCCTGTGGTGAAACGGCACGACTGCGTCGCACGCTTGCCCTTGAACCGGGGGAAGCGCATCCGGGCGCCGCGACGCCTGCCAGCCGTGGAGGCGTTCCAGTTGGCCACGGCCGTCGCCAGGTTCGCAAAGCCTGACGAGTACACCTCTTTGGAGTTCTCGGCCCACCAAGGCGCAACGACGTGCTTGCGCTGGTTCCACTCCTTGCGCAGGGCATAGGCAGACCAGTTCAGCGGCGGCGTCAGTTCATCGTCGCCGAGACCACAAGTTCGTTCGGCGATGCGCTGAGCGAGGTTTGCCCTGACCTTCGCCAGACCGCAGTGCGACCTGTTGCTCAGCACTCGGGTCCAAGACGAACCGATATGCCTGCAGCACCGCACTCACTCGGCGAGTAAAACGTATGTTCGATCTCCTACACCGACAGTCCTCTGTGGCGAAGGCACTCTTCCAGCCGCAGCCGTTCGATGTCGCGGTCCACTCCCTCAGGCAGGGCGTCCAGCGAATGCTCGACGTCCAACGCCGCGCAGGCTTGGATCAGCAGCCCGTCGTAGGCCTGCCGAGCCCCGATCCGCTTGATCGCCGGAGTTCCCGGCTGGAAGCACGACAGCACCCGCCGCACCCGCCGCAGGTCGGCCGCGATGCACTCGATCGGAGGGTTCTCGGACACCAGTTCCGGGCGCCGCAGCCTGCGCAGGAGGCGCGGCACGTTGAACACCGCCCAGAACAACGCACTGGGCGCTACCGCCGCGATGGCGAACAGGACGACGTTGCCCGCAACAGACTGGGGCATACGTCCAATTTACCCCGCTTGCAACGCCAGGAAGAGGTCCACGCGGGCCTCGAACTCGGCCAGGTCGACGCCGAGCAGCTCCTCGACCCGGCCCACCCGGTACCGCAGGGTGTTGACGTGCACGTGCAGCTTCCCTGCCGCCGCGGTCCACGAGCCGGAGCAGTCGAGGAACACCTTCAAAGTCCCCACGAGATCCGAGCCGTGTTCGGCGTCGTAATCCAGCACGGGACCGAGCAGCCGGCGCCTCAACGAAGTGCGCAACTCCTCCGGCACGCCTGCGAGCAGCAGTTGGTGCAGCGCGATCTCCTCACCCGCCACCACACACGTGCGACCACCGCGCCGTTCGCTCAAACGGCGCGCGTGCGTCGCCTCCTCCGCAGCGCCACGCAGACCGCGTGACATGACCGGCGAGCTGATGCCGACGAGCACGCGCGACGAACCGAGCCCGGGCTCCATCACGCGCACCGCCTCGCGAACGTCGTCCGGCACCGAATCCTCGGCGCGAGCGATGCAGTAGACGGTGTCGCCCACAGGCGTGACCAAAGCGCGCGGCAGCGTTTCCTCCAGAACCGCGGCCGCGAGCTCGGCGCGTTGATCGGACGTCACGGCGCTGATGACGCGCAACCGCACGTTCTCCAGACCAGCCGCCGTCAGCCGTGACTCGACATCTGCGGAACCGCTCAACACAGCCGCAACGAGAGGGGCGGCGGTGCGGTTCTCGATCTGCCGGCCCTGTGCCTGACGAAGCCGTTCCAGCCCGACGAGCGAGGCGAGCTCGGCAGCGGCCTCTTGCTGTGGTTCGCCGCCCACGACGAGGATCCAGCTGGTGAGCCGGCTACCGCCGCGTTCGGAGACGGGCACGAGGGTCATCCCCCGGACGGTCCGGGGCAACCGGTCTGCCTGCAGGAACTCCTTGACCAGTGCCACCCGCTCGGGCAGCTCGCCGCCGGCGACCACGCGCCCGGTCGTCGACAGCACCCAGCACGACGCGCTCAGCTCGTGGCCGCCCGCCAGCAACAACGCGGGCAGACCCGATCCCTCCGCCACGACGTTCAGGAGCCGGCGGTGCCTCGACAACCCGACAAGTTCCATCGACACGCGTTCGGTGATGGTCGCGAACGACAGGTCGACCGGCACCTCCAGCAGCGGCACGTTGTGGCGCTCGCAGGCGTCCACGAGGTCAACGGGCAACGCGCGGTTCTCGGTCTCGGAGGCGGCCAGGCCGGCCACGCGCGCCGACGCGAGCGAGCGGACGAACGTCTCGGAGTCCTGCGGGCCGTGGTGCCAGAGCAGGCCGGACAGCACGAGCTCACCGCCGGAGAGATACCGGCTGGGGTCGGGCAGCTCCGTTCCGTACACGCGGGTGACCGTGCGGTCGAGCTGGTCCGCACCGGTTTGCAGGCTCAGGCGCAGTTCCGGCATCTGCAGCAACGTCCGCAGGAGCAACATGAGAGGTCACTTTCGTCCATTCGTGTTTGTAGGAAAGCACAAATTCGTTACGTGTAGGAGCCTCCTGATTCATGTGTCCCGGCCGTAGAGGTCCGGACCTGTGGCTATGTGTACTGGCTCACAACCAGATGGGAGGGCGAGTGACGATCTCCACGCACGTGCTGGACGCGGCCCGCGGGAAGCCGTTCTCGGGCATCGCCGTGTCGCTGCAGCGCCGCGACGGGACCGAGGTGAGTTCCGCTGAGACGAACGCCGATGGCCGGATCACCGGATGGGGTGAAGGCTTGGAGGCGGGGGTCTACCGGTTGGTCTTCGACACCTCGGAGGCGGCGCCGTTCTTCCCCGAGGTCGTGCTCACGTTCGCCTACTCCGACCCGGCACAGCACTACCACGTGCCGCTGCTGCTGTCGCCGTTCGCCTACTCCACCTACCGAGGTAGCTGAGATGGACTTCCTTCGACCGGAAACGCTTGCGGAGGCGTTGGAGCTGAAGGCCTCCCGGCCGGACGCCGTGCCGATCGCCGGTGGCACGGACGTCATGGTGGAGCTCAACTTCGACCACCGCCGCCCGGCCGCCCTGATGGACCTGACCCGGGTTCCCGAGCTGACCACGTACTCCGAGGGGCTGCGGGTCGGCGCGGGTGTGCCGTACGTGCGGATCATCAACGAACTGGGCTCCCAGCTGCCGGGCCTGGCCATGGCCGCACGAACGGTCGGGTCGCCGCAGATCCGCAACCGCGGCACGGTCGGCGGCAACCTGGGCGCGGCCTCCCCCGCCGGGGACACGCACCCGGTGCTGCTGGCGTCGGACGCGGTGATCGAGGTGGCCTCGGTGCGCGGGACGCGGATGATCCCGGCTGCCGAGTTCTACGTTGGTGTCAAACGGAACGCGTTGGAGCGCGACGAACTGATCGTGGCGGTGCACCTGTCGCCTGCCAAGGGGCCACAACAGTTCTCCAAGGTCGGTACGCGCAACGCCATGGTGATCGCGGTGTGCTCGTTCGCGATCTCGCTGTTCCCCGCGGAGAACCGGGTCGGCGCGGCGGTCGGGTCCGCCGCTCCCACACCGCGACGCGCCCACGAAGCCGAGCAGTTCCTGGCTTCCGAACTGGACTTCGCCAGCCCGAAGCCGCTGCTGGACTCGGTGAAGCGCGAGTTCGGCGAGCTGGTCTCGCAGGCCGCGTCGCCGATCGACGACGTGCGCGGCTCGGCGGCGTATCGCAAGCACGCCCTGGCGGTGATGGCTCGCCGGACCTTGGGCTGGGCCTGGCAGGAACTTCTGGATGGGGAGCAGCAATGCGCGTGAACGTGACCGTCAACGGCGAGCAGCGCCAGGCCGACGACGTGTGGGAGGGCGAGTCGCTGCTGTACGTGCTGCGCGAACGGCTCGGGCTGCCCGGTTCGAAGAACGCCTGCGAGCAGGGCGAGTGCGGCTCCTGCACGGTCTACCTGGACAACGTGCCGGTGTGCGCGTGCCTGGTCGCCGCCGGGCAGGTGCAGGACCGCGAGGTGCGCACCGTGGAAGGCCTCGCCGACGGCGACCAGCTGGACCCGGTGCAGGAGGCGTTCGTCGAGGCGGGCGCGGTGCAGTGCGGGTTCTGCACGCCCGGTCTCGTCGTGGCGGCGCACGACCTGCTGGACCGCGTGCCGGCGCCGTCCGACCCGGAGATCCGCGAGGCGCTCGCCGGGAACCTGTGCCGCTGCACGGGGTACGAGAAGATCCTGGACGCCGTGCGATTGGCGGCGTCGCGCCGATGATCGTCCTCGACCGCTGTGCGGTGTCCACTGTGGATTCGGCCGGTACCGAGCACGCCTCGGGTCACGTCGTCATCGCTGATGGCCGGATCCAGTCCGTCGGGTCCGGCGCATCCCCGCGCCCGTACGAGTCCCACACCTACGTCGACGCGTCGTCGTGCCTGGTCACGCCGGGGCTGATCAACACGCATCACCACCTGTACCAGTGGGCGACGCGCGGGCTGGCTCAGGACGCGACGCTCTTCGAGTGGCTGACCACGCTCTACCCGGTGTGGCGCGGGCTCGACGACTCAGTGACGCACGCCGCGGCTTCGGCAGGCCTGGCCAAGCTGGCGCTGACGGGCTGCACGCTGGCCGCCGATCACCACTACGTGTTCCCGTCGGGCGGCGGTGACGTGTTCAACGCGCTGGTGTCGGCCGGGCGGCGGATCGGGATCCGGCTGGAGGCGATCCGCGGGTCGATGGACCGCGGTGAGTCCCAGGGCGGGTTGCCGCCGGACAACCTGGTCGAGGACACCGAGGCCGCGCTGATCGCGACCGAGCAGGCGATCGGCGACTACCACTCCACCGCTGACGACGCGCTGATTCGCGTTGCCGTTGGGCCCTGTTCGCCGTTCTCGGTGTCGCGGGAACTGATGACCGGGGCTGCTTCTCTGGCACGCCGCCACGGCGTTCGGCTGCACACGCACCTCGCTGAAACGCTGGACGAGGAAGAACAGTGCTTGGCGGAGAACGGTTGTACGCCGACCGAGTACGCCGAACAGCTGGGCTGGCTGGGTTCTGACGTGTGGCTCGCGCACACCGTGCACCTGTCGTCGGACGCGGTGAAGCGACTGGGCGCCACTTCGACCGGTTCGGCGCACTGCCCGACGTCCAACGGGCGACTGGGCACCGGGATCGCACCGGTGCGCGACCTGCTGGACGCCGGTGCGCCGGTCGGGCTCGGTGTCGACGGTGCCGCGTCCAATGAGGACGGTGGGCTGGTCGTCGAGCTGCGCGCGGCGTTGCACCAGGCGCGCCAGCGGGGCGGACCGCGTGCGCTGGACGTCCGCAAGGCGTTGTGGATGGGCACGATGGGCGGGGCTCGGGTGCTCGGCCGCGACGACTCGCTGGGCTCGATCGAGCCGGGCAAGGTGGCGGACCTCGCCGTGTGGGATCTGTCCGGAATGGACTACGCGGGCATCGCGGACCCGGTGGCGGCACTGGTGCTGGGCACGCCCCCGCCGTTGAAACTGTTGATCGTGGGCGGTGAGGTCGTCGTGCGGGACGGGGTTCTGCTGACGGCGTCGACCGACGAGCTGGCGCGTGACCTCTCCGCGGCCAGTCTGAAGCTTCAGGAGGCAGCGCGATGACCCTCACTCCCGCCGAACTCACCTCCGCGGTGTCTGGTGGCATCGGGACGTCGCCGCAGCGCCCGGACGGCAATCTCAAGGTGCGCGGCGAGTTCGCCTACGCGTCCGACCTGTGGCACGAGGACATGATCTGGGGCGCGACCCTGCGTTCTCCGCACCCGTACGCCCGGATCATGTCCGTCGATCTGACGGAAGCGTTGAAGGTGCCAGGCGTCTACGCGGTGCTGACGCATTCGGACGTGCCTGGGCGCAACCTGTACGGGTTGGAGCACAAGGACCAGCCGGTGCTCGCGGTGGACGTCGTGCGCTACCAGGGCGAACCGATCGCGCTGGTCGGTGCCGACCACCCCGAGACGGCTCTGCGCGCCATGAAGAAGATCGCGGTGGTCTACGACGTGCTGGAGCCGGTGGTCGACATGGAGACCGCCGTGGACGACACCCCGCTGCACCCCGGTGGCAACCTGGTGAGACACGTCCCGATCCGCCGTGGTTCGCAGGACGTCACCGCCGACGTGGTGGTGACCGGGCGGTACGAGGTCGGGATGCAGGACCAGGCGTTCCTCGGGCCGGAGTCCGGGCTCGCGGTGCCGGCCACCGACGGTTCGGTCGACCTGTACATCGCGACGCAGTGGCTGCACGTCGACCGCGACCAGATCGCGGCCGCGCTGGGGTTGCCGCAGGACCAGGTGCGGCTGACGTTGTCCGGTGTCGGTGGCGCGTTCGGCGGCCGTGAGGACCTGTCGATGCAGGTGCACGCGTGTCTGCTCGCGCTGCACACCGGCAAGCCGGTGAAGATGGTCTACAACCGCGAAGAGTCGTTCTACGGGCACGTGCACAGGCACCCGGCCGTGCTGTACTACGAGCACGGCGCCGATCACACCGGCAAGCTGGTCTACGTCCGCACGAAGATGTATCTGGACGGCGGCGCTTACGCCTCCTCGACTCCCGCTGTGGTGGCCAATGCGGCGACTCTGGGCGTTGGGCCGTACGAGGTCGACAACGTCACGGTCGACGCGTATGGCGTCTACACGAACAACCCGCCTTGCGGCGCGATGCGTGGATTCGGTGCGGTGCAGGCCGGGTTCGCCTACGAGTCCCAGATGGACAAACTGGCTGAGGCCCTGGGAATGTCGCCCGTCGACGTCCGGGTGCGCAACGCGATGACCGAGGGTTCCGTGATGCCCACCGGGCAGGTCGTCGACTCGGCCGCGCCCGTGGCCCAGCTGTTGAAACTGGTGCAGGACAAGCCTTTGCCCGCCGGAACCTCCACCGACATCCGCGAGCTGCCCGGTGGTGTTTCGAACACCACGCACGGCGAAGGTGTCGTGCGTGGCGTCGGATATGCCGTCGGTATCAAGAACATCTGCTTCTCCGAGGGCTACGACGACTACTCAACCGCGCGCGTGCGCGTGTCGATGGTCAACGGCGAGTTGGCCGCTGCTGTCCACACCGCTGCCTGCGAGGTCGGCCAGGGCCTGGTGACGATCATGCAGCAGATCGTGCGGACCGAGCTCGGCATCGAGCTCGTGACCGTGCTGCCGATGGACACCACGATCGGCAACGGCGGCTCTACCTCGGCCTCGCGCCAGACCTACGTGACCGGCGGCGCCGTGAAGGCCGCCTGTGCGGTGGTTCGCGGCCTGCTGGACGGCCGGACCGACATCGGCGACGAGGTGATCGACGAGACCGTCGAGTGGCGTCACCGCGCGACCGAGCCGTTGGATCCCGAGACCGGACAAGGCAATGCGCACGTCCAGTACGGCTTCGCGGCCCACCGCGCCGTGGTCGACGTGGACGTCGATCTCGGCCTGGTGCGCGTCGTGGCACTGGACTGCGCGCAGGACGTCGGCAAGGCGCTGAACCCGCAGGCCGTGGTGGGCCAGATCCAGGGCGGTTCCGCCCAGGGACTCGGCCTCGCGGTGATGGAGGAGATCCAGACCTCCGGCGGCAAGGTGCGCAACCCGTCGTTCACCGACTACCTCATTCCGACCGTGCTCGACATGCCCCCGATGAGCATCGACGTGCTCGAACTCGCCGATCCCCATGCCCCGTACGGCATCCGCGGCGTCGGCGAACCGCCCACCATCTCGTCCACCCCGGCGATCGTGGCGGCGATCCGCGCGGCGACCGGCCTGGCGCTCACCCGCGTCCCGGTCCGCCCGGAACATCTCACCGGTACTTGAGTTTGATCATTTTGGGAGAGTTTCTCGCTGTGAACGCACATCTGCTCGCCACCATCGACCTGGCCACCCGCAACGTGGCCTCCGGCGGAGGCCCGTTCGGCGCCATGGTCGTCCGCGACGGCCAGGTCATCGCCACCGGCGTGAACCAGGTGACGCCCACGCTCGACCCCACCGCTCACGCCGAGGTCGTCGCGATCCGCGCGGCCTGCCGGGCGCTCGGTGACTTCCGTTTGACCGGCTGCACGCTGATCTCCTCGTGCGAGCCGTGCCCCCTGTGCCTGTCCGCCGCCCTCTGGGCGCGGGTGGACAGGGTCGTCTACGCCGCCGACCGCCACGACGCGGCGGCGGCCGGTTTCGACGACCGCGAGTTCTACGAGCTCTTCAGCAAGTCCCGCGATGACTGGGACCTGCCCGTGCACCAGATCTCCACAGGCGAGGACAACGCCCCGTTCACCGCGTGGATGTCACTCGCGACTCGTATCGACTACTAGGCCAAAAGCCTTTTTTCGCTGACCGGAGCTTGCATCGCTTAATTGCGTTCCGGCGTTGGAACGCGCCCACCGGCATGGGAAAGGCCGCCCCTCCATGACTCAGTTACGAACCCGGCAGTCGTCTGCCCTGGATCAGTTCTTCCGCATCAACGAACGCGGCAGCACCTTCGGCCGTGAAGTGCGCGGCGGCATCACGACGTTCGTCGCGATGTCCTACATCGTGCTGCTCAACCCGCTGATCCTCGGCGCTTCCGCCGACATCACCGGAGCCAAGCTCACCATCGCCGAGATCACCACCGCCACCGCTCTCGCGGCCGGCGTGATGACCGTCCTGATGGGACTCGTCGGCAACGCACCGCTCGCGATAGCCGCGGGCCTCGGCGTGAACGGCGTGGTGGCCTTCCAGATGGCGCCGACCATGACGTGGGCGCAAGCCTTCGGCCTGGTGGTGCTGGAGGGCGTGTGCATCGTGATCATGGCCGCCTCCGGCGTCCGCGAACGGATCATCAACGCGATCCCCGAACCGTTGAAGATCGCGATCACCGTGGGCATCGGCCTCTACATCGCGTTGGTGGGCCTGGTTTCCGCCGGTTTCGTGACCCGCACGCCGGACGCCGTCGGCTCGACCGTGCCCGTGCGGATGGGCATCGACGGCCACCTCAGCGGCTGGCCGATCGTGATCTTCTGCCTCGGCCTGCTGCTCATGATCGTCCTGATGGCGCGCGGCGTGCCCGGCGCCGTCCTGATCAGCATCGTGGTGGCCACGGTCGTCGCCGTGATCGTGAACTCCGCGTTCAACGTCAAGGGCTGGGGCCTGGTCGAGCCTTCGTTGCCTTCCTCGGTGGTCGGCTCACCGGACTTCGGCCTGTTCGGCAGGGTGGACCTGTTCGGCGGCTTCGTGTCGGCGGGCGTGATCGCGGCGACGATCTTCCTGTTCACGCTCGTGCTGTCCGGCTTCTTCGACGCGATGGGCACCATCACCTCGGTGTCCGACGAAGCGGGCCTCACCCGTGACGGCCGCGTCGAGGGCATGGGCAAGATCCTCATGGTCGACGGCGCCGGCGCGATCGCCGGTGGCGTAACGGGTTCAGCTCCGAACACCGTGTTCCTGGAGTCGGCGGCGGGCGTTGGCGAAGGCGCCCGAACCGGCCTGGCCTCACTGGTCACCGGCGGTCTGTTCCTGGTCGCGTTGCTCTTCACCCCGCTCGCCACCGTCGTACCCGCCCAGGCAGCGGCCCCGGCGCTGGTGGTGATCGGCGGCCTGATGATGACCCAGATCCGCCGAATCCCCTGGCAGGACACGGACTTCACCATCCCGGTGTTCCTGACCGTGGCCATCATCCCGTTCACCTACTCGATCACCAACGGCATCGGCGCCGGCCTCGTGTCCTACGTGGTCCTGCGCGTCTGCAAGGGCCGCTGGCCGGGCTGGCTGATGACGAGCCTCGCCCTGATGTTCGCCGTGTACTTCGCTGTGGACCTGATCAGCGGCAAGTGACCCGCGAGCCTCGGCCAGGCGGCCACCTGGCCGAGGCTCTCGTTCCTGGAGGTCTCATGCGTGACCTGGCATCGACTTTGCTGTCGTGGGACCGCTTCGCGGTCGCCTCGGTGGTAGCCGTCCGCGGCAGCGCACCCCGCCCGGTGGGCGCCGCGATGGCGGTCGGCCCGTCCGGCGAGGTGATCGGCAGCGTGTCCGGCGGCTGCGTGGAAGCCGAGGTCTACGAACTCGCCTGCACCGTGCTCGCGACCTCCTCGCCCGCCTTGGCAACGTTCGGCTACTCGGACGACACCGCTTTCTCTGTCGGCCTGACGTGCGGCGGCTCGCTGGACGTCCTGGTGCAGCGCGACAGTCCTTCTCTGCGCTCGGCCCTCCAGGCCTCTTTGGACGGACACCCCCTGTCGGTGCGCTTTTCCGTTGAGGGCCGCACTTTTGTGGAGTCGTGGCTGTCTCCGCCGCGCCTGCTGGTGTTCGGCGCCATCGACCACGCCGCCGCCGTGGCCGAGATCGGGCGCTTCCTCGGCTACCACGTCACGGTGTGCGACGCCCGCCCGCTGTTCGCCACTCCTTCACGCTTCCCTGCTGCCAATGAGGTCGTCGTCGACTGGCCGCACCGCTATCTCGCTTCGACGCCGACCGACTCCTCGACAGCCGTGGTGGTTCTGACCCACGACCCGAAGTTCGACATCCCCGTGCTGACCGAGGCGTTGTCCCGCCCGTTGGCCTTCGTCGGCGCCTTGGGCTCCCGCCGCACGCACGCCGAGCGCCTTTCACGGTTGCGCGCGGAGGGCGTTTCGGACGCCGCACTCGCTCGCCTGCGTTCACCGATCGGCCTGGACCTCGGCGGCCGCACCCCTGCCGAGACCGCTGTGTCGATCGCCGCCGAACTGGTCGCCCTGCGACACGGCGGCACGGGCCTGCCGCTGTCCACGCTGTCCTCCCCGATCCACTCCCCAGGTCAGGAGAACCATGGCACTGATCTTCCTCAACGGCGGCGGCATGCAGGGCGGCCCGCTGCACTCGCAACTCCAGGGCACCCCGATGGTCTGCCGAGCCCGCAGTGCGCCCAAGTACCGGTACTTCTCGGTGCGGGGGAAGTTCCCCGCGATGCACGAGTCGGGCTCGGCCTCGGTGGTAGGTGAGCTCTACGACCTGCCGCTGAAGATCCTGCGCGACCACCTCGTCCCCGCCGAACCACCGGAGCTGGAGATCGGCGTCATCGAACTGGAGGACGGCAGCGCCGCCCTGGCCACCGTCCTGCGGGACGCCGTCCTGGACTCACCGCTACTCCAGTCGGGTGACATTCGAGACATCTCGTATCTGGGCGACTGGCGCGAGTTCCTACATCGCGAGGGGTGAGGGAGTGGCAAGGGGGAGTTGCCGCAGGCGGCGGGGCCAACCGAAGTGGCCCCGCCGCGGGGGACTGCGGCGGCGCTGCCACTCACCGGGCCTGACCACCACCGGGCCCGGTTCGACCCGCCCTCAGTTCAGCGCCGCGCTGACCTTGGCGAGCTGCTCCGGGATGAAGGACGTCCCGTTGTGCGGGCAGCGGTCGCTGTAGGCGCCGTCGCAGATCCAGACACCGTCGCGCTCGCGCCAGTTCGCGCGGCCCCACTGACCCTGCTCGTCCAGCAACAGCCCGGCGAGCAACTCCGGCTCCTCGACCCAGGTCAGCTCGGCGAGAGCAGCGGCCACGCGATCGGTGGCGCCCAGCGGCACGTCGGCGTCACCGAGCATCGGCAAGAGCAACAGCAACGACCGCGCGTCGGTGGCCACGCCGTCCAGCTCCCGCCACGACAGCCCCGGCCCGCGGAACGAACCTTCGTCGCTGGCGAGGAGCAGCGCCTCCCCCGCCGCCGGGTCGTGGAGCACGTAGTCGACGCCCGCGTCACCTTCGAAGTTGCGGTAGATCACACGAATCACGCACCCGCTGAACACGGGCACGCTGAACACCGGCCAGCGGTCAGCCGAACCGAGCTCGGCGTGAAGCTCCTCGGCCGCCTCCCAGTCCGCGCCGAACGCGAGCTCCTGCGCCTTCTCGTCACGCAGCCACGACCCCAGGTGACTCGGCCAGAACAACGGCCGGTCCAGGTACTCGTCGCCCTCGACGAGCGGATCGTTCTCAAAACCCGGAATCACCGCTCACGCCCCCTCAGCAACCCGCGCTCGTAAGCCACCGCCACGGCCGCAGCCCGGTCCGAAACCCCGAGCTTCGCGTAGACGTGCAGCAGGTGTGTCTTCACGGTCGCCTCGGAGATGAACAACGCCGCCGCCACCGCGCGGTTGGTCGACCCCTTAGCCACCAACGCCAGCACGTCCAGCTCCCGCCCGGACAACGGCTCCAACGCAGGTTCACGCACCTGCCCCAACAGCCTCGTAGCCACCGCGGGCGACAACACCGCCTCGCCCGACGCCGCCGCGTGAATGGCGCGATGCAGCTCGTCGCGCGGCGTGTCCTTCAGCAGGTAGCCGGTGGCGCCGGCCTTGATCGCGGGCAGCACGTCGCGATCCGTGTCGTAGGTCGTGAGGACCAGGACGCGGCACGGATGGTCGCGCAGCCGTTCGATCGCGGAAAGCCCGTCGGAACCCGGCATCCGCAGATCCATGAGCACCACGTCGGGCGATACCGCCGTGACGACCGCGACGGCTTCGTCACCCGAGGCGGCCTCGCCCACCACCGAGAAGTCCGGTGAGGCGAGCATGCCGCGCAGGCCGTCGCGGACCACCGGGTGGTCGTCGACGATCACCAGGCGGATCACGGACCGCACGCCTTCACAAACACCACACCACTCACGCACGCTCCCCCGTCACATCCACGGACATCCACGCCACTCACGCCCACACCCCCGTCACATCCAAGCCACTCGCACGGGCCCCCCAGGCCGACGCCGAACCGCGCGCCTTCACGAACGCCACTCACACACGCAGCCGCTTCACATCCACGCCAGCCACGCGGGCACCCGACCACACGCCCTCACGACGCCACTCACGCACACTCCCCCGTGACATCCGCACCACTCACACGGACACGCGCGCCGATACCGGACCGCACACCTTCACGAACGCCAGACCAGTCATGCACGCTCCCCCTTCACATCCAAGCCAGCCACGCAGGCACCCGCGCCGACTCCGGACCGCACACCCTCACGAACGCCAGACCACTCACGCGCGCTCCCCTTCACCTCCGCGCCACTCACGCGGGCACCCGTGCCGAGATCGCCGTCCCCGCTCCGATCTCCGACTCCACGAACAGCGCGCCGGACAGCCGCCCGACCCGGTGCCTCATCGCGGTCAGGCCGAAGCCCGACGACGGCACCGCCAGGTCGAAGCCCACGCCGTCGTCGCGGACGTCCAGGGTCACCACGTCCTCCATGTACGACAGGGTCAGGCCCACGCGGGTGGCCGAGGCGTGCTTCGCCACGTTCGACAGGGCTTCCTGGGCCGTGCGCAGCAGGGCGACTTCCACGTCCGGGTGCATCACGCGCACGGAACCGGTCAGGGTGACCGACACCGGCACGCCAGACACCGAGGACCAGCCCGAGGCGACTTCGCCCAGCGCCTCGTGCAGCGCCGCGGAGTCCAGAGCCGGCGGGCGCAGGGCGTGCACCGAGCGGCGGGCTTCGGCCAGGTTCGAGCGGGCCAGCGAGGCAGCCACCGACACGCGGCGTTCCCAGTCGGCAGGCGTGGCCGCGGAGAGTTGCGTGATGATGCCCGCCAGGCCTTGGGCCAGCGTGTCGTGGATCTCGCCGGCCATGCGATGGCGTTCGTCCTGCACGCCGGCCTCGTGTGCCTGCACCAGCAACTGTGCGTGGAGGCCCTCGTTCTCCTCCAGCAGTTCCTTGCGCAGGCGCGCTTGTTCGGTTGTCACGTGGCCGACGAACGTGAAGGTGCACGCCACCACCAAGAAGATCAGCAGCAGCAACCAGAAGGCGGGTCGTGCCTCGGGAGGTGGGTAGCCGCCGAACAACGAGAACGTCGCCAGCACGGCGGTCACCCCCACCGCGATGAAGATCCAGCGGCCGCGCAGACACGCGCTCGCGTAGATGTAGACCGCGTAGGACACCGCGCCGAACAGGTCGTCGCGCAGGCCGAGCACGCCGTAGAACACGACCAGGCCGCCGACGAACACGGCCATCAGGTCGGCACGGCTGTGCCACGCGGGGTGCAGCGTGAACCACCACGCCATCCACGCGTAGCCGAACGCCACGACGCCGTAGGTGATCCAGCGTTCGGATGCCGTGTGGTCGGTGAAGATCGTGTACATCACCGTGGTCACGGTCAGCACGAAATACGGGATCACGTGTGCGATGAAAGCGAGCCTGCGCTCCCACCTGTCCAACGCGGCCATGTCCACGAACTACTCCCAGCGGAACGTTCTGGCCGCGACGGTACCCGCCACGAGGCTCACCAGCCCCATGATCGCGAGATGCCTCCAGTCCGGCGCGGTGCCGAGCCACGCCTGTTGCAGCGCCTCCACGCCGGGAGGCGAGTACGAACCGATCGTCTGAACCACATTGGGCAGCATGAACCGCGGCAGGTACACGCCGCCGAAGAACATCAGCAGCATGAACACCGCCGTCGCCCAGCCGCCGGCCGCTCGCGCGTTCGGGGCCAGTGCGGCGATCACCAGGCCCAGCGCGAACGTCCCCGCGCCTCCCAGCACCACGGCACACGCCAGGCCGAGTGGATGGTGAGGCAGGTCGACGCCGAAAACGACGTATGCCACCAGGATGGTGACGAGCACCGACAAGATCGCTGCGGAGAAGTTGACCACCATCTGACCGACCAGCAACCGCGCCGGATGCATCGGCGTCGTGGACAACCGCCGCAGCACACCCTTCTCGCGATACGTGGCCACAACCGTCGGCACGCGCTGCAACCCGATGAACGCCAGCGTCAACACCACCAGCGAAGACATGTAGCTGTCGATGAAACGCATGCCGCCGAACTCGGGTGCGGGCGTCCGCAGCATCGGCACCGCCCCGAGCACCAGCAACAACAACGTCGGGAACACCAGCGCGAACAACGAGTTCAGCCGATCGCGAACGAACAGCCGCGCTTCCACCTCAATGATTCGCCACATCACTACCCCCGGTGAGCTCAACATAGGCGTCGTCCAACGAAACCTGGTCAACACGCAGCTGCCGCGCCACGATCTGCTTACGCGCCAACAAAGAAGTCACGGCGTGCAGCAGGTTCTCCGACCCGCTCACGACGAACTGCTCCCCCACCATCTCCACCCCGGAAACCTCCGGCAAAGCCAGCAAAAGCGAAGAATCCAACGCGGCAGAAGGAACGAACCGAACCCGCGATGAACCGTCCACACGCGACACCAGCCCGGAAGGCGTGTCCAGAGCAGCGATCCGCCCGTCGCGGAACACGGCCACCCGGTCGCAGAGCCGCTCGGCTTCCTCCATGAAGTGCGTGACCAGCAGGATCGTCACGCCGGCCGCCCGCACCTCCTCGATCACCGACCACGTGTCCCGCCGCGCCTGCGGATCGAGCCCGGTCGTCAGCTCGTCCAGAATGGCCACCCGCGGCGACCCGATCAACGCCAGTGCGATCGACAACCGCTGCTTCAACCCACCCGACAACTTCCCGAACTCCACCCGTAGGTGCTCAGAAAGCCCAAGCCGCTCAGACCAGTCAGCAGGAGACGGGTAGAACGACGAGAACAGCGACAACGCCTCACCGACCCGAATCCGTTCGGGCAGCTCCGAAGCTTGCAGCTGCACCCCGATCGCGGAACGAACGTCCGCAGGCGCCTGCCCCAGCACCGACACACTCCCCCGGTCCGGCGTCCGCAGCCCCGACACGCACTCGACGGTCGTCGTCTTGCCCGCCCCGTTCGGCCCCAGAATGCCGAAGATCTCCCCCTCGGCGACCTCGAAAGACACCGAGTCCACCGCGACGCGAGGCCCGTACCTCTTGCCCAGGTCGCGCACTTCGATGATTGCCATGCCACAAGCCTCGAAGAACACAACCCGAAGATCATCGAACAACGAGCCACACCCGCATCAACCGATCGGTTGACTACTCCGTCTCCAGAACGGCTGAGCGCAAAGCGGCGGCCACGCGCGCGACCGGCTCCGGCACCGGTCCCGGCAGCCGCGCGAGCAGAACCCGACGCTGCTCGGCAGGCCCACCGCGCACCGGCAGAATCCGCACCCCGTCAGGGAGAACCGCGCCCAGCGACGTGGGAATCGTCGTGATGCCGAACCCCGCCGCGACCAGCTGCAGCTTCGCCAGCCAGTCGCGAGCGGTGTGCGCGACGACGGGTCGTTCGTCCAGCCCCGGCCACACCCCCATCACCCAAGGGTCGCCGGGACCCGAGATCCACCGCTGGCCACGCAGGTCGTCGACGTCGATGAAGTCGTTGCGCGCCAACGGATGTGCCGAAGGAACAGCCACGCGCAGACTGCGCTCGACGAGGGTGTCGACCTCCAGCGCTGGAATCTCGTCGTCCGGAGCGCGGAACGGCGGCGACGACGAGATCAACGCGACGTCCAACGTGCCCGCACGCAGCGCGCGCACCAACGCCGGTGTGCTCCCCTCACGCGTGACCACCGTGATCGACGGGTGTGTGCGCGCCAACGCCGTCAGCGCCTGAGGAAGCAGCCACGCCCCAGCAGTCGCGAACCAGCCGAGCCGGACGGTGCTCGCGTCCTCAGGCAGGCCAGCGAGCTCCCGCGTGCCCGCGTCGATCTCGTCCACCACGACAGCCGCGCGCCGCAGCACGAGCCGCCCGGCCGCGGTGAGTCGCACGCCGTCGTGGCGCCGCTCCAACAACTCCGCCCCTGCCGCTCGTTCGAGGGCAGCGATCTGCCGCGACACCGCGGACTGCGTGTAACCCAGCGCTGTCGCCGCCGCGGTCAACGTGCCACGCTCGGCAACCTCGCGGAACACGCGCAACGCGACCAGCGACGCGTCGGTGAAGGCCATGACATCTACGCATACCTCACTTGACACATTCTCGCTACCCGCATACCTCTGAGCGGCCTAGCGTCGAGGCGTGATCAAGACTCAGTTCGGATTCAGCAGCACCGCCGCCGAGGTCGCCGAGGGCATCGACCTGCCGGGAAAGCGCGTGATCGTGACCGGCGCGTCCTCCGGCATCGGCGTCGAGACCGCGCGGGCGCTGGCCGGCAGGGGCGCCGAGGTCACCCTCGCCGTCCGCAACACCGACGCGGGCGAGAAGACCGCCCAGGACATAGGCGGCAACGTCCGCGTCGCGCAGCTGGACCTGACCGACCTCGCCTCCATCGACGCGTTCGTCCGCGGCTGGGACGGCCCGCTGCACGTCCTGGTCGCCAACGCCGGCGTGATGGCCACCCCGCAGCGGTACACCGACCAGGGCTGGGAATGGCAGTTCGCCACCAACCACCTGGGCCACTTCGCCCTGGCCACCGGCTTGCACCCGGCGCTCAAAGCCGGCCGCGCCCGCATCGTCGTCGTCAGCTCCACCGGCCACATGCTCTCGCCCGTCGTCTTCGACGACGTCAACTACGCGTTCCGCAACTACGACGCGTGGACCGCGTACGGCCAGAGCAAGACCGCCAACGTCCTGTTCGCCGTCGAGGCGACCCGCCGCTGGGCCGAGGACGGCATCACCGCGAACGCCCTGATGCCAGGCCAGATCTTCACGAACCTGTCGAGCCACCTCGACATCAACCGCGACGACCTCAACCTCACGACGATGAAAACGGTGGAGCAGGGCGCGGCGACGTCGGTCCTGCTGGCCACGTCGCCGCTGCTGGAGGGCATCGGCGGCCGCTACTTCGACGACTGCAACGAGGCCCCGGTCGTCGACAGCCGCAAGGAGGCGCCGCCGCTGCACGGTGTCGCGCGCTACGCCGTCGACCGCGACAACGCCGCCCGCCTGTGGACGTACTCCGAGACCCTCCTCGCGAAGGCCTGAGCCATGACGATCACGCTGGTCACCGGCGCCACCCAGGGCCTCGGCCTCGCACTGGCCCAAGGGCTCGCGCAACGCCTGGAGCCCACCGACACCGTCTACCTGACCGGCCGCGACCTCAGCAAGATCACCGCCGCCGTGCAGGCCGTGCCCGGCGGCGGCGCCCAAGTCCGCGGCGAACTGCTGGACGTCGCGGCCCCCAACGCGGCGGCCGACCTCGCCAAGCAGATCGAGGAACGCCACGGCGGCATCGACATCGTGTTCGGCAACGCCGTCATGCGCATCGGCCCCGACGACAACCCGCGCGAGATCATCGACGACTACACCGAGGTCAACAACTTCGGCACCACCAGGCTGCTGAAAGCCTTCGCCCCACTGCTCAACGACAACGGCAGGCTGCTCGTCGTCGCCAGCTCGCTCGGCACCCTGCACCACCTGGCACCGATCCTGCACAAGCGCTTCACCGAACCGTCCTCTTTGGACGAGCTCGACGAGCAGATCGCGAACTGGCGCGACGCGGTGAAAGAGGGCCGCACCAGCGCGTGGCCGGCCTTCGTCAACATCCCGTCCAAGATCGGCCAGGTCGCCGCAGTGCGCATCCTCGCCTCACAACACGACTACCTGGCGCGCGGCATCCTGGTCGCCGCCGTGTGCCCAGGCATGATCAACACACCGACCTCCGCACTGTGGTGGGACGTCAGCACGGCACCGACTCCGGCCCAGGCAGCGGAAGCGTTGCTGGACCTGGCACTCAAGCCGGTCAAGCCGCAGCACTACGGCGAGCTCGTGCGCTTCGGAGAGGTCGTGCCGTTCAGCTGATCCGCTGATCCAGCCCGTGCACCACCTGGTCGAGCAACGTCTGGATGACCGCCTCGTTGTACTCGGTCCGCCCCGGCGTGATCATCCGCGACGTGGCCTCGACCATCGCGTGCACGAGCATCGCCCGCAGCTGCGCGCGCTGCACCCCGGCCGTCTTGAAGACGCCGACCAGCGGCGCCAGCAACCGTTCGTGCTCGGCCCTGATCTGCTCACGCGACGAGTCCGGCAACGTGTGCGCGGACAGGGCCACCACCGCCCCGTGACTGCCGTCGGTGATGATCGCCAGCTCGGTACGCAGGTAGGCCTCGATCTTCTCCGGCACGGACGACGCGCCGTTGACCGCGTCCTCCAGCTTGTCCGCCCACTCCGGCAACGCGTCCGACACGATCGCCGCGACCAGTTCCTCGCGCGACCGGAAGTACTCGTAGAGGCTCGGCCGGGACAACCCCACGCGTCTCGCGAGCGACGCGAGCGTCAGCGCCTCCGCCCCCTCGGTCGCCACGATCTCCCGCCCCGCGTCCAGCAGGGCGCGCAACCGGTTGGCGCGGTGCTCCGCCACGGTGTCGGCGCTGATCCTCGGCACCCCGGGATCCTATCGCGCTTGCTTTCCCGACGGGGAGTTGGAATAGTTCCCGACAGAGCGTCGGAATCAAGGAGGGCCCATGTTCATCGCGACGAACCGCCTGTTCGTCCCCGCCGAGCGTGCGGAGGAGTTCGAGGCCCACTTCCGCAGCAACATGCGCACGTTCCTGCCCGGCGTGCCCGGCCTGCTGCGCAGCACGCTGCTCAAGCCGACCAAGGAAGACCAGCCGTACGTGTCGGTCAACGAGTTCGAGTCCGAGGAGCACTTCCGCGCCTGGGTCGCCTCCGACTCGTTCCGCGAGGCGCACAAGCGCAACCGCGGCATCGCACGGCACGTGACGGGCAACGCCGTCGAGACCTTCCAGCACGCCGAGGACCTGGTGCTGCCGCAGCAGCGCGTCGAGCAGTAGGCGATACTCCCCCGTGTGGGGGACGTCCGATTCCTGATCCTCGGCCCACTGCGGGCGGAGGTCGACGGACGCCCGGTCGCACTGCCCACGGGTCGTGGCCGGGCCATCCTCGCGAGGCTGCTGGCCAACGCCGGACAGATCGTGGAACTCGACGAACTCGGTGACGCCTCGTCCACACGCACCGCCGTCAGCAGGCTGCGGCGCGCGCTGGGCGAGGCGAACTGCATCCAGACCCGCGGCACCGGCTACCTCGCCCACGTCACCGACTCCGACCTGCTGGACTTCCGCGCGTTGCGCGACGAAGGCCGCTACGCCGAAGCCCTCGCGTTGTGGCGCGGCGAACCGTTCGAGGACGTCGACGGTGTGAACGACATCGCCGAGAAGCTGACCAACGAACGCAAGGCCATCGAGGCGCTCGTGCCCGTGCCACGGCAGGTACCCGCCCCTCTCGCCCAGTTCGCCGGCCGCGAGAGAGAACTCACCGCACTGCACGACACCGGGCCGGTCACCGTGCTCAGCGGCACCGGCGGCGCGGGCAAGACCACGCTCGCACTCCAGTGGGCCAGCACCACCGACTTCCCGGCCGGGCAGCTGCACGTCAACCTGCGCGGCTTCGACCCGACCGCACCCGCACGGCCGGAGGAGGTCGTCCGCGGCTTCCTCGGCGCGCTCGGCGTCCCTCCCGACCGCGTGCCCGCAGGCTCCGCCGACCAGGCCGAGCTGTACCGGAAACTGGTGCGGGGCAAGCGAATGCTGCTCCTGCTCGACAACGCCCGCGACGCCGACCACGTGCGCCCGCTGCTTCCCCGGGACCCGGCGTGCCGCGTGCTGATCACCAGCCGCAACCGGATGGACGACCTCGACGCCGCCAAGCTCCGCCTCGACGCCCTCGCTCAGGCCGAGGCGGAGGAGGTGCTGGCCCAACGGATCGGGCGCGACCGCGCGGCAGCCGAACCCGAGGCGGTCGCCCGGCTCGTCACGCTCTGCGGCGGCCTCCCGCTCGCACTCGCGATCGTCGCCGCCCGCGCGGAACCCGGTCTTCCGCTCGGCGCGCTGGCCGACGAGCTGGCGGGCGACGTGCTCGACTTCCTCGACACGGGCGACGAGACGACGAGCGTCCGTTCCGTGTTCGCGTGGTCGTACCAGCGGCTTTCCGTTCCGGCACAGCGACTTTTCCGGCTGCTGGGTGTCCATCCCGGACCGAACCTGTCAGCCGCCGCCGCGACCAGCCTCATGGGCGAGCCGCCGCCGTTGGCGGAACTCGCCGACGCCGGACTCGTCACCGTGCACGCCGGCCGTTACGAGCTACACGACCTCGTCCGCGCGTACGCACGCGATCTCGTCACGGAGGAGGAGAAACGCGCTGCGCTGCGACGGATGATGGACCACTACCTGCACAGTGCGCACTTCGCAGACGCCCGGATCCACTCGTTCCGGTCCAAGGTCGTCGTCGATCCTCCAGTCGCCGGAGTCGTGCCGGAGATCGTGCAGGACCACGAGGAGGCACGGCACTGGTTCACGGTCGAGATCGCCGTACTGGCCGCCTCGTGCGAGCTGGCCGCGGCCAACGGACTTGACCGCCACACCTGGCAGCTGGCGTGGTCCGTCCGAACCTTCCTCGACCTCATCGGCGGCTGGCACGAGGCGCTCTCCCTGCTCGAAGCGGGGCTCGCCGCCTCAAGGCGTCTCGGAGACGACAACGGGTCCGCGATCATGCACCAGCTGATCGCGCACACCCGACACCGACTGGGCGAGATGCCGGCCGCCGAGGCGCACCTCACCGAGGCATTGCGACTCAACGTCCGCACCGGCAACCTCGACGGACAGATCCGCACGCACCGCAACTTCGCGCACTGCATGGAAACCGTGGGCGACCTGAACCGCGCGCTCGTGCACGCCTGGCAGGCGGCGACGCTCAGCGAACGCGCTGGCGACACCTCGGGCCTCGCCGGAGCCACCAACCAGGTCGGCTGGTACCTGGGCCTGCTCGGCAGGCACGAGGAGGCGTTGGAGCAGTGCCGGATCGCGCTCGCGCTGCATCTCGGCTGCGGCGACCGGCTCGGCGAGGCCAGCACGCTCGACAGCATCGCCTACAACCTGCACCACGTGGGTGACTTCGCCGGCGCGATCGAGCACTACCGGCAGTCGCTGGTGGTGTTCGAGGCGATCAGCGAGCAGTTCGAGATCGCCACCACCATGGTGAACCTCGGCGACACGTACGTCGCGACCGGCGAGGTCACCGAGGCCCGCCAGGTGTGGGAAGAGGCCGAAACGATCTACGACCGCCTCGGCCACGCCGACGTCGCGAAGGCCCGCCGCCGTCTCACAGAGTGGGCAGCAGCGCCTTCATCCGGTTGATCTCGTCGGACTGCGTGGCGACCACGTCGTCCGCCATCTCCTCGACCTGGACGTTGGTGCCGGCCGCCCGCACGTCCGTCGCCATCTTGATCGCACCCTCGTGGTGCTTGATCATCAGCTCCAGGAACATCCGGTCGAAGTCCTTGCCCCGCGCGGCACCCAGCGCGTTCAACTGCTCCTGGGTGGCCATGCCCGGCATCGCGCTGTGGTCGGCGTGCCCGCCAACCACGTTGAACGTCCGCTGCCACTGCTTCATGGCGCCGATCTCGGGCTCCTGACTGAAGCGGATGCGCTCTGCCAGGCCTTTCACGGTCTCGTTCTGCGCTCGTTCGGGCGCGAACCGAGTCATCGCGAGCGCCTGTTCGTGGTGGACGATCATCATCTCCACGTACTGGCGGTCGGCGTCGTTCGGCGCAGGCTGCTGCGCACGAGATGCGTCCGAAGGGGCGATTGTCGGCGCCGAACCGCCGGGTGTGTCCGGCGCGATGATCG
Source organism: Lentzea alba (assembly GCF_047445655.1). Taxonomy (GTDB): domain Bacteria; phylum Actinomycetota; class Actinomycetes; order Mycobacteriales; family Pseudonocardiaceae; genus Lentzea; species Lentzea alba_A. The sequence continues at coordinate 148,331 of NZ_JAJAEG010000001.1, forward strand.
GCGCCGACTCCGGCTCCGACGTACAGCCTGCCAACGCCACTACCAGCGCGATCACCGCGACCCCAGTACGCATGGTTAGCGAGAATACCCTCCGAAAGACGCTGGCCCTTAGCAAGGCGAAAGGTACATACTCCCCCTCACCAACCCGTACTGAGGGGGTAAAGCTGTGACTTCACGCGAAACGGCCCGACGGCGCAGAACGCCATTGGCGCTTCTGGGGGCGCTCGCGCTGACCCTGTCGACGTTGACCGCACCGGCGTACGCCGAGCCCGACCTGCCCAGCGACGGCGCCGGGCTGAGCGAGGCTCAGCTCGAGGCGCAGGCTGAACCGGTCAACGGCATCCCGGGTGAGAACGAGATCAGCCGCAGCCGCAACATGGTCCTGGTCTCCCACCTGGACAAGCAGGCTCCGCTCAGCTCGACGCAGACCGACATCGCGTTCCAGGGCAACTACGCGTTCGTCGGCAACTACGACGGCTTCGTCATCTACGACATCCGCAACCCGCGGAAGCCGAGCATCAAGAGCCAGGTCCTCTGCCCCGGCTCGCAGAACGACATCTCGGTGTACGGGAACCTGCTGTTCCTGTCGACCGACTCGTCGCGCAGCGACAACTCGTGCAGCAGCGTCTCCCAGCCGGCGACCGAGAAGTCGTCGTGGGAGGGCATCAAGGTCTTCGACATCAGCGACAAGGCGGCTCCGAAGTACGTCGCCGCCGTCGAGACCGACTGCGGCTCGCACACCCACACGCTGGTGCCGGGCAAGAACAAGAAGGACGTGTACCTCTACGTCTCGTCCTACTCGCCCAGCGCCACGTTCCCGGACTGCCAGCCGCCGCACGACAAGATCTCGATCGTCAAGGTGCCGGTGAAGGCTCCGGCCCAGGCGTCCCTGCTCAAGGCTCCGGTGCTGTTCCCGGACGGCGGTAACCCCGGTTCGGGTGGCGACGGCAGCAACATCGAGGTGCCGTACACCAGGCCGACCACCGGTTGCCACGACATCACCGTGTACCCGCAGCTCGACCTCGCCGCCGGTGCCTGCATGGGTGACGGCGTCCTCTGGGACATCTCCGACAGGGAGAACCTGAAGGAGATCCACCGGGTCCAGGACGACAAGCACTTCGCGTTCTGGCACTCGGCGACCTTCAACAACAACGGCACCAAGGTCGTCTTCACCGACGAGCTCGGTGGCGGCGGCGCGGCGACGTGCAACGAGAAGATCGGTCCGACGCGTGGTGCCAACGGCATCTACGACATCGTGGGCAAGGGCAAGGACCGCAAGCTGGTCTTCAAGTCCTACTTCAAGATCCCGCGCATGCAGGCCGACTCGGAGAACTGCGTCGCGCACAACGGTTCGCTGATCCCGGTGCCGGGCAAGGACATCATGGTCCAGTCCTGGTACCAGGGCGGTGTCTCGGTGTGGGACTTCACGAACTCGAGCAAGCCGCGTGAGATCGGCTTCTTCGAGCGCGGCCCGATGCCGAACAAGGCGGGCGGCGGCACGTGGTCGACCTACTGGTACAACGGCTACATCTACTCCTCGGAGATGGGCCGCGGCTTCGACGTGATCGACATGCGCGACCCGCGCACGTTCGTCGCGAAGTTCTTCCGCACGGACGAGCTCAACGTGCAGACCCAGGGCAACTTCTACCGCGGGTAGGCGTGCCATGAGGGTGACTTTCATGGACCTGAGGTCCATGAGGGTCACCCTCATGAAGTAGCTCTCTGATCAGCGCGGCTGTCGTTTCTCGGCAGCCGCGCTGACTGCTGTCAGGACCAGAGTGACCGCCACACCACCGAAAACGGCCCAGATCGGCGACCCGACGTCCATCGCCCAGGCCGCGACGACAGCCGTGAGGCCATAACCCGCGCCGGTCACCGCGTACATCATCGAGAACCCGGCCGCGTGCGCACCGACCGGAAGCCGTTCACGCAACGCGAGACTGCGCGTCACCAGCACCCCGGACTGGAAGAGCCCGGCCGCCAGCAACGCGCCCGCGATGCCCGGCAGGTTCGGGAACAACGCCACGGCCCCCACACAGGTCGCGGTGATGACGAGCAGCACCAAACCCTGCGTGCGCAACGATCCAGGCCACGGCCGCAGCCCGTACAGCACCGCCCCCAGCGCACTGCACGCGGCGAACCCCATGAGCAACGGCCCGATCCAGCCGATCGCAATCCCTCGGTGCTCCAGCAGCGCGGGCAGCACCAGTTCCGCGACCGCCAGCTGCGCCAACGCGGCCGCACTCACCAGGTAGATCGGCCACGCCGACGCGACGACGTGCGGTTTCGCCCGGCCGGACCGCGAAGTCACGTGCCCGCGCGGCAGGATGAACACGAGCCAGGCCGCGACCACGACGAGACTGACCGACACCACCACAGGCGCCCGCCGATCCACGCTCAACGCCAGCACGGTGACCAGCGCGGGCGCCACCGCCCACACCACCTGCGTGATCATGGCGTCGAAGCCCATCGCCTTGGGCACCAACGAGTCCGGCACCAGCCCGAGCAGCATCGCGCGCAACCCGCCCGGCGTCGTCGACGGCCCGGCGCCCGCGATGAACGCCGCAATCGCCAGCACGGTCACGTTGGTGGTGAGCGCGAGCGTCGTGAACGCCCCCGCACCCACGATGAGCCCGGCCGACAGCTGGCCGCGCATCCGTGACGGGTCGAGCAGCAACCCCAGCAGCCCGGCACCGAGGATCTCCCCCAGCACGTAGACGGCCGTGAGCGACGCCGCGAGCACGTAGCCGCCTTCTAGGCCCCTGGTCAGGAACACCATCATCAGCGGTGTCATCGACATGGGTAACTTCGCGGCGACCGTGACGACAGCGCACGCGAGCACGTCCCGGTTCGCGAGATCGCGGTAACCGGCAGCGGAGATCGTCACTCGCCCAGCTCCTGGAACAGGGTCAGCTGCAGCCCCGCGGGCGCTTTCAGTCTGGCGTTCAACGAGTTCCACGGCGTGCGCGTGGGTTCCGCGATCACCTCCGCGCCTGCGGCTTCCAAGGCACGAGTCGTGCTTTCGGAGTCGTCGACCTCGAACGCGACCCGGATGTGCCCGGCCACCCGCTGCCCCACCTCGACCCGGTCGATGAACTCGGCGTGCGGCGGGTCGGTGATCTCCAGCGTCGCCCGGCCGGCCTCCAGGATCGTGACCCGCCCACCGTCGGACGCGAACGCCGCCCGTTGCTCTAGGCCGAGCACGTCGCGGTAGAAGCGCAGGGCCTCGTCGTAGTCGGCGGCGGTGACGACTAGGCGGAGTTCACGAACACCGGTCATGCGCTGATCATCGCACCAGCCGTGTCAGAAGGAAGAGAACCCGCGAAAGTGCGGCGCCTGACAGGATGGCGGCCGTGCTGAACGGACTTGATCAGGTGAACTGGGCGAGACTGACCCACGCCTACGGACCTGCCGACGACGTGCCCGACCTGATCAGGGCGCTGGTGTCACCCGATGCCGCTGCCCGCAAGAAGGCGCTGTGGAAGCTGAACGGCAACATCTACCACCAGGGCACGATCTACGAGGCCACGGCCTTCGCGGTTCCGTTCCTGCTGGAGGTGCTGACCGCGCCGGAGTGCGACGAACAGCCGCAACTGCTGAGCCTGCTGACGTCCATCGTGACCGGGTTCGACGAGATGTGGCTGCCCGCCGGCCTGCCGGTCGCCGAACACCGCGCGGCAGCCGTGGGCGGCGAGGCGATCCTGGCCGCGGCGCCACGGCCCGGTGACGACGACTTCGACGAGGACGAGGCGGACTACGAGTACGTCGACGGTCTGCCGGACGAGGACCAGGCCCGGATGTTCGCGTACATCTGGGTGCGGGCCTACGACGCCGTGCGCGCCGGGGTTCCGTTGTTCCGCGAACTGCTGACCTGGGAACCGCCGGTGCAGTGCATGGCGGCGTACGCGCTGGCGTGGTTCCCGGAGGAGGCACCGGAAAGCCTGCGCGCACTGGCGAACGTGACCGAGGGTGATCCCGAAGGAGTCGTGGCGGCGACCGCGTCCGTGGCGATGGGCCTGCTCGGCGGACGCCCCGTCGTCACGCTCGACGATCCGCGGCCGATCGCCCGCTGGGGTGCGGCGATCGCGCTGGCCACCGTGGACGGACCGGACGCGGGCCACGACGTCGTCGACGAGTTGATCACCGTCACCGCCGGGTCGATCGGCGACAGCGACCGGGTTCCCTTCCTGGAGGGCAACGTCGCCGCCTACGCCGCCGGCGCACTGCGCCTGACCGGTGACGGGCACGCGGCGCGGACGTTCGGCGCGCTACTGGCACGCATCCCGTCGGTGTCCGGCAGCAGCGCGTTCCACGTCGTGAAGGAGACTTTGAGGCTGGCATTCCCCTCGGGTGCGCTGCCTTCCGGTACCGGCTACGCGGACCTGGACGACCGCCAGCGCCGCCTCGTCGACGTGCTCGCCGCCTCCCCCTCCACCTGGCTGATCAACGGCAGGAAGTTCGGCAACTTCAGCGCGCTGGTCGGCGGGTACGGCCTACCCGCCGCCAGCGAAGCCCTGCGGACCTACACCGAAACGCGCTGAGCAGGCGACTGCACCAACCGAGTGAGGATCACGACAACCAGGGTGATCCCCGCCGCGACGTGAATCGGGGCTGGTCCGAACGTCGCAGCGAGCACTGCGACCGCACCGATCGGCAGCAGGTACTTGCGCGCCCCCGCCTGCCCGGGACAGTCCTGCACGTACCAAACGCACATGAAGAAGATCGCCAGCGGCACCGTCGTGAACGGCGCGATCACGATCCCCGGCGCGTGCGCGATGTGCAGGTCGTAGTCCACCGAAGCCGCGAGCCCCGCACCGAGCGCCGCGATCGACCCGAGGATGAACAGGTGCGCGTAGCCCCACAGGAACGCCTTCTTCAGCGAGTGCAGGTGCGACGGCGCCTCGAAGTAGATCCACCAGACCGAGAACACGATGACCAGGCTGGCCACGGCGAGCGAGATCAGGTTGACCCCGCTGTCGAAGCCCTTTTGGAACGCCATCGTGGTCGACAGGATCGACTCGCCGAGCACGATCAGCGTGAAGAGCCCGTGCCGTTCCGCGATGTGGTGCGGGTGCCACGTCGTGGTCTCGGCGCGCTCGGCCCACACCGGCACCAGCAGCTCACCGATCATGAAGAGCACCCACAACGGGAACTGCAGGCTCGGCGGCGCGATGAGCACCCACAGCACCCAGAGCACCTGCATGCCCGTGATACCGGCGGCGTAGCGGCGCGTGCAGTTCCGGTGCGTCGGGTTGTCCCGCGAGGCGCGCAGCCAGTGCGCGACCATCGCGAGCCGGATGACGACGTAGCCACCCACGACGATCCGGTAGTCCTGCCGCTCGAACACCGCCGGGATGCCCGCCGCGATGACGAGCACGCCGGCGATCTGGACCATCGTGATGATCCGGTACAGCGTGTCGTCGTTGTCGAACGCGCTGGCGAACCACGTGAAGTTGAGCCACGGCAACCACAGCGCGAAGAACGCCATGCAGAACGCCAGCAGCCCGGCACCCGCGTGGTTCTCGGACACGGCGTGGTGCAACGAGGCGGCGGCCTGGGCGACCGCCACCACGAAGCTCAGGTCGAACAACAGCTCCAACGGCGTCGCGACCCGGTGGGCCTCCGCCGTGTCGCGCGCGAGGAGCTTTCTGATCATCTGACGTCCTCCGAGTAGACCCGCTTCACCCGACTGCACGGGTACGACTGCGGATTGCCAGCTTCAGCACGGTGAGTGGGCAGGTGAAGCGGGCGTTCAAACACCGCTTCTATCCGACCGAGGCGCAGGCGGTCGAGTTGACGCGCACGTTCGGGTGCGTTCGCAAGGTCTACAACCTCGCGCTGCAGGCCCGCGCGGAAGCGTGGGCCTTGCGCCAGGAACGTGTCGGCTACGACACGACTTCGGCGTTGCTGACCGCGTGGAAACGCACCGAGGGGCTGGCGTTCCTCAACGAAGTGTCGTCGGTACCGCTGCAGCAAGCGCTCCGGCATCTGCAGACGGCGTTCTCCAGCTTCTTCGCCAAGCGTGCTGGACACCCGCGTTTCAAGTCTCGGAAGAAGTCCCGCGCGAGCGCTGAGTACACGCGTTCGGCATTCCGTTGGCGTGACGGGGTGCTGACTTTGGCCAAGATGTCCGAGCCATTGGCCATCCGCTGGTCCCGGCCATTGCCGACCGGAGCAACGCCCTCGACGGTGACCGTTTCGCAGGACTCTGCCGGACGTTGGTTCGTGTCCCTGTTGTGCGAGGACCCGAACGTGAGGCCGATGCCGGTCATCGAATCGGCAGTGGGCATCGATGTGGGGCTCGACCACCTGCTCGTCTTCTCGACCGGCGAGAAGATCGCCAACCCTCGGCACGAAGTCCGTGCTCGGCGGGCGCTGGCCAAGGCTCAGAGGGCCCTTTGCCGCAAGCAGAAAGGCAGCAGCAACCGGGCCAAGGCACGCGTCAGAGTTGGACGCATCCACGCGCGGATCGCCGATCGGCGCGCTGATCACCTGCACAAGATCACTACTCGGCTCGTGCGTGAGAACCAAACGCTCGTGATCGAGGACTTGTCCGTGTCCAACCTTGCCGCCAACCGCAGCCTCGCCCGCTCGATCGGCGACGCGGGCTGGCGGCAGTTCCGACAGATGCTGGAGTACAAAGCAGCCTGGTACGGACGGACCGTGATCGCGGTCGATCGCTGGTTCCCGTCGTCCGAGCTCTGCTCGGTCTGCGGGGCGCTCGCAGCGGAAATGCCGTTGCGCGTACGCACGTGGACCTGCGTCTGCGGCGCGACCCATGACCGGGACGTGAACGCGGCGCGCAACATCCTGGCCGCCGGGCTGGCGGTGACGGTCTGTGGAGCCGACGTAAGACCTCAACGGAACCCTCCGGGCGGGCAGTCGGCGACGAAGCAGAAATCCCCGCAGCGCGAGCCGCAGGGATCCCTCGTCCACGTGGGAAAGGTCAACCAGGCACCACCATGATTCGCGATTCGCTGAGGTCCAGTGCGACCTTCGTGCCGGGCTGGTAGGCCCCCGCCTGGTTGGACGGCTGGTCGATCCGCAGGATCTGCTCGCCCACCTTGACGGAGATCCGCGTGACCGGCCCGAGGAACGACTGGGTCAGCACATCGCCCACGATCTTGCCATTCGAATCACCGTCGTGCGCGGAAACGCCGATGTCCTCCGGCCGCACGATGACGCGAACGTCGCTTCCGGACGGTTGGTCGTGCGACGCCGCGACCGTGATGCCGTTGACCACGACCGTCTGCCCCTCGGCCTTGGCGGCCACGCTGTTCGTGACGCCGACGAACTGCGCGACAAACGCGGTCTTCGGCTCCCGGTACACCACGGACGGCGTGTCCAGCTGCTCCAGCCGGCCGTGCGACATGACGCCGACCCGGTCCGAGACCGCGAGCGCCTCTTCCTGGTCGTGCGTGACGAACAGCGTGGTCATGCCGAGCTCCGTCTGGATGCGACGGATCTCGTCACGCAGGTTCACGCGGACCTTGGCGTCCAATGCGGACAGCGGCTCGTCCAGCAGCAGCACACGCGGCTGGATCGCCAACGCACGCGCCAACGCGACGCGCTGCTGCTGACCGCCGGACATCTGGTGCGGGTAGCGGCCGCCGAGGTGGCTGAGCCCGACCAGTTCCAGCAGCTCACCGGCGCGCTTCGGGTCGGAGGCCTTGCGCATCTTCAGGCCGAACGCGACGTTCTGCGCCGCGGTCATGTTCGGGAAGAGGCTGTAGGCCTGGAAGACCATGCCCATGTCCCGCTTGTTGGCCGGCACGCGAGTGATGTCCTTGCCGCCCACGGTGACCGTGCCGGAGTCGGACGTCTCGAAGCCCGCCACGATGCGCAGCGCGGTCGTCTTGCCGCAGCCCGACGGCCCGAGCAACGAGACCAGCTCGCCCTCGGCCAGGTCGAGGTCGAGGCCGTCCAGCGCCGTGTTGCCGCCGAACGACTTGCGAAGTCCCTTGAGTTCCAGGTGGCCCATTGTCTCAGTTGCTCCCCGGCAAAATTTCTTCTTCGGCAACGGTCTGACGGCGCCGCTGGCCGACATAAGAGAGTGCGAACAGGAGGACGAACGCGAAGAGCAGGCACAGCAGCGACACCGCGATGGACACACCCGCGTTGCGCTTGCCCAGAAGATTCACCTGCACCTGCAGCGTGTCGAAGTTGAGCAGCGACGCGATGGTGAACTCGCCGAGCACCAGTGCGACCGACAGCAGCGAGGCGCCGATCAGCGCGACGCGGATGTTCGGCACGACGACCTTCCACAGCACCGTGAACCACGACGCACCGAGGCTGCGCGCGGCTTCGGCCAGCGTCTTCAGGTCGATCGCGGCCAGACCGGCGTCGACCGCGCGGTAGGCGAACGGCAGCACCAGGATCGTGTACGCGAACGTCAGCGTCAGCGGTGAGTCGCCGAAGAAGTAGTTCACCCACGCGTAGAGCGGCGCCATGCCGACCACGAGCACGATCGCGGGGATCGCGAGCGGCAACAGACACAGGAACTCGACGAGCCGCTGCAGCTGCGGCAGTCGCAGCCGGATCCACGCCATCGTCGGCACGAGCAGCACCAGCATCAGCACCGCTGAAGTGACGGACAGCAGCAGCGAGTTGACGAGCGCTTCCATCAACCCTTCGTCGTCGACGATGGACGTCCACGACTCCATGCTGCGCGTGTTGTTCTTGCCGCGCGTCGAGAACTCCGCCATCGCGATCAGCGGCAGGATGAAGTAGACGCCGAGGACCAGCAGGATGATCGTGCGCAGGACGCGCTGCTTCACTAGCGAACCCACTTGGCCACCCTCTTCTGCAGCAGCACGTTCACGCCCATCGCGATGCTGACCACGATCACCATGCCGAGGCCGAGCGCCTTGCCCAGGTTCTCCTGGCCGAGCACGACCTCACCGGTGAGGAAGCCGCGGATCTGCAGCGGCACGATCGGGCTGCCCTGCGAGACGAGCGCGGCGGCCGTGGCGTAGGCGCTGAAAGCGTTGGCGAACAACAACAGCAGCGCGCCGAGGAACGGCGGCGTCAGGATCGGGCCGCCGACGTGGCGCCAGTACGTCCAGCTCGTGCCGCCGAGGCTCGCGTTGGCCTCACGCCACTGCGGGCGCAGCCCGTCCAGCGCCGGCAGGAACACGATGACCATCAACGGGATCTGGAAGAACGTGTAGACGAGCGTCAGGCCGGGCAGCTCGAACAGCCACGCGCTGCCGGCGAACAGGTCGATGCCAACGTTGTCACGCAGGAACTTCGTGACCAGACCCTCGAAGCCGACCGTCGCGAGGAACGCGAACGCCAGCGGCACGCCACCGAACTGGGCGAGCACACCGGACGCCGCGACGACGGTCCGGCGCAGCATCCCGTCCGGGTTGCCGACCGCGATCGCCCACGTGAGCAGCGCGCCGAAGATCGCGCCGATGACCGCCGTGAGCGCGGAAAGTTCGATGCTTCGCACGAAAGCGTCGAACACAACACCCGTGAACAGCGTCGAGAGGTTGTCGAGGGTGAACGCGCCGTTGGAGTCCTGGAAGGCGCCGAACAGCACGAGCACCGTGGGGTAGACGAGGAAGATGCCGACGAACGCCAGGAACGGCACCGCGACGAGCCAAGCGGCCGCAGATGGCCGACCGGCGGCCCCACCCTTGATCTTGGTGGAGCCGCCGGGGGTCGTCGCTACGGGAGCGACTGAGGTCATCCGATGGCCTGCGCCCAGGTCGCCGTGAGAACGGCCTTGGCCTTGTCGGCCTGGGCCTGCGTCTGGAACACCTGCTTGCCCTCGGTCTTGGGCAGCTTGTCCTTCGCCGCCTTGTCCGCCTTGTCACCCATCTTGTCCAGGCGAACCGGGCGGGACATGCCCTTCAGGTAGAGGTTCTGGCCCTCGTCGGAGTAGAGGAACTCCTGCCACAGGCGCGCGGCCGCGGGGTGCGGCGCGTCCTTGCTGATGGCCTGGTTGTAGTAGGCGCCGATCTGCGCGTCGGCCGGGACGACGACCTTCCAGTCGAGCTTGCCCTTGAGCTTCTCGGTCTGGGCGGCGTTGGTGTAGTCCCAGTCGATCACGACCGGCGTCTGGCCGGACTCGATCGTCGCGGGCGACGGGTCGACCGGCTGGAAGTTGCCGGCCTGCTTGAGCTGCTTGAAGAACTCGACACCAGGCGCGATGTCGTCGGCGGAGCCACCGTTGCCCAGCGCCGCCATCATGACGCCGGAGAACGCGGCACCGGCCTGCGTCGGGTCGCCGTTGAGCGCGACCTTGCCCTTGTACTCGGGCTTGAGCAGGTCCTTCACACTCGTCGGCGCCGGCACCTTGGCGGCGTCGTAGCCGATCGACATGAAGCCGCCGTAGTCGCCGTAGTAGGCACCGTCCGCGTCCTTGAGCTCCGCGGCGATGTCGTCCCAGGTGCTCACCTTGTACGGCGCGAACAGGTCCTTGTTGGCCAGCGCCACGTTGAGCCCGAGGTCGAACACGTCCGGCGCGCGGTCGTTGCCCTTGAGCTGCTTGGCGGCGTTGATCTCCTCCTGGCTGGAGGCGTCCGGCTGCGCGGAGTCGACCTTGATGCCGTACTTGGCCTCGAACGCCTTGATGATCTCGCCGTAGTTCGCCCAGTCCGGAGGCAGCGCGATGACGTTGAGCTTGCCCTCCTTCTTGGCAGCCTCGACGAGCTTGTCCATGCCGCCGAACTCACTCGCCGACTTGGCGGTTCCAGCGGCCCCGGTCTGCGTGTCCTTGGCGGGCGGGGCGCCACAGGCAGCCACCGCCAGCACCAACGCGCCGACACCAATCAGTTTCGTGGTGACGTTCCCTCGCTTCAGCACAGGCGGAGGATTCGCGCGGACTGCTTTCGTTGTCAAGCCAGCCGCGCCGGTTGAGACCTTCTCGACTCCTACGGTGAATTCTCGGTGCATCACAGGTTGCTGCTGAATGCTTTCCGAGCTTCGCTCAGGTGCTGTGCCGTGATACCGGTCGCGGGGTCGACGTGGACGAGTGCGGTGGTCAACGGTCGTCGCTTGTGGACGAATTCCCGGCACCTGTCCCGGTCCAGCGCGAAGTCGTCGTCGAACCAGGCGAGGGGCCGTTCGTAGGCGTACCGGGCGACCGCGGGGTACTTCCAGCCGTGCGCGTCGTGGAACTCGACCACCTTGAGCTCGGGCAGGCCGATCCTCGGCCCTATCTCGGTGTTCGCCCGGTGCAGCCAGGTCGTGGCCCAGGCGAGCTCGGCGCCGGTTTCCTCCGCCAGCCGTCTCAATTGGCCGCCGTGCTCCGGGTCGAGCCAGACGCGGAGCTTGCGCCACCAGCCGACCCTGATGTCGAACGGCCGGTAGTTCGGCGGCTTGGGGTTGGCCGCCCACGGGTTGAGCGGGCCGTCGACGTCGATGAGGATCAGCGGTCTCACCCCGCCCAGGATGCCCCGTTTCCCAGGCGGACGCCGCCGCTCAGCCCTACTGTTGGCAGACATGAGACGTCTCGCGCTCCTCGTGCTGCTGTGCGCCTCGCTCGTGGGGTGCGCGGCGATCGCCGACCTGGCCAACCTCCAGATCCGCATCGAGGACGCCGGCTACACGAACGTCTCGCTGTTCCACCGTTCGAACAACGGCACCGATCTCCTCGAGATCACCGCGACCGGTTCGGACCCCGAGAAGGTCGCCGAGATCGTCTGGGACACCTACCCGGAGCACGTCGACCAGGTGGCGATCACCCTCAGCGGCACCCCGAAGGTCTACACCGAGGCCGAGCTGCAAGCGGCGTTCGGCGACCGCGCGGTGACAGAGAAGCCCGACGACGACTCCGACATCATGAAGTCGATCATGACCTGGCTGATCGTCGGCGTCATCGTGTTCGTGCTGCTCATCGCCGGCGTGATCGTCCTCGTCGTCGTGCTGGTCCGCCGCTCCAACCGCCGCAAGGCCCAGCAGCAGCCGTACTACCCGCCGCCACCACCGGGCTGGCAGCCGCCCGGACCGCCGCCCGCCGCCTAGGACTCCATCACCGTGACGCAGCCGCCCTACCAGTACGGCCCGCAAGAGCCCAACCAGCCTCATGGGCAGCAGCAGCCTTGGCCGCAGCAACAGCCGTATCCGCAGCAGCAGCCGTGGGGCCAGCCGTACCCCGGCATGCCGCCGATGCCGCCCCCTCCGCCTCCGAAGAAGAAGTCCCCGGTGACGTTCATCGTGATCGGCGTAGTGGTCCTGATGGCCGCGGCCGGCGTCCTCGGCACCGGCCTGCTCTGGCCGGGCTGGATGAAGTCGAGCAGCACGACGAGCTCTGCCCCCGTGGACCAGTCCACCCCGGAAAGCACCGCGAACGCCGTCGCAGACGCCCTGAACCGCCGCGACATCGAGCAGTTCGTGAACGTCCTGGTGTGCAAGGACGGCCGCAACAAGGCCGAGAACAAGGACATCACCCTCGTCGAGGAAACCCTCTACCGCGACATCAAGCCGTTCGACCCCAAGAGCAAGGTCGAGGACGTCAAGCCGACCTTCAAGGTCGACGAGGTCCGCAAGATCAGGCCAAGCGACGCCGTCTACAACGACGGCAACAAGGACGCGACCGTCGCGATCATGTCCGTCGAGTACCCGAAGGACAGCGGCCTGGACAAGCAACGCGGTGTCCTGGCCCTGTTCGAGGAGGACAGCAAGTACGTCGTCTGCGAAATGGGCTTCGTGCCGGTGTCCGAGTCCCAGGAACCGCCACCGGACCCGGACCCGGCCAGCCCGACGGGCCGCATGCAGGCGTTCGCGAAAGCCGTCAACGACAAGGACATCGCCTCCGCCCGCAAGTACATGTGCGCGACGGCCCGCGCCGTCAACACGTGGGCGGAGAAGGCCATCGCGGCGGGCGGCAAACTGCGCCTGCACGACAAGGTGCAAACCACCAAAGCGGAGGACAGCGGCCAGGTCCGCATGTGGTACACGCTGAACGGCGCCGAGACGAAGGCGGGAGGGTTCCTGAAGAAGGAGTCCGACGGCTGGTGCCTCTTCACGTTCAACAACGACGCCAAGTAGTCGAAACCGCCCGGCCCTGTTCGTATAAGAGGCATGTTCACCGAGGACGAGATCGCCTACCTGCGATCACAACCGATCGCCCGCCTCGCGACCCTGAACGAGGACGACCAGCCCGACGTCGTCCCGCTGTCGTTCGAGTACGACGGCACACACTTCTGGGTCGGCGGCGCGGGCGAACAGGTCCTGCACACCCGCAAGTTCCGCAACATCACCGCGGGCCGCCGCAAGGTGTCCCTGGTGATCGACGACCTGGTGTCCTTCGACCCGTTCGTCGCCCGCGCGATCCGCGTCTACGGCGTGGCGGACGACCCCATCGAACGCGTCGGGCTCGTCGGCCCCGGCATCTACTGCCGCATCACACCGACGCGCGCGTGGGCGTGGAACATGGCGGGCGAACCGGCCGGCGAGACCTGGTACGAACCGCGCCGGTCATGAGGCGCGACGGGCCGAGCACGCCGCCGACCCACCCCACCGGACGCCGTAGAGAAGCCCTGGCAGCAGCCGACGGAACCGCAGGTGGATCTCCCCGGCCCGGTCCACGGCGTACTGGGTCCCGCTCGGCTCGGCGTCAGTCCGCTGCAGCACCCCGTCGAACGTCCGCACGAGCCGCTTGCGATCGTGTTCGAAGCGCACGCGTAGATCGAACATCTCGCACGGCCGTTCAGGCACGTGGAGCACGCACGGGTGCATCACGTCGCGGTTCGACAGCCGGTAGCGAATCGCGAAGTCGTGGGTCTCGCCGCGCCCGAGCGGTTCGGCGGGGAGCAGTCTGAAGCCGGGGCGTTCCACCGCGGAGCCGCGGTCCTGCAGCGTTCCGCCGTACAGGAGGTGGACGTCGACGTCACGCCGCCGCACGGGGAACACAGCGGCGAACTCCAGGTGATCCACCCGGTCCTCGTCGACCACGACCTGATACCGCTCCAGCACCTCGGGCTGTCCCTGGTCGAGCACCACCGCCACGCTCAGCTCCGCCGTGTGCCAACCGCCGGCGACGCGCCGCGTGGTCGTCGCGGCCAGCTCTGCCAGCTGGTCGACGGCCTCGTCCACGCGGCGGCGCACAGTGCGGGTGTCGCGGTCGATCGCCGCCGCCACCCAGCTGACGCGTTCCTGGTAGAGCGGGTGCCGGACCTCGGGGATGAGACCGAACGCCGCCCGCACCGCGAGCTGGAGGTCCTCGGGGAGCTGCTCGACCAGCTCGGTCAGCCTGGTGACCAGCTTCTGCCTGGTGGCGGCCGGCCCGTCGGCCCTGGTGATCCCGCACGCGGCGGCCAGGGCCGTGCCGACCCGTTCCACGATCCGCCCCGCGTGCACGCCTCGTCCCTTGCGAAGGGTCTTCAGCTCACGGACCAATGTCGCGTGTGTCGTCGTCATCGCCGCTCTCCCTCCCTTGCGCACTCACGTGCGGCGGAAGCAGGTTGCGATCGGCGTGTGGACGAGAAGTGGACACACCGTGGATCGGTCAGACGTGGTCTGACCGCAGGACCGTCCTGGTCACGGACGAGGCCAGCGCGACGCCCAGCCGGACACCGTCCCCGCCGAGGAACACCCGCGAGGTGCCGATGCGGGCCAGCACCAGCTGGTCGACGGCCCCGAGCCCGAACGCGATCATCTCCGGGCACGGCACCGCGGCGGTGAGCCGCGCCAACGCGGCCGGCCACCCCGGATCGGTCGGCCTGCCGTCGGAGATGAAGAACAGCACCGGACGGCGCACCCGGATTCGCTGTGCCTTGAGGCTTTTCACATCGTGCTCGATGGTGTTGCGCACGAGGGTGAACGCGGAACCGAAGGCTGAGCCCGATTCCTGGTGCGGGCTGATCGGCCCGGCCGCGTCGAGCACGGGCCGCAGGGGCCGCGCGACCAACGGTCTCTCCGCGAAAACGACCACACAGAGCCGAATCTGCGCGCTCACACGACGATTCGCGTGCACCACACCGCGGAACTCGCGCATTCCGGCGTTCACCTCGTCGATGTGGGCGCCCATCGAGAGCGACACATCGCACACCACGTAGCACGGCAGCACATCGGACACCATCAGTCTCTTCCCCCAGCTCAAGGCGTGACACGGAACACGGTTACCGGATCGTGTTGATCAAACGTGGACAAAAAGATGATTCGTTGACACACCAACGGGCCCTTGCGCGACATTCCTCCCAGACGGAGGCTCGGACACCAGGAGGACGGCGTGGAATTTCGCATGCTGGGTCCATTGGAATCGTGGCACGGCAACGCGCCCGTTCCCTTGGGCGACCAGCAACAACGCTTCATCCTCGTCGTACTTCTCTTGCACGCGAACAAACCCGTGTCACCCGAACGGCTCACCGAGATCGTGTGGCCGGACAACCCCGATCGCCGAAGCCTGGTCCGGAGCTACATCAAGAGGCTTCGCACGGCGTTCGAGCACACCGAAGCGTCGATCGAGACGACAGCGACCGGGTACGTGCTGCGCGTCGACGACGACCAGATCGACACCGTGCGGTTCGACCGGCTGCGTGAACAGGCCGTGAAAGCGTTGCAGGACAACGATCAACGCAAGGCCGTCGACCTGCTCCGAGCCGCGGTCGCGTTGTGGCGCGGCAGGTTCCTGGAGGACATCGACATCGACCGGGTCGGCGGCACCGAGGTGATCGTGCCGGACGAGAGTTACCACGACGCACTCGGTGACCTGGCCGAATTGGAGCTGGTCTCCGGCGACCACCGGTCGGCCAGGGACCGGATGCGCCGCGCGGTCCGCACCTCTCCCGATCACCAGAAGTACGCCGAGCTCCTGATGCGCGCGTTGATCGCGGGTGGCGACCGGGCAGGCGCGATCCGGGTGTTCGACACCGCGGTGGACGCACTCGCCGGGCTCGGCGTCGAGCCCGGCACCGTGCTGCGCAACCTCGCGGAACGGGCCCGGCGCGGCGAACCGGCCAGCTCACTGCCGTCCCGTCCAGGCGGGTTCACCGGTCGGTCCGGCGAGCTCGCCAAGGTCGAAGCGGCTGCGGCGGGTTCGGGCGAACGGCGAGCGGTGTGGATCAGCGGCGCACCCGGTGTGGGCAAGACCGGTCTGGCCGTGGAGGCCGCCCACCGGCTTCGCCACCGTTTCCAGGACGGGCAGCTCCTGGTGCGGCTCAACGGGTTCACGCCGAACGTGGCGCCGATGTCCGTGTCCGACGCGCTGACCCAGCTGCTGACCGAGCTGGGTGTGCCGGCCGAGCAGATCCCGGACACGGTGGGCCGCAAGGCCACGCTCTACCAATCGCAGCTGTACGGCACGAAAACGCTGGTGGTGCTGGACAACGCGGCGTCACCCGAGCAGGTCCGCCCGCTGCTGCCGGAGACGCGGGAGTGCTTCGCCGTCGTCACCAGCAGGAAGATGGGCGAGCCGGACATCAGCGAGCACGTGCGGCTCGGTCCGCTTCCCCCGGAAGACGCTTCCGCGCTGTTCCGCGCGCTGACCGATCCGTTCCGCGTGCGCGGCAGGTCGGCGGACGTGGCCGGGCTGGTGAAGCGCTGCGGATACCTGCCGGTGTCGATCAAGGTCGCCGCGGCGTTGCTGCGCAGGCACGACAGGTGGTCGCTGGACCACCTGCTCGGCAGGCTGGACGAGAACGGGCCGTGGCGGGAAGACGGTGCCGCCGCCGTGCACGCCTCCTACCGGCAGCTCGACGACGAGCTGCAACAGGTCTTCCGGCTGTTCGGACATCTGCCGGGCCCTGACGTCGATCTCGTCGGCGCAGCGGCGCTCGTGGGCCGCGACGTCGCCGGCACCCGCAAGCTGCTCGACGACCTGCACGAGGTCTGCCTGCTGGAGGAGGTCGCGCCGGACCGCTACCAGATGCTCGACTCGATCAAGGAATTCGCCGCCCTCGAACCTCCGCGCGCGGACGCGGTGCAGCGCCTCCTCGACTTCTACCTCACGACGCTGGCCAACGCGGTGAACGTCGCGTATCCGTTCGACCGCACCGTCTTGCCCTCGGTGGACCGCGAAAGCCCGCTCGCGCTGCAGTTCTCGAGCGAGGACGAGGCAATGGCGTGGATCACCGTCGAGCGCGACAACCTGATCGCCGCGATCCAGCACTCCGGACAGGACCACGCGTGGCGGCTGGCCGCGTTGATCTGGCGGCACTTCAACACCACGAACCGGTTCGAGGACTGGATCCACGCCGTCGAGGCCGTGCACGCGGACGGCGACCGCGGTCAGGCTCACGTGCTGCTGCGCCTGTCCATCGCGAACGAACGGCGCGGCCACCACAGCGAGGCTCTCGCCCTCGCCGAACAGGCCCTGCCGAGGTGGGCGCGGCTGGACGACGTGGCGGGTGAGGCCGCGACGCGGTGCGCACTCGCGATCTCGTCGTTGCAACTCGGTGCGCACGACGTGGCGATGCGGCACCTCGAAGCGGCACTGCCGAAGTACGAGCTGTGCCAGGACCTTCGTGGCCGGGCGCACGCGTTGAGCATGCAGGGCTACATCAACGAACAGCACCAGAAGTACGATCTCGCGCTCACGCAACACGACGAGTCCGTGCGGATCCTGCGAAAGATCGGCCACCAGCAGGGACTGGCCCACGCTCTGAACAACCTCGGCGCGATCCGGCAGCACCTCGGGATGATCGAGGAAGCCATTCCCGACCACTTCGAAGCGCACGAGATCGCCGTCGAGATCGGGGACGACTGCGTGGCCGCGTTCGCGTTGACCAACATCGCCGACGCCCACCGGCTGGCCGGCCGGCTCACGGAGGCGTTGCACCACCACGACCTCGCGGCCAAGGCGGCGGCCGGGCTGACCGATCCGGACCTGCAGGCGAGGCTCCTGCGCGACCGGGCCGCCACGATGCGGGACAGCGGGGACCTGGTCGCGGCACTGCGTCTCTACCAAACGCTGCTGGACGTGGCCGTCGGCACGGGCAACCGCACCAACCAGTCCCACGGCGAGATCGGCCTGGCGCGAACGCTGCACGCACTGGACCGGCACCCCGAAGCCGTCGCGCACTGGGACGCCGCCGAGACGGTGTTCCGCGACCTCGACCAGCCGGAAGCCGAGGAAGTGCGCGACGAGCGCGCGACCCTGACCTGCGCGTGCGGTCAGCGGTGAGTCAGGAGTCGTTTCAGGTCCGGGTAAACGGCGCGGACCGCGCGGTGGTTGTGCCATCTGCCCAGGGCTCTGGCCAGCTGACGCAGGTCGGTCCGCACCGTGGCGGAGTCGACGTGCGCGGCGTCGTCCAGCGTCTGCACGAGCGTGTGGCAGCTCTCGTCGACCTCGCCCGACAACGCGTGCGCCAGCGACCTCCTGGTGCCGAAGCGAGCCCTGGCACGCCGGGACGTGGCGGGCACGAGCGCGAGTTGCCGGTCCAGCACGAGCGCGGCCTCGGCGTTGAGCCCGAGGTCGGCCAGCGCCCATCCTCGCGCGAGCTCCAGCGGATCGGGCGCGCTCGATCCGAGCACCGGGTACGGACTGTCCGGCCGGACGAGCTCCATCAGCCCCGCGGCGCGGTCGAACGCGCTTTCCGCCGAGTACCGGTCTCCCGCCAGAGCGTGTCCCTGCGCTTCGCGTCGTGCGGCCAGCGCGAGGATGCGTGAGCCGGCGCTGCCGATCCACTGCGCCTGCTGGGAGAGGCTGATGGTGGCGGCCGCGTCCTGCCGGTAGAGCGCGAGACCCGCCTCCCGCACGAACGCGTAACTCGCGATGTCCGGATCACCTGCCGCGCGGGAGAGTTCCGAAGCGTGCCTCGTCCACCACAGCGCACCCTGCTCGTCGCCCGCCTCCTGGCACATCCAGCCGGTGTACTCGGCGATGCGCGCCGCGAGCCGCAGCAGCCGCGTGCCGATCGGCCCGGTGTTCTCCCGCGCCATCCCGTGCACGGCGTGCTGCAAGGCTTTCAGCGGTTCGAGTATCAGCATCGGACTGGTGTGCAGGCCGAGATTCCTCAGGTTCTCGAACGAGGTGCGCATCCCGGCGATCACCTGCTCGTCCGGCACCGGCCGCGGTCCACTGCCCGCGATCGCTCCGACGCCGAGCATCGTTCCGGCCACGAGCACCTGGCGCCGGCCGAGCGCAGGCCCCCGGTGCGCGGCGGCCTCGACCAGCCGGCCGCCGACGTCGAGCACGCCGTCGCACAGGCGCGCCACCGTCGGAGTGGGCGGCTTGAGGTCGTTCTCGATCTTGCTGAGATAACCCTTGCTGTAATGGATCAGCTTTGCCAGTTGCCCCATCGACAGACCTGCGGCGATGCGATGCTGCCGCAACAACTCACCAAAAGTTTCGGCCACGATTGCCTCCCGCTCCGGCGTGTGCCGAGTACATCATCCGAACCTGTTCAACGCAATCGCCCCGGCCGTGACAAAGAATGGCCGGGGCGCATTTGCGGTTATCTCACCCGTGCCAGACGTTGCCGCCGCCGTTCTGGGTCTCCGTGGTGGTCGGCGTGGCAGGCGGCGGGTTCTCGTCCGCGATGGCCGTCCCACCACCGGAAACAGCGGCGGCGACGGCGAGTGCCGTCACGAGCGTGGTGGCACCGGCGACGAAAGTGGACACGATTTTGGACATGACGAATCCTCCGAAGGAAATCGCGATTGATTCGGGATTTCGCCCGCCGTTTGCGGGCTACTTCGAGGATTCGTCCTCACAAACCGTGAAACCAGGTGTTTCCCGTTGCCCACGGCAGTGGTCAACGCGTCCACTCCTCATCCACTTCTGGTCAACACCCGGCGTGGATGCTGCGCGCAACCGGCCGCCGGCCGGTCCTGCAGGAGGAGGTTGGAGTGATCGAATCCGCGACCTACGACATCGCCGTGTCGTTCGCCGAGGAACAGCGCGCCGTGGTCGACGAGGTGGTCGAGGCCTGCCGGCAGCGAGGCCTGAGGGTGCTGGAGGGCAACGACCTGCCCCAGGCACAGGTGCGCTTCTTCGTGCCGTTCGTGTCCACTGTGGATGAACTCGCCACGAACGGCGACGAACACGTGCTGCCGGTGCTGACCGGCGAGGCCCCCGAGTCGTCCGCCTACCTGCGCGCCGACGAGGGCCTGGTGGACGCCCTGGTGAGCCGCGTCGAGGCCGCCGAAACCGCGGGCCAGGACCGCGTGGCCGTGGCCGACGTGGCAGCAGCGGTCGAGCAGCCGCCGCCACCCGCACCCGCACCGCCTGCTTTGCGCGCCCTGGCCGAACAGTTCGCCGCCGCGTCACCGGGCCGCGATCTCTCCGGCACCCTGCACCTGGGCGACACCACGATCGCCGTGCGCGTGGAACGTTCGGGCGACACGGTGTACGCGGTGGAGGCCGGCGACGACACGGTGAACTTCGTCGTCCTCGGCGGCTCCCCCGACGTGCTTTCCACGCTGTACCAACGAATCGAGTCCATGCTGACCGCGTGACGCGAAAAGGGCGGTGCCCCCTCGGGGACACCGCCCTTTCTCACTGCTTCCTGGCTCGCTCCACCACTTCCTCGAGCCGCAACGGGCTGGGCGGGTGATGACTCAGGCACAACGGCGCCCGCATCCGCCGGAACCCGAACCCGTCCCCGGTGACGTAGAACTGCCCGCGCTCCAACCGTGAGATGTCCGCGATCGAACTCCCCTTGGCCCGCGCCATGTCCGTGGCCGCGGCGATCTGCGCCGGACTGTTCAACCGCCCGAAGAACTGCGTGGTGGCGTTACCGGTCACCTGGTTGTGCACCCCCTTGGGCGCCTGCGTGGCGAGCAACAGCCCCAACCCGTACTTGCGAGCCTGCGAGGCCAGCAAGATCGTGGTCTGCAAACTGGCCGTGGCCCCACCGGACGGCGCGATCATCTGCGCCTCGTCCATCACCATCAGCCCACCGAGCGGCCGATCGACCGCCGGGTTCCGCTTGATCCAGGCGAACACCTCCAACTGCAACTGACTGATGAACCCCTGCCGCTGCTCCTCCGACGGCAACCCGACAAAACTGATCACCGAAACCCGAGCCCGCTTACCCTGCGCCGGCGTGAGCAACACTCCGGGATCAGTCGGTTCCCCCTGCCCACCAAGCAACGGATCGTTGACCATCGCGGCCCTGAGCGTCTCGGCCAGATCAGCAGCCGTAGCCGCCGCCGAGTTCAACTTGCTGACCCCGTCCGGCAACTCCGCCAGCAGATCCACGAGCCCGTTCAGGTCACGCCGATCCTCCCGCGCATACCTCTTGAGCGCCTCCCGAAGCACAGCCCGCCCTCTAACGGCGAACTTCGTCTCATTGGCAATCCGCGCGTGCGGCACCAACCGCGCCACCGCAGCCTCCACGGCAGCGCTGAACTCGTCCTCATCTCCCCGCACCTCAGCGAAGTCCGGCAAGGGATGAAAACTCAACGGCCGACCACCCGCCCGCCCCGGTGTCCACACGACAACCTCGGTGTTCGCGACGTACTCGGCAGCCTTCGCCTCGTCCCCGGCCCGCCACTCCCCCGGCACCTCGGGCCAGGCATCCCCGAGCCGCGCCAGGTCGTTGTTGGGGTCCAGCACGATCGCCGAAACCCCTTGCAACGCACACTCTTCAACGATCCGGCGCAACAACACCGTCTTGCCACTACCCGAGCCCGCGAACACGATCGCGTGCTTGCGCAACGACTCCAGCTCGATCCGGATCTCCCCGTCCATCCCGAGCACGATCTCGCCGGCACTTTCCAGCTTCGACCGCGGCTTCGGCGGAGGTCGTGTCTCCTGATGGCTCGCCGCGGTCCGCTCCTGATCCGGCAGCACCGACCGCAGGAACGCGGTGCCGCTGGCAGGTTTCCGCGCCACCAGCCAGGCCAGCAGCTGGTGGGTCTGGACCGCGCAGATCTCCTTGAGCGCACTGAACGTCCGCAGATCGTCGTCGGTGATGTCGACACACCGGCCGCCCGCGCGCTCCAGGTCGGCGACCATCTGCTGGGTCACGGCGCCGTTCCAGCCCTTGACCCCGTTGCGAATGATGATCAGATGCCTGCCCCGCCCACCACGGGACCCTTCCGCGGCAGCACGGGCGTCACGCAGCTTGCGCAGCACCCGGTTGCCGTGGCTGCTCGCGATGAACCGCATGCCCCAGCGTTCCTGGATGTCCAGCTCCTCGTTGACGGTGAGCCGCAGACCCGCGTGCAGCCGCATGTCGTCCGAGTGCGGTTCGGGATGCCACTTCAGGTCGTCGTTGCCGACCTCGGTGATCCAGGACTTCAGCCCGGCCAGGAGCAACGCCGGCAACACCTCGTCCTCGTTGGACTGCCTGATGTCCGCGGCGGTGATCTCGGCCGTCTGCTTCAGCTGCGCGAACCTGGCATCGAACTCGGCCATGTAGTCCGGCTCCGGCCCCGCGACCACCGGCGCGGTCACGACCTCGGTGGGCTGCGGCTCGCCGAACGAGCCCAGTTCCCTGATCTCACCGTACAAACAGGCTTCCGCGTGCTGGTGCACCCGCTTGAGCAGCTGGCGAGGCGTGCGGTTCGCCCAGTTCGCCGGGTCGAAGGCGCTACGCGCCACCGGCCAGGTCGAGTGCGGCGGCACGATCCCGTTGCGCTGGTAGATCACGCCGAGCCACTTCTCGACCAGCTTCCTGCCCAGCGCGGGATCAGCGATCGAGGCCAGGATCGGGGTCGTGGTGAAGCGGTCCTCGACAGTGTCGCTCGCGACCGACTTCAGCATCTTCCACGTGTTGGGCAGACACGCCACCACCGTGATGGTGCGCCGAGTGGTTTCGCGGAGCTGCATCAGACCATCCGAGATGTCGACGAGCTCCTGCACCAGCTCGGGGTTCGTCACCACCTCGCCGGTCACGTCCTGGCTCTTGTTGACCAGCGTGTCCAGCTGGTCGACGGCGATGACGCACGGGCCGGTCATCGCGAGGACGCGGGAGACGTCCCTCACGATGGTCCTGGACGAGTTCGCCTCGGAAGGCAAGCCCCAGCGGCGGCGTTCGTCGCTCGACTCGTCCACTCCCTTCAGGTAGGACTTGCCGACGTCCGAGTGCTCCGAGGCGTACAACACGAGCGCCCGGATGCTGTCTCCGCACTCCACCGCGATGCGACTGTCCACTTTGCGCAGTCCACCGAGGAAGGTGCTCAGGTGATCGGGCATCAGCTTCGACTCACCTGTGATGGCACTGGCGACCTCGGCCGGCACGTCGGCACCGAGACACAACTGGCGGAGCAACACCGTGAGCTGAATGTCGCCCTCGTCGTTGGCCCTGCGCAGCTCACTGCGCATGGCATCGGCGACGTCGTCCCAGAACGCCTTGCCCGACGTGACCTCGACCAGGAAGAAGTAGCCGCCCTGCTCCTGGACAGTGCGGCGCACCGAGCCCAGCAGGTGCGTCTTGCCGACGCCCTTCTCCCCCTGCAGCACCAGACCGCCGATGCTCGGCCCGACGCTGGCCCTGGCATCCGCGATGCCCGCCCGCAGCCGATGTTCCGCCCTCGTGTGCAGACCCTCGATGTGGAAGGGCGAGGCGTGCCAGACGTCGTCGGGAGTCTCGGCCGAGTTGAAGCGCACGACCGCCAGCGCCTCGCGCAGCTGCTCGGTCATGATTCCTCGATCGCCATGAGGTGCTTGTCCTCGCCGCCGATCCGGATCGCGGCCGCGTGGTCCTCCTCGGTCAGCATCTTGCGGTTCGAGTCGGGCACCAGGTGGGTGGTGCCGGTCTTGACCATCTTGAGCAGGGTCTCGTCCACCTCGTCGCGGTCAGCGCCGTTGAGCCGCGGCCGGATCCTGGCAAGCCGGACCCAGTCCTGAAAGCCGTCACCCAGCTCCAAGTAGACCTGCCGGATCAGCTCTTGCAGGCCCCGAGATCGGATCGCCTCGGCCAACAGTCCGCGTTCGCGCAGAAAGGGAACCATGCGCCGCAGCAGTTCCTGGTTCACCCGCGCCTGCGGCCCGACACGAGAGGGCAGTTCACTCTCGACGAGATGGGTCATGCACCAGTCGATGCCCTTGTCGGTGATCTTGTGGACGAACCGCCGCCCTTCCTTCCACGTCTCCAGGAGCTTGTCGCGGTTCACCGGCTCGCGGTCCTTGGGTACGAGCGAGATCTTGTAGGTCTCCTTCAGCTCCACGTTGGGCACTTCGCGATTGGCCAGCATGATGACCAACAGTGCCGACTTGGCGCTGGTTGCGTACTTCTCCGGCATCACGCCGCCTTTCAGTCGGTGAACGCGTTGATTCGTCGCTCGATCCGGGCGAGCAGTGCGGTCGCCTCGGTGCGCAGCTGCGCCGGTACCGCCACTTCGGCCCCGCTCCGGTGCGGCTTGCTCAGCAGCAGCAGGTCGGCCGACATGTCGCGCAGCAGGTCCATGTCGCCGACGTCGAAAGCGCCTGCCATACCGCGCACGGTGTCCTCGACGAGCGCGAACCTCCCCGCATACGGCAGCTGCTCCGGCAACTCACGCAGCGCTGCCTCGGCGTCCCTCAACGCTTCCTGGTCCCGCTCGGGCTCGGGCGCGGGGGTCGCCATGATCAGGTCGTGCAGTTCCCTCGCCACCTGCACGGGCCGCGAGGACTTTTCGAACTCCAGGTGCCGGAGGCTGCGCAGGAATCCCGGCAGCAGCTCGCGGTTCGTACCACGAGTGACCAGGCAGAACATTTGTCTCTGCGCACCGTCCGGCCCAAGTGCGCGGCGTGCGAACCGTTCCGCTTCAGAGAGCTGCCACCGGCTCAACGCTCCGTCGATGACAAGGCACAGGTGCTCTGCCGGGTCGCCGGTCTGGTCGAGGATCTCCGGATCACCGGACACGGACCTGTCCGCCTTCACCCCGAGCAGCCGCAGCTCGGTGATCAGCTCGGTGCTCGTGCGCCACAACGTCCTCGGAGACGACACCAACAGATCCAGGTCGAAGTTGCGGCGTCGTGAGCGTGCGGCCGCCACGTAGGCGTCGCGGTTGTCGGCCAGCAGGTCCGTGCGGTCGAACTCGTGCGCGATCACCGCGGCGACCGTCTCGAGCGCGAACGAGATCTGGTTCGGTGACGGAGACTTCTCCTCCAGCACGGGCAACAGCTCGCCGAAGCTCCAGTACGAGACGTATGGCACCGTGAGGTGACGCAGCATCAGGTCCGGCTGCACGCTCTTGACCAACCAGTTGCGGAAGAGCGGGGCCACCACCTTGGCGGACTTCTTCTGCCAGTCCGCTGCCCGCTCGTACTCGACGGTGTTGTCCAGCCGGGACAGGAGGGGCATCACCTGGTGCCGCGGCCGGTCGTAGGGCAGCCGGTCCCTCGCCTGGTCCGCGAGATGGGCGATGTCGACGACGTCGTTGAGGTTCTGGTCGTTGGCGGTGAACACCACCACGAGCCGATCGGGCAGTTGCGCGGTGCAGATGCTCGCGATGTCCGAGACACCGGTGCGACTGTCGAGCAGCACGAAGTCGTACTTGGCGATCCACTCGGCGCGGCGTTCTTCCAGGAACTCGGCGAACCCGTCCTCGTACAACGCCTCCCAGTTGATCTCCTGCATCCTGGGCGCGTAAGAGGGCCCGAGCCGGCCGTCGACGACCTTGCCGGCGGCCATGAGGTCGAGCACACCGCCTTCGACGTCGACACGAACGGTGTGGGAGGCGGGATACTCGACTCTTTGGATGAAGTCGTAGGCGAGATCGACCACACCGCTGCGCGGCATCTCCGAAAGGTGTGGGCGGAAGTAGAGGTGAAGACCCGGAGCTTCCAGGTCCCAGTCGACCACGAGCACCCGATAACCCCAGCGTGCAAGCAGCACCGCTGTGTTGGCCAGGGTGAAGCTCCGCCCGACGCCGCCTTTGTAGGAGTAGAACGTGATCACGGTTCCGGACATGGCTTGAACCTCGGTAAGGGCGGGCGCGGGGTGACGATCGGGTCGGGACGTTCGACGATCGGCCAGTCCTCCTGCCAGGCAGGCACCTGTTCGACCAGCTCGACGAGATCACGTGCCAGTTGTTTCACTTCTTTGTGGAAGTGGATGTAGTCGACCGTCTGCTGGTACACCGGATCAGGATGCGCAAATTCCTTGAAGTCGTGCCATTTGCGCATCCGTTCCGTCTCCGGGAAGTTTTCCGAATCCGAGAACAGGATCGGGTAGATCAGCCCTTGCGGGATCTTGGCGCTGGCGAACCCGAGCATCTCCTCCCGCGCCCGCATGCTGTCCAGCTCCGACATGCACCAGCCTGACCGGTAGTAGCTCGGCGTCATGACCTGGATCATGATCTTGCTGTGCCGCAGCGAGGTCTGCAGGTTGTGAGCCCACTCCACGGCCTTCGGCATGTGGCGGTCCATGTATATCCGCGGTGCGGGGGCGCACTCGTCGGCGAGGCAGTCCTTGAGCTTGTTGTAGAAATGGTTGAGCAGCCATTTCTGCACATTGCCCTCACGGCTGTAGCTGATGAAGAAATCGAACTCGTAACCGGACACAGCACTCAACGGTAGAGGCCGCACCCCTGTCGATAAAAGACAAAAAAGTGGGCATTTTCGGCCGTTCCGACCAAAAATTGGACAAAAACTGGGCTTCTAGCAGTTCTGCCCTCGAACAGCAAGAAGCCCCCGATCACGTTCGATCGAGGGCTTCCTGGATGAGTGGACGATACTGGGATTGAACCAGTGACCCCTACCGTGTCAAGGTAGTGCTCTCCCGCTGAGCTAATCGTCCGAGGCGGAGACGGGAATCGAACCCGTGTACAGGGCTTTGCAGGCCCTTGCCTAAGCCACTCGGCCACTCCGCCAGGAGCATGACTCCACAGCGGACGACCACTGGGGAACCACAGAGCGGATGACGAGACTCGAACTCGCGACCCTCACCTTGGCAAGGTGATGCGCTACCAACTGCGCTACATCCGCGTGCTCCGCAGGTTTCCCTTGTGGGGTTTCCCGTGGCGCGAGAGGAACTGTATCCGACGTCCCTGGCGACTTCCAAATCGGCTGATCTTGGGCTTCCGGCGGCCCCGAGCGCGTTCGCGAGTCACCTCTCGTCGCCTGGTCGTTGTTACGACATGATCCGACATGAGCCAGGTTGAGGGCATCTGCTCACGTTGACCGGCCACGCCGGCGAAGTGAACGCTGTCGCGTTCAGCCCCGACGGATCTCGGCTCGCCGCCGTCGGCAACGACCAGACCGTGCGCCTGTGGGCCGGCACCACCGGCGAACAGCTTCGCACCCTCACCGGGCACACCAGCGAAGTGAACGCCGTCGCGTTCCGCCTGGACGGCGGCAGGCTCGCGACCATCGACGACGATCATTCCGTGCGCGTGTGGGACAGCGCGACGGGCGAACACCTACTCGTCCTCGAATGCGACGGATCAGTCGCGTGGGGCGGCAAGAACGCCGTGATCTTCAGCCCGGACGGCACGTGGTTGGCCACTGGTGACGGCGAGGGCCGAGTACGCATCTGGGACAGCGAGACAGGAGAACGGCTGTTCGACCTGGACCTCGACCACAGCGGCGAGGTGCGCACCCTGACCTTCAGCCCGGACGGCCGTCAGCTCGCCACCGCCTGCGACGACGGCACTACGCGAGTCTGGGACTTCGACGGCGACAAGCTGCTGTGGCTCGCCGCCCAGTTCCCGGACGGGGCCGCCGCGTCGTAGTCGCCGGCCGAGGATCGTCTGATCGCGACGATCGGGGACGCCTGGAGGTATCTGCGCGCCGCGTGCTTCGACGAGCGGGGTCGCGAAGTCGGCCTGCGGCCGCACGAGCGGTATTACTCGATGCCGCGGCACGAATAGGGCCAGGAACGCCGAATGGCTCCGACCAAGTCTGGTCGGAGCCATTCACGCTTCGAGTGGACGATACTGGGATTGAACCAGTGACCCCTACCGTGTCAAGGTAGTGCTCTCCCGCTGAGCTAATCGTCCGAGGCGGAGACGGGAATCGAACCCGTGTACAGGGCTTTGCAGGCCCTTGCCTAAGCCACTCGGCCACTCCGCCAGGAGCATGACTCCACAGCGGACGACCACTGGGGAACCACAGAGCGGATGACGAGACTCGAACTCGCGACCCTCACCTTGGCAAGGTGATGCGCTACCAACTGCGCTACATCCGCGTACATCACTGACTTCGTGATGTTGAAACAACCTTATACGAGGGGTTCAAGCGGGTTTCACCGGGGGTACCCGCACCGCCTTCACGGGCCCCCTACCTCGGATTTTCAGCTGAGGTCGTTCGAGATGAGGTGCGTGAGCGCCTCGTCGACGTTGACCCACAGGTGCTCGTTGCCCGGCACGACGACGTCGTAGGTCCGGTCGAGGAAGTCTGCGAGTTCCTGGGCGGACGCCTCGAACATGGCGTGCCCGGAAGGCGAGCTCAGCTCGATCACGACGACCTCGGGGTCGTCGGCAGCCGGGCGGATCCGGACGTCACCGTCACCGGCGTCGGCGATGAGACCGTCGGCGAGCAGGTCGCGGGCGTACACCCACTCGACCCAACCGGCGCGGCCGGTCCGGAACGCGGCCACGACCGCGTACGGGTCCTTCGTGTCGTATCGAAGCTCCACCTGGACCGGAACCGCAGGGGTCCTCGGCGCCAGCAGGTCGAAGACCGCTGTCGAGCGGAGCGTCACGTGGTCGTTGCGCATCGTCGTTACCCTCTTCTCCCTTCCCGGTCAATGAAACGACCGAGCACCTTAGTTGTGACGTGCATGTGGCGAGGAACGCTCAGGAATCGGGCGCAGATCACCCCATCGGGTCAGCTTCACTGCGCACAGCGACCGCTTGCACGCGCTCCGTGTCCTCCTCGTCCGTTAGCCCGCGTTCAGCCACTCCCATCTTGCTGGGTCTAACCTGAACCCGGTACCGGCTGTTGCGCGAATGTTGGACGTGAGGACATCTCTGGTGGCTGACTCGCCCGGCCCATCCGCCGCGTCACGCGACGGCCGGCCGACCGATTTCGAGCTCGTGCAGAGGCTCGCACAGGGCGATCGGTCAGCGTTCGGTGAGCTGTACGACAAGTACGGCACACCAGCATATTCGCTGGCCAGACGCATCTGCGTGGACCCCGACCTGGCCGAGGACGTGGTTCAGGAAGCCTTCCTCGGCCTCTGGCGGCACCCTGCCAGGTTCGACCCCACGCGCGGAAGTTTCGGCACCTGGTTGATGACTCTCGTTCACCACCGCGCGGTGGACGCCGTACGTAAAGAGAACACGCAGCGTCGTCGGACTGTTCCCCTCACCGACGACGTCTCACCACCGGTCGAAGGCTCCGAACACGAAGCGTTGACGAGCGTGGTGAGTGCCGAGGTCAGGGCGGCCCTGCGGACGTTGCCGGAAGAGCAGCGCCAAGTGATCGCCCTGGCCTATCTGGGCGGCTACACGCAGTGCGAAGTGGCGAAGCTGACCGGCGTACCGCTGGGCACTGTGAAATCGCGCACGTTCGCGGCGATAAGACGCCTGAGAGGCACGTTGGGGAACTTGTGGGCCGGCGAGACCGGCGAGACGACAGGAGTCCACCGGTGAACGGCGAGTTGTGCCCCCACGAGGAGCTCGCGGTCGGCTGGGCGATGCACTCCTTGGAACCCGACGAGGAAGCAGTGGTCCGCGACCACCTCCCGACCTGCCCGACGTGCCAGCGCACGGTGCGGGCGACCCAGGAGGTCCTGGCGGGCATCGGCGGCGCAGTCCGCCAGGAGCAGCCACCACCCCGCCTGCGCGCGAGGCTGATGCAAGAGATCGAACACATCCCGCAGGACGTGCCAACCCCGCACACCCCGCGCCACGCGGCCCCGACTCCCCTGCGCCCGCAACACGGCCGCCGCACCGGCCGCGTCCTGCTGGCCGCAGCCGCAGCCCTCGCAGTCCTGGCAGGCGGCGGCTACCTGGGCACCCGCGTGAACCAGCTGTCGGGCGAGGTCACAGCCGCCGAAGCCCGCACCGACGAACTGAGCAAGGCCCTCTCCCTGGCCGCCGACCCGTCCACGAACAGGGCGGTCCTGCGCAGCGGCTCCGGCGACGACGTGGCCATCGTCCTGTCGAACCCGAACTCCGGCGCAGTGATGCCGATGAACCTGAAACCGAACGACTCAGGTCACGTATACGTAGTTTGGGGTGCAAGTACGAAAGCGCCGGTACCGTTGGCGATGTTCGACGTGCGCCCAGGCTCGACCGACCCGCTGCTGCTGGCCTGGCCGTCCGACGCGCACAACCACAAGACCTTCGCGGTGTCACTAGAACCCGGTCGCCAGCTCCCACCGAAGCCCTCGGAGGTCCTGGCATCGGGCCAGGTTGCACCCGCCTGAGTCCCAACAGGATGATCGACACATGACCAAGCCCGACGTGAAGCCCGACGAGCACAAGGGCTGGCGCCACTGGTTCCACCGCAACCCGGCGCTGAACCTCGCCTACCGCATCGGCGTGGGCGTGATCGGCGGCCTCGTGCTGATCGCGGGCATCATCATGATCCCGTACCCGGGCCCAGGCTGGCTGGTGGTCTTCGCGGGCCTGGCAATCCTCGCCACCGAGTTCGAGTGGGCAGGCCGAGTCCTGCAGTTCGCCAAGCGCTACTACGACCGCTGGGTCGAGTGGCTCAAGCGCCAACCCGCCTGGGTCCGCGGCCTGGTGATGGCAGGCGTCTGCGGCATCGTGCTCGTCACCTGCTACTTCCTCAACGTGTTCGCGCTGGTCGGCGGCTGGTTCGGCGTGGAGTGGAGCTGGTTGCAGAGCCCGATTTTTGGTTCTCGTTGATGATGTTGTAGGCTATGGCCACACCGCGAGAGCGGGACAGCAACACAACAGAACACGGGCGTTTAGCTCAGCGGGAGAGCGCTTCGTTCACACCGAAGAGGTCACTGGTTCGATCCCAGTATCGCCCATTGCAGGTCAGAGGCCCGGAGCCATTCACGGCTCCGGGCCTCTGGCGTTGTTGCAAGCAGCGAAGTACAGCAGCACCTCAAATGTCGAGGCTTTCACTCAGCTGCTGTAGCGCCTTCCGCGTCGTCTCGTCCGAGACCTCGGTGTAGATCTCCATCGTGACCTTCACATTCGCGTGCCGCAGAATGCGCATGACCACCCGAGGGTGCACGTTCAACTCCGCGAGCAGAGACGCACAGCTCCGTCGACCGTCGTGCACGGTGATCTTGGGAACGCATGCCTTCTCGCATCGGCGGTCCCATGATCGGTTGAAGTTGCGCGGCTCGATCGGCGTGCCGTGCCGGGTGGTGAACATCAGGCCGCTTTCGTGCCATGCCACATCCGCCTCCGCCTTGTCCGCCGCACGCTGCTTCCTCCTGAGCCTCACGGCCGTGGCCGCGATCGGTGGCATCGGCAACGAGTCGTCAGAGGCTTCGGTCTTGGTCTCGCGGTACAGGAGCTGACTACGCACCCGTTGCAGCTGCCACCCGATGTCGAGGAGCTGCTCGACCTCGTCGACCGCGTCCTCGGGCAAGCCGAGCACCTCACCCTTCCGCATGGCCATGGCGACCACGAGCACGTACGCCGCATAGAACGGATCATCGTCCTTGCGCGCCGACACCAGGAACGTCTTCGCCTGCTCCGTCGACCACCGCTTGCGTTTGGCCCCTGCGGGGTCGCTGTGTCGCACTGCTTATCCCGTCCGGCAAGGGGCTTAACGGCCCCGCCTCTTTGTCGCTCGGGCAAGCAGGCGGGGCCCGGCCTTCGGCCACCCACCCGCGCCCGGCGACGGGAGGTAGGGCCTACCCCGACCGGACGGGACAGCGACCCACCGACCCAGCGGCCCCACAGGAACCGCGAGGACGAGTGAGAGGTCCCGCACCCATCTCCCTCCATCGTTAACGCCTGGACGGCGGTGCCAAGAGCGCTTCGCGTCGCTACGCGATGGCCTACGGCCACTCTTGACACCGCCGTCCATTCGCTAAGCGCAGCAGGGACAAGGGACCGGGGAGGTGTGGCACGTCTGCCCTGACGCGAGGCTGGACATGATCGGGTTTTTACCCGTCGCCAAGTGCCCAGATCGTCTCGTACGGCTGCGGACATGAACGGTCCTGAGCACTACGCAGCCGCCGAGAGATTCCTCAACATCGCCGCCGACCTCGAAGCAGGCGACCCTGAGGAGGTGTCGAAGCTTGCTGCTGCACAGGTCACGCAACCCTGGCGTTAGCCGCAGCCACAGCACTTGCGGCCATAGGGGATGCGGCGCCCGGACTGCCGGCGCTCACGATGAGCGTCGCCTGCCAGCGTTGTGGGACCACCACGTTGCCAGTCATGGGACCACCGACAGCAGCGCAGAAGTGGAACAGGACATCGCGCTGACGATTGGCAAACGCTGCGTTCCCGTACGGCCGAAATGCGGCATGCGCGGACGCGTTGCCCTTGCGAAAACCATTGGTGACCGACTTGCTCCGCTGATGTACTGATGGCCACCGTGAGTCTGCCGCGTGACGGAGGTAGTAGTTGTGAGCAGCTATAACGCGCTTGCCGAGGTGTACGAGTGGCTCATCTCGGATGCAAAGCTGGCTCCGGCCGAGTTCGCCGCGTCGTTCGACGACGTCCTCAGTCTTCTGCCGTCGAACGCTCACGTCCTCGATTGTTCGTGCGGGACCGGACAGTTGGCGGTTGGCCTCGCCGGTCTTGGCATGCACGTTGTCGCAACTGACGCCAGCGAAGCGATGGTTCGTCGGACTGCGGAGTTGTCTGAGGAGTTCGGGGCATCTGTCCGGACAGTGCGGGCGGACTGGCAAGAGTTGCCCGACCATTTCGATGACGACACCTTCGACATGGTGTTCTGCGTTGGCAACTCGCTGCACCATGCCGAGGGCGCGCGAGGCAGAGTTGCTGCTCTGGAGTCGATGTCACGGCTTCTGCGCCGTGGCGGGCGCTTGGTACTCACCTCCCGCACTTGGGAACTCGTCAGGGCCAAAGGTTCCCGACTGGACATCAGTGACCGACTCGTCCGCCGGAACGGGCGCGATGCCGTCGTGGTCTACCGCTGGGACATTGCGCCCAACTGGGAGGACGAGCACCACATCGAGATTGCGATCGCGCAAGTGGATACGGCTGGGTCGGTTCTTGCCCGCTCGGAATTGCTGTCGAGCTGGCCCTACCGATACGAAGAACTCGAAGCCGAGTTGCACCGGGTCGGACTCCAGACGGAAATGAGCACGTTCAACCTTGAGGCCGAGAACTACATGGTGGTGGCGAGCAAGGTATAGACAGCGGGCTCTCAGTCCGTGGCCGGACCGCGCGGTTGCAACCAGGAGGCTTGCGTCCTCTCATCGGCATGAGCGGGCGTCGGAACTACATGCGGTGCCTTGGGGACACCACCTGGCTCTTGAGCGCGAGTGTGCACCTGGCCACGAAACCTAAACACTCAGTGGCTCAACCGAAGGTCTGCTTTGAGGCCGTTCAGGTCCGTTGACCAGCCGTTTGGTGCAGTTGAGCGCGGTTGAGGTCGGTTCTAGGACTCCTTCTGTGTGAACTATGGCACTGATACCGCGCTGACGTCTCGTACCGCTACGACGACTCCGGCAACGTCAAGCGAATCGCGGACTCGGTCAGCTCGGACACCCAGTGCTTCCAGACCGACTACCTGCGCCGGCTGACCGAAGCCTGGACTCCTGCCTCCGGTGATTGCACGGCCGTGCCGACTGTCGCCGGCCTCGGTGGTCCGTCTAAGTACTGGCATTCCTACAGCTACTACGTTGCGGGCGACCGCACGAAGCTGGTGGAGCACGGCACCAGTGCGGGTGAGCGCACGACGGACTACACCCTGACGGCGGGCAAGCACAGTTTGGCCAGCCTTGCCGACGTCAGACGGCCGATGCTGGTTGCTCGTGGTCGGCCACGGTCGGGGTGGTTGCTGTACTTTGCTGCTGTACAGCAGTGCGCTGACCAGGTGCTTCTTGCTGGGAGTCTACTTCTTCGCGACTCCGGCGGCAGCCTGCCAAGCCTTTGCGTCGGG
The DNA here is from genome assembly GCF_047445655.1 of Lentzea alba. GTDB lineage: Bacteria > Actinomycetota > Actinomycetes > Mycobacteriales > Pseudonocardiaceae > Lentzea > Lentzea alba_A. Next base: position 182,109 of record NZ_JAJAEG010000001.1, read on the forward strand.
GTCGGGCATCAACGTTGTCGTTTGCCACCGTCGTGGGACCACCGCGTTGCCAGTCATGGGACCACCGACTGCAGGTGATCCACTGAGAGAGCAGCTTCCAGATCTGCCTGAGGCCGGTCACAGCGACGGCAACCCAAACGTCCGGAAATGCCGATGAGCGGACGTTTCTGAGCGCAGTGCAGTCGTGTGTTTAGAACCGGGGCGTGCTCGGTGCGTTGCTGGGCGGCGCCTGGCGATACTCAGCCATTCGGGTCAGCGTGTCGATTCCGGCTACCTGGCGGAGGACGTTCGGAGCAGCGGCCCGAATGGTCGGCTCGTGCATGTTCCACACGCCCGGCGGGGTGCGAAACAGATCAGATCCACTATGGCCAGTTCACCATTCCGCTGCGCTGTTTGACGGCAAACGCTATGGTGCGATCGGAGGGGCAGCCATGGGGGGATACGAGGTAGACATCGCCGCGCTGCGCAAAGCCGCGGAGTCCGCGGTCAGCGCCGGCGAACAGGCGAAGCAGGTCAAGCTGGGTGAGGGCCCGGCCGAGATCCCGGCAGGCATGCGAGGCTCGCTGTCCGCGGCCACCGCGCCCAACCTGGCCAAAGCCTGGGACGCGAGGCTCGCCGCGTGGGCCGGCGAGATCACGAACTTCGCCGCCGACGTCCGCGCCGCCGCGGACCGCTACGAGAAGGACGAGAACGCCGCGGAGGACGACCTCTCGATCCTGGGCTGGTTGTTCAAATGACCTTCACCTACCACGACGTGCGCACCTGGAACTCGGGCGCGCTCGAGAGCGCGGCCGCCACCGTCAAGGCACGCAAAGACAAGATCATCGGCCTGCAGGACGAGCTCAACCTCGCGTTCGGCCCCGTCTACTGGCACGGCGACGCGGCGACGGCCGCACAGACCAAGCTCGCCGCCCTCGTCGACCGCGCAGAACACGTCGTCGCCGAAGCCGGCACCGTGCTGCGGACCCTGCACGACTCGGCCGACGCCCTCACCGCGCTCCGCCACGAGGTCGAGAACACCGACTCCACCGCAGCGTCCAACCAGTTCACCATCAGCGCTCAGGGCGACGTCGTCGACGAACGTCCGCCGGACGCGCAGGACACGCCGGAGAGCCTGCACCAGCGGGCCCGTCTCCGTGCTGAGCTCACCGAGGCCGTCGGCCGGATCCTGCGGGCGGCCCACGAGGTCGACGCGGTGCTCAACAGCGCGCTCACCAAAGCGGAGCAAGCGCAGATCTCCGACGGCGGCGCGACGAGCCTCGCCGAGGCGGACGTCAGCAACAAGACCAAGGACGGCCGCTACCGGATCGGCCCACCCGACCGTCCAGACATCAAGTTCGACGAGGACTTCGTCTACGACTCCAAGGAGTCCACGGCTGGTGACCATCTGGACAAGGCGAAGTGGCTCGCCAAGCTCCGCGGTGCCCAGGCGCTCGGCATGATGCCCGACGGCACCGAGATGTACGAGCACTACTGGAAGAACACCGGTGAGCCCAAGGAGTTCGACTACGAGAAGGCGTACCGCGACGACTCGGGCATCCGCCAGGGCGTCGACTCCGAGATCACCCGCGCCGCCGCTGCGGCCGAGGAGCTCATCCGCAGCGGCAACACCAACTTCCCGATGACAGGGCAGGCCTCGGTCGCCCAGCCCTACCCGACCACGGAGAACTGGCAGAAAGCGGTCGGCGGCTACCAGGTGTGGAGCCACTCCAACGTCCGGGTCGAGGGCAACAAGGTCACCATGGAGATCACCGTCAAGGCCGAGGACAGGTACAACTTCAACCGCGGCCAGGCCGACATCGCCACCGGTGCCGGCGACAACGAGAACGGCCGCTTCACCGAGATCGGCTGGGCCAAGCCGTTCGACACGCACGGCACGATCACCAGGACCGTCACCTGGGAGGTCGGCCACTCACCCGGTGGGCCGACAGGGGAGCCGGGCGACGATCGTGAGCCACGCGGGTCGGGCCGCGACCGGGGACCGACCCCCGACAATCCCAGGGAGCGCCGGTGACTTCCACCAGGTTGACCGCCGTGCTGCTGTGCGCGGTGCTAACCGCGGGCTGTCAGTCGTTGTGGAACGGAGGAACGAACGTGCGCACCACCGACGCCGCCGGCAAGTCCGGCACCGGCGAACTGCGAACCGACCTCGAGCCGCTCACCAAGCGGTTCGCGGCCCTGGGCACTCCGGAGCGGGCCCGCTGGATGTCGGGCACCCTCGGCTCCGACCGCGCACCAGGCCCGTCGACCTACTGGATCGATGCCGTGATCACGCTGCCGGAGAGCAAGATCGACGAGCTGAAATCCGCGTACAGCCCCGAGTCCGCAGGCAAGGCGCCGGACGTCGTCGATGGCCTGCGCGGTGAGCTGCCCAGCGGCAGCTTCCTCACCAGTGATCGGCTCGACCAGGCCTTCGCCGCCGACAAGTGGTTCGCCAAGGCCTACCTCGTGCCGGACGACCGCGCGCTCGTGCTCGTCGCCACCGGGAGCTGACGCCTACGGCACGTACCCGTTGCCGTTCCTGAGGTGCAGCTCGGCGCGGACAGCGTCGAGGTAGGTGCAGCCAGTGGTATAGAGATCCGCGCTCTCATGCCGCCGAGCGTGCACGCCGGCCTCAGTTGAGAAGCCGATGAGCCTTGGGAGCACGGAGTGGGAGCAGATTGGGAGCAACTCCGCGCATTGAACATGCCTAAACGGTCCTCAATGGACTTGAACGGACCCGCGCCAACCTGCAAGAGTCTCATTTCTGCAGGTCAGCGCGGCATCGGTGCCATAGTTCACACCGAAGAGGTCACTGGTTCGATCCCAGTATCGCCCATACCACCCGAAAGCCTCTGACCTGCAGACCTCTTGTTCCGGGGCCTCGGTAGTAAAAGTGGTAGTAAACCGGCGTAGTTCCACGTCAGACCTGTGGAGTGCCAAAAACACGGCCCGATAGGCCTGACCTGCGCATCAAGCAGCTGCAGGCGGCTTCCACGGCTACGGGACGATCACGGCCGGCAGGGCTAGGCGGCCGAACCAGCCGCGGCTGTGCGCCTTGGGCAATGGGATCTGACCCATCATGGACGAGCGCGCAAACCTCCGAGACATCCCTCTCCCGCGCACAGCACACCTCCGTGCACTCGGCAACGGCGTCGTCTCGCAACAAGCGGCCCACGGGACTTCACAACTGCTGAACGACCTTGTTGGCCATCTTCAACACGATCCAGTGTGCGGGCGTTCCGAGGACAACGCTGCAGCAGCGATGAACCGGAGCTCCCGGAACTGTCGGTGCTGAGAGCCACACTGACGGTTCAGTCCGCCGTTCACAGAGCTCGGTGGCGCGGTAAGACAGCGCCTCGTCAACGATCTCGGGTTGTGGCACCGAATTGTGGCGGCAAGGGGTTTGTTGAGCCCGGTGTGAGAGGGCTATGAGGCCGCTATGAGCGGTCTGTGACCGGGCAAGCCCATCGTCGCTCCATGCCCGCAAGGTCATCGGAGTGAGAGGTCCCCGGCCATGATGCGTTGGATCGTCGGGTCGAGTCAGAGGTACCGCCGTCTCGTCCTGGCGGTCGCGGTCGCCCTCATCGCGCTCGGCTTCGTGCAGCTGCGCAACAGCAATGTCGAGGCGCTGCCGGAGTTCGGGCCGGTTCGGGTGGACGTTCAGGTGGAGGCGCTGGGGCTCTCGGCGGAAGAGGTCGAGAACCTCATCACGAACCCCATCGAGAACGAGTTCTTCAACGGGATCCCGTGGCTCGCGAAGCTGGAGTCGCGCACCATTCCTGGTCTCACGTCGATGGAGATGACGTTCGAACCTGGCACGGATCCCATTCGCGCGCGGCAGGTCGTGCAGGAGCGGCTGACCATGTCGACCGCGCTGCCGCAGGCGTCGTCCAAGCCGCCGCTGGTGGTGCAGCCGCTGTCGTCCACCGGGCGGCTGATGATGGTCGGGATGTCGTCCAAGGACAAGTCGCTGATCGACATGTCGTTGCTGTCCCGGTGGACGGTCGTGCCGCGGCTGCTCAGCGTGCCCGGCGTGGCGAACGTCGCCATCTGGGGCTTCCGCGACCGGCAGCTGCAGGTGCAGGTCGATCCGTCGCAGCTCGCGAAGAACGCCGTGACGCTGGACCAGGTGCTGCGCACCTCGGCCAACGCGCTGTGGGTGTCGCCGCTGACGTTCGTCGAGGCGTCCACGCCGGGTCTGGGCGGCTTCGTGGACACGAAGAACCAGCGCATCGAGATCCAGCACAACCAGCCGATCAAGACGGCCAACGAGCTCGGCAAGGTGACGATCCAGGGCGCGGAGGACCGCGGCCTGAGGCTCGCCGACGTCGCTACGATCACCGAGGACCACCAGATCCTCATCGGCGACGCGGTGGTCAACGACCAGCCGAACCTGATGCTCGTCGTCGAGCGGTTCCCCGGTAGCAGCGTCTCCGAGGTCACCAGGAACGTCGAAGCCGCGCTGAACGAGCTCCGTCCGGGCCTGCCCGGTGTGCAGATGGACACGACGATCTACCGGCCCGCGTCGTTCATCGACCGGATGAAGGAGAACCTGGTCACCACCCTGCTCGTCAGCGGCCTCCTGCTGCTGCTCGTGCTCGGCGCGTTCCTCTTCCACTGGCGCAGCGCGCTGGTCAGCTTCGTCACGGTGGCGACGTCGGTGGCGGCCACGGTGCTCGTGTTGTCCTGGTTCGGGATTCCGCTGAACATGATGACCCTGGCGGGCCTGGTGATGGCGCTCGCCGTGGTGATCGACGACGCCGTCGTGGGCGTGGAGAACGTGCGTCGACGTCTGAAGGAGCGCACAGAGACGTCAACAGGGGCCGTCGACGTGATCGGCGCGGCGATCCTCGAGATGCGCGGGCCGTTGTTCGTCGCGGCGGTCATCACCGCGGTGTCGGTCGTGCCGCTGTTCGTGCTCGACGGCGTCAAGGGCGCGTTCCTCACGCCGGTGGCGATCGCCTTCCTGGTCGCGACCACGGTGTCGTTGCTCTGCGCGCTGACCGTCGCTCCGGTGCTCGCCACGGCGCTGCTGGCGAAGGAGTCGTTGGCGCACAAGCCTTCCCCGGTCGCCGAATGGCTGGAACGCGGATACGCCAGGGTGTTGACCACGTTCGTGACCTTCCGCGCTGCGGGGTACGCGCTCGCCGCGGTGCTGTTGATCGCGGCCGCGACCATGCTGCCGTTGCTCGTCTCGCAACCGCTGTCGCCGACGCTTCAGGAACGCGACCTGCTGATCAAGTGGGAGGCCGCGCCCGGTGCGTCGCGCCATGAGATGAACCGGATCACCTCAGCCCTCACCACGGAGTTGCGGGCGACGTCCGGCGTGCGCAACGCGGGCGCGCACACCGGCCGCGCGATGGCGTCCGACCAGATCGCCAACATCAACTCCGGTGAGGTCTGGGTCAGCATGCGGCCGGAGGCCAACTACGACAGCACGCTCAACGCCGTGCGCGGGGTCGTCGAGGGCTACCCCGGGATCCGCAGCGACGTGCTCACCTACTCGGACCGCCAGGTCCGCGACGTCCTCAGCCGTGGCAGCGCGGCAGACCTCGTCGTGCGCGTCTACGGCAACGACTACAACGTGCTGAACGACAAGGCGAACGAGGTGCTCGGCATCATCAAGGGTGTCGACGGCGTCGCCGACCCGCGGATCAACTCGACCGAGGTCCAGCCGACCATGGAGATCGAGGTCTTCGTGGACCGCGCGGCGAAGTACGGCCTCAAGCCCGGTGACGTCCGCAGGCAGTCCGCGACGCTGGTCGCGGCGACCGTCGCCGGCAACCTGTTCGACGACCAGAAGATCTTCGAGGTCGTGGTCTGGGGCAAGCCGGAGCTGCGGCAGAACCCCCACTCCGTCCAGAACCTGCTGATCGACGCGCCGACCGGCGGGCCGGACGGCGGCCCCACCCAGGTGAAGCTGAGCGAGGTCGCGGACGTCCGGGTCTCACCGAAGCCGGCGATGATCACGCACGACCAGGTGTCGCGCAGCATGGACGTCGTCGCCAACGTCCGCGGCCGCTCGCTCGACGACGTCACGGCCGCCGTGTCCGAACGGGTCAAGGGCGTGAGCTTCCCGCGCGAACACCACCTCGAGGTGCTCGGCGAGAGCCAGGCCCGGTCGGCGACGGACTTCCGCGTCTGGACCTACATCGCGGGTGCGGCAATCCTGATCTTCTTCCTGCTCCAGGCCGGCCTGCGCAGCTGGCGGCTGGCGACGCTGCAGTTCCTGCTGCTGCCGGTGGCGCTGTCCGGTGGCGTGCTGGCCGTCGTGCTCGATCGGAACTCGATGTCCGTGGCCGCGCTGCTGGGGCTGCTCGCCGTGCTGGCCGTGGCCGTGCGCACCGGTGTCCTGCAGATCGCGCATCTGCAGCGACTGAACGCGAACAGTCCGGATCTGGTCGTGCAGGCAGCACGCGAGCGGTTCACCCCTGCGGTGACGGGTCTGCTGGCGACCGGCCTCGTGCTCGTGCCGTTCGTGGTCTACGGCGCCGTGACCGGGCTCGAGATCCTCGCACCGCTCGCGTTGATCGTGCTGGGCGGGCTGTTCACCACCGCGCTGGTGAACCTGTTCGTGCTGCCCAACCTCTACCCCCAGTTCGCCGCCCAGGAGGCGACAGATGACCAGGAGAAGACTGGTGCCCAGGAGAAGACCGATGTCTAGCCAACGATGGGCCGCGGCGACCCTGGTCGTGCTCGGGCTCGCAGCAGCGGGGTGCAACGCCACCACTTCGGCCAGCGACGCGCCGCAGGAGAAGCCGGCGAAGGTCGAGGCCGTCCAGGGCAAGAACGTGAAGAGCGTGACTCTGACCGAACAGGCGATGAAGCGCGTCGGCGTGGAGACGACCACGGTCACCGCCGCCGCCACCGGGACGGTCGTGCCCTACCAGGCGGTGCTCTACACACCGGACGGCAACACCTGGGTCTACACCGTCACCGCGCCGCGCCAGTACATGCGCGAGCAGGTCACCATCGCGAACGTGGGCGGCAGCGCGGGCTCCGAGGCGTTCCTGTCCTCGGGCCCCGCGGCGGGCACCACGATCGTCAAGACGGGCCTCATCGAGCTGTACGGAACCGAACTCGGTGTCGGGAAGTAGCCGGCCATGATGCGCTGGATCATCGGTACGAGCCTGAAGCTCAAGTTCCTCGTGGTCGTCGGTGCGTCGATGCTGATGTTCTTCGGCGTCCTGCAGCTCAAGGACATGTCGATCGACGCGTTCCCCGAGTTCGCCCCGCCCCGCGTGGAAATCCAGACCATCTGCATCGGACTGTCCGCAAAGGACGTCGAAGAGCTCGTTTCCGTGCCCATGGAACAGGGGCTCAACGGCATCGAGGGACTGACCGCGATGCGGTCGAAGTCCGTGTCCCAGCTGTCGTCGATCGTGATGATCTTCGAACAGGGCACAGATCTGATGAAGGCGAGGCTGCTGATCCAGGAACGCGTCAACGCGATCACACCACGCCTTCCGCGGTGGGCCAACCCGCCGTTCATGATCCAGCCGCTGTCGTCGACCAGCCGCGCCATGAAGATCGGCATCTCGCAGGCGGACAAGTCCGACCAGGCCCACATCGACATGGCGCTGCTGACCTACTGGACGCTGCGGCCCCGACTGATGCGCGTGCCCGGTGTCGCGAACGCGGCGATCTGGGGCGACCGGTGGCACGTGAAGCAGGCGCTGGTGGACCCGGACCTGATGGCGAAGCACAACGTCACCCTGCAGCAGGTGCTCGACTCCACGGGCAACGCGGTCGACGTCGGGCAGCTGAAGTTCAAGGGCGGCTTCGAGATCGGCACCGGCGGGTACGTCGACACGGCCAACAACCGGTTCCCGGTGCAGCACCAGCTCCCGCAGCTGTCCGGGCAACAGCTGGCCGAGATCCCCATCGAGACCCCACCCGGCAAGCCGAAGGTCTACCTCAAGGACGTCGCCGAGATCCGCGACGACGTCATGCCACCGTCACTGCTCACCGGCGACGCCGTCATCAACGACGGCCTCGGCGTCATGATCATCATCGAGAAGTTGCCGTGGGCCAACACGTTGGAGGTCACGCGCGGCGTCGAGCAGGTGATCAAGGACTTCGAGCCGGGCATGCGGGGCCTGCAGGTCGACACCGAGATCTTCCGGCCGGCGACGTTCATCGAGACGTCGGTGAGCAACCTGGGCCGCGCGATGCTGATCGGCTTCGGCCTCGTGGTGCTGATCCTGATCTTCTTCCTGTTCGAGTGGCGGGTGGCGTTGATCAGCGCGATCACGATCCCGTTGTCGCTCGTGGCGGCGGGGCTCGTGTTGAACGCCATGGGCGCGACGATCAACGTGATGATCCTGGCAGGCCTGGTCATTGCGCTCGGCGTCCTCGTGGACGACGCGATCATCGACATCGAGAACATCGTTCGACGAATACGGCAGCATCGCCGGGAAGGCGGCGACAGGTCCACCGCATCGATCATCCTGGAGGCCTCGATCGAGGTCCGCGGCCCGATCGTGCACGCGACGCTGATCATCCTGGCGTCGACGGCGCCGGTGTTCCTCCTCAGTGGACTGACCGGAGCCTTCTTCCGCCCGCTCGCGTTCGCGTACGGGTTGTCGATCCTGGCGTCACTTGTGGTGGCGTTGACGGTGATCCCGGCGCTGGCGTTGATCATGCTGCGCAACGCACCGGTCGAACGCCGCGAGTCACCGCTGGTGCGGTGGCTGCAACGCGGCTACACGGCACTGCTGGCGCGGATCGTGCCACGGCCGGGCGTGGCGTACTCGAGCGTGGCCGTGGTGATGGTCGCGGGCATCGCGATCGTGCCGTTCCTCGGCCAGAACCTGTTCCCCGCGTTCAAGGAACGCGACTTCCTGATGCACTGGGTCGCCCAGCCGGGCGCCTCGCGCGAGGAGATGGTCCGCATCACCCAGCAGGCCAGCAAGGAGCTGCGCGCGATTCCGGGTGTGCGCAACTTCGGCGCGCACATCGGCCAGGGCACGCTCGCCGACGAAGTCGTCGGCATGAACTTCACCGAGAACTGGATCAGCATCGACAAGAACGTCGACTACGCGAAAACCGTTGCCGCCGTGCAGAAAGTCGTCGACGGCTATCCGGGTCTGCAACGCGACGTGCAGACGTACCTGAAGGAACGCACGAAGGAGGTGCTGACCGGCTCCAGCGACGCGATCACCGTCCGCATCTACGGCGACGACCTCGACGGCATCCGGCAGAAGGCCAACGAGATCAAGGACTTCATCGCCGGGATCGACGGCATCATCGAGGAACACGTGACGCTGCAGACGAACATCCCGCAGGTGGCCGTCGAGGTCGATCTGCAGAAGGCGTCGCAGTACGGGATCTCGCCGGGCGAGGTGCGGCGGACGGCCTCGGCGTTCATCTCCTCCGAGGAGGCAGGCGACATCTGGCGCAACGGCAAGAACACCGAGGTGCACGTGTGGTCGCAGCCCAAAGCCCGGTTCAGCGTGGAGTCGGTGCGCCAGTTGCTGATGGACGCGCCGGACGGCCGGAAGGTGCCGATCGGTGACCTCGCCTCGGTCAAGGTCGTGTCCGCGCCGAACCAGATCCTGCGGGAGAACGGGTCGCGCCGGATCGACGTGGGCGCCAACGTGGCCGAGGGTTTCGCGCTCGGCGACGTGGCAGGCGAGGTCGAACGGCGGCTGGCTCAGGTTTCGATGCCCGCCGGGTTCCACGCCGAGCTGCTGGGCGAGTACAAGGAGGCCACCGCGGCGCAGAACCGGTTGCTGATCTTCGCCGGCGCGGCGCTCATCGCGATCCTGCTGATCCTGGTGACCGCGTTCGGCAGCTGGCGGCTCGCCGTGCTGGTGCTGCTGACGTTGCCGATGGCACTGGTCGGTGGCGTGCTCGGAGCGTGGCTGACCGGCGGCATCCTGTCGCTCGGGTCGCTGGTCGGGTTCTTCACGGTGCTCGGCATCGCGGCCCGCAACGGAATCCTGATGATCAACCACTTCCAGCACCTGGAGAGGGAGGAGGGCGAGCCGTTCGGCAGGGACCTCGTGCTGCGCGGTGCCCGTGAACGTCTCGCGCCGATCCTGATGACCTCACTGGCCGCCGGTCTCGCCCTGGTGCCGCTGGCCATCGCCGGCGACCTGCCGGGACACGAGATCGAGCACCCGATGGCGATCGTCATCATCGGCGGCCTGTTCACCTCGACCCTGCTGAACCTGTTCGTGACCCCGTCCCTCTACCTCCGCTTCGCCGGGCCACGCCGCAGCAAGCCAGAACCCCCGCCCGACCCTCAACCCAGGCCTGCCACCGCCTAGCCCCCCGAGCCCAAGTGCCATGAGGGTGACTTTCATGGACCTGAGGTCCATGAAAGTCACCCTCATGGCACACGACCCGGAATTGTCAGGGGTGCTCGGCAATATGGGCTCATGGACCGAGGTAGGTGGGATCGCGCTGATGGTGAGCTGTGGCGACACAGCCGATTCGGCGTTATCCGGGCATCGACGCTGGAGGAGCTGGGAATCAGCCAGAAGACCGCGTACCGGCAGTGCCAGCCGGGGGGACGCTGGCGCCGCCTGCTGCCAGGCATCATGTTGCTCGCGCGATCCCAGCCGAACGAACGTCAGCGGATCGAAGCAGCGCTGATGTTGGCGAGGGATGACGCGGTCGTGACCGGTCTCCAGGCAGCGCGCCTCTACCAACTCCGCGACGGCATGGATCCCGAGTTCGTCCACCTGCTGGTCCCGCACGGTCACCAAGTCCTCAGTTCAGGATTCGCAGTTGTGGAACGCACGAGGTTCCTTCCACACGCGATCTACCGGGACGGCGTACCGCTCGCCCCTCCGACGCGAGCTGTTCTCGACGGGGTACGTCGTATCCGGGAGCTCGATCCCGTACGTGCGTTGTTGATCGAAGCCATCCAACGTGGCCTCACGAACACGGCCGACTTGCGTCGCGAACTGGATACCGGGACAAAGCGAGGAACCGCCTTGCCCAGACGCGTGCTGAACGAACTCGATCTCGGTGTGCGGTCGGTCGCTGAGGCCGACGCGTTGGAGGTCTGGCACAAGGCGGGCTTGCCCGTGCCGCACTGCAACGTCGTCATCGTGGACTCGGACGGCACCTACATCGGCATGCCTGACACGTGGTGCGACGAAGTCGGCCTCGCCTGGGAGATCGACAGCAACGAGTTTCACTACAGCAAGGACGCATACGCCAGAACGCTCGCGCGCAATTCCAGGTATGCCGCCGCAGGTATCAGCGTCGTGCAGACGCTGCCGACACGCCTGCGCGTCGAGCCTGACGTGGTGATCGCAGAGCTTCGCGCCGCCTATGCAGCCGCCAAGCAGCGACCACGCCCAAACGTATCCATCAGGAAGACGACAGCAGCATGATCGGCTTCAACGACCATGAGGGTGACCTTCATGAACCTGAGGTTCATGAAGGTCACCCTCATGGTCGTTCAGGCTGTGTTGCGTAGGCGGCGGCGGACCGCGTAGACCGCGGCCCCCAGCAGGATCGGCACGAGCAGCGCGATCGGCAGCGCACCACCGGCGCTGAGCGTGCGCCGCCCGGCCACCTCGACGTGGATGGGTGGACTGACGGACAGCGAGGCGGAGCCGTCCGGCAGCACGACGGCGTACACGTTGAACACCCCGGCGTTCACCGCCTGGATGTCCCACGACACCTCGGCGCGCTCCCCCGGCCCCAGCGGCGGCAGGGACTGCGTCGGTGCGGCCGTCCAGTCCTCCAGGTCGACGTAGACATCGTTCAGCGAAGCCACGTTCAGGTGCGCGATCAGCTTTCCGGTCGGTGCCGACCCGGTGTTGGTGACCGTCGAGGAGATGTTCAGGTACTGACCAACGGTGCCGGTGATGCGAGACTCCGACACCGCCACCTCGACGGTCGCCGACGCCGTGGCGGGGAACAGCGTCAGCACCAGTGCGGCGAGCAGCAGTCTCATTCCGACGGGCAATCTCATCCGGAACCAACCCCTCCCGTGAGCCGGACGATGCGCGGCCCGGTCACAGCCAGCGCCACGGCGGTCGCCACGACGGCCACCACCGGTGAGATCAGGTACGACAGGTCCTGGGTCCACGTGTGCCCCTTGAGCAGGACCAGCCCGATGTAGTGCATCCCGGCCGTCACCGGGTTGATCCGCACCAGCAGGTCGCCCACCGACGACGTCGGCATCGCGGGCAGCTGCGTCGGCGCGAACAGGGCGAGCAACAGGAACAGCGACGCGGCGAGGCTCACCTTGTTGGTGGAGGACCGGGCGCTGATCAGCAGGCCGACCGCCGCCATGGACAACGCCAGCAACGTCCCGATGACCAGGCCGAGCAGCACCGCCTCCCCGACCACGGCGACGCCCTTGCCGAGCACCCACAGGTACGGCAGCGCGACCACGAAAACCGCGCCCCACAACGACATCGCGGCCACCAGCTTGCCCAGCACGATCGAGCCGCGGGACACCGGTGTGAGCAACAGGCTTTCGAGGGTGCCGCGCTCGCGTTCGCCGCTGATCGCGTCCGCGGCGACCACCAGGGTGAGCAGCACCCCGACCGCGACCGCGATCTGCAGCACCAGGTTCACCGACTCCCGCTGTTCCAGGAAGTTGAGGATCTGGTTGGTGGCGGCCAGGTACGTCACCACGCTCAGCAGCACGGCATAGGCGAATGTCAGCACCGGGCCGCGACCGCTCAGCCACAGGTCGCGACACTCCTGGCCGGCGACGATCCGCGCGTTCACGACGTGCCTCCCCTCGTCATCGCCAGGAAGGCGTCGCTGAGCCGCGCGCCGTCGACCTCGAACGCGACCACGGTGAGCCCGGCGTCGAGCACAGCGGACAACGCGTTGTTCATGCCGTCCGCCGACGTGACGGTCACGACGTCTTTCAACACCTCGACCGAGACGCCGGGCACGCGGCGCAGCACCTCGGCCGCCCGCGCCATCTCCTCCGGCGGGACGCGCAGCCGGCCGGACTGGTGGCCGGCCGCCTCCGTGCTCGTCACCTCCGCCACGCTGCCGGACGCCAGGACCTTGCCCTGGTTCAGGATCAGCACCGAGGAGCACACCTGCTCGACCTCGGGCAGCGTGTGCGTCGACAGCACCACGGTCGTGCCGCGCGCCTCGGCGATCGTCCGCACCAGGGTGAGAATCTCCCGCTGTCCGGCGGGATCCAGTCCCAGGGTCGGTTCGTCGAGGAACACCACGGACGGGTTGTTCACCAGAGCCCGCGCGATGCCGAGGCGTTGCCGCATGCCCCGGCTGTAAGTCGCGATCCGGGACTGCGCGCGGTCCGCGAGCCCCACCTGCTTGAGCAAACGCACGGCGGTCTGCCTGGCCTCGGCACGAGACAGCCCGAAGAGCCTCCCGTGGTACATCAGGTATTCCAATCCCGTCTGGAACGCGGGATAGCCCGCGCTCTCCGGCAGCACGCCGATGCGCGCCCTGATGTCCGCGGGCCGGGACGACGGCACACCTGCGACGGCGAAGTCGCCGCCGGTGGGCGACAGGATCGTCGAGAGCATGCGGATCGTCGTGGTCTTTCCCGCCCCGTTGGGGCCGAGAAGACCGATCACCTCGCCCTCCTGGACGGCGAAACTCACCGAGTCGACAGCCGTCCGGGAACCGAACCATTTCGACAACTCACGAGCTTCGAGGCTCACACCCGACATGGCATCTCCTCCTCATTCGGAGCAAGTGCCCATAAGTGAAGTCAATAGAGATAAGAGGATGATGAGAGTCAATTGAATTGGCTTCCAAAGAGCCTTCAACCTGCAGCGATAGGTTGCACACTCCGGGTGATGCACTCCAACGGAGCAACAACAAAATGCGTGATTCGACCGATTTACAGATAGGGAGGACCAGGCGGAGGGGGCGCATCGTGGAGTTTCGGCTACTTGGCGCAGTCGAGGCTTGGGAGCAAAAGCTTCAACTCGACCTGGGACCACGCAAACAACGTTTCGCCTTCGCGGTGCTGGCGTTGCACGCGAACCAGCTCGTGCCCGTGGACAGGCTGGTCGACCTGACCTGGCCGACGCAACCGCCGCGCACCGCGCAGCACGCGATCCACGTGCGGGTCTCGCGGTTGCGCCGAGCGATCGCCGACGCGAGGCCCAGCCAGAACGACGCGGACATCATCACCCGCGGCTCGGCCTACATGCTGAAGGTCAACCCGCTGTCCGTCGACGTGCACCGGTTTCGCGCGCTGGTCACGGGCGCCAGGCAGGAGACCGACGACTCGGTCAAGGTGTCGCTGCTGCGGCACGCGCTGTCGATGTGGCACGGTCCACCGCTGGCGGACGTCACCACGCCGGACGCCGCCTCCGTGCTGTGCCAGGGGCTCGAGGACGCCCGGCTGTCCGCGCTGGAGGAGTGCCTGGACGCCGAGCTCCGCCTCGGCAGGCACACCGCGGTGGTCGAAGAACTGACCGACCTCGTGGCGCAGCACCCGTACAGGCAACGACTCCAGGCGTTGCTGATGCTGGCGCTGTACCGGTGTGGCCGGGTGACCGAAGCGCTCGACACCTACCGCGCGACCCGCTCCCGGCTGGCCGACGAGCAGGCACTCGAACCCGAGTCGCGGCTGAGCGACCTGCAGCGCGCGATCCTGCGCGCCGACCCCGTGCTCGAGCCGCCGCTCGTGCGAACACTCGTCAGAACCCAGCTGCCGCACGAGATCTGGTCGTTCGTGCGCACCGACCCGCTGTCCGACGAGATCACCGTGGACGTGCGCGACCTGTCGAAGTGGTACGGCACGCGGCGCGTCGTGAACGGGGTGAGCTTCACCGCCCGCAAGGGCGAGGTGCTCGGCCTGCTCGGCCCGAACGGCGCCGGCAAGACCACGACCCTTCGCATGCTGTCCACCGTGATCAGTCCGACCCACGGCGAGTTCTCCGTCGCCGGTGTCCCCGGCACCCGCCAGCGCGACCTGCGCAAGCTCATCGGCGTGTTACCGGAGAACGCCGGATATCCCGGCCACCAGACGGGTGTGGAGTTCCTGATCTACCACGGCCGGCTCTTCGGCCTGTCCCGCACGGAGGCACGCGAACGCGCCGCCCGGTTGCTCGGCCAGGTCGGGCTCGGCGACCGCGGCACCGCCCGCATCGCCACGTACAGCCGCGGCATGCGGCAACGCCTCGGCATCGCAAGGGCTCTGGTGAACGACCCGGTGGTCGTGCTGCTCGACGAACCCACGATCGGCCTCGATCCACCCGGCCAGCGCGATGTCCTCACCCTGGTGCGGACGGTGGCCGAGGCACGGGGAATCACGGTGTTGCTGTCCACGCACGACCTGCCGGAGGTTGAACGGATCTGCACCGGTGTGCTGATACTGGAACGAGGCAGGCTGGTGTCCAGTCAGGTGATGGCATGACCCCGTTGGGCCGGGTGCTGGTGATCGAGGACGAGGCGTCGTTCGCCGACGCACTCGCCGAAGGTCTGCGCCAGGACGGCTTCGAGGTCGAGACTGTCGCCGACGGCCTGCTCGGCCTGGACGCCGGACTCACCCGCCCGTTCGACGCGATCGTGCTCGACCTGATGCTGCCGAGCCTGCCCGGTCTCGACCTGTGCGGTCAGCTGCGCCGCGCGGGAATCCGGGTGCCGGTGCTCGTGCTCACCGCACGCAACGGCGAACTCGACCAGCTGCGCGCGTTGCGCATCGGGGCGGACGACTTCCTCACCAAACCGTTCTCCTACCGGGTGTTGCTGGCCCGCCTGCACGCTCTGCTGCGGCGGTCGGGGCTGCGGCGGGCCGACGTGCTGACCGCGGGCGACCTCGCGCTGGACCGGGTGGCCCGGCGCTGCCGCCGCGGTGAGACCTCGATCGACCTGACGCCGCGTGAGTTCGCGTTGCTGGAGCTGCTCATGTCGCGGCCGGGTCAGGTGGTGTCCAAGCGGTTCGCGCTGGACGAGGTGTGGGACTCGGCCATCCCGGTCGGGTCGAACGTGCTGGAGGTCTACGTCGCCTACCTGCGGCGCAAGATCGACCTGCCGTTCGGCAGGCACGCCGTCGAGACCGTCCGGGGATCCGGCTATCGGCTGGCTCCCGATGGCGGCTAGCCGGCGCGCCGGCGTCCGCGTCCGGTTGACCGCGCTGGCGGTGCTGGTCGTGGGACTGGGGCTGGTCGCGGGCGGCGCGGTGGCTCTGACCCTGGTGCGCGATCAGCTCACGGGCAACGCCGAGGCCGAGGCACGCCGCCAGGCCGGCTCGTACGCGCCGATGATCTCCGGCGGTCTGACCTCCGCCCTGCCGCCGCTCGTCCAGGTCGTGACACGGGACGGCACGGTGCTCGGCGCCGGTTCCGAGCTCGCGCACACCCGGCTGCTCGCGCTGTGGCCGGAAAACGGTGCGGTGAAAGGCACTTCGCGACTGCCCGATGGCGAGCACTACGTCGTGGCCGGCGTGTCGGCCTCCGTGCGTGATCGCCCTGTCGCGGTGTACGCCGCGGTGTCGCTGGAACACGCCGACGAGGGCGTCGAAGCGGCCACGACGGCGTTGGTGATCATCGTGCCGATCCTGCTGATCGCTGTCGGCGGCACCGCGTGGCTGGTGGTGGGGCGCACGTTGCGTCCGGTGGAGGCGATCCGGGAGCGGGTCACCGAGATCACCGCGAGCCAGCTCGATCGCCGGGTGCCGGAGCCACCGACCGACGACGAGGTGGGCAGGCTGGCCCGCACCATGAACGAGATGCTGGCCCGCCTCGAAGAAGTGCACGACCGGCAGCGCCGTTTCGCCGCCGATGCCGCGCACGAGCTGCGCAGTCCGCTGGCGAGCCTGCGCACCCGGTTGGAGGTCGGCCTCGCCCACCCGTCCCGCACGAACTGGGTGCGGCTCGCGGGCGACCTGCACCGCGAAGCGGTCCGGCTCGGCGACCTGACCGACGAACTGATCGTGCTGGCACTGGCGGACGGCGTCACCGAGCCCGTCGAGCAGGTCGACCTGGACGAGGTGGTGCTGACCGAGATCGACGCGGTCCGCACCCGCGGTGTCGTGGACGTCGAGCTGACCCCGTTCTCCGCAGCCCGGCTGCGCGGCCGAGCGGGCGAGCTCAGCCGCGTGGTGCGCAACCTGCTGGACAACGCCGAACACCACGCCGCGCACCGGATCACAGTGGGCCTGTGGTCCGCAGACGGGTTCGCCGAACTGGTCGTCGCCGACGACGGTCCCGGAATCCCGGCCCCGGACCGGGCGAAGGTGTTCGAACGGTTCTACCGCTCACAACGCGCCCGTGACCGCGACACCGGTGGCGTCGGCCTAGGGCTCGCGATCGTGCGTGAGGTGACCGAACGGCACGGCGGCGCGGTGTGGCTGGCCGACTCGGCCGACGGCGCGTGCTTCCACGTGCGCCTGCCCCTGGCCGCCGATCCGGCCTGATCCTCACGATCCTCTAATCCGCGGGCCGCACCGTCGGAGCATGAAGTGCCCCCTACTGACAACGGCGGCGTCCACGATCGTGTTCGGCCTGCTCTTGTCACTGGTGCTGGGCAAGTGGACCCCGTTGCTGGCCGTGGACGACGGCGCCCGCGACGCCCTGCACCGCTACACCGCCGAGAACCCCGCCTTCGCCACGGCGATGAAAACGTTGAGCACCATCGGTTCCGCACGGGTCTACCTCACGGCATTCGCCCTCGTCGCGGCGCGGCTGCTGTACCGGCACCGTCCGAGGCAGGCGGTGTTCGTCGTGGTGACCGTGGTGGGCAGCGCCCTGCTGAACGTGTTGGTCAAGAGAGCTGTCCAGCGAGCCCGTCCGATGGTGTCCGACCCGCTGATCACTGCCCCAGGCCTGAGTTTTCCCAGCGGCCACGCCCAATCGGCCGTCGTCACCTACGCGACTCTGCTGGTGGTCTTCTGGCCGGCGATGCGGTCCGCATGGCGCCGGATCGCAACCGTGGCAGCGGCGGCGATGGTGCTGGGGATCGGCCTGTCCCGAGTCGCTCTGGCGGTGCACTACGTGTCCGACGTGCTCGCGGGCTACGTCCTGGGCGCTGCCTGGCTCGTCGCGACGATCGCGATCTTCGACCTCAGGCGCTCCGGCAGCCGTGACGGCCACACCTCCGGATGGCCATCACGGCGTCGATCTACGGGACGCTGACCACCGACTCACAGGTCGACGCGGTGTCCACGCCACGTGCCGCCGACCGTGCACGCCGGCCTCAGACGAGACAAAGCCGAGGAACCTCGGGAGCACCGAGTGGGAGCAGATCGGGAGCAACTCCAGCCGCCCAGCCACCTCTCGACCGAGCTCCTCATCGGCCGGAACCAGCCAACTCGGCGAGCCGCAAATCGGCGGTGTGCCGTGATTACCGCCGCTCAGCGCGACACAAGGCCGGCTCGCCTTCGGCGTTGCCCTGCGTGACATGAGGCCTGCAACGATGTCCGACCGAACCTGCTCATGCGACGACGTCAGGAGGTTGATCACGCCCTCGCCCGCGGACGGGCCAGCGGTGAGGTTGGGCTCAGCGCATCCGGCAGCCGGAACAGCGTCCTCGTGATGATTTCGCACGAGACCCGCATAGGAGTTCAGCTGAAAGGTTGTTCACCGCAAAGCTCATTGAACCCCTCCGTCCAGCGTCAGACAGGGGCAGACAACAACCAAGTCAACCCATCCGGACACCTCACGGCAGTGGCATGCAACTCGATCAGGTGATCCAGCACCTCATCACCGGGCTCGTCCGGCTCGTTCGATCGGTCTTCCCCGGCCAATCCACGAGATCTGCGCGAAGTCCAGCTACCAAGATTTACAAACTCGCAGATCAGCGGATTGACGACAAACAGATCGCTGGTGACCTCTTCGCCACCGCCCAAGAGGTCACCAGGCGGAGTTGCAGGTGATGCGGAGACGTTCTCCGGCAGGCCTCGCACGTCACCCACTCACGCACCACAGCGTTGCGGGCCCAGGCCATCCGGTGTCCTCGACGACCACGTCATCGGCGCAATCCGAGCACCGACAGGGCCGTTGAGCGAGGAGCAGCTTCGCGCGAAGCGAGCGCGCTCGATCGACATCGTCGATGGTGACCGGCTCAGCGTCGCCGGCTACGAGATCGACTGCGCCGACGGCCGCTGCAGAACGGGCCGCTCACTGCGAGGTGAAGCCACCCCGGACGGTGAAGGCATCAGCCTGCGCGACATAGGTGTCGGGGCGGGCGTCGCGCCGGCCAGGGGCGTGGTTGTACTGGGCTGCGAAGGTGTGCACTCCTTCTGGCACCGTACGGCCCTGCTTGAGTTCCCAGCGGTAGACCACCGCCCCGCCGGTCTCCTTCACGGTGACCGTGAAGTCGTCGCCGGCCATGGTCTGCCACTGGCCGGTGGTTCCCACGCCACCCGTCTGCGCGATGCGCAACTCCACGCTGAACGCGGAGAGCGGCTGAGTGGTTTTGAGGACCAGCCTGCTCTGCGCCCAGTTGGGGTGCTCGTGCAGATCGACGAAGCCCATCGACGACAGCGGTCCGTCCGTGACCGGCTTGCCGCTGAGCGGCGCCGGATCCGCCGCCGACGTCGAGGTGCCGGTGGAGGTCCGCTCCGGCTCGCCCTGGACGGGCGGCACGACTGGTGCGCCGGGGCTCTCGCTGGTGCGCGCGGGGGGCGTGGAGCTCGTGGTCGCGTTCGGCGACGACACCGTCGGGATCGTCCCGGTGTCCGGAGGGGGAGCCGACCCGACGATGGTGGCCACGGCGAGGCCGGCGGTGGCCAGGGCGCCTGCCGCGGCGAGGCCGGCGAACGTCACCCTGGTCCAGGACCTCGCGATGCCCGGTCTCGGGGCGGGGACGCTGGAGCCCGCCATGCCCTGTCGCACTCGTGCCAGCATCCGGCCGCGGTCCGGCTGGTGCGCCTCGGCGGCCTCGTGCAGCTTCCTGCTGATCTCGTCGTTCACCGGGTCCCCCTCCCCGACACCGCGTCCCCGGCCTCTCGTGCACCGAGAACGCGTTCCAGCTCGGCCATTCCCTTCGAGGTCTGGCTCTTCACCGCGCCCACCGAGATTCCCAGCGCCGCTGCGGTGTCCTTTTCGGACAGATCGAACGCGTGGCGGAGGATGACACAGGCCCGTTTGCGGAACGGCAACCGGTCCAGCGCTGCCCGCACGTCCACCACGGCGGCCATGTCCGGTCCGTGTGTCTGTTGTGGACCGCGTGACCAGAACAGCGCGACCCGCCGGCGTTCGCGGGTCACACTGCGGATTCGTTCCCGTGCCAAGTTCGCCACCACGCCACGGGCGTACGCCAGCGGATGCTCCGCCGCGCGCAGCTTGTCCCACCGTTGCCACAACGCGACCAGGGCGTCCGCCGCCAGATCATCGGCGACATCCGCCTCGCCGGTCAGCAACCAGGCGAACCGGGCCAGGTCGGCGTGGTGGCGGTCGAAGAAGTCGTGGAACTCCGCCGATCTGTGGTCGACGACCATGTTTCTCGGTTGCCCTCTCCCCGCCACGCCGCCCTCGGGCGGCAATGTACCTGCTGCTCTGGTAGGCCGGGCGGCCCCAACCCGGGGCATGGGCCGAGGCCGCCCGGTGATCAGGACGGGTCTCCGTACAGGACGCCACGGCCGTTGGTGCCCACGTAGACGCGGCCGAACACGTCGGGGTCACCGGTGATGACACCGCCCGCGGTCCCGCCGAACTGGTTGCGGTCGTCGTTCACCCGTGTCCACGTGGTACCGCCGTCGACGGAGCGGAAGATCCCGGTCACGCCCTTCACGGTGCCGATGAGGTAGAGCGCCTGGTAACGGGCGCCGGGCGCGGCCTTGCCGAACCCGACGGCATCGGCCCGCTGGACGCTGCTCAGCTTCTGGAAGCTCGCCCCTCCGTCGGTGGAGTGCGAGAGCCCGTCGTGGCTCGCGATCCACAGGTCCCCAGCGGTGCCGGGAGCGGCCTTGAGGCGGTCCCCGGTGAGCCCGCGTGCCTTGGCGCCGAAGCTCTTTCCGCCGTCGGTGCTGGCGAACAAGGTGCCGCCGTTCAGCGCGTAGAAGGTGCCGGCCGCGGAGCGGTCGGCCAGCACCGCCGTGCCCGGCGGCAGGCCGGAGGACGCCTTCCACGTCTTGCCCAGGTCGGTGGAGACGTGCGGCACCTGCCCGGACGCTGTCCACACCACGGTGCCGCCGTCGGCGGAGACCGCCACCGTGCCACCGCCCGCCGCGTTCACCGGTGCCCCGGTGAACGGCTTCCAGGTCGCGCCGCCGTCGGTGGAGTGGGCGCCGCGCTGCTCGTCGCCGTAGCCCACGCGAACCACGACGTTCGGCTTGGCCTGCGCGAAGTCGATGCCGGTGGTGTTGGTGAAGCGCGGTCCGGACGAAGCACCGGCAGGCACCCGGTTCAGGTCGTCGTGGCGGAACCCGCCGACGTCGCCCAGCGCGCTGACCAGCTTGCCACCGGGAGGAGCGATCAGGCCCAGAACCGCGGTCTCCTCCAAGCCCTCGACCGGGATCGACCAGTGCGTGGCGCGCCCGCTGTCCGCAGCGGTCAGATCCTTGGTGGCCCACAGACCCGATCCGGTGCCGTACAGCGCGTGCCCGGAGTCGAACGGGTCGATGGCCAGCGCGCCCATCCAGTGACCGACACCGGTACCGACGTACGGCGCGGCGGACGAGTCACGCACGGCCGAGCCTCCGAGAGCCTTCCAGGTGGCACCACCGTCGGTCGACCGGAACAGCTCGTCCGACGGCCACCAGCGGTCCAGGGTCGTGACCATCACCGTCGACGGGCGCTGCGGATCGACCGCCAGGCCGGCGAAGCCGAAGCCGTTGCCGGGCATCGGCGAGATGTCCTTCCACGCACCATTGGACGGCGTGTGCTTCCAGACCGACCCCGCCTTCACCCCGTTCGGGCCGGGGACGTCGGTGTAGGTCACGTAGAACGAACCGTCACCGGACAGCACGCCGTGGTGCGGCAGGTACCCGGCAGGCTGGCCGGGCACGGCGTCCCAGGTGGCGCCGCCGTCGGTGGAGCGGTACAGCGAGGTCGTCTTGTCGGCTACGCCCACGTAGATCGTCCTGCTGCCGGCCGGCCCGAAGGTCACGAAGGAGAGCCCGACTCCGCTGCTGGCGCCGTCCTTGACGGGGAACGCGGACACCTGGCTCCACGTCACGCCGTGGTCGGTGCTGCGCCACAACCCGTTCTGGCGGGTGCCGAGGTAGAGCGTGCGGTGGTCGGCCGGGTCGATCGCGAGCCGCTCGCCCATGGACCGGCCGTCCTCGTTGCTGCCCAGTTTGAACGGCAGGTCGGTGCGCTGGAACGTCCTGCCCTGGTCGGCGGAACGCAGGATCGCGCCGTTGCCGGCCCAGTCGTTGGTGTAGGTGCCGGCCGCGAGGTAGAGGCGCTCCGGATCGACCGGGTCGGTCGCGACGCTCTCGATGCCCAGCAGGTTCCAGTCCGAGACCCAGTCGGTCAGCGGCACCCACCGGCCGGCCTTGCCGTCCCAGCGGTACGCGCCACCCATGTCCGTGCGCGCGTACAACAGGTCCTTGCGGCTCTGGTTGAAGACGAAGCCCGTGATGAAGCCGCCACCCGCGATCTGCACGTTGCGCCAGGTGTACGGGCCCGAGCCGGTCGCCGGGGTGGGCGGCGCCTGCGGCGTGGTGGACGTGGTCGGGGAAGGCCTCGTCGCGGCGGCCACGACGGGGGCGGAGGGCGCGGCGGGCCTGTCCGCCTTCGCGAACTTCCACTGCTGGTCGGCACCACCGCGGTCGTCGGCCTGGACGACCGCCTGGCCGTCATCACCGTCGTTCGCGCACAGGACCTTGCCGGTGCTGCGCGAGACGATCTTCACCGCGCCGTCGCCGACTTCGGTGAGCTTCCACTGCTGGTGCTCGGCTCCGGTGTCCGACTGCTGCTCGACGTTGGCCTGTGCCGTCGAGGCCTTCGGTACTCCCAGGACCTTCTTGCTGTTGTTGTTGACCAGCTGGTAGTAGCCGCCGTCCACCGGCTTCAGCCGCCACTGCTGGCTCGCGGCGTCGGGGCTGCGCTTCTCCTGCTGGATCCGGACACCGTCCGCGCTGTCCGCCCCGGCCACGTCCAGCGCGTTGCCGCTGCGCACCGAGAGGAACTGGTAGTAGGAAGCCGCGTCGACCGTCACCGGCCCCGAGTCGCTCCACACCAGCCCCAGGTACGCGCCGGCCAGCGCCGACGCTCCCAGCGCCGCGGTGATCGCCGTCGCACGGCCGCGGTGGCGCGTGCGTCCCCGCGGCCCACCTGTCCGACGGACCGCGGTGGACTCGGTCTTGCTCATAGCAGCGCTCCTTGTGTCTGCCGTGCCTCGCACACGGCACCGAGGTCGGTGATCGTCTTCCGACCTGCCCACAAGTTGCCGCCGCGCCTCCGAAAGGTTTCCGCCGGATCCGAGAAATTTCACAGACGTCCGGACCACCGCCGCGGTGGCCAGGCGGCCGTCGGCTGGACGTCCGCCTGGCCACCGGGATCAGAACGAGCCGGGCAGGACGAGAATCGCCCAGGCCGCGATCGGTCCGAGAGCGACGATGACGCAGGTGTAGGAGATCACCTGACGGTAGAAGCGGGTCCGGTCGACGCCGCGGGCGTTGGCGAGGACGAGCGCGCCGTTGGTGGAGAACGGGGAGACGTCCACGATCGTGGTGGAGATGGCCATGGCGGCGACGACCCCCACGACCGGCAGGGAATCGGTGAGCAGCAACGGGATCGCCATCGGGATGGTCGCGGTGAGAATCGCCGTCGACGAGGCGAACGCCGAGGTGACGCCGACGATGACGCACAACACGAGCGCCACGAGCAGCGGGGCTCCCAGTCCGACCGCGCCGTGGGCGACCCAGTCGATGGTGTCGGAGTGCTCCAGCACTCCCACGTAGGTGACCATGCCCGCGACCAGGAGGATGGTCGGCCAGCTGATGCCGTCGACGGCCTTGCCGAGGTTCTCCCGGTCGAGCAGGGCGAGCACGGCACCCGCGGCGAGCGCGAGGAAGCCGATCTGCAGGTGGAAGGCGAGCGCGCCGACCACGAGCACGACCAGCGCCGCGAGCGTGGCGCGCTGGCGCCAGATCACGGTGGTCGTCTGCGGCTTGACCGCGGTAGCGACACCACCACCGGCCGGCCTGGATGCGCTTCCTCCAGTCGACCCGTCAGCTCCGGACGCCTCGTTGTCCGGGTGCTCGACGAAGCTCTCCTCGCCGCGGCGGCGGAGCAACACGTAGGTGCCGCCGGCGAGCAGCAGGTTGAAGCCCATGCTGGCGAAGAACAACGCGGCGTGGGAGATCGTCAGGCCGGACTTGGCCACGATGCCGTACACGAGCGCGCCGGACACCGCCATCGGCGAGAACGCCCCCGCGTGGGCGCCGCAGATCACCATCATGCCGATCATCAGCGGGCTGATGCGGTAGGTGAAGGCGAAGCTCATCCCGATCGGCACCAGCAGCGCGACCGCCGCCGGGGTGAAGGTGCCCAGTGCGGTCAGCGTGGCCGCGACGGCGAACAGCACCCACGGGACCAGGATCGCGCGGCCTCTCACGAGCCGGATTCCGCCCTGTACCAACAGGTCGATCGTGCCGTTCTGCTTGGCGACGGAGAACAGGTAGGTGACTCCGACGACGGTGACGAACAGCGAGACCGGGAATCCCGCGAAGATCTCCTTGTCCTCGAGGCCGAACACGAACGTGCCGACGACGAACGACGCGACCAGCGCGAGAATCCCGATGTTGATGGGCAGCACCGTGGCGATGACGAACATGGCGCCCAGAACCAGGATCGCGATTATCTGTGATGACATCATTGTCCTCTTTGTTCATGCGGCCGGCCCTGACGCTTCCGTCCGGGCGGGACGGTGGGGGTCAGGAGGCCGAGGCAGCGGCCAGTACCGTGAGAGGGGGCTCCAACGGCTCGTCGTCGGGCAGCACGAGGATCGCGTCGCCGATGCGGCGCGTGGTCCGGGTGACCCCGATCGCGAGCAGTCCGTCGCGGGTGCCCGCACGGGTGGTCACGACTCCGGCTGGAGTGTCGAGGCGCAGCACCTCCTGCTCGCCGGCGGTGAAGTCGGACAGGACCGTACCCGCGGTGTGGGCGGCAGCGGTGAGCGCGACGCTGCCGGTGATGGCGAGCGCGGGATGCGTGCGCCCCATGGACAACATCCGCACCGTCACGTCCGAACTGGCGGGCCTGCCCGCGCTGACGAGGGCGATCTTGGGGGTGGCCCGTGCGGCTTCGGCGGGATCGGCGGCGAGACCCATGCGGACCGCCGCGATGCGGCGGATGCGGTCGAGCCGGCGCAGCAGATCTTCCTGGGAGTCGAGTGCGGCGGGAGAAACCTCGCCGTCCGCGCCTACCTCGTCCGCGGGGACGAGGACCACGGGAGCCCCGGCGTCGAGCAGCGTGACGCGCACCCCGTCCACCACGTCGACCGCGTTGCCCGTGGGCAGCAACGCCCCGGTCGTGCGGCCGGCCGGATCGACGAACCACAGCTGCACTCCGAGGCCGGGCTGGGCCACTCCGGGAATGCGCTCGGTGCCCTGTTCGGTCACCTGGCCCGAGGGTGTCGGCACGTCGACGACGATCAGCTGGCCGGTGTTGGTGTTGTTGATCCGCACGGTGGTCACCTCGCCGGTGGGCACCACCCAGCCGCGCCGCAGCGCGTAGGGCCCGACGACGGCCGAGCAGTTGCCGCAGTTGCTCGTCCAGTCCACCCGTCCGTCGGTGATGCCGATCTGGGCGAACGTGTACTCGACGTCGATGCCCGGCCGGTCGCTCCTGGCGAGCACGACGGCCTTGCTGGTGGTGGAGGTCGCCCCGCCGACGCCGTCGACCTGGCGCGGGTCCGGGCTTCCGTACAGCCGCAGCAGCACCTCGTCCACGCTGCGACCGGGCACCGTGAGCACGTCGCGCTCGAACACCCAGCACTTGCTGGTGCCACCGCGCATCCACGTCGCCGGTATCTCTCGCACTGTCACTCCTTCGCGACGGCGGCAACACCGCCGTAACAACCTGGGAATGACGGCAACCGTGACTCTCGCCGAGGTTGAACACAATCACGAGAATCTGAACACCCGTGAAGGGTTGCTTCACGCTCAAAGCGGCTGTCCAACGGGCCAGTCGGAGATGCTTCGGACATAAACCCAGCTGAGCTGACGTAAAGTAGCCTGAAGTAGAACTGCACAGAAGTCATCAGTCGGTGAACTGACGGCATCGAAATTTTCGAGGAGTGACCCCGTGCTGGACGTCCGACGCCTGGCGCTGCTCGCGGCCGTGGTGGACACGGGTTCGATGACCGCCGCCGCGGAGCAGCTCGGCTACACCCCGTCCGCGGTCTCACAACAGCTGCGCCGGCTCGAGGTGGAGGCCGGTCAGCCGTTGCTCCACCGCCAGGCCAGAGGTGTGCGCCCCACCGAGGCGGGCGCGCTGCTGGCAGGCCACGCCCGCCACGTCCTGCGCCGGCTCAGCGCCGCCGAGGCCGACCTCGCCGAACTCGCGGGACTGCGCCGCGGCACCATCGCGGTGGGCGTGTTCCCGACCGTCGCCAGCGCCCTTCTCCCCCAGGTCGTCAGCCGGTTCCGCCGCCAGTACCCCGACCTGCGCCTGGACGTGCGCAGCACCCGCTTCGACGAGCTCGTCGAACTGCTGGAGAACGGCACGGTCGGCATCGCACTCCTGTGGGACTACGCCTGGAACCGCGTCGACGTGCCCGACATCTCGCTGACCCCGCTGCTCGACGACCCGACTGTCCTCATCGTCGCCGCCGACCACCGCCTCGCCCGCAAGCGGTTCACCACCATGTCCGAACTCGCCCACGAGGACTGGATCGTCCGCGCCCACGACCACCCTGTGGCCGAAGTGCTCGAACGCAGCTGCCGCGCCGCCGGGTTCACACCGAAGATCGCGTTCGAGGCCAACGACTACCAGGAGGCGCAGGCCATGGTCAGCGTCGGACTCGGAATCGCACTCGCGCCCAGGACCGCGGTCCGCAACCCGCACCCGGACGTCCGCGTGCTCGCCCTCGGCACCGACGTGCCGGCCCGCCGCATCCTGCTGGCCCACCGCCAGGACCGGCTGCGCGCACCGGCCGAACTCGCCATGCACCAGCTCCTGGTCGACGTCGCCCGCGAGTACCAGACCAAGCCCTGACCGCCGTCAGGTGGCGGGCATTTCCGGCCAGTGGGCGGAGGGTGGTTCGACGGCCGCCGTGATGTTCTGGTCCAGGCGGCTTCGGACGGCAGTACGGGAATCCGTTGTCACCGGCCGACTTTCCGTGCGTGCGGTCGGTGCGGCAGCAACCAGGGGCGACGAACTCCGCCTTGAGCAGCGCGCCGAGCGGTGCACGCCGGCCTCGGAAGAGACAGAGCGATGTGCCTTGGGAGCACGGAGTGGAGCAGAGTGGGTGCAACTCCGCGTGTTGAACGTGCCGGAACCGTCCTCAATGGACCTGAACGAACCCGCGCCGACCTGCACCGACCTGCACGAGTATTGTTTCCGCAGTTCATCGCGGCCCCGGCACCACAGTTCACACCGAGATCACGGCCGGCCGACAACCCAGCAGCCCTGAATCCCCCGTCTCGGCGGCGGCCGCATCGCCTGGTGCGCGGTGGAGCCCGTCGACGTACTCGTCGCCGGGTTCCCCTGCCAGGACATTCCGCCGCCGGCAAACGAATCGGTGTCAAGAAGGGCGAACGCAGTCGCTTGTGGACAGACATCGTGGCGGGCCTTCGCGTACTACGACCCGCGTTGCTCATCGTGGAGAACGTCGCCACGCTTCGCTGGCGCGCTGGAAGGCTTCGAAGCCGGCGGGACAACCGGCCACGAACTGCGGTGACTCCTCGCTCGACTCGGCGGCGAGCATCGATGAACTGGGTACGTGGACCGCGGAACAGACGAAGCGGTGAGCGGCCGCGGTTGCGCGGACCGCGGCCGGGACGCCTTGCAGAGACGGATCTTTGTGCCGTTGCCGTTACCGATACCGCGCTCGCGGTGACGCGCGGGCGGCGGCCACCGCAGATTCGCACTGGCCGCCGCCGCACGTGAACTACCTGCGTTCCTTGGCAGTCCTGGCCGAGCGGGTGCAGACGTCACCGACATCGGTCGTCTGACCGCGGTCGACGTAGATCTCCGCGAGCCCGACCAGCTGGCCGCGCGAGTCGCTGCACGTGAGGGTGTACGGCTCCTTGGGGCCATAGGTCGCGGGCAACGGCGAGGCGAACTCGACGGTCAGGTTGGACCAGTCGTCCGTCTTCGCCGGGTCGGCCTGGGAGTAGTTGACCAGCACGGCGGTGTAGTCGCCGGCGGGCGGGTCGAACAGCCGGGCCTTCTCCGAGTTGGTGCCGCCGGAGGCCGACGACGTGACCAGGTTGCCCGCCGAGTCGAAGACGTAGAGGTCCCAGTCGGTACCGGCCGTGCCCCAGCCGACGCTGATCTCCAGCTTGCCGTTGTCCGCGGTGGGCATGCCCTCGACCCGGAACGGGATGCGCTCGGCGACCGGGTTGTTCGGGAAGTCCGTGTTGGGCGCCGGTACGCCGTCGGGGTTGGCCAGGGTGATCTTGCCCTGCGCCGGGCCCTGCGGGTCGCGGCCGTAGCGGCCAGCGACGTACGGACGGGTCGACGGGTTGACCGCCCAGCTGAACTTGCCGCCGTTGCTCACCAGGTCGGACTTGATCACGTCCGCCCACTGGATGGGGTCCGACGTCGTGCCGCCGGGCTGGATCACCCGCGAGGTCGGCGTGCTGAACGCCTTGCGCACCTGGAGCTTGTAGCCCTTCGGCGCCGTACCGGTGAGAGTCGAGTGCGCGGTCTGATCCGCGGTGCTCGCCAGCATGTCGACGAACGCCTGCCGGTTGCCGCCCTTGCCCTCACCCGCCGCCGGAGCGAGGCCCGCGTACTCGGCGACGACCTTGCTGAACTGCGGGTGGAACTCGTCGGGGCCGACCTCGAAGGTGAACCCCCAGCCGCCGGTCGCGTAGTACGACCAGTCCTCCAGGCTGCCGGTCGTGTCGTAGAGCTGCCACGACGGCTGGCTCTTGTAACCGTTGCGGGAAGCCAGCTTGTCACCGAGCGCCTGGTAGGCGGGCTCCTCCAGCGGCGGCCGGGCCTCCGCGGTTCCCGGCACGCGCAGCACCAGGTTCGAGTAGGTGTGCAGGGTGATCAGGTTCGTCACCGCCTGGTTGGCGATGACCGAGCGGACGTTGCGGGTCTCCGGCTCGGAGAACGGGCCGGAACCTCGGTAGATGTCGCTGCTCCAGTCGAACGACGCGCCGGGACCGCCCCAGTAACCCGCGTAGTTGCGGTTGGGGTCGGTACCGCGCAGCCGACCAGCCGGGTTCGCCCCGCAGGCACCGGTCCGCAGGTTCTCCGGCGAGTCGGACACGTTGCAGGTCTTGCGCTTCATCTCGTAGTCGAACTGGCTGAAGTCTCCCTTGGGCTCGGCCTCGCGGGAGACGGCGAACCCGTCCGGGTTCACGATCGGCACCACGATGTTCCGAGTCTTCTGCACCAGCGGCTTGAGCTCACCGCCCGCCTGGTAGCCCTTCACCAGTTCATACGCCCATTCGATGGCGTGCTCACCGGCCGGCCACTCGCGTGCGTGATGCACGCCCATGGTGAAGTTGACGGGCTTGCCGTCGCCCGTCCTGCCGACCGGGGTGGCGATCTCCACGCCCACGACGTCGCGGCCCTCCGAGGTGGGCTCCGGCAGGGTGAAGGCCTTGACCAGGCCGGGGTTCCGCCGAGCCAGTTCCTTGAGCTCGTACTCGTACTCGTAGAGGTGCCGGTAGGCGGTCCGTCCCGACGGCAGAACGGACGTCTCGGTGCGCGCGTCGTACTCGACGTCGGCTTTCGCGTTCTCGACCGACTTCGCGGAGAGGTTCGGCAGCACGACGGTGGAGCGCATGCCGCTGTCGCGCAGCTTCTTGCGGTCCTCGTCACCCGCCAGCACGACCTCCACGCCGGTGGCGTCGGCCTTCTCGGTGACATCGAGACCGAGCGCGAACAGGTGGTCCTTCTGCTTGCGGGTGGGCGTTTCCACGTGCACGATCTCGGCCTGCTGGCCGGTTGCCTGCGGTGCGACGGCGAGGAAGTCCACGCCCAGGGTGACCGTGCGAGAGGAACCGGAGAGCCGACAGGCCTGCACGACGAGCTGCTGGCCCTGCTTCACGAAGCTCTCGGCGAGCTCGGCGCTGCGCAGCGCCGCGGAGGCCGCAACGACCTTGCCGCTCTCCTTGTCGAACACGGCGACGTCCCAGTCGCCGGATCCGTTGCCGTGCGGGCGAAGCCGTGCCTGGACCAGGCCGTCGACAGTCGAGGTGACCTGGCGGAGTGCGACACCCCGATCGCCCTTCGCCAGCGGCTTCGCGAAACACGAGCGCGCGACGGCGTGGTCACTGCGCAGCGTGCTGTCCTCCGCGCTGGCGGTCGACGCGCTCAGCCCGGCGACCACGAGCCCGGTGACCCCCAATGCGGCGATCGTCCGCCATGCCGGCAGATGGACAAGTGAGGTTGGTACAGGGACGCGCACGATGAATTCTCCGAATTCCCGAGGAAGTCGCGTAGGTGTGAGAGCGCGACCGTAGCAACGAGTTCCGTCTCAATTGAGAGCCGGTCGTATGGTTTCCTCCTGGGAGTTCGACTGTTCACGGCCGTTGCCATGTCGTCCTGCATGGCCTGACGTGGCCCAGGATTTCCGCAAAGCGCGGAACTTTTCGTGCGAGAACCGCGATCTCAAGAAGCTGCGCCGCGCGCCGGCAGCGACATCGGCGGCAGCTCCACTCCGGACTGCCATCCGTTCGGACCTACCGGCCACGGGCGCGGCCCGCTTCCCCGAACTTCGGATCTGTTTCCACGATTCGCGCATACCAAGACGAAGGCGAAATCGACCGTCCACACTGGAATGTGCACATCGTGTCCAGTTGAGGAGAACCATGCGCGCAACCGTGACAGCGATCGCGAGTGCCGTCCTGATCACCGGGCGCTCCCACACCTGCCACCACCGAGATCAAGCCGGTGGCCGCGATGGGCCTGGAGGCACCGGATGCTGCCGCCGGCCGGCAGAGCGGCGTCACCTACCAAGCGGGTTCCGCCGGGCGCCACGATGTCGGCCGGCACGTCCGTCGCGAATGGACTTACAACGGTGAAGCTCTCGGTGTCCGACCTGCTGCCGAACACCAAGACGAAGTACTCGATCGAGCATCAGAGCTCGGCGACCTCTTCGCGCCGGTCGCACAGGACCGAGCATCTCCATCTGACTGATGTCGCAGAGGTGGTCGGTGTTCTGGCGGGCAGCAGCCCCGCGCGATCACAACAGTGCCACTGAGCTGCAGCAATGACGTGTGACAGATCGCCTCCACGGGTAACCGGCCGACTGACGGGTAGCCGATGACGGGAGCGCGTCATGCGTGGTGACGTGGAGACCTACTTCGAAGACGGCCAGTGGAAGAACAAGGTCGAAGGCAACGAACGCGCCTCCAGCGCGCACTCCACCGAGGAGGAAGCGACCGGCAAGGGCCGGGACATGGCCATCGAGCACGGCGTGGAGCACATCATCCGCAACCAGGACGGCAAGATCGGCGAGCGCAACACCTACCCGCGCAGCCACGACCCACGCGACATCTCTGGCTGAGCGCGATCTGAGCAGCTGGTGCGGATGACCTTTTGACAGACAGGACGACAGGCATGCTGACCGCGGTGCTGTACGGCTTGGCCGCATCGAGTGCGTTGGTGGTCGGCTCGATCGCCGGCTCGTTGTGGCGGCCACCGCGGTGGCTCACCGGAGTCCTGCTGGCTTTTGCCAGTGGGGCGCTGATCTCGGCCCTTGCCTTCGAGCTGTTCGAGGAGGCGTTCCACCTCGGTGGCGCGGTGCGGTCCGGGCTCGGCCTGCTCGCCGGTGCGGCCACGTTCGTGCTGGTGGACTCCGCCCTGGATCGCTACGTCACCGGACACTCCGGTCCCGAGCAGCGGGAGGTGACGAAGGCCGGGGCGCGCGAGGGCGTCGGCTTCGCGCTGCTCGCTGCGGTGACGCTGGACGGGGTGCCGGAGAACCTGGCGCTGGGGGTGTCTCTGGCCAGCGGGGTGTCGTTGACGTTGCTGGTGGCGATCTTCTTCTCCAACCTTCCGGAGTCGCTGGTCGGCGCTGTCGCCATGCGTGAGTCGGGACAGAGCAAGCGAACCGTGATCATGACGTGGGCGACCTGTGCGTTGCTGCTGGCCGGCGCGGTGGTGCTCGGCAGGCTGGTCGCGGGTGGGCTGAGCGACGCCGTCCTGGCTGTGGCGCTGTCCTTCGCCGGTGGGGCGGTGATCGCGTCGCTCGCCGACACGCTGATGCCCGAGGCGTTCGAACATGGCAGGCCGCTCAACGCGTTCGCCACGGCCGGGGGCTTCTTCCTGTCGTTCATCCTTGCTGCATAAGCAGTCCAGGCAAGCACCTGTGCTGCTGCAGACCGGCAATGGTTGAAGCGGTCCAGGGCGGGTCTGGGATGCGGAGAACAGCTCTGGTGTTCAGGCCGCGCGCAGCGAGCCGGCCGCGTCCGGGTGGGCGCGATCAGTGATCAGGTGCAGCCGGACGAAGCCCACCGCGGTGGTCAGCAGACCGAGCGGGAAGACGATGAGGATCGGGTGCACCGCGTGACCGGCGGCTCGGACGCGACCGCCCATGACCGCGGTCCCTCCTGAAGCCGACTTGCCTCAGGAGGGACCGCCGTCACCGCCCTCAACCGCGCCGGCCCTCGTCGGATGGTGCTCCGGCTGTGCATGCGGATGTCAAACGATCTGTGTTTGCCCGTGCCGTTGAACGGGTATCAGAACGGCCGAAAGTGGCACCGTGACAAGGGGTTGGAGCCAGGCCTGTGTGGTGAACAGGAGGAACGACCATTATCGCGGTAACCGAACTTGCGCCCGTGGGTTTCGCCGTTGTGGACGAGCGGATGCGGCTCCTCTACGCCAATCCGGAGTTCGTTTCGGTACACGGCCTGGCAACACGTGACTGCATCGGGCGCACGATGAACGAGGTGACACCGTCCGTGTACGCGACCACGGTGGAGACCCGCGTCGCCGAAGTGCTCAGCACCGGCACCGTGCACCGCGACGTCGAGACGCGTGCCGACATCGGGGAAGCCACCAAGCAGCTCCTGCTGAACCTGTTCCCCATGTGCGGCAATGATGATGAGGTGGTCGCCGCCGTGATCGCGGTGCAGGACGTCACCGGGTTCCACGAGGTCGCCGAGCTTCGAGGACTGCGCCTCCACGCCGAATGGACCGACCGGTTGGATCGGACGCAGCGCGTCGGCGGCACAGGGTCCTGGGAGATCGACCTGCGCAGCGGGCAAGTCGTGTGGTCGGCCAACCTCTGCCGCATCGCCGGTGTCACCCAGCCCCCGCACACCCTTGAACAAGTTCTTGCGCTCGTGCACCCCGACGACCTGAAGCTGGCCCGAGCGTCATTCACGGGCCGCACACCGACACCGGACGTCGAATACCGGCTGTGCACGCCCGACGGACGAGTCGTTGTGCTCTCGTCGATCGTCGAGCCGGTCATGAACGACGCCGGCGCCGTGGTGGCACTGCGCGGCATGTGCGTCGACCGCACCGCCCGGCGAACCGCCGAGGCCGACATCCGGGCGGCCGTGGTGCGAGTGGACGAGATGACGGCACAGCTGAAGGACGAGCGGGAGATCGTGCTGCAGCTGCAACGGGCTCTGCTGCCGCCCAGCATCCCCGACGTCGAAGGCGTCGAGCTGTTCGCGGCTTATCGACCCGCGAACAGCTCGGCCGGCGTGGGCGGCGACTTCTACGACGCGTTTCCCCTGCCCGAT
Source organism: Lentzea alba (assembly GCF_047445655.1). Lineage (GTDB taxonomy): Bacteria > Actinomycetota > Actinomycetes > Mycobacteriales > Pseudonocardiaceae > Lentzea > Lentzea alba_A. Next base: position 215,785 of record NZ_JAJAEG010000001.1, read on the forward strand.
GGCAGACTCGCGATCGCTGTGGGCGATGTGATCGGCCACGACATCGAAGCCGCCGTCACGATGGGCCGAGTCCGCAACGCGATCCGCGCGTACGCGATGCAAGACCCATTGCCCGAGCGCGTACTGCGCAACCTGAACCGACTCATCTGCTTGTGCGGCGACATGACGATGACCACGGTCTTCTACGGCGTCTACGCCCCGCAAGACGGCACACTCCGCTACGCCAATGCCGGTCACCCTCACCCGCTGCTGGTCCGCGGCGACATCGCCCTTCCGATGGCGCACCGGCACGGACTGATCGCCGGGGCCGTGCAGCACGCCGAGTACCTCGCGTTCGAGACCTCGCTCCAGCCAGGTGACGCGCTGGTCGTCTACACCGACGGACTCGTGGAACATCGTTACGACGACATCGACGCAGGTGTCGAAAACCTGTGCACTGCCGTCACCGCACCGCATCTGCCCGAACCCCTTGCCGAACTCGTGCCCGCAGTGATCAACGCTGTCGCTCCCGAGCAGGGTCGTGACGACATCTGCGTGCTCGCACTACGCCACAGACCGGGGCGCTGAAATCGCACATGGGACGTTGCCCATGACTGCGCGAGCCGCTCTAGTCGCCGGGAAACGTCTCGGCTGTCGGCCGGAGCAAGGCGTAAATGGTGGTGCCGTGCGAGGTCGTGTGGATGCGGACAAGATCGGCGAACTGGTTGACCAGCAGCACACCTCGTCCGCCGCGCAGGCCAGGGGGCCGGGGTCTGCGTCCGGCAAGAGGGTCGGTCAGCTGTCCCGTGTCGCGCACCTCGCAGACGACGTGGCCCTCGTGGCTCCAGATGCGCAGCCGGCATCCGCCGGACGTGTGCGTGAGGCTGTTGGTGACCAGTTCCGTGGCGATGTACTCCAGGTCCTCGATCTGCCCGGCGTCGAGTCCGTGTCCGCCGCCCAGTTCGGCGACCCACCTGCGAGCGGCACGTAGCTGTGCCGGCTCGGTGATCACGAGCTCGTCCGCGCCGGCGTGCTCCGGCAGAGGTTGGTTGTAGCGGGCCACCACCTCGTCAGGTGCGTACAGATCACTGCGGTAGCGGCGGTTCGGCTCCCACACCACGGGATGAGTGGCGCGCGCGTCGGCCACCACGTGCTCCTCCAGCCCGGCCGTGTCGTACGGGCACAGGATGGTGACGTCACGCCCGGCGAACGCATGGTTGATCAACGCTTCGTGTTGCGCGCAAGCCGGGTACTCACTGGCGGTGCGGCCAGGCCAGATCGGTTCGCCGACGATGCGCAGGTGCCGGTCTGGATGCGCGTCAGCGAACCGGCGCAGCACCGAGGGGATGATTCGCCCCGGGTTGCGACCGGCCTCGGTCATGTCGATCCACGTCACGTTGTCCGCGGCATCTCCCGCAGCGGACCGCAACATCTCCAGACGAGCGGTGGGGACCACCACGGCGACCGGCTGGTTGTCGGCCAGGCCTTCTGCGATGAACGGCACGAGCACCGCGAGGTACTCCTCGTCGGAGGCGTAGAACAGCGCGGGATGTACGAACGGTCCAGCCGGCGGCACAGTCCGGGCATCGGTCTCGGCGGTCACGCGATGTGCCACCTCCCCAGCCCGGGAACGCGATGAGTCTCGGCGCGCCCGACCCGGACGGTACCTCCTCAGCGCACACGCGGTGGCGCCGAATCCGGATAAACCCGACTTCGAAGGCTGTTCGGCGGCAGTTGTCCTTCCGCACGCCGCACCTACCCGAGTCCGTCCCGGCGGTCTTGGGTGTCGCGGCGCACCTGGTCGGTCTGCGCGGTGACCGCAGCGATCTGGTCTGCCAGGGCGGGGTGCGACGTCCGGAGCTGGTCGTGCGCCTCGGCCAGTGGGCTGAGCAGCTGCGCCGCGTCGTCTCCGGACAGCGCCTGGCGGACGGACGGGTCCACCTCACCGACGTGTCCGGCGAGGCTGCGCAGCGAGGCGGAGTTGTCGCGGGCCCACTGCGTCACCGCGCGATCGCCCGCGCGGCGGTCGCGTTCCGCCTGCACGCGCTCATCCCCGGTCGCGCCGGCGAGATCGGACGGCCGCAGGCGCAGGTAGCGGCGTTCCGCGGCCTGCCGGCTGGCCACTCCCAGCGCGGGCGCCAGGTCCGCCCAGCTGGTGCCGAGCTCACGGGCAGCGGCGATCAGCTGCGGCTCCCAGCCGGCGAGCTCGGCCCGCAGCTCGCGCAGCAGGACCAGTGCGGCCAGCACCTGGGTCGTGCTGAGGTCCTCGTTCGCGCACGCGGCGGCGCGAACGGCCTCGTAGTCACCGATCGCCATCTCGTCATCCTTTCGACGACAACCCGTCTTGTCATCGTTCCGACGACATGCTACAACAGATGTGCGCGTTGACAGCAGTCGAATCGAGGAGGTGCCGGATGTTGATGCGCACTGACCCGTTCCGGGAGCTGGACCGCTTGGCACAGCAGGTGTTCAACGGACCGGGCACGTGGACACGACCCACGGCGATGCCGATGGACGCCTACCGCTCGGGCGACGAGTTCGTGGTGGCGTTCGACCTGCCGGGCGTGTCCGCGGAGGCGATCGAGCTGGACGTGGAACGCAACGTGCTGACCGTGAAGGCGGAACGACGGCCGACCCTCACCGGCGACAACGTCGAGATGCAGGTCGCGGAACGACAGCTGGGCGTGTTCTCCCGCCAGCTCTTCCTCGGCGACACCCTCGACACCGAACGCATCCAGGCCTCGTACGACGCAGGTGTCCTGACCCTGCGCATCCCGGTGCTGGAGAAGGCCAAGCCGCGCAAGATCGCCATCGCGAACACCGAGCAGGACGTGAAGCAGATCGACGCCTGACCGGGAGCGGTCATGGTCGCGCAGACACTGGACGACGAGTTCCTCGCGCTGCTGTGCGAGGACGAAGACCTGGTGCGCGCCGAGTTCGACGAGATCATCGAGGCGAACTGGGGGGAGCCACCGCTTCCCCCAGCACCTCGCCGGCCGGTCCCCTCGACGCCGTACCGGGAGATGCTCCACCCACGCGAGCAGAACCACGTCCCCCTCCGCACACCGGCACGGCAACGTTCCCCTCCGCCACGGAAGGCAGGTGATGCGTGGAAACCACGAACAGCAGGAGCGCGTCCGGCCGACCGCTCGCACCGTCAGACCGACCCCGAGGTGGCCAGCGCGGCTGATGCCACCTGAGCGCGTGGGCGCAGAGATCCGCGAGCCGCCCGGACTCCTCCACCCCGGTGGCCCCGTACCGCCAGATCGCGGTACGGGGCCACGGACATCAGTCACGAGCGGGCCGCCCCCACGAGGATGTCCGCCGTCAACGGCGGAGTGATCAGGGCTCTGTGACTGACCGGCCTGCCGCACCGTTCGGGCGCAGCAACGAGCCAGCGAGTTCCTCGAGGAGCGCGACCGCCATCAGCTCACCGTCCACCGGTCCGAACCGGGCAACGGCCTGCCGGTGAACGCGCGGGACAGGTCGTGCTGCAAGAAGTCACTGCCGGCCGCGCTGTTCGCCACGTGCCGATTCCCTGATGGGGCATGAGTGTCTGCTGGTGCAGATCCAGGACGTCGACGCGTCGTCCACGAGCTGCCCCGACGTCCCGGTCTTGGTGGTCACACGCCGCGCAACGGCGGGTACGGCCCGTCGGGCGTGTCCGAGGGAGGCGGCACCTGGGTGTTGAGGCTCCTGGCTTCGTCGAGTTGGTCTTCCAGGGTGACGATGCGGCAGGCGGCGTCCAGGCCGATGCCCTCGTCGATCAGGGCGCGGACGCGGGCCGCCAGGCGCAGCTGGGAGCGGGAGTAGCGGCGATGTCCGCCGGCGGAGCGCTGCGGCTCGATCAGCTTCGCCTCGTCGAGCGTGCGCAGGAACGCTGCAGTGGTGCCGAGCATCTCCGCGGCGCGGCCCATGGTGTATGCGGGGTAGTGGTCGTCGTCGAGGTTGTCGGCCGCGGTGTGCGGTTCGGTGGGTTCTGGCCGGGGTGTTTCAGGGGTCATCGCGCCTCCGCATCACGAGGGGCCCCGATGCGTAGTAGCACCGGGGCCCCAAGGGTTTATGGGTTTCACTTCCATCAACCGACCGTGAGATCGGCTTCTTCTGACCGCATGATCTGCGCCAGGGGCGCGTGCTGCGGGGATCGTTGCTTCTGCTTAACCGAAGACCACCTGCCTATCTCGATGGAACTGCGGTACCCGCTCGGCGGAGTTCAGCCGGAGGCGGGCGATCCGATGGTGTGCAACCCCTTCCCTTCTCCTCTGGTACCTGACTTTTCTTCTCTTGCGACTTGCACTTGCTTCAACACTGCGTCTTGCACTTGCTACTTCACGGCCGTCGGCGCCGGGGTCGTGCGTACTGCGGTCGTGCTTCCGGTGTTGCCCTGCCGACTGCCCTTGGTCGCCGCCGGAACCCCTTACCACTGATCGGCTCCGACGCGTCGACCGTCTTGCACTGACTCACGGGTAGTTCGTCATCTCCCGTGCCGATATGACGTTCTCTCTCTCACGACATGGAGAAGACTACAACCGACCAGAGCCGAATGTCTACCCCAGCCACTACAGATTTACTCGACCGGATGACGCAGGCCTGCTGACCTCGGACTTTGGTCAAGACACCACCCTCAGGTGAGCTAGCCTTGGTCCAGATTGTGGGTGACTGATGAGTGAGCCTGACTTAGGCCCGTTGAGCCGTCATGGCTCTGAGTTGCTCGACAAGAGCACCGAACAGGCGCCGCACGAGCGGGCGATCGAAGTGCTCGAACAGGCTGTCGCGGCGGGCGAACCCGCTGCCGCCCGGCTGCTGGCCCTCGGTTACCTCGAACAGGGCCGGCTCATCGAGGCACACGAGCTGCTCGGTCCTCTGGTCGCGGCCGGACGTGCCGATCTCTCCGACGTGCTGGCCGATGTGCTGGCCGACCTCGGTCTGACCGACGACGCCGAGCGCGCGTACCTGATGGCGGTCGACGAGGACGACGGCAAGGCGATGAACAACTTCGCGTTGTTCCTGGCCGAGCAAGGCCGCCTCGACGAGGCCGTGGCGATGTTCGAACGCGCCGTCGAACTCGGCGACACGCTGGCGCCCGCCAACCTGGCCCGCACCCACCTGCACGACCGGAGCGACGTCGTCACCGCGCTCGCCGTCGCCGAGCAGCATCTCGACGCGGCCAAGCCGACGACCTACTGCGCGCTCGCAGAGGTCTACGCCGAACTCGGACGCCTGGACGAAGCCGAGCAACTACTGCGCACGGCCATCGACCTGGACGCTCAGCAAGCGCACGTCGACTACGCCAAGTTCCTGCACCGCCGCCGGAACGATCCCACGGCCGCCGAACGCGAGTTCCGACTGGCCGATGAGCTCGGCGAGCCCGCTGCCGGCTACCACCTCGGCGCGTTCCTGCTCGACCACGGCGATGACAACGAAGCCGCTGACGTGCTTGAGCGGGCCGCCTCGTGGGGCGATCTCGACGCTCGACGGCTCCTGGACACCGAGTTCGAACTCGTCACGGATCCGTGATGGCACAACGACGGACTTGGATGACGACGACCTGACCTGAGCCCGGGGTCAGTTGCCGCGGGGACCGAAGGCGTCGTCGAGGACGTCGCGGGCAACGGTCGTGCCGAGTCGATGCCCGTCCGTCGTGGCGAAGCGGTAGTGCACCCCGGCCCAGACCCTGGCCTCGTTCAGTTCGGCCGTGGCCTTGGCGAGGCTGCGGTAGTGGCGGGTGGTGCCGGAGTCGGTGCTGTCGGCGCTGAAAGACAGGTCGTCGCGGCCGAAGTACTTGCGCAGGGCTGTGGTCGTGGCCGCGGTGAAGCAGGCGTGCCCTGACGGGTACTCCGGTGACGGCGCGGTGGTGCGCAGCGGGGTCCAGGCCGGGTCGGCGTCGGTGGCCGGGTTGCCGTCGGTGTCGGCCAGCGGGATCGCCGTCACCGGGCGCCAGTAGCTCCAGCGCTTCTTCGCCTGGTAGCAGGCGATCAGCGTGTCGGCGGCGGCCAGGTCCACCATCGCGAACATGCGGGCTGTCTGCAGCGTGCCGAGGCGGTGGGTGGTGGCCAGCTGGCGTTTGATCGACCACTCCACCAGGCGCGGGTCGTCCCACCAGATCGCGGCTTCGGTCTGATCCGGTGTCCGGGTCTTGCTGGTGGCCGAGCCGAGGGTCTTGACCTCGTTCAGGTCGCGGGCGTAGGCGGCGCTGGTCAGGGGTGGCGGGCCTGGGGTGCGGTAGTCGCTGGGACTGATGACGAACGGCTTGAGGGTGGCGTACCAGGCGCCGACCTGGAGGAAGCCCGGTGGCGTTGGGCGCCACTGTCCCGGGGCGGTACCCACGGGCCAGGTCGCGTCGGAGAACGCGCCGTCGTTGCGGCGGGCGTTGATCATGGCTGTGGCCGTGGCCTGGCCTACGACGATGCCGCCGCGCTTGGAGGGGCCGTCGGGGATTGCGGCCAGCGACTCCTCGTACTTGGTGCGCAGGAAGTCGGACTGGGCCGGGAAGAGCCAGGCGAGGGTGCGGTAGGCCGCGGTGGCCACGGCCGCTGGGGCCGAGTCGCCCGGGCGGCTGCGGGGAGCGATCAGGTATGGCTCGTACGGTTTGCCGGCGATCGCGTTGACCGCGTCGTACACCGCTGCCTGCGCTATCGCGAAGCTGCGGGAGGCCGCGGTCGGCGACTGCTTGGCCACCTCGTAGATGGCCGTCTGGGCATGCAGGTTCCAGGTGATGACGGCGTTGGGGGCAGCGGCTGTGGACACTGCCGGTGTGGTCACGGAAAGCGCGGTCACGAGAGCAACACCGCACAGTTTTCCAAGCGCACGAACACGTGCCATGGGGATCCCCAGAGGCTGATCGATGCCAGTTCCCACGAAGGTTCCAGTATCCAGCCGTGGTGCAGCACGGGCAACGCGCCTTGCTGGGCAAGCAGGTACTCCGAACGCTGACCCCAACGGACGTCCTAGTGACGGCTGTCGGCGGCGTCGAACCAGTTCAGCGTTCTGCGCCAGGCCTCCGTCGCGGCGTGCGCGTTGAAGCGCGCTCCGGTGTCGTTGAAGAAGGCGTGATCGGCCGCGGTGAAGGTGAGGAGCTCGTACTTCAGCCTCGCTGCTTCCAGCGCTGCTTTCGCGGCCGGGCGGGTCGCGTTGACGCGGGCATCGAGTCCGCCGTACACACCGAGCACGGCGGCGCGGGAGCCTTGGAAGTTGCCGCCTTCGGGGAACGGCCCGTAGTAGGCAGCACCTGCCGCGAGGCGTGGCTCGTTCGAGGTGAGCAGGCGCCACACCATGTTGCCGCCGAAGCAATAGCCGACCGCGCAAAGCTTCTTGCCGCGCACGCGTCGTTTGAGCTCGGTGAGGCTCGCTTTCATGTCTGCCACGAAGCGTTCCGGCGGGATCCGCGACAGCGCGGCCGCCACCTCGGCTTCACCGGGGAACGCCCCGGTGCCGCCCTCCTCGGACAGCAGGTCCAAAGCCAGTGCGGAGTACCCGCTCGCAGCGAATCGCCCCGCTACCGTGCGGATGTGCTCGTTCAGCCCGCGGTTCTCGTGGATGACCAGCACCCCGCCGCGGGGCTTCGCTGCCGGTGCCCACGCGGCCAGCAGAGGCACGCGTGGGCCCGCGAACGTGATCGACTCACGAGGGACCGGCGCCCAGCTGGTTTCGGACGAGGAACGTTTGCCCGTCTCCGGCTCGGCCGCCGCGCTGCCCGACGCGAACGAGGTCAGCAACCCGCTCGCTGCCGCACCGGTCACACCGAGCAGGCCGAGGCGGCGTATCGCTTCCCTTCGGTTGATGATGCCGTCGGCGAGGTCTTCCGCGACTTCTTCCGCGAGATACCGCTGAATCTCCGTCATGGCTGCTCCCAACAGACTCTGCGAGAGTGGCACCGGCAGGTGGCCGGCAGCCCACGGTGGCGCGGACGAGCGTAGACCTGACGGCGAGGCCTGGCTGACACTTGCGAGTCCCCAGTTGACAACGCTGACCCCGTCCCGCACTGTTCCGCCCGTACGCGACAGAGCCCTGGGGGGACACGTGAAGCTCACGCCTGCGTTGCTGGCGGTCGGCGCATTGCTGCTGGCCTCGATCACCGCGCCGACACCGGCCACCGCGCAACCCGCGCTGTCCCCGGCCGCGGCGGACCCGAACAACTTCGCCCCGGCGTCACGCACGCTGAAGCCGGTGTCGGTGTTCAGCACGGCCGGCACCGTGACCTCGCCCGGCAACCTCGTGACCGGCGGCTCGGCGCGGCTGACCGGCCGGGAGTCGCGGGTCGTGCTGGACTTCGGCAAGGAGGTCGGTGGCCTGGTCACGCTGGGGTTCGCCGGCGCCAGCAACACCAGCCAGCAGGTCGGGCTCGCGTTCTCCGAGACCGCCGCGTTCGTCGGCATGGACAGCGACCTGAGCAACCAGGACTTCCGCAACACCCCCGATGGCGCGATCTACGCCGCGGCCAACGGCACCTACACGATGCCCAAGGCCAAGCTGCGCGGCGGATTCCGTTACCTGACACTGTTCCTGAGCACCGACGGCTGGGCCGACATCAACGACGTCACGTTGCAGTTCACGCCGGACCCCGACCGCACGAACCCGCGCGACTACCCGAACTACTTCCGCTCCAACGACGATCTGCTCAACAAGCTCTGGTACGCCGGGGCGTACACGGTGCAGACCAACACCATCGCGCCCGACACCGGGCGGACGGCGAACGCGCCGAAGCCCGGCTGGCAGAACTCCGGTCTCATCGGACCCGGCACCAGCGTGCTGACCGACGGGGCCAAGCGCGACCGCACGGTGTGGCCCGGTGATCTCGGCGTCGCGCTGCCCACCGCGTACGCGTCGCTCAACGACACGTTGTCCTCGCGCAACGCGCTCGAAGTGCTGTTCCAGCACCAGCGGGCCGAGGACGGCATGCTCCCGTACGCCGGGCCGGAGATCGGCGCGTACGTCTCGGACACCTACCACCTGTGGACTCTGGTGGGGACCGGGCTGTACCACCGCTACACCGGTGACATCGCCTGGGTGGGGACGATCTGGCCGAAGTTCACCAGGGCGATGAACTTCAGCCTGGCGAAGGTCGACGGCACCGGACTGGTGAACGCCTCCGCGCCGATCGACTGGGGCCGCACCCCCGGCTCTGGGCACACGATCTCGGCGAACGTGTTGCTGTACCAGGCTCTCAGCTCCGGCGCGACGCTCGCCGACGCACTGGGCGACTCGGCGCTCGCGAACACGTGGCGGCAGCGGGCGGCCTCGATCAAGGCCGCGGCCAACGCACGGCTGTGGAACCCGGTGACCGGGCTGTACCGGGACTTCCCCGGTGCCGACGTGCATCCGCAGGACGGCAACTCGATGGCCGTCTGGTTCGGGCTCACCGACAGCCCGGCGAAGAATGCCCTGATCACCAAGAACCTCACCGCGAACTGGTCCGACATCGGCGCGGTCACGCCGGAGTTCCCCAGCCTGATCGGCACGTTCACCGGGTCGATGGAGCTCGCGGCGCACCTGGTGGCGAACAACGACACCGACGCGTTGGAGCTGATGCGCCGCGAGTGGGGTTACATGCTCAACTCCCCGAACGGCACCAACAGCACGTTCTGGGAGAGCTTCCACTTCGACGGAGCCCCGTACTTCGGCTCGTACATGAGCGCCGCGCACGGCTGGGCGAGTGGTCCGACCAACACGCTGACGTTCTACGTGCTGGGTCTGAATCCCACCTCTGCCACGCACTACGACTTCGTGCCGCACCTCGGCGACCTCACCCAGGTGGAAGGCAACATCACCACGCCCAAGGGTGCGGTGAAGGGCACGTGGAACTACACGCCCGGCACGTTCACCTCGACGCTCACCTCTCCGGCCGGCACCACGGGACGGATCGGCGTTCCCACCTACGGTTCCGCCTCGGTGACGGTCACCGTGAACGGCACAACCGTGTGGAGCAACGGGCAGTTCCAGCCCGGCGCGGGACTCTCCGGCGGCTCGACGGACGGCACCTACATCTACCTCACCGGCGCGGGCGGTGGCACCTACAACGTCACCGCGACCGGTGTCGTGCGGCCGGGATCGTTCGACGTCGGGGTGGTGCCCGACCAGCTGCCGCCGGGCTACGCGCTGTGCGCGACGGAGGGCGGGAGCTGCACCCCGAACGGCACGCAGGTGCTCGCGTTCGGTGCGGGCGCCTACTCGTACCGGACGATCAACGGCCCGACGGCCTGCGAGACCTTCGGGAAAGATCCCGCGCCGGGACTGGTCAAGTCCTGCTACCTCGCGCCCGTGGGCGGTCCGTCCGGTGCGAGTCTGTGTGCCTCCGAGGGTGGTGACTGCCAGGTGAACGGGCGGCGCGCGGTCGCGTACGGCGCGAATGGCGCGTTCCGGTTCATGACGGTCAACGGCACCGCCAAGTGCACCGTCGCCGCGTTCGGTTCCGATCCCCTGCCCGGCGCTGCGAAGTCGTGCTACGTGCTGCCGGACGCTCCGGGTGGCTCGTGGGAGTGGTGCAGGGACGAGGGTTCCACGTGCGTGGTCGCGGGCACGCAGGCGTTCGGCGCCAGGGGTTCTTACTGGACGGCGAAGTCCGACTCCACGGCGAAGTGCGGACTGGGCTCGTTCGGTGTCGACCCGCTCTACGGAGTCCTGAAGGCCTGCTACGCCTGGACGGGCAAGCCCGCCGGGTTCACGAAGGACTGCGCTGTGGAGAACGGAACCTGTTCGTTCACCGGTGTGCAGACTGTCGCTTTTGGACGGAACGGGTCGTACACGTACAAGACCTTCACCGGTTCGGCGCCCTGCACCAACGAGGCTTTCGGCACCGATCCGGTCTACGGCGTCGTGAAGTCCTGCTACCTTGTCAGCTGAACTACTGCGGAGGCTCCTTGCGCTGACGTGATCCGCACACGACGGCCGTCAGCAGAAGCAGCAGCACCTCGAGTGCGCGAGCGGACAACAACGACGTCTCAACAGTGATGTTCATTGGTCAAAGATGACGGCCTCCGGGAAGCTCGTCACCCTCCTGTTCAGGAGGGTTCCCGCGAAGGACCTTCCAGGTACCGTGCAGGAGTGCACTTCAACGACGAAGTCGACTGGCCGCAAGTGTTCCTGGGCTACATCTCCCGCCCCAGCCTCGCCGATCCGCACAATCCCCGCCGATCCGTCTACGTCAGCACGATGGTGTTCCTGGAGGGCGGGCTCCGGGAGATCGACGACCAGCTGTCCGGCCGCAACTCGCGCAGCCGGGACGAGCTCGCGGGGGCGCGGCTGACGCGGGACATCGTCCTGCGCCGGGCACGAGAGATCGCCGCCGAGGTGCCGGAGGAGGTGCACGTCGGCGCGGGGGCGTTTCGTGATCGGTGGCCGGGGCGCGGCGGCATGGCGAACTTCTTCATGTGCCTCATGAAGTACACCTGCACGGCGCCGCGGTGGGGGCTCTTCCTCGACTACGGGCCGCGCAGGGCGCTCGCCGAGCTGCCGATGGTGCAGAGCGGCGAGCGAGAACTCACCGACCTGATCGCGCGCATCGCCACGCACGACCTGAGGATGCGCACGAGATTGGCGCGGTACTGGCTGTTCCAGCTCTCGCTGACGATCGACGCCAAGTGGCGATCCGTTGCCACGAAGGCATATCGCGAGATGCTGGAGGCGTATTCCACGCGATGGGCGCCGGTGTACGAGGAAGGGCTGCAGCTCCTGGGGGTGAAGTTCCGGCCCGGCGTCACGCCGAGTCAGCTCAGCTCGATGGTGTCCGCGCTGACGTCGGGGTTCGCGCAGCACATCGCCGGCACCGGTGAGGACAGCAGGGAAAGCCGCGACCAGTTCGTGGCGTCCGTGCAGGCGCTGATCTTCGCCGCGCTCGACCCCGGCGACGGGGACGACATCGCCGGGGCGTTGCGGGCGATCCTGCGCTGACCTCAGGAACGGCGAACGTGCTCGATCAGCTCGTCGATCGCCGCGCGTTGCTGCTCCAGCCATTCGACGATCTTCTCCTGCTCCCCCGGCTCCATCCGGTTGTCGACGTGGTCGCGCAGACCTGCCAGGGCGTCCTGCATCTGCTCGGGGACGTTCCGGCGCAGGTAGGCCTCCGCCTCGGGGTCGCCCGAGTTCCAGGACGCGTCGCGCAGCGTGCGGGTCAACGCCTCGTCGGTGGCGCGGAAGTTCAGCACCAGCCGGACGATCGCGTCCCTGACCGCCGCGACGTCCGGTGGCCCCACGCCTGAGCGCCAGCTCCGTTCCCCGCCACGGCGTTTGTAGTGCTGCTGCATCGCCTGCTTGGAACGTTCGCCGTAGGCCGCCCCGAGCTGTTCCCACGTGAAGCCGCTGTCGATCACCGACTCGATCAGCACCCGCTCGGCGCGTTCCACCGACTCGCGGGCCCACGGCATCATGCCCAGCGCCTTGAAGGACTCGTTCTCCTGAATCACCCCGTCAACGTATGCGTTGACGACCAGTTCGTCAACCGATGCGTTGACAGCGGTCAGCTGAGCGTCCAGGTGGCCGTGTCGGTGTAGGCACGGCCGTCGCGGACGCCGGTGATCGTCACCGTGTTGGCGCCCGGCCGCAACGTGATCGGCCACGTGTAGATGTGGTCTGCCGCAGGGGGTTTCGGCGCGCCGACCGCCTGGCCGTTGAGGATCAGCTGGACGTTCTCGACGGTTCCGTACGCGCGGACCGTCGTCGCCGCCACCGTGCGCTGCGTCCAGCGCGCGCTGTTCAGGTGGACGAACGGCGTGTTGGTCCAGTTCGCCTTGTAGAGGTAGAACGAGTCCTTGCGCGTCGCGCGGTCGTACGTGACGAGACCCTTGTCGTTGCGCCCCAACGTGTCACCCTCGGAGCGACTGTCCACAGCGAAGTCGAACATGTTCCAGACGAACGATCCCCACAGGAACTGACGGGTCTTGATCTGCGCCCAGTGGTTCTCGTGCACCAGGGTCTGGTACTCCTCGGGGTGCCAGCGTCCGGTGGTCACGGGCGGCTTCGGGTTCTCCTCGTGCTGGTTGACGCTGCCGCCCGCGCCGTACTCGCTCAGCGCGATCTTGCGGCCGGGATCACGGGCGTGCAGGCTGTCCGCCCACGCGCCGGGTCCGGTGTCGCTGTGGCCGTACCAGCCGAAGTACTTGTTGTAGGCGGCCAGTTCCGCGTGCGACGACACGGGATCCAGGTCGCCGATGTGGCTCGCGTACGTCGAGTGCCGGCCGGAGTCCTCGGCTCGGACGGACGCCGCCAGGTCGCGCAGCAGGTTGTTCGTCGCGGCGTTGCTGGTCTTCTGCTCGTTGCCGATGCCCCAGAACGCGATCGACGGGTGGTTGAAGTTCTGCCGCATCATCTCCAGCAGCTGCTGCTGGGCGTTGGCCCGGAACGCCGCGGTGTCGCTCACCTCGTTGACCAGCGGGATCTCCGTCCACACCACGTAGCCGCGCGCGTCGGCGAGGTCGTAGACGTTCTCGGACTGCTGGTAGTGGGCGGTGCGGTAGGCGTTGACGCCCATCTCGTCCATGAGGTCGAAGTCCTGGCGCTCCTGCGCGGGCGTGACGGCCCAGCCCTGGTTCAGCCGGTCCTGGTGCGCGTTCACGCCGTGCAGCCGCAACGACCGGCCGTTCAACGAGAACCCGGTGTTCGCGTCGACCGCGGTGGTCCGCAGGCCTAGCGGTTCGGTGACGACGTCGGTGACGCGGTTCGTGTCCGCGTCGATGATCTCGACGCTGACCCGGTACAGGTACGGATCAGCCTTGCCGTTCCAGCGGTGCGGGCGCGGGATCACGACCGTCTGCACGGTGTCGAACCCGGCGCTCACCGAGCGAACCGCCGTGGTGTTCTCGCCGGCGATCACTCCCGCGTGGTCAGCGACGACCGCGCGAACCTTGACCCGCTTGGCGACCGTGTTGTTGTTCCACGCCTTGGTGGTCACCTCGACGCGCGCCTCGGCGTCGGTCAACGAGCGCTTCCTGAGGTAGACACCGGGTCCGCCGTAGTCGCCCATGCGGATGCCGAGCGGGTCGACCGAGGTCAGTCGCACGCTGCGGTAGATGCCGCCGAAGAACGTGAAATCCGCCGAGAGCGGGGCGATGTCGGGCTTGGCCGCGTTGTCGGCCTTCACCGCGATCACGTTGTCCTGCCCCAGTTTCACCGCACTGGTCGCGTCGTACCGGAACGCCGCGAAACCGCCGCGGTGCTGGCCGAGCTTGACGCCGTTCACCCACACGTCCGCGACCTGGTTCACGCCGTCGAACTGCAGCCACAACCGCTTGCCGGCCAACGACGTGGACGGCGTGAAGTGCTTGCGGTACCAGCCGATTCCCCGGTAGTAGTTCGAGCCGCCGTCCTGGCCGTCGGCCGCGTTCCACGTGTGCGGGACGGTGACCTGGCTCCAGGCCGAGTCGTTGAAGCCCGGTGCCTGAGCTCCGGCCGCGTCCGCGCGCAGGAACCGCCAGCCCGCGTCGAGGTCCACGTTCTGGCGGGTCGCGGGCGGTTCGTAGGCCGAAGCTGTCGGTACTCCCACGAACATCGCCGAGACGAGCACGAGCAACGCCACCAGACGTGTCATGTCCCAGGACGCTATTGGCGCCGGGAAAGGCACGTCAACGAATCGGGCCAGTTCCGGTACAACGGGTTCGGGAAGTTCACATACGTGCTCGCTGCTCCCTCTGCCCGCGTCCAGCGCAGCAGGAGGTTCGCCTTCGCCGGCACCGACGGGCTCTCGAACAACGACGCCAGCAACGCGGGGGAACCGTGATCCTGAGCGTAGGCAACGAAAACCTCCGCCGCCTCCGCCCACACGTCCAGACCGGGATGCCGGTCCAGCACCGCCCCGGCGATCTCCGTCAGGTGGTTCACGACGAGGCAGTACTGGAGCCGTTCCCAGCCCTTCGCCTCGCTCACACCACGCCCATCAGCGTCCACTTCGGACAGCAACGGGCCGTGGTGCGACTCCAGCAACCGCATGCCTTCGTGATCGCGGTAGAACGCCTGCACCGGCATGCCGGATGCGTCCACACCCACCAGGACGTTCTGCAGATGGCACTCCATCACCACACCGTGCGCGAAAAACGCATGCAGCACAGGAGGAACGATGACCGAGACGTACTTCCGGAACCACCGCAGGGCGTCCTCCCGGCTCAGTCCGTCCAACGGGTTCCCGTCGAAGCCCTCGCTGATCCCGGCCGCCAGCAACGGTGTCACGCCGGGCATCGTGTGCCGCCGGATCCCGTCCCGCACCACAACAGCAAGGCCCTCAAAGGAGTCCGGCGAGGTCCGGTAGCCGCGGTCGATCAGGAAGGCCGTGCCGGGGTAGGTGGAGGCGATGTCGGAGAACACCGGACTCAGCACGCGCGCGAGCGGTGGGATCCAGCGCAGGTCGTGCGCCCAGAGCCGGCGCACGTCGTTCGTGATCTGCACGTCGAGGCTGAACTTGTAGAACAGGTCGGCGGCCGGGTCGTAGACCGTGCGCACCGAGGACGTCGGCCACACCTCGTGATCAGCCACTTCTGGGGCGATCCCCAGCAACGAGAGCTGCAACGGATGCGCGAGGAGAACCCCTGCGGGCAGCAGCGACACGTCGCCGTCGTCGATGAACGAACCTTCCAGGTGTGCCAACGAAAAGGCGGTGTGCACCTCGGGCGAGTACGGCAGCCACTCCCGCGCGGGCAGACCGCCGCGACCCTTGGGGGCCGGGTGATAGCGGTGCCCGGCGATCAACGCCTGCTCGGAGCGTTGGTAGAGATCGGCCGGCGCCTCCCCGCGGGCGTCGAGGATCGCGGCGATCGCCGAACGGGAGCCCGCGATCTCGTCGAGGAACCCGATCGGCGGGTCGCCGAGCTCCTTGGTGATCAGCACGGCGAGCTCGTGCCACGTGATCGGCTGCCAGGAGCCCGAGAACACTTCGGGATCCGACAGCCAGCGGCCCTGGCGGACGCGCAGCTGGGTGCCCGTGCGCGGCAAGCGGATCATGTCGCCGGTGCGCTGCCCGACCTCGCGGTGCAGGCAGTTCAGCAGGGCCGTCGAGGTGATGCCGTCGGGATCAGTGATCGCTTCCACCGGTGTCCGCTTTCCCTCTGGCGATGTGTCAGTATCGGATCATTCTCACGCAAACGCAGGTCGAGAAGGAATTCGCCGCCGCACTGGACGGTGAGCGCGCCGAGCGGTTCCTCGCGGCGCTGCCGGGGGCTCGCGCGGCGGTTCTCGCACGCGTCGAGCGGGCGCTCAGGATCGAGCCGTTGCCGCAGGTCAACATCGACACGGCGCGCTATCAGCACCCGGTCGACCTCCTCAGCGCGCTGGCCTGGACCGGCAGCGAGAACCTGATCCGAGAGGTCGCTCACAGCGTCGCGGGACTGGCCCTCTCCCGCACAACGAACCCGCTCACGACGCCATTCCTCGAACGGTCGTTGGAGGAGCACGAGCAGAGCGTGGTCGACGGCCATCCGCTGCACCCGTGCTGCCGCAACCGCACCGGCTTCACCGCGCTCGACCACCTCGCCTACGGGCCTGAGCACCGGCCCGTGGTCGCGCTGCGCCTGCACCGCCCGGAGCATCACGTCGTCCACGGCGACTGGCCGGACGAGCTGCGCGACGGCGAACGGATCCTGCTCCCGCTGCACCCGTGGCAGGCCGATCGCCTTCGGATGCCGTCGGTCGGCACGCTGGACGCGGCACCCCTGATGGCGCTGCGGACCCTGTCGGCCGGGCCGTGGCACGTGAAGACCACGCTGAGCGCGCAGATCACCTCGGCCGTGCGGGACATCTCGGCCGGTTCGATCATGGCCGCCACCGCGGTCTCCGAGTTCCTCGACGGTGTCGTGGAAGGCATCGAGCTGCAGCACAACAGGGCGGCCGCCGCGATCCTCACGGACGGCTGGCCGAACCGCGAGCTGGGTGTGATCCTGCGGGACAAACCCGTGGCCCACCCCGGCGAAACGCTGCTGCCACTGGCCGCCCTGACGCGCGCGACGATCAGCGACCCGGTCGAGTGGCTGCGCGAGTTCGCCGAGCTGGCGGTGCCGCCGTTGATGACGCTGCTCGCGCGCGGGGTGGCGTTGGAGGCGCACGAGCAGAACCTGCTGGTGGGACTGGTGAACGGCAGGCCGCGCCGGGTGATCTACCGCGACCTGGCCGACATCCGCGTGAGCCCGCGCCGGCGCCTGCCCGAACGTCTGCACGCGAGCCCGGAAGCCTTGCGCGCCAAGACGTTCGCGACGTTCTTCGCCACCGCGATGACCGGGCTGGTCAACACCCTTGAGGCACCCGACGAGGAGCTCTGGGACGTGGTGGCGAAGTCGGTGCCGGACACGCCGGACCGGCACGCGCTGCTGCACGAGCCGATCCCGGCGAAGCCACTCACGTTGATGCGGCTCGACCCGAGCACGAAGGCGTGGGCGCTGCTGCCCAACCCGTTCCGGCGCTAGCCCGCGAAGTCGTGCGTCAGCCAGACCGTGCCCTCGGCGTCGCGCGTCACCACGATCCCGACCCTGGTGAACTTCTCGCTGAGGATGTTGCGCCGGTGCCCGTCGTTCGGCGGCTTCTCGTCGATCATGCTCTGGGTCAGCCCGAGCGCCTGCTTCGAGATCGGCTCGAGCGCGTTGGCCACCGGCCCGCCCATCCCGACGTTCTCCCCGACCGTGCTCCACTTGACGCCCGCAGCGGTGGCGCGCTCGCCGAGCCCGGACTCGCCGGGGCACTTGTGCGACAGCCCACAGCCCGCGATCATCGCCTTGTTGTGCCGGTCGGCGGCGGTGACCAGCGCCGGGTCCATCGTCATCGGCGGCAGTCCCGCGGCTGCCCGAGCGGAGTTGATCAACGCCAGCACGCGCTCTTCGGGAGTGGCGGGCTTCGGAGGCGGCGTCGTCGTAGTGGTGGTCGTCGTGGCCGTCGTCGTGGTGGGCCCGACCGAACTCGACGATGACGACACCAGACTCGGTGAAGGAACAGTGGCCGAGCTGGACACGACCGTCTCAGCGGCCAACGCGGTGGCGGGACGGTCCGCGGGAGACAACACCACCGCGCCGACCACACCGACGACCGCGGCCACCAAAGCGGCACCGCTCGACACCATGACGGGCTTGGCGGCCGCGAAGTGCGCGATCCGCTGGAACACACCCGCAGGCGGTGCCAGGTTCTCCAGCAGCTGCGGCAGGTACCCCGCGGGCACCGTGAGCAGCGCGGCACCGGTCAGGACGCGCTCGACGGGCACCCGGTCGGCATCCCCCGTCTGGCACGACCCGCACTCGTCGATGTGCCGCAGCAACCGCTTGCGCCACACCGGCTCGGGCCGTCCGGACCAGCCCTCCGCGGCCCGGTCCAGACCGGCGCACCGAGGTTCGGCGGCCAGTGCCCTGACCAGCACGCGGATGACTTCGAGCCGGTTCTTCAGCCGGCTGACGCGGACCGTGACCGCGTGCGCGCCGAGGTGCAGCGCCTCGGCCACCTCGGCACGGGTCAGCTGGCCGGCCCGTTCGAGCGTCCACAACGCCAGCAGCTCGCTGTCCGCGGGGTCGAGCCACCGCGCCGCCTGGTCGATCTCACGGCGCTGCTCGGCGAGGTGCAGGCGGGACAACGCGACCTCGACGAACTCGGCGCCCGGATCCGGCCGGTCGTACTCCTCCAGCGGGGCCGGGGCGGCGTCCCGGCGGCGGTGGTGCTCGCGGATCTGGTTGATCGTCACGGCGACCAGCCACGACCGCAGCTTCTCGGGCTCCCGCAGCGACTCGATGCCGCGGATGACCCGGACCATGGTCTCCTGCACGACGTCGTCCACGTCGGCGGCGGAGGACAGCGCGCGACCCGCGATGTTGTACACGAGAGGCAGGCCGGCCTCGACGATGGCGTCGAGCGCCGCCCGGTCACCGGCCCGTGCCGCGACGACCTGCGCCACGTCCACCTGCCCCAGCCACTCCCGACCCGTCACGGCCACACACCCTCACCTCGCCGACGTTTCCCGTACGTGAACGGAGACCGGGGAGGCTCGCACCGGGTCACAGAAACCGGGCCTGTTAGTGACTCAAGTCACATTCGGCGAGCAGTACCTCACGGTGTTGCCACGCCAGCGACAACAGCGCGGCGCCGGCGGCCTGCGTCGGTTCGTGGTGCACGAACCGTTCGACGTTCTCGGCGTTGAACGCAAGCCCTTCGAGCACGCGGCCCTCGTCGTTGTGGGACACCAGATCGCCGAACAGCACGTCGAACCGCTTCGCCTCGATCACCGCCACGGTCAGCATGTCGGTCGCGAACGTCAACGGGTCCACACCCATGCCGAGGCACGACACGCGCGCCGCCGCGGTCAGGTCCTCCACGAAGGCCGGCGAGATCGGCTCCCCCTCGGGAGCGCCCAGCAGCTCCTCGGCGAACTCGCGGACCATGCACTGCCACAACGAGAAGCCTTCTTGGAACACGCCGACCGGCAGCACCTGGTACATCCCGCCCGCGTGCCCGACCTTGCGAGGGTCCCGCCAGTGCAGGAAGAACGTCGCGTCACCGGTCGCCTGGTCGTGCCGGATGGTCAGGGTGCTGATGGCGACGTTGGTCGGCCGCCGCGCCGGATCACACGGATCACCGACCGCGGCACGGAGAGGCAACGACTCGATGTGCCCGAGCTCGCGCGCCGCGTACTCGTGCGCACACGCCTCCCCCACGTCGATGCCGTCGAAGTACGTGCCGTCGCCGAACGTCAGGGTCTGCCCGGTGAAGCCGAGCAGCCGGTAGGTCGGCCGGTTCTGGAACACGGCGGGCGCGGCCAGTTTCGCCATCGCCTCGGAGTAGCTCCCGAACCCGTCGGGCAGGAGGTGCGCACTCGCGAGATCGAACTCGCGCGACTGCCCACGTTCCAGCGAGAGATCACTCAAAGGCACTGGTTCGGACGTCCAGGTGGCGAGCAGCGGGGTGTCCGCGACCCTGGGCACGTCCCGGTACTCCCCGGCGGCCTGCACCGCCAGCGCGTGCCGGTGCTCACCCAGGTGGGCGCGGACTTCGAGCCACTGCTCAGACGTCGGCATGCCGCCATTGTCCGGCCAGCCAGTCGCGGATCACCGGCCACGTCGAGTGGTTCGGGTCGACCACGTCGAAGTGGTTCGCGTCCGGGATCCGCCGCAGCTCGGCCGACGGGTGCCCCGCGTGCTCCAGCGGGATGACGTCGTCGTTCTCGCCGAGGATCTGCAGCAACGGCACGGTCAACGGCTGGACGGCGCGGGCGTACCGGTCCGGGACGTCCTCGCGGTGCCCGCCGAACAGCGCGTGCGGCATGCCCTCACCGGCCAGGGCCGCGATGACCGGCCCGAGCTCGGGGCGTGCGGCCTCCGGAGCGTCCGCGGGCGGCGGGGCGTCCGGGTCGGCGAGCTCGGCACCGGCCTTGCCCGCGTCGGCGGTGACCACGTCCAGCAGCTCAGCGATCGACACGGCGGACAGGAACTGCACCTTGGCGTCCGTGCGCCCGGCCGCCCAGACCGCGAGCTGGCCGCCAGCGGAGTGCCCGACGACCTGGACCCGGCTCAGGTCGAGCGCGGGGTGCGGGTCGGCGACCGCGTCCACGGCCGCCGCGACGTCGTCGAACGTGCCGGGCCAGCCGCCGCCCTCCTCACCGAGCCGGCGGTACTCGACGTTCCAGACCGCGTACCCCTCACCCACGAGCGCGTCGGCGAGCCGCGTCGTGCCGCGACGGTCCCACAACGCCGTCCAGTAGCCGCCGTGGACGAGCACGATCACCGGGAACGGGCCCTCGCCCGCCGGCAGGTACAGCTCACCGACCTGCGACGGATGCGGCCCGTACGCGATCGTGCGCACCGCACGGTCTGCCGGGTCGTCGTAGCGGGCGCCGCGCTCGGAGCTGACGACGGCCGCGATCGTGCCGAAGAAGGTGGCGATCTCCGGCTGGTTCGCGCCTTTGAGCTTGGACTCGTCCCACGCGGTGTCGTCGATCCACTCGACCGCGTCCAGCCAGGTGTCGTCGGAGAGACGGATCAGGCGTGCGGACAGGAACCCGCGGCGGTCGCGGCGGAAGGCGTCGAGCATGCCGGGGCGGGCGGCGAGCATGGCCGTCGTGCTGCCGGGCTTGACGGTGAAGGTGGTCAGTTCGACGACGGACATCGGCGTTCCCCCCACTCAGATAGTCACCAATCTTGACTATCATCAATCCTTACCACAAGGGGTTGTGACGCAGCTCCTGCCGTGAACTGATCGAGAGCTTGCGGTACGCGGCCGCGAGGTGGCTCTCCACCGTGCGAACGGACAGCACGAGCGTCTGCGCGATCGCCCGGTCGGTAAGGCCCGACGCCGCGTGCCGCACCACCTCCAGCTCCCGTTTGGTGAGCCCGAACCGGTCGTAGCGCTCGGCCTTGACCAGTTCCTCGAACCGCCGCGCCTCGGCGAGCATCCCGGCCTCGCGATGGGCCTCCGCCGCGGCCCGCAGGTCGACTCCGGAACCCGAAGCGCGGGCGCAGACGCCGATCGCGCGAGCCCTGGTCCGCGGTGCCTCGAAGGTCCGGTCGCCGAGCACGTGCACGGCTTCGGCGGCCGCACCCAGCTCCGCCGCCGAGGCGAGGTAGAACACCATGCAACGCAACGATCCCGCCTCTTCCGCCTCTCTGGCTGCCGCGAGGTGCAGAGCGGCTTGTCCAGCGACCGCCGCGGATGCCCACAGCCCGAGGCCGGGCAGCACCGCCACCTCGTCCGGCTTCCGTTGATCCAGCAGTGCTCTCGCCGTTTCGCCGCACCCGGTGGACGCCTCGGCCACGACGAGGTGGGCGATCGCCTCGGACAGGAACGCTCCCCTGCCGTTGGTCTCCGCGAGGTGGGTCTCGCGGAGGAACGCCAGGTCCGGGGCGCAGTGCGTTTCCGCGGTGAGGAGGGCGACCGACTTGGCGAGGCCGCGGTAATGCGGCGACAGGTCGGCATCAGCGGTCAGCTTGTTCATCGCTACCGCGGCTTCGTGCGGACGGTCCGCCAGCGCGAGGGCGGCGGCGCTGACGAGGGTCGCCCTCACCCACGCGGTTTTCGGCGGGTCGTTCGCGAGGACGCGTTCGGCGCGGGCCAGCGCGTCGGCCGGGCGGGCGGAGAACAGCGTCACGACCGCCGCGGCTGACTCCAGATCGGCGTGAAACCGTTGGCACATCACGGTGTTTTCGATGAGTTCGAGCGCCTTTGCCGGATTTCGGTCGCACCAGACGGTGAGCGAGGCCTGCGCCAGCAGCACGGCCAGCAGGTCGTCGTCGTTGCGAACCCGTTGTGCCGCAATGCGATGCGCCTGCCAGGCCTCCTCGGGCGAGCTGGACTCGGCGTGCGCGTCGGCCAGAACCAGCGCTGCCTGCGGGCCCGGATCGGCGGCGAGCGCCCGTTCCGCGAGCTGCACGGCGAGTTTCGGTTGATCCAACAGCACGGCCCGTGCGGCTGCTACGAGCTGTGTCGGGTCGGTCGTGCCGGAGTCGAGCAACCAGTGGGCCCTCTGCGGTCCTGGATCGGCGGCGAGAAGCCGGTCCACGAGACGACGTCTTCTCAGCGGCGTGAGGTGCGGTGCGGCGGCGGCAGCCAGCAACGGATGTGCGAGCCGCACGGTGCCTGCCTCGCCGTTGACCAGACCACGTTCCTCTATCTCAGCGACGCCCTTGTGCGAGGCGACCTCGCTCAGCACGTCCACGGCGACCGGTTCGCTCAACACCAACGCGCAGAACGCCTCGACACCTTCCGCGGACAGGCCGTTGATCTGGTCCTGCGTACTGGACACGGGCGGTAGTTCGTCGTCCTGCCACACCCACACGCAGCCGGACCGGGTGAGCTTGCCGGTGAGCAGGCCGTGCTGCACCAGTTCGGTCAGGTGCCGCCCGTTGCCCCGGCTCCACCCCCACAACAGGTCCGCGGTGCCCGGCGCGATCTCACCGTCGAGCCCTTCCGCCAGTGCGCCCGCGGTGTCGTCGCGATCGAACGGCTTGAGCGGCACCTCGTCGAGGAGCCCGTCCTTGGCCAACGCCCTGACGGCATCCGGCGCCGCGTCGAGCCTTGCCGTGACCACCAGCTTCGTCGTCGTCGGCGCCAGCGCGAGCAGTGTCGTCGCGGAGGCCTCGTCGAGCAGGTGCGCGTCGTCCACGACGAGCAGCGACTTTGGGCCGAGCTTGCGCCGCAGGGCGTTCAGCACCGTGATGGGGTGCAGTTCGGTGAGGTCGTCCGGGAGGAGCGCGATCAACGCTCCGAACGGAATCGAGCGGCCCGTCTCCGTCGCGACCACCCAGTGCACCTCCGCGCCGGACAGCGCCGCGAGACACCGCGCGAACCACGTCCTGCCGACGCCGTGCTCACCGGTGACCAGCACCCCGCGCGTGCCGATCCGCTTGACCGCGAAGTCGAGCTGCGGCTCGCGCCACCGCCGGCCGGTCGTCTCGATCGCCGTCGGACATCTGCGCACGGCGAGCTCGGCAGGGTTCATGCGCGAAATGGTGACAGCCGCCGGGGTCGGCGGCGAGCAATTTCGTTGAAGCTTCCCGTTTCCCGATCAGTCCACAGTGGAGCCCAGGGGCCTTTGACCAGGCCCCTGGGCTAAACCGTTCAGTTAGTGGAGACCTGTCAGCTGGCGCAGCCGTGTCAGCTGGCGCAGACCTGCCAGTTGTTCAGGCCCCACGAGTTGCTCGTGCCGTCGTCGTCCTCGATCGCGAACAACGACACCTCCTGGCTGCTGTTCGGCAGCATCGCCATCATGTGCGCCTGGCCGAGCGAGTCGGTCAGGTCGAACATGGGCCCGAGCAGCTTCTTGCCCGCAGGGCACGTCCGCGACGTGGACTTGCTGAGGGAGTGGATCGGCCCCGGCTTGTTGACGATCTCCCACCCGACCGGCTGGAACGCGCAGACCGCGTAGGCGTCGAGGAACCAGTTCTTGGACGTACCGGCCTTGCCCTCGAACGCCTTGGTGAAGACCTGGTTGGTGCCCGGCAGCAACTCGTCGACCAGCACTTCACCCTGCGCGCCGGTGACCCCGAACCCGCCACCGACGACGACCTTGCCGGGAGAACACGTCGCGACCGCGGGCTTCTCGAACTCCGACCCGATGTTCGCGCTGCGGCCGAGCTTGATCTCGTACCCCGGCAACGGGTTCGAGCACACCGCGAACGCCTTGACGCTCCACGGCCCCGACGTCCCGTTGGCGTCCTCGCGAGCGGTCACGAGCACGAAGTGATCCCTGATGATCATCTCGTCGATGACGACCGACCCGTTCTGGCCGGACCCGACCGCGGTGGTGAACCCGCCGCCGAGCGCGACCATGCCCGCCGGGCAGTTGGCGACCGAGTCCTTGACGGCGGTGGAATCGAGCGCGCTCTCCTTCCCGTCCACCTTCACCGTGGTGACCGCCAGCGCTCCTACCGGTGCCGCTTGTGCGGTGGCCGTGAGCGTTGCGATCGCCACCAGTGCTGAACCGAGCAGCGCGCCTAACCTGCGCATCCGAGTTTCCCCCTTCGCTGTGATTGCTTGCGGGTCACAGTTCAGCTGGCGGGGTGCGGTGCGCACATCCGTGGAGCGGTACGGAGATTTCCGCGCACGGGTACGGAGACTGGACAATCAGCGGCATGGGGGAGGTTGCGCGCAGTCAGGGCAAGATCGTGCTCGTGTCCGTCGGGCTGGGGGTGGCGGCCGGCGGGTGCGCCGCTCTCATCGCGGTGCTGTGGAGATGGCTGGGGACCGCTGAACGGCCCGCCGCCGCACCACCGAAGCCGCTCGCGACCTTGAGCCTGGCCGCGATCGGTGTGTTCGTCTGCTGGTTCGCCGGAGTGGCGGTCGAGGCCTTCTTCGGCTGGACGCTGGACTACTTCTTCGACGGCGACCGGGTGCCGTTCGGGGCAGGCGTCGTGGGCGGGGCACAAACCATCTTGGGCGTTGTGACGCTGTGGGCCGACCTGTCCTCGTCGTGGCTGTGGCTCGGGGCGGCGTTCTGGGCCGCGTTCGTCGCGGTCGCCGCCTTCGCGGCCGGGCAGCGGGAGTTCCTGCTGGACAGGCGGAAATGACCGGGTCACCCTGACTGACCCGGTCTCCGCTCTATGAGGCTTTGTCAGGCCCGCCAGCGCCTGGACGCGTGGACCACGTCGCCCACAGCACGAGCAAGACTGCCGTCGGCGTCGACGTGGCGCTCGTACTCGGCCGGAAGCGGCTTGGCCACCTCGGGCGGTGCCTCGTACGGGTCGCTGTCTTCCCAACGCAGCCTGCGCGCCGTCTTGACGAACGCGACCGCGGCGGCCAGCAAGAGCACGCCGATCGCGACCGGCCACAGGACCGATTCCGCGATGGCGATGGCGAACTGGACCTGGGCCACCACGACGAAGACGACCGTCAGTCCGACCACCGACCACGGGGCCGAACGTGAGTCCCGTCTGCGCTTGGCGGCACCGGTTGCCCCCATTGGCGTCACCTCCACCGATGTTGCCGTGGACATCGGCGATTGATCGCACGGAGTTACAACGCCAAGCGTACTCCCTGGTCGTTTGGTTGCGGACCGTCATCGTTGGCAGTCCACCTACCAGGCACGAATCCGCACACGCCCCGTGCACGATTCACCCGGCGGTGTGATCATCAACCCGTGTCAGCTCAGCACGCGGGAGACCCCGCCTCATTCGCCGCCGATGTTCTGGACGAGGGTCCGCCCGAACTCGAGTACGAGCCCGGCGTCGCCTCCCGCCGCCCCACCAAGACCTCGGCCGGCGGCGCGCTGATCCGTGATTCCACGGGACGTGTGCTCTTCGTCGTGCCCACCTACAAAGCGGTGCTGGACATCCCCGGCGGCATGACGGAGGACGACGAGTCCCCGAAGGCCGCCACGGTCCGGGAGATCCGCGAGGAGCTCGGTCTCGACATCGCGTTGGGCCAGTTGCTCGTGGTCGACTGGACACCGCGCAACGGGGTGTGGCGCGACTGCCACCAGTTCGTGTTCGACGGTGGCGTGGTCTCCGACGCCACCGCTTGCGACCCCGAGCTGGAGGCCGTGGTGTACCTGACGCTCGACGAGGCTCGGTCGCGCATCTACCCGTCGTTGCACCGGCGGCTGACGCTCGCGGTGAAGGCGCTTGAGAGCGGTTCCACGTTCTACGCCGAGTTCGGCCGGGAGGTCTAGGTGCGGATCGTGTCGCTGCTGCCCGCCGCCACCGACATCGTCGCCGAGCTGGGCCTGATCGACCACCTCGTCGGGCGCACCCACGAGTGCGACTGGCCAGCCGAGGTCGCGAACGTCCCGGTCGTCACGAGCACCGGGATCGACCAGAACACGTTGAACAGCCGGGAGATCTCGGCGACCGTCCACCACGGCTCGTCGCTGTACGGGTTGGACGCCGACCTGCTCAACGACCTCAAACCGGACGTGATCCTGACCCAGGACCTGTGCGACGTCTGCGCGATCTCGTACGAGAAGGTCACCGAAACCGTCCGGGTGATGGACGTCGGCCCGAAGGTCCTCAGCCTCGAACCCTCCACATTGGACGACGTGCTGGACTGCCTGAAGACCGTCGGCGACACCCTCGGCGTCGACAGCGACGACAGGATCGCCGCCCTGAAGCACCGCATCGACGCCGTTGAACAGCAGACTCGGCACCTCCACCACCCGAGGGTCGCCGCCATCGAGTGGCTCGACCCGGTCTGGCCCGCCGGGCACTGGGTCCCGGAGCAGATCACGATGGCCGGCGGCACTCCTCTCATCGCCGAGAAGGGCGAGCACACCAAGCCGATCACGTGGCAGGTCGTCCACGACGCGAACCCGGACGTCGTGCTCCTCATGCCGTGCGGCTTCCCACCGGAACGGACGCTGAAAGAACTCCCCGACCAGCAGCTCCCGGAAACGTGGGTGCTGGACGGCCCGGCCTACTACAACCGCCCCGGCCCGCGGGTCGTGCGCGGCATCGAGGTCCTCGCCCACGTCCTGCACGGCGTCGGCCCCGCCCCCGGCCCGGGAGAAGCAATTAAGCTCGCCCCATGGACCTGAGCGCCTTCCCCCGAGTCACCCTGGGCAGCTGGCCGACCCCGCTGGACGAAGCCCCGAGGCTCGCGAAAGCGCTCAACAGCCCACGAGTCCTCATCAAGCGCGACGACGTGAACGGCCTCGGCGCCGGCGGCAACAAGCTCCGCAAGCTGGAGTTCCTCCTCGGCCAGGCGATCGAGCAGGGCGCGGACACGATCATCACGTTCGGCGCGCTGCAGACCAACCACGGCCGCCAGACCGCCGCCGCCTGCGCCAAGCTCGGGCTGAAGTGCGAGCTCGTCCTCACCGCCAAGGTCCCGATGAAGGGCGACGCGTACGAACGGTCCGGCAACATCGTGCTGGACCACATGTTCGGCGCGAACGTCCACATCTGCGCGGACGCCGAAGAAACCGTCAAGGCCTACGAGAAGGTCAACCACGACAAGGCGGTCACACTCCCGGTCGGCGGCTCGAACGGCCTGGGAACGCTCGGCTATGTCGCCGCCGCCCAAGAACTCATCGACCAACTCGATGACCGCGGCATCGACAACGCCCTGATCGTCGTGCCCGACGGCAGCGGCGCCACGGCCGCGGGCATCGCGCTCGGCACCGAACTCCTGAACTGGTCCGGCAAAGTCCACGCCGCCAGCGTGTCCCACTCCGCCGAAGACGCCGGGCAAGAGCTCAAAACCCTCGCAACCGAAGCCGCGGAACTCCTCAAAGCACCAGCCCCGAAACTCGGCCACGTCACCGTCACCGACGACACCATCGGCCCCGGCTACGGCATCCCCACGCCGGACATGTGGAGCGTCCTGAAGCTCTTCGCCGAGACCGAGGGCGTGATCCTGGACCCGGTCTACACCGGCAAGGCCGCGGTCAAGTTCCGCGAGCTCGCTCCCCAGAGCGAAGTCCCCGTGGTGTTCGTCCACACGGGTGGTCTCCCAGGTTTCTACGGCTATGCCCCGGAAGCCGTCGCCCAGTTCTGACCGCCCTTCTCATAAACGCAACCTATCGATGCGTTTCATTGCCACACCTGACAAAACATCGGGCAGCTATTGTCCAGGTTTTGTCCATGATTTTTGCCCAAATGACCGGGCATAATCGCGCCCATGCACGCCCACGTTTCACCGCCGACCAATTTTCACTCGCACGGCGCAGTCAGATTCAATCCATGCGCACTGGAATACGTTGACCAGCACTTATTAACGGGACCGGGAACCACAAAAACGCGGTAACAAGCCGCCGCACGCGCTCGATCGAAATACCGCGACCCGCCCGAGCTACATTCCACCAGCGTCAGTGGGTGAATTGACTCATGCGTCCCTCAGTGCTCGCCTCGACAGCAGTCGCGTTACTGCTGGCCACACCCATACCCGCAGGCGCGGCACACCGACAACAACCCGAGCCCGTCATCACGCCCGCGAACATCGTGGTGCTGGTCGACGAGTCCAGCAGCATCAGCGCGCAGGACATGGACCGGGAACGGGAAGCCGCCGCGCTCATCGCGCTCGGCGAGTTCGCGCCGTCCAGCACCATCGCGGTGGTCGGGTTCGGCAGCGACAACGGCGGGCAGTCGCCGGTCGACGTCGTGTGCCCGCCCAGCACCGTCGCGACCGCGCAGGACCGCCAGCGGCTCAGCGACTGCACGAGAAACCTGAGGAGCCGGACTCCTGGCCAGGGCGAGGGCACCGACCACGCGGCCGCGCTGCAGCAGGCGCTCAGCTACCTGCAGGGCGACAAGAACGGCCCGAAGCTGATCTTCCTGCTCACCGACGGCAAGCTCGACGTCTCGGACAGCCCCAGGTACGGCCCGGACAACATCGGCGACCAGCGCAACCGCACCGCGTCCGAGCTCATCGGCACGCTTCTCCAGCAGGCCAACAAGGAGAAGGTGGCGGTCTGGCCGCTCGGGTTCGGCAACGTCGACCAGGCCCAGCTCGACCGGTTCGCGAAGGGCTCGTTCCAGGGGCAGTGCGGCGTGAAGTCGCCGACGCCGACTGCCACCGTCGTCAGCAGCAGCGCGGACGTCGCCCAGGCGCTCATCAGGGCGTTCCAGGCGGGCCGATGCGTTGGCGCGGGCGACATCCAGCGCACCCCGCTCAGCAGCGGCGGTACGGCGGAGGCGAAGGTCACCATCCCGGTGATCGCCACCGACGGCTCGATCCTGGTGACCAAGCACGACTCGCGCATCTCGGTGTCCTATGTGGACCCAGAGGGCAGGACCGTGCCGAAATCGGGAACACAGGGCGACTCCACGTTCCAGGTCAGCGGTGAGAACGGCGCGGTCGAGGGACTCAGGATCGTGAACCCGTTGCCGGGCACGTGGACCGTGAAGATCACGTCGGCGCCGGGTGTGCCGGCGCTCGACGTCAGCACGGTCGTGATGTACCAGGGCGCGGTGCGGTCGAGCATGACCGTGAACCCGCCGGCGCCGCAGGCCGGGCAGGAGGTCACGGTCGCGCTCAGCCTGCAGACCAGGAGCCGTTCGATCACCGACCCGAACGCGCTGAAGGACCTCGCCTTCACCGCCGACGTCACCGGAGACGGCTTCACCACACCGATTCCGCTCAACGACAACGCGCAGAACGGCGACAGCCGCGGCCAGGACGGCGTCTACTCCGGCAAGGTCGTCATCCCGGACCAGGCGAAGGGCAACGTCAAGTTCACCGGCACGGTCGCGGGCATCGGCATCAGCAGCGACACCAGGACCGTCGACGCGGCGCTCGTCACCGGCCCGCCCGCGCTGACCGCGCTCACCACGTTCGGCAACACCGACTGGCAGGTCGCGCCGGGCGACACGGTCAAGGGCACGGTCACCGTCACGAACAACTCCGGTCGCGCCCGCAAGGCCCGGATCATCATCGGCGACACCGCGCCCGGCACGGTCGCGAGCATCCCCGGCGAGCAGACCGTGCTCGAAGTGCCGCCGTCGGGCACCAGCACGTTCGACTTCGACCTCGCGTTCGCGGACAACACCGTCCTGGGCGCCAACGCGTTGACGGTCAAGGTCGTCGACGACGAGAACCCGGACGACGTGATCTACGAGTGGCGGATCACCGCCAACGTCGAGAAGCCGCCACCGCTGGTCCCGATCGCGATCATCATCACCGTCGCGGCCGTCCTCACCACCGCCCTGGTCCTCTTCATCTACCGACGCAGGCGGCGCGACGTCCGCGGGCTCGTCGTCTACCTCTACGACGGCCACAAGTCGCGCGGTGACCTCGCGGCGCCCGAGCAGCCGTCGCCGGTGTTCCGCTTCCACCTCGGCGAGGTGCAGGCCGGTATTCCGCAGCTCGCACACTCCGCGGGCGGTGAGGACAGCTACGAGCTGCGTCGCGTCGGCGGACAGCTGCGGCTGAGCACTCCCTACGGCGACACCCAGGACCTGCAGCTCGGTCAGCGCGTGGACGTCAGCCCGGCCCTGTCGATCGAGGTGCTCGACGAGCACGCCCCCATCACCTTCACCGACGACCAGGACCCGTTCCCGGCGGCAGAGCAGGAAGACCGGCCGTCCGGCAGCAACCACCACCTGCTCTAGCCCCACCCCGGAAGGACTTCGATGCAGATCTACCAGCCCATGCTTTATGTCGGACTGGGTGGCACCGGCTGTCGAGTCGGGGCCGAGCTGGAGCGCAGACTGCGCGAGGAGCTGTGCGGACCGGACGGCACCGAACTGCAGAACCGCATGCAGGGCAAGAACTTCCTGCCCTACCAACTGCCTTCGTGCCTCCAGTTCGTCTACGCGGACCTCAGCGAGGACGAGTTCGGCTCGCTCGAACGCCGGGTCGTCCCCGATCCCGAGTACCTGCCCGCCGCCGAACGCACGATGCACCTCGTCCGAGAACTCGTGCCGCACCACGACACCTACCCCGAGGTCGCGCGCAGCCTGCGCCTGGCCGCGTCGAAGTACGTCGACACGTGGCTGCCACCGCCGACGGGCGAACCGCGGATCGGCCCGCTCGCCCGCGGCGCCGGCCAGCTGCCGACGGTCGGCCGCGCCGCGCTGTTCGAGACGTTCCGCGGCGGCACGTCGGCCGCGCAGGCCCCGTTGCGCAAGGCGATCGGCTCGATCAACAACTCGCTGGGCGAGCTGGCGCTGCTCGGCGGCGGCAAGAGGTCGTTGTCCTGCGACGTCTTCGTGGCCTTCTCAGTCGCGGGCGGCACCGGCAGCGGGATCTTCTTCGACTTCCTGCACCTGATCGGCGACGTCTTCGCGCACCAGGACTACCGCGCCCGCGTGTTCCCGCTCGTCCTCATGCCGTCCGCGTTCGACGAGGGCCTCGGCGGCGGCCGGGCGGCGCGGCTCAACGCCGGCCGGTCGCTGCTCGACCTGTTCCGGTTGGTGGACGACCAGAACGCCCAGGTCGCGGGCACCGAACTGGACAGCTCCGGCATCAGCGGGTCGCTCGCGGTGAAGTACCCGGAGCGCGAGGAGATCCGGCTGCGCGCGTCGACCGTGCAGACCGCGTTCCTGTTCGGCAAGGGTGCCGGCGTGCAGCGCGAGGACCTGCACCGGTCGATCGTGTCGCTGGTGCTGTCGTTGATCGGCACGGACCTCGGCACCGACGGCGACGGCGGCAGTCAGGCCATCGCGCAGACGTACATGAGCTTCGCCGACTCGTTCATCAACAGCGCCGTCGAACGCGAGGTGCCCGCCCCGACCGGCATCGGAAACCGGGGGGTGTCAACGAGTTCGGTCGCGTCGATGACCGTGCCGGTCGACGACATCGCGGACATCATCAGCTCCCGCCTGCTCGCCGCCGCGGTCAACGAGCTGGACGAGCCGGGCACCGGGCAGGCGGAGAACAACTCGACGTTCATCGAGCGGTTCTTCACCGAGTCCAACTTGGACCCGCTGCGGTTGCGCGCACCGGTGCCGATCAACGACGTGTCGGCGGTGGCCGGAGCCGAGGCCATCGCCCGCGCGCTGGCGACCAGGGCCCGCACGATGGAGTCCGGCCTGCGCACGCTGGACCAGCAGCTGACGCGCCAGATCCCGGACATGGTGCAGACGTTCGACGCGGGCCGCGCGGTGAAGTCGTTGCTGGGCGAGGTCGACCTGTTCCGGCTCAGGCGGATCCTCAACGGCCACGAGGGGCTGACCGACGAGCCGAGCGCCTACGGGTTCGCCAAGATCCTCGAAATGCGCCGCGGTGAGCCCGTGGCGCCGCCCGGCATGACGCTGAACCCGCCGGTGTCGGCCGGCATCAAGGGCAAGTTCCTGCGCAAGCTGCAGTTCTCCGACCCGGCGGTGCGGGCGGCGCTCGCCCGGCAGGACGAGTGGTACGCCTGGCGTGCCAGGCGGGTCTGGCACGCCGCGTGGAACGACCAGGCGGTGCGCTGGGACCTCAAGCTCAAGGCCGTCCAGCAGCAGGTGCTCTCGCTGGTGACGGCGTTCGAGGACCACGCACGGCAGAGCGAGCGCAGGTTCACCGCCCGCGCCCGCGAGCTGTACCAGCAGCGGGTCGGCGTCACGTACCTGTTGCCGCGTCAGGGAGACCTCGAACCGTTCTACCAGGCCGTGGTGCGCCGGTTCGTCGACTACTACGTGCACCAGGGCGGCAAGCTGCGGCCGACCGCGACGCCGGGCGACCTCGTGACCGAGATCCTCGGTGAGGAGGGCTGGAAGCACGCGTACGACATGGTGCTGGACGGCCGCGGCCCGGCGATGGCGGTGGCGCACGTCAAGGACCGGGTGAAGCAGGCCGTGAAACGGCTCTTCTCCTACCGCGACGGGCAGCACCGGCCGTTGCTGCCGGCGTTGCAGGACCTGCTCGCCGCCGCGGCGGGCAAGCCTGGCGTTCGGGTCGGCGACGACGAGCTGGCGCAGTTCCGGGAGAAGCTCGCCGGGCTGGTGCCGGGCGGGTTCGCGCCCAGTGGCACCGGGCGGCTGCGGATACTGTTCAGCTACCCCGCGTCGGCCAAGGACTTCGAACTGGAGAAGTTCCTGCGGCAGGAGGTCTCGCTGCCGCGGCAGGACGCCGTGGTGGAGTTCCGGCCGATCGCGGCCGAGTCGATCACCGTGGTGCTGTTCCGCAGCTCGATGGGCCTGACCGAGGTGCCGGAGGTCCGCGAGGTGCTCAAGCACTGGTCGGACGCGCTGAAGAACGAGGAACAGCAGGACTTCCTGCGCTGGCGCCAGCGCCTGGGCTACGACTTCGGTTACCTGGCCACGATTCCCGAGCACCGCGAACGGATTCTGCACCACCTGCTGTGCGCGGCGTGGAACGACCAGATCTCCGTGGTGGGCGACGAGGACTCGCCGTCCGCGATCACCGTCAAGCTCGGCGACGGCGCGCAGGCCAGCATGCGGCTGCCGCTGGAACCGTTCGGGCGGATGTCGAGCTGGGCCAGCCTGCTGTCCGCGTACGAGGCGTGGGTGCTCACCGACGACGAACAGATCCGCCGGGACTTCTGCGCCAAGCTGATCGCGACCACCCCGCACGGCGTGGATCGGCGGCCGGACAAGCCTTCACGCCTGTTCGACCGGATCATCGGCATGGCCGCCGGCGAGCTGGACCGGGTCGACAGCGAGCTGAACCAGCGCACCGGCGAGAGCGGCACGCGGCGACTGCACGCGGTGCGCGAGTTCTGGGACGAGACGCTGCCGGGCGCGCTGCGGCTGCCGTTCCGCGGGGTCAACAACCCGTTGCAGGACAACCTGCACGACCTGCGCGAGTGGGTTGCCCGCGACCCGGAATGGCTGCGCCCGTGAACCCTGATCCGGTGATGACGCTGGACCTCCGCACGCCGGAGGGCCAGGCGTACGCGCAGAACCTGCAGCGCCGCAACGCACCCGAGCTCGGACCGTCGAGCCGGGTCCTGGTGGTCGACACCACGGACGCGTTGAGCGAGCACCACGTGTACTTCGAACGACTCGCACGACTTCCCCAGGTCACCGGCGTCGTGCTGGTGGCGGTCGGAGGTATCGACCCCACCGGTGACGGCCCAACGCTCCGCACGCCGTCCGCGCTGGCCGGGGTCGGAGTGACGCTCTGGGTGGGCGACGGACCCGGAGTGCCGTGGGAAGGCGGTTCGCAACGACCCGGCGCCGGTCGTGGTGAGTCCACTGTGGACGACCTGCTGGCCGCCCTGCGGTTCCCGAAGGTGTTCGACCGGGTGTTCGCGGACGTCGGCGTGATGCCGCACCAGGCCGCGAACCCTGGCCTGGCCGTGGACTACGCGACGGTCGAGCCGGGCATGATGCGGGCGCTGAAGCTGCGGGCGTTGCGGCAGCTCGTGGCCACCGGTGTCGCTGCACGGCTGCACGACCGCGAGTCGACCGAGCTGACCTCGGTCGTCCGGTCCGCCACCGAGGGCGACGCGACCTCGGTCCGGCAGGGATCGCCGCTGCACGAGGCGATGGCGACGGCCCAGCGCGAGCTGCAGGCCGCCGCGCGGTCGATCGAGAGGTGGCGGAGCTGGCGCGGGCTCTTCGGCCTCACGAAGGCGCATCGCGTGGTGCTGGACCGGCTGTCCGCGGCCGGTGACGCGCTGCTGCGGCACCACCGGGTGGCGCGCAGGGCGTTGGAGGACGTCGACTCCAGCCTGGGCGAGGGTTATCCGCCGCCGAGCGAGCTGGTCGAGCAGGGCCTGCCCACGCCGGCGCCGGTCAACTCCGAGGAGATGGCCGAGTCGGTGCGCAAGGCCGTGACGACCGAGCTGATCGGCGGCCGCACGTTGCCCGGCATCGCCGAGCAGGCCCGCAGGCTGGGCAACCAGCTCGGGGCCGCGCGCAGCCTCGCCGTGACCGAGCAGGACTCGGCCGCGGACCTGGAAACCTGGGCGCGCGGGCTGATCTCACCGCCACCGGTGAAGGTGTGGCCGGCCCCGGTCGCCCACCTGCTGCCGGTGATGGTCCTGACCTGCCTGCTCGGCACGGCGCTGCCGGGGCTGGGCGCCTGGCCGCTGCTGCTGATGATTCCACTGTGGACAGGCCTGATCGCGTTGCTGTCGGTCAACTCGCCGGTGGACATCGATCTCGGGCTGATCTACGGCGCGATGGCGTTCGCGTCGGCCGTCGGCGCGGCGATCGGGCTGCGCTATCCGGCCGGGTTCTCGTTCGAAACGCTGGTCAGTGCCGGAATCCTGGTCCTGCTGGTGAGCGTCTCGGTGGTGTCCTCGTACCTCGCCTGGCGCAGCGTCGTCGACCGGTGGCGGGACGCGATTCCGTTGCGCAAGGCGGTGAACGCGAACAAGCGGCTGTCCGAGCAGGTGTCGCGGACGATCGAGCAACGCTGGTCGCCCGCCGACCGCGTCCGTCGGCTCGCGGACTCGCTGCTGGTCGTCGCGGGCGGGGTCGACGCCGTGGTCGAGGTCTTCACCGACGTGATCGAGCACGTCAAGGACTCCGACAGCGAGCACACGTTCGGCGGCGACCGGTCCGCCGGGCTCGCCGAGGTGCTGCACCACGACCTGGTGGCGATCACGCTGGAGGTGCTGCGGCCGTCGTTCGACGCGATCGCCTCGCGAATGCCGCTGTCCGGCGACTCGCACCGCTCCCTGTTGCGGGCACAGGAACTCGTGGCCGACTACAACGACCACCTCGAACACTCCGGACTGCGCGAGCTTCCGGCGTTCGTCACCGACGAGGGGCCGCGCCGCCGCCTGGCCGCGACGTTGTGGCAGAGCTCCGCGTCCTCCCGCCGAATCCTGCAACTCACCGAACGCAGCCGGATGACCCAGCTGTGCGCGGCCGAGGACGTCCGGCTCCTGCAGGCGGACGGCGCCCGGCTCGTGCACTTCGCGTCGGCGGACATGGACCTGCCGCCGATCGACGGCGGCTCCGACGAGGTCATCCGCACCAAAGGCGACGCCGTGGGCGCACTGCGGCTCACCCCGATCCTCGCGCGGTACGTACAACGCGAGGTGCACGCCCAGGGAGAGGCCCAGTGACTCACGCCGCCACCAACTACGACACGCTCGCGGGCCGAGATCCCGCGGGCCGCGAAACGTCCTGGCTGGTCCGCACCCTGGACGCGCTGCCGGAGCAGGACTCCGCTCTCGCCACCGAACGCGTCAAGACCCACGACGGCAGCACCCTGGTGCGAAAGTCGCTGCCCCCGACCACCAACCCGGTCGACCAGGCACTCGCGGAAATGCTGCTGGACAACGAGATCCGCGCGTTGACCCGGCTGCACGCCCGCTACCACCGCGCGTTGCCCGAACTGCCCAGGATCGTCGGTTACGACTTCGACTCCGCGGACCCGTTCGTGCTGCTGGAGCCGCCGATCGGCAAGTCCGTCGACGGCGGTCTGCGGACGTTGCTGATCGACGAACGCCGCCGGTTCATGATCGGTCTCTTCCGCGCTCTGGCCCAGCTCGACGCCGTGGACCTGGTGCACAGTTCGGTCGGTCTGTCGTCGCTGTGCTGGGACGGTGCGACGACCCAGCTGGTCAACCTGGAGCACGCGGTGAACGCGGGCGAGGCGCCGCGATCCGGCCTGTCCCGCAACGGTTCCGTCGCGCACCCCGGCCACGACGTGCGCGCGGCGGGCC
The DNA here is from genome assembly GCF_047445655.1 of Lentzea alba. GTDB lineage: Bacteria > Actinomycetota > Actinomycetes > Mycobacteriales > Pseudonocardiaceae > Lentzea > Lentzea alba_A. Next base: position 252,140 of record NZ_JAJAEG010000001.1, read on the forward strand.
GGGTCGTGTACGAGCTGTTCACCGGCAAGCACGTCGAGCTGGGCGACACCCCGGACCTGGCCTCCCAGCCCGAGGTGCTGGCGTCGTTGCTGCGCGGCGTGTTCGAGGCGGATCCGCGGCACCGGCCGACAGCGCTGCAGATGCTGGAGCGGCTCAACGACCGGGATCCGTTGCCGCGGCCGGTGAACGTGACGGCCGCTATGAAGCAGGGCTACGACCGGTTCGACGAGTTGCGGCCACCCAAAGCCCTCGAACCCGCTGTGCCGCAGCCGACCGTGCCACGACCTCCACGCGTCACGCCGAAACCGAGGCAGGTGCCGCTCATCCCGCTGGCCATCGTCGTCTTCCTGCTGGTGGGAGCGATCGCGACCCTGGTGACGGTGATCTGGTGACCGCATCGGAATCCGGCAAGCGCGTGCAGTGCCCGATCTGCCTGGAGTTCTTCACCTGGCGCGAGGACGAGCTGTACAAGCGGGTGGTCGACGACAGCGGCGCCCGCTGGGTCAAGGCCGACCTCTCCGGCATCAACAACCCGGTCAAGCGCAAGGACCGGCGCGCCCGCTGCTACGTGAAGTGCCCGAACCCCAGCAAGGAGAACCGCGAGCACTTCCTGCCGGTCTCGCACCGCGACCACGGCGACCCGATCGTCATCGGCCTGGTCGGCCGGCACGAGTCCGGCAAGACCCACCTGCTGACCGCGATGATCCACGAGGCGTTGCGCGGCGACCTGCGCCACCACGGGCTGACGTTCGAACCGGCCGACGAGCTGCGGCACGCGGCGTTCCAGCGCGAGATCGAACAGCTCATGCGCGGCAACAAGCTGCAGTCCACGAAGGAGCTCAAGGAGGATTTCGCCACGTACCTGCTGGTGCGCACGGCGGCGGGGAAGACCAGGCCGATCGTGTTCTTCGACGTGGCCGGGGAGGACTTCGTGCAGTCAGGGCAGCACTCTCTGGGCGGCCAGTTCGTGCTGGGCGCTTCCGCGTTGATGTTCGTCGACCACCCGGACGGTGCGGTGCCGGCGTTGCGCGGCACCCAGGAGATGAACAGCAATCCGGCGTTCTCCGGCGCGCTGGAACGCATGGGGCGGCGCGAGGACATGAAGTCGCTGCCGGTCGCGGTCGTGCTGACGAAGGCCGACGAGCTGCGCTACGAGCACCCCGTCGACCACTGGATCCGGCGTGACGACCTCCGTGAAGCTCTGGACGCGGAGGTGTTCCGCGCGGAGAGCCGTGACGTGTACGCGTTCCTCGACCGGTACGAGGCCCGGCCGATGCTCGACGTCTTCGAACGGTTCCACCGCAGCACGTTGCACGTCGTGTCGGCCACGGGTGCCGAGGCCAACGACGACAACCTCTTCCCGCGCGGGGTCCGGCCGGCTCGGGTGTTGCGGCCGCTGCTGGCGTTGCTGTCCATGTGCGGGCTGGTCGATCACCCGCAGGCGATGGAAGTGGGGACATGAACGGGACAGCACAGCCGCTCGTCGCGTCGATGTCGATCGACGGGCCGCCCAACCGCCGGACGAGCACAGGGGTGGGGACGTGACGTTGCACCAACTGCTCTTCGCCGTCAGCGACCTCAAAGGCATGGACCTCGTGGCGGCGTCGTTCCCCAGCCAGGACTACGACGCGTGGGACGGCTGGAACCAGAAGCTGCGGCTGCACGCCCGGCTGCTGAGCGAGACCGGCGGCAACACCGCCCCGAACACCTCGTTCAGCCACCTCACGTTCCCGGACGGAACTGCCGCGCTGCTGCGGCGATCCGGGCGTCCCGTCGACGTCGGCCGCAACATCGCGCACGCGCTCGTCGGCGATCACCGCGTGATCGACCGGCTGGTGCCGGCGATGACGACCTGCTGGTTCAAGTGGCTCGACGAACGCCCCCAAAGCAACCGCCTACCGGCCGTGACGATCGAGGAGTTCGATCCGGGCGTCCGGCCGAAGATGCTCGACGACCCGATCCTCGTCCCGATCCTGGCCCGGGCGGTGACCTGGCTCAGCGGCACGTTCAGCGTGATCGGCGTGCCGCCCGGCCAGGAGCTGCAGGTGCTGTGGACGTTGCGCACGCTGCTGCCGGATCGCGAGTGGACGTTCTCGACCTACGAGCAGAACGACGCGCATCAACCGAACCTGCCCCGGCTGATCTTCCTCCCCGACTGGCCGGCGCGCGAGGTCATCGTGCAGGAGGGCCGGCTCCGGGTCGACGTGCGCGAGGAACGGCGTCCGAACGACCGGGCCACCAAGATGGCCGAGGAACTGCTGAACCAGCTCAGAACCCGGGTTCCGGTGTCCTTGCCACCGACTGGCAACCACGTCGTGGTCCACCCGGTGGCCAACGCCGTCCCCGTGCAGGTCCCGGAACCGCCGCCGGTGGTTCAGCCGGTGACACCCCCGAAGCCGGTGTCCTGGCCGGACCCCGTCCTCCTCGACCTGGTGCACGGCGACGTCCCGCTGCCGTTGCGGCTCCTGCGGTTCCACGAACTGGCCGGGCAGGTCGACGGCGAGGCGTCACACGAGCAGATCAGCGCGTGGATCGAGGACCGCGTCAACGCGCCGGGCCCGTTCGCCGCCGCCCTCGTGGAGGCTCAGCGCGCCAAGGGTCACACCGGTTTCGACGTCGCGATCAGCCGCCGCTGGCTGGCCGAGCAGGGCGTCGAACCGGCCCTCCGGCCACCTCCCGAGACGGTGCTGCCCGCCACGAGACCACCGATCGACCAGGCGGCCGCCCGCGCGATGTGGGGCAAGCACGAGGCGTGGTCCCGCACCGCCGACCACCACAAGAACCTCGCGGTGAAGTACCGGATGGCGGTGCTCGGGACGCTCGCGGGCAGCGCGCTGCTGACCGTGATCGCGGCGCAGTTCAACCCGATGTGGCTGCCCGTCACCAGCATCACCGTCGCCGTGCTGACCGCGACTCTGGTCGTGGCCGGCATCTGGTTGCGCGCGGTCAGGGAACCCGCGGCACGCGAGCAGTGGACGACCGCCCGGATGATCGCCGAACAGGTGAAGGCCGAGGTGTGCAAGTACCTCGCGGGCTCCGCGCCGTACCGCGACCCGAGGGCGGTGTTGCTGCTCAGGCAGAACATCGACCGCGCCGAACGCGGCGAGACGATGCACGAGGTCGCCTCCGCCACTCCGCCGATCCACGACCTGCGGTCCTATGTGGAGCATCGCGCACGCGAGCAGGCCAAGTACCACCGCACGACCGCCAAACGCTTGCAGCGCGACCTGCAACGGCTGCGCATGGCCGAGTACCTCTTCCAGGGCATGGCCGCCGCACTCGCCGCGGCCGGTGCGGTGCAGGGCTACCAGCTCGCGGTCTGGGCGGGTCTGCTCGCCACGATCGCCGGTGCCGTCGCGGCCCACATCGCGCAGTCCGGCTACGAACGGCTGGTCGCCCGATACCGCCGCACGGCGATCGACCTCGACGAGCTGATCACCACGTTGCCCGACCGGAAGGATCCGGTGGCGCAGGACGGTTTCGTGACGAGCTGCGAACAGGTCATCGCCCGGCAGAACGACGACTGGCTGGCGCAGTTGAGTTCGCCCGCGAAGGGACAACCGTGAACCCCGAACTGTGGAGCGTCTTCCTCAGCCACAGCACCAACGACAACCGCGACGGCGTCGCCCGCGAGGTGCTGGAGCGGCTGCAGTCCGAGCTGGAGAAGCTGCGGTTCCACGTCTGGGTCGACGACACCGAGCTGCGTGAGGGCGACGAGTGGCGCAGGAAGATCCGCGACGCCATCGCCACCAGCCACGTCGGCGTCGTCCTGCTCGACGAGCGGGCGCTGCACCGAAGATATGTCCAGCACGAGGTCGACGTGATGCAGGCGCAGCCGTCCGGCCGCAGCTACCGGATCATCCCCGTGCTGATCGGCCTGACCCCGGAAGCCGTGCAGCACAGCGGCATCGAGCCGTTCAACACGCTGGTCACCGAGACCCAGTACGTCGAGCTGAAGGGCGAGAAGACCGTCGAGGGCGTCGTCGCCGAGATCGTGGACGTCCTCGGCAGCACAGAGCTGGGCCTGCTGCCGGACGGCGAGATGCGCCTGGTCAAACGCATCGCGAAGATGCTGCCCACCGATCCGGCCGAGGCCATCAGGCTGGCGGCGTTGTTCAAGAGCACGCTGCCCGTACCGCCGCTGCTCGCCACCGAGGTCCTCGCCCACCGGATGCTCGCGGCGCAGCTCGACTCCCCTGTCGGCGCGGTGATCCGGCACTGGCAGGCGCACTTCGTCCACGCGGACCGGGACTTCCGGCGCACACTCGTCAACCTGATCAAACCCAGCTGGATCACGCTGGACCAGGCCGAACCGATCGTGCCGCCACAGCAGGCCAGCAACCGCGTCGGCGTCCTGGCGACCGCTCCCGGCACCACACCGGAGCCGATCTCGGTGGAGGCGGGCGTGGACCTCGTGCGCCGCGCCACGCACTGCGACGACCGGGTCGGCAAGGTCCAGCCGTTCGCGCCGGTGCCGATGGGACCCGAGCCGTACCAGCTCGAAGAGGACCTGAGGAAGGTGCCGTGGGGCGCGGACAAGACCGGTCGCACGAAGTACCTGGTGCTCGAAGCCGGCAAGTTCCCGTCGACGCGGCTGGACGGCGTGCGGTGCGCGCACAAGCTGTGGCCGAACGTCGTGGTGGTGCTGGTGATCGGGCCGGACGCGGAGTCCGAGGACTTCGACGCTCATCTGGGCACGCCCTGCTACTGCCGGGCGTCGCTGCCGCGGGCCGACGAGGAGAAGGCGGCAGCGGCGATCGAGGAGATCTGCGAGGACTTGATGATCAACACAGGGGTGGAATGATGGTGACGGGCAGGGCCGCCGAGAAGATCTGCCGCAAGCCGGTGATCACCATGGGCGCAGTGTGATGGCGGGCGCGCAGGTCGAAGAGCAGGGTAGCCGTTACGTGTGCCCAGAAGGCTTGGAACTGGCAGTCCGAGTGGCGCGGGCGACCAAGCGGCCGCTGCTGCTGTTCGGCGCCCCCGGCTCGGGAAAGTCCTCGCTGGCCAAGTACATCGCCTATCAGCACCGCCTGCGCTACTACGAGCAGGTGATCACCGCCCGCACCACCGCGCGTGACCTGCTGTGGTCGTTCGACAGCGTCCGCCGGCTGGGCGACGCTCAGACCAAAACCGGTATCAAGACCGACCGCGACTACATCGCACCCGGCGTGCTCTGGTGGGCCTTCGACCGGACCAGCGCGGCTTCCTTCGCGCGGGCCGGCGAACCGCACCCGGACTGGAACTCCAGCCGCTCCGGCGACGGCGCGATCGTGCTGATCGACGAGATCGACAAGGCCGACCCGGACGTGCCGAACAGTCTGCTGGTGCCGTTGGCGGACAGGTACTTCACGGTGACGGACCTGGAGGAGGCGCAGGTGGTCCAGGAAACCTCCAGGCCGGAGACCCTGATCGTCATCACCTCGAACGAGGAACGCGACCTCCCGCCCGCGTTCGAGCGCCGCTGCGTGGTCTACCGGCTGGAGGACCACGACGAGGAGGCGTTGCGCCAGATCGCCACGAACCACGTGCCGGACCAGGACACCTATCCGTTGAAGCACCTGATCGACGAGCTGACCGCGGCCCGCCGGCAGGCCCGTGACGCCCAGCGGCGCCCGCCGAGCACCGCGGAGTTCATCGACGCGATCCGGGCGTGCATCGGCGAGGGCATCACCACGGCGACCCACTCGGACCTGGAGGACGTCCTCAAGATGGTGTTCCGCAAGAACACCAGGGGTGACGCGGGTCAGGGGTGGCCGGCGTGAGAGGTGAGGCGTGGCTCGGCGACCTCGTCCGCGCGGTCGCCGCCGTCACGCCGTCCGGTCAGCGCCCCGATCCCGACGTCGTCCTGCGCGTCTCCGCGATGCTCGGGTTCACCGAGCCCGTGGAGATCACCGAGTTCGCGCAGGGAAGTCAGTTGCCCACCGCGCAGATGGAAGAGCCGGTCACGCCCGCGTTGCCCTCGGACGACGTGCCGATCGGGGAACGCGGGGACGCGACCGCACCGCAGTTCGAGGAACCTCGGCGGGACAGCTCGAACGGGCAGTTGATCGGCCTGCGCCGGTCGTGGGTGGAGACCAAGGCGCCACCCCAGGTGTGGTCCGATCCGGACGTCGACGCGCTGGAAACCGCCACCATCACCATGCTGCGCCAGCCACTTCCGCACGAACCGCTGCTGCGCAGGGCGTCCACGTCCGCGCTCGTTCAATCACTGCTGTCCCAACGACTTCCCGGTGACGAGATCGACGTCGACGCCCTGGTCGAGGACGTCGCGGCGGGCCGAGCCGTCACTTCCCTGCCTCGGCTCCCGACGCCGACGTTGCGCTGCGGCGCCCACGTTCTGATCGACGACTCGGACGCGATGTCGTTGTTCTGGCGTGATCAATGGGAGCTCGCGCGCGTTGTGCGCAACGTCGTCGGACCTGGCCTGACCGATGTCACCGTGTTCTCCGGCTCGCCGCTGCTGACCGATGCCGGCCGGGATCCCGAGCCCCGGCGTGCGGTTCTGGTGTTGTCCGCGTTCGACGTGCTGCGGGGCGGAGCTGAGCGCGACGAGTGGGAGGACTACGTCTGGGGCCTGCGCAAACGCGGCTGCCGGGTCGTCGCGCTGGTGCCGTTCCCGCGCGAACGCTGGCCGCGCTGGCTCACCTGCTTGATGCCGGTGATCTGCTGGGACCGCAGCACCACCGTGGGCACCATCCGTTCCGCGCTCGGGCGGGCCGCGTGATCAGGGCACGGCTCGACGCCGAACTGACCCGGCCGCGCCTGCGTCCGGACGTCGAGCTCGCCGTCGCACTGAGCGTCGCCACGCGCATCGAGACCGAGCTCGTGCGCGCGGTCCGCCTCACCGTGCTGCCCCACCTCGACGTCGGCGCGGAGTCGGACTTCTGGTTCAGCGAGTGGGTCGGTGCCCGGCAACCGCAGGTCGTCGCGCTGCGCCAGGAACTCCTGGAACCGCTGAGGGAACGCCTCGGCGTCCTGTTCCGCGCCGGGGCTCTGGGTTCGTTGCGCGAGGTGATCCGCCACGTCCACCAGACCATCTCCCCCGCCCTGCAGCTGGAGGAGGACGTCAACTGGCGCGTCTACACCGGCCAGGAGGGTGGCGTCCCGGCCGCGTGCGCGTTGCTGCGCAAGGGAACCAAGGCGATGGTGGACGGCGGCCGCGAGGGCGTGGCCGGGTGGGTCGCCGAGGCCAAGGACCGGCTGCCGCCCCAGGTGATGGCGAGCGCCGACGGCTGGCAGCTCGTGTTGCAGGCCAAGTGGTTGCGCCCCAACGACATCACCGAAGAGATCGACGAGGACTCCGAGCACCTGCTGCAGTCGGTGCTGATGCCCGTCGCGCACGGCAAGACTCCTCGTCACATGCGCGGTTCGATCAACCTCCGCTGGCAGGGCGACGTGCTGGAGCTCGGCGGTGACTTCGAGGGCGCCGTGACGATCCCGATGCCCCACCACGTGCCGCCGTGGGTGGAGCTGACCGAACACGGCAGCACGATCGGCACGTGGCTCCTGGCCGACCGCCGCCGCGAGTTCCGGCCTTCGGTCAAAGGCCCGGTCCGCCTGCGCACGCTCGACGGCCGCGTGTTCCACGTGCCCGATGCCGTCGGCGACTCCGTGCAGGCCTCCCCGGTCCTGGTCCGCATGCACGGCCCCGAGGGGGAACCCGCCCGCTTCTGGCTGCAGCCCGTCCGCTTCGACACCGACGCGCGGGCCAGCAGCGGCCAGCCGATCGCCTTGCTGGGCAAAGTTCTGAGCACGATCCCGGCCGACGACGGCGCGTTGCAACGGTTGCGGACGTGGCTCGACATCGAGGACCGCGCAGCCGTCCGCCTTGTCCACGGCTGGACCGAGGAACAACGCCTCCGCCTCGCGACCCAGATCGCCGCCGAGGCGGGCCAGGCCGGCTGGCGGGTCTACCGCGGCCGCCAGGACCCGGAGGCGGCGCACTGGCTCTCCACCGGCAAACCCGATCCCGGCACCCGCGGCCTGCTGCTGGTCGTCGACCGCGCCGACACGTGGCATCCCCGCCACCTGCAGGACCTGCTGGCCGCTTTGACCGACGACGCCATGAACACCCGCGTCCTGCTGCTCGGCACCGAGGCCGGCTTCTGGTGGAACGCCCTGACGCGTGCGTTGGGCGGCGTGGAAACCGCGGTCCAGCAACTGGTCCAGCGCGACCGCACCGGTGACCAGCTCTTCAGCCGCGCCCTCGACGTGCTGGCCGGCACGATGGAGGTCGACCTGACGTCGTTGCGCAAACGCCGCGTGGCCTTGCGCACCGACGTGGAGCACACCGCGGTCGCGGCGGCGCTCGACACGCTGACCAGGCGTACACCGTCGTTCTCCCGCGTGCACCGCGCAATCCTGCACCACGAGCAGAACTACCGCGCCTCTCACGAACCCGAGCACCGCGACGTGCTCGCTCAACTGATCTTCCTCGCAACCTTGCTGCGCCCCTTGGAGCTGGAGCACGCCCGTTCGCTGGCGCTCTTGTTGGGACTGTCCGATGAGGACGAATGGTCGTCATTGTTGGCGGCTTACGAACGCCACTACCCTCTCGACCAGGACGTGCTGGATCCGTTGGGCGGCAGTCAACTCGGCGATGATCTGCTCGCGTGTGTGCTGGTGGACGACGACGACTTGACCGGAGTCTCACGCTCGTGGGCGCTCACAGTCCTCGAATCGCTCGACCGCTCCTTCAAATCTCGCGCGGTAGGCGTACTGGCGCACGCGTCCGACCGCTTCCCCGCGCTGGCGTTGCAACACATGAACCCGCTGCTGCGGGTCGATCCCGGCCTGCTGGTCGACGCCGGCCCCGCCGCGATGATCGCCGCGACCCGCCACGCCGACACCGACCTGCTCCGCCAGGTGAGCGCCGCCGTTCCCCCACCTCAACGCCGTGACCTGCGCCTGGACCCGGCCGTGGCCCAACTCGAGAAGATCCTGGCCCAGCACAGCTTCCGCCAGGGCACCCCGGGCCCGCACCGCGACGCACCCGTCTTCCTCCGGCTGGCCCGCAGCCAGGCCCGCGCGGGCTTCACCGAGGCCGCCCTGACCTCCGCCCACCAAGCCTCCGAGCAGTATCGCCGCCTGACCGTGACGGGCCTGCGCACCTACACCACCGACCTGTGCGAAAGCCTGATCCTGGAAAGCGAACTCCTCGGCGAACTGGGTCGTGCCGGCGAGGCGTTCTCGATCGCCAACGACGCCGAACGACGAATGCGCGGCCTGCAACGCAAACTCCACGAACGTCCCGGCGCGAACCTCGGCGTCGCCCTGGCCAACCTGGGCCGCCAGAAGGCCCGCGCCCACGGCGACGCCCAGCAGGCCTACCTCGACGTTTCCGAAGCGGTGCGAATCCTGCGCGGCCTGGCCAACGGCCAGTCCGCCGAGTACGAACCCGAACTGGCCGAAGCCCTGGTCAACCTCTCCGACCGCGCTCACGACGCCGGCCGCCTGAACGAGGCCATGTCCAGCGCCCGTGACGCGGTCACTCTCTGCCGATCGCTCTCTTCGCGCAACGCGTGGGCTCACGGCTACCGCCTGGCCGCTTCGCTGCGCTGCCTGGCCGCTCTCGTGGGCCTGAGCGAAGCCCTGCCGCACACGTCCGAGGCCGTGACCCTGTACCGCCGCGCCGCCTCCGCCGCGCCCGAACGCTTCAGCCCGCTGCTGGCCAGTGCTTTGGTGCACCACGCCGAGGTCGTGCTCTCCCTGGGCTCGGGCGAGGACGCTCGTGCGCTGGCCGAGGAGGCGATCAGCCTGTACTCACAGCGTGCACGAGGTAACTCCGCCGGTTTCGCCGACGAACTGGCCGCCGCTGTAGCGCTGCGTGACCGCTGCTCGGCGGGGTCACCGTGATCAGTACCCTGGTGTCGTGACCGACTTGGCCGACGACCTGAGCCTCCTTCGCGACCTCGAACGGCGGTTGCTCGTCTACAAGTTCGCGATCGAGGAACTGATGACGAAGCTCCGGATCCTCAGCGAGGAGTTCGACTCGGTCCATCGCCACGACCCGATCGAACACATCACGAACCGCGTCAAAAAACCAGAAGGCATCCTGGACAAGCTGCGGCGCAAGGGCTTGCCCCTCGACGTCGACTCGATCGGCGAGGTCCTCGACGACATCGCCGGCGTCCGCGTGATCTGCCCGTTCGTGTCCGACGTGTACCGCGTGTCCGCGATGCTGGCCCGCCAGCACGACGTGGAAATCCTGCGCACCAAGGACTACATCGCCACCCCGAAGCCGAACGGCTACCGCAGCCTGCACCTGATCGTGCGGATCCCGGTGTTCCTGTCCGACCGGGTCGAGCACGTGAAGGTCGAGGTGCAGCTGCGCACCATCGCCATGGACTTCTGGGCAACGTTGGAGCACAAGCTCTTCTACAAGTACGACGACAGCCCGCCCGCGGACTTCGTCGACGAGCTCATGTCCTCCGCGATGATCGCGGCCCAGCTGGACGAGCGGATGGAGTCGCTGCACCGGCGCATCCACCAGGACGACCACTAGACGAGTAAGTCCTAACTGATCAGTGGTCGTAGGCGAGCAGAGATCGGTGATGGGCTGGCCGGTGGCGCGGTTGTGCCAGATCGCGGCGGTCAGGGCGAGGACACGTCGGGCGATGCGGGCGGTCACGCCGTCGACGGTGCGGCCACCGTGCAGTTCGAGGTCGAGCTGGCCTTTGAGGGTGTCATTGACCGACTCGATCAGTTGGCGGACGGGTTTGAGCAGGTGCTGGGCTGGGTGTGGGGTGCGATTGCGGTAGTTCGGGCGCAGCAGCCGTACCCCGCGCTCAGCAAGGTAGGCGTCGTCCGTCTCCAGGCACCGCCCGGACTTAGGACTTACCCGTCTAGAACGGCGGCAGGTCGCCGAGCACTGGTTCGGGGTCTCGCCGGTAGGTCTTCCCGGCGGGGCTGCGGAAGCAGAACCGTCCGGGCTTCGGTTGGCTGACCTGCCAGGCCGTTCGGTGCTTTACGCGGTGGTGGTGCTTGCAGAACGGGCCGAGGTTCGCTTTCGACGTCGATCCGAACGGGAACGGCACCGTGTGGTCGAGTTCGGACCTGTGGGCCGGGCGCGTGCAGCCGGGGAAGCGGCAGGTCCGATCCCGCGTCCACACGAACCTCTTCAGTGCCGCCGGTGGCCGGTAGGTGCTGGTGCCGAACTCCAGCGGCTCGCCGGTGATCGGGTCGGTGAGCAGGCGCCGCCACGTCGAGTCCCCGGCCAGCTCCCGAGCCAGGTCGGCGGTGATCGGCCCGTACCCGGCCAACTCACCCGGCTGCCCGGACAGGCCCATCAACGTCGCCGCGGAGATCGCCACGTACAGCTCGACCTTCACCGCGCTCTCCGTGCCCGGCGTGGCAAGGAGCAGGTCAGCGACCACGTCCGCCCGCACCTGATCCAACGTCCGCGGATCCGTCGGCGTCTTCACCTGCCGGGCGATCGCATCGACCCGCTGGTAGCACGCGGTGGCCAGATGCGCCGGAAGGTAGGCCCAGAACCGGGCCATGTCCTCTTCCATCGCGTCGATCCCCGTGCAGCGCTGGGCCTTGCGCATCTCCGCCCGTTCCTTGTGCCCCTCGGGATCGACCCGCATGACCACCCGGTTGGTGAGCTGGCGCATCTGCGCGCCGGTCTGATCCGGTGCCTTGGCCAGCACCCGCTGTTCAACCTGCGCGGCGAGATCCGCGGACAACGGCACGGTCTTGTCGTAGAGCACCCGCGCCTTGTAGAAGTCGATCTCCCCCTTCTCCAGGGCGTTCAACGTCTGCGGCAACTTGGACGCGAGGTCCAACGCCATCGCGATCTGGTCCGTCGTCCACCGCGTCGTCCACCGCATCGCGGCAGCGATCTCAGCGTCGAAGAACTCCTCGCCCTCACACTTAATGGCGTAGGCGGCGAGCACCCGCATCTGCTGCGCCTGGTGATAAGCGATCTGTTTGTCGTGATAAGCGAGAGCGTCCAGAAACTCGACGTCTTCCATGCCTTCAATTCTATTCTTGATCAAATCTCAATTTGACCAAACCGACCCACTCGATCAGGTGAACTAGCAGGTCAAACCCATGGCATCGTGCGCGTTCTTCTCTCTAGACGCAACGCAACCACTAGCAACCACGCACGCAGCAGATACGCAATCGCACGCAACTCGCCCACGCCCCGCAACCACCTAAGAAAATGGACCAAAGCAATTTCGTCCCGGCACACGCCCGACGAAGGAGGGCATGTGCCGGCCCGGCGAAGCCGGCCGTTCGAAACTCTCGCCCAGCTGGCGGGTGGTTCCACGAAACGCTTGGGGGACAATGGCTAGATGGACGACGAGCCGCCGCGTGGATCGATCGTTCAAGCCAGCGTCATCCACGGTGACATCAACCTCGGAGACCGCACCACGTCACAAGTAATTCCATGCCAGCTGCCCGCCCACACGCCAGCGTTCGTCGGCCGCCAAAACGAACTGGATTGGCTGGACGAGCACATGGCCGCACAACCGAACACAGTCACGATCGCCGTGGTCAACGGAGCCGCAGGCATCGGCAAGACCGCGCTCGCGCTGACCTGGGCACACCGAGCCAAACAACACTTCCCCGACGGCCAGCTCTACGTAGACCTGCGCGGGTTCGGTTCCCAGGAACCGATGACGTGTTCCCAGGCGTTGCACGGTTTCCTCACCTCACTAGGCGTCGCTCCGGAGGCCGTACCGACTGGCCCGGACGCGAAAGCGGGCCTGTACCGCAGCCTCGTGCACCGACGAAGCCTGCTGGTGGTGCTGGACAACGCCAGGGACACCGAACACGTAAGGGCATTGCTGCCAGGCAGTTCCACCTGCGTCGTCATCGTCACCAGCAGAAGCCGGCTGGACAGTCTCGCCGCACGAGAAGGCGCGCATTCACTGTCGCTAGGACTGCTCGACCACACCGACGCCATCACGTTGCTGGAGCGCCGCGCAGGCCGAGAGCGGGTCGCCGAGGAACCCGAGAACGCCATCGAACTGGTCGGCCGCTGCGCCAGGCTGCCACTGGCGTTGAGCATCGCGGCGGCGCGGGTCGCCAACCGTCCAGGTGCCCGCCTCGCCGAACTCGTCGAGGAGCTAGGCGATGAAGACAGCCGCCTGGACGCTCTCGACCTGGGCGACGTCGACCTCGACCTGCGGGTCGTGTTCTCGTGGTCGTACCGGGCGCTGTCACCCACCGACCAGACGGCGTTCCGGCTGCTGGGCCTCCACGTCGGCCCCGACATCAGCGACCTGGCCGCAGCGAGCCTGTTCGGGGTGTCACTGCCGGAGTGCCGCAGACAACTCGGCCGGCTGGCGGCCGCGCACCTCGTCGAGGAGCACCTGCCCCGCCGATTCCGCATGCACGACCTGCTTCGAACATATGCGGCCGAACTGGCCGCCGCCGACGATCATGCGAACCGCGCAGCCGCAGGCCGGTTGCTAGACCACTACCTGCACTCCAGCTGGGCGGCGGAACGTTGCCTGTACGCCTACCGGGACCCAGTCCGGCTGCCGCAGCACGAACCCGGCGCCGTGGTCGCGACGGTGACGACCTACGCGGAAGCGGTGGCCTGGTTCACCGCCGAGCACGCCGTCTTGCTGGCAGCGACAGGGCAGGCGCGAGCACAAGGGTTCCACCAGCACGCGTGGCTGTTGCCGTGGAGCCTGGTCACCTACTACGACCGGCTCGGCCATTGGCTGGACGAGATCCGGGTGCTGACCACTGCCCTGGAATCAGCCACCGAACACGGCGACGAACTGACGCTGGGCAGAACACTGCGCTATCTCGGCCGGGCGTTCACGCTGGTCGGCGAGCACCAGCAAGCGGAAGAGCACTACCGCCGCGCGCTGGCGATCGCGGAGTCGTTGCGCGACACCGAGAGCCAGGCCCGGACGCACCGGGGCATGAGCATGCTTTGCCAGATCACCAAGGAATACGAGGAAGCGCTGGCCCACGGCGAGACCGCGATCAAACAGTTCCAGCAGACCGGGAACAAGAACGGCGAGGCGCGCTCGCTGCACACTCTCGCGCGCTGCCAAGCCGAACTCGGCAGCTACGAGGCCGCACTCGGGCACAGCAGGGAGGCCATCCGACTGTTCCGCGAACTGTCCATTTCGGACCCTCAGGGCGAGGCGAGCGCGGTGGACAGCTACGCGTACGCCCTCCACCGCCTCGGCCACCACCACGACGCCATCACCCACTACGAACACGCGCTCGTGCTGTGGCGACGGCTGGGCAACCGGTTCTACGAGGCCGGCACCCTGACCCGGCTCGGCGCCGCCCACCGCAGCGGAGGCAACGCGCAGCAGGCCAACGAAGTCCTGCTGCTGGCGTTGGACATCTATCAGCAGCTCAACCATCCTGACGTCGAACTGGTGCGCGCCACCCTCACGGCCTGACGATCTCCAGCTGCAGTTCGGTGACCCAGTCCGCGGGATCCCCGTCCCCGTAGTTGAGGTAGACCTCGCGAGCGAACCCGTTCTGCTTCAACCCCTGAGCCTCGATCCACGTGGCCACGGCCTGATAGGTGGCATCCACATCGTCCATCGGCCCCCGGTGCACGACGGTCGCCGCCTCAGCCAACGCCGGCAGATCCACCACCTCGAAGTCGTGCTGATCAGACCCGGAAACGGCCACCGTCACCCCGGCGTGCACCAGCACCTCTTCCCCGGCACCAGGCTCGTAGGTGGCGATCCCGTACCCGGTGATCGGCACCCCGGCCCGCCCCAGCCGTTCCATCAACTCCGGGTACAACGGCTGGATCACCGGCCCGATGTCCTCCGGCCCGTACGAGGCAGCAGTAGCGGTCAACCGGGCAACCCGAACAGCAGGAACAGGCTTCACAACAACGTCGTCAACAGGCATGGCGCCTTCCCTTTCAATGGCGCGGAGACGTGCCTCGACCCGGCGCAACCGCGACTCGTCCGCAAGAATCTGCTGCCGCAGCTCGGCGCGCCGCAACGAAAGCATTCCGTGCAGCTGCTCGACGGAAAGCTTCTCGTCGAGCACGATTCGCACCTGGTCGAGCGTCAGACCGAGGTCTTTCAACGCGACCAGCCGGTTGAGCCGCGAGAGTTGCGCGGCGGTGTAGAAGCGGTACCCCGAGGAGGGATCCACGGCAGCCGGGTAGAGCAAGCCGACCGCGTCGTAATGGCGCAGCATCCGCACCGACACGCGCCCCAGACGGGCGAAGTCTCCGATGGTGAACATGACTGCTCCTGTGTAGGGGCTGACACGGTGTCAGGGTCAAGAAGATGATGGTTTGAGCAACGACTCCCCTGCGCATCCTGGGGCGTTGAGCGAAAGGTGGCACGATGACGTTCGCGCATCCGGCGCTGTTCTACTCCGATGAGGAGTCCTACATCGACGGGACGGTGCCGTTCGTGGTCGAAGGGCTCGCGAACGGCGAACCGGTCGCCGTGGCGGTGCCCAGCCGGAACCTGGAGCTGCTGAAAGAGGCCCTGCGCGGCGTCGCGCACCTCGTGACGTTCATCGACATGGCGGACACCGGCCGCAACCCCGGCCGGATCATCCCCGAGCTCCGCGCGTTCGCCGACCGGCACCGCGGGGCCGTGCGGATCATCAGCGAACCGGTGTGGGACCTCCGCAGCGAGGTCGAGTACCCGGCGTGCGCGCTGCACGAGGCGCTGGTCAACTACGCGTTCGGCGGCCGTGACCTCAGCATTCTCTGCCCGTACGACACTTCCGCGCTCAACCACGACGTCCTCGCCGACGCCGAGAAGACCCACCCGGTCGTGATCGACGCGAGCGGCCACCGGCCCAGCGACCACTTCCACCCCGCACGGGTGGTCGTCGCCGCGCACTCGATGCCGCTGCAGACCCCTGCGGACGCGGCGAGCACGTCGGCCGCCGTCGGTGCGATGGCGGCGGTGCGGTCGTTCGCACGTGAGCAGGCCACCAAGCTGGGGCTCGGCCCCGATCGCGTCGACGACTTCGCGCTCGCGGTCACGGAACTGGCGACCAACAGCGTGCGGCACGGCGGCGGCGAGAGCACGGTCCGGGTCTGGGCAGAAAGCAGAAGTATTGTTTGCCAAGTCAACGACAACGGGCACATCACCGATGTTCTGGCCGGACGCACACCCGTTCACGCAAACGAACCAGGCGGTCGCGGTCTGTTGCTGGTGAACCGTTTGGCCGACCTCGTGCGCACCCAAACGACGTCGTCGGGCACTGCAATCCAGGTCAGATTCGACCTGGGTGACAAAAAGGCAACGTGATCGACATACATTTGGGCGATCTCGTTATAGCTTGAGCACGTGCACGACGAGGAAGCGACAGAAATCGGTTACACGGGGGCGCGTTTCGGGTCTCCGGCGACCCGTAGACGACTGCGCGCCGAACGGACACCAGAACCGCACGGCGCGGAGACGCAGCAACTGCCTCGTCAGCAACCGTTGCGCCAACGCCCACCGGAACCGCCCCCGGAGTGGCCGATGCAGGAAGAAGAACCTCCCCAGGTTCCCACGCGTGACAGCGCTCTCGTTCGTCCGTACGCCCGCACCGGCGGCCGTACGTCGGCCCGGCACGACCTGCGCCTGGAAACGCTGCTCTCCACGGACGAGGACCGGCTGTACCGCGCGAACAACGACCAGGCGTCGATGATGCGGCTCTGCCTGCAACCGCGGTCGGTCGCCGAGATCTCCGCGCTCATGAAGATCCCGCTGGGTGTCACGCGGGTGCTGCTGAGCGACCTGATCACGCTCGGCCTGGTCGCCGTGCACGAACCCGGCGACAAGCCGAACATGGCGCTGCTCGAACGGGTCCTGTCGGGCCTGCGCAGGTTGTAGTAGCTCGTTTGCCAGCAGGCGGGATCACGTCAGATCGCCGATAATCTGATCGTGGCGAACCCGAGCGACGAGACCCCGAAGACGCCGATCACGGAACCGATCCCGACCGCGCCCCCGGCCGCGCGACCGGCGGCCGCACCGAAGAAGCTGCGGCCCACGCGGATCAGCGGCACGTGGATCGCCGTGCTGGTCGCGATCGTCGTGCTGATCTTCCTGCTCGTCTTCATCCTGCAGAACGGCGACAACGCGACGATCTACTTCCTGTGGGGCGAGGCCAGCCTTCCGCTCGGCGTGGCACTGCTGTTCGGCGCGATCGGCGGCGCCGTGCTGGTCGCGGTCGTCGGTGCGGCCCGCATCCTGCAGCTGCGCCGTCAGGCGAAACGGGTCACTGGTCGTCCCGACTCCTCATCACCAGCTCGACGCGAGAGCTGATCCCGAGCTTCCGGAAGATCTTGCGCAGGTGGAAGTTCACCGTGTGCGGCGACATGAACAGCTGCGTGGAGATCTGCCGGTTCGTCTGCCCCTTGGCCACCAGGTTCGCGATCGCCCGTTCGGTGTCGTCCAAACTGGACCATCCGGACGCCGGACGCACCGGCGCCGCACGCCGCCGCCGGCCGAGCTTGCGCAACCGTCCCAGCACCCGCGCGCTGTCTCGTGACGCACCGATCTCCCGGTACAGCCCGAGCGCGTTCTCCAGCGCCTTCACCGATGCCGCGCGATCGGTCGAGGTCGTCAGCATCACGCCCAGGTCCTCCGCCGCGTTCGCCCGCGCCCACAGGTCCCGGTGCTGCTGCGAAGCCTGTTCCAGCAACGACGCGTCGCCGTCGAGCAGACCTCGCGCGTGCAACGCCGCAGCCGCCACCGCGCGGAATTCGGAGTTCTCCTCCGCCAGCCGTTCCACGCGATCCACCACGGCCTTGGCCAGCCGCTCGTCCCCCGCCTCCAGTGCCCGGCGCACGAACCACCCGGCGGCACGGGGTTCCTCGGCGAACAACCCGGACGCGACCAGCCCCGGATACTCGTCCGTCAGCAGTCCAAGTGCTTTGTCCAGCCCGAATCCGACGTACGACACGAGCACGTCGGCCCACTGGTAGTAGGCCCGCGAGAACATGATCCCGTCGACCGGCACGCGTTCGCGGTAGCGCTCGACGCTCTCGATCGCGGCGGGCAGGTCACCGGTGTGGATCGCGACCATCGCCAGCACCGCCAACGCGGGCGCCGTCAACGCGGCGTGCCCCGTCTCCTCCGCGATCTGCAACGCGCCGCGCGCCTCCACGGCCGCTTCCTCGATTCGCCCTGCCTGCAACAGGATCCGCGCCTGCACGACCGAGGTCATGAGCTCCTTGGTCACCACCGCGGACGGCCCGCTGCGCGCCCGCCGCACCACGCTGTCCGCCTCCGCGAACTCGCGCAGCCCCGAGTGCAGCGTCGCGAGCAGCAGTTGCGGGTACGCGCAGAGGTCGTGCGACGTCACGGACTGCGCGGCTTCGCGCGCCAGTTCCAGTGCCGCACCAGGCTGTCCGGTGTCGCGCGCGATCGCGGCCAGCACCGCCAACGCCGTCGCCAGCACGTCGTCCGGTGAGCCCGTGTGGGTGCGCACGACCGCCTCGGCCAATTCCTCGGCTCGCCGCCGATCATGGCCGAGCAACGCCATCATCCGGGTGATCTCCACCCACGGCACGAGATCCGGCAGCAGATCCGGTTCTTCCAGCAGCGCCTCGGAGATCTCCACCGACTCGGCGTGCTGCGCGCCCAGCAACGTCGTGGTGGCCACGCAGTGCCGCAGCTTGGCGGCAGGTTCCGGGGAGACCTGGCGGGACAACGCGTCCTGCGCGAGCGCTTGCGCCGCCGTCAGCTTTCCGGCCGCCGTCAACGCGCGAACCGCGATGACCGTCCGGTGCACCAGCGAGGCCGAGGCCTGGTCGGTGAGCTCGAGCGCCCGCACCGCGAGCTCGGCCGCCGCGTCCGGTGCGTTCCACAGCACGGCTTTCGCAGCCGCGACCAGCCCGTCGATCGAGCGCACGTCACCACGCTGGGCGCCGTGCAACAGGTGCTGCGCGGCCGTGACCGCGGAGTCCCCGCGCCCCAGCAACATCTCGCCGGCCTCGCGGTGCAGCGCGCGCCGCACGGGCGGGGGCACCGAGTCCGCGACCAGCCGCCACACCAGTTCGTGCCGGAACGCCAGCCGGTCCTCCAGCGACGTCACCACGCCCGCGCCGATGACCTCGTCCAGCGCGGGCAACAGGATCGCGGTGCTCGACGCGAGCATCTCCGCGACGTCACCGGGTTCGAACCGCGGCCCGAGCACCGACGCGACCTGCAACACGTGCCTTGCTTTGCCGGACAACGAACCGACGCGGTCGCGGATCAACGCCTCGGTCCGCCGCGGCGACCGGTCGGCGCGCAACGACGCGTGCTCCCCGACGATCTCGACGTGACCGTCTTCGAGGAGGGCTTGAAAAAGACCAATGAGCGCAGCGGGATTTCCTTGTGCGGTGGACGCCAGCGCGCGAAGATCATGATCTGGAATTCCGCCGGCGAGATCGGCGACGAGGTCCGCGACCACGTTGTCGGTCAACGGCCGCAGCTCGATTCGCAGGGCGCCCCGTGCGGCCGCGGCGGCGAACAGGCGGTCCGCACCCTCGCCACAGCGGCGGGCGAGCAGCCAGACGACCTTCTCGTGGGTGGAGGCGGGTAGCAATGCGCGTAATGCGGCCAGGGTTCCCGGCTCGGCCAGGTGGAGATCGTCGAGCACGACCAGCGTGGGGCCGTCCGGCTGCCGCTCTGCCAGCCGGGCCAGCAGAAGTGGCTGGTCCAGCTCGTCCTGCGCGGTGGCGACCGTGAAACCGCGGCGCGCGGCGACGGTCGCGACCTCGGCCAGCAACCGCGTCTTCCCGGTTCCCGCCGCGCCGTCGACCAAGACCACACCGGTGCCCGCGTCCAGCACTCCGCTCAGGAGGTCACGTTCTCCCTCACGGCCGCGAAACACCCCGTCCCGATTCCCCGACACCCATTTTTCCTTTCGCTCCGCGGCGGCGGAGAACAAGCGCTGCTTTACCACAACGACCCACGCGGCGACCAGCCCTGAGGCAGCACCCCTAGGCCGTCCGGATGACCATGTGAGGCCGCCTCCCGGCTGCCGCTACCCATTCGAGTAGTTGCCCGGCGGATCATACGGGCAACAACCCTGTTGAGACGCCCATAGCGTAAGAACCTTTACCTGGGCAAGTGGCGCTGTTTCTCCTAGCATCAATTCCGCTGATCCATTCACCCACGGATTGTGGAGAGATCTTGGAAAACCGGCTGAAAGTGTGGTGTGCCGGAATCAGCGACCAGGTGACGCCGGGCACGACCACCGTCGTGGAAGGCGCACCCGGCACCGGAAAGACCGCGGCGGTCGACGATCTCGCCGCGCGCTGGGAAGCCTCCGGGCGGCACGTCGTGCGGGCGCGCGGCAGTGCGCTGGAAGCCGATCTGCCGTTCGGGATCGTGGCTCAACTCTTCGACATGATCGATCCCGGCCTCGTCCCGTCCGAGGCGCTCGGGGCACTCCAACTGACCGCGCCGACCGCGGACTTCACCGTGCTGCACGGCGTCTACCGACTGGCTTCAGCGCTGGCGGGCTCTTCGGGACTGCTCATCGCGGTGGATGACGCGCACTGGGCCGACGCGGCGTCGCTGCGCTGGCTCGCTTATCTGTCGTTGCGGGTGCGGCGCCTGCCCATCGCCGTCTTGCTGACCGTTGGGGTCGGTGAACGGTGCGACGACCCTTCTTATGGCGAGATCATGGCCGCGTGCCAACGCGTCACTCTCGACAACCTGTCCTCCGACGGTGTCGCCGCTCTGGTCTCGCCGGCGCTCGGTCCCCCGGCTCCTGAGTTCGTGCAGGCGTGCGTGGAGTCGACGGGCGGCAACCCGTTGACGGTGACCCGCCTGATCAAGGGGCTGGTCGAGGACGGCGTGCCACCGACCGCCGAGGCCGCGTGGCGGGTCGCGCAACGCGGCGCCGAGGTCGCCGGCGAGATCATGGCGGCTCGCCTGCGCCGCCGCCCGGCCTCTGTCGTTACGGCTGCGCACTGCATGGCCGTGCTCGGACCGTCGCCACATCCCGGTGTGCTGGCCGAGCTCGCGGGCCTGAGCCCGGTCGAACTGGCCGAGGCGATGCGAACAGTCGAACTGCTCGGCGTCGCCGGGCCGGCGGTTCTCGACGACATGCCCGCGCCCGCGCGGGCTGCTTTGCATCTGCGGGCCGCCCGGTCGTTGCGCACCCACGGCGCCTCTGACCGAGTCGTGGCCGAACATCTGCTGGAGACCTCGCCGGGACTGGAGCCGTGGGCGGGCGAGGTGCTGGACCGTGCCGCGCAGGAGGCCGTGAACCGGGGCGACACGTCCGGGGCCGCCCGGCTGTTGTGGCGGGCTTTGCGCGAACCGGTCGCGAACCCGTCGCGGGCGTTGCGGCTGCTGGGCGTTGCCGAGCTGGTCGGCAACCTCCCCGGTGCTTCGGCCCGGTTGCGCGAGGCTTTTCAGTCCAATGAGGACGATGTCGAATCCGCTGTGGCACTGTCCTATGCCCTGCACGCCGAAGGAAAGCCGGCCGAGCTGACGGCGGTGCTCTCGCGCGGTTCCGCTTGGGCGCAAGCACATCTCGCCGTGCACGGGCTGGCGTGGCAGGAGGCCGTCCCGTCGTCGATCTCGCTGGACACGCCGGCCGGAGTGCTGCACCACGTCATGGTCGGCGACATCAGCGCTCAGGACGCGGTACCGCTGGTGTCCACGTCGACCACCATGTCCTCGCTGACGTCCGCGATGATCCTGAACCTGGCCGACTCACTGGACGCCGCGCTCGCCGTGCTGGACGACGTGGATCGCGCGCAGGCCCCGGCGCTGCGGGCGCTGACGTACGTGATGCGCGCGAACGTCCAGCGCCGCAAGGGAGATCTGACCTCCGCCCGCGCCGACCTGACCCTGGCGTGCGACCACCTGCGCCAGGACCGCCGCTGGCACGCAATCTCGGCCTGGCACGCCGCCCTGCTGGCCGACATCCTGCTGGAGGAGAGCCGCCCGGACGAGGCCGCCACGGTGATCGCCGAGGCCTCCTCCGACGAGGCACGGCGACTGTGGACGTTCGGCGGTCTGCTCACCGTGCGCGGACGGATGTTCACCGCGCGAGGCGACGACCACGAGGCGTTGGAATCGTTCCTGGCCGCCGGACGACACTGCGCGGCCTGGCCCTATCGCAACCCTGCCGCGCTGGCCTGGCGTTCCGGCGCTGCGTTGGCCTGCGCGGCGCTGGGCGACGGTGAACGGGCAAGAAACTTTGCCCTGGAAGAGGTGGAACTGGCACGCGCCTGGGGTGCGCCACGGGCGTTGGGCATGGCGTTGCGCGCGGCAGGCCGGGTCACCGCCGGAACCGCCGGCCGCACGTTGCTCGAAGAAGCCGTGCGAGTCCTACGCTCTTCCCCCGCGCGTCTGGAGCTTGCGCGCGCGTTGGTCGACCTCGGCGTCGTGCTGCGCCGTCAAGCCGACACGTCCGGTGCGCGCGCGTGCCTGCGTGACGCGCTGGATCTAGCCCAGAAATGCGGATCGTCCGCAATGGCCGCCCGCGCCTACTCCGAGCTGGTGGCGACCGGTGCCGGACCTCGGCGAATGCGGCAGACCGGGCCGACCGCACTCACCCCGACCGAGCACCAGGTGGCGGCGCTGGCGGCACGTGGGCGTTCCAACGAGGAGATCGCCACGACGTTGCTGATGCCCGCGGACGCCGTCGAGGGCGTTCTGTCCGGTGTGTACCGCAAACTCGGCGTTTCCGGCCGCCTGCAGCTGGCTGAAGCACTCGATGTGGACTAGACCGCTGACTGGTTCGGACCCGTTCGGCCGATAGTTTCCGTTGCAACATTCGGCCTATCGTGCTGCGCATGGCCAGCGACTTGCAGCGACGCAAGGTGACAGTGGTGTTCCGCGCGATGGACGCCAACGGTGACGGCTACCTGGACGAGAGCGACTTCCGCGCCCTGACCGCACGCTGGGTGGCGTTGCGCGGCGGCGACGAAGAGCTGCTCTCCCAGGTGATGATGGGCTGGTGGGCGACCCTGCAGGCCATCGCGGGCAACGACAAGGTGACTGTGGACAACGTCCTGTCCATCGTGGACGCCCTGCCGAAGACGCCCGAGGCGGTCACCTCGACCGCGGACGCGATGTTCGCCGCCGTCGACGAGAACCGCGACGACTACATCTCCGGCGACGAGTACGCGACCATGATCGCGGCCTGGCTCGGGTACGACGGTGTGCTGGACTTCGCCGCGCTGGACTTCGACGGTGACGGCAAGCTGTCGCGCGAGGAGTTCGCCGACCTGTGGTTCGAGTTCTGGGCCGGCGACAACGCGGAGGCCGCCGGCACCTACGTCTTCGGGCCAGTCTGACGGATCACGGCCAGGCGACCGGTCCGCACCGACCCGTCCTGGTGCCACGACCCGGTGACCACACCGACGGCGTCCTCGGCCGGGCCGTCCGGGACGATCCGCCGGTGCAGGTCGATCATGACCGGCTTCTGAGTCGGGCGGATCAGCGTGCCGCGCACCTCGACCGGGCCGAATCCACTGCGGGCGGCCCGATGCGCGACACCACCGGTGGCGACCAGGTCCGTGATCGCGGCGATCCACACCGGGTCCGTGACCGCGTCGTAGATCCACCGCGTACCGAGCACGCTGTGTTCGGCCGTCGCGACGAGCGCACCCCCGGCGAGCGGCGCGGGGCGGTAAGTGAGCGGCACCTGCCACACCGTTTCGCCGTCCCGGAGCAGGTGCGTCTCCACGCCGACCTGGCCCGCCGGGTCCTCGAACCGGAAGAACCCGGTGGGCCGCAGTGCTCCGTGCCCGTCGTACCAGTCCTGGCTCGTGACCCAGGCGGGCAGGAAGTCGCGGAACGACGGCGTGAGCGTGGCACCCGTGTGAATCTCCCCCATGCGCCCCAGTCTAGGAGTGCACGAGCGTGAAGAACTCCTGACGTGACGCGGGATCCGACCGCAGCACCCCCTGCAAAGCGGACGTGACGGTGCGAGACCCGTTGACCCGCACCCCGCGCAACGTCATGCACATGTGTTCGGCCTCGATCACCACCCCGACCCCCTTGGGCTGCAAGTGTTCCTGCAACCAGTCCGCGACCTGCTTGGTGAGCCGCTCCTGCACCTGCAGATCCCGAGCGAACATCTCCACCACCCGCGCGAGCTTCGACAGCCCAAGAATCCGCGCCCCGGGCAGATACCCGACGTGCGCAACCCCGTGAAACGGCAGCATGTGGTGCTCGCACAACGACTGCACGGGAATCCCGCGCGCCAACACGAGTTCGTCGTACCCCTCGTCGTTGGGAAACGTGGTCAGGTTGAAAGCCCGCGGCGTCAACAACTCCGCATAGGCCTCGGCGACGCGGCGGGGCGTGTCGGCCAGGTGCACCGAGAACGGGTCCTTCCCCAGTGCCTTCAACAGGTCGGCCACCGCCTGCCGCGCCGCTTCGACGTCGACGGGGTCCGTCATCGAGCCGCCGCCAGCCGGGACAGCGCCAGCGCGCCGACCAGCAGACCGAAGTCGCGCAACGCGATGTCGTAGTAGCCGGGCCCGGTCACCAGGTTGACGATGATCCCGAGCAGCCACGCGGCGACGACGAGCCCGCCCCACTTCGGTGCGAGCGCGACCAGCACGCCGGCCACGATCTCGATCACGCCGACGATGTACATCGCGGTCTGCGGCGTACCGGGCACGATCGAGTCGATCCACGGCGCCAGGTAGACGGGCCAGTCGACGAGCAGGTTGAAGAACTTGTCCAGCCCGAACAGGACCGGCGCCACCGTGAACACCGTCCGCAACAGCACGAACGCCTGCGTCGTGGGATCCGTGCGCGTCAGGACTTCCATGACTCCTCCTTCTAACGACAACTTCGGTTAACGTTAGAACTGGGTGCCGATTTTCGTCAACTGGAGTAGGTTTTAGAGATGTCCGACCACGTCGCCGCCGTCGCGGCCCTGGACGAGCCGAACCGGCGCAGGCTCTACGACTTCGTGGTGCGCCAAACCGCGCCCATCAGCAAGGACGAGGCCTCGGAGGCCATCGGACTGCCGCGCACGACGGCCGCCTTCCACCTCGACAAGCTGGTCGAGCTGGGACTCCTGGACGTGCTGCACGAACGCCGAAGCGGCCGCACCGGACCTGGTGCGGGACGGCCCGCCAAGCTCTACCGGCGGTCGGGCGAACAGATCGAGGTGTCACTGCCGGATCGGCGGTACGAGGCGGCGAGCCACCTGCTCACGGACGCACTCCTCGAAGCCGAGACCACGGGCGAACCCGCGCGGGAGATCCTCAACCGGCGGGCCTACGAGTGGGGCGAGGACCTGGCCTCGCAAGCAGACAACAACGTCGTACAAGCGTTGGAAGAACTCGGGTTCGAGCCGCGGCAGGAAGCCGAGACGATCCTGCTGGGCAACTGCCCGTTCCACAGCCTGGCCCAGAAGCACACCCAGCTGGTGTGCGGGATGAACCTCTGCCTGATCAGCGGACTCCTGGACGGTATCGAGGCCCGCAGTCACACCGCGAGCCTCGATCCGTCACCTGGTCACTGCTGCGTCCGGCTCCATCGAGAACGATGAAGGGCTCTTTCGTCCACCTCAGGTGCACGAAAGAGCCCTTCACACATCAGGCGCCGTCTTCCAGGTCGCCCTCGGTTTCGAGGTACGCCGCCCTGAGCGCGTCCAAAGTGGACGGCTCCGGGTGCTCCCACATCTTCCGCTCGGCCGCCTCCAGGAGGCGTTCGGCGATCCCGTGCAACGCCCACGGGTTCGAGGCCTGCAGGAACTTGCGGGTCTCCGGGTCCAGCACGTACGACTCGGTCAGCTTCTCGTACATCCAGTCCGCGACCACGCCCGTCGTGGCGTCGTAGCCGAACAGGTACTCCACCGTCGCCTGCAGCTCGAACGCGCCCTTGTACCCGTGCTGCCGCATCGCCCCGATCCAGCGCGGGTTCACCACGCGGGCGCGGAAGATCCGTGAGGTCTCCTCGGTCAACGTGCGGGTGCGGACCGCCTCCGGACGCGTGCTGTCACCGACGTACGCCGCGGGAGCCTTGCCCGTCAACGCCTTCACCATCGTGACCATGCCGCCGTGGTACTGGAAGTAGTCGTCCGAGTCGGCGATGTCGTGCTCGCGGGTGTCGATGTTCTTGGCCGCCACCGCGATCCGCCGGTACGCCGACTCCATGTCCGCACGCGCCGCCACGCCGTCGACCCCGCGCCCGTACGCATATCCGCCCCACACCGCGTAAACCTCGGCGATGTCGGAAGAATCGCGCCAGTTGCGGCTGTCGATCAACGGCAGCACGCCCGCGCCGTACGCACCCGGCTTCGATCCGAAGATCCGCAGCGTGGCACGCCGTTCGTCACCGTGCTCCGCCAGATCCGCGACCATGTGCTCCCGCACGAAGTTCTCGGGCTCGTCGAGCGATGCCACCAGCTGCACGGCATCGTCCAAAAGGGACACCACGTGCGGGAAGGCGTCCCGGAAGAACCCGGAGATCCGGACCGTCACGTCGATGCGCGGCCTGCCGAGCTCGTCGGCCGGAATGACCTCGAGCCCGGTCACGCGGCGCGACTGGTCGTCCCACACCGGCCGCACGCCGAGCAGCGCGAACACCTCGGCGATGTCGTCACCGGCCGTGCGCATCGCGGACGTGCCCCAGACCGACAGGCCGACGGACGGCGGCCACTCACCGTCGTTCTCCTCGCGGTACCTGGCGAGCAACGAGTCCGCCATCGCCTGCCCGGTCTCCCACGCGAGGCGCGACGGGATTGCCTTCGGGTCGACCGAGTAGAAGTTGCGCCCGGTCGGCAGCACGTTCACCAGGCCGCGCAACGGCGATCCGGACGGCCCGGCGGGAATGTAGCCGCCGTCCAACGCGTGCAGCACGTGCGTCATCTCGTCCGTGGTGCGCGCCAGCCTCGGCACGACCTCAACGGCAGCGAACTCCAGGATCTTCTGCACGTCGACCGACTCGTGCAGAGTCGAAGCCACCGCGGCATCCCAGCCCGCGTCCTCCATGGCCTGGACGAGCCCGCGAGCCTGTTCCTCAACGGCGTCAACATCTTCACGCGCAGTGGAGGAGAGCCCGAGCGCCTCCCGCAGCCCCGGCAGCGCGGCGACCTGACCGCCCCACATCTGCCGCGCCTGCAGCATCGCGAGCACGAGGTTCACCCGCACGCTTCCGGTCGGCGCCTCGCCGAGGATGTGCAGCCCGTCGCGGATCTGGACGTCCTTGACCTCGCACAGCCACCCGTCGACGTGCAGCAGGAACTCGTCGAACTCCGCGTCGTGCGGCCGATCGTCCAGCCCCAGGTCGTGGTCGAGCTTCGCGGCCTGGATCAACGTCCAGATCTGCGCGCGGATCGCCGGCAGCTTCGCCGGGTCCATCGCGGAGATGTTGCCGTACTCGTCCAGCAACTGCTCCAGCCGCGCGATGTCGCCGTAGCTGTCCGCGCGGGCCATCGGCGGCACCAGGTGGTCGACCAGCGTCGCGTGCGCGCGCCGCTTCGCCTGCGTGCCCTCACCGGGGTCGTTGACGAGGAACGGGTACACCAGCGGCAGATCACCGAGCGCCGCGTCCGTGCCGCACGATGCCGACATGCCGACGGTCTTGCCCGGCAACCACTCCAGGTTGCCGTGCTTGCCGACGTGCACCACCGCGTCCGCGCCGAACGACGACTCGATCCACCGGTACGCCGCGAGGTAGTGGTGCGACGGAGGCAGGTCCGGGTCGTGGTAGATCGCGATGGGGTTCTCGCCGAACCCTCGCGGCGGCTGCACGATCACCACGACGTTGCCGGACTCCAGCGCCGCCAGCACGATCTCGCCTTCGCGAGACTTCGAGTGGTCGACGAACAACGTGCCCGGCGCGTCACCCCAGTGCTCCTGCATCGACTCGCGGAAGTCGTCCGGCAGCGTCTCGTAGAACTCGCGGTAGTCCGCCGCCGCGATGCGCACGGGGTTGCTCTCGAACTGCTCCTGCGTCAACCAGTCCGCGTCCTGCCCACCGGCGGCGATCAACGCGTGGATCAGCGCGTCGCCGTCCAGCTCGTCAACGCCCGGCAGCGCGTCGCCGATGTCGTAACCGTGCTCCCGCATGGCCTTCAGCAACCGCACGGTCGACGCCGGCGTGTCCAGGCCGACGGCGTTGCCGATCCGAGAGTGCTTGGTCGGGTACGCCGACAGCATCACCGCGATCTTGCGGTCCTCGACGGGAATGTGGCGCAGCTTCCCGTGCCTGACCGCGATACCGGCGACGCGCAGCGCCCGTTCGGGATCGGCCACGTACACCGTGAGGCCGTCCTCGTCGATCTCCTTGAAGGAGAACGGAACCGTGATGATCCGCCCGTCGAACTCCGGGATCGCCACCTGCGTCGCGGTGTCCAAAGGAGACAGTCCGTCGTCGTTCTCGTCCCACGACTCACGGCTCGAAGTCAGGCACAACCCCTGCAGGATCGGCACGTCGAGCGCCGCCAGCGCCCCGACGTCCCAGGCCTCGTCATCGCCACCGGCACTGGCCTTGGCCGGGTTCGTGCCACCCGCCGCCAACACGGTCACGATCAGCGCGTCGGCCTGCCCCAGCGTCTCCAGCAGCTCCGGCTCGGCCGTGCGCAACGACGAGCAGTAGACCGGCAGCGGCCTCCCGCCCTTGGCCTCGATCGCGTCGCACAACGCGTGCACGAACGCCGTGTTGCCCGCCACGTGATGCGCCCGGTAGTAGAGCACCGCGACCGTGGGCCCCTCACCGGCTTGTGGACGCTCCAGCACACCCCACGTCGGCGTGGCCACGGGCGGAGCGAACCCGTGCCCGGTCAGCAGGATCGTGTCCTCCAGGAACTTGTGCAGTTCCGTGAGGTTCTGCGGGCCGCCGTGCGCCAGGTAGAGGTGCGCTTCCGCGCAAACACCGCCCGGCACCGTCGACAGCTCCATCAACGCCGCGTCCGGCTGCTGCTCACCGCCGAGCACCACGACCGGCAGCCCGCTGGCCAGCAGCCAGTCGAGCCCCTCCTCCCACATCCTCCGGCCACCGAGGATGCGCACGACGACGAGGTCGACACCCTCGACGAGCGCCGGCAGGTCTTCAACGGTGGTTCGTGCGGGGTTGCCGAGCCGGTACTCGGCACCACAGGCCCGAGCCGACAGCAGGTCGGTGTCGGAGGTCGACAGCAGCAGGATCACGCAGGCTCCATCCCTCGTGGGGTCCTCGCCCCAGGTTGCGGGTGACCGACGAAGCGGAGTTCCTGACTCCCAGAGGGCTATCCCCTGGTCACAGTGGCGGGACCGCGCCGGATTCGCACCGGCTTCCTCCTGCGCTTCGCAGTTCGGGCTCACCCTAACCGGCGGGTTACAGTCCGACCTATGCGTACTCACCCGGATGCCTGCCCCGGCGCCGTCGAGCTGCATCAGGCAGCCGATGGCGGCCTGGCCCGCATCCGGGTACCGGGCGGCACCCTTTCCGCAGCTCAGTGGGACGTCGTCCGGTTGGCCGCGCTCGACCTGGGCAACGGCACGCTGGAGCTCACCTCGCGCGCGAACCTCCAGATCAGAGGCCTCGCCGACGGTCTTGAGCTGGGTTCGCGGCTGCGTGCCGCCGGCCTGCTCCCGTCCGACACCCACGAACGCATCCGCAACATCATCGCCGCACCTCTGGAGCCCAACCAGGCGCTGGTCGACGCCCTGGACGCGGCCGTGTGCGCGGACCCGTTGCTGGCCTCGCTGCCAGGCCGTTTCCTGGTCACCGTCGGGTTGCCGGTGAGCGGTCTCGGCGGCGACTTCGGCCTGGTGGACGACGTTCTGCTGCTCGCGGGCACCGATACCGGCATCCGGGTGACCGACCCGGTGGACGCTGTGGTGACAGCAGCGCGCCTCTTCCAGGAGATGCGCGGAACGGCCTGGCGCCTGTCCGAAGTGGACGGCGGTGTGCGAAAGATCACCGAGCACTTCGGCGCCACCGACGCCCCGCGCATCACCCCGGCTGTGACCCCGGTCGCACCCTCTCCGACCGCTCCGGGTGTGCCGCTGGGCCGTCTGGACGCACACCAGCTCGCCGGCGTGCCGATCCGGCTGACCCCGTGGCGTTTGCTGATCGTGCCGCCCGGCACCGACACCACCGGTTTGATCACCGACCCCGCCTCGCCGTGGCACGGAGTCAGCGCCTGCACCGGCCGCCCCGGCTGCGCCAAGTCACTCTCTGACGTACGCGCCGACGCTGCCGCGTGGGTAGACGGAACACACCACACACACGCACCCGGCCGGGTACCCCCAATTTCAATTCTAGGGACCAGGTCCGACATCCCCGGCCAGGTCCACTGGTCGGGTTGCTCCCGCCGCTGCGGCCGCCCGGCCGGCGATGTGATCGAGTTCGTCGCGACCGGCGATGGCTACGAGGAGATCAGGTGACGCAGTACATCAAGGACGGCGCGGAGATCTACCGCCAGTCCTTCGCCACCATCCGCGCGGAATCGGACCTCACCAGGTTCCCCGAAGACGTCGCGAAAGTGGTCGTCCGCATGATCCACGCGTGCGGCATGACCGACCTGCCGAACGACGTGGCCTTCTCCCCCGACGTCGTCCGCAACGCCCGCGAAGCTCTGCGAGCAGGCGCCCCGATCCTCTGCGACGCCAACATGGTCGCGTCCGGCGTGACCCGCCGCCGTCTCCCCAAAGACAACGAAGTCCTGTGCTACCTCCAGGATCCCCGCACGCCCGACCTCGCCAAGACCATCGGCAACACCCGCAGCGCAGCCGCCCTCGAACTCCTCCAGGACCGCTTCGAGGGCGCCGTGATCGCGATCGGCAACGCCCCCACCGCTCTCTTCCACCTGCTCGACCTGATCGACGCAGGGGCGCCACGACCAGCCGCCGTCCTCGGCATCCCGGTGGGCTTCATCGGCGCGGCGGAATCCAAAGAAGCTTTGGCCGCAACGGATCTGGAACACCTGGTGGTCCACGGCCGGCGCGGCGGCAGCGCCATGACGGCAGCGGCCATCAACGCGATCGCGAGCGAGGAAGAATGACGGGCAAGCTCTACGGCGTCGGCCTGGGTCCGGGCGACCCCGAACTCGTGACGGTCAAGGCCGCGCGACTCATCAGGGAAGCCGACGTGGTCGCGTTCCACAGCGCCCGCCACGGCCGCAGCGTCGCGAAAACCATTGCGGAGCCGTACTTCCGCAGCCAAGATGATCCAAATCCGCAGATCCAGGAACAGCTGATCTACCCGGTCACGACCGAGGACACGGACGACTACCAGGGCGAGATCGACCAGTTCTACGAGGAAGCCGCAGCCCGTCTCGCAGCTCACCTCGACGCCGGCAGGAACGTGGTCGTCCTCGCCGCCGGAGACCCGTTCTTCTACGGCTCCTACATGCACATGCACAAACGCCTCGCCGACCGCTACGACTGGGAAGTCGTCCCCGGCGTCACGAGCGTCAGCGGTGCCAGCGCGGTCCTGGGCACCCCGCTGGTCGAACGCGACGAGGTCCTCACGATCCTCCCCGGCACCCTGTCCCCGGAAGAGCTCGCGACGCGCCTCGCCGACACCGACTCGGCCGCGATCCTCAAGCTGGGCCGCACCTTCGGCAACGTCAAGGAAGCACTCGACAAGGCGGGCAGGCTCGACGGCGCGTGGTACGTCGAACGCGCCACCACGGGCCGCCAGAAGACCTCGAAGCTCGCCGACGTCGACCCCGACAGCGTCCCGTACTTCTCCCTGGCCCTGCTCCCCAGCCAGTCCAAGCCCACCAAGCCGAAGGGCGAGGTCGTGGTCGTGGGCCTCGGCCCAGGCGCACGAGAATGGCTCACCCCCGAGGCCAAACAAGCCCTGGAGTCCGCCGACGACCTGGTCGGCTACAGCACCTACCTCAACCGCGTCCCCACCCGCCCCGGCCAGACGAAACACGCCTCCCACAACCAGGTCGAGTCCGAACGAGCGGCGTTCGCCCTGGACCTGGCCCGCAGGGGCAAGCGGGTGGCGGTCGTCTCCTCTGGCGACCCCGGCATCTTCGCGATGGCCACCGCGGTCCTGGAGGTCGCGGCAGAAGCCCAGGACGTCCCGGTGCGCATCATCCCCGGCGTCACCGCGGCAAACGCCGTGGCAGCAAAGGCAGGCGCCCCACTCGGCCACGACTACGCGGTGATCTCGCTGAGCGACCGCCTCAAGCCGTGGGACGTCATCGCGGAACGCCTGACCGCCACCGCCAAGGCCGACCTGGTCATCGCGATCTACAACCCGGCGTCCAAGGCCCGCACGCACCAGGTAGCGGACATGCGCGACCTGCTGCTGAAGCACCGCGCCCCAGAAACCCCACTGGTGGTAGGACGAGACGTCGGCGGCCCCGAGGAAGAGATCCGCGTCCTCACGCTCGGCACGCTCGACCCGGCCACGATCGACATGCGCTGCCTGCTGATCATCGGCTCGTCTCAGACGATCGTGACCGACAAGGGAGTCGTGTTCACCCCGCGACGCTACCCAACCACCTGACCGCAGCATCGACGTCGGCCACCGTTTCCGCAGGCGGGAGCGGTGGCCGGCGCACGACCACCACCGGAATCCCCAGCAACCGCGCGGCTTCCAGCTTGGCCGACGTCATCGAGCCACCGCTGTCCTTGGTCACCAGAGCATCGATCCGCCACGATCGCATCAGCTCCAGCTCACCGTCCACAGTGAACGGTCCGCGCGACAGCAGCACCTCGATCCGTTGCGGCACAGGCGGCGATGGCGGCTCGACCATCCGCGCCAGGAACCACTGCGAACACCCGGCGAACTCGGCGAGATCCTGCCGCCCGGTCGTGAGGAACACCCGCTCACCAGGCAGGTTCGCCGCCGCCTCGGCAACGCTGTCCACCCAACGCCACCCCGGCTCAGGCGTGAACCCAGGCCGCCGCAGGATCAGGAACGGCACCCCAACCGCCGCACAAGCCTCAAAGGCGTTCGAGGTGATCCGAGCCGCGAACGGATGGGTGGCGTCGACCACGGCGTGAATGTTGTTGTCCCGCAACCACTGCGCCAGCCCGTCCACGCCCCCGAACCCACCGACCCGCACCTCACCCACCGGCAGCCGCGGCGAACTCACACGACCGGCCAGGGACGAGATCGCCGGAACCCGGGAAGCCAGCTCACGTGCCTCCCCGGTCCCACCGAGGATCAAGATCATCGGACGCGCGTCGCCGAGTACAGGTGGCTGTCCGGGAACTGCGTGGCCCCCAGCGTCTGCCCCACGATGATCACCGCGGTCCGCTTGATCCCCGCGGCCCGCACCTGATCAGCGATGTCGTCCAACGTCCCCCGCAGCACGATCTCGTCAGCCCGCGACGCGTACGCGACCACCGCGACCGGGCAGTCCACGCCGTAGTTCGGCACGAGCTCCGCGACCACGTCGGAAATCCGCTGCACAGCCAGATGCAGCACGAGAGTCGCGCGACTGCGACCCAACGTGTCCAGGTCCTCACCGGGAGGCATCGGCGTGGCGCGCTGCGAAGTACGGGTGAGGATCACCGTCTGCCCAACCCCGGGCACGGTCAACTCACGCTGCAAGGAAGCCGCAGCAGCTGCGAACGCCGGCACCCCCGGCGTCACGTCGTACGAAATCCCCAACGCGTCCAACCGGCGCATCTGCTCGGCCATCGCGCTGAACACCGCGGGGTCCCCGGAATGCAGCCGAGCCACGTCCAAGCCCTGTTCATCAGCCGCGACCAGCTCCGCGAGGATCTCGTCCAGCGTCAGCTCGGCCGTGTCGATCTTGCGAGCCCCGGCGGGGCAGAAGTCCAGCAGCTCAACAGGAACCAGCGCACCCGCGTAGAGGCAGACCGGCGAGGAGGCGATGAGATCCCGCCCCCGCACCGTGATCAGGTCAGCGGCCCCGGGACCAGCGCCGATGAAGTGCACGGTCACTTGGTCACGCTCCACGTCGTCACGGGCATCTGCGGCCGCCACCCCGTGAACCGGCCGACCGACGACCCCCGGTTCACCGCGATCCGCACCAGGTCACCGCCGACCTTCGCGTACCACTGCGCCACCACGGCCTCGGACTCCAGCGTCACGGCGTTCACCACCAGCCGCCCACCGGCGCCCAGGGCGTCCCAGCACGTCTGCACCATGCCCGGCACCGTCAGCCCGCCACCGATGAAGATCGCGTCCGGCTTCTCCAGCCCCTCCAACGCCTCCGGAGCCCGTCCGATGTGGACCTCGACTCCGGGAACACCCAGCGAGGCAGCGTTCCGGACGATCCGCTCAGCCCGTTCGGCGGACTGCTCCACCGCGATCGCCCGGCACGTCGGATGCGTCCGCGACCACTCGATCGCGATCGAACCCGACCCGGACCCGACGTCCCACAACAGTTGCCCTGGCAACGGCCCCAGTGTCGACAGCGAAATCGCCCGCACCTCACGCTTCGTCAACTGGCCATCGGTCTCGTACGCGTCGTCCGGCAACCCCGGCACCCGCGAATACCCGCTCCCGGTGCACTCGATCGCGATGACGCACAACGGGTCCGAGCTCTCCCCGGACCACTCGTAGACCCGCTCGGCGGGCCCACCCAACTGCTCCAGCACCGTCACCGGTCCGGCAAGCGCAGCCACCGCCGCCGGATCACCACCCAGGACGAGCACGCGCCGCCCAGGCGTCAACGCGGGCCGCAGCAGATCGGCAGACCGCCCGACCAGCGACACGACCTCGACCTCGTTCAGCGCCCACCCGAGCCGAGCACAGGCCAGCGACACCGACGAGGGGTGCGGGATCACGGTAACCCGCGAACCCAGCAAACGGACCAAAGTCGTGCCAATGCCGTGAAACATGGGATCGCCGGACGCCAGCACACAGACGCCGTCGCGATACTTCTCGAAGAGCGCGGGCAACGCCGGTACCAGCGGCGACGGCCACGCGACCCGTTCGAACTCCCCCGGCACCAGATCGAGCTGCCGCCGCGACCCCATCAGCACCTTCGCGCCCCGGACCGCGGCTTGGGCAGCAGGAGACAGCCCGTCCCACCCGTCGGCCCCGATGCCGACGACGACAACGTCAGAGAGTTCCGGTGACACGCCGCACCTGGATCTCGATCACGACGCGCTCGGGGTTGACCCGAGGCTGCTTGTAGCGAAGCGCATACCGCCGCACGGCCTCCGCAACGGATTCCACGTCGTCGCGAACAACCGCCGGACCCTCCAACGTGGACCAACGCCGTCCGTCCACCTGGCACACAGCGGCGTACCCGGCCTTGCGCACGTGCTTGACCTTCCACGACGCACCGTGCGTGATGATCCGCGCCAGGCCGGCCTCCTGGTCGAGCGTGACCCCGACCGGCACGACGTGCGGAGTCCCGTCCGGACGCACGGTGGACAGCGTGCACAGGTGCCGCTCAGCCCAGAACTCGGCGAACTCCGCGCCACGCTCGATCGACATGCAACGCATCATGCAACGCCGTCCCGACGAAACGAAATCGACCCACTCACGAACGCCGCACGGGCCGCCCGTCGTCGTGGTAGAGGCGGTCGATCACCTGCCAGCCGCGGCCGGTGCCCAGGAACCACCAGCCCAGGTGCGGGTCGTCGGGCAGGGTGCCGTCCAGCAGCCGCAGAAACCCGTCGGCCACCTCCAGCACGCACCCGACCCGCACAAGCTCCTCGCCGGTCCGCGAACCACACGGCGAACGCGTCGTACAACGCCCAGAAGTAGCGCTCCCCCACGGTGACCGTCGTCGTCTTGCTCACCCAGCGAGAATACGGCCCGCCACCTCAGGTGACGGGCCGTATTTCACGACGCTGCTACGGGTAGTTGACGACGTTCACCGGCACCGTGCCCGGCGGCGTCACCGCCCCCACGTCGTTGACCACGTGGGTGATCGTTCCCTGGTAGTTGAGCGACACGGTCAACAGGTTGTGCAGCCTCACTCCAGGCCGGTTCGGCACCTCGAACGCGTGCTCGGCCCGCACCGACGGGTTGACGTTGAAGAAGCAGTAGCTCCCCAGTCCCCACGCCTCGTGCGTGGTGACGTGATCAGCCACCTTGTAGGCCGCGTACCCGGCCACCCCGTTCGGCGCCATCCAGGACGCCTGGTTCGGCACGTCGTAAGGCATCTCGTTCTGGAAGAAGATCGTCCGCCCGCCCTGACCGTTCCAGATCACCTGGTACTTCTGGTAGTGCTCGACGAACAACCCCGTGGCCAGCACGTTGTTCCCGTTCACGATCACGCCGGTGTCACCGATCGCCTCGTCCCAGCCCCACGTGCCGGGATTGCCGTGATCGGCGCGCCAGACCCAGGTGTGGTCGATGATCGTGTTGTGGCTGTTGACGACCAGGCTGTTGGTCGCCTTGCCCGCGATCGCTCCACCGACCCGGAAGAACACGTCCTGCAAGGTCGTCGGGTTGGCCGCGTGCGAAGCCGACGAACCCGCAGGCCCCACGGTCAGCAACGAGTTCGACAGCGTCGTGCCGGCGTCGAACAGGATGCCCTTGATGCGCACGCCGTCGACGTCCGCGACCTGCATCGCGGTCACGCCGTTCTGCGGCACGATCGTCGGGTAGCCGATGCCCAGCACGACGGTGTTCGGCCGCGTGATGTTGATCGTCTGGTTGACGTTGTAGATGCCCGGCGTGAAGAACAGGTTGCAGCCGCTCGCCAGCGCCGCGTTGATCGTGGAAGCCGTGTCGCCGGCCTTCACTACGTAGAACTGGCTCATCGGCAACGAGCTACCAGGCGTGCCACCGTTGATCCACGACGCGCCGGAAGCGTTGGTGCGCAAGGAAGGCAGGAACACGCGGTACTGGCCACCCTCGAGGTAGAGGTAAGGCACGTCCCGCGAGATCGGCGTGGTCGCCAGGTTCGTCTCGGGCGGCGTCGGGAACGTGTTGGGCGGCGCCCCCGGCGTACCGGAGAACACCATGTTCCACACACCGCCTTCCCAACTGCCGTAGTTGGAATCGCGCGTGTACCACTGCTGCTGCGAGATGGACGCCGTCAGCCCAGACACACGACTGTCAGCCGTGTAGCCGCCTGACGCAAACCCGTACGACGCCGGGTACAGCGCCAGGTTGCCGCGAATGTCCATCCGCCGGAACGGCGCCGCCTGCGCGACCGCCCACCGGTTGGTGCCGTTGCTCGGGACGACCGCCATGTTCTCCGCTGAGCGCCAGAAGTTCTGCAGGGCAACACCCTTGTCCGACTCGTTGAACGCATCCACGGTGATGTCACCGTTGATCACCACGTCGCCAGGGTTGCGCCCAAGACCCGCAACCGACGTGTAGTAACCGACGTCGTCATGGATGCCGTTGTACGTGCCGGGCTTGAACAGATGCGCGACCCGGCGCGGCGCCATCTGCGCCGTCAGCGTGTCCTTCTGCATGTTGAAGTCCGCGTCCAGCTGCGTCTGGATGCTGGCCGGGGACATGCTCGGGTCGAAGATGCGCGTGTTCGGCCCGAAGTTCGGGTTGTCCGACTGGACGCATCCTTGCGTCGTGCCGATCGTGTAGGTGGCGCTTCCCACTGCGGAATTCGCCAGCCCCGCCTTGATGCCGATCGCGTTGATCGTGCGACTGGTCGGCACCGAGATCGGCCCGGTGTAGAGCGGAGAACTGCCCGTCGGCGTCGAACCGTCCACTGTGTACCGGATCGCGGCGCCGGCGGTGGCCGTCGAGATCGTCACGGTCTGCGCGGACGTGTACGCGCCACCCGGCGGGCTGAACGTCGGCGTCGCAACGGGCTGTTGCGTGTTGCCGTGCGTGTAGGTGAAGTGCGGCGAGTCGTACTGCGGGCCGCCCTTCTCGTAGGTGAACCAGTACTCGATCTGCGTGCCGGAAGACAGCGAACCGACCGTCTTCTGCCAGGTCCCGGCGTTGTTCGTCATCCGGAAGTTCTGCTGCGGAGTACCGGTGATGAGGTAGTGCACGTCGACGTACAGGGCAGGGGTCGTCGGCGTGAAGTTGATCCTCGCCTGAGTGGAGTCCAGCGCCGTCACGTTCTGCGTGTAGTCCTCGGCCGCTGAAGCAGTCGTGGACGAGGCAAGTGACGACAGGGCAATCGCTGCGGCGGCCAGGCCGGCCAGCCATCTCACCTTTGAGAGCGCTCTCACACTTGAACGATAAACATGAGATGTCGTTAAGCGAAAGATGCAAGCCGAGGGAAAGTAGTACCGGGACGCGGCCACCGTTTTCACCCGAACGAGCGGCTTCTTGAATTGAATACAACCCATAGCGTCGACGCATGACTCCCTCCACCGCTTACAGCAGGGACCTGGGCGACGAGCTACGGCGGCTGCGCGAGACGTGCACCGGGCTCAAGGGCCACGAGCTCGCCGAGAAGCTCGGCTGGGACCCGAGCAAGGTCTCCACCGTCGAGCACGGCAAGGCGCGTGCCAGCGAGATCGACCTGATCCAGTACTTGTCCATGTGCGGCAAGGACATCGACTTCGTGACGAACTTCAAGCAGCGCTACCAGTACGCCTTCGACGAGTACATCGTGCAGGTGTCCGGCAGCCTCCGCACCGTGGCGATGGCCGAGTCGACGGCCAAAAAGATCACCAGCTACTCGCCCCAGTCGATCCCAGGCCTCCTCCAAACTCCGGAGTACGCCGACGGCCTCTACCGGATGACCGGTGTCGTCACCGAGGAGCGCATCCCTGCCCTCGTCCAGTTCCGAACCGACCGCCAGACGATCCTGCGGCGGCACAATCGGCCGACTTGCTTGTTCTTCGTCCACGAGCATGCGCTGCAACTGGAGGTCGGGAGCTGCCAGATCATGGAGGACCAGTACGCGCGACTGCTGTTCAACACGCACACCATCCGGATCGTGCCTGCGAACGCACCAATGGCTGCCACAGGCTGCGTGTTGTGGGAGTTTGAGAAGGCGAGGCCGGTCGTCTTCAGCGAGACCAACCTCGCAAAGGTCTTCGTGGAGGATCCAGGCGCGATCGCTCGGACGAGGCTCCTCTTCGACCGCTTGGACCAGGTCGCCTTGAGTGCGGAACAATCGCGGAGCAAGCTGGCGGAGTACGTCGGCCAACCGCGAGAGGGCCTAGATGACTCAGGACCGAGCCTGGCGTAAGAGCAGCTACAGCGACGGCACCGAAGAAGGTGAGTGCGTCGAGGTTTCGCTGGACCACGACGCGCTGGTCAGGGACTCGAAGAACGCGAGCGGCGACGTCCTCGCGTTCTCGTCCCCCGCCTGGAAAGCCCTGCTCAGGTCCCTCGGTTCTCGTTGAGGTAGTTGTAGATCGTGTACCTGGTGACCTCCAGGACACCCGCCAGGTGATCCACCGAGTCCCGGATGAGGAAGAACCCCGCCTCGTCCAACACCCGCACAACCTGCGACTTGTGCACCTTCTTCATCAGCTCGACGGGCACACCAACGTCAGCGATCGCCTTCTCCACCAACACCCGCTGCAACGTGTCAACATCCTGTGGAAAGTGCTCAACCGGCCCAGAAGCCTCATGCGCCGCCAACTTGTTGACGCACAAACACCCCACAGCCACCCCAGCCGCATCCCGCACAAAGGTGGTCGACGACCAGATCGCCCGCCCATCAGGCGCATACGTCTCATACCCAGGCATATCGGTGGTCGTGCCACGCCGAACCAGCCCGAGCAACAGGTCGGTCATCGGCCCACCCACCTGCCGCCCGGTCAACGACCCGGCGATAGCGATGATCGAGTTGGGCAACCGAGACAGGTCATGCACCACAACCTCGGTATCCGGCCCCAGCGCCGAGGCAAGCGAGTCCACGGTCGGCACCAGCGCAGACAACGCAGCCGGCACCGGCGAAGCAGCCGCCCCGGACAACGACTTCAAGGCAGCCCGCACCCGCTCCAACGTCCCACGCGAAGTAGTGGCATGCGGCGACAACCGAACGTGCTCAGGCCGAACAGTCGCCGTGATCCCAAAGGCGTTCAAAGCCTCCCCGACCACCGAAGCCGCCTCAGGCATGGTGAACGCCAAGATCCCGGCCCGCCGCTCCCGAGCCGACACGATCTTGCCGCCACAAGACAGCACGATCTCCTCAAGCTCCGCGACCACCCCCGAAACCGCCGCATCGAGCTCGCCAACCCCAGCGAGCTCGACCAGTTCGAGGGCCTCCGCGAACGCCCCCGACACCACCGGCGAAAGATTCGTGATGTTCCAGGAAGCCGCATCG
This sequence comes from Lentzea alba, assembly GCF_047445655.1. Taxonomy (GTDB): domain Bacteria; phylum Actinomycetota; class Actinomycetes; order Mycobacteriales; family Pseudonocardiaceae; genus Lentzea; species Lentzea alba_A. The sequence continues at coordinate 292,112 of NZ_JAJAEG010000001.1, forward strand.
GACGCCGCGTCGTGCACGGAGTTGTCGAACAACCCGGCGTCCACCGCACCCGTCCACCCGGACAGCACAGGCGAAAGCCGCTCCAACGCCCGATCCGACAGCACCACGAACCCGGTGCTCCACCCGGCCCGCAACCACTTCTGCCCACCGACCACGAGCACATCGGCGAGTTCCCAGGGTTCGTCGACCACCCCAAAGCCCTGGATCCCGTCGACGATCAGCAGCCGATCACCGATGACCTCGCGCAACGTAGCCAGATCCGCCCGATACCCGGTCCGGAAGTCCACAGCGGACACCGACAACGCGGAAACCTCAGGCGTCAGGTGGTTCGCGACAGCAGCCGCCGCCACCGGCCCTTCCAGCACAACGGATGGCAGCCCAGCCCGCACCCACGGATAGGTGTTGGAAGGAAACTCAGCAGCGCTGTACATAACAGTCCCAGACAACCCGAAAGCCGCCTGGAACAGACCGATCGACGTGTTCGGAACCAGCGCGACATGATCGGTGTCGGACCGGCACAACCGCGCGACGGCGGCCTTCACCCGCTGTTCCTCGCGCATCAGCGTGTCCACTGTGGATGGACCGGCGAGCGAGGCCTGTTCCATCAGACGCGACGTGGCCGTGACGACCGCCAGAGACGGCGGACCGAAGCGGGCGAAGTCGAGGTACCCCTCCGGTTCACGGAACTGGGCGAGGTACGAGGAGTCGATCAACTTAGAGCACCTTTGCGAGGAACTGTTGCGTGCGCGGCTGCTGCGGATTGTCCAGCACGTCTGCAGGTGTGCCGCTCTCCACCACGGCTCCGTCGACGAGGAACACCACGCGGTCGGCGACCGAGCGGGCGAAGCCGATCTCGTGAGTGACCACGATCATCGTCATGCCGTCGCGGGCCAGCGAGGTCATGACGTCGAGCACCTCGCCGACCAGCTCCGGGTCCAGCGCGGACGTGGGCTCGTCGAACAGCATCAGCTTGGGCTTCATCGCCAGAGCACGCGCGATCGCAACACGTTGCTGCTGGCCACCGGACAGCTGCGCGGGGTAGGCCGAAGCCTTCTCCGCGAGCCCGACCCGTTCCAGCAGCGCCAACGCTTCCGCGCGCACCTCGCCGCGACCCCGCCCCAGCACCTGGACCGGGCCTTCCATGATGTTCTCCAGCGCCGTGCGGTGCGGGAACAGGTTGAACCGCTGGAACACCATCCCGACGTCGCGCCGCTGCCGGGCGACCTCGTGTTCCCGCAGCTCGTAGAGCTTTCCACCCTGCGCACGGAACCCGACCGGCACACCGTCGACCCAGATCCGGCCGGCGTCGATGGTCTCCAGGTGGTTCACGCAGCGGAGAAAAGTGCTCTTCCCCGCACCGGACGGCCCGAGCAGGCAGACGACCTCGCCGCGCTCGACCTCCAGGTCGACGCCCTTGAGGACCTCGGTGTGGCCGAACGACTTGCGGACCCCAATCGCCTCAACGAGGGCCATAAGCACGCTCCAGGTAGTGCTGCCCGATCGACGCGACGGACACCATCACGAGGTACCAGGCCGCGGCGGCGAACAGGGTTTCCATGATCTCCAGGTTGCGCGAGGAGATGTTGTTCGCGGCGTGGATGAGCTCCAGGAAGGCGATCACCGACGCCATCGAGGTGCCCTTGATCATGTTGATGAAGTTGTTGCCGGTCGGCGGGATGATCACGCGCATCGCCTGCGGGAGAACGACTCTGCGCAGCGTCACCAGCGGGGTCATGCCGATCGACTTGGCCGCCTCGGTCTGCCCCTCGTCGACGCTGGAGAGCCCCGCGCGGACGATCTCGGCCATGTAGGCGCTCTCGTTGAGCCCCAGGCCGAGCAGTGCCGCGACGAACGCGGTCATGACCACGTTGGTGGGCACGGAGAACAGCATCGGGATGCTGATGTTCTGGAACACCAGCGCGAGGTTGAACCAGATCAGGATCTGCAGCAGCACCGGCAGCCCGCGGAACAGCCAGATGTAGCCGACCGCGAACCACCGCGCGACGGGGTTCGCGGACAGCCGCATCAACGCGATGACCACGCCGAGGATGATCGCGCCACCCTGCGCGGCGATGGCGAGCACGATGGTGTTGAGCAGGCCTTCGAGCATCACGGGGTGCGTGAAGAACCCCGGCACGTCCTCCCACTGGATCTGCGCCTCGGCCATCGCCCAGCCGAGGCCCGCGATGATCAGCACGATCACCACCCCGCTGAACCACCGCCAGGGGTGGCGCAGCGGGACGACGACCAGTTCTTCCCCGGTGTCGGTGGTGCGGAGATCACTTGCCATTGATGGCGGCCTTCGTGATCGCGCCCTGCTTGATGTCCCAGGTGGTGAGGATCTTGGTGTAGGTGCCGTCGTCGATCAACGCCTGCAGCGCGCCCTTGATCGCCTCGGACAGCTTGGCGTTCTGCTTGTTGACACCGATGCCGTACGGGCCGCCGTTGATCGGCGGGAGCTGGACGACCTCGAAGAAGCTGCCGTCACCCGCGGTCTTCGCGACGTAGACGGCGGTCGGCAGGTCGTTGAGGATCGCGGCGACGCGGCCGGTGCGCAGCTGGTTCTGGTTGCCGGTGTCGCTGTCGGTGACGGCGAGCTGGACCTCGGGCTTGCCCTGGTCCTGGCACTTCTGGCTCTGCTCCTTGGCGAACTGCTCCTGCGAGCTGCCGAGGTTGACCGCGACGCCCTTGCCGCACAGGTCGTCCGGGCCCTTGACGCCCTGCGGGTTCCCCTTCTGCACCATGATCGTGATGCCCGAGGTGAAGTAGTCGACGAAGTCGATCTTCTGCTGGCGCTCGGCGGTGTCGTTCATCGCCGCCATCGTCACGTCGACGCGCTGCGTCTCCAGACTGGTGATCAGCGAGCTGAACGCCATGTCGCTGTGCTCGGCCTGAAGCCCGAGCTTGGCGGCGATCGCCTTGATCAGGTCGACCTCCGACCCCATCGGCGTCTTGCCGTCCTCGGCGTAGAAGTTGTTCGGCGGGTTCTGGATGTTCGACCCGACCTTGAGCTTCCCGGTCGACGCGATCGCGGGCGGCACCAGCGCGGCGAGGGCGTCGTCCTTCTTGACCGTGGACAGGTCCGACGACGACGGCGTGGACGTCTGCGCGTTGTCAGACGTGCCACCACAGGCAGCAAGCGTTGCGACGAGCAACGAGGTGACGAGCAGGCGCGGCATCATGGCGGGCACCGTACAACGCCCAGTTGAACCCGTCCACAAAAAGTTGAAGTCACCCCCCTGCTCTGCCCCCTAGACCCTCCCTGACAGGTGACGGCGGGCAGCCCGTCTCGACACGGGTTGTCGCACTGAATCGCGCTCCGCATGCTCGATTCAAGGTGTGGACCTTTGCGCAAAGGAGAGCTGGCGATGGCGATGCCGATTCCACCCGCTCATTCCTGCCCAGATAATTCCTGTCCCGACACCGATGTGCTCGTCATCGGCCACGGCCCGGTCGCCCAGGTCCTATCGATCCTGCTCGCCCAACGCGGCTGGCTGACCACGCTCGCCGACCCCGTCGCCGTTTCTCCGACGTATCCCCAGGTGGTCGGGTTGAACGAACAGACGATGCGCGTTCTGGCGAGCTGCGGAATCGGCTCGGTGCTGGACCTGATCGGCATCCCGGGCACCGAACTCGAATTCTCCGGCGCGGTCCTGCGATTCCACCGAGGCCCCGGCGTGACGATGTTCCACCATTCGGCGTTGACCTCGGTGCTGGACTCACGCGCCGCCCAACTGCCGAATCTGCAAATCCTCCGCGGCCGCTCCACCGCCTTGCTGGTCGACCACGGCCGCTACGCCGAAGCCGTCACCGGCGGCGAAACCCTCACGTCGTCCTGGGTGATCGACTGCGACGGCCGGCACAGCGTCCACGGCCACCCCGGCAGCCGCCGCTCGGGCCGGATCCTGCTCCCCCCACCCGGCGACATCTCCGACGCCGCGACCCTCACCTGGAAGCTGGACCTGGTGCTGCGCAACAGAGCCCACGACGCCCTGCTCGACGGTTTCGACGCGGACGGCCCGCTGCTCCCACCCGCCACCGTCCAAACGGCGAACGAGCACGGCCCGTTCGACTCGGTGCTCGGCCCCGGCTTCGCACTGCTCGCGCGGTCCGACGTCCGTCCGCTCCTGGGCGCGGCGCGGCGCGCGTTCCTGGACGACATCAACACCAAGGTCGTCCACCTGCTCCCGGCCGGAACCGCGGCGGACGCCCACACCGCGGTCGACACCGAAAACGTCTACCTGCCATTCCTGGCCCGGTTCGACGCAGCAGCCGCCCTGATCCGCCCGGACCACCACGTCTTCGGCTTCGCACACGGCGACGACGAGCTCCTCGACCTGGTCGACGACCTCCGCACCCAACTCTTCCACCCGAGAATGCGCCCTCGTCCGATCGAGTGAATCACACCTTTGTTCCCGACCTCGCCGCCACTTTCCGTCGTGGCGAGTTCGTGAGGTTGATCGGACGAGCGAACCAACTCGAACTACTCGGCACGATGCTGGGCCAAACCCTTTCCGGAAATGGACAGGTAGCCTTGGTCACCGGCCCCGTCGGCGCCGGCAAGACAGAGCTGGTTCACACTTTTGCGGAAATAGCGTCAGCGACCGGCGTGCGTTTGGGCACCGCCACCTGCACCCCCTCGGAACAACGCCTGCCCCTCGGCGTCCTGTCCCAGCTCCTACCGGTGTCGCCGACGGCGAACCCGACCCTGGACCCCGTCGAGCTCCACGACCTGGCCCGCCAGATCACGGCCTCCGACGCACCGCTGCTGATCACCGTCGACGACATCCAGCACGCCGACCCGTTGTCCCTGGACTGCCTCTTCTACGTGGCCCGCCGCATCAGCTCCGTGCGCGTGATGCTGCTGCTGGTCGAGGCTGACGGCCCCACCACGCCCGTACACACACCCTTGGTCCGCGAACACCACTGCCACCGCGTGCGCGTGGGCTGCTTCGACGTGCCCTCCACGGCCCTGTTAGCCGGCGCACGCGCCGTTGAGGTGCATCAGCTGACCGCCGGCAACCCGCTGTTGGTCCACGCCGTACTCGATGCCGCTTCTCTGCGCGAAGACCTGCTCGCATGCGTGCACCGCAGCCATCCGTCCGTGCTGCAGGTCGCCCTGTCTCTGGCCGTGCTGGGCCCATCCTCTGGGGACTTGGTGAGCCAGCTTTCCGGCTTGGATCCCGCAGCCGTCCCACGCGTGCTCTCGACGATGTCTGAGGCCGGCCTCGTCTCTGCCGGTTGTTTCCGCCACCCGTCGGCGGCCGGCTACCTGCTCGATTCGCTGCCGCGCCACGAACGCGGCGACCTGCACCTGCGCGCCGCCCGCCTGTTGCACGACCGCGGTAGCCCCGCTTCTTCGGTCGCCCCGCACCTGGCCGCCGCAGATCGCCCGCTGGCGGCGTGGGCGGCGCCGGTGCTGCAGGAGGCCGCCGAACAGGCGTTGCTCGACGGTTCGGCCGATGTCGCCGCACGGTATTTGGAACTCGCCGCGCGCACAGCGGTTGACGACTCGTGCCGCGCCTCAGTGCGTGCGCGCCTGGCCTCCGTGGAGTGGCACGACTGTCCGGTTAGGGCTTTCCGGCACGTTCCCGCTCTACTGGCGGCGTCGCGCTCACGGCTCCTGGACCCGCAACAGGAGATGTCGCTCGCACGGCTGTTGCTGTGGCACGGCCGAACTTCGGAGGCCTCGGCGGTCTTGGCCGAGCTGCCCTGGACCGAGCCGCTGCGGTCGTGGTTGTTTTGCCACCTGCCGGGCCATGCCGCGCTGGCCAGCCACGCCCCGCCGACCGACGCACGCGCGATGGCCACGCACCACACACACGACACCCGCCGGGTACCCCCAATTTCAATTCTAGGAAGCGGGTCTGACAACGCCGGAACGCCAGCGGACCCGCCACCGAGCACCGAACCCCCAACCCGCGCGATGGCCACGCACCACACACACGACACCCGCCGGGTACCCCCAATTTCAATTCTAGGAAGCGGGTCTGACAACGCCGGAACGCCAGCGGACCCGCCACCGAGCACCGAACCCCCAACCCGCGCGATGGCCACGCACCACACACACGACACCCGCCGGGTACCCCCAATTTCAATTCTAGGAAGCGGGTCTGACAACGCCGGAACGCCAGCGGACCCGCCACCGAGCACCGAACCCCCAACCCGCGCGATGGCCACGCACCACACACACGACACCCGCCGGGTACCCCCAATTTCGATTCTAGAGAGCGGGTCCGACATCGCCGGGGCGCCAACGGGCTGGCCGACAACCACCGAGCCGTGGGCCCGAGCCACCACGACTCTGGCGTCGGTCCTCAAGGGATCCCGAGACACCACCACCGCCGAAGAACTCCTCCAAGGCGCCAGCACCCACGGCGTGAACGACTACCGGATCACCGCACTACTCGCGCTGACCTACGCCGACGCCCTCGACACGGCAGCCCACTGGTGCGACCAGCTCCTGCAGTCCGCCCAACGCTCCACCACCCTCCGAGCCATGCTCAACGCCATCCGAGCCGAGATCAGCCTCCGCACCGGCGACCTCACCACGGCAAGCAGCCAGTCAGCAGCGGCGTTGACAACGTTGTCACGACAAGCCTGGGGCATAGCGATCGGCTTCCCCCTGAGCACCGCACTCCTGGCCGCCACCAGAAGAGGCGACGACCCAGCAGCCCAGAAACTCGCCGAAATCCCAACCCCACCAGCCATGCACCAAACCAGGGCAGGCATCCACTACGCGCACGCACGCGGCCACCACCACCTGGCCAACAACAGGAACCACGCGGCGTTGAGCGACTTCCTGACCATCGGAGAGACGCTGGCGAACTGGCAGATGGACGACATCGTGCAGTGGCGTGCAGGCGCCGCCGAGGCATGGCTGAACCAGGGAAACAAGGCCAAAGCAAAAGATCTCGTCAACGACCCGCGCAACGGCCACGAGCTGAGACTCCTCGCCGCCTGCGAGGAGAAGCGCAAGCGACCAGGGCTGCTGACTGAAGCAGCCGAAGCCCTCCAAGACCGGTACGAACTGGCGCGCACCCTGCACGACCTGAGCCGAGCCTGGCAGGCAACAGGCGAACACCGCCGAGCGCGCATGACCCAGCGCAGAGCCTGGCACGTGGCAACTCGAACAGGAGCCACCCCGCTGCTGCCCCCGGACACGGACGCCAACACCCTGTCCGACGCCGAACGCAAGGTCGCAAAACTCGCAGCCCAGGGCCACACCAACCGGGAGATCGCGGACAAGCTGTTCATCACCGCGAGCACCGTCGAACAGCACCTGACCCGCGTGTACCGCAAGCTCAACGTCAAGTACCGGACCGACCTGCCCGCCGACGTGGCGGGGTGACCGCAAGCACGCCGGGGAATTCCGAACACGAGTGCTCCGTTAGAACGGGTACCCCAGCAAACGAGGAGGACCAAGATGGCGACGGTCGAGCTGACCACGGAGAACTTCGACGATGTGGTCGGCGGGTCCGGCATCGTTCTGGTCGATTTCTGGGCCGAGTGGTGCGGCCCGTGCCGTGCGTTCGCGCCCACGTACGAGGCGGCGTCGGAGAAGCACGAGGACCTCGTGTTCGGCAAGGTCGACACGGAGGCGCAGCAGGAGCTGGCGGCCACGTTCGGCATCCGGAGCATTCCGACGCTGATGATCGTGCGCGAGGGTGTTGTGCTGTTCGCGCAGCCGGGTGCGTTGCCGGGCAACGCGCTGGACAGCCTCATTCAGCAGGCGCGTGACGTGGACATGGAAGAGGTTCACGCGAAGGTGAAGGAAGCCCAGCAGGGCTGAGCCCGAGGTTCACAGACGCGAGCTGTGGGTACCTGACGTGCATGAACACCGACACGTCGACCGCACAGCTGGTCAATCAGCTGTCCGAGCAGGTGAGCAGGCTCGCGCGCGATGAGATCCGACTCGCCGTCGCCGAGCTGAAGGACAAAGGCAAGCACGCCGGTGTCGGCGCCGGGATGTTCGGCGCGGCCGGCGTGTTCGCGTGGTGGGGCGGGCTCAGCGTCGTCGCGGGCCTGATCATGCTGCTGGCGCTCGTAGTACCGCCGTGGGCGGCCGCGTTGATCGTCGCGGCCGCTCTTTTGCTGTTCGCGGGCATTTTCGCGCTCGCAGGACGCGGTCAGGTCAAGCAGGCCGCGCCGCCGGTGCCCAGGCAGGCGATGGACAACATCCAGCAGGACATCGCGACGATCAAGGAGAGTGCGCACCGATGAGCGACCCCAAGGAACAGCTCCAGAAGGACGTCGAGCGCACGAGGCGTGAGCTGGGCGAGACCGTGGAGGCGTTGGCGCACAAGGCGGACGTGCCCGGCCGGGTGAAGGAGCAGGCGCACGAGACAGCAGCGAAACTGACCGCGGCCACCAACGAGGCCATCGCCTCCCTGCCCGATCCCGTCGCGGAACAGGTCGAGAAGGCGCGCCGGCATCCTGCTGCCATCGCGGCCGTGCTCATCGCACTGGTCCTCGTGATCTGGAAACTTTCCAGGAGGAATGGATGAAGTTCCTGTACCGCCCACTGGGAATGTTGCTCGGCGCGTTGGGAGGACTCCTCGCAACCGCGATCTTTGGTCAAGTGTGGAAAGTCGTCGGGAACGACCAAGAAGCCCCGAGTGCCACCATGAGGAACCGGAGCTGGCGCGAGGTCCTGCTCGCCGCGGCGTTGCAGGGGGCGATATTCGGCCTGGTGAAAGCCGCGATCGACCGCGGCGGCGCCAAGGGATTCCAGAAGCTCACCGGCAAATGGCCCGGTGACGAAGAGGATTGATCACATCTGGAACCGGTCCCGGCGCACGGTCCAAACGAGACGCAAAGGTACACACCAATCGCATGGCGACTTAATCTGACTCGGTCGCCTGCGAAAGGGCCAGTGATGACTCGTCAGCTGCGGGCTCGTGCGCTGTCCTCGAGGTTCGAGCCGCTGTCCGCCGTGCCGGACGACCCGGCCCGCTCCCGGCTGGGGGTCGTGCGTTTCACCGACACCTCGTTCAACCCGGTGCTGCGGGCCGGGCACCCGGAACTCACGGTGCACCTGGCCGACGACGACCGGCGTGGATTCGCCGAGGTCTGGACGAGCACGCGCGGCGTCGAATCCGGTGAGCACAAAGCGATCACTTACGGCCACGACGGCGAATACCTGTTCTGCGCCGGGCGGATTCCGCCGTGCGACGAACACACCTACGCGGGCAGGCTCGCGTTCCGCGCGGCTTTGGAACTCGCCGGCAAGCTCGGTTATCACCACGTCTTCCGGATGTGGAACTACCTGCAGGACCTCAACCCGCAGACCTACCGCGAGTTCCTGCTGGGCCAGGCGGAGGCGTTCGCGAAACGCCCTGTCACGTGGAGCGGCCTGCCCGCGGCGACCGTGATCGGCTCGCGCGGCGGCGGTATCGCGTTCCACTTCCTGGCGTGCCGCACGGGCACCCCGATCACGATCATCGCACCGAGCGGCGCGCGCGGCGTTTACGTGCACGGGCGGCTGTTCTTCTCGGCGCCGTCGCTGGACGACGCCGAGGACCTGATGAGCGCGGCGAACCTCTCGCATTGGGGCATCGACGACGGTTTCGGGTTGCACGACGTGACGTCGCTGCGGGTCTACGCGCGGCAACCGGGTGATCTTTCGCTGGCGCGGTTCGAGTGCGACACCAGGCTTGATCGGGAAACCGCCGTCGCGTACCTGCAGGCCGCTCTGCTGCAGGAAGAGCGTTCGGTCGAGTTCGAGGGCGTGACCGGCTGAGAGCCGCTTCCGACGCTGCGAACGCTTGAATTCTCAACTATTCTAGCTCGCATGCCACAGCCAGAAGGTGCGGAGCTCGACGCGATCAGGGCCAAGCGCGACGAGTTGCGCGAACAGTACGTCAAGCCGCTCGACGAGCGCGGCGGCTCGCCGACAAAAGGCGTGCACCACATCGCGTTGATCTGCAAGGACGTCGAGGAAACGATCAAGTTCTACCAGGAGTTCCTCGGCTTCCCGCTGGTCGAGCTCGTGGAGAACCGCGACTACCGCGGCTCCAGCCACTTCTTCTTCGACCTGGGCAGCAAGAACCTGCTGGGGTTCTTCGACTTCCCGGGCCACGACCACCCGGACTTCACGGAGACGATCGGCGCCGTGCAGCACCTTGCGCTGTCCATCTCCCCCGAGCGGTTCGACGAGATCAAGGCCAAGCTGGACGCCGGCGGGATCGAGTACCTGGGCCCCGACCGGGGCGTCGAGGACAGCCTGTACATCCGCGACCCCAACGGTGTAGGGATTGAGTTCTACCGGGAAGAGCTCGGCGAGTTCGAAGGCACGACTTTGATCAAGTGAGAACGGAGTCGCAGCGTGGCGCAAGAGGTCAAGGGCATCGTCGCCCGTGGCAAAGGTCAACCCGTCGAACTGACCTCGGTGCTGGTGCCCGACCCCGGTCCCGGTGAGGCCGTGGTGAAGGTCCAGGCGTGCGGCGTCTGCCACACCGACCTGCACTACCGCGAGGGCGGCATCAACGACGAGTTCCCGTTCCTGCTGGGCCACGAGGCCGCGGGCGTGGTGGAGTCCGTCGGCGACGGCGTCACCGATCTGGAGCCCGGCGACTTCGTCGTGCTGAACTGGCGCGCCGTCTGCGGCACGTGCCGCGCATGCCGCCGCGGCAAGCCCTGGTACTGCTTCTCGACGTTCAACGCCTCGCAGCCCATGACGTTGACGGACGGCACGAAACTGTCGCCCGCACTGGGCATCGGCGCGTTCGTCGAGAAGACCCTGGTCCACTCAGGACAGTGCACAAAGGTCGATCCGACCGCTCGCGCGGCCGCCGTCGGCCTGCTCGGCTGCGGCGTCATGGCCGGCGTCGGCGCCGCCATGAACACCGGCGGCGTCACCCGCGGCGACTCGGTGGCCGTGATCGGCTGCGGCGGCGTGGGCGACGGCGCCATCGCGGGCGCCCGCATCGCCGGCGCCGCGAAGATCATCGCCGTCGACACCGACCCGCAGAAACTGGAGTGGGCCAAGGGTTTCGGCGCCACGCACACCATCAACGTCCGCGACGTCGACGACGTGGTCACCGAGATCCAGCGCCTGACCGACTCGTTCGGCGCGGACGTGGTGATCGACGCGGTGGGCCGCCCCGAGACGTGGAAGCAGGCCTTCTACGCCCGCGACCTGGCCGGAACCGTGGTGCTCGTAGGCGTTCCGACCCCGGACATGCGCCTCGACATGCCGATGATCGACTTCTTCTCACGCGGCGGCTCGCTGAAGTCCTCGTGGTACGGCGACTGCCTGCCCACCCGCGACTTCCCGATGCTCGTCGACCTGTACCAGCAGGGCCGCTTCGACCTCGACGCGTTCGTGAGCGAGGAGATTCCGCTGGACGGCGTGGAAGCAGCCTTCGAGAAGATGCACCACGGCGAGGTCCTGCGATCGGTCGTGGTCTTCTGATGGCGTTGCGCGTCGACCACACCGTCACGTCCGGCACGTTCTCGCTGGACGGCGAAACCTTCGACGTGGACAACAACGTCTGGGTCGTCGGTGACTCCGCCGAGTGCGTGGTGATCGACGCCCCGCACGACGTCGACGCGATCCTCAAGGTCGTGGACGGCCGTCGGGTGGTGGCGATTCTGCTGACCCACGCCCACGACGACCACGTCCGCGTCGCCCCGGATCTCGCCCACGCCACCGGCGCACCCATGGCGCTGCACCAGGACGACCGCATCGTGTGGGAACTGACGCACATGGGCGTGATCCCGCACCTGGCGTTGGAAGACGGCCAGGAGATCACCGTTGCGGGCGAACGGATCGAGGTGCTCCACACGCCCGGCCACTCGCCCGGCGCGGTGTGCTTCTACGTGCCGTCACTGGGCGCGGTGTTCACCGGCGACACGCTGTTCCAGGGCGGGCCGGGCGCGACCGGCCGCTCGTTCTCGGACCGGCCGACGATCGAGAAGTCCATCAGGGAGAAGCTTTTGACGCTTCCCGGCGAGACCGTGGTGCACACGGGCCACGGCCCGGACACCACGATCGCCGCCGAGGTGTTCTAGCCGGGAAGAGTTCGAGGTTGGGCTGCGGCTGGTCCGACAAGCAGGTCAGACCAGCTCTTGCCAGATCTGGAAGTCACGCGGCGTCTTGCCGGCGACGTGACGCACGATCGGGCTCTGGGCGACTTCCGTCAGCCAGACCTCGAACTCCTTTCCCTCACCGGGAAACCACCAATCCGCATGACGGCCGGCACCGGCCAGGTCGTCGTCGAGCGGATACCTGAACTCGAACTGCACCTGGACGTAGGCCTCATGTTCGCCGGAGGAGTCCTCGACCTCCAGCTGACGAACGAGACCGAGCACGAAGGCCGGCTCGGAGAACCAGCTCGCCTCGCCGTGCTGGAAGAGATAGCCGTCAGCGTCCGGCGCGTCCGGAGTGTCGAACTCGATGGCGGCGAACCGGCGGGCGAGATCGACCAGGGCGGCAACGGGGAAGTCGAGGCGAGAGGTCGCGTCGAGGAGCCCCCGTGCGACCGCTACCGCGTCGCAGACCTTGTTCCGCACGGCTTCCCGCTAGTCCGTGAAGACGATGTCGACGGACTCGGGGAACTCCACCGAGTCCGTCAGCACGTAGAACGGGTTCGGGCCGGGCTCGAGCCAGAACGTCAGCGACACGTAGTCGTTCGGGTCGCGCACCACGGCCATCCCGTGCGCAGACATCAGCACCCCGGAGAAGTACGGCAGCGTGGCCGCGCCGGCTTCCGACGAGCCGCGCCAGACCCGCACGCTGACCATCCCGTCAACGGAGGGCATCACGCCGAAGACGGCGGTGTCGTCCTCAACGTTGAACCGCGCCTCTGCCGGGTTCCACGAGTCGTGCCGCCCCTTCGCCTGCCGGTCCTCCAAAAAACAGGCAGCCGTGCTCGGCCGGGGCGGTGAACGCCACCATCAGCTCACCCACGTCAGAACCTCGGCGGCCGCTTCTCCAGGAACGCCGACACGCCCTCCGCGTAGTCCGCGCTGGAGGCGGCCTCCGCGTACAGCTCCCGCACGAAGTCGTCCTCGTGCCCACCATCGGTGATCGAGTTGATGATCTTCTTGGCACCCCGCACCGACACCTGCGCGCGCCCAGCGATCTGTTCGGACAATTCCTTCACGCGGGCGTCCAAAGACTCCACGACCTCGTTGACGAGCCCGATCCGCAACGCCGTCGCCGCGTCGATCAAATCCGCCGAGAACAGGATCTGCTTCGCCCACGCCGGGCCGACCGCGTCCACGAGCTGCTTGGTGGACGTGAAGTTGTAAACGATGCCGAGTTTCGCGGGCGTGATCCCGAATCGTGCGTCCGAAGATGCCACCCGGATGTCGCAAGCCAGGGCGATCTCGCACCCACCGCCGACACAGAAACCGGAAATCGCGGCAATCGTCGGCTTGTCCAGCTGGGCAATCGCGCGCTCGCCGTTGTGCACCGCCTCGCCATAGCGAGCGGCGCCCTCGGGACCGCGCCGCAAGGTCGAGAACTCGGCGATGTCGGCGCCCGCGGAGAAGTGCTCGCCGCCCCTGATGACCAGCACCCTGATGCTCTCATCAGCGGAAACACGCCCGATCAACCCTGGCAGCGCGGACCACATCTCGTGACTCATCGCGTTGCGCTTCGCCGGGCGGTTGATCGTCAACGTGGCGACCGGACCGGCCGCGGAAAGCTCCAGGAACTCGCTCACAGGCCGCACGATACCCACCGCACACCAGCGGCACGCCCGGTCTCATATGGGTAAGAAGTACTTCACGCCCTTGTAAAGTGCCTTGCCGAAGAAGGGAGGAAGCGTGACCGCGAGCAGCATCGGTGCCTCCACCCTGCGCACGTTCGCGGTGCGGTTGCGCACCAGCGCGCCGGTCTCCGCGCGCATCCTCTCCGAACTCGCCAGCGAACTCGACCGCGGCGGACCGGTGGCCGACCTGCTCTGCTCGCACACCGCCGTGCACAGCCCCCTGTTCGGCATCCAGGCACTGGCCGGCGTGCGACTGCTGATGCTGTCGGGAAAGGCGCCGGAACTCAGCCAGCGGTTCGCCAGCGCGCACGCCGCCGCGATGGCCGGCGAGTCCGACTCCACCGCGCTGCTGGCGTGGCTCGCGGCCCGGCGCGCGATCGTCGAGAACGCCGGAGAGATTCTGGCCGCGCTCGACCGCACGGTGCAGCAGCACCAACCGAAGACGGCCGGGTTCCTGCTCAGGGGCCTGACCATGATCGGCGCGCCCAAGGTCCGCCTGCTCGAGCTCGGCGCGTGCGCGGGCCTGAACCTGATCCTGGACCGCTACCGCTGGTTCGGCCTGGGCTGGGAGTGGGGCGAGAAGGACTCCCCCGTGCGCCTGGCCGCCGTCGGGCCGCGCCCGCCCGAGCTGGAGATCGTCGAACGGGCCGGCTGCGACCTGCAGCCCCGCGACCCGGCGGACCCCAAGCACGCGATGATCCTGCACTCGTTCATCCCGCCCGAGCACGACGCGCTGCGCTGGGACCTCGACGACGCCATCGAGGTGGCCGCCAAGGTCGGGGTGAAGGTCGCCCGTTCGCCGGCCGGGCGGTGGTTGCGCGAGAACCTCGTGCCGCCCGACGAACGCGGCACGTACACGGTGATCTGGCACAGCTCGTTCTGGCCGTACCTGACCGAGGACGAGCGCAACGAGATCGAGACGACGCTGACCGCGGCGGCGGGCTCGATGCCTCTTGCGCGCGTTGCCTACGAGTCGATCGACTTCCGTTCGAACCCGCGGCTGACGGTCACCATCTACAGCTGATACCTGGCCGCGAGAAGCTCGCGGACCGCCTGGGCAGTCTCGGACGGATGCGGGCCGACCCCCTCGGTGGTGCCGATGATCATCGGCCAGAAGTCGTCAGCGCCAACGCCTTCCGGCAGCCTCGCGAACCACTGAAAGCCGCGCGGGCGGTGGGGCAGCCCGCAGTCGCGCAGGTACTCGTCGATGTCGTCGTCGACCACGTCCTGCTCTTCCTGGCTGCGCTCCCGCTCGTAGCGAGCGCCGTCTGGCCCGGTGATCCTCGTCGTGTGCAGTCCCGGTGAATCGGGCAGGCGGACGACGTTCCTCATCCCGGCGAGCCAACCGACCATCGCCCCAAAACCGTTCTCCGTGAGCTCGACGTAGCCGGCGGGAACCTCTTCCACGACTTTTGCTTCATCCCAGGAGGACATGGCGGCGATCATCTCACGATCGACGCGGCCGGGCCCGACGGACCCGGCCGCCCCGTTATCAGTAGGGGAAGTAGCACCGATCGTTGAGACTGCCGTAGCAGTGGAAGTAGAGCGACTCAAGAACACCCATCACGTAAAGCGGATGTCCGCTCGGAGTGAATCGCCCACTGACCGCCATGTAGTATTCGTTGGAATTGTCCAGACGATTGCCGTAAAGAGTTCCACTGTTCCAGCGCCACCCGACCGGCCCGATCACGGGCGCGCCCGCGTAGTGGTTGCCGCAATTGGTGTCCGGCCAGTTGTTGATCTCTTCCCAGCAGTTCCCCCAGACCTCGTTGAACTGGATCGCCGGGCCGCTGTCCCAGATCAAGGTGATCTTGGTCTGGGCCTGGCGCCCGTTGAGGTTGATGCGCATGACCACGTCGAAGGTGCCGATCACGCCGTTCTGGTTGCCGTACGCGGCGTTGCCCTTCGTCTCGGCGGCGTAGTCGTTGATCTCGCGGTGACAGACGCTGCCGAACTCGCACCAGCTGTCGTAGTCGTCGAGCGCGGTAACACCACCCGACTCCACCGATGGCGCCACTCCCGGACTGATCGGGGTGAACGACTGCTTGCCGGAGTTGCCGGCGACAGTCAATCCGGCCGGCGTGCACGTCCACGATTCTGCCTGCGACTTCAGTGCCGCCTCGATGCATCCGGCGAGCACTTGCGAGGTGCCGTCATGTCTCTGCGGATCAGCTGCCGATCGAGCAGTTGCCGAGTTCTCGAACGACACCACGAACAACAATGCGAACAGCGGAACCAGAAGTCTCCGCCACAATCCGTTTCCCATCAAAGGATCGCCCCCAGGAATCCTAGGCCCGGATCACTGTCGACCCGGACAGTAAATCGGACGCGCCAGTTTCCCGCCGAAATCGGACGAACAGCAAGAGAAACCCTCGTCCAGCACCTGTACAGCGTATTGATCAATAATTCGGGACACCGTCCGTGGGCGTGCGGTTGTCCGGAATCAGCCTGCATCGGTTCCGGCAGTCACCTGATCGCACCACCGAGGGTGAACGCTGCGTGAACCTGCCACCCGCAGCCCCGCGCACCCCTAGTCTGCGCCGTCGTGAAAACGATCCGCGCCACCCTGATGGCCGTCGCTCTCTTCACCACGGCCCTGACCGCCCCAGCCCACGCCGCCGTCTCGGACTACGACCTGGCGTTCCACTGGGCCCCGATCCACCACCAGGACACGGACGACTCCGATCACGACGCCGACTACCTGTCCACTGTGGACTTCGATGGCGACTGGAACACGCTGAACAACTGGGAGAACCAGACCCAGCTCGCGAAGCTCACCGGCGCCGCCTACTACTCGGTGGTCGAGACGTCGACGCACTGGTTCATCGTCTACGGCTTCTTCCACCCGCGCGACTGGGACGACCAGCCCGACCCGTGGAGCATCACGACCCACGAGAACGACCTCGAAGGCGTGCTGCTGGCGATCCGCCGCGACAGCGGGTTCGGCCAGCTCGAAGCCGCGGTCACGGTGGCCCACAGCGACTTCTACTCCTACGTGCCCGCCGGATCGCCGTACCGCAACGGCTCCGAGACCATCGACGGCACGTTGCTGCTCAACAACGGGCGCCCCACCACCCGGCAGGAAGCCAAGGGACACGGCCTGTACCGCTGGGACGGCAACAACTTCCCCGGCGGCGACGGCGTCATCTACTACCCTGCCGCCACCGGCGAGGTCCCGTCCGGCGGCAACGACCGGAACGTCAACTACCGCTTGGTGAACACGTTCGCAACGAACGGCATGTGGGCGCGCCGCAACAACTCCGAGACGTACGCGTCGTTCGGCACGTTCCGCGGTGACAACGGCAAGGACAACGCCGCCAACGCGCCGTGGGGCTGGGACGACGGCAACGACGGGGCGGTGTACCGCGGGTACATGGCCACCGATCCGGCGCTGCTGATCGACAAGTACTTCTCCAACAAGGGCAGCTTCAGCCTGACGTACACGCGGAACGGGTTCCGCTGATCTCCCAGTAACCGGCGTAGCGGCCACGGCGCAGCAACAGCTCGTCGTGGCCGCCCTCCTCCACGACCCGTCCACCGTCCAGGAACACCACCCGGTCGGCGCATTTCCCAGTGCCACAGCCAGTTCGCGGCGGAACGACAGCTGCACCCGCGTGTCGAGCCGATGCCCGATCGCCGACGACAGCGCCGTGAAACCCAGTCGCACCAACAAACCCGCGGCGCCCAAGACCACCACGAGCCACACGTGATCCGCATGAGCACCGGTCAGCAACGAGCGGCCGAGCTCGACGACGGCGAGCAGCGGTGCCAACCCCGCGACGGCACCGATGACCTGAAAGCCGACGACCGCCGCGAAACTCCCGAGAAACGGCCTCAGCACAGCGCCCTGCGCAACACGTCGCTGATCTCCGCGAACTGCCGCTGCGACACCTCGGCGGACAGCAACGCCTGCGAACCGTGGAACGTGCCGGGCCACTGGTGCAGCTCGACCTGCACGCCCGACTGCAGGAGACGCATCGCGTAGGCGAGGTCCTCGTCGCGGTTCGGGCAGAACTCGGCCGTCGCGATGTAGGCAGGCGGCAGGTCGGACAGGTCCTCAGCTCGTGCCGGCGCCGCGTACGGCGTGGCGAGCTGCCCGCCCAGGTAGTGCCCCCACGCCTGCGTCGCCTTGGCGCGGTTGTACCAGGGCGTATCGGTGAAGTGCCGCGCCGACCACGTGGTCAGCCGGTCGTCGAGTCCCGGCTGGTGCAGCAGCTGGAACCGGATCGGCGGTCCCTGCTCGTCACGTGACTTCAGCGCCAACGCCGCCGCCAGCCCGCCACCCGCGCTGTGCCCGGCGACCGCGAGCAGGTCCGGGTCGGCGGTGTTCTCGTGCGCCCACCGCAACACCGTCCACGCGTCGTCCAGCGCGGCCGGGAACGGGTTCTCCGGCGCCAAGCGGTACCCCACCGAGATCACCGTCGCCTGCGACCGTGCGGCAACCCGTGACGCCCACGGATGTTCGGTCTCGACGTCACCGATGCACCAGCCGCCGCCGTGCATCCAGACAACCGTGCCGCGCGCCTCGAGCGGCCGGTAGATCCTGACGGGCACCTCGGGACTGCCGGGCACCAGAAGGTCCTCGACCTCCATGCCGTCCGTCTCCGCCGGGATGCCGCCTGCGAGCTCGGCGAGGAACTGGCGTTCCTTCACCACATCGGTCAGCTCGGCCTTCGGGAAGAACGGGACGAAAGCTTCCAACTCGGGATCCATGCGTCCCATCCTCGTGAGCACCGGCCCGGTCTTCAGCCGACGCACGTCGCGCATTCGGGGCCGGTGACGCGCCGATCGTCGCTATCGTCGGGGCATGGAGGCGTTGGCGACGCGGCTGTCGAACCTGGACTCGCACGTCGAGGGCGCGATCCGGGTCGTGATGTTCTACGACACCCTGATGCGCCGCCGGGTCGATCTTCCCGCCCTGACGCGGGCTTCGGCGGGTCTCGCCGAGTGCGTCGCCGGCATCCGGTTGCACAGCACGGGCCAGGTGATCCGCATGTCGCCGGGCGGAACTCCCGCCGCCGAACCCGCTGGGGAGCCTTCCCCCACGGCGGTGATCACGCTCGACGACGAGGAGATCGGCCAGGTCTGGTTGGAGCGCCTCGCTCCTTCAAACCCCCTCGACGAAGTCCTCCTCGACCGCCTGGCCATCGCCGCAGCCTCCGTCGTCGAGCGCTACGGCCCAGCGCGCACCACCATGGCCGATCCCGCTCTGGTGGAACTCGTGATCAGTGCCGACACCGACGAAGCCGGCCGCGCCCGAGCGTTGCGCCTGCTGGGTTTCGCCGCGGACAAGCCCGTCCACGTCGCCGCGATCAGCTCGGACCAGGCGTTGGACCGCGTGGCAGCGGTCGTCTGCCCATCACATCTCGTGAAAGCCGCGCCGGTGGCCGGCACAGGCGTCCTCCTGGCCACCAGGCTCGGCGACTTCCCGCCCGATGTCCGAGCAGGCATCGGCGCCGATCCCCACCCCTCCCGCGCCTGGTCAGAAGCCCAAGCCGCCCTCCGCTTCACCACCCCGCGCACCCCCGTCGTCCACTACCGCGACCTCGGCGCACTGGCCCTCCTCGCCCAGCTCCCGCCCGACGCCCTCCGCGCGAACGCCGACGTCGCTGCGGTCGCCT
The DNA here is from genome assembly GCF_047445655.1 of Lentzea alba. GTDB lineage: Bacteria > Actinomycetota > Actinomycetes > Mycobacteriales > Pseudonocardiaceae > Lentzea > Lentzea alba_A. Next base: position 311,454 of record NZ_JAJAEG010000001.1, read on the forward strand.
CGTTGTCCGCCGAAGACCTCGAAACCCTGGACGCCTACTGCGCCACCGGCTCCCTGCGCCGCGCCGCAGACCTGCTGCACCTGCACCACAGCAGCGTCTCCCGCCGCCTGGAGCAGATCCCGCTCGACGTCTCCGACCTGGCCCGCGTCAAGCTCGCCCTCGCCGCGTTCCGACTCCTCGACTAACGGACCGCAAACGTTTACAGTCTTTCTGCAACGCCGCCGCCCAACGTTGCCTTCACTGTGGAAGAGGGACGTCGAATGGACGGCAGGATCAACCGTCGGCTGCTGATGAAGTCCACCGTCGTGGCCGCGGTCGCCACACCGGCTCTGGCCCAGGCAGCAAGAGCAGCGGTGCACACGGCGTTGAATCATTCGGTAGCGATTCCGGTGCTGCCCTGGCCGGCCGCCAACGAGATCGTGCGGAACACGAAGCTCCCGTCGTTCCCCGACAAGAACTTCAACGCGACCGCGTACGGCGCCAAGGGCGACAACAAGACCGACAACACCGAAGCCTTCAAGAAGGCCATCGCCGCCTGCAACGCGGCCGGCGGCGGCCACGTGATCGTGCCGAAGGGCACCTACGTCACCGGCGCGATCCACCTGCTGAGCAACGTCGACTTCCACCTCGAGGACGGCGTGCTGCTCAAGTTCTCCAGCGACGGCTCGAAGTTCCCGACGGTGCTGACGCGCTACGAGGGCATCGAGTGCATGAACCGCTCCCCCATGGTCTACGCCTACAAGCAGACCAACATCGCGATCACCGGCAAAGGCACCCTGGACGCCGGCGCGACGAGCTCGTGGAACAAGGGCAGCGACCGCTCGTACCTGGAGTCGTTGGTGGCCAAGGGAACCCCGCCGGAGAAGCGCGTGGTTCCGGGCTCCGGGAAGAACATGCGCTCCACGTTCATCGAGCCCTACGACTGCAACACCGTGCTCATCCAGGGCGTGACGCTGAAGAACCCGAAGTTCTGGCAGATCCACCCAACGCTCTGCAAGAACGTCACGGTCGACGACGTGCACACCGACCCGACGACGTCCGCCAACAACACCGACGCCGTAGACCCGGAGTCGTGCGACCACATCGTGATCGCCAACAGCGACCTCGGTGCCCACGACGACAACGTGGCCATCAAGTCGGGCCGCGACGAGGACGGCCGGCGCCTGAACGTGCCGTGCCAGAACATCGTCGTCGTCAACTGCCGCATGAACGGCAACTGGGGCGCCATCACGTGCGGCAGCGAGCAGACCGGCGGCATCCGCAACGTCTACGGCTACAAGCTGAACTGCGTCAACGCCACCAAGTTCGCGCTGTACGTCAAGTCGAACACCAAGCGCGGTGGCTTCTCGCAGAACATCAACCTGGACAGCGTGTCCGGTGTCTTCGCGCGCGCATTCGTCTACGTCACCACGACCTACAACTCGCAGACGGGCAGCCACGTGCCGAAGTTCGGGCCGTTCTACCTCTCGAACTGCAGCAGCACCAAGGCTTCCAAGGTCCTCGACGTGTCCGGCCTGTCCCAGGAGCACGTGAAGGGGCTGGAGCTGCGGGACTCCAAGTTCACCGTCAGCTCCACCACCAACACCGTCAACAACGTCGACGGCCTGAAGTTCACCAACGTCACGGCGAACGGCAAACCGATGACGAAGTAGGCCCTACGCGGCCCGCGGGTACATGCGGGCCATTCCCGGCGGCGCGGCGAAGGGTGCCCACGTACCCTCCGCCTGCGCCAGCCGGTCAGCCACCACCCACAACACGGTGGCGTTGAACCCGTACCCCAGGTGCGAGGACGACACCTGCACGTTTTCCCTGCGGTGACCCGGTTCCTCGACGCACGACTCCCACGAGACGATCCCGTCCGTCTTGGAGTAGATCGACGTGGCGGGCACCGGGATCGGCGGCCGGGTCGACTCCAGCGGCGGGAACTCCTCGCGCGGGATGTGCAGGCGCGAGAACAGCGAGAAGGCCGGCATCGCCCGTGACTGCACGGGATCCGACATGTTGTACGGCGAGCCCATGGTGATCACCTGGCGCACGCGGTGCGGGTGGTCGCGCGCCATCTCGCGCGCGAAGATCCCGCCGAGCGACCAGCCCACGACGGACACCGGGCCGTGCTCGTCGGAAACCTTCTTCACCAGCGCGTGCATGCCGTCGACGGCGCGGCGGGTCGGGCCGATGTTGCGGCCCAGGCCCCACGGCGACACCTGATAGCCCAAACCGGACAGAAACCGGCGCAGCATCACGGTCGACGAGTCGGTCGCCCCGAGACCGGGGAACACGAGAACCGGATGGCCGTCACCCGACGGTGCGCCGCGCAGCATCGAACGCGTGACGACGAACTCGCTGACGTCGAGCGCGCAGCGGGTGGGCTCGGTGAGGTACCAGAACAGTCCCGGGGCGCTTCCTCTGACGAGGTGCAGGGGAGAAACAGCAGGAACATCGAAGACTTCGTCTGAAGGTACGGCAGACATAAGAGCCTCCCCACACGTCGACAACCCCGAGCCGGCGCCCCCGGGCCTCGTTGCCCAGTACGTCCATGATGTTTCGTGAACGATCTTTTCGCCAGCACTTTCGAGTCTCGATTCGCCACGTCCAGGTAACACGTTGGCAACCTCACACGTGTGCAGTGCCTCTCACCTGCATGGACGTCGATTCAGATGCAAACGTCCTCTACCATTTTTCGAGTGGATCGGATGAGCTCACTGGACGCAAGCTTCTACTTCATCGAGGACGAGAACGTGCCCATGCACGTCGGTTCCGTCCTGGTTTTCGACGGACCGGCCCCGTCCTACGGCGACGTGATCCGCCTCTTCGCGTCGCGGCTGGACCAGGTGCCGCGCTATCGGCAGAAGGTGAAGGCCCTGCCGTTCCACGTGGGCCGTCCGGTGTGGGTCGACGACGACCACTTCAACATCCTCTACCACGTGCGGCACACCGCGGTGCCGTCGCCGGGCGGTGAGGACCAGCTGCGCAACCTCGCGGGCCGGCTCTTCGCGCAGAAGCTCGACGACAAGAAGCCGATGTGGGAGGTCTGGCTCGTCGAGGGCCTCGAAGGCGGTCGCTGGGCCATCATCTCCAAGGTCCACCACTGCATGATCGACGGAGTGTCCGGAACGGACATGCTGCAGCTCCTGCTGGACTTCAAGCCGGAGACCGCGCTGCCGGAGCCGAAGGAGTGGAAGGCCGCGCCGACGCCTTCGACGCTCGACCTGGTGGTCGACGGCGTGCGCGACGCCGTGGTGACGCCGGTGCAGCACCTCTCCGCGTTGCCCGCCATCGCGCGGAACATGCGGTCGCTCAACGAGATCGTGGACTTCGGCAAGTCGGTTCTCGGCTCGATTCCCGGTACCGCACGTCGTTTGGTCACGCGTGCCGCGACTTCACTCAACGGTCCTATTGGGCCACACCGCCGTTGGGTGTGGGCGCGCGCGAACCTGGCTGAGATCAAGCAGGTGCGCAAGGCCGCCGGTGGCACGGTCAACGACGTCATCCTCACGGCGATCACGCGCGGTTTCCGCGACCTGCTGGAGAAGCGCGGCGAGCTGACCGAGGGCATGGTCGTGCGGACCATGGTGCCCGTGTCGATGCGCAAGGCCGACCAGCACAACGAGCTGAACAACCGCGTCAGCGCCGTGCTGGTGAACCTGCCCGTGGGCGAGGCGGACCCGGTCAAGCGGCTCGCGTCGATCCGCGCGCAGATGGACGACCTCAAGAACTCGCGCCAGGCCGCAGGTGCGGACGTCATCACGAACCTGTCGAACTTCGCCGCGCCGACGTTGATGGCGCTGGGTTCGCGGACCGCGATGCGGTTCCCGCAGCAGATCCTGCAGACCGTCACGACGAACGTGCCCGGCCCGCGCATCCCGCTCTACATGCTCGGCCGTCCACTGGTGGAGATGTTCCCGTACGTGCCGGTCGCCTCGACGATCCGGATCACTGTCGGCATCTTCTCCTACCTGGACAGGTTCACGTTCGGCATCAACGCCGACTTCGACGGTGTGCCGGACGTGCAGCTGCTCGCCGACGGCATCCGGGCCGGGTTCGACGAGATGGTCGCGCTGGCCGCCGAGGCCGAGGAGAAGGCCGAGGCCGTCGCGGAAAAGGCCGCGCTGGTCGAGGTCAAGGCGGACGCCAAGCCGGCTGCCGTGAAGCCTGCCGCGAAGCCCGCCGCCGCGAAGCCGGCTGCCAAGGCCGCTGCGGCCAAGCCTGCTGCGGCCAAGCCTGCTGCGGCCAAGCCTGCTGCGGCCAAGCCTGCTGCTGCGAAGCCCGCCCCCAAGCCGCGCGCCGTGAAGGCGACCTCGAAGGCGGCGAACAACGGCGTGAAGCCGGAGACCACGGCCTGAGACACGATCTGACGGTTCAGGCGGGTGCGCACGACCTGCACCTGACCGTAGTAGGACTCGACGCACGGCTGGGCGCCCTCGGACTGGCGCTCGGCCAGGTCGACGACGTCCGCATCGAGCTGGAGAACGTGCGGTGGTCGCGCTGGCGTGCTCGCCGCGCGACCGTCGTGTGCCGGGACGTCCACGTGAACCCGCCCGCGACCCTCGTGTCGTCACCGGTCGAGTTCCGGGTGGAAGTGGCGGTTTCCGACATCCAGGAGTTGCAACGAGTTAGTTGGTTGCCACTGACCGTCCAGTTGGTCGGCACGGAGCTGCACGTCCGGCTCCACCGCTGGCTGCCCGCACGCGTCTTCGCCGTGCCTGAGCTGCCCCGCGGCATCGAGCTGACCGGCGTGGAGCAGCACGAGGACCACTTCGTGCTGACCGGAGCCGCCCCCGTGCTGCGGGAGCGGCTCACTCTGGGTCAGCTGGCCTCGGTGCTCAGGCGGTTGGCGTCCATCCAGGCCAGGACCCGCTCGGACACCACGTCGGGGATCTCCATCTGGGGCACGTGACCGACGCCCGCGTACTCGTCGTAACGCCAGTGCGGGTGCCTGCGCGCCGCGTACCGGGCGGCGGCGACGTTGACCAGCCGGTCCCTGTCGCCGCTCATCAGGAACACCGGCACGCGCACCTTGCTCATCGCCGCGAAGTAGGCGCCGCGCTTCGACGTGGTGAGCACGGTGCTGCGCGCCGCCGCGAGGAACGCCGCGTCCAGGCCCTGGACCTTGGCGCGCTCGCCGATCAGGTGTTCTGACGCCTGCTTGAGCTCCTCCGGGATGCCCGACGGGTCGGCACAGACCAGTTCCAGGAGGCGCTCGACCTGCGCGCGGGGTGGCGCGGTCTTCGCCCTGGCCAGGAACCGCTCCCCCAGCCCCGGCACCGAGTACATGAAGAACGTGCTCAGCATCGTCGGATCGGGCCGCGTCCCGAACACCATCGGCAGCGCCGGGTCGACCAGCACCAGGCCCCTGACCAGGTCCGGGCTGTAGGCGGTGTGGAAGAGCGAGATCATCCCGCCCATCGAGTTGCCGACCAGGACCACGGGCTCGTTCACGATCTCCCTGACGAACCGGCCGAGCAGCCTGGCGTTGGCCTGGACCGTGGTCTTGCGGCCCTCCGGGTTCGTCAGCCCGTGACCGGCGAGATCGACGGCGGTCACCCGCGCCCTCTTCGCGAGCAACGGCGCCAGCAGCGCCCAGTTCAGGTGCGAGCCACCGAGCCCGTGCACAAGCACCATCTTCGGCCCGTCATCCGGTCCGCCGAAGTCGACCCAGTGCACGGGCCCGTCGAGGTCCGCGTAGTGGCTGGTGCCGCCGAAGTTCGCCACAGTCGTCATACCAACCAGTATGTCGCTTAGGCCAACCGGTCGGTAGCGGCCGTTAGCGGCCTCACTTCCACGGCAGGGCCGGCAGGCACTCATCCGTCGGCGTTTGCCGGACGCTGCCGACGAGCGCGCCGGTCTCCGGGTTCTCATAGCACGTCTGCCACGACGTGTCGCTGCTGCCGAGCAGGTTCCCCGCCGCGTCGTAGGCCCGGACGACGGGCGTCCGGTCGTTCTCCGGGAAGCGCCACGTCGACGGGTAGTAGATCCGCGCGACATAGGTACCGTTGGCGACCTTGGCGTCGACCACCTGGTCGTCGGCGCTGAGCGTCACCCGCGCGACCTTCTCGTCGACGCGTCCACCGACCTGGTGGAAGCCGCGCTTCCCCGCGTCGGCGGGCTTGGCGGTCGGAACGTCGCCACCGGCGGCAGAGATCATCTCCTCGACCGAGAAGTACCCCGGCAGCCACCTCATGTCGCCCTGGACCGAGCCGGCGCTGTAGTCGTTGCCGACCAGATGGCAGCTCAGTGCCGCGTTTTCGCTGTAGAGCAACGCCCACCGCGACTCTTCGAGCACCAACTGGCGCAGCTTCGCCGTGCCGACCCTTGCCGCCTTCGCGCACCCCTCCTCGATCGCCGCAACGGTCTCCGGCGGCACCCCCAGGTCGTAGGAGGCCGGAGGAGGCGACGTCGTGATCTGCACGGCGGGCGTCGGGTCAGAGGGTCCCGGCCGCAGCAACACCACACTCGTCGCCACCGTGAGCACCGCGGCCGCCGCGGCGAGGATCGGCACCGTGAACCTGGAACGCCGGCGGCCGACCGCGCGTTCGAGCTCGGCCCGGATCTGCGTGTGGCGGCCCGGTGGCAGGTCGCGAGTGGGCGGAAGCATGCTGGTCATCGGTCCTCCCCGGTGTGCACGAGCTCGCGGTGCTGCTGGAGCTTCGACTTGGCCTTGCTGACCCTCGCCCGAACGCTGCCCTCGGTGATGCCGAGCACCGCCGCGGCATCCGCGTACGACACCCCGGACCACACGCACAGCGCGATGGCCTCACGTTCGTTGCGCGGCAACTCCGCCACAGCGCTGAGCAGCTCTTTCATCCGCCGCTGGTCATCAAGCCGCTCCACCACCAGATCCGCGTGATCGGGCACCGGCCGCTCCTCGCCCACGCGCCGCAGGTTCTTGAGCCGCCTGCTGAGCGAGCGCTGCCCGTTGCGCACGACGTTGGTCGCCACCGTGAGCAGCCACGGCAACGCCGACTCGCGCTCCAGCCGCACGTCATCACGCCTGCGCCAGGCCAGCAGGAACGTCGCCTGCAGGTGGTCCTCGGCCTCGGCCCAGGACGCGGTCAACCGGAAGCAGTGGTTGTAAACCGCCTTCGCGTGCCGGTCGAACAGCATCCCGAAGGCGTGCGCGCTGCCCCCGGCGGCCTGCGACCACAACGCGCGGTCGTCAGGGTCTTCGGTTGTCATACCTGTTCGTGTCCGCCCAGCCGGGAAGTGTTGGCACTCATTCCGCGTGCAGGACGAAGAACAGGAAGCTCGGGGCGGTCGACAACAGGTCGAACTCCTCGGGGAACAGCTCACGGGCCTCCGGCGCCGGCTGGGGTTCGCTGATCACGGAGATCCGGAACCCCGCCGCGGTGAAGGCGTCGGTCATCGCGTGCAACGGCCGGTTCCACAGACTCAACCGGATGGTCTGCCCGTTCTCGGTCCACTCCCCGATCGAGTTCCAGGTCGAGAAGTAGTCGGGCCTGCGCCCGGCCAGGCGCTCGATGCCGTACTCGGCCGTCGGGTGGTTGACCGAGGCGATGAGCCGGCCGCCGGTCCTCAGCACCCGCCGCAACTCCGCGAGCGCCGGGCCCCAGTCCTCCAGGTAGTGCAGCACAAGGGACGCGACGACGTCGTCGAACTCGGCATCGGCGTAAGGCAGCGGATCTGCCAGGTCGGCCTTGCGCAGCTCCACGTCCGGACCGAGCCGCCGCCGGGCCAGTTCCAGCATCCCGCCGCTCAGGTCGAACCCGGCCACGTCGGCGCCCCGGTCGCGCAGCGCCTCGAGCAGCGGTCCCGCACCGCACCCCGCGTCGAGGATCCTGCGGCCGGTCACGTCCCCGGCGAGCGCCAGCATCGCGGGCCGCTCGTAGTAGGCGTTGGCGAGGTTGGTCTCGTTGGAGGCCGCGTACGCCTCGCCGAAGCTGTCGTAGTCGTTCGCCTGAACCGTCATGTGATCAATACTGCCCGGCCGGGAAGTGTTGGCACCCACTTCCCGGCCGGGGCCGGCTAGATCTTCCCGGAATCAGATTTCGAGGTAGTCCAGGTTGGGCCCGCCGTTCGCGGTCGTCGCCACCGCCCGGACCGTGTTCTCACCGGCCACGAGGTCCAGCGTCACGGTCACGGTCTGCCAGGACGTCCACGCCCCGGTGCCCGCGAACGACTGCTCGTCCACCGCCAGCGACCCGTTGACCGAGATGTCCAGCGGCCGGTTCGCCGTGGTGCCGTTGGCGAACCGCAACGTCACCTGCCGCGGCCCCGCGACGTCCGCGTTGACCTTGAACTCGACCGCGGACCCGGACACGTTGTCGTAGTTGACGAACCCGGTGCCGGAGAACCCGGCGTGGTTCGACTCCACGACGCCCTGCGACACCAGGCCGTTCTCCGCCTCGTACCGCGACTCCGGCGTCGGCACGCCCGCACCCGGATAGGCCGAGCCGAGCCACGCCTCGTCGACCCGCAGCTGCGCCTTGCCCTGCGTGGAGGTCTTCTCCACCCGGATGTGGCGCGCGGTCGTGTTCGCGGGCAGGTCGATGAACTGCACACCGCGGTGGTTCGCCAACGACCCGGACTTCACGTTCGTCCAATTGGAACCGTCGTTGGACGTGTAGACGTTGTAGTTCTTGATGCGCGCGGAGTTCGCCACCGGATGCGTGGTCGAGTCCTCGCGCTGGTTCAGCGCCACGTACGAGACCTTCTTCGCCGAACCCAGGTCGAAGCGCAGCGACACCGTGCCCGCACCCGTTGCGTCCCAATAGGTCTGGTAGTTGCCGTCGGCCGCGTGCGAGGCCGGGTGACCGGATCCGGAAGCCGACGCGCTCATCGTGTACGACGAAGCCGGGATGATCCCCTCACGGCCGGCCGTCTCGACCTTGAACACCGTGTCGTACTGGTCCCAGTTCGACACACCGCTCAACGTCAGCGTGCCGCCGGCCTGCGCCCACGACACGGCCGCACCGGTGCGCAGGTTCGTGACCCGACTGATCTTGTAACCGTTGTCCCGCACCCGCAACGTGCTGCCGGACGGCTTGGTCAGCACGTGGACGTAGTGCTGGTTCGGGTTGGCCTTCGACACGGTCGTGACACCGTGCGCGCCGTCGTTCCAGAACCCGGGCTTGAGCCCGCCGTGCAGGTAGCCGCCGCCGTACGTGCCACCGATCGACTCCCAGATGTCGCGCAGATAAGTGGCGGTGAAGTTGTTGAAGTTCGCCTGGTTCGACGGGAACTTGCCGTTGACCATCGCGGTCTCGGCCATCAACGCCTTGACGTCGCTACCGGCGTTGGTGATCAACCGGCCCAGCGTGAGCTTGTAGTCGACCGCGGAGTTGCTGCCGCTGTACCACCACGCGCCGGAGCTCGGCAGCTTGAAGCACGCCTCGATCAACCGCGGCGCCGCCGTGTAAACCGCCTGCGGGTAGTCGTAGTTCGGCGTCATGCCGGTCTTCTGCTCGTTGCTGATCGTGTCCATGATCGCCGTGTCCTCGTTGTTGTTGCTGAGGACGTAATGCGGCCGGTCACGCCGGATGCGCTCGTACAGCCCGTTGCGCTCCCAGTAGGCGTTGTCGTTGTCGATCCAGAACCCGGCGAGCTTCGGGTAGCGCTGCATCACCTCGACGAACAGGTCGTAGCTGTACTCACCGAACCCGTCGCGCGTCGTCAGGTTGACGTTCTTGCCCTTGTACTTCGAGTACGCCGCCGAGTCGGTCCACTCGGTGCCACCCTCGGCGTGCCACTGCGGGTCGTCCGTCATGTAGTTGATGACGTACAGCCCCTCCTTGCTGGCGGCCTCGATCAGCTCGCCGAGGAAGTCGCGCTTCGTCGAGCACGTGCCCGGGATGCTGGACGGCCAGGCCTTCGCATAGCCGAGCCTGCTGTGGAACGACGCCAGCACGAGGTACTGCGCGTGCAGCTTCTTCGCCTCGTCCACCCAGTACTTGGCGGACCAGCCACCGTTCGTGACGGCGGCCTCCCAGGCGGCGCAGTTGGTGTAGCCGGGGTTGGTCCGCATCCCCCAGTGCAGGAACAGACCGGAGGTGGACGCCCGCAGCCAGTCCTGCCGCGGATGCAGCACCTCGGCGTGCGCCGGAGAGCTCACGCCGACAACGAGTAGAGCGGCGGTCATCAACACGCCGAGACGACGCAACGTTTTGCGCACGAGCCAGCCTCCTGGTGGACGCCTCCTGCGGCGGTAGGAAGACGTGCTCGGTGTTACCGCGCAAAGGTCTACGCCACCTGGTGGCCACAGTTCAATAGGTCATCGGAGGTATGACCGTGTTACACGCTCTCCTGAATCGATAAATGCTCCAAATGAGCCGATGTCTAACGCTCGTCCCGCTTGAACATGCGACCGACCCCGGTCACCAGGCAGATGGCCGGCACCCACCCCACGACCGTGAACGCCAGCGACACCCACCGGGCCGTCTCCTGCCCGGTCTGGTGCCCGCCATCGGTGCCACCGAACAGGAAGCCCACGCGCTGGACGCCGAGCTCGAACGGCTGATCGTGCCCGAGCACGCCGTCAAACAGCTCGCGAGCCTGCTGAAGGTCGAGCACCTGGAACTGGACGAGGAGCTACCGGCCGACCTGCCAGCCAGTTCGCGGCGCTACCCGTGTGACGGGTGGCCGTACAGCCCGGCCCCCGCGATCTCCAGAGACGTCAGGAACGCCGCCGACGCCACGTACGAGGCGTCGACCAGCTCGGCGGTGTGCGAGAAGTCCAGCGGGGTCACGGCCTGCACGGGCGGCCCCGGCAGGTACAGCACAGGCGCGTGCTGCGAGGCGAGCTCCACCTCCAGCACCGCCTGGTTGCGCATGCCGAGGGTCGCCCAGAACAGCAGGGTCTCGGCGAGCGTCTCCGGCACCGTCGGCAGGTGGCCGGGGAACGCGCAGTCCAGCACCACCAACGATTTCGCGCCCATCGCCAACGCCTGCCGGATCGGCACGTTCGCCAGCACGCCGCCGTCGTACAGCACCCTGGAATCGATCTTCACCGGCGGGTACACGCCGGGAATGGCCGCGCTGGCCAGGATCGCGGGCACCAGCGGGCCGGACGTGATGTTGACGGCCTCACCCGTCACGCAGTCCACCGACACCGCGCCGAACGGCAGCGTCAGGTCAGCGAAGTCCTCAACCCCGTCCAGCCCCTCCGCCAGCACGTCCGCGAGCCCGGTGTTCGGGAACAGGTAGGTCTTGTTGGTGCGCAACGACCGGAGCTGCGCCAGAGGCCCACCGGGGAACACCCGCTGCCGCGTCATCCCCTCCCACATCACAGCCAGCCGCTCGGCCGCCTTCTCCGGGTCCAACGCCAGCAAAGATCCGTTCACGGACCCCACGGACGTCCCGACGACGAGATCGGGCCGCACGCCGTGCTCCCGCAGTGCCCGCAGCATGCCGACCTGCGACGCGCCGAGACTGCCTCCGCCGCCGAGCACGAAGGCGACCGGTCCGGGCAATGAGATCGTCACGAGCAGAAAGTACAAGAAGGCTCCAGCGACAGCACGCCGGCCGGAGCGTGCAGCGAGGAACCCGTGCAGCGCTGGAAGATCTCGGCAGCCCGCCCGTGCTCACCCAGCAGCGACCACGTCTCGGCCGCCGTCAGCGCGTGCCCGGTCGACAGCGCGATCTCCAGCGCCGAGTCGAGCCGCGACTGGCCGAGAACCGACAGCGTGTTCAGTGCGCGTGCGTGGATCACCTGGAAACCCCGCTCGACAGCCAGTTCCAGCGCCAGAAACGCATGCCGGGCCGCCTCGACACGATCACCCGAAGCCGCCAGAGCACGCGCCAGCGACACCCGCGACCAAGCCTCCTGATAGGCGAGGTCACGATCCACGGCCAGGGTCACACCCCGGGTCAGCTCGGCGATCGCGAGGTCGAACCGCCCGAGGTGGCAGTGCACGTTGCCGATCACGTCGTGCGCGCGCAGCAGGTAGTGCGCGTTCGCGGAGGCTCGGACCGCCTGTTCGCGCAGGCGGGTCGCCACCGACAACGCTTGCGCCGACGACCCCGTGTCCAGGTGCAGCATGGACTCCACGTGCAGCACGCACAGCTCCCAGTGAGGCACACCGGTCGCCCCTGCGGCGGCCTGCGCGATCAGCTCACGCGCGCGGGGAATGTCTCCCAGGGCCAGGGCCACCTCGCCGGTCCAGCCGAGCACCGGGACGTCGTCGCCCATGATCTGGATGGCCTTGTCGTAGTGCGCCATCGCCTCGTGCAGGTCGCCCGTCGCCACGTACGCCGGCCCGACCGTCACCATCGCCAGCGAGGTCTCAGAGGCCCCGACCTGGACTTCGGAGGCCTCGCGGTACGCCTCCAGCGCCTTGAGCGGGTGGCCCTGCACGATGTAGCACGCACCGAGGTTGTGCAACGCCCGGTGCGCACCGACCAGGTCGCCGGCCGTCCGGAACAACTCAGCCGCGCGCAGGAAGTGCTCACCCGCCGTCAAAGCGTCCTGCCCCATCAACGCGGTCCCGAGCGCGGACTCCATCGTGGCCTGCCCGACCACGTCACCCCGCTCCGAGGCGTGCCGCAGCGCGGCCGTCGCCACCGCGTGGGCGGTGTGGTGGTCACTGCACATCCACAGGTAGCGGCGCAGCGCGTCGGCCATGTGCCAGCAGCCGCTCAACGCCAGCGTCACCATGCTGTCCCGCTCACTGTCCAACCAGGACAGTGCGGACGAACGGCTCCCGAACGGCGGCACCTCGACCGAACGCGACGGGCGCTCGGCGTGCAGCATGCGCGGCACCAGCAGGTCCAGCGCGGCGTCCGCGGTGAGCACGTAGAAGTCGAACAACCGTTGCTTCGCCTCGGAATCCGCCCCGAGTCCACGGGCGTAGAGGTGCAGCAGGTCGTGCAACCGGTAGCGCCCAGCGGTGTGCGGCTCGACCAGGTTCGCGACCTCCAGCGCCGCGATGCAGGACCCGGCCGACGCCAGCGACTCCCCCAGCAGCGCCGCCGCCGCGTGCACGGTGAAGTCGGTGCGCGGCAACAACCCCAGCAGCCGGAACAACCGCGCGGGCCCAGGTGCCAGCTCGCGGTAGGAAAGATCGAACGCCGCCGAGACCACACCGCGCTGGTCACCGCGGATCGAGAGCAACGACAGCCGGTCCTCGCCCTCCAGCGCCGCGACGGCGTCCGCCACCCGATCGCGGGAAGCAGCCAGGTTCGCCGCCGCAACTCGCAAAGCCAACGGCAGATGCCCGCACAACCGCGCGAGCGACGCCACCGCCTCGGGCTCGGCCAACGCCCGCGCAGGCCCCAGCATCCGGCCGATCAGCGCCGCGGACTCGGGCGGTGTGAGCACGTCCAGCTCCAGCCGATGCGCGTCGTCGACGGCCATCAGCCCGCGCAGGTCGTTGCGGCTGGTCACCGCGACGACGCAACCGGGACTGCCGGGCAGCAACGGCCGCACCTGATCCTCGGAGACAGCGTTGTCGAGCAGCACGAGCATCCGCCGTTGCGCCAGCACCGACCGGTACAGCGCGGCCTGCTCCAGCTCGTCGCCGGGCACCTGCGTGACGCCCAGCGCCCGCAGAAACCCCGTCAGCGCCTCGGAAGGGGTGATCGGCGGCGCGTCGTCGAACCCGCGCAGGTTCACGTACAGCTGACCGTCCGGAAAGGACTTGCTGACCCGATGCGCCCAGTGCACGGCCAACGCCGTCTTGCCGACACCCGCCACGCCCGCGATCGACGTGATCACCACGGTCGAGCTTGACTCCAGCAACGCGTCCAGCTCCCGCAGGTGGTCGTCCCTGCCGGTGAACCGCACCAGGTCGGCGGGCAGCTGCCGGGGCACGACGGACGACACCACACCCGCGTCCTGCGCCAGCACCGCGTCGTGCGCCTCGCGCAGCACCGAACCGGGCTCGACACCGAGCTCGTCGACGAGTCGCCGATGTGTGACCCGGTACAGCTCCAGCGCGTCGGCCTGCCGATCGGACCGGTACAGCGCGGTCATCAGCAACGCCACGAGCCCCTCGCGGAACGGGTGCTCTGCCACCAGCGCAGTCAGCTCCGGCACCAGCTCACGATGCCGCCCCAGCCCGAGCTCCAGCGCACAGCACTGCTCGGTCACGGAGATCCGCCGCTCGTTCCACCGGTCGGCGTCGACCCGCAGCTCCGAGCTCACCAGCCCGGCCAGCGCGCTGCCGCGCCACAACTCCAGGGCCGAGCGCAACACCGGCGCCGCCTGCGAGGGTTCGAGAGCGGCGGCCGACCGCACGCAGTCCTCGAACGCGGAGACGTCGGTGAAAGCCACGACGCGATACGCCGTTCCGTCCGTGATGATCACCGAGGAACCGAGCACCGCTCGCAACGACGCGATCGACTTCTGCACCTGATGCCGTGCGGTGGAAGGAGGATCGCCGTCCCACGCGACGGCCACCAGGTGGTCGAGGCCGACCAGCCGCCCGGACGCGAGCGCCAGCGCCGCCAGCACCTTCTGGTCCCGCGTGCTGCCGATCCGCACCCGCTCGCCGCTGCCCGCGAGAACCTCCAGAGGTCCGAGCAGCCGGATTTCCGTCACGGAAGGAACATAACGACCAATTGCCCGCGACTGACCATCTGAGACAGTCAGCGGGCACAAACCAGCAGTGGAATTGCCAATTCTTGTCTCGTTCTAGACCCGTGAAAGCCGTTCATCACGCTGAACAAGGGTTCCGCCTGGCCACGAACGATCACCGCCGAGTTTTTCATTGCCACGACAACATTCCCGATGCGGTCGAGCGCGAGCGGGCTGACCGGGCCGAACCACCCTGCGTCGACGGCTTCCTCTCGCCGCACCACATCCGCGCGGTCACCGAGGAAATCACGCCAGACTTCGAGCACCTCATCACTTTCGGTGTGCAGGTAGCGCACCCGGGGTTCCCCGGTGATCACCCGGACTCCCTGCCACAGCAAGGGTTCGGTGTCGAAGTCGATCCGGTCGTCCGCGGTGATCATGCCGTGGTCCGCGGTGACCACGAGCAGCGAATCCGGTGGCATCCGGGAAGCGATGCGGGAAGCCAGCGCGTCCACGAACTCCAGCTGCAGCAGCCACTCGTCGGAGCCCGGCCCGTAGATGTGCCCGATCATGTCGAGATCCGCGTGGTAGGCGTAGCAGAACGAGCGGTCCTGCCGGACCGCCGCGACCGCGCCCAGCGCGAGGTCGCCGAACCCGGCCGCGCCCCGGAACCACGACCCGCGCAGCACGGCACGGGTCAGCCCGCTGGTCCGCTGGTTCAACGGAGCGACCGTGCTGACCGCCACCCCGGCCGCCGCGGCGCGCTCGAACACCGTCGGGTGCGGCTGGACGACCTCGGGCACGAGCGTCTTGCGCAGGTCGTGGTGGCGATCACCGGCACGCGACCAGGTCAGCGCGTTGAGCACCTCGTCCCCGACCGAGAACGACACCCCGACGATGCCGTGCTCACCCGCCAGCAGCCCGGTGCCGATCGAGGCGAGGCTGGTGGCGGTCGTCGACGGGAACCCCGCGTCGATCTCGCGGCCGGACAGACCGGCGAGGAACGGGGCGTGCTCGGCGTGCTCGCGCAGCAGCTCGTGGCCCAGCCCGTCGACGAGCAGCAGCACGACACGCCGGGCGGACGGCAGGTCCAGGGTGTTGTCGGCACCCGGAACGTCCAGGCCGGAGAGCAGTGACGGGACGACCTCGGCGATGGTCATGAGGACACGGTGTCACGTTGATTCGGCCAGCGGGCAGAATGGCGCGCTGTGACAACGCTCATCCACCAGAAGATCGCTGACGAGCTCGGCGTGGCCAGCGGCCAGGTCAGCTCTGCTGTCGAACTGCTCGACGGTGGCGCGACCGTCCCGTTCGTCGCCCGATACCGCAAGGAGGCGACCGGCGGTCTCGACGACGCGCAGCTGCGCACGCTCGAGGAGCGGCTCGGCTACCTGCGCGAGCTGGAGGAGCGCCGCGCGGCAGTCCTCACCTCGATTCGCGAGCAGGGCAAGCTCGACTCCGCACTCGAAGCGCAGATCCTCGCCGCCGACTCCAAGGCGCGGCTCGAGGACCTCTACCTCCCGTACAAGCCGAAGCGCCGCACGAAGGCCCAGATCGCGAAGGAGGCCGGTCTCGAACCGCTGGCCGACGCGCTGCTGGGCGACCCCGGTCTGAACCCGCAGGAAGAAGCCGCGAAGTTCGTCTACCCCGCCAAGGAGGTCGCGGACGCCGCGGCCGCGTTGCAGGGCGCGCGGGCCATCCTGGTCGAGCGGTTCGGCGAGGACGGCGACCTGATCGGCGAGCTGCGCGAGCGGATGTGGACGCGCGGCCGCGTGGTCTCCAAGGTCCGCGAGGGCAAGGAGACCGAGGGCGCCAAGTTCGCGGACTACTTCGAGTTCGACGAGCCGTTCGCCAAGCTGCCCTCCCACCGCATCCTGGCGCTGTTCCGCGGCGAGAAGGAGGAGGTCCTCGACCTCGTCCTGGAGCCGGAGGAGCCGGTCGAGGACGGGCCTTCGTCGTTCGAGGTGCAGATCGCCGCCCGTTTCGGCATCGACGACCGCGGCCGCCCTGGAGACAAGTGGCTCACCGACACCGTGCGCTGGGCGTGGCGGACCCGCATCCTCGTGCACCTCGGCATCGACCTGCGCGGACGCCTGCGCCAGTTCGCCGAGGACGAGGCCGTGAAGGTGTTCGCGTCGAACCTGCGCGACCTGCTGCTGGCCGCCCCGGCCGGCACGCGCGCCACGATGGGTCTCGACCCCGGCTACCGCACCGGCGTGAAGGTCGCGGTCGTCGACGCCACCGGCAAGGTCGTCGCGCACGGCGTGATCCAGCCGCACGTGCCCGCGAACCGCTGGGACGAGTCGATCGCCAAGCTCGCGGTGCTGGCCAAGCAGCACAACGTCGACCTGATCGCGATCGGCAACGGCACGGCGTCGCGCGAGACCGACAAGCTGGCCGCCGACCTGATCAAGCGTCACCCGGAGCTGAAGCTCACCAAGATCGTGGTCTCCGAGGCGGGTGCGTCGGTGTACTCGGCTTCCGCGTACGCCTCCTCGGAACTGCCCGGGCTCGACGTGTCGATCCGCGGCGCGGTGTCGATCGCGCGCCGGCTGCAGGACCCGCTGGCCGAGCTGGTGAAGATCGACCCGAAGTCCATCGGTGTCGGCCAGTACCAGCACGACCTGGCCGAGGCGAAGCTGTCGCGGTCGCTGGACGCGGTGGTCGAGGACTGTGTGAACGCGGTCGGTGTCGACCTGAACACCGCCTCGGTGCCGTTGCTGACCCGCGTCTCCGGCATCACCGCCGGGCTCGCGGAGAACATCGTGCTGCACCGGGATCAGAACGGCCCGTTCAAGACCCGCAAGGCCCTGATGGAGGTCGCGCGGCTCGGCCCGAAGGCGTTCGAGCAGTGCGCGGGCTTCCTCAAGATCCGCGGCGGCGACGAGCCCCTCGACGCCTCCTCGGTGCACCCCGAGGCGTACCCGGTCGTGCGGAAGATGCAGGCCACGGCCGGCGCCGAGCTGATCGGCAACACCGCGGTGCTCACGAAGCTGCGGCCCGAGCAGTTCGTCGACGAGCAGTTCGGTCTGCCGACCGTCACGGACATCCTGCGCGAGCTGGAGAAGCCCGGCCGCGACCCGCGACCGGCGTTCAAGACGGCGACCTTCGCGGACGGCGTCGAGAAGATCGCCGACCTCAAGCCCGGAATGGTGCTGGAGGGCGTCGTGACGAACGTGGCCGCGTTCGGCGCGTTCGTCGACGTCGGCGTGCACCAGGACGGCCTGGTGCACATCTCCGCGCTGTCCGACACCTACGTGAAGGACCCGCGCGACGTCGTGAAGTCCGGTGACGTGGTGCGGGTCAAGGTGCTGGAGGTCGACGAGGCGCGCAAGCGGATCGGTCTGACGCTGCGGCTGAACGACGAGCCGGGCAAGGCCGCGCCCAAGCAGCAGGGCGGCGGTGGCGGTCGTGACCGTCGTCCGCAGCAGCGCGGCGGTCAGCAGCGCGGTGGGCAGCAGCGCAACTCGCCGCCGCCCGCGTCCGGCTCGATGGCGGACGCACTCCGCAAGGCCGGCTTCGGCAAGTAATACAAACCGATGAAGGGAACCTTCCTCCACCTGAAATGGAGGAAGGTTCCCTTCATCGGTTCTCAGGCCGGTTGTGAGTTCTTGATGTGCACTTGCGGCCGCGGACGTGCAGACGCAACGGCATAGGCGGCGCGCAGTTCCGCGATCACCGCCTCGGGCTCAGCGCGCAGGCGGGACGGCAACGTCTGCACGACGCCGATACCGAGTGTCGCGTACCTGGAATTGCGCGCCAGTGTCTTCGCGTACAACTCCTTGCTGTAGTGGAACTCGTTGCTGTCGATCTCCCAGGCGAGCCCGACCTCGTCGCACCACAGGTCCGGCATGCCCGCATAGACCCCCTCCGAGTCCACCAGGACAGCGTTGCAATGTGGTGTCGGCAGTCCTGCCTGATGCCAGACCTCCACCGCGTCCGCTTCGGCCACGGACCGCACACCCAAATCGATCTCGTTGAGCACTCGTCGCGGCAGGGCGGTCCCTCGCTTGGCGCCGGTATCGAGTTCGCGACGGAGTTCGGTTGTGTTCGTGAGCCCGCTCTGAACGGCTTCGATCAGCAGAGCACGCACCGGACCGAGTTCCCGTATGCGGCGCACTCCGTCCAGAACAGCGCGGGCGGGCGGAGCCAGCGGAATCCCGTCACGAAAGTACGAAGACGGAAACAACACCGTGCGTTCCACCACAACGAACCCGGAGCTGCGCACGCAGTACTTGTGAGGTACGAGGACGTGCACGAACTGCGGATCCGGGCCGGCACGCAGGTTGTATTGGCGCGCCGCCTGGAGACCGGTGACGAGCGCGTCGTGTCTCACGAACATCAACGCGGCCTCGATCCTCTGCCGAGACGTCGGTTGCGAACGTTCAAGCAGCACGATGCCGGGTAGCAGGTGCCGCCACCGGCCACCAGGTTGGCATTGCCGATACGTGGTCGTCTGGCCGATTCCGAGCGTCTCGAGGTCCGACGCTCTGATTACGCCGACGCGACTGTGCTGCCATAGCTCGTCCTCGACGCTGTTCCACTTTCCTCGCTCCATGAGCCCATGGTGCTCAGCACCCCTGACAATTCCGGGTGCGCTCACGATGAAGGGAACCTTCCTCCACTTGAAGTGGAGGAAGGTTCCCTTCATCGTTGGAACTACTTGGCGCGGGTGCCCTTGGCCTTCACCAGCTCGGACTCGAACAGCTCCTCGACGGTCGTGAGACCACCGGGCGCCGACCTGTCGACCTTGGTGATGTACGACTGCGTCGAAGAAGGACGTCCCACCAGCGAGTAGTGCAGCGCTCCGGTCAGGCCCTTGGTGTCCAGGCCGTTGGTGTCGTGGAACGCCTTGAGGACACCGTCACGGCTGAGGTCGCCGTTCTTGCAGGCCTTCTCCACGACCGCCAGGAACACCATCGCGACCGTGTAGCCGTGGTCGACGTAGAGCGCGGGCTTGTCGTTCGGGTAGTTCTCGTTGAACGCCGCCGCCACCTCACGCGGCCCGGCGGCGCTACCGGTGAACGGCGCCACCGACGTCACCACGGACACCTGCTTCTCCACGGCCGGGCCGACCGGCGAGTCGAGGATCGCGGTGTCGAAGCCGACGACGTTGACCATGAACGGCACGTCCCACTTGAGCGCCGCGGCGACACCGACGGCGGCCGCGGTCTGCGCCGGCGTGGTGCTCAGCACGACGGCCTTCGCGCCGGAGGCCTTCAGCGTGGCGATCTGCTGCGCCAGATCCGCCGTGGTCTCACCGATGGGCTGCTCGGCGACCTTCATGTTCCACTGCTGCCCGACGAACCGGCTGCCCTCCACGGCGTTGTCGCCGTAGCTGCCCTGGACGTACACGTGGCCGATGGTGTCGCCCTCCTTGATGACACCGCGGCGCTTGTAGTGATCAAGCCCGTTGATGACGTCGAGGTCGTACGTCGTGCCCACGATCATCATGTGCGGGTTGCCGAGCAGCGACGCGGCCCAGCTCGCCGGCGCCGTCAGCGTGCGCGTCTGCATGATGTCCGGCTCGATGGCCGCGGTCATCGGCGTGCCCGCGAGCTCCAGCAGACCCAGAACCTGCGGCTCCAGGTCGAAGTAGGCGTCGAGCGCCTTCTGCACGTCGTACGCGTGGTCCTTCGTCTTGAGCTCGACCTTGCGACCGCAGATGCCCCCGCGGTCGTTGACCTGCTTCAAGTACAGCTCGTAGCCCTTCATGCGGACCAACGCGGACGCTTTGAACGGCCCCGTCATGTCCGTGAGGATGCCGAGCGAGATCTTGTCGTCCGTGACGCCAGGCCCGGTCTTCACCTTGGCCTTGTCGTCTTCCTTGGCGCCGCAGCCGGCCACGAGGACGGCGAGCGCTAAGGCGGTGGGTAGGACGTGGCGGCGGAAGGGCATGCAGGAGTCCTTTGAAGCTAGACATACTAAGCGGTAGCTCAGTATTCGTTGAGGCGTCACATAATGCCTCTCTATGTGGTACGTGACACAGGATTGTTAGGTTCATGTGACTACCGCTCGACTACGGAGTGTGCTAGTTCTTCGGCGCCGAACGAAATGAGATACGGCGTTGTCGATCACTTTTCGGGTACCCGGTCGGCATGGCTGACGACGTGATCACGCTGCTCCACCGGCAACACGAGACCATCCGGACGCTGTTCACCGAGGTGGAGACCGCTGCCGGCGACGAACGCAAAGACGCATGGCATCAGCTCGTGCGGCTGCTGTCGATCCACGAGACCGCGGAGGAGGAGATCGTCCACCCGGCCATCGCTCGCGTGAACGGCGGCAAGCCGATCGTGGACGCACGCATCGCGGAGGAGCGACGGGCGAAGGAACTCCTCAGCACGATGCACGACATGGGTCCCGACGCCGAGGGTTTCGACACTCTGCTCGTGCAGCTCCGCGACGACGTGCTCGCCCACGCGAACCACGAGGAGGAGGCCGAGTTCCCGCTGCTGCGCAAGGTGCACGACCAGGAACGGCTCGAACGCATGGCGCGCGCGGTGGAGGCTGCCGAAGCGATCGCGCCGACCCGCCCGCACCCCGGTGTGGAGAGCCCGATCGCGAACATGGCACTCGGCCCGCTGGTCGCCGTGGTGGACAAGACGCGGGACGCCATCCGCAAGGTGCTCGGGTGAAGATTGTTGTCACCGGCGCCTCCGGCAACGTCGGCTCGGCGTTGCGCCGTCACCTCACGTTCGAGGACGTCGGGGTGGACGTGCGCACGCTGTCGTCGTTGCGGGACGCCATCCGCGGTGCGGACGTCGTGGTGCATCTGGCGTGGGCCATCAAGCCAACGGACCGTGAGACGAACGTCGACGGCAGCGAGCATGTGCTCGTTGCGTGCATCAAAGAAGAAGTCGGTCACCTGATCTGCGCGTCGTCGGTCGCGGCCTACGAACCGGCGCCGCGTTGGTCACGTGTCGACGAGTCGTGGCCGGTGACGGGCATTCCCGGCAGCACGTACAGCGCGCACAAGGTGCGGCTGGAGGAGATGATCAGCCGCTATCCGTTGCCGTGCACGGTGATCAGGCCGTGCGGCATCGGCCAGGCGTCCGCCGCCCAGCAGCTGCGCAGGTGGCTGCTCGGCCGCTGGATCTCCCCGAAACTGCTGCCGTTGCTCCCAATGCCGTTGTGGAACGGCCTGCGCCTGCAGCTCGTGCACTCCGACGACGTGGCGCGCGCGATCGTCGAGATAATCAACCGTCGCGCGTTCGGCGCTTTCAACCTCGCTGCCGAACCGGTGCTGACCGCGCCGATGATCGCTCACGACGTGGGTGCCGGGCGGGTTGCCGTGCCGTATCCGCTGGTCGAGAAGCTGGCCGGCGCAACGGCACGGCTCGGGTTGCAGCCGCTGACCCCGGAGTGGGTCCGGATGGCCGATCAGGCGCCGCTGGTGCGAACGACCCGAGCGCACCAAGATCTGGAATGGTGGCCCGAACACGACGCGCGTGATGTGCTGCGTGAGGTGGTCGGTGCAATGGAGGGGCTGCGTGACCGAAACTAACACTGTTGACGCGGTCGTCATCGGCTCGGGCCCGAACGGCCTGGTCGCCGCGACGTTGCTGGCGGACGCGGGCTGGGACGTGCTGGTGCTGGAACAGCGTGACACCCCCGGCGGCGCCGTCACGTCGGCCGAGATCACCGCGCCGGGCTTCACGAACGACGTCTACAGCGCGTTCTACCCCCTCGGCCTCGGCTCGCCCGTCCTCGGCGCGTTGAACCTCGACGTGCAGTGGCAACACGCACCGGCCGTGCTCGCCCATGTGCTGCCAGACGACCGTGTCGCGCTCCTCTCTCGTGACGTGGAAACCACAGCGAAGTCCGTCGGCACCTTCGCGCATTCCGACGCCGACAAGTGGCAAACGGAGTTCTCGCAGTGGCGCAAGGTCCGTGACGCCGTTCTCGACTCACTGCTGCGCCCCTTTCCTCCGGTGCGTGGCGGCATGTCGTTGCTGCGGTCCGCAGGCGTCGGTGGCGCCCTACGCCTGACGCGCATGCTCACGCTGCCGGTGCGCCGTCTGGGCGAGGAGCTCTTCGAGGGCGAGGGCGCCCGTGTGTTGTTGGCAGGCAACACAATGCACACAGACCTGGGCCCGGACCAGGCCGGCGGCGCGGGCTTCGGCTGGCTGCTGGCAATGCTCGCGCAAGAGGTCGGCAACCCGGTCCCACGCGGCGGCGCCGGTGAGCTGACAGCCTCTCTCGTACGCCGCTTCGGCGGCCGCATCGAAACGAACGCAAAAGTCACCGACGTGCTGCACGCGCGCGGTGTAGCCGTTGGCGTGCGTTTGGAAGACGGCTCAGTCGTGCGCGCACGCCGCGCCGTCCTGGCCGACATCCCCGCACCGTCGCTCTACCTGGACCTGATCGGACCCGACGCACTACCCGCAAAACTCACCGCCGACCTCGCCCGCTTCCAGTGGGACGGCGACACGATCAAGGTCGACTGGGCTCTGTCCGGCCCGATCCCGTGGACCAACCCGGAAGCCGCGCAGGCCGGCACCGTCCACCTGGGCGGCGACGTGAACGGCATGGCCGGCGTCGCCCACGAACTGGCGTGCGGCAAGGTCCCGCGCAACCCGTTCATGGTCATGGGCCAGATGACGACGACCGACCCGTCACGCTCTCCCGCCGGCACCGAAGCCGCCTGGGCGTACACACACGTACCGCTGGGCGGAGCGTGGACCCCAGACCGCCTGAAGCGCCGCGCCGACCGCATCGAGCAGATGATCGAGGAACGTGCCCCCGGCTTCCGCTCCCGCATCGTCAAACGCTCGGTGCTGGGCCCGGACGAGATCGGCACGGTCAACGGCGGCACCGCGGCCATCCACCAGCAGCTGGTCTTCCGCCCGGTGCCGGGGCTCGGCCGCACGGACACGCCGTTCGACCGCCTCTACCTCGCGGGCTCGTCGGCGTGGCCGGGCGGCGGAGTGCACGGTGCGGCCGGGGCGAACGCGGCTCGGGCGGCGCTGGCGCGGTGGGGTGCGGCGGGTGAGCTGTACCGGACGCTGATCCAGGGTGCGAACCGAGCGCTCTACAGCTGAGCGAGTGACTGCTGGTGCGCCAGCAGCTCGGCGGCGTGGGCGTGCTGCAGATCCACCAGCTCGGCTCGCATGCGGTCGATCTCCTGCCGCAGCTGGAAGTGCTCCAAGCCGCCGAGTGCCCGCAGATGCGCGGTCAGTTGGTCGACCTGCAGTTGAAGCGCTGCCACCACCTGTTCCAGCGAGGCGATCTTCTTCCGCTTGCTGCCGAACATGTGGCAACTCCCCTGAAGCGACGGCTGTACCGACGTCATCGCCCGGTGGCATCCACCTGTTAGACAGTTCGATCAATCCCACCCGAACGGCGGATCTACCGACGCGCCAGCTTCCGGGTCCGCGACGCCCGCAGATACCCCATCACCAACGCCTCCAGATCGGGATGCGAGACCTCCCACCCAGAAGGCGCAGAACCTCCACGCACCAACGCGGTCAGCTGCCGAGAAGTCCGCGAGGAGTCGACCACAACCCCGTCCGTCTCCAGCTCCACCCCAGCCGGCCCAACGACAACCCGATGATCCGCCAGGATCTCCTCGATGTCCCCGGCCACCTGCACCCGCCCTTCGTCAAGCAGCAGCAGGTGATCACAAACATCCCCGAGGTCGGTCAGCAGATGCGACGACAACAGAACAGTCGTCCCCCGCTCCGCCACATCGGTCATGACAATCCGCAACGTCTCGTCGCGCGCCAACGGATCGAGGTCCGACAACGGCTCGTCGAGCAGCAACACCGTCGGCAACCGCCCAAGCGCCAAAGCAAGCGCAACCTGAGTGCGCGCGCCAGCGGAGAGAGTGCGCACGGGAGCGGAAACATCCACGCCCGCAAGCAGATCCAACACCTCGAACGCGCGGTCAGCAGACCAACGGTCGTTCATCGCCGCCCCGGCGCGCATCATCTCGCGCACGGTGAACTGCTCGTACAGGGGCCGCTTCTGCGTCAGCAACGACACGTCAGGATGGATAGCCCCACGCACCGGAGTCCCACACACCTGAACCGAACCGGCAGTAGGTCGCAACAGCCCAGCGATCACCGACAGCAGCGTGCTCTTGCCCGCGCCGTTCGGCCCCACCAACCCCGTGACACTGCCGGCCGGCAGCGCGAAGCTGCACGAGTCGAGTGCCCGAAGCCGGCCGAAGTGCTTGGCCAGATCAGAAGCACACACCGGATTCATCGAAACTCCACAGTGGACATCAGTAGTGCTCCGAGCGCACGTCCGTGTAGATCGCGTCGACCTCGTCGGCCGACAGCCCCTCGCCGACCGCGCGGCCCATCCACTGGTCCAGGTCCTGCCGCAACGGTGCGTCGGGGCGGGCGAACGAGGTGGCCAGCGAGGCCGTGACGAACGTGCCCATGCCCCGGCGGCCTTCCACCAGGCCCTCGTGCTCCAGTTCCCGGTACGCCTTCAGCACGGTGTTGGGGTTGACCCTGGTGGCCTCCACCACCTCCCGTGCCGTCGGCAGCTTGTCGCCGGGGCCCAGCAGTCCCATCCGCATCGCCTGTTTGACCTGCGCTGCGATCTGGAGGTAGGTGGACACCCCGGAGTGCCGATCGATGCGAAACTCGATCACGCCGCTCAGCATAGGTGTCCACGCCCTCACACCTGCCTGCGCACGGCCCACACCGCGCCCAGGACGAACACCGCCGCGAGCCCCGTGAAGATCGACGCCTCCAGCAGGTGCAGCGTGGTCGCCTGGTCGGCCGGGATGATGTCCGCGTACGACTGCGCGAGACCGTTCTTGCGATAACACGCGGCCAAGTCCGTCACGACGGGCTCGTCGCCGCGCGAACCGCAGTTCATCCGCGACCCCGCGTCGGCCACCACGGCGCCTCTGTCGTCCAGGAAACCCGAGTCGACCACCAGCGGCACTCGATCGCCGACCGCCGACACGGTCGGGTCG
This sequence comes from Lentzea alba, assembly GCF_047445655.1. Lineage (GTDB taxonomy): Bacteria > Actinomycetota > Actinomycetes > Mycobacteriales > Pseudonocardiaceae > Lentzea > Lentzea alba_A. Next base: position 336,860 of record NZ_JAJAEG010000001.1, read on the forward strand.
TCCGATCGCACGCGGGTCGGTGTGATCATGAACTCCCGCACCCCGGTGAGCACGAACCGCACCACGACGAACGCCGCGAGCGTCAACGACATCGCCACGAGCGTCCTCTTGAACAAAGCGCCGGCGAACATGCCGAACGTGTAGGCGAAGAGGGCGTACGCGATCGGCGACACCCCCTGGGCGTCGAAGGTCGTGAAGAAGAACGGTCCCGTCGCCAGCGGCCCGAGCTTGCCGGCCGCGTCCAGCCAGCTCTGCACGGCGAACTGGAACACGACCACGAACACCAGCGCCGGCAGGGCGGCGACGACGAACTTGGTCACCATCCACCGCGTCCGGCTGACCGACTGGGTGAACGCCAAGGCGTGCGTGCCCTGCTCGAACTCGCGCGCGAACAGCGGCGCGCCGACGAAGACACCCATCAGCGCGGGCACGGCGATCACCGCGCCCTGCGCCAGGTGCAACCGGTCGTACCAGGTCTGCTGGAACTCGAAGGCCGCCTTGTCGCGACACGCCTCCAAGCCCTTGCCCACGCAGTCCAGGAGGTTGCGGGCACTCAGGTCGGCGACCATTCCGGCGCGCAGCAACAGGATGGCCGCCACCGCCACGATCAGCCCCACGGCGAGCGTGATGAACACCGGGCGCTGCTGACGCCACACGATCCACGTCATGCCGCCACCTCCGAACGCATGTAGGCGAGCGCGAGTTCGCTGAGCCCGCGGCCGTGTTGCCGCATCAGCTGATCAACATCGCCAGCCAGGCGGACGCGTCCCGACGTGAGCAGCACGAGGTGGTCGCACACGTTCTCCAACTCGGCCAGCACGTGCGACGACAGCAGCACGGTGATGCCGTGCGCGCGTGCCTCCTCAACGAGCGTCTGCAGCACGGTTTCGCGCGCCAACGGGTCGAGATCGGCCAACGGCTCGTCGAGCATCAGCAGCCGCGGTCGCTTCCCCAGCGCCAGCGCCAGCGCGACCCGCGTGCGCTGACCGCCCGACAGCGTCCCCACCTTCGCCGCGAACGGCACCTGCGCCTTGCGCACCAGTTCCTCGGCGTACGCCTGGTCCCAGCCGGGGTTGGCGCGCTGCCCGTACCGCAAGGTCTCTGTCACCGTGAACTGCGGGTACAGCGGCTTGGCCTGCGTCAGGAACGCGACCGAGCGGTGCATCCCGCGCCCGTTCGGCACGTCGCCGAACACCGCGATCCGGCCCGTCGTCGGGCGGAGCAGTCCGGTGATCATGCCCATCAGGGTGCTCTTGCCGGCGCCGTTCGGCCCGACGAGCGCCACCACGCGGCCCGCCGGGATCTCCAGCGCGCAGTCCCGCAACGCCCAGCCCCGCGTGTACTTCTTCCCCAGGTCCTCCGCCACGACCGGCGGATGCTCCCTCTGACTCATGGGAGCAACCCTATCACCCTTTCACTAGTTACCTAGTGAAAGGGTGATCAAGCCCGTCCGCGAGCAATCGAGTCGAGGCGTTGCAGCGATTCCTTGTTGCGTGGAATCAGCAGCGCGTCCTGAAGGAACTTCGGCAGCAACGACGTGGGCCCGCGCACCACGCGCTCGGCCATCCGCACCTCCGTGAGGTCTGCGGACCGCGCTGTCAAGGTGAGGGTGATCCGGGCGGCACCGACCGGCCACAGCCGTGCGTCCAGCTCCAGCAGGCGCGACGGCTCGCACCGCACCACCTCGGTCGTGTCCTGGATGACCAACGGCCACGGACCCACGCTGTGGTGGATGCGCGTGCCGCACTTGGGCCAGCCGGCGTCGACGTCGCGGATGTGCGTCGCGCCCACCACCCAGCCCGCGTAAGACCAGCCATCGGCGAGAACCGTCCAGACGGCCTCGATGGGCGCTTCGACGTTCAGAGAAACCTCAGCCACGCTGGGGAAGTACCCCAGGGGTCACGATGCAATCCGGCGAGTGCGGCGGCTGTCCGCCTTGCGCTGCAGGTGGTCGGCGGTGAGCTCCAGCTCGTACATCCGCAACGCCTGGTAGCGCGGCGCGATCCGGAGGGCGAACGTGCCGCTGAGCCGCTCGATCGCCGACGTCGCGCGATCGAGCCGCCTGCGGGCGGCGTCCAGGCCACCGGCTCGCAACATGCGCAGGCAGTTCTCGGCCTCGCAGTTGTACGAGCGGAGCATCAGCGCCGACCAGTCCTCGACGAGCCGGCGCCCGGTGGCGTCCGACCCGTTGTAGGTGACCTGCCCGCCGCCCTCGATCGCGGCGCCGGTCTTGATCAGCGTCTTCATCTCGTCGTGGATCATGTCGAGCTGGGCCTGGTGGTCCGCGGTCGCGTCGGTGCGGAACACCCCGGCCCGCTGGAAGGTCAGCTCTTCCTTCAACGGCTGGAGCTCGGCGCGCGCGTTCTTGATCCGGTGCCGCAGCGCCACGAGCTCGGCGCCGGCGCGGTCGACCTCCTCCAACGCGATTGTTTGCGCTGTTCGGGCGTCACCGATTCGAGCGAGCAGCTCCTGAAGGCCTTCCACGGCCCGCTCCAGCTCAGCGATCCGGCGGTTCTTGCGCCCGAGCATGCTTACCTCCCCGAACAGCGACGAAAGGCCCACGACCGTTCCATCGCAAGGAGGAATCCACCGTTATCTATCGCGCTATGCACTCACACCATCGAGTGAACCCACAAAACGAACGAATCCTTCGGGGTCCTCACTCGTGGCCGACTGCTGCAAGATCACGCTGGTAGCGCCCGCTTCGGCCACCTGCGACACCAGGTCCGCGACGAACGCGCGGTCCCTCGAATCGGTCTCCACGTAGACGACGATCGGGTGCTCACGGGTCGCGCGCGTCTCGCGCACGCGGGCGAGGTCGGCCGACGCGTCCAGGATCGTGCCGTCGCCGATCTCCCCGGCGAGATCGAGGGTCTTGGGGCCGAGCCCGCCCACGTAGATCGGCATCGGCGCGGCGGGAGGCCAGTCCAGCGCCACCCCGGTCAGCGACACGTACTTGCCGGAACACGTCACCTGTTCGCCGGCCAACAGCGCCTTCAACGCGTCGGTGTACTCGCGCAACAGGGTCAACGGCGACGGCACTCGCGCGCCCACCTGCCCCATCCACGACTGCAGCCCGTGCCCGACACCGATCGTGACGCGACCGGGGAACAACCGGTCCAGCGTCGCGGCCTCCATCGCGGTCAGCGCGACGTTGCGCAACGGCACCGGCAGCAGGCCGACACCCACCTTCAGGCGGGACGTCCAGGCGAGAGCAGCGGAAGCGCAGGCGATACCGCTCTCCAGGAAGCAGTCCTCCCACAGCCACAACGAGTCCACTCCGGACTCCTCGGCTGCGAGGACGACGGAACGCAGATTCTCAGGCGGGAGCTGGGGCCGGTAGACGGCGCCGAGTGTGGTCACCCGACAACTACTACCGGCCCCGAGCGGAGTTCAGCAACCGCGTTGGTTCAGCAACCGCCGCAGTTGTAGTACGTGACGTCCCAGTGGTTCGACTCGCGGTAGTAGATGTTGCCCGAGCCCGACCGCCACTTGCTGCCACCGATGGAGGTGAAGGTGCGCGTGATGTAGTTGCTGACGCACGTGGACAGCGAGTAGTCCAACTTGTAGCCGTTCCAGTGCGAGTAGGTGCCCGACGCGTGGCCGGTCTCGGTGCCACCGGTGATGTTCAGCGCGCAGCCGGACGCCCGCTTGAACGTGATCGCACCCGAGATGCTGGTCTGCCGGACCTGTTCGAACGACGTGCAGTTCGGACGGTTGCGGTCGCTGCAACCACCGCTGGACGACCAGGTGATGCCGGCCGCGCGCAGCTGCGAGGTCGCCTGGGCGTGCGTGAGCTTCGTGGCCGCCTGTGCGACCGACGCGCCCATCACGAGGGCGGCGAACATCGCGATCACCGCGGTGATCATGCGAACGAGCATGCTCTCTCTCCTTCTGCCCAAACCAAGGTCGGGCAGAAGCTAGGAACGAGCGGTAAAGGCACGCCTAAATCGACCTTTGGCCGATCTTTGGCGCTGCCGTGGACAGTTCCGGTCACCAACAAGTCGATCGGAGCAACAACGATGCGCATTCGCCACGCCGTCGCGGCGACCGCTCTCTCGCTCGGGCTGCTGTCCGGCATCACGGGCATCGCCCACGCCGCCCCGGAGGGTCCTGCCGAGCAGGAGACCGCCATCTCGCAGGTGGAGGCGGCGGCCGGGTACGGCGGCTCGATCTCCCGCACCGAGGTCATGAAGCGCGCGAAGGACTGGTGGGACCGCAAGATCCCGTACTCGCAGACCGCCTACGCGTACGACATCAACCGCGGCAAGAAGTACCGCACGGACTGCTCCGGCTTCGTCTCCATGGCGTGGAAGCTGACCACGAGCCGCAACACGTCCACTTTGGACGAGGTCGCCACGAAGATCGCGTGGGCGAACCTCAAGCCGGGCGACATGATCCTGCGCAACGGCCACGTGAAGCTGTTCGAGAAGTGGGCCAACGCGGCGCACACCTCCGTGTGGATCTACGAGGAGGGCAGCACCGCGACCGACATGGACCACGAGACCGTGTCGATCGCCACGCTGAAGAGCGGCGGCTACGCGCCGTGGAAGTACAAGAAGATCACTGGCTGATCACGAGGTTCCACTGGACGGGCCACTGGAGCGCCTCCCCGGACTCACGGGTGCCCAGTCGCCCGAACAGTGCTGAGGCCTCACCCCAGCAGCGGCCCGCGCCTGCGTTGTCCCCCAAGCAGGCGTGGGCCGCACCGAGGTCTCTGAGCGTGCGCGCCCGCCACAACCGCAGGCCGAGGTCCGTCCACGACGCCAGCGCGTCGGTCAGCACCGTCCGCGCACCGGTGTAGTCGCCGCCCGCGAGCCGCCACTCCCCCAGCGTGCGCCACACCAGCGCCTCGCCGAAGCGGTCGCCGACGTCGCGGCAGCCGACCAGTGCGGTGTGCAGGAGCTTCTCGGCCGCGTCGAAGGAGCCCTTTCTTATCAACACTTTCGCCCACGCCTGGGCGGTGTAGCAACCGAGCAGCTCGTCACCGGTGCCCGCGACCATCTCGTGGGCGCGCACGATGTGCTCCTCGGCCAGGTCCAGCTCGCCGCGAGCACGGTGCACGAGTCCGATCCCGCGCGCTGCCAACGCTTCTCCCCGCCTGCTTTGCGCCCGGCGGTAGGTGGTCTCGGCTTGTTCCAAGGTGTCGAACGCCTGGTCGTCCTGCCCGAGTTCTCTTGCTATCGAACCGATTCCGTACAGCGCGTGGGCAACGCCTTCGGGATCCGTCGCCTCCAGCAGTTCCCTGGCCCGGCCCAGCGCTTCCAGGGCGCACGGGTACTCGCCGAGATCGCGGCAGACCATGCCGATGCCGTTCATCGCAACGGCTTCACCGCGTTTGTCGCCCAGGTTCACGAACAACGTCTGCGCGGTGTCGAACCACGACCGCGCCTCGACGAGGTTGTCGCGCTTGTAGTGCATCTGACCGAGGCTGCAGCGCAGGACCGCTTCGAGCCTCAGATCTCCGGTCTTCCACACGGCTTCCAGCGCCGCTGTGTGTGTTCGTTCCCAAGCCTCATAACGGTTTCTGAGCCCGAACCAGGCGAACACCAGCACCTCGGCGAGCTGCGACGCGATCTCCGCGAGCCCCAGCTCCGCCGCTCGTTCGACGAGCTTGGTCAGCAGCGACTCCTCCCTGGCGAACCACGCGTCCTTGTCGGTCGGGCGAGCCGCTGCCGTCACCACTCCGAGCGAGTCCTGCATCCGGGGTACAGCAAGGAAGAGCTGCTCAGTAAGACCATCTACTGTGGACAGTGCGGCCAGGACGGCCCTTCTGACGAGATCTTCGCGGTCCTGTTGGGGGTCTTCGGCTTCGGCGAGCTCGCGGGCGTGCAGCCGCACCAGCTCGTGCATCCGGTACCGCGCGCTGCCGATGACGTCGAGCAGCCGCGCGTCCACGAGCTGGTCGAGCACGTCCTCGTCGAGCAGGTGCACCCACAGGTAGCTCGGCACCTCGGGCAGCCCGAGGAACCCGAAGATCCGGTACGCGCCCTGGACGTCTTCGGGGAGCCCGCGATACGTCAGCTCCAGGCTCGATCGCACCGCCAGGTCGTCCGCGACCAGCTCGTCGAGCCGGCTGCGTTCGTCACTCAGCCTCCTGACCAGCTTCGACACCGGCCAGTGCGCCCGGCCCGCGAGCCGCGCCCCGGTGATCCGCACGGCGAGCGGCAGATACCCGCACAGCCGCGCCACTTCACCGGCCTGGTCGGGCTCCGCGGCAACCCTTTCGTCGCCGAGGATCCTCTGCAGCAGCGTGACCGCCTCGTCGCTGCTCAGGACGTCGAGCGGAATCCTCCTGACACCTTCCAGCCCGCACAACCGGCTGCGGCTCGTGATCAACGTCAGACAACCCGGGCTACCCGGCAGGAGCGGCCGCACCTGCGACACGCTCACGACGCCGTCCAGCACGATCACGACCCTGCGCCCGCCGACCGTCGCCCGCCACAGCGCCGCGCGTTCCTCCGCCGACTCCGGAATCCGCTCACTCGGCACGTCCATCGCGCGCAGCAACGCGTCCAGCGCCCCCGACGGCGAGTGCAGATCCACGAACAACTGCCCGTCCGGATACCGATCCGCCAGCCGATGAGCCGCGTGCACGGCCAGCGCACTCTTGCCCACGCCCGCCGGCCCCTCGATCCACCACACGCCGCCGTCGCAGTCGAGCAGCCGGCTCAACTCCCTGTCCCGCCCGGTGAAGTCCCCAGCGTCACGCGGCAGGTAGTTGCGCCGACTTTCTTTGGTTCCCTCAAGCACGTCCCGGTACAGCTGCTGCATCTGCTCGCCCGGCTCGACCCCGAGCTCGTCCACGAGCACCTTGCGCGTCTCCCGGAACACCCGCATCGCGTCCGCCCGGCGCCCGGCCCTGGCGAGCGCGGTCATGAGCTGCCCTCTGAGCCGCTCCGCCAACGGGTACTCGGCGACCAGCGTTCCGAGCCGTTCAACCAGCTCCGCGTGCCGCCCCAGCGCCAGCTCCGCGTCCACCCACTGCTCCGCGGCCGCAAGCCGTTGCACGTCGAGCGTCTGCGCGAACACGACCGGCGCCCCGCGCCACAGCTGCAGCGCCTCGTTGAGCGTCTCGGCCTTGGCCTTGAGATCGGTCTCCCCACCGGCCCGCGTGACAAGCCTGCGGAACAGGTGCAGGTCGACGTTTTCCGGCTCGGCGTTGAGCACGTACCCCGCCGCCCGGTGCTCGACCGGCAGCCCGGCCCTGCGCAGGCTGCTGATGTGCACCTGCAGCGACTTGCGCGCCTGCGGCGGCGGCTCCTCACCCCAGATGAGATCGATGAGCCTCTCGACGGGCACGATCTTCCCGCACTCGACCGCCAAGACGGCTAGTATCTGCGCGGGCTTCGGCGGCACTGTCGGCTCGACCGGCCCGAGAATCCTGACCTCCACTGTGCCCCCACCAGTGTTGAAGATTCACCATGTTCTGCGCGGCATTGCCAAATTTTGACGCAGCCTGGGACGCTTAGGTTCCACTTCTGGGTGAATGCACTCGAACGGACGCAGATCTGGATGCAACCAGACCAGACAACACTGCGTCCAGCCCACTTTCAGTGGGCATAAATGTGAACCTTTGTGCCGGTTCACAGACTTGCTTTGAGCCTGCCGAACTCCTCGGCAAGTGCCGGCAACTGCCAGTGCGCGTTCAACCCGCTCGGATTGGGCAGCAACCACACCCGCGTTGGGCCGATGGTGTCCAGCTGCAGCCCGACCTGTGCTTTCTTCCGGCTGAAGGCCTGGCGATACACCGTCACGCCGAGCACCGCGAGAACCTTCGGTGAATACCGCTCGACCTTTTCGGTGAGCTCTCGGCCACCTTGACGCATTTCGTCAATTGTTAATTCGTCGGCTTTGGCGGACGGCCGCGCGACGACGTTCGTGATGCCGAGCCCGAGATCGAGCAGTTGGTCCTGCTCCGCAGGCAGGAGCAGCCGCGGGGTGAAACCGGACAAATGCAGAGCGGGCCAGAACCGGTTGCCGGGCCGCGCGAAGTGGTGGCCGGTCGCTTCCGACACGAGGCCCGGGTTGATGCCGCAGAAGAGGACGTCGAGGCCGGGCTTGATCACGTCGGAAATCACGCGCCCAAGCCTACGAGGTGCCCGCAGGTACCGTGACGCCGTGGCCGCGCTCCCCATCCTCTTCCTCGACGTCGACGGCCCACTCCTCCCCTTCGGTGAAGGCGTCCCGGGCACCCCTGGCCTGTCCCGCCTCGACCCCGTGCACGGCCCCTGGCTGAAAGCCCTCCCGTGCGAGCTCATCTGGGCCACCACGTGGATGGACACCGCGAACGAGCACCTGGCGCCCTTGCTGGGCCTCCCGAAGCTGCAGGTGGCCACCTGGCCGGACGACCCGGCAACCGAAGAACAAGACGCAACCCAGGGCCTGCACTGGAAAACCCGCGGCCTGGTCACACTCGCCGGCACCAGGCCGTTCGCCTGGGCAGACGACGAGCTGACCGAAGCAGACCGCGCGTGGGTGGCCCAGCACCACCCGAAAGCCCTGCTGCACAGGGTGAACCCACGCCACGGCCTGACAGACGCCGACTACCTCACCCTGGACGCCTGGCTGAGAGCCCTTCAAGCAGCAGGCACCCGAGGCCGCGGCGTCCACATCGTGTAGCCAGCACGGCGCGCATCCTCCGGCGAGTGGAAGAACGCATCGCCCTTCATCCTCTTGTAGTAAGGGGATTCCGGCGTGTGGAACATCATCGTCCGCGAGTTGGCCTTGATCGCGGGGGCCACCACGATCTCCTCCATGATCGACAGAGGAGCCTCGGGCACGACCACGCGTGGCCTCATGGTGAGCCAGGTCAGCAGGACACCCGCGAGGAAGGCGCCCGCGCACAGCAGGAACATCTGGAGAAAGAACCCGAGCAACGAACGCTCCTAGTCCGAAGTGAAGTCCTCGTCGACGCGCAGATCAGGAACCGCGGCGCGCAGGGCGTCGCTCAGCACGCCCGCGCGTTCCGGGTCCGCGACGCGGGCCGACGCGGTCAGGCGTCCTTTGTGGACGACGCCGGTGAAGTCGGTGACGCCGTGGTCCAGCACGACGCCCAGCAGCGAGGCGGCGTCCGCAGCGGTGACGGGCATCCGTTCGCCGGCGTACGGGGTGATCATGTCGGTGATGCGGTGGGCGGCGGTCACCACGCGCACGGCGTCGACGACCTCCTGGCGCTCATGAGCAGACCCCGCGGTACCGGCCAGCACGATCTCGGACGAGCGCACGGCGAACACCAGGTGCCCGGGCTCAATCTCGCCTGAAGGCCGGAACGCGGTGCCCACCGAGGCGAGCAGCATCGGCACGACAAGAGCGCCGACGAAGACGCGCTGCGGTAACTGCACGCGCCTGGCCTATCCCATTCGGACGCTGCGATTCCACCACCCGCACCCAAACACCCAGGACAACACGCCCGAATTCACCCGTTAGTGGTCACCATGACCGGCACCCCGCCGGACACCAGACGCCAGTCCGAACGGACGAAAGCAGCGGGGTCCAAAACCCCGGCGGACCGAACCCACTCGATCAGCAGCTGGCGGATCTCCTGCTGCTGGTTGTGCAGCACCGGCGCGGAGGCGATGTGCGGGAAGTCGCCGCCACCCGCCTGCCGGTAGTTGTTCACGGCCACCGCGAACTCGAACGAGTCCGGAACCGGCTCGCCGTCGTAGGCCAGCCCCACGATCCGCGACCCGACCGGCTTGGAGATGTCGATGTCGTAGGTCAACGGCGCGGAAAGGCCGTAGGCGATGTCGAAGTTGTAGTCCGGCACGTCCGCCGAGACCTCGGCAGCGGTGAACGGACCCGGACCCGACACCTGCCGGAAGTAGGAAGCCGACTCCTCCAGGAAGTCGCGCAGCTCCGCCCCGGTCATCCGCACGCCCATCAGCGTGTTGTCGAAGATGTAAAGGCCGGCAACGTCCCGAATGGACACTTCGCCGGCCGGAATCGCCGCCGCGCGGTTGAAGGGCGCGCACAACGACACCACCGGCAGCGACGTGGACTTGGACACCTCCAGCGCCTGCACGTGGTTGATGAACCCCAGCGCCGGCGTGTCCTCGAACCGCGACCGCGCGGCCGACATCGCCCCGAGACACGTGCCGATCCGCCCGTTGACGTACGACACGACCTTCGAGTGATCATGCGTCAAAAGCCGCACGATCCGCGGATCCTCCGAAACCGAAGCCGACGACAGCACGGAAGACCGCGAGGAAACCAGCTCCCAGCGCTCCGAGAACCGCAGGTCGAACTCCATCAAAGACAACCGCTTGCCCCAGTACAACGGCTCGGTCAGCAGCACCGGCCGCCCGGTCACCTTGTTCGTCACGATCCGCTGCGGGATCTCCACGTGCGCGTGCCCGACCAGCACGGCGTCGATCCCCGGCACGGTCTCGGCGAGCAGTTCGGCGCAGTTCTCCGGGAACGGCACCTGATCACCCAGCGACGACGACAGATCGGCGCCGGAGTGAGCCGCCACGATCACCAGATCGGACTTCGACCGCACCTCCGGAACCCAGTGCAGCGCGTGCTCCACCAGACCCGGGAACGTCAGCACACCCTCGACGACCGCCCTGTCCCACACCGCGATCCCGGGGTTGGTCAGCCCGAGGATCCCGACGCGCAACGGCGGCCCGCCCGTCCGCCACACCGTCTTGATCACGTACGGCGCGAACGCGGGTAACCCGGTGGCGACGTCCAAAGCGTTCGCGGCCAGCAGCGGGAAGTCCAGCTGCCGCTCGAACGTCCGCAGCACTTCCAGCCCGTAGTTGAACTCGTGGTTGCCCAGCGCCGCCGCCGTGTACCCGATGGCGTTCATCGCTGCCGCCATCGGGTGCACGTGCGTACGCGTCGTGATCGGTTCGACCTTCGCGTAGTAGTAGGCGAGCGGTGTGCCCTGGATCGTGTCGCCCGCGTCGAGCAACAACGTCCGATGCCGCCCCACTTCGTCACGCACCCCGTGGACCAACGTGGAGATCTTCGCGAGCCCGACGTCGTTGTGCGCGAAGTCGTCGAACTCGCGGTCCAGGTAGTAGTCCCAGTTGAAGAGGTTGCCGTGCAGGTCGGTTGTGCCCATCACCGTCAGTGTGAACGTGCGCAGACCGCTCACCTCCGGTTGTGGTCGGGCCTTGAACCCGACCATAACCACTCACACTTGACCAAGCAGCCAGCTACCGGGTCGGAGGTGCTTGGCCCTGTTGGCCGCGCTGACCAGGCTCGACCACGCTGGAAGCCACTGTCTTGCCGTCCTCTGTGGTGGCGATCACGGTCACGGTGTCACCCTGTTCGACACCTTCGGCCACGGTGTCGGCGTCGATCACGTACGTCTTGGTGTAGCCGTCGGTCGACTTCACCTCCAGTGACGTGTCGCTGATCGACGTCACCTCGCCGGTCTGGAACTCGCCGTGCGTCGCCGTGCCGGAGCCGAGGCCCATGCCAGGTCCACGCATGCCGCCACCGTCCTGCGGCCTACCGCCCATCCCGCCAGGGCCGCCCATGGCGCCGGTCTCGGAGTTCGTGCCGCTAGCCGCGTAGATCGCGACTCCACCGGCCGCGGCGATGCCCACGGCGATGGCCACGGCCGCCACTGTCTTCTTCGCGGTCCACGCCGGGCGCGCCGCGGGTTCAGGTGCGCCCCACTCCGGGGGCTGTTGTTCGGTCATGTCAGTCACCGTGGCCGCGCCACCTGTGCCGAACCTGTGCTCCGAGTAGGCCTGAGCTGTGCGGAGCGCTCACAGCTGGTACACAGGATCCGCGTTCACGATGGGAGCCATGCGCGCGATGAAGACCGAACTCCGCAGGCCGGACGGGCAGCCGGTGCGGGTGCTCGTGGTGGACGACGAGTCCAGCCTGGCCGAGCTGATGTCGATGGCGCTGCGGATGGAGAAGTGGGAAGTCCGCACGGCGCTCGACGGTCAGACGGCGGTGCGGACCGCGCGCGAGTTCCGGCCGGACGTGGTGGTGCTCGACGTGATGCTGCCGGACTTCGACGGTTTCGAGGTGCTGCGCCGGATGCGCGCCGACTCCCCCGCGTTGCCGGTGCTGTTCCTGACCGCGAAGGACGCCGTGGAGGACCGCATCGCCGGGCTCACCGCAGGTGGCGACGACTACGTGACCAAGCCGTTCTCGCTGGAAGAGGTCGTGCTGCGGCTGCGCGCACTGCTGCGGCGCACCGGCGTGACCGACGCGGACGCGGGCGCCAGGCTGGTCGTCGGCGACCTGTCGTTGAACGAGGAGACGCGCGAGGTCGAACGCGCCGGCAAGTCGATCGACCTGACGGCGACGGAGTTCGAACTGCTGCGCTATCTCATGAGCAACCCGCGGCGGGTGCTGAGCAAGGCGCAGATCCTCGACCGGGTCTGGAGCTACGACTTCGGCGGCCAGGCGAACATCGTCGAGCTCTACATCTCCTACCTGCGCAAGAAGATCGACGCCGGACGCGCTCCGATGATCCACACGATGCGAGGCGCCGGGTATGTCCTCAAGCCTGCGACCTAGAACCCTGCGGCCCCGGACTCTGCGGGCGAAGCTGGTCTCCGGTCAGATCGCCCTGGTCACCGCGCTGTGCCTGGTGATCGGCGGAGTGGCGGTCCTCGCGCTGCACGCGTTCATGATGGGCAACCTCGACAGCCAGGTCATGAACCTCAAGCCACCGCCGCCCGGTTCGCCCTACAGCTCCCCCGGCATCAACGCGATCATCCAGCGCGACGGCACCATCGACGGCACGATCGAGCTGCCCGGCTGGGACCAGCCGCGTCCGCTCACCGACGAGGAGATCACGGCGCTCGAAGCCGTGCCCGCAGGCCTGCACACCGTCGACCTGGGTGAGACGGGCGAGTTCCGCGTGGTGACCGACCGGATGCGGGTCAAGGGCCTGCCGCTGTCCCTCGTCACGGGCGTGGTGTGGCAGATGGTCTGGATCCTCGCCGGGCTCATCCTCGCTGGTGCGGCGGCCGTCGCACTGGCGGGCCGGGTGATCGTGCGGCGCGCGCTCGTGCCGCTCGACCGGGTCGCCGAGACCGCGACCAGAGTCTCCGAACTGCCGTTGCACGAAGGAGAGGTCGCGCTCGCCGAACGCGTGCCGGACGAGGACACCGACCCGCACACCGAGGTCGGCAAGGTCGGGCTCGCGCTGAACAAGATGCTCGGGCACATCGGCGACGCGCTGAAAGCCAGGCACGACAGCGAAACGCGCGTGCGGCAGTTCGTCGCCGACGCCTCGCACGAGCTGCGCACCCCGCTCGCCGCCATTCGCGGTTACGCCGAACTGACGCGCAGATCGGCCGAGGACGTACCTCCGCAGATCGCGCACGCGATGGGCCGGGTGGAGTCCGAGGCGGTGCGGATGACGTCACTGGTCGAGGACCTGCTCCTGCTCGCCCGCCTCGACGCCGGCAGGCCGTTGGAGCGCAAGGACGTCGACCTCTCCCGGCTGGTGCTGGACGTCGTCGGCGATGCCAGGATCGCGGGCCCCGACCACAGCTGGAAGCTCAGCCTGCCCAGCGATCCCGTGCACGTCACCGGTGACGTGCAACGGCTGCACCAGGTCATCGGCAACCTGCTGTCCAACGCCCGCACGCACACCCCGCCGGGCACCACCGTCACCACCGGCCTGTCCGTCCACAACGGACAGATCGACCTGACCGTCACCGACGACGGACCGGGCATCCCGCAGGGCCTGGAAGTGTTCGAACGGTTCGCGCGCGGAGACTCCTCACGCTCGCGCGCCGCGGGCAGCACCGGCCTGGGCCTGTCGATCGTCGCCGCGGTGGTCGGCGCGCACGACGGCGAGGTGTCCGTCGCAAGCGTGCCCGGCCGCACGACGTTCAAGGTTTCCCTGCACACAGGTCGTTCACAGCGAGAGCACACGGCCGACCCAGGCTAGGCCGCGAGTCTCGTCCGCATGAGACGAGAACGCCTGGCGCTGGCGGTCCTGCTGATCGCGACCGGCGCGCTGTACCTGTGGCGGCTGGGGGACTCGGGCTGGGCCAACGCCTACTACTCCGCCGCCGCCCAGGCCGGCGCGACGAGCTGGAAGGCGTGGTTCTTCGGCTCGTCCGACGCCTCCAACGCGATCACCGTCGACAAGACGCCCGCCTCCCTGTGGGTGATGGGCCTGTCCGCCAGGCTGTTCGGCGTCAACGCCTGGAGCATCCTGGTGCCGCAGGCGTTGATGGGCGTCGGCAGCGTGTGGCTGCTGTACGCGACGGTCCGCCGCTGGTTCTCCCCCGCCGCGGCGCTGATCTCCGGCGCGGTGCTCGCACTGACCCCGGTAGCGGTCCTGATGTTCCGCTTCAACAACCCGGACGCGCTCCTGGTGCTGCTGCTGATCGCGGGCGCCTACTGCGTCACCCGCGCGGTCGAGAACGCCAGTCCGTACTGGCTCGCGCTCGCCGGTGTCGCGGTCGGGTTCGGCTTCCTCACCAAGATGCTGCAGGCCTTCCTGGTGCTGCCCGCGTTCGCGCTGGCCTACCTGATCGCCGCCCCGACGACGATCGGCAAGCGGGTCCTGCACCTGTCCGGCGCGCTGGGAGCCATGATCGTCGCGGGCGGCTGGTGGATCGTCGCCGTCGAACTCACGCCGGACCGGCCGTACATCGGCGGCTCGCAGACGAACAGCGTGCTGGAACTGGCGTTGGGCTACAACGGTCTCGGCCGGCTCACCGGTGACGAGGTCGGCAGCGTCGGCGGCGGCCGCGGCTGGGGCACGCCGGGCTGGAGCCGCCTGCTGAGCTCGGAGATGGGCAGTCAGATCGCCTGGCTGCTGCCCGCCGCGCTGGTGCTCCTGATCGCCGGGTTGTGGCTGACCAAGGGCCGCGCCCGCACCGCGCTCGCGTTGTGGGGCGGCTGGCTCGTCGTGACCGCCGCGGTGTTCAGCTTCATGAACGGGATCATCCACTCCTACTACACCGTGGCGCTGGCACCCGCGATCGCCGCGATCATCGGCATCGCCGCGGCGGAGCTGTGGGAGCGTCGACACGAACCCGCTGCCGCAGCAGTGCTTTCCGGTTCCGTCGCGTTGAGCGCGCTGCAGTGCTACCTGCTGATCAACGCCTTCTCCACGCCCGTCGCGGTGATCGTGCTGATGGCCGGCCTGATCGCGGCCGTCGGCCTGGTCCTGTCGATGCGCTGGGCCATCCCGGTCGCACTTGTCGCCGCGCTGCTCGGCCCCACCACCTACTCCTTCGCCACCGCCGCCACCCCGCACACCGGCGCGATCCCCTCCGCGGGCCCGTCGAGCGGACGGATGGGCATGGGCGGCGGTGGCGGGCTTCTGGGCGCCTCAACTCCGGATGCCGAAGTCGTGACCCTCTTGCAGGACAACGCGAGCGACTACAAGTGGGTCGCCGCGACGATCGGCTCCAACAACGCGGCGGGCCTGCAGCTCGCGAGCGAGCAGCCGGTGATGGCGCTCGGCGGCTTCAACGGCACCGATCCCGCGCCGACCCTGGAGCAGTTCCAGGAGATGGTCCGAAATGGACAGATCCACTACTACGTCGCGGCCGGCCGGATGATGCAGGGGGACACCGGCAGTGACGCCGCCCACGAGATCGCCGAGTGGGTCGCCGAGAACTACACCGCGACCACCGTCGCCGGTACCACCCTCTACCAACTGGACGCGTCATGACCACTCTCGACGTGGTGATCCCGGTCTACAACGAGGAACACGACCTGCCGAGGTGCGTCGACCGGCTGCTCACCGAACTGCCGAAGCTGTTCCCGCACGACTTCCGGATCACCATCGCGGACAACGCGAGCACCGACCACACGTTGCAGATCGCCGAGAACCTGACGCGTGCCCACGAGCTGGTGCGCTGCATCCACCTGCCGCGCAAGGGCCGTGGCGGTGCGTTGAAAGAGGTCTGGTCGGTCTCGGACGCGGAAGTGCTGGCGTACACGGACGTCGACCTCTCGACAGATCTCAGGGCGCTCGCACCGCTGGTCGCGCCGCTGCTGTCCGGGCACTCCGACCTCGCCATCGGCAGCAGACTCGCGCACGGCGCCCGCGTCACCCGCGGCGTCAAGCGCGAGGTGATCTCCCGCTGCTACAACGTGTTGCTGCGCGCCACGCTCCCCACGCACGTCACCGACGCGCAGTGCGGGTTCAAGGCGATCCACACCCGCGCCGCGCACGCGCTGCTGCCTCACGTCGAGGACACCGGCTGGTTCTTCGACACCGAACTGCTGGTGCTCGCCGAACGCGCGGGCCTGCGCATCCACGAGGTCCCCGTCGACTGGGTGGACGACCCGGAATCCAGCGTCGACATCCTCGCCACCGCCCTGGCCGACCTGCGCGGCATCGCGCGGTTGCGCCGCACTCTGCCGACCCTGCCGGTGATCGAACTCGCGAGGGCCGCCGCATGACCGCCACCAACTCCCGCCCGGCCACGCCGGTCATCCAACTCGGAAAGGCCCCGGCATGACCGCCACCCTCGCTCCCGCACCCGCCGCACCGGCGCCGGCCGCAACCCGGAGCACGAAACCGTTCCACCGCATAGCTTTCCTCAGCCTCCTCACTGGGACCGCCGTGCTGTACCTGTGGAACCTCACCGCGACCGGCTACGGCAACGACTTCTACGCGGCCGCGACGCAGGCGGCGTCGCAGAGCTGGAAGGCGTTGCTGTTCGGCTCGCTCGACCCCGGCAACACGATCACGGTCGACAAGCCGCCCGCGTTCCTGTGGGTGAGCGGCCTGTTCGCCAAGGTGTTCGGCTTCTCCAGCTGGACCGTGCTCGCCCCGCAGGCGCTGGAAGGCGTTGCGGCGGTGGCACTTCTGTACGCGACGGTCAAACGCACGTCCGGTCCGGGCGCGGCGCTGTTCGCCGGTGCCGCATTCGCTCTGACGCCGGTGGCGACGCTGATGTTCCGGTTCAACCTGCCGGATGCGTTGCTGGTGCTGCTGATGGTCGCGGCCGCGTACTGCACGGTACGAGCGCTGGAGAAGGCGAGCCCGTGGTGGCTGATGCTCGCGGGAACGGCCATCGGTCTCGCGTTCCTCACCAAGATGTTGCAGGGATTCCTGGTGCTCCCCGCGCTCGCGCTGGCCTACCTGGTCGCCGCGCCGACAGCACCGCTCAAGAGGCTCTTGCACCTGCTCGCGGCCGGGCTCGCCGTGGTCGTCTCGGCCGGGTGGTTCATCGCGCTGGTCGAGCTGTGGCCGGCGGCCAGCCGCCCGTACATCGGCGGTTCCACCAACAACTCGTTGTGGGAGCTGGCGATCGGCTACAACGGCCTGGGCCGCATCTTCGGCAACTCAGGCGGCGGACCCGGTGGCGGCGGCATGAGCGGCAACGGGAACATCGGATTCGGCGGCTCCACCGGCATCGGCCGGTTGTTCGGCGCCAGCATGGGCCCCGAGATCTCCTGGCTGCTTCCGGCCGCGTTGATCGGTCTCGCCGCCGGACTGTGGTTCATGCGGCGGGCGCCGAGAACTGACCGCACCCGTGCGGCGCTGATCCTGTGGGGTGGCTGGACTCTCGTCACCGGCGCGGTGTTCAGCTTCATGAGCGGCATCACGCACCCCTACTACACGGTCGCGCTGGCGCCCTCTATCGCTGCTCTCGTCGGCATTGCCGGACACGGGTTGTGGCGTGGCCGCGCGCACTTCCCGGTGCGGATGGCGTTGACGGCCATGGTCGCGACGACCGGTGTGTGGGGCTTCATCCTGCTCAACCGCACACCGGACTGGACGCCGTGGCTGCGCTGGGTCGTGCTGGTCGTCACCGCGATCGCCGTGCTGGCACTGGTTTTCGGGGTCAACGGCCGCAAGTGGCTGGTGGGTGTGCTCATCGCGGCGGCATTGCTCGGCACCTCCGGCTACGCGTTCGCGACCGCCGCCACCACGCACAGCGGCTCGATCCCGTTGTCCGGTCCGCGTTCGCAACAGGGCGGCGGAATGCGGGAAGGCGGTTCGTCCACCGAGGTCGTGCAGCTGTTGAAGGCCACGGACAACGAATGGGCCGCCGCGACGATCGGTGCGCAGAGCGCGGCGTCGTTGCAGCTGGCGTCCGGCCGGTCGGTGATCGCGATCGGTGGCTGGAACGGCAGCGATCCCGCGCCCACGCTGGAGGAGTTCAAGGCGCTCGTCGCGGACGGCAAGGTGCGCTACTTCGTCGCGGGTGGCGGACGAGGCGGACCCGGCGGCGGCAACAACGAGATCAGCGAGTGGGTCGCGGCGAACTACCAGGCCACGACCGTCGGTGGTCAGACCATCTACGACCTGGATTGATCGTCAGATGCGGCCGGTGTCGGCGGACAGCACGTCCGTCGGCACCGGTCCCGCCACCTCGGTCGGCGTCTCGTCGGCCCACAGCAACGGCAGCAGGTCGGCACCGCGCCGGAACAGCCACGGAACCCCCTTGAGCGCCAACCAGGCGACGTGGTGCCACACCGTCAACTCGCGCCCACCTGAGCACTCCAGGCTGACCTCGCCGACCTCGTGCCCGACCGAGCGCAACTCCGCGGCGAACGCCTGCGCCAGCATCCGGTGCCCGCGCTCGGACGGGTGCAGCCGATCGACCGCCCACGTCTCCAGCTCGTACGCGCCAGGCAGCGTGTGCAGGTCGACGCACCGCACGCCGTGGCGCGCGACGACGACGTCGACCACGCGGTTGTACTCGTCGATGCGGTCCTTCAACACCCGCCGCAACCGGCCCGGCAGCTTGAACACGCGGCCCTGGTCGTGGAACCGCACGGTGACCACGGAGACCCCGGCAGCGGTCAGCTCGCGGCAGATCGTGTCGAGGTCCTCGTGCATCTGCCGCACGGAGAAGTCGGACCGGAGCGTGTCGTTGACACCGGCGATGACGACGGCGGCGCTGGGCTTGTCGCGCAGGGCCTGCGGCAGCTGAAAGCGTCTGACGTCGGCCAGCCGCGCCCCGGAGACGGCGTGGTTGCGGTAGCCGTTGCCCGGGTAGGCGGACGAGAGGATCGGGCCGAAGCCGCGCCAGCCGCCGGGAACGAGGTCGCCGATACCGACCGCTGTCGAGTCACCGAGTAGCACCAGCACGCGACTCAGGATCTGCGTGCCCGGTGATCTCGGAATGACCGTGTGGGAACGGTTCAGCGAAATGCTGGGTAAAGCGGGAGTTCGAGCACCTCAGCGCCGTAGCGGTCGACCAGTGCGCCGATCACCGCGTCGGCGTGCGACGCGACGGTCTTCTCACCCAGGATCAGCGCGTCCGACCGCAGCCGCACCCACCGGCCCGCCAGCACGACGCTGCGCGGTGGTGCGTTGTCGACGCTCGGCATCGGCTTGGACAGCGCCCGCCAGGTCGCGAGCCACACCCACAGCAGCTGCGCTTCGAGCAGACGCGGTAAGAGCACCGTGTCGTCGTCCATCTCCGGCCACACCGACCCGACCTCGGCCCGCCAGGCGGCGACCATGGCCTCGGACATGCCCGGCGGCAGCCCCCACCCGCACCAGCAGGACGGGAACGGCACGCGCAGCGCCGCGGCGTCGAACACGATGTCGCGGACGCAGCCGCCCTCGAAGTCGACGAACCGGACTCCGCGCGAGGTGACCAGGTGGTTGTCCGGGCAGGACGTCGACGGGCTGAACGCACGGCGCCTCGACGTGCTGAACGCTCGTGCGGCGTCGGCGGCGAACTCGGTGGCCTGCGGGGACGTCTCGACGCCCAGCGTGGACCCGAGCAACCCCGGTAACCCGGCGATGGCCGCGTGCACGTCGACCGCGATCGGGTCCTGGCAGCACTGCGCACCGGCTCGGCGCATCAACGCGTCGAAGTCCGCGTCACGGCCGGCCGTCGTGGCGTGCAGGCGTCCCATGGCGTGAGCCCACGAGAGCAGCCCACGTTCTGCAGCGCGCGCGTCCTTGGCGTGCAGCTTCTCGGACAGACGCGGCGCACGGCCCAGGTCTTCGAGCACGACCAGACGTGACGTCACGTCGTGTGCGAACAGCTCTGGCGTAGCGCGCTCCTCGGCGGGCAACGCGGTGAGCAGCTGGTGGCTGACGGCCTCGTGCGCCCACGGGTCGCGGTCCCCGGACCCGGCCGGATAACGCTTCACGACCAGCGTGCGAGGCATCGAGAACGGCGAGGAGGCGACTCTGACCCGGATGACGACGGAACGACCGGTACCCCCGAGAGCCTCGGGGTCCGCGAGGCGCACCTGTGCGCCCAAACGCCTGGTCAGTACCCGCTCGGCCGCTTCGACAGCTTCGGCGATCTCAGGTGAAGTCGTGTCGGGAGGGCCCGCGGTGATCTCCACGCTCATCCCCTCCGACCCTACTCCCCATGTCTCCGAGCCGGACCGACGCTAATCCGGCCAGGCTGCGACTACCACCACTCGTTGATAACGGCTCGCGCTGTTCCCGGAAGTTCCGTTGATCATCCCCTGGACAGTGGACGTGTGGAAACACCATCCGTTGCCCCGCGCCTGCGGATCAACAGAACGAGCGCGGCCGCGACGACAATACCGATCAAGTTGATGCCCAACTGGGCGACAGCGGGACCCACTCTGTCCCACACTCCGAGAATCGCGGCCAGCGCAGCATAACCGGCGGCGGGCACCGTGGTGACCGAGATGAACACACCGACCAGTGCGGCCGACTTCGCGGACGTCATCGACAGCATGCCAGCCGCGCCCGCGAGCAGCGCCACGATCAGTGAGAACGGTCCGAACTGGTAGATGAACTCGGACTCGGTCCCGTGCAGCAGCGACTCGCGGTGCAGCAGACCGAACCACGCACCGAGCCAGGTCAGGGCCGAGGTGATCACGATCGCCAGCGGGAACCCGAGCGCGAGCGCCACGGCGGCGCGCCGCACGAGGTCCCAGCGCTTCGCGACGAGCCCGACGGCGATCGCGGCGAGAGGACCGAACTCGGGCCCCACGACCATCGCACCGACCAGCGTCACCGTCGAGTTCGTCGCGATGCCGACGGCCGCGAGCAGGCACGAGATCGTGAGGAACGCCTGGAAGGTGACGCTCGGCTTGGACTCCTCGCCCGTGCGGGCGATCAGCTCGTCCCAGACGATCGCGTCCGAGCCGTCGCCGGGTGCGTCCTCCTGGGCGCGGTCGGCGGCGTCGGACAGCGAGGTGTCGATCGTTTCGATCGTGATGCCACCGTCGCGGTCGATCCGCAGCCGGCACAGAGCGCCGACGATCTCGTCGACGGACTCACGCGCGACGTCCGCCGTGATGAGGTCGCCTTCGGGGTCGATCGCCGCGCCACGCAGGACCACCAGGTGGGTGGCGCCCGCGTGGTCGCGGAGGATCTCCAGTGCGGCCTCGGTCTGGTCTTCCGGACAGACCACCCGCAGCCGCAGCATTACTGCTTCGGCTCTTGGGGCTTCGCGTCGACGCCGGCTTCCTTGCGCTGCTGGGCGGTGATCGGCGCCGGAGCCGCGGTCAGCGGGTCGTAGCCGCCGCCGCTCTTCGGGAACGCGATGACCTCGCGGATCGAGTCGACGCCCGCGAGCAGCATGACGAGGCGGTCCCAGCCGAGCGCGATGCCGCCGTGGGGCGGGGCGCCGTACTTGAACGCGTCGAGCAGGAAGCCGAACTTCTCCTGCGCCTCCTCAGCCCCGATGCCCATGACGTTGAACGCGCGCTGCTGCACGTCCGCGCGGTGGATACGAATCGAGCCACCGCCGAGCTCGTTGCCGTTGAGGATCACGTCGTAGGCGTAGGCCAGCGCGTTGCCGGGGTCGGTCTCGAAGTTGTCGATCCACTCCGGCGTCGGCGAGGTGAACGCGTGGTGCAGCGCGGTCCAGTTGCCACCGCCGACCGCGACGTCTCCGGCCTCCAGCTTGTCGACCGACTCGAACATCGGGAAGTCGACGACCCACGCGAACGCCCACGCGTTCTCGTCGATCAGGCCGACCCGGTGCGCGATCTCGACGCGGGCCGCACCGAGCAGCGCCCGCGCGTCACGAGCCTCGCCCGCACCGAAGAAGATGCAGTCGCCGGGGTTGGCGTTGACGGCCTTGGCCAGCCCGTCGCGCTCGGCGTCGGTGAGGTTCTTGGCGACCGGCCCGCCCAGCGTGCCGTCCTCCTGCACGAGCACGTACGCGAGGCCCTTGTGACCGCGCTGCTTGGCGAACTCCTGCCACGCGTCGAGCGTGCGACGCGGCTGGGAGGCACCGCCCGGCATGACCACGGCACCGACGTACGGCGCCTGGAACACGCGGAACGTCGTGTCCTTGAAGTACTCGGTGAGCTCGGTGAGCTCCAGCTCGAAGCGCAGGTCCGGCTTGTCCGAGCCGTACTTCGACATCGCCTCGGCGTAGGAGATGCGACGGAACGGCAGCGGCAGCTCGACGTCCTTCGTCTCCTTCCAGATGGCGGCGAGCAGCTTCTCGGTCAGCGCGATGACGTCGTCCTGCTCGACGAAGCTCATCTCGATGTCGAGCTGGGTGAACTCCGGCTGCCGGTCGGCGCGGAAGTCCTCGTCCCGGTAGCAGCGCGCGATCTGGTAGTAGCGCTCCAGGCCACCGACCATCAGCAGCTGCTTGAACAGCTGCGGCGACTGCGGCAACGCATACCAGGAGCCCGGCCTGAGTCGCGCCGGCACCAGGAAGTCACGCGCGCCCTCGGGCGTGGAACGGGTCAGGGTCGGCGTCTCGATCTCGACGAACTTCTCGCCGTGGAGCACCTCTCGCGCGATCCGGCTGACCTCGCTGCGCAGCCGGATGGCCTTGGCCGGGCCTTCCCGGCGAAGGTCGAGGTAGCGGTGCTTGAGGCGAGCCTCCTCGCCCGGCTCGGTGTCGCTCTCGACCTGGAACGGCAGCGGCGCGGCCTCGTTGAGGACCTCGAGGTCGCTCACGTAGACCTCGATCGCACCGGTGGCCAGCTCGGGGTTCTCACTGCCGTCGGGCCGCTTGCTCACGTCGCCGGTGACCTTGATGACGTACTCGCTGCGCAGCCGGTGCGCGCGCTCGGCCATCTCGCCTTCGCGGAACACGACCTGGGCAACACCGGACGCATCGCGGAGGTCGATGAAGATGACACCGCCGTGATCCCGCCGGCGAGCGACCCACCCGGTGAGGGTGACGGACTGCCCGGCGTGCTCGGCCCGGAGTGATCCGGCCTCGTGCGTGCGCAACACGGTGGTGGCTCCTTGTAGACGAAGTCAGCTTTGCCGTCAAGGCTAGCTGGAGCCGCCTCCCGATTTTCACGCAGGGCTTTTGTGAGCGGAAGTGATCACTGTTGGCTAGCGTGGTCGCGTGCGACTTCCGGTGGCCATCTTCGGCACGCTCGTGATGTTCGTCGTGGCCGTCGGCGTGCTGTTCTTCGGCGTTCTCGGCTTCACGCCCGTGCAGACGTGCTCCGGCGCGTGCTTCGCACCGTTCATGATGGCCACCGTCGGCACCATCGTGATCGGACTGTCCGCAACGTTCGCGACCTGGTTCCGCGCGCTTCGAGAGCCACGCGCCTACGTGCCGTACATCGGAGCCGGGCTCATGGTCGTCCTGTACCTGGTGGCGCTGTCAGTCGCGGAACGCGTCCTTTGACCTCGCCCACGCCTCATGCCAGCCGGCATCGACCTGCTCGGCGTCCCCGTAATAGGCGATCCGCGTGACCAGGTCCACCACCGCCGCCCGTGACGTGGGGTCCAGCGCGGGCATCACCTCGGCCAGGAACGGCAACACCGCGGTGGCCGCCGGGCACACGAACCCGCCCTCCTCGTAGATGGTCAGGTCGAGGTCGGTGATCGCCCGCGCCACGACCTCAGGATCGTTGGACAGCAAGGCCCTCAGGTGGCCCGGCGTGTCCAGCGCGGGGCCATACGCGTGGTCGACCGTGTGCCACGCGACGTCGTCCAGACCCTCCAGCACAGGCCTCACCCCAGCTCCAGCAGCACCGACGTGGCCAGTGTCGACACCCGCTGCCCCAACGAGGTCACGGCGTGGTCGTACACCGCCTCGGCGACGAGGTCCCGGTACTCCCGGGCCCGCGCGACCCCGACCAGCCACACCGCGAAGGCCCGCAGCCGGACGTCCGGGTCGGTCGCCCACACCGGCACGAACGGCACGACCAGGCCGACGTCCGTGGTGTCGCGTTCGAAGAGCCTGCGCAGGTAGTCGAGCGCCTCCGTCCGCCACGGCAGCACGTCCACCAGTGCCAGCACGAGGTCCATGCCCTCGAAGTCCTTGGGCCGCACCAGCCAGAGCACGTGCTCCAGCACCTCGTCGTAGCCCATCTCGAACGACCCCGTCGCCAGGAACAGCCCCAGGTCGCCCGTCAGGCCGCGCAGGATCACGCCGGCGTCCGGGCTGGTCGCCGCGGACACGAGCAATTGCGCCTGGGGTTCGTGGTCCGGCACCTCCAGCTCCCGCAGCCACGAGACCGCGGCCTCGTCACCCCGGCCGGCGAACTCCGTCGCGACGAGCACGAGGCACAACCGCGTGGCCGGATCGGTCTCCAGCTCCCAGCGTCGCGTCAGGACGGGCAGCACCGGCGCGCTGTCCCCGCGCCCCTGCCCGAGCACGAACAACGCACCCCTCCGCACCGTCGCCGAGCCGTGGTCGAGCAGGGCGAGCAAGGCCGGTTTCGCGGCTTCCCAGGCGGGTGGCCAGCTCGGGTGGACGCCGTCGGAGCGGCTGCCACCGGCTGCCGCGATGCTGCCGCACACCTCGTCGAGCAGCCACTCGCGGCCGGGAGTGTTGTCGTGGGCGACCAGGTCCAGCAGGAACGGCCAGGCCGCCGCGGTCGCCTCGCTGACGTCGAACTCGTTGCCGCACAGGTGACCCACCAGCTCCTGGTGCGGCTCGACAGACGTCCGAGCCTGCTTCAGCAACCTGGGGAGGTCGTCGGCGTACCCGTTGTGACTGCGCAACAGGTACCAGTCGATGCCCTTCAAACCCTCCACCATGGACCCAACAATAGAAAAGGCCGCGACCGAAGCCGCGGCCTTCCCTCAGAACATCATCACGCGGTGGGCGCGAAGTACAGCAGGCGGTTGGGCGAACCCGACCCCGGGTTGGTCACCTTCGACGGCGTCGACTGCGCGATCAGGTACGAAGCAACCTGAGCCGGCGTGGCCGCACGGTTGACCGACAGGTACCGAGCCACAGCGCCGGCAACGTGCGGAGTGGCCATCGACGTGCCCGAGATGGTGCTCGTGGCCGAGTCGGAGGTGTTCCACGCCGACGTGATGTCACGCCCAGGCGCGAAGATGTCCAGCACCGAGCCGTAGTTCGAGAACGACGAGCGGGCATCCGTGCGGTCGGTGGAGCCCACCGTGATCGCCTCGGTCACGCGCGCCGGGGAGAACCCGGACGCGTTGGCGTTGGAGTTGCCGGCCGCGACCGCGAAGGTCACGCCCTTGGCCACGGCGTTGCGGACGGCCGTGTCGAGGGTGGCGTTGGCGCCGCCGCCGAGCGACAGGTTCGCCACCGCCGGCTTGACCGCGTTGGCGGCCACCCAGTCGATGCCCGCCGCGACACCGGCGAGGGTGCCGGAGCCGTTGTTGTCGAGCACGCGGACGGCGACGATCTTCGCGGCCTTCGCGACGCCGTACTGCGAGCCCGCGATGGTGCCGGCGACGTGCGTGCCGTGGCCGTTGCCGTCCTGGGCAACGTTGTCGTTGTCCACGAAGTCACGGCCGTTGGAAGCGCGACCACCGAACGTGGAGTGGCTGATGCGCACACCGGTGTCGACCACGTACGCGGTCACGCCGGCGCCCGCCGCGGCGTCGCGGTAGGTGTACTTCTGGTCCAGCGGCAGGTTGCGCTGGTCGATGCGGTCGAGACCCCACGAGGGCGGGTTCGTCTGCGTGGCCTGCGTGTGCACGACCTGGTCCGCCTCGACGAACTCGACGGACGGGTCCGCGGCCAGTCGCTTGGCCTGCTTCTCGGTCAGCTTCACGTTGAAGCCGCCGAAGCTGGCGTAGTCGCGCTCCACCTTCGCGCCGAAACGCGAAGCCAGGGTGTGGGAGTTCGACTTGCCTTCCTTCAGCTTCACGATGAAGCTGCCGGCGATCTTCTCGGGCGAACCGAGCGACAGGACCTCGCCCTCGGCAGCAGTTGCCGAGGGAACCATCAGAACCGACATGGCGAGGGTCGCCGCGCCGGCACCGGCCAGGAACCGGATCTTTCGCGTCATGGTGCATTCCGTTCTTTGCAGGGGAACGAACACTTTCGACGCTATGGAGAGATCCGGTTCCTGCCAAGACCGTCCTAAGGATTAGGACGCCGTTCGATTGCCGGGCAATTCACCATTCACAGAGATGGTGGCCAGTAAAGGATACGAGTGACGGGTGGCGTCCCCGGAGTGCCCGTGGTAACCAGCGCGCGCTCCACCTGCGCGGGCGTGGCAGCGTTGTTGAAGTGCAGATATCGGGCGGCGACACCGGCCGCGTGCGGTGCGGCCATCGAAGAACCGCTCAACGTCTGAACAGCTGTGTCGGATGCGTTCCAGGCCGACGGAATGCTCACTCCCGGCGCCCAGATGTCCACCAGCGGACCGAAGTTCGACGACGACGACTTCGCGTCGGTCTGCGTCAGCGCACCCACGCAGATGGCTTGAGAAACCCGCTGTGGCGAGGAGTTCGACGGGTCGGTGTTGCTGCCACCGGCCGCGACCGTGTACGAGACACCGGAAGCGATCGAACGCCGCACAGCGTCGTCCAGCGCCGCGGAAGCACTGCCACCCAACGACATGTTCGCCACCGCGGGCTTCACGGCGTTGCGCGTCACCCAGTCCACACCTGCGATGACGCCGGAGATCGTGCCGGAGCCGGACCCGTTCAGCACCCGAACACCCCACACGGTCGCCTGCTTGGCGACACCGTGCTTGGTCCCGGCCGCGATGCCGGCCACGTGCGTGCCGTGACCGTTGTCGTCCTGCGCAACACCATCGTTGTCAACGGTGTCCCAGCCGTTGCGGGCCCGGCCACCGAAGTCCGTGTGCGTCACCCGGAGACCGGTGTCGATCACGTAGATGTTCACGCCGCGACCGGTGCTGGTGTAGGAGTACTTCTGGTCCAGCGGAAGCGCGCGCTGGTCGATCCGGTCCAGCCCCCACGGCGGGTTGAGCTGCATGGCGTTGGCGTGCACGATCCCGTCTCGCTCCACAAGGGACACTGACGGGTCGGCCTTCAGCGAACGCACCTGCGCGGCCGTCAGCCGCGCGCTGAAACCGTTGAAAACACTGGTGTACCGGTGCTCGACCGCGCCACCGAAGCTGGACACAGCTCCGTCACGCAGCACGACGATGTAGGACGAGGTGGCCGCGGACGCCGGGGCGACCACGACCGCTGCCGCCAGGGCGGCGACTGCCAGCAGGGCTCTCACGTGCGGACTTCCTTTCGTCTGCAGGGAAAACGGCCCCGGTTCACAGGGAACCGGGGCCGCACATCAGGGGAAATCAGCTGGTCGTCGGCCAGTACAGGAGCCTGGTCGTCGTGTTGGCGCCGGGGTTCGTCACCTTGCCGTTGGTGGCGTTGTTGGTGATCGCGGTCGCCACCTGCGCGGGCGTGACGTTCGCACCACCCTGCAGGAACCGAGCGGCCACGCCGGCGACGTGCGGCGCCGCCATCGAGGTGCCCGAGATGGTGTTGACCGCGGTGTCACTCGTCGCCCACGCGGACGTGATGCCCGTGCCCGGCGCGAAGACGTCGACGACCGGCCCGAAGTTCGAGAACGTGGAACGCCGGTCGGTGCGGTCGGTCGAACCCACGGTCAACGCCGACGCCACGCGCGCGGGCGAAGTGTTGGCAGCGTTGGTGTTCGAGTTGCCCGCCGCGACCGCGA
Source organism: Lentzea alba (assembly GCF_047445655.1). Classification (GTDB taxonomy): domain Bacteria; phylum Actinomycetota; class Actinomycetes; order Mycobacteriales; family Pseudonocardiaceae; genus Lentzea; species Lentzea alba_A. The sequence continues at coordinate 364,570 of NZ_JAJAEG010000001.1, forward strand.
ACGTCACACCGCGCGTGATCGCGCCCTGCACGGCCTGGTCGAGCGAGGTGTTGGCGCCGCCGCCGAGCGACATGTTCGCGACAGCCGGCTTGACGTGGTTGGCCGCCACCCAGTTGACGCCCGCGATGACACCGGCGGTCGTGCCGGAGCCCTGGTTGTTCAGCACGCGGACGGCGTGGATGGTCGCTTCCTTCGCGACACCGTGCAGCGTGCCGGCGACCGTGCCCGCGACGTGCGTGCCGTGGCCGTGGCCGTCCTGCGCGACGTTGTCGTTGTCCACGAAGTCACGGCCGTTGCGCGCCCGGCCACCGAAGTCGCGGTGCGTGATGCGGACACCGGTGTCGATGATGTAGGCGTTCACGCCCCGGCCGGTGGTGTTGTACGTGTAGCGGTTGTCCAGCGGCAGGTTGCGCTGGTCGATGCGGTCGATGCCCCACGACGGCGGGTTGACCTGCGTCGCCTGGATGCTCATGACCTGGTCGCGCTCCACGTACTCGACCGAGGAGTCTGCGGCCAGTCTGCGCGCCTGAGCGTCGCTCATCTTGACCGAGAAGCCCTTGAACGCCGCGTCGTACACGTAGCCGATCTGGCCGCCGAAGCGCGAACCGAGCGTCTGCGCGCTCGCCGTCACGCGGTCGTCCTTCAGCTTGACGATGAAGCTGCCCGCGATGTTCTCGCCAGGAGAGGTGCGGATCTCACCGACTGCCGCGGTCGCGGGAGCGGCGAACGCGGCCACCATGACCGCCGATCCCAGCAGGGTTGCTGTCTTGCGCATTGCGTTGTCCTGTTCGTCGCAGGGGTGATCAGGAACCCAATCGAGACTATTGGCGGCGTAATAGACCCGAGATCTGAACTTGCCGAGTTTCCAACGGCCGCAAAACCGCCGATCGGCTGTACCGCGTTCCCTTTGCTGCCGATAGCCTCTCGACCTTGACCCCGTGAAACGGAGGGGTGGATGCTGACGATTTACCCACCGCGCGAGGAGCTCGCCGATCTCTTGGTGACGGGTCCGTTCGCGGACGCGTTGCGGGTCGCGATCCAGGTGCGGGGTCTCAGTCTGGAACGGCTGCAGCACCGGCTGCGCGTGCGCGGTGCGCCGATCAGCGTGACCGCGCTGAGCTACTGGCAGTCGGGCAGACGCAGACCCGAGCGCCCCGAGTCGCTGATGGCGCTAGCCCACCTGGAGGACGTGCTCGGGCTACCCGAGACAGCGCTCTCAAGACTGCTCGGCCCACCACGCCCGCGCGGACGTTCACGCAGGCGGGAGCTGTCGGCACGGGCGCCGTGGGACGGTTCCGGGCTGGCGCTGACCGCCCAGCACGACAGGGTGGACGTCGCGGCCTGCGGCGGGGTGCGCGGGGTCCGGTCGCGCCAGGTCATGAAGGCGACGTCGTCCAACGTGGACCGCTGGATCCTGTGCCACGAGACGGGTTCCAGCCAAGGGAATGCGGCGCTGCCCGCGCTCACCGCGCTGCGGTGCTGCCGGGTCGGCCGGATCGCCCGCGAGCGAACCAACGGCGTGCTCGTCGCGGAGCTGTTGTTCGACGAACCGATCTCTCCCGGCGACTCGATTGCGATCGAGTACGAATTGATCTATCCACATCCGACGGTCGAGCACACGCATTTCCGCCGGTTCGCCGAACGGGTGCACGACTACGTGCTGGAGATCAAATTCCCGCCGGACTCCCCGCCCGCTTCGTGCGAGCAATTCGCGTCCGGTCCGGCGGGCACGGAAATGTTCGGCGGCGCCCGCCCGGCCCCGGTGGACACCTGGGGCTACGCGCACGCCGCCGCACTCGACTTCGGGCCGGGCCTCTACGGGATGCGCTGGACGGTCGCGGCGAACGCCTCGGGGTCGTCCACCCAGGGGAAGTGACCGGCACCGGGCTGCACCACGAGCTCCGCGCGCAGGAAGTGCTCCACGTACTCCTGCGCGCGCTTGGGCGGTAGCGCCACGTCGTACTCGCCGGCGATGAAAAGTGTTGGCACGTCGAGAGTTTTGAGCGCCGCGCGGGTGGCCTCGGGGTCCAGAGAACCCTCGGCGTAGAACTCCTGGGCGGCCTCGCCGTTGCGCGGGTGGTCGTCGAGGGCACGTGCAGCGTCGTCCCAGCGGCCGTGGAAGAACGGGCTGATCTTCGCGAACGCCTCGGGCGTCACGTTGCCCGCCCAGATCTCCTCGAACCCCTTGATCGCCTCGGCGTACCAGGGCTCGCCGCTGCGCTGCAACGCGATGTCTTTGCGATCTTCGTCGGTGACGTCGATGCCGACGACGCGCGGGCTGGGTGCGACGAGCACGAGTTCCTTGACGTGCTGCGGGTATCGCGTCGCGTACAGGATCGCGAGGGTGCCGCCCGCGGAGTGGCCGAGCAGCCTGATCTTGTCCAGGCCGAGGTGCTGCCGGAACGCCTCGACGTCGTCGACCTGGCGGTCTGCGCGGTAGGTCTCCTTCGGCGCGGCCTCGGAGTCGCCGGTGCCGCGCAGGTCGAGCCTGATGACGTTGTCGTCGAGCGGCAGGCCGGCGATGTACGACGACGCCTGCATCGGGCCGCCGGGCAGGCAGATCAACGGATCGGCGCCGGCCGCGCCGTGGTAGGCGAGACCGACGCCGTCGAAAGTCTTGAAGGTCCCCATGCGGGGCAGTCTGTCAGTACGACCTCGGCAGTTTCAGGCTGTTTTGCGCGACGAAGTTGAGGACCATCTCCCTGCTGACAGGTGCGATCCGGGACAAACGGGACATGCCCAGCATCGACGCCAGCCCGAACTCGGCTGTCAGCCCGTTGCCGCCGTGCGTCTGAATCGCCTGGTCAACGGCTGCGGCGATGGCCTCGCCCGCCGCGTACTTGGCCATGTTCGCGGCCTCGCCGGCGTCCTTGTCGCGGCCCGAGTCGTACAGCGCGGCCGCCTTCTGCGTCATCAGCCTCGCGAGCTCGATCTCGATGTGGATCTTCGCCAGCGGATGCGCGAGGCCCTGGTGCGAGCCGATCGGGTTCTCCCAGACCTTGCGCTGCTGGGCGTACGTGACGGCCTTGCTGATCGCGAGCCGGGCCGAGCCGGTCGCCATGCTGGCGCCCATGATCCGTTCGGGGTTGAGGCCGGCGAAGACCTGCTGCAGCCCCTGGTCCGGCGAGCCCACCACGGCGTCCGACGGCAGCCTGACGTCGTCGAAGAACAGCGTGAACTGCTTCTCCGGCGCCACCAGGTCCATCTCGATCTGGTGCCAGGTGAAGCCCTCGGCGTTCGTGGGCACGACGACGAGCACCGGCCCGGTCTTCTGGATCGCGACGACGAGCACCGCGTCGACCTCGTCGATGCCCGAGATGAACGTCTTGGCGCCCTTGAGGATCCAGTCGTCGCCGTCGCGGCGGACGTGCGTCTTGAGCTGGTGCGAGTTGGATCCAGCGTCAGGTTCGGTGATCGCGAACGCCATCTTCAGCGTGCCGTCCGCGAAACCGGGCAGCCACTTGGACTTCTGCTCCTCCGTGCCGAACCGCGCGATCACCGTGGCGCAGATCGCCGGCGACACGACCATGAGCAACAACGGACATCCCGCCGCTGCCAGCTCCTCGCACACCGCCGCGAGGTCACCGATGCCGCCACCACCGCCGCCGTACTCCTCGGGCACGGCCACGCCGAGGTAGCCGAGCTTGCCGGCTTCCTCCCACAGCTCGGTGGCCTTCTCCCCTGACTTGGCCTTGGCGAGGAAGTACTCGTTGCCGTACTTGGCACCCAGCTCGGCAACGGCCTTCCGCAGCGCGATCCGCTCTTCGGACTCGACGAAGCTCATGATTCCTCCACCACCGCCAGAACGTCGCCGGCGTTGACCTGCTGTGCTTGCTGGACAAGGAGTTCGGTGACCGTGCCGGCGTTGTTCGCGAGCACGCGGTGTTCCATCTTCATGGCCTCCAGCACCAGGAGCTCGGCGCCGGCCTCGACCTGGTCGCCCTGCTGGACGCTGACCCGGACGACCGTGCCGGGCATCGGGGCTACCGTCGCACCCGGTGCCAGCTTCGTTTCCGGTTCGGGGAAGCGCGGCACTGTTCTCAGGGTGACCGATCCACGCGGTGAGTCGACCTCGACCAGATCGCCGTAGGTGCTGACGTGGAACGGGGTGTGGACACCATCCAGGTCGAGCGTGACGACGTTCTCCTTGGCCTGCTTCGGGTCGTACTCGACCTCGACGAGTTCTTCATCGTGCAGGAACTTCGCCCTCGGCTGCTGCGAGCGGATGTTCCGCCAGCCGAGCGGCAGGTGCCCGATCTTCCTGGTGGCCGCCTGAGCGAGCGCGGCGGCGAGCGCAAACGGTTGCGGGTCAACGGTTCGGGTGAAGTCGTGCTCGCTCAGGAACCCGGTGTGCGTGTCGCCGTCGAGGAAGGCGTCGTTCTCCAGGATGTCCACGAGCAGCCGGCGGTTCGTGACCAGGCCGTGGATCCGCGCGTTGCTGAGCGCCGTCGCGAGCTTGCGGGCGGCGGCACGGCGGGTCGGCGCGTACGCGATCACCTTGGCCAGCATCGGGTCGTAGTGGACCGAGATCTCCGACCCGTCCTCGACGCCGCTGTCCAGCCGGACGTCGCCGGGGACGTGGAACCGGTGCAGCGTGCCGCTGGCGGGGCGCCAGTCGTGGTCGGGGTCCTCGGCGTACAGCCGGACCTCGATGGCGTGACCGCGCGGTTCTGGAGTTTCTGCTGGTAGCGCGACACCTTCCGCGATCCGCAGCTGCCACTCGACCAGGTCGACCCCGTGCACGAGCTCGGTGACCGGGTGCTCGACCTGCAGCCGCGTGTTGACCTCCAGGAAGTGGAAGTCCTCGCCCTTCAGCATGAACTCGACGGTGCCCGCGCCGACGTACCCGATCGACTCGGCCGCTGCGGTGGCCGCCACGAACAGGCGATTGCGCACGTCGTCGGTGACCGCCGGGCTGGGCGACTCCTCGACGATCTTCTGGTGCCTCCGCTGGATCGAGCACTCGCGTTCGCCGAGCGCCCACACCGTGCCGTGCGTGTCCGCGAGGATCTGCACCTCGACGTGCCTGGCGTGCTCCAGCAACGGCTCGCAGAACACCGTCGGGTCGCCGAACGCGGACTCGGCTTCCCTGCGCGCGCTGGCCAGGGCGTCCGCGAACTCGTTGTGGTTGCGCACGATCCGCATGCCGCGTCCGCCACCACCGGCCGACGCCTTGATCAGCACGGGGAACTCGGTGACCGTCTCCGGGTCGAGTTCGGGCAACGTCGGCACGCCCGCGGCCGCCATCCGCTTCTTCGCGGCGACCTTCGAGCCCATGGCCTCGATCGAGTCGGGTTCCGGGCCGACCCAGGTCAGGCCCGCTGCCTGGACCTTCCTGGCGAAGTCGGCGTTCTCACTCAGGAATCCGTAGCCGGGGTGAACTGCGTCCGCGCCTGCCTTCTTCGCCGCTTCGACGATCAGGTCGGCGCGGAGATAGGTGTCCGTCGGTGACGCGCCCGGCAGGTTGACCGCGAGGTCGGCCTCCCTGACGTGCGGGGCGTCGGCGTCCGGGTCGGAGAACACCGCGACCGTGCGGATTCCGAGCGCGTCGCACGTGCGGATGATCCGGCGGGCGATCTCGCCGCGGTTCGCGATGAGGAGTGTCTTGATCATCTGGTCACATCCGGAAGATGCCGAAGCCGTCGGCACCCTTGATCGGTCCGCTGTGGACAGCGGAAAGGCAGATGGCGAGCACGGTCCTGGTGTCGCGAGGGTCGATCACGCCGTCGTCGTAGAGCTTCCCGGACAGGAACGGAGCCAGCGACTGCTCCTCGATCTGCGCCTCGACCATCTTGCGCATGGCGGCGTCGTTGTCCTCGTTGTACTCCTGGCCCTTCGCCGCGGCGGCCTGCCGCCCGACGATCGACAGCACGCCGGCGAGCTGCGCGGGCCCCATCACGGCCGACTTGGCGTTCGGCCAGGTGAACAGGAACCGCGGGTCGTACGCCCGGCCGCACATCCCGTAGTTGCCCGCGCCGTAGCTCGCACCCATCGTGATCGTCAGGTGCGGTACCCGGCTGTTGGACACCGCGTTGATCATCATCGAGCCGTGCTTGACGATGCCGCCCTGCTCGTACTGCGCGCCGACCATGTAGCCCGTGGTGTTCTGCAGGAAGACCAACGGGGTGTCGCTCTGGTTCGCGAGCTGGATGAACTGCGTGGCCTTCTGCGACTCCTCGCTGAACAGCACGCCTCTGGCGTTCGCGAGGATGCCTACCGGATACCCGTGGATCCGCGCCCACCCCGTGACAAGGCTGTTGCCGTACAACGGTTTGAACTCGTCGAACTTCGACCCGTCGACGAGCCTCGCGATGACGTCCCGCGGGTCGAACGGCACCCGCTGGTCCTCGGACACGATGTCCAGGATGCTCTCGGCGTCGAACTTCGGCTCTTCCACTCGGCTTGGTTCGGGTCCTTGCTTCTTCCAGTTGAGCCGCGCGACGACCCTTCTGGCGAGCCTGATCGCGTCGGTTTCGTCCTCCGCCACGAAGTCCGCGAGCCCGGAGGTGGCGCCGTGCATGGTCGCGCCGCCCAGTGACTCGTCGTCCGCGTCCTCACCGGTCGCCATCTTGACCAGCGGCGGACCACCCAGGAACACCTTCGAGCGTTCCTTGATCATGATCACGTAATCCGACATGCCCGGCACGTACGCGCCACCGGCCGTCGCGTTGCCGAACACCGCCGTGATCGTCGGGATGCCCGCGGCACTCAGTCTGGTGAGGTCCCGGAACGCCCTGCCACCCGGGATGAAGATCTCGCTCTGCGTCGGCAGGTCCGCACCGCCCGACTCGACCAGGCTGATCAGCGGCAGCCGGTTCTGCAACGCGATGTCGTTGGCCCTGAGGGACTTCCTGAGCGTGTACGGGTTGCTGGCGCCACCGCGCACCGTCGGGTCGTTCGCGACGATCACGCACTCGACACCTTCGACCCGCCCGATGCCCGTGACAACGCTGGCGCCCACCGGGAAGTCCGTGCCCCACGCGACGAGCGGCGACAGCTCCAGAAACGGGCTGTCCTCGTCGATGAGCAGTTCGACCCGTTCACGCGCAAGGAGCTTCCCGCGCTTGTGGTGCCGCTCGACGTACTTCGGCCCACCTCCCGCGAGCGCTTTGGCGTGCTCGGCGTCCAGCTCGGCGATCTTCGCGAGCAGCGCCTCCCTGTTGCCCATCAGGCGAACCCCAATCGTCGTGCCGCGAGCTCGGTCATCACTTCACTCGCCCCGCCCCCGATGCCGAGGATGCGGGCGTCCCGGTAGTGACGCTCCACTTCGGACTCCCGCATGTATCCCATGCCGCCGTGCAACTGCACCGCCGCGTCCACCACTTCACTGCACGCCTGCACAGCCGCGTTCTTGGCAAAACACACTTCCGTGACGCAGTCCTCGCCCCGGTTGATCCTGGCCGCGACTTCCCGCGTGTACGTGCGTGCCAGGTCGATCTTCTGCGCCATCTCCGCAAGCTTGTGGCTGACCACCTGGTTCTTGATGAGCGCCTTGCCGAACGTCTCTCGGTTGCGCGTCCACTCGACGGTGAGGTCGAGCGCCCGCTGCGCCGTCGCGTACGCCTCGACCGCCATCGTGACGCGCTCGACCTGGAACTGCTGCATGATCAGCGCGAACCCCTGGTTCTCCTCGCCCACCAGGTTCTTCGCCGGCACCCGCACGTTGTCGAAGTGCAGCTCGGCGGTGTCTGAGCAGTGCCAGCCCATCTTGTCGAGCTTCTTCTTGGTGAACCCGTCCTCGATGACGAGCAGCGAGATGCCCTTGTAGCCGGGTTGGCCGGTCCTGACGGCGGTCGTGACGAAGTCCGCCCGGTAGCCCGAGGTGATGAACGTCTTCTCGCCGTTGACGACGTAGTGATCGCCATCTTTGACGGCCGTGGTCCGGATCGCCGCGACGTCCGATCCGGCGCCGGGCTCGGTGACCGCGAGGCTGCCGATCTTCTCGCCCCTGATGGCAGGCTTCGCGAACCTTTCGATCAGGTCCTGGTTGCCGGTCTGCCAGATGTGCGGGATCGCGATGCCGAGCGTGAACAGCGCGGCCATCAGCCCCGACGACCCTCCACTTTGGATGATCTCCTCGGTCATCACGACCGAGTCGATCAGGTCGCCGTGCTCGAAGCCGATACCGAGCAGGTCTGTCTTCGCCGCCTTCTGGTGCAGCTCGCGCGGAACCTCGCCCTGCCGCTCCCACTCGCTGAGGTGCGGCACGATCTCGTTGCGCGTGAAATCCCGGACGAGCTGCCTGAGCTCTTTCCGCTCGTACAGATCCTTCGTGATCACAGGAGCTCCTCCGGGATCTCGACTTCCCTGCTGCGCAACCACTCGCCCAGCGCCTTGGCCTGCGGGTCGAACCGCGTGCTGCTGGCCACGCCCTCTCCGAGGAGCCCGTGCAGCACGAAGTTGAGCGCCTTGAGGTTCTTCAGCTCGTACCTGGTGACTTCTTGCGCTTCCGGCAGCAGTTCCTTGAGCTTCTCGGTCGTCAGGAATCCGTTGAGCCACTCGTAGGCCTCGTCGCTCCTGACCCACACCCCGAGGTTCGCGTCCCCGCCCTTGTCGCCGCTGCGCGCGCCGACGATCGTTCCCAGCGGCTTCTTCACAGCAACACCGCCTTCGCACTGACCTCGTCGCGTTTCACGTACGCCGCCTTGTACACCCCGAACGGCGTCCCGTCACTCGGCGGCGCCGTGACGTGAAACCCGGGATAGCTACCCAGCGCCAGCTCGATCGCGGCACGGCTGAACCCCTTGGCGCGCTTGGGATCCTCGCTCTTGATCGTCACGTGCAGCAGCGCGCTGGCCTGCTCCTCGGTGTCCGCGTCTTCCCGATCGGTTCTGGCGAGGGTCCAGGTGAGCCCTTCGTCCCCGATCGCTTCGTGCAGCTGCCGCTTGATGAGGTCGGCCTTGGCCTCGACGTCGAGTCCGGTGAGGACGAACGTAGTGGCGTTCCTGAACCCGCCCAACGTGTTCAGACACACCTTGAGCGTGTCCGGCGGCGGACTCCCCTTGGTCTGGGAGATCCTGACGCCTCTTTCGTGCTCCTCAAGCCTGATCGTGTCGAAGTGCGTCGTGACGTCCGGCCCCAGGTACTCCGGCGCCCCGATCTCGTAGAGCAGCTGCGCCGTAACGGTGTCCGTGGTGACGGCCCCACCGGTGTTCTCGTGCTTGGTGATCAGGCACGACCCGTCCTCGTCGATCTCCGCGATCGGAAACCCGGGCCTCGTCGCGTCGATCTCGGTGAAGAACGAGTAGTTCCCGCCCGTCGCCTGCGTCCCGCACTCCAGCACGTGCCCCGCAACCGTCGCCCCAGCAAGCCGGTCCCAGTCATCGCGCGCCCAGCCGAAGTGCGCCGCGGCCGGCCCGACGACAAGGCTCGCATCCGTGACCCGCCCGGTCACCACAACCTGCGCACCCTGGTTCAGGCACTCCGCGATCTCCCACGCGCCCAGGTAGGCGTTGGCGGTCAACGCTTCCGGGAACCGCGCCTTCAGATCGTCACCGGTCACGTACCCGACCTTGGCGTCGAGCTTGCGCGCCAGGCCCTCCGGGTTGAGCCCTCCGGCGTTGACAACGATCTTGACGCCCTTGTCGAGCGCCAGCGCCAGACAGTCCTCCATCTGCCGCAGGAACGTCTTGGCGTACCCCAGGCTGGAGTCCTTCATCCGATCCCGGCCCAGGATCAACATGGTCAGCTCGGCGAGGTAGTCACCGGTCAGAACGTCGAGCTCGCCACCTTCCAGCTGCTCGCGCATCGCGGACAACCGATCGCCGTAGAACCCGGACGCGTTCCCGATCCTGATCACCGGCCACCCCCGGGAGGCCCCGCAAAGGCTTGCGCGATCGGCACCCACTGCTCCGCGACCTCACCCACGGCCTCGACCGCCAGCTCCTTGCGATTCCGCCGCTGCGTGACCAGCCACGCGAAGTCCAACGCAGGCCCGGAAACCTGGTTCTCCGCGCCCTCCGGCCCCCACGTCCACGACTCCCCGCCAGGCCCGGTCAGCTCGACCCGCACCTCGACCTCAGGCACCGCCAACCCGTTGAGCAGGAACGCGAACCCCATCGCCCGCACCCCGATGTGACAAACGTGCCGAATCCGCGCGGAAGGCTCCCTCACCACCCCGAGCGCGTCGAAAACGTCCTGCCCGTGCGCCCACGTCTCCATGATCCGCGCGGTGACCATCGACGCCGGGCTCATCGGCGGCCCGAACCAGACGATCTTCCCGGAAGCCTGCGCCAGGTGCCCGTGCAACGCCGCCCGGCTCTCCCGCCACAACTCCAGCAGCCCCGGCAACGCCGCCGCCTCGGCCGCGGTCCGGTCGACGATGTCGCCGGCCAACGGCTGCGCCTTGAACGCCTCGGGATCGGTGATGGCGAGGATCGCCGCCTTGTCCGTCCACATGAGATGGCCGATCTGGTGCCCGATCGTCCACCCCTCGGCAGGCGTGGGCAGCGACCAGTCCGGCGCACCGGCCACCAGCTCGTCGAGCTCCCGCGACTCGGCTTCGAGGTCGGCCAGCAGTTCCGTGATCACAGCTGCTCCTCCAGCATCCTCGCCCAGTAGCGCACGACGTGCGCCCGGCGCTTGGCGTCATCGGCGAGCTGGTTGGCGAGCGCCAGCCCGCGCACAAGATCCAGGGTTGCCTGCACGGCGTCCTTCACACCGGGCTTGGTGTCGTCGACGTCCAGCAACTCCAACGCCAGCCCGTACACCTCCCGCCCCAGCCGCGCCTGCAGCTCCAGCACCTGCTCGCGCAACTCCGGGTCCGTCCGCGCGGCCACCCACAGTTCCAGGGCCGCGGTGAACAGGTCGCTCGCGTGGAAGTCCGCGATCAGCTCCACCACGGCGTGCGTGCTCTTGTCCGCGATCTGCGCGCGCCGCTTGAGCACCTCGACACTCTCGGCACCCACGTGCTCAACGGCCGCGGCCACCAACTCGCCACGCGTCCGGAAGTGGTGCAGCTGGGCGCCGCGGGACACACCCGCGCGCTCGGCCACCTCGGTCGTGGTGGTGCCGGACCAGCCGCGCTCCACCAGGCACTCGACGGTCGCCTCCATCAGCTTCCGCTTGGTCTCGCGGGTGCGGTCGGCCTGGCGCTGCCTCGTTTCCACGGGTCCGAGTGTTCCGGCCCACAAACAAACAGTCAAGCCTGCTTGTAAGTACCCTCGAGCCTCGGCCTGTGGTTCTTCCTCGGCATCCCGCTCGCGGTGCCCTGTTCATCGGCGGAGTCGCGCTGCGCGCAGCCACCGTCGACGGGACGACCGCATCGAGGGCGTGGCTCAGAAAGCGGCGACGTTCATCTCGGTGAACAGCTCGTGAGCCGCCGCGAGGTGCACCGCCGCGGCCTCCAAGCCCTGCAGCCGGGCGACGATGTCGGCAAGCAGCCGCAACGAGCGAGCCTCACCGATCCGGTGACTGGTGGCCCGGTGCACGTCCAACGCCTGGTGCACCAGATCGAGCGCCACCTCATCGTTGCCGAGATCGTGGTGAACACGGGCCAGCGCGTGCAGAACCCGCCCGCGGCGCAGCGTGAGACCAGCCGACACCACCAGCCGAAGGGCGTGCTCGCACAGCTCCAGCGCGCGCACCAGGTCACCCGCGGCGCGGTGCGCGTTGCCCAGACCGAGCAGTGCGGACACCTCGGCCCGTTGGTAGCCGATCTGGCGTGCCGCTAGCAGCGCGTTGGTGTGGTGGGTGATCGCATCGGCGGTGCACCCCTTGCGCAGCGAGGTCGTGCCCAGCGTGTTGTGCGCCTCGGCGACCAGCCGGGGATGACCGGTCTCCAGCGCCAGCCAGAGTGCGTCCTGTGCGTACGTCGCCGCGGCGTCGTGGTCGCCTTCGTCCAGGTGCAGGCGGGCGAGGCCGTCCAGCAGTTCGACCTCGGCCTGCCGGGACACCGCCTGCCCCAACAGGAGCCGCGCCTGCGAGAACTGTGCGCGGGCGTCGGCGATGCGGCCCATCTCCCAGTACGCGGAGGCGAGGTTGACCCGGATGGTGGCCTGCGCCGCGTGGTCCGGGACGGCCAACGCGCGCTCGTAGTAGCGGATGGCTTCGGGCAGCCGGCCCTGGTCCTGCCACGCGATGGCCAGGTTGTTCAGGGTGGCCGCCTCGACGGCACGGATGCCGTGCTCCTGTGCGATGCGCAGTGCTTGCTCGTAGTGCTCGACAGCGCGCGGGTAGTCGCTGAGGCCCGCGTACAGAGTGCCGAGGCTGTGGCACACAGAGGCCTCCGCGGGCAGATCACCGGCCTTCCGCGCGGCGGCGAGCCCGGACGTCGCGCAGGCACGCCATTCCGTTCCGTCGGTGTGGATCCAGAAGTAGCCGCGCAGGGCGTCGGTCAGCTGCCAGGCCGGGGGCAGTGGTCCGTGATCGGCGGCGTGCCTCACCGCGGCGACGAGGTTGGCGCGCTCGGCGTCGAGCCAGGCCAGCGCCGCACGAGGGCTGTCGAACGAGGTCGTGCCGCGCGGGCCGTCCAACCGGGTCATCTCCGGGTAGAGCAGGTCGGCCGCGTTGTGCGCGACGCCGAGGTACCAGGTCAGCAAGCGGTCCACGAGCGCGTCATCGGCCTCGGCCCGCGAGGCGGCGTAGAGCCGGAGCAGGTCGTGCAGCTGGTAGCGACCAGGAGCGTGCGCGAAGACGAGGTGGCTCGCGGCCAGCGCGCGCAACGTCGCCGCGGCTTCCGCCGGGTCGATGCCTGCCATCACGGCGATCGCGTCGGGGGTGACGTCCGGGCCCGGCACGAGGCCGCACAGCCGGAACACCCGCTGCGCCTCGGGCGTGAGCGCGGCGTAGGACAGGTCGAACGCGGTGCAGACCGCGACCTCGTCGTTGTCCACCGCCAGCGCGGCGAACCTGCCCGCGCGCAGCCGCCGCACCTGGTCGGTGATCGAGCCGCACGCCTCGCCCGCGATGTTCGCCGCCGCGATCCGCAACGCCAGCGGCAGGAACGCGCACAGCTCGACCAGTTCCCGCGTCGCCCCGGGCTCGGCCTCGACCGCCTCGGCACCGAGCACGTCGACCAGCAACGCCCGCGCCTCCCCGGCGGTGAAGACGTCCAGGCCCACCTTCCTGGCGCCGTGGGTCACGGCCAGGCCGCGCAGCTCGTCGCGGCTGGTCACCAGCACCGCACACCCCGGTGTGGCCGGCAGCAGCTCCCGCACGTGATCGGCGTGGGCCACGTTGTCCAGCACGACCAGGACCCGCCGGTCCGACAGCATCGAGCGGAACAACGCCAGCTGCGCGTCCGCGTCCAGCGGGATCCGCTCGGAGGGCATGCCCAGCGTGCGCAGGAACAGGGTCAGCGCCTGCTCGGTGCCGACCGGCGGACGGGTGGCGTAGCCGCGCAGGTCGACGAACAGCCGGCCGTCGGGGAACTCGTCCCGCAGCCGGTGCGCCAGGTGCACCGCGAGCGCCGTCTTCCCCACACCCGGCGGGCCGACCAGGGTGACGATCGGCATCCCGGCACAGGTCAGCTCCGCGGCGAGCCGGTCGAGCACGGCGGTCCGGCCGGAGAAGTCGCGCAGGTCAGGTGGAAGCAGCACCCAGGACCGCGGCGGCGCGGCCTCGAGCACGCCCAGGTAGCTCTCCTGGAGGTCGACACCGGGATCAACTCCGAGCTCGTCGGTGAGCAGCCGCCGGACGCGGTGGTAGGTCTCGATCGCCTCACCCGTCCGGCCCGACCGGTGCAGGGCGCGGATCAGCAACGCCCACAGGCGTTCCCGGAGCGGATGTGTCGCGGTCAGGGTGCGCAGCTCGGAGATGACCTCGCCGGTGCGATCCTGGTCGAGGTCGAGCTCGATCCGGCGTTCGAGTGCCGTGAGGTGACGCTCGGCCAGCGCGGGCACGACCCGGCTCGCCAGCGGTTCGACGTCGACGTCGGCCAGCGGGAGACCGCGCCACAGCCCGAGGGCTCTGCTCAACAGGCGGTGCTCGTCGGCGGGGTCGGCCGCGACGCGGGCCTGTTCCAGCAGACCGTCGAAGACCTCCAGGTCCAGGGCGCCCGGTGCGAGCTCGAGCCGGTACCCGTCGCGGGTGGTGCGGATGAGCTCGGCCGTCAACGCCTGGCGCAGGCGCAGCACGTACACGTTCACCGTGCGGCGCGGGTTGACCGGGGCCGCGCCCGGCCACAGGATGCCGGTCAGCTCGCTGGTCGAGACGTTCTCGTTGCACCGCAACAGCAACACCGCCAGCACGGCCCTCAGCTTGCCCGCGCCGACCGGCACCGGCGTGCCGTCGAGCACGGCCTCGAGCGGCCCCAGCACCCTGAACTCGTACCCCACCCGCGCGCCCCCTCGCTCCCGAGGGGATTGTCGCGCGGATGTGACGAGCAGGGTGCCGGGGCTCCGTTCGGACTACAACCCCAGAATTCCGGCGATCCTCGGGACCAGCGTCCCCTCGACACCGTTCGTGTCGTGCTGATCCACTCCGGCCGCCAGTGGCGAGACCATCGAGTACGAGTGCCCGTAGGTGCCGACGCCGATCATGTTCGCGGCCACGTTCCACCCCGACTCGTTGTCCCCGCCCCGCTTGAGCACGTCGTGCGCGGGCACGTAGCAGTCGATGTGGTTGGCGTAAGCCATGATCCACAACGGCTGCAGCGGGTTCTTCACCACCCACTTGGCCTTGGTGCCGACGTGGTAGCCGCTGAGCACCTCGTGCGCCATCGTGAGGATGGTCAGGCCACCGAGATCGATCTTCTGGATGGTCATCGGCATTCTCGCCGACGCGGTGCGGTCGTCGAGCTCGGCGATCATCTTCCTGGCGTGCCGCACCCCGGCCTGCTCCACGCCGCCGGGCGCGTTCTGGTTGACCCGGTCCACGTAGCGCTGCCGCAGCGCGGCCCGCTCACCGGGATCGTCCAGGTTGACCGCGAGGGGCAGCGGCACCACGTCGAGGTTCGTGACGATCGGGCCGTAGATCGGGAAGAACGCGGCGTTGCGGACGGTCGCGACGATGGCGTTGGTCAGTCGCAGCGCGGCCCACGCGGTGTCGGTCTGCACGGGGTTGATGTCGCCCGCCGCGCCCTGGAAGAACACGGTCGGCACACCCAGCCGCTTCTCCACCTCGTCGACCGCGTAGCCGCAGTAGTCCGAGTCCGTGTTGTTGCCCATGTAGGGGCTGCAGACCGGGTGGCAGGTGTGCCCGACCAGCACCGCGAACAGGTTGCGGTTGGCGTCGGTGCGGCGTGCCACCAGGACGGGGACCTCGCGAGGCGTGTAGGCCAGCCCGACGCGGTTGCGGCCGATCTCCGCGAACCCCTCGGCGTACCCGAGGGTCACCTCGGTCAGGCCCGTCTGGTGGGCGCGGACCGCCGTCGCCACCACCTCGTTGACGAACGTCCTGGTGTAGGCCTCCGTGACCGTCGCCGCGTCCGCAGACCCCAGGAGCACCAGCGGATCCGGCTTCGCGCCGACCATCGGACCGGCGTGGGTGTGGCTTTGCGCGAGCACGAAGTTCCTCGCCGCGTCGACCACCCCCTCGTCCCGCAGCCGGTCGAGGATGTCGTCGTAGACCGGCTTCGGGATGCTGATCACGTCGACCTGCACCAGCACGATCCGCTGTCCCTGCGGGGACACGATGATCACGCAGCGGATCTTGAGCGGGTTCGCGGGCTCACCGGTGAACCGCCGGTCCGTGCCCCAGCCGTAGCCACCCATCGGGGTGTCGCGCGGCACCGGCAGCGGGTCGTCCCGCAGCGCCATCCGGAACTTTCCTGGCAACGGCATCGCTCAGCCCACCCTCAACTCGTCGGGGAACGTCTCCGAATGCGGCCAGTTCCCTCCAGGGCCGTCCTGCCAGCGGCGCAGCATCAAGCCGTCGAAGTTGCGCCCGAAGGCGGACAGCGTGCCGTCCGGACCGACGATCCCGGACGGTTCGCCGGTCACCACCGGCGCCAGCTTGGCCCAGTTCGACCACCCCGTGCCCCACGCGGGCTGAGACCGGTGCAGCAGCCAGTTGTCCTGCTCCGCACCGGCGCGTTTCGCGAAGAACGCCATGCCACCGGTGGGGCCGACGACGACCGAGGGCCTGCCGAGGATCCGGTGCTCGGTCCACTCGTCCCAGCTCTCCCGCCAGGGACCGCCTGCGCCGAGCTGCCAGGTGAACGTGATCCCGCCGGGGGACTCCGCGAACACCGTGATCGCCCCGGTCGGGCCGACCACCGCCGTCGGGTCGCCGATCGCGGCGTTGTTCCCGGGAACAGCCCCCCACCCGTCGCGAGGTAGCCACTCGTTGTCACCGGCGAAGCGCTGCCAGCGGTGCACGATCCCCACCCCGGACGCGGCGCGGGCGAACACCGCCATGGCACCGCTGGGGCCGACGACAGCCCACGGCCGTCCCCTGGTCCCGCCGGGGAACGCCATCGGGCCGGACCAGCCGCCACCCACGCCGTTCTGCCACCAGTGGACGATTCCCCCACCGGTGGACTGTCCGAACACCGACATCCCGTTGTCGGTGTTGAGCAACGGGAACGGTTCCTCGACCAGACTGCCGCCGAGGTTGGTCCACGACCACGTGGGGCTGCCCGCCACCGGCTGCCAGCCGTGCAGCAGCGAGCTGTTCTGCTTCGTCGTCGCGAACACCGACATCGCGCCGTTGTGGTTCGCCAGCGCGATCGGCCTGGTCTTGAGCTCGACGTTGCTCAGCTCCACCCAGCCCGACCAGCCGCCGCCCTGCTGCCAGCGGTGGTAGATCCGGCCCATCGGCCCGATCCCGAACACCACCATCCCGCGGCCCGTCTCCACCACGGCGGGATAGCCGTGGGAGAACGTCGCCAGCGCGGGCCACGCCCCCGGCGCCGCACTCGCGACCGGAAGCCTCCCCAACCCGCCCAGCGCCACGGCCCCGCCCGCCACGAGGGCACCCCTCAGCACCGTGCGCCTGCTGAAGCCCTGACTACTCATCAGCCTTTCTCCCCTCAACCATGACCGGCACTCTCTCCCAGCCCGGCTTCAACTCGGTGTCATCGCTGCTAGCGTTCGCGACGATGGGTATCGTCGATCAACTCAGGGCCGCCGGCTGCGTGTTCGCCGAGGACGAGGCCGCCCTGCTCGAAGACGCCGCGACCTCCCCCGAACACCTCGAAGAGATGGTCGCTCAGCGCGTCGAAGGCCTGCCGCTGGAGCACGTCGTCGGCTGGGCCGAGTTCTGCGGGCAGCGGATCGTGGTCACGAAGGGCGTGTTCGTGCCCCGTCACCGCACCGAACTGCTGGTCGACCTCGCCACCGAACTCAAACCGGAGATCGTCGTCGACCTGTGCTGCGGATCCGGAGCCATCGGAGCCGTGCTGCAAAGCCGCCTGCCCAAAGCCACCGTCTACGCCGCCGACATCGACCCCGTGGCCGTGGCGTGCGCGCGTAAGAACCTCACGAACGTGTTCGAAGGCGACCTGTTCGATGCGTTGCCCACGAACATAAGGGGCCGCATCGACGTCGTGGTGGCCAACGTTCCGTACGTGCCGACCGACGACATCCAGTTCATGCCGCCCGAAGCACGCGACTTCGAGGCACGCGTCGCCCTCGACGGCGGCACGGACGGGCTCGAGATCCTGCGCCAGGTCGCCCGGCAGGCAGCGACGTGGCTGCGACCCGGCGGCCACCTGATGAGCGAGACCAGCGCCCGCCAGGCGCCTTCGGCACTCGGCGTCCTCACCTCTGCCGGACTCAACGCCAGGCTCGTGACCAGCGAAGACGCGACCGCGGTCGTCGGCACGCTGTCAGCCTGATCACTGCACTCGACAAAGACCTCGACGAAGCGCGCCCAACTCCGTACAATGTACGGTATGTCGTACGACGAGGTCATGCAGTGGTTCACGCGCTGGGATGAGCTGGCGGTCAAGGGTGACGTCGAGCAGATGGCCGACATGGCGCTGTTCCCGATCAACACGGTCACGGACGGATCGGCGACGTCGTGGGACCGGGAGCGCTTCATCAAGGAGATGGGCGCACAACTGGGCGGCGGCGAGGTGAAGATGGAGTCGACGAGGACGCCGCACTTCATCAACGACAACCTGGTCTTCGTGATCACCGACGGCACGATCAACGGGTTCACCGTCCGCTACGGCGACCTGCTGGTGAAGGTCGGCGGCGAGTGGAAGTTCCAGACGATGGTCCAGGGCGGCTGGGCGGAGTGAGCCGGAACTGGTCCCGGGGTGGCAGCCAGAAGCTGACAGCCCCGGGACCAGGAGGACCACTGGCCACAAGACCCAAAACACGATGTCGGCGCTCACGAGCGCTGAGAAGATGACCGCATGATCGCGATGCAGTACGAGATCACGCTGCCCACGGACTACGACATGGAGATCATCCGCGAACGGGTCCGCACCCGCGGCCACGCGCTGGACGACTTCAAGGGACTGGGCTTCAAGGCATATCTGGTCCGCGACACCCAGTACGCGCCGTTCTACGTCTGGAACACGACGGCCGGCATGGCCGAGTTCCTGTACCGCGGCGGCGGCTTCCAGAACATCCTCGCCAGCTTCGGCAGGCCGACAGTCCTGCACTGGCCCGGAGTGGCGTTTCTACGCGGTGACGCAACGAAGGCGAACTACGCGACACGACAGATCACCAGGCTCGCGCCCGAGGCGAACCCGATCGAAGTCGTCCAAGAAGCGGAACTGGAGAAGAAGCCCGGCCTGCACTCAGCGGCCCTGGGCGTTGATCCGCGCACGTGGGAAGTCGTGCGTTTCGAACTGTGGGAGGAACACCCCGGGGAAGAGGGTGTCTACGAAGTCCTCCACTTCAGCGAGCCGGAGCTCGAAAACATCACAGCAGGGTGAGCTGCTCCTGGTCCACCCGAGGAGCCGGCACACCCACCGGCAAGCTGCCGTCGGGCCACACGCCGTCGTCGTCGCCGGGCACACCGGTGACAGCGTCGGTAGAACGCCCACGCGGCACCAACCCGTGCTTCTCGATCAACGGTACGACCCGCGCCGTCAGTCGAGCCCGGTACCGCTTGTCCACATAGGACCCAGAACCGTACAGATACCGATACGTCTCAACGAGATCGGGATGCTCGCGACGAAGCCAAGCCGCGAACCACTCCCGAGCCCCTGGCCGCAGGTGCAACGGCAGCACCGTCACCCCGGTCGCTCCAGCGGCAGCGATCTGCTCCAGCAGGAAGTCCAGCTGCTCAACGGAATCCGTCAGCTCGGGCAGCACGGGCGCCACGAACACCCCGCAGGGCAAGCCGGCCTCCCGAACCTTCCGCACCAGATCCAACCGAGCAGCGGGCGTAGGAGTACCGGGCTCCAAGGACTTGTGCAGATCCCGGTCCATCAACGCCAGCGACACCGCGATCCCCACCGGCACGACCTCGGCCGCCGCACTCAACAACGGCAGATCACGGGCCAGCAGCGTGCCCTTCGTCAGGATCGAGAACGGCGTGCGGGAGGCGGTCAGGGCCTCGATGATCCCTGGCATCAAGGCGTACCGCCCCTCCGCCCGCTGGTAGGGATCGGTGTTCGTGCCCAGCGCGACGTGCTCCTGCTTCCACCGAGCAGAACGCAGCTGACGCGACAACACCTCCCCCGCGTTGACCTTGACGATCAGCTGGCTGTCGAAGTCGCGACCGGTGTCGAGGTCCAAATAGGAATGAGTCTTGCGGGCGAAGCAGTTGTGCGACACCACACCGTTCGCGATGAAGTCACCCGTGCCGGTCGTGATGTCGTACAGCGGCACCTCGGCAAGAGCCTCGACGGACACCACACCCAACGGTTGCTGCGACTTGATCGCCACGCCGTCGATGTCGCGCTTGCGCGTGATCGCCGGGTCGACGGTGTGGAAGAACCGCAGGTTCTCCCGCAGCCCACCACGCAGACGCACGACCCGCACGCCACGACGACGCTTGAGTTCCTCGATCGCGAAGTCGAAGTGGAAGTGCTTCAGCGCAAGGACAATCGCCTCCACAACAGTCGCGTTGCGCGTCGACATGCGCAGGATGCTGCGCGAGCAGGTCCCGAGGTAGTCGAACGCGCCGGCCAGGAATCCCTTGAGCCAGTCCGGGTTCGGGGCTATCTGCCAGTGCGCGAGCTCGCGCACTTGGTGCAGAAATCCCTCGCCTTCTCGCACACCGAAGTAGTCGAGATACTCCTGGGTGCGGTCCATGGCCTCTATGTCGGCCAAGGGGATCCGGAACTCGTTCTCGTCGTCGACCATGCCGCGCAGGTAGCCGCGGCGGTAGTCGTCGGTCACGGTCGGCTGCTCGACGAAAGCCCCCGTGCCCATCAGCTTGTTGCCGGTCGTGAGGTGCGGGCGGCGGCCCGTGCCGGCGGTCTCGCCGGTCACGTGCTTCCAGCCGCGGTCGGTCAGGAAGCGGTGATCACCGGACGCGACCACCGAGGTGCCGTCCTCCAACGTCAGCCGGTACGCGAGCTTCCGCGTTTCCCAGTGCGCGAGAACGGTCGTGAGCTTGTAGCGCCGGTAGTTGCCGACGAGCTCTGTGCCGTAGATCTCGTCGCCGACCCGCAACGACGACAGCGGCTTGGTGCGGCCGTCGCCCATCAGGATCGGTGTGTCGCCGGCCAGGCAGTAGGTGCAGGCGTGTGAGCAGCCCCGATACGGGTTCACGGTCCACGAGAAGGGCAGCGATGATCCTGGAACCCCGTTGAGCACGGATTTGGCGCGGACCTCGTGGAACACCACGTCCGCGAACTCAGGAGTTCGTACGCTGCGCACCAGTCCCGGTAGCCCCGGTAGTGCCTGCTGCGGCTCTGCCTCGAGTTTCTGTCCGTCCCATCGCACACCTCGATTCGAACACATGTTCGAACAGCGGTCAAGGAGCGCACGTGTCACCCATTGAGGTAGCAGGCTTCATCACCGGCGCACTCTGCGTGTGGCTCGTCGCCCGGCAAAACCCCTGGAACTGGCCCATCGGCATCGCCAACAACATCGCGTTCCTCGTGCTGTTCTGGGGCAGCGGGCTGTACGCGGACTCAGGGCTGCAGGTCGTCTACATCGGGCTCGCCCTCTACGGCTGGTGGGCGTGGCTGCGCGGCGGCGACCAGCACACGGCCCTCAGCGTGACCCGCACGACGCAGCAGCAGTGGATCTGGCTCGCGGTCGCCGGGGTGCTCGGAACCGGGCTCCTGCACTGGGTTCTCGTGACGTTCACCGAGTCGAACGTGCCGTTCTGGGACGCCATCACGACGGTGTTGTCGCTGCTCGCGACGTGGGGGCAGGCGCGCAAGAAGGTCGAGTGCTGGTGGCTGTGGATCGCCGCGGACGTGATCTACGTGCCGCTCTACGCGTACAAGGAGCTATATCTGACAGCAGTGTTGTACGTGGGGTTCATGGTGCTCTGTGTGATCGGGCTGCGTTCGTGGACGCGGGACGTGGTGCGCGTATGAAGGAGTTCGAACACGCCCTGGTGCTCGGCAAGTTCTACCCACCGCACAACGGGCATCACCACCTGATCGAGACGGCGGCATCCAGAAGCGAACGCACGACCGTCACCGTGCTCGCGGCGTCAGCGGAAACCATCCCGCTCGAACATCGCGTGCGGTGGCTCACCGAGACCCACCCCGACCCGAGCATCCGGATCATCGGCGACCTCGACGACCACCCGATGGACTTCGAGTCCGACGAGATCTGGAACCTGCACGTCGAACTGACGCGCGCAGTGCTCGCCCGGCGCGCGATCGCGGACGGCGACCCGTCGAAGGCTCCGGTCGACGTCGTGTTCTCCAGCGAGAAGTACGGCGAGGAGCTGGCGCAGCGGCTTGGCGCGCAACACGTGCTCGTCGACCTGGACCGCCTCACGCACCCCGTGTCCGGAACGGCGGTCAGGACCGACCCGCTGGCGAACTGGCACCACCTCGCCCCCGCGACGCAACGAGGCCTCGGCAGGAAAGTCGTGGTCGTCGGAGCTGAGAGCACCGGCACGACAACACTGTCCAAACAGCTCGCCGAGCACTTCGACGCGCCGTGGATCCCCGAGTACGGCCGCGAGCACACCGAACACAAACTGCGCGCCGCGCGGGCGTTCGACACCGAGGCCACCGTGGACAGTCTGGTGTGGACGCTGGGCGACTTCGAAGACGTTGCCCGCGAACAGGAGCGGCGGATCCACGCCGAGACCGCGCCACTGGTCGTCGCGGACAACGACGCGTTCGCCGCGACCGTCTGGGGCGAGCGCTACCTCGGTTTCCGGCCAAACGTCTTCCGCGGCACCGAACCGCACCTCTACCTGCTGACCGACCACGTGGGCGTGCCGTTCGAACAGGACGGCTGGCGCGACGGCGAGCACCTGCGGGAGTGGATGACCGGCCTGTTCGAACAGGAGCTGGCGGCGCGTGGTGTGCCGTGGCTGAAGCTGACCGAGGACCGGTTCGCGACGGCCGTCACGGAGATCGAACGGCTGATGAGGCAGGATGTCACGCGTGGGTCACGGACACGGGCATAGCCACGCGCAGGAGGCAGAACCCGCGTCGCAGCGCGTGCGCACGTTGCTGATGTGGCTGTTGGTGCCATTGGCGCTGGCCACGATCGTCGGTGCGGCGCTGCTCTACCCGTTCGGGCACGAGCAGAAGACCGGCGCCGAGGTCGGGCTGCACCAGCAGCCGGTCAACGCCGTCGTCACCGGCGTGCAGGAGAACTGCGGCGAGAAGTGCATCGCGGTGACCGTGCGGATGTCGGACGGCGCCGCGAGCGGCCAGAGCATCACGATCCCGAGCGTGCACGGCCCGGGAGCACCGCACTTCGACGTCGGCGACGAGGTCGTGCTGTCCTATTCGGGCAGTCAGCCGCAGGCCGCCGAGTCGTACCAGATCGTCGACTTCCAACGCGGCTGGTCGCTGGTCGTCCTGGCCGTGCTCTTCGCGGCGGCCGTGTTGCTGCTCGGCCGGTGGCAGGGGCTCGCGGCGCTCGGCGCGTTGCTGCTGAGCTTCGTGGTGCTGGTGCTGTTCATCATGCCGTCGATCCTCGCGGGCGAGAACCCGCTGATGGTGGCGGTGGTCGGCGCCGGGCTGATCATGTTCGTGGTCCTCTACCTGACCCACGGCATCTCAGCCAGAACGTCGACGGCCGTGCTCGGCACGTTGGTCAGCCTCGCGCTGATCGGGGTGCTGGGCGCGCTGTTCTCGGCGGCCTCGTCGCTGACGGGCCTGGACGAGGACACGATCAACCTCGTCACGGTGCTCGGCACGGACATCGACACGCGCGGGCTGCTGCTCGCGGGCACGCTCATCGGCGCGTTGGGTGTGCTCGACGACGTGACGGTCACACAGACCAGCGCGGTGTGGGAGCTGCGGCGCGCGAACGACAAGCTGACGTGGCGCGAGCTCTTCGCGGCCGGGTCGCGGATCGGGCGCGACCACATGTCGTCCGTCGTGAACACGCTCGTGATGGCCTACGCCGGCGCGGCGCTGCCGTTGCTGCTGGCGATCTCGCTGGCCGGGCGGTCGATGGGCGAGATCCTGACCGCGCAGCAGATCGCGCAGGAGATCGTGCGGACGCTGGTCGGCAGCATCGGCCTGGTGGCGGCGATCCCCGTGACCACCGCGCTGGCCGCGCTGGTGGCCGTGCGCCAAGAGGTCGCCCCAGCCGTTCCGGAACCTTCCGTGCCCTCAGAGCCCGAAAAACCTGCCCGAAAGCCTGCTGCCAAGCCTGCCGCCAAAGAGCCTGCTGCGCAGCGGCGGAACCGGATCGAGGGCGACCTCTTCATCGGCTACGACCCCGACAAGGGGCCGTGGGAGCGACCTACCGAGCGAGCAGCACGAAGAGCAGCGCCAGCGCGCCAGGCACCACCTGCACGAAGAAGATCTTCCGGCTCGCCGTGAACGTGCCGTAGATGCCGGCGACGATCACGAACACGGTGAAGAGCACACTGGCACCGAAGTCCTGGCGGATCAGCGCGTAGATGAGGCCGGCGGCGAGGAAGCCGTTGTAGAGGCCCTGGTTCGCGGCGAGGGACTTCGACGCCTCCGCGAACTCCGGGGTGATCCCGAACGCCTTCTGACCGCGCGGTGTCGTCCAGAGGAACATCTCCAGCACCACGATGTAGATGTGGATCAACGCCACCAGGGCGATCAGGATGTTGGCGATAACCTGCACTTAGGTCCTCCTCTGGAGCGACGCACACCCCAAGAAGCGATGAGTACTGAGAGAATAGAGCAGTGGGAAGACAGCGGCCCGACACCGAGACGATCACCGAGTCGATCGACTCCGGCGTTGCCGAACTGATCCCCGACATCGGTGGTCGTCGCTCGTGGACGTTGCGGGTCAACGGAACCCCACAGTCGCATGTGGACCTGGACGATCCGTCGTACCTGGAGTTCGAGTACGTCCGCCGCCTCGGTCACATCGTCGATCTCACCGCACCCTCGCGTGTGCTCCACCTCGGTGGTGGCGCTCTCACGCTAGCGCGTTACGTGGCCGAACTGCTCCCCCGCGCGTCTCAGCAGGTGGCCGAGATCGACGCTGGGTTGATCGCGTTCGTTCGCCGCGAACTACCTCCACCCCCGCGAGTGAAGATCACCACAGGCGACGCACGCGCTGTGCTCGCGCGCTCCCGGCCGGGCTCGTTCGACCTGATCGTCACGGACTGCTTCGCCGGTGCCCGCACGCCCGCCCACCTGACGTCGGTCGAGTACGTGCGGCAGGCGTCGGCGGCGCTGGTCGAGGACGGGGTCTACGCGGCGAACATCGGCGACGGCAACGGGCTGCAGTTCGCACGGGCGCAGTGCGCGACCGTGCGCGCGGTGTTCGAGCATGTGTGCGTGCTCGCCGAACCAGGCGTGTTCCGCGGGCGGAGGTTCGGGAACTTCGTGATCTTCGGGTCGCACACCGGGTTGCCGATGCAGCAACTGATGCGCGCCACGGCCGGAGATCCGTTCCCTGGGCGGGTCGAACACGGCACGGGCCTGACGAAGTTCATCGGCGGTACACCGGTCACGACCGATGAGACGGCGACTCTCTCGCCCGCGCCTCCTGCCGGCCTCTGGGGCACCTGACCGCCGGCGCACGCCACCGCTGGCCTCCCCGACACCTGACCCGCTAGCCTTCAGAACAGAAACATCGGACCTCCGCCGCCTCCGTGTCGAGCTTCAGGAGGACGTCGGTGCGCATCATCGCGGTATTTGTTCTGCTGTTGAGCGGGATAGTCGTCACACCGGCCCAGGCGCTGGACAACGGCCTGGCCCGCACACCTCCGATGGGTTTCAACAACTGGAACGCGGTCCGCTGCGACGTGAACCAGGCGTTCATGCGCAAGATCGCGGACTTCCTGCACACCCGCAAGATCGACGGCCGCACGCTCCAGCAGCGCGGCTACAACTACGTCAACATCGACGACTGCTGGGCGCTCCCCCAACGCGCCCAGGACGGCAACCTCGTGGTGGACCGCGCGAAGTTCCCCGACGGCATCGACGGCATGGCGAACTACGTGCACGCGCAGGGCCTCAAGCTCGGCATCTACGCCGACTCGGGCTCCAGGACGTGCGACAAGAAGGGCTTCCCGGGCTCGTTCGGCTTCGAGAAGATCGACGCTCTCCAGTGGGCGCGCTGGAAGGTCGACCTGATGAAGTACGACAACTGCAACCAGCCCGCCGACGACAACTACGAGCGCACCGTCGCCCGCTACACCGCGATGGGCGAAGCGCTCCTGGCGGCCGAACGCGAGACCGGCCAGAAGATCCTCTACAGCCTGTGCCAGAAGGGCGACCGGGGCATCTCGCCGTTCCCGTGGTCACCGCAGATCGGCAACATCTGGCGCACCACCACCGACATCCGCCCGCAGTGGCCGCGGATCAAGATGATCATCGGTAAGAACATCCCGCTGCACAAGTGGGCCAAGCCCGGCGCGTTCAACGACCCGGACATGCTGGAGATCGGCAACGGCGAGCTCACCCAGACCGAGGAGCAGACGCAGATGTCGATGTGGTCGATCATGGCCGCGCCGCTGCTCATCGGCACCGACCTGACCAAGGCGTCCGAGGAGGACCTCAAGATCCTCGCCAACGACGACGCGATCGCGGTCAACCAGGACCCGCTGGGCAAGCAGGGCGAGCAGGTGTCGAACAAGGGCGGACTGCGGGTGCTGTCCAAGCCGCTGGCCAACGGCGACACGGCGATCGCGCTCTACAACGAGACCGACAGCGCCGCGACGATCTCCACCAACGCAAGGGAAGCCGGGATGCTGAGCATCGCGCGGTACGAGGTCAAGGACCTCTGGTCGAAGAAGGTCACCTACAGCTCAGGCACGATCAGCGCGAAGGTTCCCGCTCACGGCACGGCGTTCTTCCGCGTCAAGCAGGTCGGCTGACCGCAGCGCACGCCCGGCGGCCTCGCCGACCGCCGGGCGGCGCATCGCGTGGTCGAGCGCCAGCAGGCTCCTCAGCTCACCGTCCAGGCCCAGGTCCGCGGCCCAGGTCAGTTCCACCGGCTCCGCCAGCGTCGGCGCGCCGTCTCGCGTGAGCCGCAACGCCATCAGCAACGTGCACGCGTCCAGTTCGTCGTTCGTGCCGTTCAACGCGATCCGTGCTTCCTCACGGAGCGTGGGCGACACACGACCGACGAGCTCGATCTGCGCGTCGCGGATCTCCACCACTCGCCGGAACAGCCGCAGTTCGAGCGACGAGAACAGCACGCGTGGAGGCCGTTCGAGCACGACAGACGGAACGGCGCCGGTGAGCTCCGCCCAAAGCCGGCCGAGGCGGTGGTAGGTGCGGTACCGGACGAGATATTCGCGCCACCGGTGAAGGACCCGCACGAGCCCGCCGAGGCCCGCCAGCACCAGAGCGAGGTACAGCAGCAGGTACGTCAGCGTGTTGTACATGGGAACGTGGGCCGACCACCTGAACCCGAATGTGTGCGCGACGACGTTCCAGGTGTTCCACGCGCTGAAGACGAGGCCTGTCACGGAACTCGACAACAGCAGCAGCAACGCCGTCCGCAGCGCCCCCGGCCGCACGGACCGCCACTGCGGGAACAGGATCGCGAACATGACGCACATCGCGATCGCCAGACACGCGCTGTGCGTCAGCTTGTACGCCAGGACCGCAGGATCCCGCACGTCCCACGTCAGGAGACCCTCTTGTGCACGTGGCATGGCGAAGAAGAACGCGGTCATGCACGCCATCAAGCTCAGGAAAACAGCCCGCGCACCACGCACGACCACCCGCCGGGCCCCAGCCAGCGCGACCTCCAGCGGGAGAACGACTCCGAGCAGTCCGAACAGGTCGGCGAACAGGCGCCACAGCTCAGGGACACCGAGCGCCGCGTCGACGGCGAACCGGGCCCTCTCCAGCACCACCGTCTCGGACAGGGCGAAGCACACGAACACCAAGGTGATCACGCGGTGGTGCCCGGACTTCCGCCACGAGAGCAGGCGCAGCAGCGTCACCAGCCACAGCACGGCCAGCACGATCTTCGGCACGAACGACCACGACTCGCTCACCGCACGGCACGGATCTTCTCGACGACAACAGGCACCAGGCCCAACGCGAAACCGGCGAGCAGACCCGCGAGGAAGAGCCGCCGCTGGCCGGCGGCCTCGGCGTTGATGTTCACGTAGTTCCCGGTGACGCGGAGCATCTTGGGCGCGGTCCACCAGGTCGTGCTGTCGGTCAGGTCGGCGCGGTCGGCCTCGCCCGGCGCCGGGTGCAGCAGGTCGGTCTTCCACTCGGACCGGTCGAGCTCCAGCTGAACCGTCATCGCCTCCTCCTCGAGCGGTTCAGGCTGCCGGCAGTCCGGCGGGTCGAGTTCGGCGCATTGCACCACGCCGTGGAACAGCGGAGTCCGCAACACCACCCGCGCGTTGTCACGGACCGCGAAGGGCCAGAGCGGCCGAAGAAGAACCTCGATCTGCATGGACCACCGCGAAGTGGTGCCGTCTTCGTGCACGAACGCCGGCTTGGGCGTCACGTGCAGAACCACGTGGTCGGACTTGTCCGGACGCTGGAAGGGACCGTCGACGGTGATCCGTGCACCGTCCTTTTCCCAGGTGAACGCGCGAACCGCGGAGAGGTCCGGCACCCGCGCCCCACCTTCGAGCGCCAGGATCAGGTCGAACGGGACAGGCTCGTACTCGACGAACTCGAAGGACAGGTGGATGGTGCTGGGGTCGAGCCCCAGCACCGGGTCCGGCTCGTCGAAGGTCGGCGCGCGGTGGTCCAGGTGGTACTCGTGCACCTTGCCCAGGGAGATGCGCTGCCGGAGCTCGACTCCCTGCGGCACGACCACCCCGATGGCGGACCCGACCTGGTTGTCCTCGGTGGGTTTGGGCAGCCGCGGACTCCCCGGCACCCCGTCCAGGTAGAACTGGTAGGCCGCTCCGAGACCGCCGACGAACAGCGCGACCAGCAACAGGAGCGACGTCGACCGCACCAGCCGCGCCGGACGCGGCAGTGCCCGCTCACGCCGAACAGGAGGCCTGAGGCGCAACCGGGCGTTGCTGCGAAACGGAGCCAACTCAGTCCAGCGACGTCACGAACTTCGACACGGCGTCCGGATGGAGCTTCTGCGCCATCCGCCCACCCGGCGCCAACGACCCGAGCCGGTACAACGGCCGTTCCGCCGCCGACAGCCCTCGCGCCTCAGCCCGCAGCTGCGCCACGAGCAGCTCCGAGAACACCAGCCCAGGCGTGTCACCACGGCCCGCCAGCGTGTCCGCCAGGCGGCGCAGCTGGTAGATGCCCAGCTCACGGCCGCCGGTGCCCGCGTACATCGACAGGGCCACGTTGATGGCCTTCTTGTCGCCGCGCACGAACAGGCCGACCGTGCGGGCGCCGCGCAGGTCCGTGACCAGCAGGTCCAGGGCGTCGGCCGAGGACAGGTCGACCTTGCGGGTGCCGAACGCGCGGACGTGGACCGTCGAGCCCTCCAGCCACACCGTGCGGCGGGCCTCGGACAGCGCCAGCAGCACGACCGGGAGGGAGATGATCAGGAACGTGATCACGCCCGCCCAGCGGCCGCCGATGAAACCGATGACGGCGCCGAACGCCAGCGCCACCATCAGGCCGCCGATCGCGACCATGCGGGCGCGCTTGCGGACCGTCGCCTTGTCCAGCAGGTCCAGGACGAGCTTGTCGCTCTTGTCGCTCTTGTCGTCGGAGCTCACGAGGTCTCTCGCACCGCCTCAGCACCCAGTGCTTCCCGGACCGCCCCGACCACGTCGGCCAGCGCCACGGACACCTGGTCACCGGTGGCCAGCGTCTTCACGCCGATCACCCCGGCCTCCAGGTCCCGCTCACCCAGCACCAGCGCCAACGCCGCACCGGACTTGTCCGCCGCCTTGAAACCCGCCTTCATCGACTTGCCGCCGTAGACCAGATCGGTCCGGACGCCGGCCGCACGCAGCTCGCCGGCGATCGCCACCAGCCTGGCCCGAGCGGCCTCGCCCAGCGGCACGCCGATCACGTCGACCCGGCTGAACGACGGCAGCACGCCCTCGGCCTGCGCCGCCAGCAGCGCGCGGTCCACGCCGAGACCGAAACCGACGCCGGACAGCTCCTGGCCGCCCAGCTGCGCCATCAGGCCGTCGTACCGGCCACCACCACCGATGCCCGACTGCGCGCCCAGCCCGTCGTGGACGAACTCGAACGTCGTCTTCGTGTAGTAGTCGAGCCCGCGGACCATGCGCGGATTCTCGACGAACTTCACGCCCAGCTCGGTCAAGTACCCCTTGACCAGCTCGTAGTGCTCACGGCACGCGTCGCACAGGTGATCCACCATCAGCGGCGCGTCGGCGACCATCGCCCGCACCTCGGGCCGCTTGTCGTCGAGCACGCGCAGCGGGTTCAGCTCGGCACGCTGACGGGTCGCCTCGTCCAGCGGCAGCTTCGAGAGGAACTCCTGCAGCAACGAGCGGTACGCCGGCCGGCAGTTCGAGTCACCCAGCGAGGTGAGCTCCAGGCGGTACCCGGTCAGGCCCAGCGCACGGAACCCGGCGTCGCCGACCGCGATGACCTCGGCGTCGAGCGCCGGGTCGTCCACGCCGATCGCCTCGATGCCGACCTGGTGGAACTGCCGGTACCGGCCGGCCTGCGGCGCCTCGGCGCGGAAGAACTGGCCCGCGTAGAAGAGCTTCACCGGCAACGCGCCGCGGTCGAGGCTGTGCTCGATCACGGCCCGCATCACGCCCGCGGTGCCCTCGGGCCGCAGCGTGATGGAGCGGTCACCGCGGTCGAGGAAGGTGTACATCTCCTTCGACACGACGTCGGTCGACTCGCCGACGCCGCGCGCGAACAGCGCGGTGTCCTCGAAGACCGGCAGCTCGACGTAGCCGTAGCCCGCGAGCTCGGCGGCACGGGTCAGGGTTGACCGAACGTGCACGAAAGCGGCGGACGTCGGCGGGATGTAGTCAGGAACGCCTTTGGGTGCGGAAAACACGTTTCTCAGAGTCCTCGGTGCGGGGAGGCCGGAGCGTCCTGCAGCTGAACCAGGTAGGGGTTCGTCGCACGCTCGCGGCCAATGGTCGTCGTCGGGCCGTGGCCGGGCAGCACCACCGTGTCGTCGGGCAAGGTCAAGACCTTGTTCTGCAGAGACGACAACATGCGCGAGTGGTCACCGCCAGGCAGGTCGGTGCGTCCGATGGAACCGGCGAAGAGCGTGTCACCCGAGATCACCAGGCGACCCCCTTCCTGCACGCCGGAGCGGAACATCACCGACCCGCCGGTATGGCCCGGCGTGTGGTCGACGGTGATCTTCAGCCCCGCCAGGTCGAGATCCACGCCGTCCTTCAACTCCAGGACCTCGGAAGGCTCGCGCATCTCCAGGTTGCCGCCGAAGAACGCGGCGGAC
The DNA here is from genome assembly GCF_047445655.1 of Lentzea alba. GTDB lineage: Bacteria > Actinomycetota > Actinomycetes > Mycobacteriales > Pseudonocardiaceae > Lentzea > Lentzea alba_A. The sequence goes on from NZ_JAJAEG010000001.1 coordinate 395,301, forward strand.
TCCCGGCTGATGCCCTTCAACGGGTCCGCGAGCATCTCGACGTCGTCGGGGTGGATGTACGCGGGGATGTCGTTGCCGTCGCACACGGGCGTGACGGAGAACGTGTGGTCGAAGTGCCCGTGCGTGAGCAGCACGGCGACGGGCGCGAGCCGGTGCTTGCGCAACGCCTGCTCGATCGGCTCGACCGCGTCCTGACCGGGATCGATGATCACGCAGGGCTCACCCTCACCGGCTGCCAGGACGAAGCAGTTCGCCTGCAGCGCACCGGTCGGGAACCCGATCACGAGCACGAAAATGACCTCCCTAATCAACCACAGCCTAACCACCACACAAAGCTCATATGCCCAGGCCCTAGACTCCCCGTCCGTCCGCCCTTTTCGCATGAGTCCCTGGGGAGGGAGCACGTGCCCACCAACGAGCAGCGACGCGCGGCAGCCAAGCGCAAGCTTGAGCGTCAGATGGTCTACCGCCAGGAGCGGGCCAAGAAGCGTCGCATCATCGCCGTCGTCTCGACGGTCGTCGTTGTTGCGCTCGTCGGAGGTGGCGTGTGGTGGCTCGCGACCCACGACTTCGGCAACGGTGATGCAGCCGCGTCGGAGACTCCCCAGCAGGAGTCGGTGGACAAGGCCGAGAACATCCCCACGGCGATGCACCAGATTCCGAAGCGCCCGACCGCGCTGCCGGAAAAGGTGAATTGTGAATACACGAAGGGCCAGGAGCCGGCGGCCAAGGAGAACACGCCGCCCGCGAACGGCGAGCAGCCCGCCACCGGCACCGTCGGCGTCACGCTCGGCACCTCGATCGGCGACCTGAAGTTCAACCTCGACAAGTCGCTCGCGCCGTGCACCGTGAACAACTTCGTGAACCTGGCGAAGCAGAAGTACTTCGACAACACGACCTGCCACCGCCTCGTGGTGACCGGCATCCAGGTCCTGCAGTGCGGCGACCCCGGCGGCAACGGCATGGGCGGCCCCGGCTACTCGTTCAAGGACGAGGTCTACCCGGAGCTGACCTACGGCCGCGGCGTCCTCGCCATGGCGAACTCGGGCCCGGACACGAACGGCTCGCAGTTCTTCATCGTCTACGGCGACGGCGCGAACCTGCAGCCGAAGTACACGATCTTCGGCACGGTCGACGAGGAGTCGCTGAAGAAGATCGACGAGGTCGCGAAGACCGGCACGATCTCCCAGGCGCCCGGCCAGGGTGACGGCAAGCCGAAGACCCCGGTCGACATCAAGTCGGCAGCGGTCGCGAACTAACGCTCGACCTGCAGAAACGGCCCCGGAAGCACACGCTTCCGGGGCCGTTTCGCGGTGCGGATCAGGCCGGCACGAGGTCCCACAGCTGGTTGTTGGCTCCCGTGAACGTCTGCTGCACGATCGCCGCCCCGTTGCCACTCCCCTGCACCGCCAGCGCGAGGCCGGAGTGCGCGAACAGCATCCGCCAGCCCGACGTCGAGTTGCCCCGCAGCCGCACGGTCTGGTTGATCAGGCCGGTGCGCGTGAACTGGGTGAGCTGCGTGCCGCTGGTCTGGCTGGAGCTCGGCACGTCCCACGCCTTGCCGGAGTGCGACGCGATGAACTCCCAGCCCTGCGCGTTGCACGTGACCTGCCAGCGCTGGTTCGCGGAACCGGTGTGCGCCCAGCCGATGAGCGTCGCCCCGTTCGCGGTGGAGGCGTTGTTCACGGCCATTTCGAGGTTCGTGCCGCGGTTGCGGACGTTGAAGAAGCTGTCCATGACCGGCCAGTCCACGCCCGGCTCCTGCTCGGGCAGCGGAATGGCGCGGTCACCGATCCAGGTGGCGTTGGCCAGGTACTGCTTGAACATCATGTCGTCGTAGAAGCCACCGGACGGCGGGCAGTTGTTCGGCGGGTTCGGGCAGATGTCGACGTCGTGGATCGCGAACTGGTGGAAGATGTCGCGCTTGTTGTCCTCGTCCGCCTGGGAGAGGTTCGCGGACTCGTCACGAATGGTGTAGTCGCGGTAGTAGACGACGGTCGGCGAACCGGCGATGTCCAGCAGCGCGGTCTTCAGCAGCCGGGCGGCGGCCACGTGGTCGCGGTGGAAGTACAGGCCCTCCAGGTTCAGCGACGGCGTGTTCTGGTTCTGCAGGTCGGCTGACGGGTCCGTGGTCCGGATGATGTCGGGCTGGAAGTCCGCGATCACGGCGCGCAGGAAGTTGATCAGCTTGGTCCGGTCGGTCGTCTGGGCGCCGGTGTTGTCGAGCGGCCGGCCGGTGATCGACTGGTTGAACTTGTAGCAGTTCCACAAGCGACTCAAGGGCGCGGTTCCGTTGTCCGGCAACCGGTTCTCCACAATGGACACCTTGTCCCCCAGTGTCCACAGGTCCGCCCCGAGGTTCCCCGCACCGTACGCGTACGAGCGCCAGTCGTTCACGTCCAGACCGGCGGCACCCGCGTAGGCGTTGCGCACGCCGAACTCGCGCGCCTCCATGTAGGTCGGAAACGTGTGGTAATCGGACGCGACGAGGAACACCGTCCGGACGGTGTTGCCGCTCTGGATGTCGTCGATCAGATCCGGGCTCAGGAACAGCAGGTCATCGTCGTGGTGGGCCACCACGTTCAACACTCGGGCCATCGTCTTATCCCCCTTGCTGGCTAACGCTGGACTCTCAATGCATGTCAGCCATCCGCCTGCCAGCATTACGCGTTGTGCTCATATTTGACCGAGGATGTTGACTTTTCACTCGGTCGGAGGACAAACGTCATCCAGTCGATAACCTCTGTGTAGCGATCCGATAAACCGGCGCAACCCCACCCCGAACACGCAGGAGCCCCCGGCCTGGAGAGGCCGGGGGCTCCTGCATCTTCCCCGTGAGGAGAAGATTTCACACCGCGCTGTCGTCTCGCTGACGCGGACCTTTTAGGACGCCAGGACGCTAGGACGCCGACGTCACGCGGTAGACGTCGTAGACGCCCTCCACGCTCCGGACGGCCTTCAGGACATGGCCGAGGTGCTTCGGATCGCCCATCTCGAACGAGAACCGCGACACCGCCACCCGGTCGCGCGACGTCGTCACCGACGCCGACAGGATGTTCACGCGCTCGTCGGCCAGCACCTTCGTGACGTCCGAGAGCAACCGGTGCCGATCAAGAGCCTCGACCTGGATCGCGACCAGGAACACCGATGACGCCGACGGCGCCCACTCGACGTCGAGCAGACGTTCCGGCGACTTCAGCAGCTCGTCCGCGTTCGTGCAGTCGGTGCGGTGCACGGAGACACCGCCGCCTCGGGTCACGAAGCCCAGGATGTCGTCGCCCGGCACCGGGGTGCAGCAGCGGGCGAGCTTCACCCACACGTCGCCCGCGTCCTTGACGATCACGCCCGCGTCGCCGGTGGGGCGGCGCCGGGTGACCGTGGACGGGGTGGCGCGGTCGGCCAGTTCCTCCTCGGCGTGATCCACACCGCCGAGCTGCGCGACCAGCCGTTGCACGACGTGGCGGGCCGAGGTGTGACCCTCGCCGACCGCCGCGTACAGCGCGCTCATGTCCGGGTAGTGCAGTTCCTTGGCCAGGGCCTGCATCGAGTCGACCGAGACGAGGCGCTGGATCGGAAGCCCGACGCGGCGGACCTCCTTGGTGATCGCGTCCTTGCCCTGCTCGATCGCCTCTTCCTTGCGCTCCTTGGCGAACCACTGCTTGATCTTCGCCTTGGCGCGTGGCGACGCGACGAAGCTCAACCAGTCGCGGGACGGACCCGCACCCTCCGCCTTGGAGGTGAAGATCTCGACGACCTCGCCGTTCTCCAGCTTGCGTTCGAGAGCGACGAGACGACCGTTCACGCGGGCGCCGATGCAACGGTGCCCGACCTCGGTGTGGACGGAGTAGGCGAAGTCGACCGGCGTGGAGCCCGTCGGCAACGTCTCCACGTCGCCCTTCGGCGTGAACACGAAGATCTCGCGCGCGGCGAGGTCCCAGCGCAGGCCCTCCAGGAACTCACCGGGGTCCGCGGCTTCCCGCTGCCAGTCGAGGAGCTGGCGCATCCACGCCATCTCGTCGATCTCGACGGACTTGCCGTTGTGCGTGCCCTTGGTCTCCTTGTAGCGCCAGTGCGCCGCGATGCCGTACTCGGCCCTCTGGTGCATCTCCTGCGTGCGGATCTGCACTTCAAGAGGCTTGCCGTCGGGACCGATCACGGTCGTGTGCAGCGACTGGTACACGCCGAACCGCGGCTGCGCGATGTAGTCCTTGAACCGCCCCGGCATCGGCTGCCAGGCCGCGTGGACCACACCCATGGCCGCGTAGCAGTCGCGCACCTCGTCGACGAGGATCCGCACGCCCACCAGGTCGTGGATGTCGTCGAAGTCGCGACCGCGGACGATCATCTTCTGGTTGATCGAGTAGTAGTGCTTCGGCCGGCCCTCGACCTTCGCGACGATCCGCGCGGCCTCCAGCTGGCCGTTCAGCTCCTCGACGACGGTCCGCAGGTACGTGTCGCGGGACGGCGCCCGCTTCGCGACCAGCCGCACGATCTCGTCGTACTTCTTGGGCTGCAGGATCGCGAACGCGAGGTCCTCCAGCTCCCACTTGACGGTCGCCATGCCCAGGCGGTGGGCCAGCGGCGCCAGCACTTCGAGCGTTTCACGGGCCTTGCGGGCCTGCTTCTCCGGAGGCAGGAACCGCATGGTGCGCATGTTGTGCAGCCGGTCGGCGAGCTTGATGACCAGGACCCGCGGGTCCTTCGCCATCGCGATGACCATCTTGCGGATGGTCTCCGCCTCGGCCGCTGCCCCCAGCTTGACCTTGTCGAGCTTCGTGACGCCGTCGACCAGCCGGGCGACTTCCTCACCGAAGTCTTCCTTCAGCTGGTTGAGCGAGTAGTCGGTGTCTTCCACGGTGTCGTGCAGCAGCGCGGCCACCAGCGTCGTGGTGTCCATGCCCAGCTCGGCGAGGATCGTCGCCACGGCGAGCGGGTGGGTGATGTACGGGTCGCCGGACTTGCGGCGCTGCGGGCGGTGCTTCTCCTCGGCAACGTCATATGCGTGCTGCAGAAGCGCCAGATCGGCCTTGGGATGGAGGTCGTAGTGCGCTGCGGCGAGAGGTTCGAGGACCTGCTTCACCGGGGCCGCACGTTGGGCGGTGATGCGCCGCGCGAGGCGGGCGCGCACACGCCGGGTAGCCGACGGTTGAACAACCGTCGCAGCGGGTTCGGTGTCTTGACTCAACCCCACGCTCCTCGGGTCTCGCGAGTACCGAGGATAACGCGTTTACGCTGACGAAACTTCCGTTGGCGCGCTGAGCGGCGCAGCTCACACGGTGAACGCCATCCGAACTTCCGCTGAGCCGATCAGGCGACGCTCACCACGAACGCCCGCCAGGCCTGAATCGAGAAGACCAGGGCGTCACCGTCGGTGGCCTTCGAGTCACGCACGAGAGCGTCCTGGGCGAGCGACACCTCAACGCAGGCGCTGTCGGTCTGGCCTTGGCTGCGGGTGCTCTTACGCCAGCTTCGCTCGGGGAGCATCGAGGTCCTTTCGAGGTCCGCTGACGTAGGTCGCCAGCAGGCTCCTCGATTGTCCCTCATCCAATGCGACGGCATCCAACCACTTAAAGAACTCCCGGCTCTGCGCGATGGCCGCACCATCATGTGCGAACACCTTGGCGAGGTCCGTCTCGCTGTAAGCCACCGGGATCAGCTTCTCGAAGTGGAACAACATGCGAGGCGAATACCTGATCGGGCCGTTGCCCGCCGCCATCGGCACGATGCGCACGATGTGGGTGTGGAAGAGCAGCCGCAGGTACTGCTCCTCCATGACTCGGTCATCGCCCACTCGAAGCTGCAGAGCGAGTTCATGGACGTAGAACGTGCACTCCGGGCGGTTGTGACGCCTCAGGATCGCCTGACGATCCGTGCGCACCTGAATGGCCTTCTCGATCTCGTCCTGGTTGGTGTTTCCCGCCTCGACGAACAGCCCTCGCGCGTACTCCGGGGTCTGGATGAGGCCAGGAATCGTGTGCACGTCATAGGTCGTGATCTTCTTCGCCTGCGCCTCAGCCTTGGCGAGCGTGCGCAGGTTGTCCGGCACGAGCACGACGTACGGGTCGAAGGCGAAGCGGTAGCGCTCGCGGAACCGTTCGAAGTAGTTCGCGTCCCGCCCGCACGTCATCAGGTACTGCACGAGGTCGATCTCGCTCGCACGCGCCTTGCCCATCTCGATGTTCGATACCTTGCTGGGGTCCCACCCGAGTTGTTCCGCGAACGAGGCACCGGTCAACGTCGTGAACTTCTCGCGCAGGCGCCGCAACTCGTCGCCGAGATCCCTGCTGTAGGCCGTGGAGGTGATCGCAGTCATGCGACCGACGTTAGGGATTGACCCTGCTCCACGAAGCTGCTCGTTCGGGTGAAAACGGGACTGCGGACGCTGCTGTGGTGCGCGCTGCTGAACGCCGTCTGGCTGGGCACCATGGCGTATCTGGCGCTGGACGACGCCACGAACTTCGACCTGCGCGCACTGTCCGGCACCGCCGTCGCCTGGGTCCTCGCCACGGCTGTGAGCCGGCTTCTGTTCCGAGGCGCGCCCTCGGCACAATGGTGGCAACTGGCCGTGTGGACGTTCCTCGTGTCGATCGTCGCTCTGGTCTTCGTCACGATCAGCGCCGCCTTCGTGGCGCCACCACCGTCCACGTGAGAAATCCGGAGCAATGCACACATCTAGGCCCTACTGGCAGTGCCTTGCGTTCGCGGGCATCTGGTACGCGGCGATCGTCCTGATCAACCTGCCCGACAACGCGGTCCGCACGTCGTACCTCGGCGTGGTGCCGTGGGTCGGCGCCTCGATCGCGTTGTGGAAGGTCGCGCACGGCGGGATGAAGGCGTGGCGGCTGATCCTGCTGGGCCTGCCGATCTTCTACTTCCTGTGGGCGTTGACGGTCGTCGTCGCCTACCGTTTCGTCGTTCCGGTCACAGGCTGAGCACGGTTTGTAGCGCCCACCTGCCCTTTCCTGACATGCTTGGTCACTCGCTGTTAGCTGTCTGGGGGGACAACATGGACCAAATCCTGCCGTCGGCACCACCGCCGCCGCTGCCACCGCCGCCCGTCAAGCGAGGCACGCCCTTCCTGCACTGCGCGGCGGGCGCGTCGATCTGGTACTTCGCCCTCATCGCGGCGTACGTCGCCGTCGGCCTGAAGACCGGCTCCGGCCTCGGCCAGTTGGGCGCTGCCCTCCTGGTCGGCGCGGTCTTGTACCTGCCGACCACGGTGATCATGTGGCTGTGCCTGCTGAGGGCGCGCCTCCAGCCGTGGGTGCTGATCTTCGTCAGCCTGCCGATCTACTTCGTGGTGTGGGTGCTGGCCAACGGCACCATGGGCGCGCTCCGCGTCGTGTTCGGAGCACTGCTGAGCTGACATGCGCCACGCCGGCGCGGTTGGGGTCTGGTACGCCGCGCTGGTCGCCGGCTCGATCATCACCGTGGTCGTGACCGGCTGGGACCCCGGTTTCGCACAGATCATGGCGGTGTCCGGCGTCGTCCCGTGGCTGCTGGGCACGGTCGTCCTGTGGCTGATCGGCCGCCGCGTGGACGTCAGCCGCCAGGCCCTGATCGTGATGGCACTACCGATCTACGTGGTGATGTGGTTCGCGTTCGTCTTCGCGGTTCTCGCGATCGCCGGGCCACATCTGGACTTCTAGCTCTGGGGGAACTCCGATGTACGCACCTTTGCCGGAAGCAAGACCGAGAATCCCGTACGCGACCAGCCTGGCGGCAGCGTCCGTCTGGTACGCCGCGCTGGTCGCGGGCTACGCGGCCTGGGCGCTGAAGAGCGGCGAGTGGCAGGGAATCATCGGTGCACTGCTCACCGGGCTGGTCCCGTGGCTGCTCACGTCGCTGATCGTGTGGCTGATCCTGCGCGCGACCAACGTCGGGTGGTGGGTGCTGATCGTGCTCGCACTGCCGTTCTTCTTCGTGATGTGGTTCATGATCAGCTTGTTCGCCGGCCTGGCGATAGCGGCGTTGTTCATGATGAACGGCGGCTGATCCGAAGTGGACGATGCACAAGTGCCTGGTGCGTCGTGGCCGTGGTGGTCACCACCGTCCAATGGGGAGGGTGGGCGCTGCACGTTCGCGACCTACGGGGACGTCGATATCGGCGACTGCCCGACCAAGAAGCTGTGGGCGACCGGCGAGACCGACGTCCTCCGCTACTAGACAGCGAGCAGCGCGCTGACCTCACGACCGGCCAGCCGCGACCGTCCACCCAGAGCCGCGATCTCCAGCACCACCGACACCCCGGTCACGATGCCGCCCGCACGCTCGACAAGCGTGCAAGCGGCCTCAGCCGTACCACCGGTGGCGAGCACGTCATCGACCACGACGACCCGCTGCCCGGGCACGATCGCATCGGCGGGCAGCTCCAGCGAGGCCGACCCGTACTCCAGGTCGTACGACACGGAGTCGGCGACGACGGGAAGCTTGCCCGGCTTGCGCAAAGGCACGACGCCGTACCGCCAGCCGTAGCCCAGAGCAGCACCCAGGAGGAAGCCGCGCGACTCGATGGCGGCGATCACCTGGGTGCTGTCGTCGATCTTGTCCTGCAGTGCGTCGACCACGGCGCGCAGGGCGTCCGGGTCGGCGAGAACCGGCGTGAGGTCCCGGAAGACGACCCCCGGCTGGGGGAAGTCCGGGACCTCACGCATCAGTCCCAGAGCACGTTCCAACTTCAACGCTGACGCTTTCCGGTCGGGCGGCCACGGCGGGCGTCGGACGCCTTCGCCGTGCGGGTGGGCACCGAGGCGGCAGCGGCGTACGCGGCCTCCTGGCGCAGGTCCGCGGCCAGTGCGTCCTCGTCCACCGACTCGATGCCCTCGGCGACCTGGGGACCGGCGGCCTTGGCGCGGCGGGCGGCCACGCGCTTGGCCTGCGCGATGTACTTCGGGTCGCGCATCTTCAGGTCGACCAGCACCGGGGTGGCGATGAAGATCGACGACAGGGCGCCGATGAACATACCCACGAGCTGCACGAGCGCCAGGTCCTGCAGCGTGCCGACGCCCAGGATGCCGACGCCGACGACCAGCAGGCCGATGACCGGCAGCAGCGCGATCAGCGAGGTGTTGATCGAGCGCATCAGCGTCTGGTTCAGCGCCAGGTTCGCGGCCTCGGCGTAGGTGCGGCGGGTCAGGCCCAGCAGGCCTCGGGTGTTCTCCTTGACCTTGTCGAACACGACGACCGTGTCGTACAGGGAGAAGCCGAGGATGGTGAGCAGACCGATCACCGTCGCCGGCGTCACCTCGAACCCGATGAGCGAGTAGATGCCCGCGGTGATGATGACGTCGTGGAACACGGCGACGAGCGCGCCGACGGCCATTCGCCATTCGAAGTAGAACGCCAGGAACAGCGTCACCACGATGAAGAACCAGACCAGCGCCCACAACGCCTTGCCGCTGATCTCACCACCCCACGAGGCGGAGACGGCGCTGTCGGAGATCGCTCCCTGGCCGCCCTTCGGGTTGGTGGCCTGCGCGAGGCCCGCCTTCAGGGTCGCGACCTCACCGATGTTCAACGCGGGCGACTTGATCTGGATCGACGCGCTGGCGCCGGTGCCGACGGCCTGCACGGCGTTCGGCTTCTTGCCGGGCAGGGCCTTGGCGAACGCGTCCTCGACGGCACCGGTCGTGATGGCCTGGTCGGTCTGGGAGACCGACGGCATCGAGATCTTCGTGCCGCCCTTGAAGTCGATGCCCAGGTTGAAGCCGTTGAACACCATCGAGCCGATGCACACCAGCAGGATGATGCTCGACGTGATGTACCAGCGGATGCGCTTGCCGACGATGTCGAAAGCGCCGTTGCCCACATAGAGGCGCGTGAACACGTTGCCCATGTCAGGCCTCCTTCACGGCAGCGGTCTTGCCGGAGCCGGCGCGGTGAGCCGCACCCTCGCGCGCGGCGCCGCCCAGGCCGGACAGGTTCGGGTTGGACAGGAACTTGGACTTGGACGCCATCGCGACCAGCGGGTGCGTCACGAGGAACACGACCACGAGGTCGAGGACCGTCGACATGCCCAGGGTGAACGCGAAGCCCTTCACCTGGCCGACCGCGATCACGTACAGCACCGCGGCGGCGATGAAGCTGACCGCGTCGGCGCTCAGGATCGTGCGGCGGGAGCGAACCCACGCGCGCGGCACGGCCGAGCGGAACGTTCGACCTTCACGCACTTCGTCTTTCAGTCGTTCGAAGAAGACGATGAACGAGTCGGCGGTGATACCGATGGCGACGATGAAACCGGCGATGCCGGCGAGGTCGAGCGTGAACCCGATCCAGCGGCCCAGCAGCACCAGCACGCCGTAGACGATCACGCCGGACAGGCCCAGCGACAGGATCGTCATGAAGCCGAGCAGGCGGTAGTAGAACATGCAGTAGACGAACACCAGCGCGAGGCCGATGCCGCCGGCGATCAGACCCGCCTTGAGCGACTGCAGGCCGAGCGTCGGGGAGATCGTCTGCGCCTCGGACGAGTCGAAGGACAGCGGCAGCGCGCCGTACTTCAGCGTGTTCGCGAGGTTCTGCGCCTCCTTCAGCGTGAACTTGCCGCTGATCTCGGTGGAGCCGCCCTCGATGGCCGACTGGATGGTCGGCGCGGACATGACCTCGCCGTCGAGCACGACCGCGACGGCCTGCTGGACGTTGGCGGAGGTGAACTTGGCCCACTTGGAGCCGCCCTCGGACTTGAAGTCGAGGTTGACGACGTAGCCGGTGCCGTTCGGGTTGCTGTTGGCCGCGGCGTTGTTGATGTCCTCACCGGTGAGGCGGGAGTACATGCTGAAGTCGTCCGGCTTGGCCGTGGTGTCGCCGGCCGCCGGGTTCACCGGGGCGAGGATGTACTTGAACTCGCCCTTCTCGTCACAGGTGACGAGCGGCTTGTCCAGGTCGTCGTTGCCGCGCAACGGGTCCGGCTGCGTGCAGTCGAGCATGATCGCCGCCTGCTGCAGGACCTGCTGCTCGGTGCTCTGGCGCAGCGCCTTCGCTTCCTGGATCTCCTTCGCGACCTTCGGGTCGATGTTGGCCGGCGCGGACGGCGTGCTCGGCTGCGTGCTGCTCGAAGGAGCGGGGCTCGACGGAGCGGGGCTCGACGGCTGCGCCTGCAGGTTCGGCGCGGGGCGGCCGTTGGCGTTGCTCGACGGCGGGCTCGCGGTCTGGCTCTGGGACGGCGGCGTGCTCGCGTTGCTCGACGGCGGGGTGCTCGACGACGGCGCCTCGGTGTTCGGGGCGGCGCCTGCCGGGATCGGCTGGCCCATGACCTTGCGGAACGCGAGGCGAGCGGTCTGGCCGAGGCCCTTCGCGCCTTCGCTGTCCGCGCCGGGCACGGTGATCGTCAGGTTGGTGCCGTCGCGCACGACCTCGGCACCCGAGACACCGAGACCGTTGACGCGGACCTCGATGAGGTCGCGTGCGCGGTTCAGCGCTTCGTCGCTGGGCTGGGCCCCGTCTTCCTGACGCGCGGTCAGCGTGACGATGGTGCCGCCCTGGAGGTCGATACCGAGCTTGGGTTTGGCCGAACCGTTCCCGGTGAAGAACACCAGGGCGTAAAGAGCGACCACGATGAGGACAAAACTCGCCAAGTACTTCGCAGGGCGAATTTGCCCGGCCGGAGGTGCCACGATCCGTCCGTCTCCTAGTAGCGATGGTTTCCGAGCGCGCAGCGTAACGCGCGCCGCGTGAGCTGCGCGTCACTACCTGGAGTTGGCGGATTTCACAGTTGCCAACTCCAGGAGTGCGAGCTTATGCAGTTACTTCTTGGCGTTGTGGTCCAGGGGCTCGGCGACCTGTGCGGTGGTGGCAGCCGGCTCCTCGTCCTCAGCGTCGTCCTTCGCGACGACCTCGCTGACCTCCGCCGCCTTCTCGTCGACCTTCTCGCGAATGGCCGCACGCAGCCAGCGCGTGACGACACCCTCGGAGATCTCGATGTCGATGGTGAGGTCGTGGCTGGCGTCGGCAACGGTGCCGTACAGGCCGGACGTCGTCATCACCTTGTCGCCGGGAGCGAGCGAGTCCTGAAGGTTCTTCTGCTCGGCCATCGCCCGCTTCTGCTTGCGCGCGCTGAGGAACAGCGGCACGGCCAGCAGAACCAGCAGCAGCGGGAACATCAAAGACGAAAGGTTGCCCATCATTCTCCGATCAAGTGGACATGCCTCGACGCACGTCCGATATGTCCAGGTGCTTTCACCGATTGTGCCAGGTCACCACAGTTGATCACCGGCGGGCGGCTCCAGCCCCAGGTGGTACCACGCGGCAGGCGTCGCCACTCGGCCGCGCGGTGTCCGGGCCAGCATGCCAGCCCGCACCAAATACGGTTCGCACACCTCTTCCACGGTGGTCGGCTCCTCACCGACAGCGACCGCGAGTGTGGACACTCCGACGGGACCGCCGTTGAAACTCTTGACCAGCGCGTGCAGCACCGCCCGGTCGAGCCGGTCCAGGCCGAGCTGGTCGACGTCGTAGACCTCCAGGGCCTGCTTCGCGATCTCCTCGGTGACCCTGCCGTCCGCCCTGACCTCGGCGAAGTCACGAACTCGGCGCAGCAGCCGGTTCGCGATGCGGGGCGTTCCCCTTGAGCGGCCGGCGATCTCCTTCGCGCCGTCGTCGTGGAGGTCGACGCCGAGGATCTTGGCGCTGCGCTTCACGATGAGGTCGAGGTCGTCGGCGCTGTAGAACTCCATGTGACCGGTGAAACCGAACCGGTCGCGCAGCGGGCCAGTGAGCGCACCGGACCTCGTCGTGGCTCCCACCAGCGTAAATGGCGCGATGTCGAGCGGGATGCTGGTCGCTCCCGGCCCCTTGCCGACCATGACGTCGACGCGGAAGTCCTCCATGGCGAGGTACAGCATCTCCTCGGCCGGGCGGGCCATGCGGTGGATCTCGTCGATGAACAGGACATCGCCCTCGACCAGGTTCGACAGCATCGACGCGAGGTCGCCGGCCCGTTCCAGCGCCGGGCCGCTGGTGATGCGGATGGCGCTGTTCAACTCCTTCGCGATGATCATGGCCAGCGACGTCTTGCCCAGGCCGGGAGGGCCGCTGAGCAGGACGTGGTCCGGGGCCGTGCCGCGGCGCATCGCGCCGTGCAGAACGAGTTCGAGCTGCTCCCGGACCCGGTGCTGCCCCACGAACTCGTGCAGGTCAGCCGGCCTGAGCGAGGTCTCGAGGTCGCGCTCGGCAGGAACGGCGTAGGGGCTGAGCTCGTCCTCGGTCACTTGCGCCCCAGGGTCGCGAGGGCCCGGCGGAGGACCGCGGCCGTGGACTGGTCCGGGTTGTCCGCGAGGACGTTGTCGACGGTCGTCTCCGCCGCTTTCGCCGGGAACCCGAGGCCGAGAAGCGCTTCGACGACGTGGTCACGCGTCTGGCTGTGCGCGGGCGTCGTGGGCGTCGGGAGGGCGCCGACCTTGTCGCGGAGCTCGATGATGAGGCGTTCCGCGCCCTTCTTGCCGATGCCCGGCACCTGCGTGAGGACCGTGATGTTGCCTTCGGCCAGCGCGTGCCGCAGCTTGTCCGGTTCGAGGACGGCGAGGGTGGCCAGCGCGATGCGCGGGCCGATGCCGCTGACCGTCTGCAGCAGGCTGAACAGCTCGCGGGCCTCGGCGTCGGCGAACCCGAAGAGCGTGAGGCTGTCCTCGCGGACGATCAGCGTGGTCGCGAGGCTGGCCTCCTCGCCGCGGCGCAGGGTGGCGAGCGTGCTCGGCGTCATCTGGACAGCGAACCCGACGCCGCCCACCTCGACGACGGCGTGGTCGAGGCCGACGTGCTGCACCTGGCCGCGCAGTGACGAGATCACCTGGTTCCTCCGAACTTCACTTGCTGGACCTTAGTTCGCACGCTTCGCGGCTTCGGCGAGACGGGCCTTGTGCACGCGGGCGAGCTCGGCCGCCTTGGCCTGCGCTTCTTCGATCCGCGACCGCATCGGCGCGCGCCAGTGGTGGCAGATCGCCAGCGCCAGCGCGTCCGCCGCGTCCGCCGGCTTGGGCGCCACCTTCAACCCGAGCAGCTTGGTCACCATCAGGGTCACCTGCGCCTTGTCCGCCCGCCCCGACCCCGTGACCGCGGCCTTCACCTCGGACGGCGTGTGGAACTCGACCGGCAGGTTCCGCTGCGCCGCGGCCAGCGCCACCACGCCCGAAGCCTGCGCGACCCCCATCGCGGTGCGGACGTTGTGCTGCGCGAAGACCCGTTCGATCGCCACGACGTTCGGCTCGTACTTGTCGAGCCACTCACACACGCCGACGTACAGCTCGTGCAACCGCACAGCAAGAGGAGCGTCGACGGGCGTGCGCAGGACATCGACCGCAACGGCGCGAACGACCCGGCCCGGACCGCCGTCGACCACGCCGAAGCCGCACCTGGTCAGACCGGGGTCGACCCCGAACACCCGCACGACAGCCCAACTCCCCGCGTTTCATCAAACGAACAACCGTTCGAACCATATCCGGTGCACGGAAGGGCGACTCGCATCGACACGGTTCGACAAGTCCACGTCGGCATTACTACGGTGGTCGGGTTTCGATCACGGGAGTTGCGGTGAAGCGGTTCTGGCTCGTTGTGGGGTGCGTCGGCGCCTTCATGGCGATCACCATCCTCACCGCGCTCGCTTTGCCGCGTGAGATCGGCCTCGCGATCGACAAAGTCACGCAGCTCGTGTTCGCCATCGCGGCGTTGATCGCCTACGCGCGAGCGCGCAACCGTTGGATGACGGCGGCGATGACCTCGCTGACCGTCGCGTTGTCCGCGTGGATCTGGGGACAGCAGATCCTGGGCGTGCAACTGCCGACGACGACGATCGCGCCGCTCGGGTTCACGCTCGTACCGGTCCTCTGCCTGGCCGCGGTGATCGTCAAGGCCCAGACCCGCCGCGCGGACGACCTGCTGCCGAACTACCGCAGCCGCGCCGTGGTCGTGCTCGACGGGTTGATCGTGATCGCGTCGCTGTTCGTGCTGACGTGGGTGTCGGCGCTGGAGTCGCTGACCCGCGCGTGGGCGACCGAAGGACCCGGTTTCGCCACCGTCGTCGCACATCCCGCCGCGTACCTCGTGCTGCTCGTGGCGATCGTCGTGATGTCGTGGACGCATCAGTCCGTGCGTCAGTGGCCGATGTTGTTCGTGGCATTGGCCGGTGTCGCGCAGTCGTCGTCGGGCTGGGTGTTCGCGTTCTACATCTCGAAGGGCATCACGGCGATCCCGGCGACCGCGGACATCGGCTTCATGCTGTGCCCGGCGTTCTTCTTCCTCAGCGCCCTGGCACCGACCCGCAACCTGGAACCGTCGTCCGGCCGCCTGCGCATGGCCGACACGCTGCACCTGCTGGTCCCGTACCTGCCGCTGGCGATCACCGGCCTGTTCGTCGGCTGGAACACCGCGACCGGCGGCCGCCTGAACCCGGTCGAGATCTACGTCGGCCTCGCCGTCGTGTGTGCCGTGATCGTGCGTCAGCTGCTGACGATGATGGACAACATCCGTCTGATGGACCAGCTCCGGATCTCTCGCGAAGAACTACGGCACGAGGCGACGCACGACCCGTTGACCGGCGTCGCGAACCGCTCTCTGTTCCGCGACCGGCTCGATCGCGCTCTCGCGGTGCGCGACCGCGCGCGTCCGTTGGTCCTGCTGTTCATCGACGTGGACGGCTTCAAGGCCGTCAACGACAACCACGGCCACGCCGAGGGCGACATGGTTCTGCGCAACGTCGCTTTCCGCCTGGAGAACTCCGTCCGGCCCGAGGACACCGTCGCGCGGCTGGGCGGCGACGAGTTCGGCGTGCTGGTCGACGGCGGCGACGCCGAGGAGATCGGCGAACGGTTGTTGAAGGCTCTCGCGCACCCGCACGAGGTGCACGGCCGTGTGCACCACGTGCACGCCAGCATCGGTGTGGCCCAACGGATTTCTTACGACCCCACGGTGTCGGCCGACGACGTGCTCGGCGCCGCCGACGCCGCGATGTACACGGCGAAACGGCTCGGCAAGGGCATGGTCGTCGTGCACGGTTCCCCGCTCCCGGAGATGACGTGACCCCAGAGCAGTTGATTTCCTCTTTGGACATGCAGGAGCTTCCCGTCGAGGGCGGCTACTTCGCGCAGACGCACCGCTCTGCCGACGCCTCGGCCATCGCGTACCTGCTGCGCTCACCGGACTTCTCGGGCATGCACGTGTTGAAGCACCTGGAGATCTACAACTTCCACGCCGGTTCGCCGCTGCAGATGCTGCTGCTCTTCCCGGACGGTTCGGTTTCCACGCCTGTTTTGAGCGCTACCAATCCTCAGGTCGTAGTGCCTGCGGACGTGTGGCAGGGCAGCTCTCCTGCGGGTGACTGGTCGTTGGTCGGCACGGTGGTGGTGCCGCCGTACACCGACGACATCGTCACGTTCGGGCACGCCGACGACCTGTGCGCGCGTTATCCCTCTCACGCCTCGCTCATCAAGCCTCTGTGCCGCTTCTAGGATCTTGCGCATGGCGATCGTCCCGCTCAACGGCATCGAGCTGAACGTCCAGACCGAGGGCTCCGGCGATCTCGTCGTGCTGGTCATGGGCACCGGCAGCCCAGGCCGCGTCTGGCGCACCTACCAGGTCCCGGCCCTGGTCCGCGCGGGCTACCGGGTCGCCTACTTCGACAACCGCGGCATCAAGCCGTCGTCCGAGTGCGCGTCCGGCTTCACGATGGACGACATGGTGGCCGACACCGCCGCCCTGATCTCGCACCTGGGCGGCCCGGCCCACGTGATCGGCACGTCGCTGGGCGCCCGCATCACCCAGGAACTGGCTCTGGCCCACCCGTCGCTGGTCCGCTCCGCCGTGATGATGGCGACCACCGGCCGCCCCGATCCCGTCCAGCTGGCCTGGTCACGCGGACTTCGAGACCTGCACCTGAAGGGGATCGAGCTGCCGTCCTCGTTCCACGCCGCCGCCAACGTGTCCCGCAACCTGTCACCCGCGACGTTGGCCGACCCGGCCGCGGCCCGCGACTGGCTGCAGATGTACGAGTTCGCCGGCTCCGCGGTGGGGGCCGGCGAACGCGCACAGCTCGAACTCAGCGACTTCACGCCGCGGATCGAGGCCTACCGCGGGATCTCCGTCCGGTCACTGGTGATCGGGTTCGCCGACGACCTGGTGCTGCCCGCGCGGTTGTCGCGGGAGGTGGCGGAGGCGATCCCCGGTGCCCGGTACGTCGAGGTCGCCGACTGCGGGCACATCGGGTACCTGGAGCGGCCGGACGAGATCAACCGGCTGCTCGTCGACTTCATCGGTCGAGCCTGAACTCGTCCGTCGTCTCCCCCTTGACCAGCAGGTCCACGTAACCGCTGAGCACGTACGTGCCGAACGGCGTGCGAGCGGCAGTCGTCGGCGCGGTCTTCCAGTCGCGCTGGGACTTCACCTTCCACGTGCGGGTGTCCAGCACGGTCACGGCGTTCTTGCCGGGCGCGCTGAGCGAGTTCGTCACCACCACGAGCCCATCACGAGTCAGCGTCAGCCCGTCCGCACCGGGCAGCTCGGGCGCGGGCAGCTCCTCGACGTGGCCACGCGTGACCTTGAACAGCGTGCCGTTCGTGTAGTGCCCGGTGACGAGGAATCCCCTGGGATCCCACACGATCCCGTTGTTGCCGAACGACGCCCCACCGAGCCGTGAATCCGTCGCGAACGCCGTCACTGCACCACTGCGGTCGACCTTCCAGATCGTGTCACCGAGAGTGCCGGTGACGTAGGCGTTCCCGGCCGGGTCGACCGCGATGTCGTTGGCACCGTTGGGAATGTCGACGAACTTCAGAGGCCGCCCGCTCCGCAGGTCGAAGATCCCGAGCCCGGACTGCCCAGGCACCGACCGCTCACCGAACCCGATGTCCCCGTAAGCGACGAGCAACCGCCCGCGGTCCACCTGCAGACCGAACGTCGACACCATCCGCGTACCCGCGACCAACGGCCGGACCCGCCCGTCCACACCCACGAGCGACACCGTCCCGTGCCGCAGCGAGCTGACCAGGAACTGCCCGCGGCTCGGATCCCACTGCACGCCCTCGGGGTGCAGCGACGGCGACGACGCCACGACCGACCGGGGCGCAGCCGATGCCGTACCCGCGACCAGCAACAACGCCGCCAGAACAGCAAGCGCGACGCGCATGACTTCCTCCAGTTAGAGCTCTGATAGCTATCAGAGGTCTGATAACTATAAATACTCTTACCACACACCTACGATGAGCGGATGCGCAGCGGTGATCGGATCGGCGGCGACATCAAGCGCGCCGAGCAGGAGCTGATGGCCGCGAAGTCGGCGGCGGTGAAGCCGGCGGGCCTGACCGTGCCGCAGTACGCGGCGCTGCTGGCGCTGAGCGAGCACCCCGGCGCACCCGCGGCGGAGCTGGCGCGGTTGTGCCTGGTGACGCCGCAGACGATGACGACGATCCTGCAGAACCTGGTCGCGCTGGAGCTCGTCGAGCGCACGCCGCATCAGTGGCAGCGCAACGTTCTGGAGAACCGCCTGACCGAGGCCGGTCAGGCGAAGTTCCGCGAGGCCGACAAGGGCGCGGTCGCGGTGGAGCAGAAGCTCGCCGATGCGTTCACCGCAGAGGAGCGCGCACAGCTGCGCGCGCTCCTGCAGCGATGCTCGGACGTCCTCGGCCAGGCCTGAACTCTTACGGGGTCCTTACTGGACGCGCGAGTACCCCGCAG
Organism: Lentzea alba; assembly: GCF_047445655.1. Taxonomy (GTDB): domain Bacteria; phylum Actinomycetota; class Actinomycetes; order Mycobacteriales; family Pseudonocardiaceae; genus Lentzea; species Lentzea alba_A. The sequence goes on from NZ_JAJAEG010000001.1 coordinate 413,958, forward strand.
ACGGCGCAACCTGTGTGACACGAGTCACATAGGAGGCGAAACCATGACAGACCTCGACAGCCTGCGCGCCGTCTTCTCCGGAACCCTGCTCACCCCGCAGGACCAGGCATACGAAGAGGCGCGAGCCATCTTCAACAGCGCCATCGAGACCAGACCCGCGGTGATCGCGCAGTGCGACAACACCGCTGACGTGCAAGAAGCACTCGGATTCGCCCAAAGAGCCGGCCTACCGGTCGCAGTGCGCAGCGGCGGCCACAGCGTCGCGGGCGCGAGCCTCGTGCAGGACGGGATCACGCTCGACCTGCGCCGGATGAACGCGGTCTCGATCTCACCGGACGGGCGCAGCGCCGTGGTGGGCGGCGGCGCCACGTGGGGTGCGTTCGACCGGGCCGCACAACAAGCAGGTGTCGCCACCACCGGAGGCAGGGTCTCGACGACGGGCGTCGGCGGGCTGACGCTCGGAGGCGGATCCGGCTGGATCGAGCGAAAGTGCGGGCTGGCCTGCGACAACCTGCTCGCCGTCGACCTCGTGCTCGCCGACGGCAGAACGGTGACCGCGAGCGAGACCGAGCACCCCGACCTGTTCTGGGCGTTGCACGGTGGCGGCGGCAACTTCGGGGTGGCGACGTCGTTCACGTTCCGGCTGCACCCGCTGCCGGAGTTCTCCATCGCACTGATGCTGTGGCCGGCCGACCAGGGCGAGGCCGCGGTCCTCGCCTACCGCGACTTCGCCGACACCGCACCGGAAGAGGCCGGCGGCGGCGCCATCTACCTGACCGGGCCACCGGAGGAGTTCGTGCCACCAGAACTCGTCGGCAAGCTCTGCTGCGGCGTGCTGGTCACCCTCATGGGCAACGCAGCGGAACTGGAGAACCTCATCGCCCCGCTCGCGGCGCTGGAGCCGAAAGCGCTGGTGCTGACCGACATCCCCTACGCCGACTTCCAGTCCATGTTGGACGACCCGCCCGGCTTCCGGAACTACTGGTCCGCCGAGTACCTGCGGTCGCTGCCGGACGAGGCCGTCCGAGCGTTCTGCGCCGCCGCCGACCGGATGATCACGCCGTCCCCCTCCCAGCACGGCATGATCCCGTGGGGAGGCGCGGTCGCCCGCAACGCCGCCGACTGGCCGATGGCGAACCGCGACACCCCCTGGGTAGCGCACCCGCTGGGCCTGTGGGAAGACCCGGCGGACGACGAGAAGGCCCGCGACTGGGCCCACCACCTGCGCGACGTGCTCGCACCGTGGTCCACGGGCGCGGTCTACCTCAACTTCATCGGCGACGAGGGCGCTGACCGCGTCGTCGCGGGCTACGGCAAGCAGAACTACGACCGGCTCACCGCGATCAAGGCCGAGTACGACCCCGGCAACGTCTTCAACCGCTGGCACAACATCGTGCCCAGGAAACCGGCCGTCAGCTCCTGACGAACGCCAGCGTCTCCTCGACCATCCCGGCCAGGAACCCGTCCCGGTCGAACCCGGACTCCTCACCCATCCCCGGCGGCGGCAGGTGCACGAAGCTGAAGTGCCCCGCCTTCGGCACGACCCTCAGGTCGACCTCGGCCGGAGCGCCGAGCAGCACCTCGGCCTCCACCGGCGGCACGAAGGCGTCGAGCTCACCGACGTAGGCGAGCACCGGCGCCTTCACCGAGTCCAACGCGCCAGGACCCGCGACCAGCCGGCTGCGACAGCGAACAGCACGAGACGGTCGACCCGAAGGTCTTGCGGCACAACGATTGGCCCCGCGCGCTTCCCCACCAAGATTCAAGCGACCGCAGGCAAGGCCCCGCCCTCCAGCAGCTCGCGATCTTGAACCCCTCAGCGATGGGCGGCCTGTCCGGTAGGCCTGATCAGGATCTCGTTCACGTCCACAGTGGACGGCTGCGAGACCGCGTAAAGCACCGCCCTGCCAACGTCTTCGGGCGCCAGCTTGGGATCAGCAGCCCGCGACGCCGGAATCGCGTCGGTGTCGACCAGTCCGGGCTGGACCACGGTGACCCGCACCCCGGTCCCCACCGCCTCGGCCCGGATCGCCTGCGCCAGACCGGTGATCGCCCACTTGGTCGCCGAGTAGAGGTTGCCCGGCCGGACCCCGCGCCCGGCCGCGGAACCGGTCAGCACCAGGTGCCCGCCGGACCTCATCAACGCCGGCATGGCCGCGCGGGCCGTGAACGCGGGCCCGCACACGTTCGTGACGACCATGTCGGTCCATTCCGACGGCTTGGCGCCGGCGTCCGACACGAACGACGTGTCCACCGAAACTCCGGCGTTCGCGAAAACCACGTCGATCCGGCCCCAGCGCGATTCGACGCGGGACATGAGTTCCTGCACGGAATCCCACGAGGAAACGTCACATTTGGCGTCCCACCCGCGGTCACCCACAGATTCTTCAGCCGAGCGTGAAGCGCGCACAACGCGATACCCCGCATCAGCAGCCAAAGCGGCGGTAGCTGCGCCGATGCCGCGGGAGGCGCCGGTCACCACGAAGACGTGTTCCATGATCCGGAACCCTAGTGCGGACAGCGGCGGACCACCTGCGGACCGAAACAGCGCACCAGTCAGAGAACTGTCAGTGGCGCCTGTTTTGATGTTGCGCATGACTTTGAACCGCAGGTCCGTGTTCGGGCTGGGAACCGTCGCGGCCGCGACGGCGGTGCTGGGCTCCACCGGAGCGGCAGCACAGGCACAGGAAGACGCGGAGGTCGAGATCGAACGCTCCCCGACCACCGCGGACAGGTCACGCAAGCGCGTGGCGCAGGTCTACCGCAGGCAGGTCCGCAAGGCGAAGGGCACGTGGTCGTCCCTGATCACGGTGGCCGACCTCGACGGGCAGACGAAGTCCGCTGTCGACGAGAACGCCGACGTGGTCGTGCAGGCCTACAGCGTGAACAAGGTGGCCGTCGCGGTCGCCGTGCTCGACAAGGTGGACCGCGGGCTGATCAAGCTCACGGACCAGGTCGAGGTCACCGAGGCCATCGTCATCCAGGACACCGACGGCATCTTCGCGCTCGACGGCGCGTACCCGAGCAAGGTGACGGTCGGCCACGCGCTGGCGAACCTGCTCACCGTCTCGGACAACACCGCGGTCCGTTTGTGCGGCCTGGTCGTGCCGGCGCTGGAGCTGAACCAGATCCTCCGCGACAAGGGCTTCGTGCACACGCAGGTCGTCCCGGTCGCGAACCCGAACCGGTTCTTCCTCGGCACGACGACGGCGCGCGAGATGCACACGTTGCTGCAGAAGCTGGTCGACGGTCAGCTGCTGACGGCGGCGTCGACGGCGTACCTGCTGAACATCCTGCGTGCGACCGCGAGCTTCACCGACGGCGTGCGGCTGAACCTCAGGACGAACGAGCGCCTGCGCGTCGCGACGAAGGCCGGCTGGTTCGAGGACGGCCGAAACGAGGCCGGGATCATGTTCAGCGAGGACAACCGGGCGATCCTCATCTACTCGATGTTCGCGTCCGGCACATTCGACGGTGACAAGGCCGAGAACGACGCCGACTTCAGCACCACGCACCCGGCCGTCGCGGCCCGCGCGGAGCTCGGCCGGTCCATGTTCGACGCGGTCATCAAGATCACGACCACGAAGCCGAAACATCGTGCAAAGGTTTACAGGTTCGTCAACGGCGGCTGATTCCTGAGATTTATCTGAAAACTGGACCAAAGACCTCTGGTTTTCGGATATATACATACCAACGCCGGGGTCGGTCGTCGCCGCCGTCGACGACCGGCTTCCCCGCGTTTCTCTACAGCGCCGGTTCCACAATGGAGTGGTACCGCCGCGAAACCTCCTCGATCACCTCGTCGAAGTCCGCCGCCCAGATGTCGGCGTTGAAGATCTCCACCTCGATGTCCCCGCTGTATCCCGTGGCGGCAACGTGCCTGGTCAGCCGGTCGAGGTCGATGTCGCCGTCACCCGGATAACCGCGGCCCAGCAACACGTCCGCCGGCACCGGCGTGAGCCAGTCGCACACCTGGTACGACGCGATCCGCTCGCCGGCGCGCGCGATCTGCGCGTCGAGATCCGGGTCCCACCAGACGTGAAGCGCATCGACGACGACCCCCACGGACTCGTGCTTCTCGGCGAGGTCCAGCGCCTGCGCCAACGTCGACAGCACGCCGCGGTCCGCGCAGAACACCGGGTGCATCGGCTCCAACGCCAGTGTCACGCCTGCTGATCGCGCTTCCACGGACAGCTCCGCGATGGCGTCCGCGACGCGCTGACGTGCGCCGATGAGGTCCTTGTCGCCCGCCACTCCCCCGACGACCATGACCAGCGTGTCGGTGCGCAACGCCGCCGCTTCCTCGATGGCGCGGCGGTTGTCGTCCAGCGCGGCCCGGTTGTCGACGGCCGTCAGAAATCCGCCGCGGCACAACGACGACACCCGCAGCCCGGCGTCCGCGATGAGCTTCGCCGTGCGCTCCAGGCCGTAGTCGGCGACCGGTTCGCGCCACAGTCCGATCGCTTCGATGCCGTGCCGCACACAGCCTCGAATCGCTTCGACAACGGTCGCGCGCTTGATCGTCGCCTGGTTCAGCGAGAGGCGAGCCACTGCTGCCACCGCCGTTCCGCGAAGTCCGGTTCGATCACGCCGGCGATCTCCGCGAGGCGCTTCGCCTCGGCCAGGTGCTCGACGCTGCGGGCGGTCTCCAGGCCGTCGAGCAGCAGGAACCGTTCCTGATGCCCGGCCAGCCACGCCAGGAACACCACACCGGTCTTGTAGTAGTAGGTCGGCGCGCTGAACAGGTGCCGCGACAACGGAACCGTCGGCGCCATGATCTGTCGAAATGCTTCCGCGTCGCCCTCGGCGAGTTTCTGCAGCGCCTTCGAGGCCACCGGCGCGATCGGGTCGAAGATCCCGAGCAACGCGTCGCTGTAGCCCTCCGAGTCGCCCGCGATCAGCTCCGGGTAGTTGAAGTCGTCGCCGGTGTAGCAGCGGACTCCGGCCGGAAGCCGCCGCCGCAGCCCGATCTCGTGGTCGGCGTCGAGCAGCGACACCTTCACGCCGTCGACCTTGTCCGGACGGGCAGAGATGATCTCCAGGAAGTTGTCGGTGGCCCGGTCGACCTCCGCGGCACCCCAGTAACCCTCCAGCGCCGGGTCGAACGCCGTGCCCAGCCAGTGCAGAACCACCGGCTCGCTGACGTTGTCGAGCAGCGTGCCGTAGACCTTCTCGTAGTCCTCCGGGCTCTTGGCGCACGCCGCGAGCTGCCGCGAGCACATCAGCACGGGCTGTGCGCCCGCCTCCTGCACGACGTCCAGCTGCTCCAGATACGCCTTCAGCACGTCGTCGAGCCCGACCTCGCCGGTGAGGTGATCAGTCGCGACACCGGCGCAGATCCGTCCGGCCTTCTCGGCGGCACTGCGGCGGATCAGCTCGGCGGCGGTGGGCCAGTCCAGGCCCATGCCGCGCTGCGCGGTGTCCATCGCCTCCGCGACACCCAGGCCGTGCGACCAGAGGTGGTGCCGGAACTTGAGCGTCGCGTCCCAGTCGACCGTGCGCTCGTCTTTCGCCACAACGTGTGCCGCCGCGAACACGATGCGATCACATTGATCTTGGCTAGACATCCGCGATCTCCACCCGGCGACCCTCCGAAGAGGACTTGAGACCGGCGGCCGCCAGCGCCACGCCGCGCGCCCCGGCACGGAAGTCGTGGGGGAAAGGTGTGCCCTGGTAGACGTGCCGCAGGAACTCCGCCCACTGCACCTTGAAGCCGTTGTCGAAGTCCTCGTTGTCGGGCACCTGCTGCCACTGGTCGCGGAACGGGTGCGTGACCGGCAGGTCCGGGTTCCAGACCGGCTTCGGCGTGACGGCGCGGGGCTGCACGAAGCATTCGCGCAGCCCCGCGACCGCACTCCCCTCGGTGCCGTCCACTTGGAACTCGACGAGCTCGTCGCGGCGCACCCGCGTGCACCAGGACGAGTTGATCTGGGCGATGACCCCGTTCTCGATCTCGAAGATCCCGTACGCGGCGTCGTCGGCCGTGGCTTCGTAGGCGTTGTTCTGCTCGTCCCAGCGCGTCGGGATGTGCGTGACGGCCTTCGCCGTAACCGCTTCGACGCGGCCGAAGAGATCGTGGAGCAGGTAGCTCCAGTGGCAGAACATGTCCGAGACGATGCCGCCGCCGTCCTCGGCCCGGTAGTTCCAGCTCGGGCGCTGCGCGGGCTGCCAGTCGCCCTCGAAGACCCAGTAGCCGAACTCGCCGCGCACGCTCAGGATCCGGCCGAAGAAGCCGCCGTCGATCAACCGCTTGAGCTTGCGGATGCCCGGCAGGTACAGCTTGTCGGCCACCACGCCGTGCCTGAGGCCCTTGGCGTCGGCGAGTTCAGCCAGTTGAACCGCTTCGACGACCGTCTCGCTCACCGGCTTCTCGGTGTAGACGTGCTTGCCGGCCTCGAGCGCCTTGGTGATCGACTCGACGTGCTTCGACGTGACCTGCGAGTCGAAGTAGATCTCGACGTCCGGGTCGGCGAGCGCCCCGTCGAGGTCCGTGGTCCAGCGCGCGAGGTCGTGGCGCTCGGCGATCTCCTTCAGCTTGTCGGCGTTGCGCCCGACGAGCACGGGTTCGACCTTGATCACGGTCCCGTCCGGCAACCGCACGCCCTCGTCGCGCAACGGCAGCAGGGACCGGACCAGGTGCTGGCGATAACCCATCCGCCCGGTGACGCCGTTGACCGCGACCCCGATGGTCCGAACCGCCATCGCACCTCCCTGGTAGCAGCGCTGGAAAGCGCTTTCCCGCCACGCTAATCGCGGTGCTTCACGGCCGTCAACCTCCGCGCGAGTTAGTCTCAGCGCTCACATGCACGTTGACGGAGGTGTTCGTGTCGGCCCGACAGGTGACGCTCGCCGAGGTGGCGAAGCAGGCGGGTGTCTCGCTGGCGACCGCTTCTCGCGTGCTCAACGGCAGCACGCGGCAGGTGAGCGAGGAGCTGAGCGACCGCGTCCTGCGCACCGCGGAGCAGCTCGGTTACGTACCGAACGCGTCCGCGCAGGCGCTGGCCCGGAACTCGAGCTCGCTCGTCGGGCTGGTCGTCCACGACATCACCGACCCGTACTTCTCGTGCATCGCGGCGGGTGTGACGCGGGTGGCCGAGGAGGCCGGGCTCGTGGTCGTTCTCGGCACGACCGGTCGCCGTCCCGAGCGTGAGGTGGAGCTGCTTTCGACTTTGCGCGCGCACCGGGCGCGTGCGGTCGTGCTGGCCGGATCGCGGACGACCGACCGCGCGGCGCAGTCCCGGCTGGCCGCGGAGATCGACGCGTTCACCGAGCAGGGCGGGCGGGTCGCGTGCGTGTCGCAGGCCAAGCTCGGTACCGACACGGTCGTTCCCGGTAACCGCGCGGGAGCCCGCGCGCTGGCTCGTGAGTTGGCCTCGCTCGGACACAAGAAGTTCGCCGTATTGGGTGGACCTTCGGAGTTGTTCGTTGCCCGCGACCGGCTCGCCGGGTTCAAGGCGGGCCTCGCCGACGCCGGGGTCGCGCCGCCTCTCGTGATCAACGGCGCGTTCACCCGTGACGGCGGGTACGAGGCCGCGCTGGAGCTGTTGAGCTCGAAGTCGCGCGCCACCTGTGTGTTCGCCGTGACCGACGTGATGGCGATGGGCGCCATGGCTGCGCTGCGCGAACGCGGCGTGCGGGTGCCCGAGGACATGTCCATCGCCGGGTTCGACGACATCCCGACGCTGCGCGACACCGTGCCCGCTCTGTCAACGGTGCGGCTGCCGTTGGAGGAGATGGGCGAGATCGCGGCAGGCCTCGTTCTGGACGCGGGCGGTGACGAGGCCCGCACTGTCCGCGTGGCGGGCGAGGTGGTGCTCAGGGCCTCGACTGCCCACAATTAGACTCATCTGGCTGTACACGTACTTAGTCATGAGGAGTTGAGCCGTCCCCATGGGGTCTGGCCCTGGCTGGCATATTTGCCCGGTCCCCAGCTGCTTTGGAGCGCGCAGGTGACCGGAATCGTTCTGAGCGTGCTCGGTCTGCTCGCCGTCGTGGCGCTGACCGCGGGCACCTTCATCGCGGTGGCAGCGGAGTTCTCGCTGACCGCACTGGAACGCAGCACCGTCGAACGGCACGTGGCCGAGGTCGGTGACGCGAAGGCGCGCACCATCGACCGCGCGCACCGGACGCTGTCCTTCCAGCTCTCCGGCGCCCAGCTCGCCATCACGCTGACCACGCTGATCACCGGTTACATCGCGGAGCCCGCGATCGCGTCGTTGATCGAGCCCGGCCTTTCCGCGGTGGGCGTGCCCGTGTCGGTGGCCGGCTGGTTGTCGCTCGCCCTGGCGCTGGCGATCGCCACCTCGTTGTCGATGGTGTTCGGCGAACTCGTGCCGAAGAACCTCGCGATCGCCCGCCCCCTGCAGACCGCCCGGCTGGTGGTCGGGCTCCAGGCCGGGTTCTCCACGGTCTTCCGCTGGTTGATCACCGGGATGAACGGGGCCGCGAACTGGCTGGTCCGGCGCCTGGGCGTGGAACCGGTCGAGGAGCTGGCGTCCGCCCGTTCCCCCGAGGAGCTGGGCGCGCTGGTCCGCACCTCCGCCGAACACGGAACCCTGGACCAGAGCACCGCCGTGCTGCTCGACCGCTCTCTGCGCTTCGGCGACCGCACGGCCGGCGAACTGATGACGCCGCGTGTGCACGTCGAAGCTCTACGCGCCGACGCAACCGTTCTGGACTTGGTCGCTCGCGCGCGCGAGACCGGCTTCTCGCGGTTCCCGGTGCACGACGGGTCTTTGGACGACGTGCGCGGCATCGTGCACGTGAAGCAAGCGTTCGCCGTGCCCGCTGCTCTTCGCGGGACTACTCCTCTCTCCGCTCTGACGCGCCCGGTCTATTCCGTGCCCGAGACGCTCGAGGGCGACGCGTTGCTGGACCGGCTGCGCGCCTCCGGCCTGCAGTCGGCGCTGGTCGTCGACGAGTACGGCGGCACGGCCGGGCTGGTTACGTTGGAAGACGTCGTCGAGGAGATCGTCGGCGACGTGCGCGACGAACACGACCGCGGCGAGGCACCGCCCGTCCGTTCGCTGGGCAAGGACAGCTGGCTCGTTTCCGGGCTTTTGAGGGACGACGAGGTGGCCGAGGCAACCGGCTTCCACATGCCTGAGGGCGACTACGAAACCCTGGCCGGCCTGGTTCTGGCTCGCCTGGGCCGAATTCCCGACGTCGGCGACGAGATCCGCGTCGACGGGTGGCGGGTGACCGTCATGCGAATGGACCGGCACCGCGTGGCCGAACTGCGGGTGGTGTCGTCATGAATTTCTTGATCGTCGTTTTGTTGTTGGCAGGCAACGCCTTCTTCGTCGGCGCCGAGTTCGCGGTGATCACCGCCCGCCGCGACCGCCTCGAAGCCCTGGCCGACCGCGGTTCCGCTCGCGCACGCACCGCGATCAAGGCCTCCCAGCAGCTGCCTCTCTTGATCGCCGGCGCTCAGCTGGGCATCACCCTTTGTTCTCTCGGCTTGGGCGCGATCGCCGAGCCGGCCCTGGCGTCGGTTCTTGAGGGCCCTCTGTCTGCCGTTGGCCTGCCTCTGGCCGTGGTGCACGGTGTGGCGTTCGCGGTGGCTCTGGTGATCGTGGTGGCTCTGCACACGATCTTGGGCGAGATGGTGCCGAAGAACCTGGCCATCGCAGGCCCCGAACGCGCCGCGGTGTGGCTGGTGCCGGTGCACTACGGCTTCTCGCGGATGATCGCGCCGGTGCTGGCGCTGTTCACCGCCGTGGGCCGCTGGGTGCTGCGCCGTTTCGGCGTCGAGCCGGTGGACGAGCTGGAGTCGGCCTACACGCCGGACGAGCTGGCTCTGCTGATCGGCCAGTCTCGTTCGGAGGGGTTGCTCGAGGACTCCGAGCATCGGCGGTTGAGGCAGACGTTGTCCTCCGCCGAGCGCACGGTGGCTGATGTTGTCGTGCCTTTGGATCGGCTCACCACGGTTTCCGCTTCGCCGACCGTCGGCGAGATGGAGGCTGCGGTTGCGGCCACCGGGTTCTCGCGCTTCCCGGTGCTGGCCGAGTCCGGGTTGATCGGGTACCTGCACGTGAAGGACGTGCTGGACCTGGAGGGCGCTTCGACCCTGGTGCCTCGCTCTCGGGTGCGCGGGTTGCCCGAGGTGCCGGTTGACGCACGTCTGGACGAGGCCTTGGCAGCTTTGCGTCGCGCGCAGTCACACCTCGCGCGCGCGGTCGGGGCTGACGGGGCCGTGCGCGGTGTCGTGGCGTTGGAGGACCTGTTGGAGGAGTACGTCGGCACGGTGCGCGACGGCACCCACGTCCGCTGGGTCTAGCTGACCGCGGTGCGGATCTCCAGCATGAGGCAGCCGGTTTCAGTCCGGTATGGACCGTGCGGCATTCCGGGTCGGCGGCTGGCGAAGTAGCCGGCCCGGAAGGTGTGGCCGAGGGTCAGGTCGGTGAGCTCGCCCTCCAGCAGGTAGACCTCCTCGTGGTAGTCGTGGCGGATCACGCCTGAGGTTTCGAGACCCGGTTGCCAGCGCGCGATTCTGGTCAGGGTCGAGGTTTCAGGGTCGCGGCTCAGGACGCGCTCGGTGACGCCAGGATCGGCCGGGCGCCAGTCGAGTGCGTCCACGGGGAAGAACTCGTGTTCCTCGCGCATTCACAGCCTCCGGTTCGCCAGCACGGGCAGCAGCGCGCGGGCTTCCTCCACCAGCGGAACGTCCACATCGGACAGCAGCATGCCCGGTGCGCCGTCCAGCCGCGAGCGCACGGTGCCGAGCGGGTCGACGACCGCGCTGCGGCCGATTCCCGTTGGGGCGGAACCGTAGTCGGCATCAGGGTCGGCCTGGCCGCACGCCAGCACCCAGGAGGTGGCGTCGAGAGCTCGGGCGCGGACCAACAGATCCCACTGGTCGGCTTTGCCGGGGCCGGCACCCCAGGAAGCGCCGAGCAGGATGACCGGGGCGGTGTCGGCCAGAACCCGGAACAGTTCGGGGAAGCGGACGTCGTAGCAGGTGGCCAGGCCGAAGGTGGTGCCGTCCACTTCGAAGGTCACTGGCTTGTCGCCTGGGGTCACGTTGTCGGACTCGTGGAAGCCGAACGCGTCGAACAGGTGGATCTTGTTGTAGCCCAGGTGTAGGCCGTTGCCGGTGACGAGAGTGGTGTTGCAGACACGGCCGTTGTCGCCTGGCGTGAACATGCCGGCCACTACGACGACGCCATGAGAGTCGGCGATCCCCTGCACCGCCGTGGCCCACGGGCCGTCCAGCGGTTCGGCTATCGGGGTGAGTGGCACGCCGAAACGGCACTGCGTTGCCTCGGGGAAGTGCACAATGCGGGCACCTTGCGCGGCTGCGGCTGCGACCTGGGTGCGCAGAGTGGCGAGGTTTTCTGCGGGATCAGCTGTGGAGCTGATCTGGCTGAGCGCGATGCGCATGATCCTCCTCTGGTATACATGTTGTATGCAGGCTGCAGACAGCTTGTCCGGCAGGGAAAAGGCTTACGAGTTCCTCAAGGACACGATTCTCGCCGACCCCGAGATGCAGGGGCGGTTCATCAGCGAGCAGGACGTCGCCAACCAGATCGGTGTGTCGCGCACGCCGATTCGTGAGGCGTTGCTGCTGCTTGCGGCTGAGGACCTTGTGCAGCTCGTGCCGAAGAAGGGTGCGTACGTCGCGCCGTTGTCGTCGCGGCAGATCACGGAGCTGATGGAGTTGCGTGGCGTCGTTGAGCGGTATGCCGCGGAAAAGACGATGACCGAGGGCACGGTTCCGTTCCGGAAGATGATGGAGCTGATCGAGCAGCAGCGGTGGCTGGTTGAGGATCCGCGGCAGTTCATTGACGTTGATCGGCAGTTCCACGCGCTGTTGGTTGCGGCGACGGGTAACGAGCTGTTGGCGAAGACCTACGAGGGGTTGCGCGCACGGCAGGTGCGCGCGGGCGTGGTTGCGTTGTACCGGGCGCAGAACAGGCAGCAGGCCGTGATCGACGAGCACAACGCGATCGTGGCCGCGCTTCAGTCCGGAGACGTCGGCGCGGCCACCGCGGCGATCACCGCTCACCTCGACACCACGCTGAAGGTGCTGCTCAACGGCTGAACCTCGGCCTCCTCGGGATCGCGGCCGAGACGCAGGCCGACCAACGTCACCGCGCACGCCACGCTGACGTAGATGCCGACGACGACCCATGTCTTGAACCCGGCCAGCAGCGCGGTGAACAGCAGTGGCGCCACCGCTCCGCCGATCACGCCGGCCAGCGTGTAGGCGAGCGAGCTGCCGGTGTAGCGCAGGCGTTCGGTGAACTGCTCCGCGATGAACGCCGCCTGCGGCCCGTACATGAACGCGTGGAACCCAAGTCCCACAACGACTCCGAGCACGATCAGCGGCCACGAGCGAGTGTCGATCAACGGGAAGAGCACGAACGGCCAGACCGCGCCGCACACCGCGGCGGCGGCGTAGAGGCCGCGGCGGTTGACCCGGTCGGACAGCCAGCCGGCCAGCGGCATCAGGAACAGCTGGAACCCCGAGGCGATGAGCACCGCGATGAGGCCGACGTTGCGCGGCAGCTTCAGCTGGGTCGTGAGGTAGGTAAGCACGAAGACGGTGTGCAGCGCGTACAGCACGTCCGGACCGACGCGGCACAGCACGGCGGCGATCAACGGCCGGGTCTGCGTGCGGAAGACCTCGCTGATCGGCGCGGACGGACGCTCACCGCGTTCCTCGATCGCCTTGAAGACCGGCGTCTCCTCCAGCTTCACCCGGATCCACAGGCCGAAGATCACCAGCACCGCGGACAGCAGGAACGCCACGCGCCAGCCCCACGACATGAACGCCTCGTCGGACAGCGCCACGCCGAGCAGCGCGAGCACGCCGTTCGCCATCAGGTTGCCGGCGGGCGGGCCGATCTGGGCGGCCGACGCCCAGAAGCCGCGCTGCGCCGGATTGCCGTATTCGCTGGACAACAGCACGGCGCCGCCCCACTCGCCGCCGAGCCCGACGCCTTGCGCGAACCGCAGCAGCACGAGCAGCACACCGGCAGTCGGGCCAATCGCGGAGTGCGTCGGCAACAGACCGATGAGCAACGTCGCGACACCCGTGATCAGCAACGTCGTGACCAGCACGCGTTTGCGGCCGATCTTGTCGCCGAGCCTGCCGAACAGGAACCCGCCGAGCGGCCGCGACAGGTAGCCGACGGCGTAGGTCGAGAACGCCAGCAACGTGGCGGTGAGCGGCTCGGAGCTGGGGAAGAACAACGGGCCGAGCACGACGGCTGCGGCGACGTTGTAAATCGCGAAGTCGTACCACTCCAGGGCGGTACCGGAAAGCGAGGCCACGAACGCTCGGATGAGCGCTGAACGTGGCACGTCTTGCGTTGCTGTGGCAGCGGACATGCGGTAATACTGCCTGTATACAACTCGTATGCGCAAGGAGTACCGCATGTCTACCGCTTGCACACTGACCTTCGACCTCCCTGACGGCACCGTCACCGAGGTTGCCGTGACGACCTTGCTGAACGGCGGATACGCAGGTCGCAGCCAGGACGACGTGGCCGATCACGTGCGCGAACTAGCCGAACTGGGCGTGCCGGCACCGTCCGTGACGCCGAGCCTCTACCCCGTCTCGCCCTACCTCGCGCAGCAGACTTCCGCAGTCGCCGCGCCGCACGCCAAGACCTCCGGCGAGGCCGAGTGGGCGTTGGTCGTGACAGAAGAAGACGTGCTGCTGACCGTCGCGTGCGACCACACGGACCGTGCACTGGAGGTGCACGGCGTCGCGTGGAGCAAGAACGCGGCCCCGGACGTGCTCGGCCGCAAGGCATGGCGCCTGTCCGACGTGTCGAACCGCATCGACGAGCTCGAACTGACCGCGTGGGCCGACGGCGTGGAGATCCAGCGCGGCACCCTCGCCGAACTGCTGACCCCGCAGTACTGGGTGGACCGGCTGCGCGAGCTGGGCCTGCTCAAGCCGGGCACGGTGCTGCTCTCCGGCACGATCCCGATGCATCACGGCGTGGAGCAGTTCGCGTCGAAGTGGCGCGTGGAGCTGCGCGACCCGGCCACCGGCGACATCATCGACTGCGGCTACGAGGTGACGCGCCTCCCGGAGCCCATCGGCTGACCCAGGTATGCGCGCCGGTATGTGGGTGTGCGTGCAGGTATGTGCCCGTCGATTCGCGCCTTCCTCGTTCGACGTGTCAGTGAAGGACACAGACACAGGAGGCAATCATGGGCAAGGTCTACACGGGCGCGAGCACCTCGATCGACGGCTACGTGTCGGGTCCGGACTTCTCCGGCTTCGACAAGCTCTTCGCCTGGTACGAGGCGGGCGACGTGGCGCTGACGGTGCCGTCGGGCTCGATGACGTTCCACCTCACGCCGGAAAGCGCCGCGTACTTCACCAGCCTGGTGCAGTCGACTGGCGCACTGGTGGTGGGACGCAAGCTCTACGACTTCACCAACGGCTGGAACGGGCAGCACCCGCTGGGCGTGCACACCGTCGTGCTCACCCACCGGCCGTTGGAGGACAACGAGCACTTCACGTTCGTCAGCGGCGGCATCGAGGAAGCCGTTGCGGTGGCCCAGAAGCACGCGGGCGACAAGGTCGTGGGCCTGAACTCCGGCGAGATCGCGCGGCAGGCCATCGACGCCGGGCTGGTCGACGAGATCTGGCTCGACCTGGTGCCGGTGATCCTCGGCGGCGGAACGCCGTTCTTCGCGCCCGGCAAGGGTTATGAGCTGGAGGGTCCGGTCTCGGTCGTCGAGAGCAAGTCCGTCACGCACCTGCGGTACAAGGTGAAGTACGAGAACACGACTTCGTGAGCAGAGCACGGCGGCGTACCGCGCACGCCGCCGCCTACATCTCCTTCAGCAGAACGGAAAGTTGTAGCTGGCGATCAACTCCTTCGGCGGAGTTCCACAAGCCGACATCGACGATTCGTTGTCGCCGGCAGCGAGCGCCGCATCCGCCTTGCGAACCGCGCTCGCGAGTTGAACCGCGACGTCGGTCGTTCGGATGAGCCACATTGTCAGCCGGCGCCACCGATTGACTAGGGCACGATCTCCAGCTGCGCCATCATGCCGATCCACGAGTGTTCGAGGAAGTGGCAGTGGTACACGTAGCGGCCGGTGTAGCCGGTGAAGGTCGCCCGCACCTTCACCGTCTCCCCCGCCGTGATCGGGATGGTGTCCTTGAGCCCCTCGTCGCTGGGCAGGGGCGGGCCGCCGTTGCGCTCCAGCACGCGGAACTGGACCAGGTGCAGGTGGAAGTTGTGCTTGACGCCGGTCGGGTCGGAGCTGCGGATCAGCCAGGTCTCGGTGGCGCCGCGTTTGATCGTGAAGTCGACGCGGTCCATGTCGAAGACCTTGCCGTTGATCACGCCGTCCGGGCGCTCGTTGGGCTTGAAGACGAACGCCAGGTCCACCTCGCGGTCCACAGTGGACAGCGGCTGCGCGGGCAACGGGCGCAGCACGGCGGGGACGCGGCTGTTGTCGGTGGCGCGGCGGACCACGTCGAAGCGCAGGATCTCACCGGCCATGAAGTCGGTCAGCACCACGCGTGAACCGATCGGGTACTTCGAGAAGTCGATGACGACGTCGGTGCGTTCCGCGGAGGAGAGGATCAGCTCCTCGGTCACGACCGAAGCACCCAGCAAACCGCCGTCGGAGCCGATCCGGGTGAACTTGTCGCCGGTCAGCTTCAACTTGAACACGCGCTGGTTCGCGGTGTTGATCAGGCGGAAGCGGTACTTGCGGGCGGCGACCTCGAAGTACGGCTGCGGCACGCCGTTGGCCAGCACCACCGTGCGTTTGGACGGGTCGTCGAAGACCACGATGTTGCCGCTGTCGTCGAACTGGATGTCGCGCAACATGATCGGCACGTCGTAGGCGCCGCTCGGCAGGTTCAAGCCCCGCTCGGAGTCGTCCTCGACGACGTAGGCGCCGTGCAGTCCTAAGTAGACGTGCGAGGCCTCGGTGCCGTGGCTGTGGTCGTGGTACCAGAGGGTCGTGCCCTGCTGGGTGTTCGGGTAGAGGTAGAGGCGGGTGCGGCCGGGCTCGACCAGGTCCTTCGGGTGGCCGTCGTGCTCGGGTGGCACGTGGCCGCCGTGGAGGTGGACGTTCGCGGGCTCGTCGAGCTTGTTCTGCAGCATGATCAGGGTTTTGCGGCCCGTTTTGCCCCTGATCGTGGGACCGACGAACTGACCGCCGAAGCCCAGCACCGGCGACTGCAGGCCGGGCAGGATCTCGGCGGTCGTGTTCTCGATCGTCAGTTGGTAGATCTCTTGCTTCGGTGTGGACACGAGCGGTTTGAGCACGGGCGGCACGGGCATCGGGCGTGTCCACGGCACGATGGCCGGTCTTGTTCCGGTGAACGTCTTCGACTCCACGAAAACGTGCTCGCCGTGCGTCGAGTCTTCGTGACCCTCTGCGGGTGCGAGCAGCTTCGGCACGCCGAGCACGCCTGCCGCGATTCCTCCCGCGGCCAGCACACCACGTCTGTTGAGCATCGCTGTTCCCCTAAGCGCCCCAAGGCGGACGCGCTCGATGAGAACGCTCCCGCGGCGGATGGATGCGGCGGAAACCTACGCCGGACGCTCAGGGGGAACACCTAGTTCCGAGAAGGGCTCACATGTGCAGGCGCGACCGTCTCAAGAGGCCAGTGCGGCCTTCACCGAACGAGTCAGGTCGTCCGCCAGCACCTCGTCATCACCGTTCTGAATCGCTTGCAGCGTCTGGAAAACGACGTCGTCGGGGGTGATCTTGGGAGCGTCGACGTGCGCGGCCATGTCGGTGTCGATGTAGCCGGCGTGCACAGCGACGACCTTGGTTCCCTGCTCCTGCAACGAATCCCGCGTCGACTTCGTGAACGACCACGCCGCCGCCTTGGAGGCCGCGTAGCCGGGCGCCGACGGGTAGCCGACGAAGGAGAGCACGCTCAGCACGTTCACGAGGACGCCGCCGCCATTGGCTTTCAGAATGGGTGCGAACGCCGCCGTCGTGCGGACGAGCCCGTAGAAGTTGACGTCGAATTCTGCCTTGATGCTGTCAACCTCCGTGCCACCCAAGGACACGCCGGCGTTGTTGATGACGACCGAGACGTCGCCGAGCTCCTTCGCCGCGGCCGCGACGGACGCGTCGTCGGTCACGTCCAGCTGGACCGGGATCACACCCTCGTCCACAACGGACGCCGCGTTGCGCGCACCGCCGTAGACCTTCGCCCCGCGCTTGACGAGCTCACGGGCGAACACCCGGCCAAGTCCGCGGTTGGCGCCGGTCACCAGCACGGTTGCTCCGTTGAAGTCCACCACTACCTCCTGAGTTGGATTTTCCAACTAACCGTAGAGCAGGTCAGTTGGATTTGCCAACCCACTGCTAGGATGGTCACATGGCCCCTCGAACCTGCTCCGTCGCGAACGCGTTGGAGGTCGTGGGCGAACGCTGGTCACTGCTGGCGTTGCGCGAGGTCTTCTTCGGCAACACCCGCTTCGACCAGATCGCCGCGAACACCGGCGCCTCACGCGACGTCCTGGCCGCACGGCTGAAGAAGCTCGTCGCGGCAGGCGTGCTGGAGAAGCGCCAGTACTCCGACCATCCGCCACGGCACGAGTACCTGCTGACGGACGCAGGCCGCGCGCTGCACAACGTGATGCTGATGCTCAAGGAGTGGGGCGACGCGTACGTGACAGAGGGACCCCTCCCGCTCGTGTGGCAGCACTCGTGCGGCCACGTGCTGGAGCCACGCGTCGTGTGTGCGGCTTGCGGTGAGGAAGCAACGCCCGAGTCGCTGACCGACGCATCTGTTTCGGCGGCGTCGTGACCTCGGACCTCGCCGCGCGGCTGGAGGCGCTCAGGCAGCAGGTCGGCGCCACGTGGATGGTCGGGTTCGAGAACTTCGACGGCGGCCACCCGTTCATCGAGGTGTCTGAAGGGCCGGTGTACCGGCTCGTGGCCTACGAGCGCGGGAAGCGGGTGTTCGCGAAGGAGACCCGGAAGCTCGACGAGATCCTCTACTGGGCGCTGTACGAGGTCACTTGGAACATGGCGTACGGGTGGGCCGTGCAACATCCCGTGGAGGGTGAGGAGCAGCGGTTCACGGCGTTCCGGCGGCAGGAGGAGCTGCTCGGGTCGCTGGATCCGCGGTGGGCGTTGCGGGCCCGGGCTTCACGTCCGAGCAAGTAGGCTCCCAGCACCTGCTGCGACGGGGAGGCGCATCGGTGAGCCACAAGCTGCGGATCGTCGCCACGGACGCCGACAAGCTCCGCGACACGCTCGCCCGGCTCACCCACGACCTGTTCTCCACCACCGACAAGGTCACCAGCGACGAGATCGTTCTGCGCCTCACCGGCGACTCGGTGGTCGTCCCTGCGGAAGCCGCCGTCGAGGCCGCGACCCGGTGCGCGGCACTGGTGGCAGCAGACCTGCGCGTGCTGCAGGTGGAGCTGCTCGGCCACGCCGGCGGCTGGGCGTGGCTGGTGCAGTTCGGGTCCGGAGTCAACGCCACCCACATGTGCCTCGTGCACGCCGACGGCAGGGTGTTGCCGGAGAGCGCCGTCTCTCCACTACTGGATTCCTTGCCAGGACTGGAGTTGCTGCACGCGGCGCCTCAGGTTCTCGATCAGGTCCTGGACCACTACAGGAACCACCTCGTCAGCGAGTACGGAGACATCACTCTCGAAGGGATGCCCGCTGACCACGAGGTCGGATCTCACAGGTTCCGGCTGGAGAGCCTGTACGTGCCGCTCCGGCTGGAGTCCGACCGGCACATCGGCGCGGTGCTGCGTGAGGAACGGCGCATCGCCGTGCTCGGGCCACCTGGCGCGGGCAAGACCACGATCCTCAAACGTCTGGCGGTCGCGTATGCCGACCCGGCCAGGCGATCCGGCCTCGACGACCAGCTGCCGGACGAGGACTGGCTGCCGCTGTTCATCAAATGCCGGCACCTCACGGGAGGGGCCCGCAAGCCGGTCACTGAGATCATCGGCGACCTCGCTTTGCGCGCCGAGCGGCCGGACCAGCGGCAGGAGTTCATCGAAGCGGTTGGCAGGAAACTGCGCGACGGCAAGGTGCTGCTGCTGGTCGACGGCCTGGACGAGATCTCGGACACCGGCTCACGCGCGTCCTTCCTGGCCCAGCTGCGCACTTTCCTCGCGCGCTACCCGTCGATCCACGTGGTGGTCACGTCTCGCGAGGTCGGGTTCCGGGTCGTCGCGGGCGCGGCTTTAGCCGTGTGCAAGCCGTACCGCGTCGCGGAACTGTCGAAGGACGGGGTGCGGCAGCTCGTTCGCGCGTGGCACCGCGAAGTGCTCGGTGAGCACGACGCGACCGAGGTCGCTGACTCGATCCTGGCGTCCGACCGCGTGCTGCGGCTCGCGGTGAACCCGCTTCTGCTCACCACCCTGCTGCTGGTGCGACGCTGGGTGGGCCAGCTGCCACGCAAACGCACCGTGTTGTACCAAAAAGCCGTCGAAGTACTACTGATGACCTGGAACGTCGAGGGTCACGAACCCGTCGACCAGGACGAGGCGTTGCCGCAGCTCGGCTACGCCGCGTTCAGCATGATGGAGGCAGGGCAGACGCAGGTGTCGTCGAAGGAGCTGACCTCGCTCTTCCAAGAGGCCAGGGCCGCGATGCCGGAGGTGTTCGCCTATGCCCGCACGTCGGTGCACGACTTCATGCGGCGAGTTGAGGAACGCAGCAGCCTGTTGGTGCTGAGCGGGCACCGGGTGATCGACGGTTCGCTGCAGGCCGTCTACGAGTTCAAGCACCTCACGTTTCAGGAGTACCTCACCGCGCTCGCGATCGCGAACGGCTGGGTGCCTGCAGATAGGCAGGACGAGCCGCCCGAACTGCTCCTGTCTCCCCACTTCACCAATCCGGGCTGGCGCGAGGTCGTCCCATTGACCGGGGTGCTGATCGGACGCAGGGCTGCCGGTCTGATCGAGCTCCTGAACAGGCGGCTGAAGGTCACACCTGAGCACGCCCTCCAGGAAGTCCTGATCAACTGCCTCCACGACGAAGTCGCCGCAGCACCGGAACTCGTGAGGTCCGTGCTGGAGACTCTCATCGAGCGAAGAGCCCCAAGCCTTCTCCTACTCCTGGAAACCCGGTTCGCAGATCTCCTTCGCGAGACATTGCGCTCCGCGGTTCTATCGAACAGGAAGCCGCTCAACGGCTACTGCGACCTCTTCATCGACGTGGCCATCGCAGGCGTACGGGCCAAGGCCACAACGGCGGACGAGGTGTGCACATACATCGTCGCGAGTGTGCAGACCGGCGATCTGCTCGAAGAGTGCGCCGGTGCAGGCGCGTTGATGAAGGCGGCGCTCATGCTCGACGAGGACGACGACGTGGGTGGGCCGAACGAAGTCCACCTTCTGCGCGGCGTCGGCCTCGAGTGGCCTCAACTCGTCCTTCCGGTGAGAGCAGTCGCAGAGCGGTTCATAGCCGGGCTTCCCGAAACCGCCAGCGCGATCTTCACCTGGGCACTTGTGTGGTGCTCGTCAATCCTCCGGGAGGACGCGGAGCTGTCGGCCGCGGTGCTCTGCAGGGCGCTGGACGATCTGCTGGCCGGCGACGACCCGTTCGGGGTCTACCTCTCGGCCTGGTTGGTGGGCGAACTCGTCGAGACGCCGTCGTGGCACGAGCGGCTGAACCGCGAGGAGATTTTCCCCCGAATGGCAGCCAAGTGGCGCCAAGCCCAGGAACCGGTTCCTGCCGGGGCCGAGGGGCGGCGGAGGTTCGCAGTGCTGGCCGTCGGTGCGAGGCTGGGAGGGCCCTGGTCGAAGGACGAGATGATCGACATGGCGGTGAAGCTGTCACGACGGAGCGTCATGCGGCGGGAACAGTACTTCTCGCTGCTGAAGACGCTCGGGGTCGCTGACCCGGAGGAGTTCCTGAACCGAGTAGGTTGACGGGCATGAGTGAGGACGACGAGGACGAGTTCGCCGAGGACGACGAGTTCGAGGACGAGGAAGACCCGGACGACCTCTTCGCCGTCACGCCTGAGCCGCGCACGGTCTGTCACCTGTGCGGGGGCGCGAGCTACATCGCGGCGCCGACGCTCGCGCTCATCGGGGGTGCGCCGCGGACCGTCGACAACGGGCGGGAGTGCCCGCACTGCAACGGCGCGCGGACGTTCAACGGGCTCGTGCCGCCGCTTTAGCGCGGTGCTCGTCGTGCCAGTCGAGGAACTCCTGCACCGGCAGGCGGGCGATCTCTTCGCCGATCAGGTCCAGCGCCAGGTCTGAGGCCTGCTTGAAGCGCACGCAGGACTTGCCCATGTCGAGCTTCTTGCCGGTCGCCGCCCACCTGGCGCGGAAGGACTGCTCGTACTCCGCCATCACGGTGGTGAGGTAGACGGAGAAGTAGTTCTTCTGGGCGGCCAGGGCCACGTAGCTGAGCGGCTGCTTGTTGTACGTGGGGCCGCTCACCTCCAGCGGCACGTACCAGCTGATCATTCCCCACTGCAGGCCCTCGACGTAGCCGTCGGGGAGGTTCGCGAGGATGACGTCGCGCACGGCCTCGACCTCGGCACGCTGCTCATCAGGCAGTTCGGCCAGGTACTGGGCGACCGTGGAGGCGTTGCTCTTCACCATGCGCGTACGGTAATCGCCCGTGGAGGTCCTGACCCGAGCCGAATGGCACCAGTTGCGCGATGAGCACGTCGCTCGCATGCGCCGGTTCACGGGTCCGCACCAGGAGCGGAAGCTTCGCAAGGAGAAGCACCCGGTGATGGACTTCCTCTTCACGTACTACAGCCATCGGCCCATCAGGCTCGAACGGTGGCATCCGGGTCCGGGCATCGTGCTCGAAGACGCCGCCGAGTACCTGGAGTTTCCGCACTACAAACGGCATGAACACGGTGTCGCGCTCGACGTCGACAGCTTCACGGGGCAGCGCGCGAAGACGCTGGAGTTCGTGTCTGCGCTGCTCACGGCGACGCTCAGCAGGCCGGCGCGGCTCGGGTGCTTCGGGCTCCACGAATGGGCGATGGTCTACCGGCAGCAGCCCGAGGAGGTCCGGCACAACGCGTGGCCGTTGCGGCTGGGCAGTGACGGGACTGACCAGGTCGTGGAGTCGAGCCGGATCCAGTGCGGCCACTTCGACGCGTTCCGGTTCTTCACGCAGCCCGCGCGACCGCGCAACGCCCTCCAGCCCACCCGTGAGGACCAGCTGCAAAACGAGCAGCCGGGGTGTCTGCACGCGAACATGGACCTGTTCAAGTGGGCGTACAAGTTGGAGCCCGCGACGCCTTCGGACCTGGTCGCCGACTGCTTCGAACTGGCCGCTGACGTGCGCGAACTCGACATGCAGGCCTCCCCGTACGACCTGGCCGACCTCGGTTACGGACCGGTGCCGATCGAGACCGCCGAGGGGCGCGCGGAGTACGTGCGGAGGCAGGCGGCGTTCGCTGAGCGGGCGCGGCCGTTGCGAGAACGGCTCGTCTTCGTTTGCCATTCGATACTTAACGTGACTTCACTTCGCTGACGAAGTTCACCTGTTAGCGTGATTGGCGGTCGTCGGGGGCCGCTGAGTAGTTGTGAGGAATCGATGTCTCGACACCGCGCGCTGCGGGCGAGGGTGCGGCGCGGGATCGCCAAGTGGCCCGTGCTCATCGTCGTGTTCGTCGTGCTGATCGGCCTCGGCTGGCTCGCTTGGTCGTGGGCCGGTGGTGTGCTCGACAGTCGTGCCCGTGCGTTGGCCCAGAACTGCAGCGAGGGCAACTCGGTGCTGCGCGTCGCAGCCACGCCGAGCGTTGCCGAGGCCGTTGCAGACGTCGCGCGCGCGTACAGCGCCACACGGCCCGTTGTGTACGACCACTGCATCGCCATCGAAGTGACTTCCGCGGACTCAGCCGCGGTGCTGGACGGCCTGACCACGACCTGGGACGAGACGAAGCTCGGCGGCCGCCCCCATGCGTGGCTGCCCGACTCGACGCTGTGGGCGAACCGCCTGTCCGCCCTGAACGCCAAGCTCGTCGGCGCGGCCCCGAAGTCCGTCGGCACCTCCCCCGTGCTGCTCGCGGCACCCGAGGCCGCCGCGCCCGTGCTGAAGGACTTCCGCTGGTCGGAGATGCCCGAGGTCACCGACTGGAGCAAGTTCGGCCAGACCTGGGGCCGGTTCAGCGTCGCGATGCCCGACCCGTCCGCGAACACGGCCTCGGCCCTGGCCATCCAGGCGGCACTGGCCGACGGCAAGGGCCCGGTGACGGCCGAATCGCTCGCTTCGGACGCTGCGAAGGCCAAGCTGTCGAAGCTCGCCGCCACAGTGCCGCCCGAGGTCCCCGCGACGACGCGCGACGCGTTGGGGCGACTCGGCGACAGCGCGACGGTGAACGCGGCGGGCTTCAGCGTGACGCCGGTGTCCGAAGTGGACCTGTTGAAGCACAACACGGGCAAGGAAGCACCGTCGAAGCCCTTGGTGGGCGTGCTTCCCGTCGGACCGACGCCGGTCGCGGACTTCCCGTACGTGGCATTGGGCGGCCCGGAGGTCGGCGAGGCGGAAGTGCGTGCGGCGCAGGCTTTCCGCGAGTTCATGACCGACGCCCCTCAGCAGGCGATCCTGGCGCGCGGCGGTTTGCGCGTCGAGTCCACTCAGGAGCGTCCGACGTCCGCCCCCGGTGTCTCGTGGGCGCCTGTCTCTGAAAACCTGGTCGCCGCCGACGCGACGACCACGCAGCAGATCTCGTCGGCCTGGGCTTCCGCGGACCGCGGCGGGCAGGTCGTGACGGTGCTCGCGGACGTGTCGACGTCGATGAAACCGCGGCTGGACAAGGTGAAGGCGGCGCTGCGCGGCCAGGTGGACCGGTCGGTGTCCGGGTCGTTCGGGCTTTGGGAGTTCGCGCGGGATCTGGACGGCGCGAAGCCCTACAAGCAGTTGGTGGGCACGGGTCCGGTGGCGGAGAAGCGCGAGGCGCTGCGGAAGGCCATCGACGGGCTCAAGACTTCGGACGGGTCGCAGCTCTACAGCTCGCTGGCGGCTTGCTACGAGACCGCGCACGACGGTTTTGTGGCCGGGCGGGTGAACCGGGTCGTGGTGATCACCGACGGGACCTCGGATGGCGGGATCGACCTGGCGGCGTTGAAGAGTCGGTTGCACGGCAAGGACTTGGCGGTCAGCTTCATCGCCATCGGTGGTGACGTGGACAAGGGTGCTTTGACCGACATCGCGCAGACGACCGGTGGCAGCGTGTCCGTGGTGGAGAACTTGGACGGGATCGACGCGGCGCTCGGACAGGCGCTGTCGACCAACGCCTGAGTGTCGGACCCGCTCCCTAGAATTGAAATTGGGGGTACCCGGCCGGTGCCGTGTGTGTGGTGTGCGCGCACGACGGTGAGAGGAACCCGCGGCACGCCGTGATCGTTGGCCCAGGCATGGGGGAACGCATCCTGGTCGCGTCCCTGCCGTTCGCCGGCCACGTCTGCGCGATGGCAGCGGTGTCGACCGAACTCGTCAAGCGCGGCCACGAAGTCGTGGTGCACACGGGCGCGAAGTACCGGCACAAGTTCGAGGGCGCAGAGTGGTTGCCCTGGAAGCACGCCCCGGACTTCGACGACGCCAAGCTCGCTGAGACGTTCCCGAGCATCGGCGACGGCAAGGGCATGCGGTCCAACTTCGCGAACGTGCGGGACGTGCTGGTCGGCACCGGGGCAGCGCAGGCGAAAGACGTCCTCGAAGCCGAGTTCGACCTGGTCGTGACGGATCACCTGGCGTTCGGGGCCGCGATGGCCGCCGAGATCAAGCAGGTGCCGTGGGCGACGGTCGCGGTGACGCCGCTCGTGGTCAGCCGGCCGTTCGCCCGCGTGGTGTCACGCCTGCTCGTCGACGGAATGTTCAACCGCATGCGCGCGGAGGCCGGGCTCAAGCCGAAGCCGGGCGCGTTGGAGGCCTTCTACTCACCGGAACTCGTTCTGGCACAAGGGGTTCCCGAACTGGAGCCCGTCCAGATCCCGCCACAGGTGCGGTTCGTCGGCAGGTTGATCAGCCCAGCCAAGAACGCCGATCTACCCGAGTGGTGGCCGGACCTGGACGGCCGCAGAGTCGTCCACGTGACGCAGGGAACGCTGGAGACCGGGGCCGACGACCTGCTGAAGCCCTCGATCGAAGCCCTCGCCGGAAAAGACCTGCTCGTGGTCGCCACGACCGGTGGCGCACCAACAGAAACCCTCGGTCCGCTGCCAGAGAACGTACGGGCAGCGCCCTTCATCCCCCACGACCTGCTGCTGCCCAAGACCGACCTGATGATCACCAACGGTGGCTGGGGTGGCGTGCTCGCGGCCCTCGAAGCCGGCGTGCCGATGGTCGTAGTACCGGGCGAGCTGGACAAGGCCCAGGTCGCGAAAAGGGTAGCCCGCGCTGGAGCCGGGATCGTGAGGAGAAGACCGAGGAAGCTCGCCCAAGCCGTCGATCAAGTGCTGAAAGAGCCGCGCCACGCAGTCCGTGAGCTGGGACGGAAGATCACGGCGGCCGGCGGCGCGGCCAGAGCAGCAGACCTCATAGAAGACACGATCAGGCGACGTTGAAGCGGTCCGGATCCGGGCCGGTGCGGGTGCCGTTGTCCAGTTCGGCGATGACGGTCATGTCGTCCTGGGCCAGCTCGAAGTCGAAGATGTCGATGTTCTCCTTGATCCGGTACGGCGTGACGGACTTGGGGATCACGACGTTGCCGAGCTGGACGTGCCAGCGCAGCACGATCTGGGCCGGGGTCTTGCCGTACTTGTCGGCCAGGCCGGTGAGCTCCACCCGGCCCAGCAGTGCGCCCTGGGCCAGCGGTGACCACGCCTCGGTGACGATGCGGTGGGTCACGTGGACCTTGCGCATCTCTTCCTGCTGCAGCAACGGGTGCAGCTCGATCTGGTTCACCGCCGGGGTGGTCGGGAACTCGTCGAAGAGGCGCTGCAGGTGTCGTGTTTGGAAGTTCGAGACGCCGATCGCCCGCACGCGGCCGTCGGCGTACAAACGCTCCAGCGCGCGCCAGGTCTCCGCGTACAGATCACGCGAAGGCACCGGCCAATGGATCAGGTACAGGTCGAGGACGTCGCGGCGCAGACGTCGCATGCTCTCGTCGAACGCGCGCAGCGTCGAGTCGTAGCCCTGGTCGGAGTTCCACAGCTTGGTGGTGATGAACAGGTCCGGCACGCCCTCGATGGCGTCACCGACCCCGGACTCGTTGCGGTAGGCGGCTGCCGTGTCGATGCTGCGGTAGCCGGCTTCCAGAGCAGTCGTGACCGCACCGGTCACCTGGTCCTCCGGCACCTGGAAGACGCCGAAGCCGAGTTGAGGGATCCGTACTCCGTTGTTCAACGAGATCAGCGGAACCATGCGGGTAGCTTCGCATCGTTGTAGACGTCCTGCATCGCCTTGATCGTGTCGATGATTTCGTGTCTCAACTCGTTTGGAGCGACCACTTCCACGTCCGCACCGAATTTGAGCAGGTCAGCGACGGCGTGCCGGATCGACTCGGTCGGGAAGCCGAACTCCTCGCCCGGCTGGGGATCCAGCTCCCTGATCACCCGCGCCTGGTAGCCGCTGAGCAGGTACTGGGTCTTGGCGAGGCCCGCGCGCGTCATGCGGACCGTGATGCGCTCGCCGTACATCCGCGCCTCGAACTGCTCGGACCACTCCGCCCAGTACCGCGCCAGGTCGAACCCGGCAGGCCGCTCGAAGACCTCGCCCAGCACCTCCAACGACAGCACCCGCGACACCCGGTAGGTGCGGCCACTGCCCACGAAGTACCAGGTACCGGCCTTCAACACGAGCCCGTACGCGTCCACCGTGCGCTCGACGACCTGGTTGCCCCACCGTTGATAGGTCATCCGCACCCGGCGCTGCTCCCAGACGGCGTCGGCGACGGCAGCCAGGTGCTCGACCGGTTCGTCGCCGCGGAACCACGTCGGGGTGTCGAGGTGGAAGCGCTGCCGGATCTGCTCGGCACGCGTGCGCAGCTCGGAAGGAAGCGCCGCCAGCAGCTTGAGCTGCGCCGCTGCGGCGAACTCGGCCAGCCCGAGCTCCTCCGCGGGCCCACGCAGTCCGGCGAGGAACAACGACTGCGCCTCGCCAGAAGTGAGACCGGTCAGCCGGGTGCGGTAGCCGTCGATCAGCTGGTAGCCGCCGGAAGGACCGCGATCGGCGTAGACGGGGATGCCGGCCGCACTCAACGACTCGATGTCGCGGTAGATCGTGCGCGGCGAGACCTCGAGTTCGAGAGCCAGCTCGTCCGCGGTCATCCGGCCCCGCGACTGGAGGAGCAGGAGCACCTGGATGAGCCGGCTCGACTTCATGCAGCAAACCTGACACAAACTGTCAGGTTCTGCCAGCAGAGTGGGCGACATGAAGGCAACCGGAACCATCGAAGTGAAGAGCTGGGACGAGAACACCTGGGACGGCCGCCCCTACAAGGAGGTCGAGGGCCGCAAGCTGACCGAGGCGCACGTCCAGTTCGCCTACGCGGGTGACGTCAGCGGGATCGGGAACTGCCGGTACCTCATGTACTACGGCGACGACGTGGCGTGGACGACCGCGCTTGAGGAGATCACCGCAGACGACGGCACGCTGGTGCTGCGGCACGTCGGCGCGTACCGGACGGGCGTGGAGGCCGTGATCGAGATCGTGGACGGCACCGGCGCCTACAAGGGCGCGCGAGGTGCGGCAACGGTCGACTGGGCGGAGGATGGCAGCGCCACCTACACCCTGGAGTACGAGGTCTGAACATGACCAACGCCCCCATCTACGACGCGACCAAGCAGCGGATCACCGAACTCGTGAAGGACAGGGACCCGCAGACGCCCGTGGCGGCGACCCCGGGCTGGTCCGTCAAGGACGTGGTGGCGCATCTGGCCGGCGGTCTGCGTGACTTCGTGGACCGCCGGTTCGACGGGGTCGAGTCCGGTGAGTGGGGCGAACGGCAGGTCCGCGACCGCAAGGACAACTCGCTGGACGACGCCTTCGCCGAGTGGGACGCGAACCGCGAACGCGCCGAGCCGCTGTTCGACTCCCCCATGGGATCCGTGCTGATCGCCGAGGTGGTGGCGCACGAGCACGATCTCCGTGCCGCGTTGGGGGTTCCGGGCGACCGGGACAGCCTGGCGGTGCGGGCCGCGTTGACGAAACCGTTGCAGCAGCTGGATCAGCGGATGCGGGAGAACGAGGTGCCCGCGCTGCGGATCACGCTGGAGCACGGGGACCGGGTGCTCGGCCACGGCGAGCCCGCGGGGACGTTGCGGACGACGTCGTTCGAGCTGATGCGCGCGATCGGCGGGCGGCGCTCGGTGGACCAGATCAAGGCGCTGGACTGGGACGGCGATCCGGACACCTGGATCGCGGCGCTGGCGCTGTTCGGACGGCACCGGCCCGAGCCGTTCGAGGAATGAGACGATCTGCGCGTGTCAGACGACCAGACGTGCCAGCGCTGCGGCGAAACCGTTGAGCTGAGCCAGGAAGACTTCGAGCTCTTCGAGCGGATGCACCCCGACTGCTTCCACTACGCGTTCGAGCACGACGTGAACAAGCCGGGACTCGCGGAAGACGAGGACTGCGGCGATCCTGCCTGCCCGTCAGCGGTCTGACGGACAGGCAGGACAGCGGGATCAGCTGCCGTACGCGGAGAGCGGCGGGCAGGAGCAGACCAGGTTGCGGTCGCCCTTGGCGCCGTCGATGCGGCGGACCGGCGGCCAGATCTTCGGAGCACCGGTACCGGCCGGGTACACGGCCTCCTCGCGGGTGTACGGGTGGTTCCACTCGCCGACGGTCACGCAGGCCGCGGTGTGCGGGGCGTTGCGCAGCGGGTTGTCCTCGACGGGCCACTCGCCCGCGCCCACGCGGTCGATCTCGCGCTTGATGGCGATCATGGCGTCGATGAACCTGTCGATCTCGGCCAGGTCCTCGGACTCGGTCGGCTCGACCATCAGGGTGCCGGCGACCGGGAACGACATCGTCGGGGCGTGCAGGCCGTAGTCGGCAAGGCGCTTCGCCACGTCGTCCACCGTCACGCCGGTGGCCTTCGTCAACGGCCGCAGGTCGAGGATGCACTCGTGGGCCACGAAGCCGCCCTCGCCGGTGTAGAGGACCGGGTAGTGCTCGTCCAGCCTGCGGGCCACGTAGTTCGCGGCCGCCACGGCGGTCAGGGTGGCGCGGCGCAGACCGTCGCCGCCCATCATGCGCACGTAGGCCCACGAGATCGGCAGGATCGACGCGGAACCCCACGGGGCAGCCGAAATCGGGCCGACACCGGTCGCGGGACCGGCGGTGGGCTGCAGCGGGTGGTTCGGCAGGAACGGCGCGAGGTGCGAGCGGACGCCGATCGGGCCGACGCCGGGGCCACCGCCGCCGTGCGGGATGCAGAACGTCTTGTGCAGGTTCAGGTGCGAGACGTCCGAGCCGAACTTGCCGTAGCGCGCCAGGCCGATCAGCGCGTTGAGGTTCGCACCGTCGACGTACACCTGGCCGCCGGCGTCGTGCACCAGGCCGCAGACCTCGCGGACGGTGTCCTCGTACACGCCGTGCGTCGACGGGTACGTGATCATGATCGCGGCCAGGTCGTCGGCGTGCTCGGCGACGGTCTCACGCAGGTGGCCCATGTCGATGTTGCCCTTGTCGTCGCACTTCACGACGACGACGCGCATGCCGGCCATGACGGCGGACGCGGCGTTGGTGCCGTGCGCGGACGACGGGATCAGGCAGACGTCGCGGTCGGCGTTGCCGTTCGCGCGGTGGTAGGCGCGGATCGCCAGCAGACCGGCGAACTCACCCTGCGAACCGGCGTTGGGCTGCAACGAAACCGCGTCGTAGCCGGTGACCTCGGCCAGCCACGCTTCGAGGTCGGAGACGATCTTCAGCAGGCCGGCGGCGTCCTCGACGGGCGCGAACGGGTGCAGCGTCGAGAACTCCGGCCACGTGATGGACTCCATCTCCGCGGTGGCGTTCAGCTTCATCGTGCAGGAGCCGAGCGGGATCATGCTGCGGTCGAGCGCGACGTCCTTGTCCGACAACGCACGCAGGTAGCGCAGCAGCGCGGTCTCGGAGCGGTGCGCGTGGAAGACCGGGTGGGTCAGGTAGTCGGACGTGCGGCGCAGGTCGGCCGGGACACCGTCCGCCGTGTCGGCGTCGATGGCGTCCACATCGGACCCGGTGACCCCGAACGCTTCCCACACAGCCACGACGTGCGCACGCGTCGTCTTCTCGTCGCAAGCGATTGCGACAACGTCGGCGTCGACCAGGCGCAGGTTGATGCCGGCGGTACGAGCCTTCTCGACGACCGCAGCGGCCTGACCCTCAACCCGAACCTGCACGGTGTCGAAGAACTCGCCGTGCACGACGTCCAGACCGGCCTCGCACAGGCCGGTGGCGAGCACGGTGGCCATGCGGTGCACGCGGGTCGCGATCGCCCGCAGGCCCTCGGGACCGTGGTAGACCGCGTACATCGACGCGATCACGGCGAGCAGGACCTGCGCGGTGCAGATGTTCGACGTCGCCTTCTCGCGGCGGATGTGCTGCTCGCGAGTCTGCAACGCCAGGCGGTAGGCCAGCGAACCGTCGGCGTCGACGGAGACACCGACCAGGCGGCCGGGCAGCTGACGCTCCAAGCCGGACCGGACGGCCATGTAACCGGCGTGCGGCCCACCGAACCCGATCGGCACACCGAATCGCTGCGTGGTGCCGATGACGACGTCCGCACCGATCTCGCCCGGCGCGCGCAGCAGCGTCAACGCCAGCAGGTCCGCCGCGACAACGGCCTGCGCGCCCGCAGCGTGGATCTCCTCGATCAACGGCTTCTGGTCGCGCACCACACCGGACGCACCGGGGTACTGCAGGAGCACGCCGAAGAAGTCGCCGCCCAGGCCGAGGCCCTCGATGCCCTGCGACAGGTCCGCGACCACGATCTCGATGCCCAGCGGCTCGGCGCGCGTCTCGATGACGGCCAGCGTCTGCGGCAACGTGTCGGCGTCCACGACGAACTTGTTCGACTTGCTGCGACCCGCGCGGCGCACCAGCGTCATCGCCTCGGCGGCGGCCGTCGACTCGTCCAGCATGGACGCGTTCGCGACCGGCAGCCCGGTCAGGTCGCCGACCATGGTCTGGAAGTTCAGCAGCGCCTCAAGACGGCCCTGCGAGATCTCCGGCTGGTACGGCGTGTAGGCCGTGTACCAGGCCGGGCTTTCGAGGACGTTGCGCAGGATCACGCCCGGCGTGACGGTGTCGTAGTAGCCGAGGCCGATCATCTGCGTCATCGGCCGGTTCTGCGACGCGAGCTCACGCAGCTCGGCCAGCGCCTCGGTCTCGGTGGCGGGGTCCGGCAGGTCCAGCACGAGGTCACGCTCGTGAATGGACGAAGGCACCGCGCGCTGCGCCAGCTCCTCAAGCGATCCGACGCCGATGACGTCGAGGATGCGCGCGAGTTCGGCGGGGCGCGGACCGACGTGGCGGTCGGCGAACGGGGTGCCGTGCTCGAGAGCGGCGAGCGGAATGCGGTCCTGCGTCATCAAACGCCTCCGGGGGCTGCGGGCACACGTGTCCTGGTGCCCTCCCCGCTCTGTCCGTACCCGACACCGGGCGCCTGAGAGGTTCACCCCGGCGTACCAGGGCTTTCACCGTCGGCGGGATCTCGAAAGATCCACTTTCCAGAGGCGTCTCGCTCACGCGGTCCTGGATGCCTGAGAGGTTCCCGGGGAGGAACTTGCTCCTTCGGCGCCGGGTTCGAAACCCGGTCTCTCCCGCCTGAGTTCAGCGACTACCCGCGAAGAATACCCGCAGGTGGCCCACCTAGTCGCTAGGGACGCGACCTACGTCTCAACAGCGAGACGGCGCAGCACCCTGCTGACCGGGTCGAGCAGGTCGTCGCGCACCGCCACCAGCAGGTGCGCGGTGTTCACGACATCGTCGCCGCGCTGGGCCGCGACGAGCTTCGCACCCTCGAAGAACCTCTCCACCCCGGCACCGAGAGCGGCCGGCAACGTGGCCGGATCCACTCCCGCCGCACGCAGCGCCGCCGCCCCACCGGACTCGAACTCCGGCCGCAACCGCCTGCGTGCGACCGTCAGCTGGTGGTCGACCGTGAGCACCGCGGCCACCAGGTCGGCAGCCGTGGCTTCCTGGCGCCCGGCGGCCACCGCGAGCCTCGTCGCCTCGTTGCGCACCACGGTCAGCACCGGTCCGCCCAGCCCCTGGCCGCGGGCGACGAACCGGACCAGCCACCGCACGTAGCCGCCACCGGAGTCACCCTCCAACGCGCCGGCCCGGCGCAGCAGGTACACGGCTGGAGCCTCTTCCGGTTCCGCGGCCTTCCGCACGGCTTCGATCGTGGCCCCGACGTCCACGCGCAGGGCGGTGAACAGGTCAGCGGCCCGTCCGGACTCGAGCGACAGCAACGCCACCGAGAGGTGGGTCGTGGTCAGCACACCGTCGCCGGCCTCGGCGATCGCCGCGCGCAAACACCCGTCCAACGCCCGGCTCACCGGCAGCGCGGGCCCGACGAGGACGTGGTCGTGGGCCGCGCGCATCAACGCGATCACGTCCGGATCGGAGTCGCCGACGCCACCGTCGTCACCGGCCCAGACCCTCGCCATCGCCCGTGCCCGCACCGATTTCACGCCCAGCCTGCGGCCGCGGCCGATCGAGTCCGCCAGCGCGATCAGCATGTGCTCGGTGCCGACGAACTCCAGTCCGGACGCTTGTTTCACCGCGGCCGCCAGCACCTTCACGACCTGCTTGGAGGGTGTGCACTTCATGTGATCAACGCTAGGGAGCGCTCCCGCCTCAGCGCGTCTGCCACCCGGCCATCGGCAACGGCCGGTCGGCCAGAACCGAGGCCAGCGGATCGGCTGGATCTTCGAGCAACGCCAGCAGCAGGTGCATCGGCTCCACCACGGCGTCGCCGCACCGGGCCGCGATTCGCTTCGCGTCCTTGTGCAGCCGCACGCCGTCAACGGCAGGGCTTTCCACCGCGAGCAACCCGGCCACGTCCAGCCCTGCCGCGCGCAACACGTCAGCGGCAGCGGACCCGTGCGCAGGAAGCAACCTCAGCCCAGCGGCGACCAGCTGATCGTCGACCGCCAAGATCGCGGCCAGGACTTCCGCCGCCGTCGGCCGAGCACCGGCAGCCAGCCGGTGCGCCTCACCGTTCACCGCAACCGACAGCGCTCCGAAACGGTTGAAGCGCGTGTGCAGAGGCATGATCCACCGCCAGAAACCACCGCGGGGCTGGCCTTCCAGCGCACCCGAGTCCTTCAACACCTCCACTGCGGGCGTGTACTCAGGCTTGGCCACCTCGGGCACGGTGGCGATCAACGCCTCGACGTCCACCCGCTGGGCCGCGAACAGCTCGGCGGCGCGCCCGGTCTCCTGCCGCAGCAGGGCGAGCATGAGATGAGCAGTGGTGAGCACGCCCGCGCCGGCGTCGTCGAGCGCCCGCGTCAGGCACTCCCGCAGCGCCAGGCTCTCCGGACAGGTCACCGACCCGTTGAAGCGCTCGGCCTGGCTCAGCAGCGCCACCACGTCCGCGCGGGCCTCGCCACCGACGCCACCGTCGTCATCGGACCAGTTGTTCGCCCACCGCGCGTCCAGGGCCTGCTTTCGCAGCGGGTCCAGGTTCAGCCGACGACCGACGCCGTCCAACGTCAGCAGCCCGATCAGCAGATCGACTGTCCCCACGAAATCACCGCGCGACGCCGACGTCAGTGCCACCGACAGGGCGCTTCGAGCGTGAGACGAGGCGATCATGTCCGAAATGCTACGGAAGATCCCGATCTAGCCGGTCGCGCGTTCCCGCCGGCGACGCGTCAGCTCGTCCTCCGTCATGGGAGCGATCTCGACGCCGTCCGCACGTTCGGCCGGGAACTCGTGGATCGTGCCGGAGATCTCCCGCATCGCACCGGAGACCGCGATGCCGAACACGCCCTGACCGCCCTGCAGCAGGTCGACGACCTCTTCCGGCGACGTGCACTCGTAGACGGTCGTGCCGTCCGAGAACAACGTGATCTTCGCCAGGTCCTGCACGCCACGGCGACGCAGGTGGTCGACCGCGACCCGGATGTTCTGCAGCGAGACGCCGGTGTCCAGGAGTCGCTTCACGACCTTGAGCACCAGGATGTCCTTGAAGGAGTACAACCGCTGGCTGCCGGAGCCGTGGGCCATCCTTATCGTCGGGGCGACGAGTCCGGTGCGGGCCCAGTAGTCGAGCTGCCGGTACGTGATGCCCGCGATCTGACACGCCGCGGGACCCCGGTAGCCGACGAGCTCGTCCGGCAGCGAGGAGTCCGGGAACAGCTCACCCTGCTGCCCGGATTCGGCCCTCACGGGCGCTTCCTCGACCACGCCTGCCTCCCCTCGCCAACGGCCACGAAAGTCGAAGCCGTCAAGCCACCGGGTCAGCTCGCGCAAAACCGGCGACGTCCACTCGAGTTCGACGGTAAGACCGGTCCGAGGGCTGGTCAACGCGACGCGCGGGGAGTGTCGACCCTCAACCTCAGGTGGAGAGTCATACCGTCACCCGAACTAGGACGTTCAGGTGACGTTTAGTGATCGTTTAGCGGTGAGAACGGACACAAAGTAGTCCGATCGAGGGACATCCGAACGAACTACCCTGGGTCCAAACGAGACGGAGTGCGACACACCGCAAAACTCAGGTGTCGGCGCCCCTGAAGTCCTCGGGAGAGACCGAGTCGAGGAACTCGCGGAACTTCTCGACCTCGTCCTCCTGCTCGTCGGGGATGATCAGGCCGGCCTCGGCCAGCACCGACTCCTCGGCGTGGATCGGCACGCCCACGCGCAACGCCAGCGCCACCGAGTCCGAGGGCCGTGCGGACACCCGCACGTCGCCGTCGAACACGAGCTCGGCGAAGAACGTGCCCTCCTGCAGGTCGGTGATCCGCACCTGTTCGAGGTTGCGCCCCAGTGCCCCGATCACGTCCTTCAGCAGGTCGTGTGTCAGCGGCCGGGCGGGACGAACGCCCTGTTGCTCGAGTGCGATGGCCGTGGCCTCGACGGACCCGATCCAGATCGGCAGATACCGCTCACCCTCGGTTTCACGAAGAAGAAGGATCGGCTGGTTCTGGGGCAGCTCCACCCGCACGCCGACGACGCGCATCTCGCTCATCGGGCCTCGCCTCCCTCTGTTCGTTCGGGGAGTACCCGGATTCCACACCCGAGCATCCCCCGGCGTACACGTCCGACGCTACCCGCCAAGCGGGCCGAGTGCTCAATCGTTGCGGGCAGATCGTGATCAAGACTGCACCCGGCAACCGATCACGAGTGACGCAAGCCCGCTCTTACCAACAACGTGTGCAACGAGGTGAACAGGTCAGCCAATTCCCGGACCGTCTCGGGATCTGAGAAAGACTTCAGCAGGACCACCTCGTGATCCGCTGCCGCACGAACCGCGCGCAGGTGCTCGCGCTCGACGCCGAGTCCGGTCATCGTCCGGATCGTGCGGAGCGCGGTGATGTCCTCGGCGGTGAACCGGCCGCCGGGGCCGGGGCGCAGCAGACCGTCACGTTCCAGCTGGGACAGCTGTTCCGGGCTGATTCCGGTCTGGGCCAGGAGTTCGACGCGTGACACCGAAGTGGAGTCCACGGGGGTGGCGTCGAGCTGCTCGCGGATCACCTTGAGCGGCAGGTACCTGTCGCGTTGTGCGGACAGCACGAACCGCAGCCTCTCGACGTCCGCCACGGAGAACTGGCGGTAGCCGGAGGCGGTGCGTGCCGGGCGGACCAGCCCCTCCGCTTCCAGGAAGCGGATTTTGGAGATGGTGACCTCGGGGAACTCGGGGCGGAGCTGTGACAGCACCGCCCCGATGCTCAGTGCCCCGCGTTGTGGCCGCCCGGCCGTCACGCGTCAGGCTCCGGAGGAGCCAGGACCCGTCAGGAAGACGAGGCGGAACTTGCCGATCTGAACCTCGTCGCCGTTCGCGAGGACGGCCTGGTCGACCGGCTCGCGGTTGACGTAGGTGCCGTTGAGGCTGCCGACGTCGATGACGACGAACTCGCCGCTCTCCCGGCGGAACTCGGCGTGGCGGCGCGAGACCGTCACGTCGTCCAGGAAGATGTCGCTGTCGGGGTGGCGCCCTGCGCTCGTCGTGTCGCGGTCCAGCAGGAACCGGGAACCGGCGTTGGGGCCGCGCTTCACCACGAGCAGCGCGGATCCGGCGGGAAGAGCGTCAACGCCGGCAACGGCCGGCTCCTGGGCGGGCGCCTCGGCGCCGCCTTCCATCTCCTGGAGGAAGTCCGCCCGGAAGACGGAGGTCCGCTCCGGGGACTGCTCCGGCGGAACGCCTGGGCCGTCGTTCGTGCTCACCTGAGCTCTCCTCCTGCTGCTGGATCCGTCATTTCCGGTAAAACCTATCGCGTTCGGGTCGCCACCCGAGGAGCGGCTCCCCTTCCGGCCGAAGATCCGGCGAAAGATCGACGTCACTCCTTCTCCACCAACGCCTTGTACCCGTCCGCGTCCAGCAGGCCTTCCAGCGCGTCCGCGTCGTTCAGGCGGATCTCCACCATCCAGCCCTCGCCGTACGGGTCGGTGTTCACGGAGTCCGGTGCCTGCACCAACGCGTCGTTGATGGCGACGACCTCGCCGTCGAGCGGCGAGTAGAGGTCGGACACGCTCTTGGTGGACTCGACCTCGCCGAACGTGTCGCCCGCCGAGACGGTGTGACCGACCTCGGGCAGCTGGACGAAGACGACGTCGCCGAGCTGTTCCTGGGCGTAGTCGGTGATGCCGACGCGCACGGTGTTCTCACCTGTGGAGGCGACCCACTCGTGCTCCTCGGTGTAGCGAAGCTCCTCGGGAATCAACTGACTGCGCTCCTCGTGCTGAACCTGTATGGGGTGATCTTTTCACGCGGCCCTGTCGGGAGTGACCCGCAGGGCCAGGAAGAACTGGTAGACGTACAGCAGCGCCGACCACAGGTAGAGCGCTCCGCCCCAGGCCGTGAACGCGTAGGCGAACGGCTGCGCGGCCTGCGCCCAGCCCGAGTCGCCCTGTGCGAGCAGCAGCAGGGGGAACGCGTACAGCAGGTTGAAAGTCGCGGCCTTGCCCAGGTAGGTGACCTCGAACGGGCCCCAGCCGCGCCCGCGCAGGATCAGCAGGCAGATGCCGACGACGACCTCTCGCGCCACGAGCACGAGGGCGATCCACAGCGGAACGATGTCCCTGATCACGAACGCCAGCAGCGTGCAGAACACGTAGAGGCGGTCGGCGGCGGGATCGAGCAGCGCACCGAGCTTGCTCATCTGGTTGAGCCAGCGGGCGAGCTTGCCGTCCAGCCAGTCGGAAAGCCCCGCGAAGACGAGGACGAGCAGCGCCCAGCCGTCCGCGCGGGGTCCGAGCAACAGGTACAGGAAGAGCGGAACACCGGCCAGCCGCAACACGCTGAGCAGGTTCGGAATCGTCAGCAGGCGATCAGCCGGATCACGCACACCCGCACTCTAAACGAGTGACTGCGCAGGGGCTGCCGGATGGCCTCACGGCACGCGGTGCGCTGGTTGCGGGTCTTGTGCGGAGCGTTCGTTTCTTACAAGTAAACGATCATGCTGTCTTGAAGAGCGTCCAGCCTCGGCGCTGCATCTCGGCGCCGGAGATGGCGTGCGGGCGGCCCCGGTCGTCCCGGCCGACCCAGCGAGCGCGAAGACCCTCGAGCACGTAGGCGTGGCCCCGGCTCCACACGACGCTGCACGGCGTCGTGGGCAGTTCCTCGGCCTGCTGCGGCTGGGTCTCCATGGCGGTTCTCATTTCAGTCCCTCCGTGACATCAGGGATGTCGCGCACCGGGGCTCCGGCGTTATCCCTGGAAACGAATTCTGTCGGACTGTGGTTCAGAACACGTGTCATGTTTGGGTCCTAAGCGTTAACTGGGCCGAACGGCGCGCCGAGCTGTTCGGACCCGAAGCTCGGCGGAT
Organism: Lentzea alba; assembly: GCF_047445655.1. Taxonomy (GTDB): domain Bacteria; phylum Actinomycetota; class Actinomycetes; order Mycobacteriales; family Pseudonocardiaceae; genus Lentzea; species Lentzea alba_A. The sequence goes on from NZ_JAJAEG010000001.1 coordinate 451,783, forward strand.
GACTGGTTGGTTGTCTACGCAACCGTTCGTCGTACGCCGATGACCGCACAACGTTTGCGACATATCGGCCTGGCCTAACCTCAACCCGTGGACCAGGTGAAATTCGGTGCGGAGCTCATCTCCCGGTTGATGGACCACCTCTGCTCACAGCTGCCGGGGTGTACCGGCGCCGGACTGAGCGTGTGGCCTGAAGGCAAGCTCGTGCGCGCCATCGGCGCCGCGGCCGAACTGGACGCGGAGCAGCTCGCCGGTGGCGCGGGACCGCTCGTCGACGCCTCGCGCGACGAACGGCAGGTCAGCGGGAAGGTCGGCGGCATGGACGTCGTCGCGGTGCCGGGCAGCTGGGGCAACAGCGGCCCGGTCGTGCTGACCGTGTACCTCGACCACGAGCCGGGGGTCGCGGACCTGAAGGCGATCGAGGAGATCGAACCGCTCGTCGCGACCGCCGCGGCGGTGGTCGAGTTCTGCGCCGGCGAGGTCCTGCGCGCCGACCAGATGGTCCGGATGGTCCAGCACCGGCGCTACATCGAACAGGCCAAGGGGCTGGTGATGGGAGCGCGGCCGTCCGCGCCCGGCGAGGCGTTCGAGCTGCTGGTGCGGGCCAGCCAGCACGCCAACGTGAAGCTGCGGGACGTGGCGACGGCGCTGGTGCTGATCGTCGGCGGGACGCTGGAGGACAGCGCGGAGGAGGTCGTCGAGCCGCCCGCCGTCGCGTTCGACGTCGCCAGACGCCTCTGGGAGGCCCTCAGAAAGTGACGCCTCACGTTTGAGTCACCCTCTGGTTGGGTACGGAGTGCTCGACCTGTTCTGTGTGGCGGCCACCCCGTACGGTGAGGCCGCAGCGGTTGAGCCAGCAGCCGCGTCGGAGCCGCTGCGGTGGCGGCTCCCTGTGGTGCGAGAGGGAGAACATCGGTGACTGTGCAGGACCCGCGAGCGGAACAGACCATCGCCCTGTCGGCGCGCCAGCCGGCGGCCGGCGTCACTGTCCTCGCCGTGTCCGGCGAGGTCGACATGGTGTCCGCGCCCGCGCTGCGTGACGCCATGGTGAACGGCCTCGCCGACGGCGGCACCTACGTGGTGGACATGACCGGCGTGACGTTCCTCGGATCGGCCGGACTTGCGGTGCTCGTGGAGGCGGCCCGCCTGGCGCCCCAGCATTCCGCGGCTCTCAAGGTCGTGGCCACCGCACGTGCTGTGACACGGCCTCTGGAGGCCACGGGACTCGGTGAGGTGTTCAGCGTGCACGAGTCCGTGGACGCTGCTGTGAGTGCCTAATCGGGTGTTCGGACGATGAGGCGGTTTCCAGCCGCCTCGAGCGCCTCGGAGACCGCGAGAAGGGCGTGCTGCACGCCGTCTCTCTCGCGGCCGAGCCGGGTGAGGTCGACGGTCAACGGCACGGTCCCCCCGCGCGCCGCCGTGATCAGCGTGCGTCGCAACGACGGACCGGCTGTCGCGGGCACGTTCCCGCTCACGACCGCCACAACGCCGGAGGAGGTCTCGTACACGTGCACTTCGCAGTCGGGCGTGACCTGTGGTCCGAGCGTCAGTGGCGAACGGGCGCGACGCAGCCGCACGGTCGTGCCGCTCGCCGAGCGGTCGATCTCGACCTCGTCCACGCTCTCACGCATGAGCAGAAGCCCTCTGCCGCGCATGGTGAGCGCGGGCGGCGGAACGCGCCACTGGCCGTGGTCGATGACGCGGACGTCGACCGTGCCGTCGTCGTCCACGTGTGCACGCACCTCCACGGTGCCGCGCGCGGGCTCCGGGTACGCGTGCTCGACGGAGTTGTTGACCGCTTCGCTGACCGCCAGCACGAGGTCGCTCGCCTCGTCCTCACCGAATCCGCTGTCCTGCAGCCACGCACGCAGTTGGTGTCGCACGGGCGCCACCTCGCGCGCGTCTGCGGGGATGTGGAGAGCCAGGAAGTCCTCGTGCACCAGCACAACGCTCCTCCCCGTGGATTGCTTCTGCCAGGTGACTTCCCAGGCAGCCGAGTCAATACACGTGTGAAATGAGATCGATTCGGGTACGGCAATGACATGCCGGCCTTCAGCAGAACGGACTACGAGGTGGGTGTGACGCAATTGTCAGGGGTCGAACTGCGGATGGCCGCGGATCCCACGCAGCTGTCCATCGTCCGCGCCGTCGCGGCGGACATCGCGATGCGCCAGGACTTCGACCTCGACTCGATCGAGGACCTGAAGCTCGCCGTCGACGAGACGTGCTCGACGTTGATCACGCTGGCCGCCGACGACGCGGTGCTCAGCTGCCACTTCGCGGTGGACGGCGCGGGCGCGGTCAGGGTGGCGGCCAAGGTCTCCGCGAAGTCCGCGGCAGGGCCCGACGAGGGCAGCTTCGGCTGGCGCGTGCTGACCGCGCTCGTCGACTCCGTGCGGACCGAAGTCGAGGAGACCGAAGGGTTCGTGGTCCACATCGACCTCGTGAAGTCCTCGGCAGGGGCGGTGGATGCGTGACGGGCTCGGAGGAGGCGACCAAAACCGCCCCTGAGGAGAAGAAGTCGCAGGGCGGTGACTACGACCACCTGGCCCCGTTGTTCGCCGAGCTCGCGCTGCTCCCCGAGGGCGGCAAGCGCGAGGCGTTGCGGGACAGGCTCGTCACCGAACACCTCCCGGTCGCCCAGCACATCGCCCGCCGCTTCGGCCACCGAGGCGAACCGCACGAGGACCTCGTGCAGGTCGCGACGGTGGGCCTGATCAACGCGGTCGACCGCTTCGACCCGGACCGCGGCTCCGACTTCCTGTCGTTCGCCGTGCCCACGATCATGGGCGAGGTCCGCAAGTACTTCCGCGACTCCAGCTGGTCGGTCCGGATGCCGCGACGTCTGAAAGAGCTGCACCTCGCGATCAACGCGGGCACCTCGCGGCTCGCACAGTCGCTCGGCCGCGCCCCCACACCGTCCGAACTGGCCGAGCACCTGGGCCTGTCGCGCGACGAGATCCACGAAGGACTCGCGGCCGGAAACGCTTACCAGAGCGCGTCTTTGGACGACATGCTCATGTCCGAGGACTCGTCGATCTCGCTCGGCTCGACGATCGGCGAGGAAGATCCAGAGATCGCGATGATCGAGCAACGGGAGGCGCTGCACCCGTTGCTGCAGAAGCTGCCGGAGCGCGAGCGCAAGATCGTGATCATGCGCTTCTTCGGCAACATGACGCAGACGCAGATCGCGCAGAAGGTCGGGATCTCGCAGATGCACGTCTCGCGGCTGCTCGCGAAGACGCTGCGTCAGCTCAGAGACGTGCTCGAAGAGTGACGCGGTGAGTGGTTGTGGTCGCTCCGCCGGCCACAACCACTCACAACGCTACGAAGCGACACGAACGCGGCGCCGGGCTGCGGCGATGATCTGGCGCCGTTCGTCCTCCCCCATGCCACCCCACACGCCATAAGGCTCCTGAGCCTCCAGGGCGTGCTCGCGGCACATCTCAAGGACCGGGCAGTGCGCGCAGATGGCCTTGGCCTTCTCCTCCCGAGCCGCACGGGCGTACCCGCGCTCGTTGTCGGGGTGGAAGAACACGGCGCTGTTCTGCCCGCGGCACAGCCCTTCCATCTGCCAGTCCCACACGTCGGTGACCGGCTTGGGCAGGCGGGTCGTGCAGGTCATCGCGACTCCCTTGCTGGACGGAAGAGTTGCGATCACTGCGTACCCGTGGTCTGACCAGGGGTAAACCTGTTAGAGCCGTTCAGGTGCCCCGATGCCCAGGAGACCGAGCCCCAGCGTGAGCACCCGCGACGTCAACGTGAGCAGGTGCAGCCGCGAATCCTGCAACTCCTGCGTCGCCGCGGTGGCCACCGGGCACTGGTTGTAGAAGGTCGAGAACGCCGTGGCCGTCTCGAACAGGTAGCTGGTCACCTTGTGCGGCGCGAGCTCGTCAATGGCAGCCTGAATGGCCGTGGGCAGCTGCAAGAGCTTCAAGGCCAGATCACGCTCAGCCTGCTCTTCCAACACGAGAGCGGCGCTCTCAGGGGCAGCACGCCCCACCTTGCGCCCGATCGACAGAATCCGAGCGTTCGCGTACTGGATGTAAACCGACGTGTCGCCGGTCGTGGCCAGCATCTTCTCCCAGGTGAAGACGTAGTCCTTCTCCCGGTCGTTCGACAGGTCCGCGTACTTGACCGCCCCGAGCCCGATGGTGCGAGCGAGCTGCTCCTTCTCCGCACCCTCCACTTCGGACGTCTCGGGCATCACCTTGTACGAGTTCTCGATCGCCTCGTTCAACAGGTCGATCAACTTGATCGTCCCGCCGGCCCGCGTCCTGATGGTCTTCCCGTCCGACCCCAGAATCGTGCCGAACCCGGTGTGCACCGCCGTGTGCGCGTCGTCCAGCCACCCGGCCTGCTTCGACGTGGCGAAAATCATCTGGAAGTGCTGTGCCTGAGGCGTGCCGACCACATAAATCAGCTGGTCGACCTCCCGCTCCCGCACCCAGTACCGAGCGGTGGCGAAGTCCGTGGTCGCATACCCGTACCCGCCATCGCTCTTCCGCACGATCAACGGCAGCCGGTCACCCTCACGGTTGGTGAACCCGGGCGGGAACACGCACAGCGCCCCGTCACTGGTCTCCACGAGCCCCTTCTGCTGCAGCTCGGTGATCGTGTCCGCGAGGTACGGGTTGTAAAAGCTCTCTCCATAGTTGTCTTCAGCCGACAAGCCGATCCCGAGCAGCTCGTAGATCTGGTTGAAGTGCCGCTGCGACTCCCCCACCAGCTCTTTCCACAGGCCCAGCGTGTGCTCGTCGCCCCCTTGCAGCAACACCACCCGCCTGCGCGCCCGATCCGCGAAGTCCGGATCAGCGTCGAACTTCTGCCGCGCCTGCTGGTAGAACGCGTTGAGGTCGCTGATCTCGTGGTCAGCCCCGTGCCCCTCGTCCGTCAGATGCTCGATGAGCATGCCGAACGGCGTACCCCAGTCCCCGAGGTGGTTGTGCGGGATGACCTCGTGCCCGGCAAACGTGAGCAACCGGCAGAACGCGTCCCCGATGATCGTCGAGCGCAGGTGCCCGACGTGCATCTCCTTGGCGACGTTCGGGCTGCTGTAGTCAATCGCGATCCGACGCGGCTCTTCGGTCGTCGGCACACCCAAACGATCGTCGCCGAGCAGCTTCGCAGTCTCCTGCTCCAGCCACTCACGCTTCAGCTTGAGGTTGATGAACCCGGGCCCAGCGATCTCCGGCGCCTCGATCGCATCGCCCGCGTCGAGGTGCTCCACGATCAGCGACGCAACCTCACGCGGGTTCTTCCCGACCTTCTTGGCCAGGCTCATCGCCACGTTGCACTGATAATCCACACCGTCTCGGTTGGACGGTCGGATCAGCGCTTCCTCGGCAGTGATGTCCACGTCCAACGCCGCACGCAACGCACGCGCGACCCGCTGGCCCAGTTCGAGCCCGACATCCCCACGCAGCACTGAACCCACCTTTCCACCGCACCAGCACTTTTAGTCAGTATTTCACCCGGCACCAAACCCAATCCACCGCCCCGGACAACCGCGATGGCGAAGGTGAGCCGTCCTTCCCTCACGGGCCGAATGGGGTGGTCCCGTCACCGCCTACGCGAGCACCTGCGCAACCGACGCGCACACCTCACCACCGCCCAAGCAGCAGCGCCCCACCCCCGACAAGAGCAGCCACACTGACCACCCCGAACAACACAACCCACCCCAACGCCGGCACCCCGGTCAACCAAGCCAGCTGATCAGCATCAGACCGAGGCGCCTGCCGCCGCCACCTCTTGACCTGCAACTCCCAAACAGGCCGAACCCCACCCAACAACAAGAACCAGGCAAACACATAAGCGGCAGCGTCCCGAACCTCACCAGACGCATAGAACGACACGAAGAAGAACACCGCACCAGTGACAATGATCGAAACAACCCCGAACACGTTCCGAATCATCACCAACATCAACGCCAGGAACCCGATGCTGATCCACAACATCAACTGAATCTGCTCGTTGGTGATCAGCACAGCCGCCCCGAACCCGAGCAACGACGGCGCCACATACCCGGCCAACGCGGTGAACACCATCCCGGGCCCACGAGGCTTCCCCCGAGACACAGTGAGCCCACTGGTGTCGGAGTGCAGCTTGATCCCACTGAGCCGCCGCCCGAACAACACAGCCACCAACGCGTGCCCACCCTCATGGGCGATCGTGATGACGTTGCGGGTGACCGACCAGATCCCGTGCACAGCGACAGCCAGAAACGCAGCCAGCGCCGTACCCCAAGTGATCAGAACCTCGTGCGACAGCAGTTCGTCCGAGAGCATCGAGACATCGAAACAGACGCGGCGTGAGAGCCGCATGTGGGCTCTCACG
>NZ_JAJAEG010000001.1:458239-575499 GCF_047445655.1 Lentzea alba
GAGAGCCGCATGTGGGCTCTCACGGCGCGTCTGTTCCGGACAGGGCTCTCAGCGCTTGACGCTCAGTGCTTGATCTTGTCCTTGTCGACGCGGTCCGTCTTCGGATCAACGGCCGCCTTCTCGTTGGTGATCGGCTCCCGCTCGCGCGGGCTGACCGTCGGATCTGTCTCCTCGATCCGGTGCTCGCGGGTGGTGGGCTCGTCGATCCGGCGCTCACGAGCGGGCTCGTCAGCGTCCCGGAACGCGGCCGACCTCTGCTGAGGCAGCTCCGGCTCCTCCTCGTCCAGCCCCTCCTCGATCAGCTTGCGGCGCGCGGGCAGAACCGCGAGCAGCAGACCGAACAGGGCCAGGCCGAGGTGCAGCCAGTTGTCGTTCGTGTTGAGCGCCAACGGGTTGCCGAACTCCGACGCCGGGTTCTGCGCGAGGATGCCGGTGATCATCAGCCCCCACACGAAGAGCGCGGCATAGCCGAGGAACAGCAGCCACCCGTACAACCGGGCCGTCCCAGACCCGAGGGCCATGAGCAGGCCGAGCACGCCGACGACGACGTGCACCAGGTTGTGCAGGGGGTTCACGGCGAACCCGAGCACGAACGAGTGAGTGGACCAGTCGCCCACCCCGGTCCGGGTGAAGCCCACGACGCCGAACACGATGAACGCGATACCGGCCAGGGCGGCCAGCATCTGCACCGGTTGCAGACCGGCGACCTTGACAGTGACGCGGTGGGTCATGACGCCCTCCAGGCTCCGTACTTGTCGCCGGACGGCTACCCGACCTCACGCTCCGTCAAACGCAGCTCACCCGGCCCGGACCACCGACACGTCCGGCATGCCGTTGCGCGGCACGACCACGTTCCGCTTGCCGATGTGCACCACACGCGCACGCGCGGGGTTCACCAGCACGGTGATCTCGGCGTTCTGCTCGTTGTAAGCGCGGACCTCGACCTGCGTTCCCCGCGCGGCCGCGTTGCGCAAGGCGGCTGCGAGCGTGTCCAGGTTCCACGGCTTGACCAGCCGGAACTGGAACTCGTCGACGTGCAGCACGGCCCAGAGCTCGTGGTTGGTGGGTGGTTCGGTCGGATTCATGGCGAAATCCCCCTCGACAGGTGGTGGGCTCCGGGCGCCGCGCCCACCGTGCGGCGCCCGGAATTCTGTGGTTACGGCAGCTGGGTCACGACGTACGAGACCCGGTAGAACGCCCCGGCACCGGCCACGTCACGCTCGACCGAGGCAGGGCGGCACGGCACGCGGAACGAGCCGATGACGGTGTCCACCAGCGCGTCGTCCTCCACGACGGACACCGGTACGAAGCCTCCCGGCGCGATGAACTCCGTGATCTGGTCCGGGTTTCCGAGCTCGGAAGCCTCGCGTGTCTGGCCTTCGGTGAACGTGCGGGCGCCGGTTCTCTCGTCTCCGACCCGCAGGTAGATCTCGTCGGTGGGCGTCTCCTGCAGGTCCAGTGCCCGCACCTCGGTGATGCGCAGCTCGCACCCACCGGCCATGGCGGCCTGCGCGTGCGACGTTCCCGCAGTGGCGGCGGCGATTCCGCCTGCGAGAGACAACACGGCTCCGATGCGCTTCAGGTTCATGGAACTTCTCCTGGGTCGGGGTTTTGTTGCCCCTCAAGGAGAACTCAGGTCGTGTGTCCGCCACATCCAGAGCAATACCTACGTTTGGTCGCGGGCGATCCGCGCCGCCTCCGACCGGTTGCTCGCGCCGAGCTTGGCCAGCACGTGCGACACGTGCAGCCCGACGGTCCGCACGCTCAGCACGAGCTCCGCGGCGATCTCCTTGTTGGTGCGGCCCCATCCCAGCAGCTCCAGCACCTCGCGCTCGCGCGGCGTCAACGTGCCGAGCTTCGGCTTGTCCTGACGCAGCAACGGGATGCGCTGCCGCCGCGCCTGACGGTCGATCATCTTCACCAGCGGCAAGGCGCGCAAGCGTTGCGCGACCCGGTCGGCTTGCCGCAGCGCTTCCGGTTCACCACAACGGGTTCGCGCGTACGCGGCCGGGTACGGCATCTTCAGCCGGTCCCACGCAACAGCGATCTCCGCCCACGAGTCACGACCGGCCTCCGCGAACGCGACCCGCCGCCACACCTCGTCCTCCGGCCCGCACGGCACCGGCAGACGAGAAAGCAACTCCCGCTCTGTCGCCTCCGGATCGTCCAGCTTCGTGACGCGCCCACCAGCCGCCTGCAGATCCCGCGCCGCGCCGAGGCCTTCCACGCACAGCCTCAAAATCTCACCGTGGGTCAACGCTTCCGGCGGATCAGCAACGGTCTCGCGGCAGAGTTCCACCGCCGCCCGGAACCGCCCCTGAGCCCTGGCCGCGACGGCGCGAACATAAGCGCACTGGGCTGTGAACAGCGCATCCGGCCCGTCGATGGCCTTCTCGGCCTCCTCGATCAGGTCGTCCGGGTCCTGCCCCTGCAACGCCACCGCTTCCGCCTGACACAGCAGGATCCGCGCGGCCTTGTTGCCGGGAATGCTGTCCGGCACCTCCAGCGCGGCCAGCTCCGGCCACCGCCCGAGCGCGAGCAGGCTGGACGCGAGGTTGTAGCGGAGCACGCCGCTGAACGTCGGCGCCAAACCCTGAATCCCCAAGCGCGTCAAGGCTTCCTTGCCGATGCGCGCACTGCGTTCATGCTGCCCGGAGCTGCCGAGCACGTAGGTCAGGTTGCCGACAGCACGGGTCAGCTCACGGATGCAGCCGCTGCGATGCGCGGCCGTGCGCGCGTCCTCCAGAGTGGCGACACCACGTTCCACATCACCCAGAAACGCCTCGCACACACCCCGAACGCTCAACGCGTGGGCAAGAACAGCCTGATCGTCAGTCTCGACCGAGGCCCTGGCCAGCGCATCGACGTACGAACCCTGCGACATCAGCCAACTGGCTTCGGCGACGGCAACCCGCGCGACCATCGGCCCCGAGGCCAACCCCTTGGCCTCCAGCAGGGTCTCGTGCGCCGCGGCCCGGTCGCCGAGCACGAACTGGCAGTCCCACAACAGGTACAGCAGCTCACACCGGTCGTCGGCGGTGGCGAGTGCCTTGCGCAGCTCCAAAGCCGCGTCTGCCGGCCGTCCCGCCCACCGCAACGCCTTCGCCCGCTCCAGCGCTTCCCGCACGTTGGTAGGAGCGGCGACAACGCTGTCAGATACGGCCAGGTTTGCGCCCGATCCCCGCATAAGCCCCGGGAACGACACTCGGCGCCTCGATCGACAGGCCTTCCATCAGCTGCTCGACCGGAGCCGGGTGCGACACGACGAGGAACCCTCCCGCGGGCAACGCGTGCCGATACCGGCGCACGACCCGTCCAGGCCCGGTCGCGTCGTCCACGTACCTCAGGACGTCGACCATCAACACCGCGTAAGGCTCACGCAGGTCGAGATGAGACAGCACGCCCGGATGCCTCAGCACCTGCTCGGGCCGGCGCAGGTCGGCTTCGACCGCGCACGCCCGTGGCTCGCCACGCAGCAGACCGCGCCCGAACGCGACGGTCACCGGGTCCGAGTCGACGTACACGACACGCGCGTCGGGCAACGTCTGGTGCGTCGCACCGCACGTCGGGATGCCCGAGCCGAGGTCGAGGAACTGACGCACACCGGCCGCCCAGCAGTGCCGGACGGCCTGCCTGAGGAACACCCGGTGCGCGCGGGTCACGAGCGGCAGCTCCGGGTCGATCCGGACGGCCTGCTTGGCGAACGCCCGGTCGGCGGCGTAGTTGTGCGCGCCACCCAGATAGAAGTCGTGGATCCGCGCGGCGTTCGGCCGACGTACGTCGACCTCGTAGCGTGCGAAGGCGGGGACCGCAGCCATTCGCAGAGCGTAACTGGCGCCTAGACCATTCGGGCGATGTTTTCGAAGATTCTTTGGGTCCGTCTGACATGGACCCGGCCGAGGGCGGGCCCGGTCCACCCCACTGAGACCGGGCCACGTAGCGCGTACGGGGATCGAACCCGTGTTTCCGGATTGAGAGTCCAGCGTCCTGACCACTAGACGAACACGCCAAGGACGAGCATTGAAAACAAATGCTCGCAGAGATTAGAAGGAATAAAACTGGCTGGTCACAGCCTTGAGGGCGCTCCGGCCCATTCCTCTGCGGTGAACATGGAACAATGATGACCGAGAACACGGCCCGGCCGCAAAGGAATTAATCGAGCCACGTCAGCGCGAGCCACAGCGAGGCCCGCGCGTCGGCCGAACCAAGATCACGACCGAGCAGCCGTTCGACGTGCGAGATTCGGTGCCGAACGCTGTTGCGGTGCACGCCGAGGGCCGCCGCGGCCCTGTCCCAGCTGCCGTGCTGCCCCAGCCAGGCCCGCAGCGTCTCGACCAGTTCGGGGCGTCCGAGGAGGGCCGCGAGCTCGCGGCGGGCGAACTCGCGGGCCGCCACGGGGTCGACCAGGGAGGACAAATCGGACGCCGGGAACGCAGGTTCGCCGGTGGCCTTGGCCCGCGCCAGCAACGCTTCGGCCTCCGCCGCCGCCCGCTCGATCGCGGCTGCGGACATGGCGTGGGAGCTGGGGGCGAGAGCGGGGCCGGGGTGAGGGCCGGGGCGGGGTGCGGTGGAGGGTTCGACGATCGGCGAAGACACCCCGACCGGCCCCGACACCTCGACCCCCGCCGGCACCAGCGCCAGAAACCCGTCCTCCACCTTCGACACCAGCGGCCCGTACCTCTGTGCCAACACGTCGTAGTCGGCCCGCGACTCCCCCGCCACCACCCGGTACGGCCCCGGCCCCAGCACGCCGGCCAACCCCGACACCAATCCGCCGACCAGCCCCGACACCTGCGAGCGCAGCAACGCCGAGGCAGCGAGCCGAGCCAGCCGCCCGCGTTCGCTCTCCACATCCCGCCGCAGCAACCCCAACAACGCCAGCGCAACCGCGACCACAGCCCGTTCGGCCGCCGACAACGGAACCGGGCGCCGCACCACCAGCACCGCGGCCTCGACAGGATCCAGCGTCACGTGGTCTTCACCCACGTGGGCGGAAGCCGAACGAGGCCCCGACCCCGACGCCACCCTCCCCACGAGAGAAGCGACGTCGTCAGGCGCCGACGCAAGGTCCACAAGATCAGCGCGACAGTTCAGCACCACGGCGAGAGTCGTCAACACGGACTCCACGGGACGCACGCGCGTAGCCGCACGGGTCAGAGCGCGCTGGCTGTCCGCGAGCATCCGCTGCTCCCGCACCGCGATCTCCGCGAGCAACGCCCCCAAGGCCTGCGACACCGCGAGGAACGGCGTCGAAGGCGGCACCTCCAGCAACGGCATGCCCAACGCCTCACACGCCTCCACCAGCGACAACGGCACCGTGGGGAACTCCGGCTCGACCCCGAACCCGATCGCCGAGACCCCGGACGACACCAGCCCGGCGACGTACGCGGGCACGTCGGAGGGGAACCGCACGCCGGCCGTGAGCAGCAGCTCCTCGCCGACCAGGTAAGGCGTCGGGTCCTCGAGCTCGGACACGTGCGCCCAGCGGATCGGCCGGTCCAGCGCGCCGGCTCCACACAGGACGGTCAGCCCGAGATCGACTCGCGCGACCAGATCAGCGAGTGGGACGGTTTGCACAACCATGGTCCGACGATTGTGCAGAACGACCACTTATCAGCGCCAGCCCGCGTTCCTACTGTGACCTGCAACCCAAGGAGGTCCAACAGTGGCTCTCGACTACGCGGTGATCGCCGCCTACGTGCTCGGCATGATCGGCATGGGCTGGTGGGGCATGAGGCGCGCCACCAGCAAGAGCGAGTACCTGGTCGCCGGACGCAGGCTCGGCTTCAGCATGTACTCCGGCACCATGTCCGCCGTCGTGCTCGGCGGCGCGTCGACCATCGGCGGCGTCGGACTCGGCTACAAGTACGGCATCTCCGGCGCCTGGATGGTGTTCGCCATCGGCCTCGGAATCCTGTTGCTGAGCGCACTTTTCGCGCGCAGGATCGTCAAGCTGAAGGTCTACACCGTCAGCCAGATGCTCGATCTGCGCTACGGCGGCAACTCCAGCATGATCTCCGGCCTGGTGATGGCCGCGTACACGTTGATGCTGACCGTCACCTCCACGATCGCCTACTCCACGATCTTCAACGTCCTCTTCGGACTGCCGAAGAGCATCGGCGTGATCATCGGCGGCAGCATCGTGGTGCTGTACAGCGTGCTCGGCGGCATGTGGTCGATCACGCTCACCGACATCGTGCAGTTCATCGTGAAGACCGTCGGCATCCTGTTCCTGCTGCTGCCGATCAGCCTGATCACCGCGGGCGGGTTCGACGGCATCCAGCAACGCCTGAACGACCCGGCGATGTTCGAGGTCGGCAACATCGGCACCGGCACGATCATCACCTACCTGCTGATCTACGTCTTCGGCCTGCTGATCGGCCAGGACATCTGGCAGCGCGTGTTCACCGCCAAGTCGCCGAAGGTCGCGACCTGGGGTGGCATCACCTCCGGCCTGTACTGCCTCGTCTACGCCGTCGCGGGCGCGCTCATCGGCCTCGCGGGCAAGGCGCTGTACCCGGACATCGCGAACAAGGACGAGGCGTTCGCGACGATCGTGGAGAACCTGCTGCCGACGGGTGTCCGCGGGCTCGTGCTCGCCGCCGCGCTGGCCGCGATGATGTCCACGTCCTCCGGCGCCCTCATCGCGTGCGCCACCGTGGCGTCCAACGACATCTGGCGCCGCAAAGCCAAGAATGACGACACCGCTGCCTCCGACGTGCACAACAACCGGATGTTCACGCTGGTGATCGGTGTCGTCGCGATCGCCATCGCCGTCGCGCTCAACGACGTCGTGGCCGCGCTGACCGTCGCCTACAACATCCTCGTCGGCGGCCTGCTGGTCGCGATCATCGGCGGCCTGGTCTGGAAGCGCGGAACGCGCGTCGGTGCCATGGTGTCGATGGCGCTCGGCTCGCTGACCGCGATCGGGTTCATGGTCTTCGTCGACGTGTACGCCAACGAGGCCATCTACTACAGCCTCGGCGCGTCGTTGGTGTCGTACGTCGTCGTCAGCCTGTTCACGCCGCCCACGGACTACGCGGTGCTGGCGAACTGGGAACGCCGGGTGGCAGGGAACGCAACCGAAGAGGAACTGGTGAACGCATGATCGGCCCCGTCGACTCCTCGCAGGTCCCGCGCTACGCGGGCCCGGCGACCTTCGCCCGGCTGCCGCGCCTGGACCAGGTGGCGCACGCGGACGTCGCGGTGGTGGGAGTCCCGTTCGACACGGGCGTCTCGTACCGGCCGGGAGCGCGGTTCGCGCCCTCGGCCGTGCGGGAGGCCTCCCGGCTGCTGCGTCCCTACAACCCCGGCTTGGACGTGGCGCCGTTCGAACGCGTCCAGGTCGCGGACGGCGGGGACATCGCGGTCAACCCGTTCCACATCGGCGAGGCCATCGAGACGATCGAGCAGGCCGCTTCCGATCTGCAGCGCGAGGGCACGAAGCTGGTCACGATCGGCGGTGACCACACGATCGCTTTGCCTTTGCTGCGAGCGGTTTCGCGGATCCACGGGCCGGTGGCGCTGCTGCACTTCGACGCGCACCTCGACACGTGGGACACGTACTTCGGCGAGCCGTACACGCACGGGACGCCGTTCCGGCGCGCGGTCGAGGACGGAATCCTGGACACGGAAGCGATCTCGCACGTCGGCACGCGGGGTCCGTTGTACGGCAAGAAGGATCTCGAAGACGACCGGCGGCTCGGGTTCGGGATCGTGACGTCGTCCGACGTGATGCGCCGCGGGGTCGACGAGACCGTCGACGCGTTGCGGCAGCGGATCGGCGACCGGCCGTTGTACGTGTCGATCGACATCGACGTGCTGGATCCCGCGCACGCGCCCGGTACCGGGACACCTGAGGCCGGTGGCATGACCTCGCGGGAGCTGCTGGAGATCGTTCGCGGGCTGCGGGGGCTGAACCTCGTGGGTGCGGATGTGGTCGAAGTGGCCCCCGCCTACGACCACGCGGACATCACTTCTGTGGCAGCGTCGCACTTGGCATACGACTTGGTGAGTTTGTTGGCGCTCAAGGAGGGGCAGTGAGCAGCGCGGTGGACGGCCTCGTGAGCCTGCAGGCATCTGGGGAGGGGCAGTGAGCGTCGACGTCGTGAGCCTGCCGGCCGCTGGGGAGGGCAGGTGAGCGAGCGCAACGGCGGTGACGTCGTCGTCGAAACCCTCGAAGCCCTCGGCGCCCACACCGTCTTCGGCATCCCCGGCCAGCACGCACTCGGCCTCTTCGACGCGCTTCGCCGCTCCGACCTGCGTTACGTCGGCTCGCGGACCGAGGTCAACGCCGCCTTCGCCGCCGACGGCCACGCGCGGATCACCGGCTCGGTGACGCCGTTGCTCGTGTCGACCGGGCCTGGCGCGCTGCAAACCCTGGCCGGACTGCAGGAATCCGCCGCCGCCTCGGCACCGGTGCTGGGCATCTCGTCGCAGATCCCTTCAGCCGGACTTGGTGGCGTGCGCGGCGGGTACCTGCACGAGCTGACCGACCAGCTGGCGTCGTTCCGCGACGTCGTCAAGCACGCGTGGGTGGTGCGGCACGCGTCGCAGATCCCGTCGGCCCTGGCCGAGGCGTGGGAGATCGCGCTGACCGCGCCGTTCGGGCCGGTGTGGGTGGAGATCCCGCAGGACGTGCTGCTCGGCCCGGCTTCCGTGCCACCGGTGACGTCGATGTCCTGGTCCGCCCGCGAGCTGCACCCGCGGCCGGAGCTGGTCGCCGAGGCCGTGCGGTTGCTGGACGGCGCTGCCCGGCCGGTGATCCTGGCCGGCGGCGGCGCCCTGCACGCGCGGGACGAGCTGCTGGAGCTGGCCGAGAAGCTGCGGGCGCCGGTCGTGACGACGTTCGGCGGCAAGGGAAACTTCCCCTGGGACCACCCGCTTTCCGCGCAGTCGTGGCTGGAGGACTGGCACACCACGGAGTTCCTCGCCTCCGCGGACGTGCTGCTCGTGGTCGGTTCCGGGCTGGGCGAGCTGTCCAGCAACTACCGGACGTTCCGCCCCACCGGGCAGGTCGTCCAGATCGAGGCCGATCTGGGCAAGCTGGAGTCGAACTACCCCGCGCTCGGCATTCACGCCGACGCCCGGCACACGTTGCGCACCTTGAGTTCCGGCGTGACGGCACGGACCGAGGACGGCATCTCCGAGTCGCTCGTCAGCCGGCTGCTGGAGCAGGTGCGGACCCGGCTCGCCGAGCAGGAGCTCGACCTGGAGTGGCAGGTGCTCACCGCGCTGCGCTCTGCCGTTCCGGAGGGCACGCCGACCTGCTGGGACATGACGATCCTGGCCTACTGGGCCTGGTCGGCGTGGGATCCACGGGGTGGCGCGCAGTTCTCGGCGCAGGGTGCGGGCGGCCTCGGCTACGGGTTCCCGGCGGCGCTGGGCGTCGCGGCGGCCGTCGACGGACCGGTGCTGGCGGTGTCCGGTGACGGCGGCGCCATGTACGGCCTCTCGGAGCTGGCGGTCGCCGCGCAGCACGGCTCGCGGGTGGTGTGGCTGATCGTCGACGACGGCGGCTACGGCATCCTGCGCGAGTACATGACCGACACGTTCGGCCAGGCCACCGCCACCGAACTGACCCGCCCCGACTTCGTGGCGCTCGCCGAGGCCTTCGGCGTGCCCGCCACCCGCAGCACTCCCGAGACGCTGCGCGAAGATCTCGCCAAGGCGTTCGCCGGGGACGGTCCGCACGTGGTGGTCCTGCCCGCGGTGTTGCGCATGTTCGCCCCCACGCACCTGGAGCACACGTGATCGTCGCGAACTTCATCAACGGCACCACGGTTTCCGCTGACGACACGTCGGCGCTGGTCGACCCCGCGACCGGCGAGGAGTTCGGCCGCGCGGTCATCTCCCGCTCCGCCGAGGTCGACGCGGCGGTGCGCGCGGCCGAGGCGGCCTTCCCCGCGTGGTCCCGCACCACCCCGGGCGAGCGTCAGCTGGCGCTGCTCAGGCTCGCGGACCTCCTGGAGGCCAACGCTTCCGCGGTCGCCGACGCCGAGATCCGGGAGACCGGCAAGATCCGCTCGGTCGTGCTCGACGAGGAGATCCCGCAGTGCACCGACCAGATCCGGTTCTTCGCCGGAGCCGCCCGCGCCCTCGGCACGGCCGCCGCCGGTGAGTACATCCCCGGCGCCACCTCGTACCAGCGGCGTGAGGCGGTGGGCGTGATCGCGCAGATCACGCCGTGGAACTACCCGCTGATGATGGCCGTGTGGAAGATCGCCCCGGCGCTGGCCGCCGGCAACACGGTCGTGCTGAAGCCGGCCGACACCACGCCGTCGTCCAGCGTGCTGCTGGCCTCGTTGGCTGCTCAGGTGCTGCCCGCGGGCGTGTTCAACGTCGTGCTGGGCGACCGCGACACCGGCCGGGCGCTGGTCGAACACCCCGTTCCCGCCATGGTCTCGTTGACCGGCTCCACCCGCGCCGGCATCGAGGTGGCCCGCAGCGCCGCCGCGACTGTGAAGCGCACGCACCTCGAACTCGGTGGCAACGCGCCGGTCCTGGTGTTCGACGACGTGGACGTCGCTGCCGCGGCCGAAGGCATCGTGGGCGCCGCCTTCTACAACGCCGGCCAGGACTGCACCGCTGCCACCCGCGTGCTGGTGCACTCGGCGGTGCACGACGAGTTCGTTGCGGCGCTGACGAAAGCGGCGTCCGCGCAGGTTCCCGGTGCGGACTTCGGCCCGTTGAACAGCAAGGCTCAGCTGGACCGTGTGCTCGGGCTGCTGTCCCGGTCGTCCGCGACCATCCACTGTGGAGGGAAGCAGCACGGTGCCGCCGGCTTCTTCCTGGAGCCCACCGTGATCTCGGGACTCGCCCAGGACGACGAGCTCGTCCAAGAGGAAGCGTTCGCGCCGGTGATCACCGTGCAGTCGTTCGGCAGCGACGACGAGGCGATCGCGCTGGCCAACGGTGTGCCGCAAGGGCTCGCGTCCTCGATCTGGACCCGTGACACGGGTCGAGCCGCGTCGCTGACGGCGCGGCTCGACTTCGGCATCGTGTGGGTCAACACGCACGGCCTTGTCGCGTCCGAGATGCCGCACGGCGGGTTCGGCGCGTCGGGCTACGGCAAGGACCTGTCCATGCACGGCCTTGAGGACTACACGCGCGTCAAGCACGTGATGATCGCCCACTAGACCTGGGCCCTTGAGGCTCGCGCCCCCGACGACGCGAGCCTCAAGGGCTCTAGCGGCAGAGAGCCCCCTTCTGCCACTTCTTTGCGGAGTAGAGATCCGGGCGGGCGGGCGCCATCAGCGTGTACGCGGTCGGGCACGCCTTGTCCGTGTACTCGACGGCGAAGATGAAGCTCGACCCGTCGCTGACGTCCTGCTTCTGCCAATCCATGTTGATCAGGTTGTACACGCCGGATGAGCCCGGTCCGCCGTGCAGCGGGATCTTCCTGCCGTCCCGCACGAGGTACTGGTTCTCCCCCAACGGCTGATAGATCTTCGGCCCGAGCTCCGCGACCACCTCGTCGAACGCCGCCTCCGTACCGCCCGCGGCGAACCAGCGGTCGAACAGCAACGCCCCCACGCTGCCGATCTCGTTGCGGCGGTCCCACTTCTTCAAGACGTCGCACTCCTCGCGCGTGCACGGCATCTTGTCGAGGTACTTCTCCGCAGCGGTGTTCCTGTTCTCCAGCACCAGCTTCTGCATGGTCGCCGCGTCGTACCGGCCGAGGTGGCGCGGGATCTCGTTCAGCCCGAACTCGGTGCGCATGTTCATGACGGTCTCGTTCCCGAACACCGGCGGCAGCCCGGTCAGCGGCTTGTCCGCCCGCACGAACGCGTGCGAGGAGTTGGAGTTCGTCGCGTAGGTGTCGCTCTCGATCCACGGCATCCTGTCCATGCCCAGCAACCCGGGCTTGCACGCCGACCGGGTGCCGTCGACGATCGCGACGCTGTTGCGGCGCAGGAACTCCCGGTCCACCACGCACTCGTCGGCGACGTCCGGCACGACCTGGATGCCCGCGTACAACGTCTTGCCGCGCTTGTCGGCGGCGACGATGTTCGTGCGCACCGTGCCACCATGCTTGACCAGACTGGCCTTCAGGTCACCGGTGGTCCGCGCCTCCAGGAACCCGGCCGCCGAGTTCACGGCCGCGAGCCGGTCCGCCGCGTTGTCGGTGACCGCGTACGCCTCCGTTTCGGTCCACGGCAACGGAGTCAGCTCGTACCCGGTCAGGTGCGGGTTGGTCCGCAACGCCCGCGTCACCGGCCCGAAGCGGGTGTCCCAGTGCGTGCCGCGGTCGATCATCTTCTCCGGCTTGCCGTCCACCAGGTACGTGTACCGGTCGACCAGCTTCAGCTTCGTCAGCGAATAGCTCGCCGCCGTGGAGATGGTCGCGGACCACGCGACACCGCGGTTGTACCCGTTGTAGACCATCGGAATGCCGAGGAGTGTGGTGCCCTCGACGTCCACCTTGCCTGGAATGGTCAGCCGCGCGTGCCAGAACGACACCATGCCGTACCACGGCACGTGCGGGTTCCCCAGCAGCACACCCTTACCTCCGTTGGTACCCCTAGAACCAACGGCGATGGAGTTGCTGCCCCGCTCCTTCTGCTCCTTCGGTGGCGACGGCCAGATCCCTTCGTACGCCCGGAAAATCCCCTCGTTGGACGACACGTAGTTGAACCGGTAGAGCTCGGCCTCGCTGATCGGCCTCGCGCCGCATCCGGGATGCGCTGCCGCATAACGGTTGTAGCCCCGCACATAGCCCGAGAACAGGTCACGAACCTGCTGCGTGGGCCCGATGGGCGGCGGCTGGGCGACTATCCGTTCGACCACCTGCCGTTCTTCGAGGTCCCGGAACTGCGGATCGGAGGCGAGGTCGTTGAACATCTTGGCGAGATCACACAGGTGAGCCTTGGCCTGCCCGAACCCGATGCCGTCCCCCAGGCCGCGGTAGTTGGACGCGACGACGTGCGGCACCTGCTCCGGACCGGCCACGGCGGGCGCAACGGGCGCCGACGTGACCAGGAGCAGGCTCGCGATGACGGTTTTTAGCACAGTTGTGTTTTTAGCACACTCGTGCCACGACCCGCCACCGGATTGCCTCAGATCGCCTGTTGACCTCCAGTTAGGTCGAGCTCATAGCGTCCTGGAGCATGTTCGCGATTCGGCAGTACGAGTTCGGTCCGGCGGAGAACCTGCTGTTCGAGGAGGTGCCCGACCCGGAGCCCACCACCGGCCAGGTCCGCATCACGGTCGCGGCCGCAGGTGTCCACCTCGTCGACACCACGATCCGCAAGGGCGGGTTCGGGCCCGTCGAGTTCCCGATGACGCCTGGTCGCGAGGTCGCGGGTGTCGTCACGGCACTGGGTCCGGACGTCTCCCCCGACTGGCTCGGACGGCGAGTCGTCGCACACCTCGGGCAGGCCAACGGCGGTTACGCGGAACTGGCCGTGGCCAACGTGAGCGCGCTGCACGAGTTGACGGACAACGTGTCGTTCGAGGCGGCGGTGGCGATGATCGGCACCGGGCGCACGGTGGTCGGCGTGCTCGGCGCGGCCAAGCTCACCGCGGACGACGTGGTGCTGGTGACGTCGGCGGCGGGCGGCATGGGGACGCTCTTCGTGCAGGAGGCGCGCAACGTCGGCGCGCGGGTCGTCGGGCTGGCCAGCGCCTCGAAACTCGACCTCGTCATGGACAACGGCGCCGACGCGGCGATCGACTACACCCGGCCGGGGTGGGCGGACGGGCTCAAGGACATGACCGTGGTGCTCGACGGGGTCGGGGGCGACGTCGGCGAGCAGGCGTTGAAGACGCTGGGGCCGGGCGGCCGGCAGATCATCTACGGCTGGGCGTCCAGGAAGTCGACGCCGATCAGCACGGAGGCGTTGTTCGCCAACAGCCTCACGGCGACGGTGGCTCTGGGACCCGGGCTGATGCGGCGCGGGCTGCGAACGCTCGAAGACGAGTCGATGGCGGGGCTGGCCAGCGGGCGGTTCGTGCCGCTGGTCAACCCGCCGTTCGCGCTGAAGGACGCCGCGCAGGCCCACACGGCGCTGGAGTCGCGCGCCACCGTCGGGAAGGTCGTTCTAAGGCCGTGACACCGCGTCCCACTCGGCGGCCAGGTCGGCCAGCGCGGGCAGGGACTCGTGCTCGGCCAGGATCACCGCGAGCATCTCGTCCACCTCGTCGTCGCTGAACTCCTTGAAGGAAAGCCAGTCGGGGGCCTTCAACGGATGTGCGGCCAGCTTGGTGGCGAGCGCGGGGGAAGCGACGTGGCGGGAAAGAACACCGCGCACCCAGTCCACGTCGGCGGCGGTGGCGTCCCACTGCGGGACGTCATCCCGCTTCCCTCCCGGACGATCCAGGCGCACCGTCGCGGACACGAGCGTGCCGGAGGTCCAGCGGTCAGCGATGGCCACGAGGTCGTCGACGATCTCCCGCAGCCCGGCGTCCGCGGCGGACCGGAGCTCCTCGCGGATCACGCGCACGATCTCGGTGGCCTGCTCCGGGGTGTAGCAGGTCAGCGCGAGCCAGCCGTACCCGCCGGCCAGGAACTCCCGCAGCAGAGCGGCGAGCTCCTCGTCGCGCACGCGTTCGGCGATGGTCTCGACGGCCCAGAAGAACACACCGCGCGGCGCGTCCCACATCTCGGCCTCGGCGCCCCACGGGCCGTCCTCGCGGTCGATCACGAAAATTCCGGACACAGGTGCTCCTGCCTCAGCCGGCCTCGACCTCGAAGCCGCGCCAACGCTCCGCCATCTCAACCAGCTCGTCGACGATCGGCACCAGGTACTCGCGCACCTCCGGCTTCTCCTCGGCCAGCGCCGCCGGGCGGAGCTTCGTGCGGATGACCTGCACGATCTCCTCGGCCGCCGCAGCGCCGTGGGTCCGGCCGAAGTCCTCCACGAAGATCAGCCCGCTGGAGAACTCCCTGAGCTCGGCCGCGACCGCGGGGTTCGTGACGTTGTCGGCGATGGTCTCGAGCGCCCAGCCCACAGTGCCGCTGGAGCAGTTCCAGCAGTCCTCGCCGATGAACAGATGTGACGACACCGGGCAAAGATAATGGGGCCGTCCACAAGGGACGACCCCATTTCCCCTCGGTCAGGCCTGAATCGGGACCTCGACGAACTTCTTGCCCGCGAAGTTCTCCACCACAACGGACTTGACGTCGGCCGGTGCCACGAGTGCGGAGCCGTCCAGGTTCGTGCCCTCGGCGGCGCCCTTCTTCGACACCACCCAGGAACCTGCCTCCTGGCGGCTGCCGTCCTTCGCCACAACGAAGATCCGGCACTTCTCGCCCTCGGGGATGCCGTTGATCGCCATGTTCGTGCGCACCCAACCGGCGGCGGGAACGACCTTCACGGCCATCGACGCCTTGGTCACCGGGTCGGTGAAGCTGGCGAGCTTGGTACCGGACGGATCCGGTGCCACGGTCTGGGTCGGCGCCGCCACGTTGTCACCGGGCGACGTCGCCTTGCCGACGAAGACGCCGGCTCCGAGAACCACGGCCGCCACCACGGCAGCCGCGGCACCGAGGGTGATCTGACGACGCCGTGCGACGCCGCCTCGTTCGGAACGCACCTGACGCAAGGTGCGCTGCAACAACAGGTCGCCGCCCTCCGGCGGCCCGTCGAGCATGGCCTCCGGCGGCACCTCGCCGAGGTAGGCCTCCATCGCACGGAGGTCCTCGAGCTCACGCGTGCAGTCCGGGCAGGACGCCAAGTGCTCGTCCATGGCGCGCACCTCCTGCTCGTCCAGTGCTCCTAGAACGTAGGCACCGAGCAGCTGCGGGTCGTGCTGCGTGGTCATCCGGCCACCCCCTTCAGTGCGACCTGTTGACCGACGAACGTCTCCCTCAGGGCTCGCAACGCGTAATACGATCTCGATTTGACCGTGCCCGGTGGCACCCCTAGCGCTTCCGCCGCCTCCGTCACACTGCGACCGCGGAAGTAGATCTCCATCAGCACGTCGCGGTGGTCCGAGGACAACCGGTCCAGTGCCTCCAGCACCACCACGGAGTCGACGACCTGGTCAGCGTGGTCGCGCTCGATCGGTGGCGTCGCCGGTGACTCGGCCACCTCCTGCGGGCGCGCAGCCTTCGCACGCACGCGGTCGGTGACGATGTTGCGCGCCACGGTCAGCAACCAGCCGCGCACCGATCCCTTGCCGTTCACGAGGGCGTCGGGGTGGCGCCACGCGCGGACGAGGGTCTCCTGGACCACGTCCTCGGCCGCCGCCCGATCGCCGGTCAACCGCGTCGCGTACGCCAGCAGTGCCCGACCGTGCTCCTCGTAGAGCGACCGGATCAGTGCCTCGTCGGCCGCGGTCTCCCGTTTGCGGGAGAACAAAGCCGCCATCCACCCACTCCTCCCCGCCCGCGAACACCTCGTGCGGGCGTTCTCTTCACAGACCTCAGCCGACACACGAGTGGATCCGAGGATCGGTTCAACGAGGTTTGGACTAAAGAATTCTCGCGGATGTTAGCGGGATCCGTTGAGGTGCCCGACCAACTCGTTCATCAACGCCTCCGGCATCACGTTGATGAACATCGCGTGGTCGGTCGCCGGGTCGCGCATCTCCTCGGGGAAGCTGTCGATCGCGAACGGCCGGCCCGCCGGGATGTCGTAACCGACGGTGACGCGCAGCCGCGGGATCGGGAACGTCCGGGGCGGGCACGCGCCGCCGACCAGCGGAAACACCACGTGGGTGCGATGTGACGCGCTGTCGGTGTTGTTGCCGTCCCAGCAGCTGGCGAAGTCGTAGCTGCGCAACGTGGTCGCGCTTGCGCACAGCGGGTACTTCGTCGTGAAGCGACCAGGTTTGTCCGAACAGCCCCACTGGGCTCGCACTTTTGGCCCATAGTTGTTGGTGAACGCCATCGGATCGCCGGTGATCATGCGCAGAAAACGCGGCATCGGCAGGACGTTGCTGACCGCGCTGCCCTCGTACCGGATCTCCACGGTCTTCGGCTGCAACACCTCACCGGTGTTGCCGTGAACGCCGCCGCCCTCGGCGTGCGCGTCGTGTCCCGTGCCGTCCGTCAGGCGCAGCACCGGCCAGTAGTACGTCGACAGGTCGTCCCTCTCGCACGTGCTGGACGCGGCCGCGAGAGAGGCATTCGTCGACTTCGCGTCAGCCGACCTGTTGCCCACGTACTCGTGTGTGTGGTGCGCGCCGAACGGGATGCCCGGCGAGACCACCGGGTTGTCCGCGTTGAGGTGCCGTTCGGTGTTCGTCCCACACCGGATGACGACGTTCGGCGTCTCCGGCTCGGTCCGCACCTGGTCGAGCTCGCTGACGTACTGGTCCGCGCTGGACGTTCCGCACAGCACGACGACGGAGGCCACCAGCACGAGTACCGCGACCGCCGCCACTGCGAAGGTCATCGGTTTGGTCGGGGCCACGGCTACAGCTTGCCAAGCGCGCCAGCGAGACGACAGGCCGCTGTCTCACTTCGGACGTTCACCGTTGCTCCACCGGCTCCGTGCAGGGCCCGCGCAGGTGTTCTTCCGCCGTCCTCAACGTGAACAGCTCGTCGATGTCCGAATGTTGACATTGCGGCAAGCGCAGGGTTCAAATTCCTCCGTCGAGCGGAAGGAACGTCATCACCATGACCCCCACCATCCCTCGCTTCCACCTCGCGGTGCCGGTCACGGACCTGGCCAAGGCCCGCGCGTTCTACGGAGGCGTGCTCGGTTGCCCCGAGGGCAGGTCGAGCGAGCGCTGGATCGACTGGAACCTCTACGGCCACCAGTTCGTGACGCACCTGGTCGACGGCCCGCGCCCGCAGGCCGCGCACAACCCGGTGGACGGCCACGACGTGCCGGTGCCGCACTTCGGCGTGCTGCTCACCGTCGAAGCGTTTCTCCTGCTCGCCGACAAGCTGCAGGCGGCGGGCACGGAGTTCGTGATCGCGCCCTACCGCCGGTTCGCCGGGGAGCCCGGTGAGCAGTGGACGATGTTCTTCCGCGACCCGTCGGGGAACGCCATCGAGGTGAAGGCGTTCGCCGACGACTCGCAGGTGTTCGCTACCTAGTCCCGGCGAGGGTGAAGACCCAGCGCTGCACCTGCGCGCCAGGGCCGCCGAATCCCTTGTAGAAGTGGCCGAGGTCGGTGGCGAGCGGCGTCAGGTACGTGCCCCTGTCGACGTTGCGCACCAGGTGCCCGCCGAACAGGTCGGACGTCAGCTGCCACTGCTGCGCCCTGTCGGTCACGGTGCAGTCCCCGAGCAGGTCCACGACGTTGTCGTGCCGCTGATCCGGTTTGGCGCGCAAGCAGCCGGTCTCGGTGCGCAGCTGGACCACACCGCCGCCGAGCTCGACCCGCTGGAACGGCGAACCGGGACAAGCGACCATCGCGATGCCGTCGGCGCACCGGCCCGGCCGACCGGAGCTCTCCATCGAGATCGCGGCGCCGGTGGTGTCCGGCCTGGCCGGCGCGGTGCCGACCTCGGTGACCTCCCACCGCTGGTCGTCGGTGTCCTGCGGTTCCTCGGTCGTGATACCGATGTGGAACTCGCCGCCGTACCAAGCGGTGCTGGCGTACCAACCGAAGCTCACCCTGAGCTTCCGCGCTCCGGAGGCGTCGGTCTCCAGCCGCCAGCGCTGGACCTGGTCGGTCTCGTCGCACTGGTCGCCGGCCACGGCGAACTCCGCGTCGAGGCACTTCCTGTCGGCGATGTTGCGCAGGTAGGAGTTGCCGTCCGGCGCCGCGACCTCCTCCCAGCGCTGGTTCGGCGCGCCGGTGCAGTCGGCCAGCTCGACGAGGAAGTGATCGGTGGTGGTCGCCGTCATGCACTGACCCTTGGCGACGCTCTTCAGCTCGATGATCGGGTTCCCGGCGGGCTCGGCGCTCGCGGGAACTGTGGTCATGGCCCCCAGGGTGAACGCGGCCGCGATGGCGGCGACACCCAATGATCTACCAGTCATGCTCCCGCAGGGTAACGGAGAAACCGCTGATGAAGGGCCGCTTCTAAACAAGAGTTTACGAAAGTGACCCAGCTCATCAACTAGTTCGCGGTCACCAGCGGCTGGTGATCGTGGTTCACGACGCTGACCCCGGCCACGTCCTCTGCCCGCACCATCGCGGAGCCGGCCAGCGTCACCTCACCGTCGTGCGCTCTCCAGGAGCCGGCGGTGAACGTCCGTCCGTCCTTCGTGTGCACGACCAGCCAGCAGGCTTCCCCGTCCTGCATGCCGTCGACGGTGGCGACGAGCCGCAGCCCGCCCTCGGTGTCGGTGACCTTCACGGCCAGGTGGGCGCCGGCCGACGAGGTCCCCTGCAAGATCTCGCCCGCGTCGCCGGTACCGCCCACACCCAGTCCCTGGCCCAGCCAGACGCCACCGGCGAGCACGCCGGCGACCATGAAGGTCGAGGTCAGGGCCGTGATGCGCCCACGGCGTCGCACGGCCAGATGTCTCTGTTCGCGGACCGTGCCCAGCGTTCGCCGCAGCAGGTGGTCCGCGTTCTGCGGAGGGCCGTCCAGCGCGGCCTCCGGTGGCAGTTCTTCCATCAGCATGTGTCGATCTCGTTCAACTCGTTGGTGCCCAGGACGTTCGGTGCCATGCGCTGGCGGACGCGGCAATGGACACTGGCTACGCGGAACGACTCACTCATTTTCCCCTTCTCCAGTCCCGCGTACTTGCGGTGACCGACACCTTCAAAACGAGCCCACGAGTGAGTTGGTTCAACTCAGATACGTCTACGTTGTGCAGCCCACACAAGACGGTTGACCTGGGCCTCCGGGGGCTCGTAGGGTCTCATATATGATGTATGACCGGGTGGACGCGCCTCCCGCGTCTCGAACGGACTTCGTTCTGGAATCGATCAAAGAAGCGATTCTCAACGGAAACCTGAAGCCCGGTCAGGCGCTCGTGGAAACAGATCTCGCCGCCACGCTGAACGTCTCGAAGACGCCCGTGCGCGAGGCGCTCAAGACACTCGCCGGATCCGGTCTCGTCGTGATGAGCCCGTACAAGGGCGCCGCGGTGCGCACGGTCGACGCCGCCATGGCCAACTCGGTCTACGACGTGCGGATGCTGATGGAGCCGGAAGCTCTCCGGCGCGCGGTGCTGCTCGGAGCTTCCTTCGACGATGCCGCGCTGGCGTTGGAGGACGTGTCCGACCTCGCGCGGCGAAGCTTGGCCAACCGCCGCTTCCACCGCGCGTTGTACGCCGGGTGCGGCAACCCGTTGATGATCCAGATCCTGGACGGCCTGCGCGACCAGGCCGCGTTGATCACCGTCGCCGGCTGGGGCATCTGCCCGACCTGGGACGACGAGGCCGCCGAGCACCGCGCGATCCTGGCCGCCGCCGTGCAGGGCAAGGGCGACCTCGCCTTCGAACTCCTCCGCCGCCACATCCAGACCTTCGCCGACCGAGTAGTTGAGGAGCTTCCCGATGGCGTTCGATGACCTCTCCGAACGGCTCGCGTCCGTCGTGGCGATCACGGTGACGCCGTTCACCGAGGACGGCGGGATCGACGAGAAGAACTACGCCGCGATCGTGGACCGGATGGTGGAGGGCGGCGTCTCGGTCGTCACGCCGAACGGCAACACGAGCGAGTTCTACACGCTGTCGTCCGCCGAGACCGAGCGTGCTTTGCAGATCACCGTGGACGCGGTCAGCGACCGGGCCGCGATCGTCGCCGGGGTCGGGCACGATCTCGACACCGCGACCAAGGCCGCGCGGTTCGCGGATCGGGCCGGCGCTCAGGGCATCATGATCCACCAGCCGGTGCACCCGTACGTGTCGCTGGACGGGTGGGTGGACTACCACCGCGCGATCGCTTCCGCCGTGCCCGAGCTGAGCGTGATCCTCTACGTGCGGAACCCGCGGATCGGGGGTGCGCAGATCGCTGCATTGGCGGATGCGTGCCCGAACGTCGTGGGCGTCAAGTACGCCGTGCCGGATCCCGTTCGCTTTGCTTCGGTGGCAAGGGATGCCGGGCTGGAGCGGCTGACCTGGGTGGCAGGGCTGGCCGAGCTGTCGGCGCCGGGCTACTTCGCCGTGGGGGCAACGGGATTCACGTCCGGGCTCGCGAACGTCGCCCCGCAGTTGTCGGTGCAGATGTTCCGCGCGTTGCAGGTCGGCGAGTTCGGTGCGGCGATGGAGTTCTGGGAGTTCATCCGCAAGTTCGAAGAGCTGCGGGCGTTGAACGAGTCCGCGAACAACGTGTCCGTGGTGAAGGAAGCCTTGGCGCAGCTGGGGTTGTGCCGTCGTGACGTGCGGCCGCCGGCTTCCTTGCTGGCGGAGGCCGACCGTTCCGCCGTGGGTGTGCTGCTCAACTCGTGGAGCATGCTGTGACGTTGCCCGAAAAAGGACTGCGCAGCGCGGAGTGGTTCGACGGCGAGGGGCTGCGAGCGTTCTCGCACAACGCCCGCATGCGTCAGCTCGGCATGAACCCTGCTGAGCATCTGGGCAAGCCGGTCATCGCGATCTTGAACACGTGGAGCGGCATCAACCCGTGCCACATGCACTTGCGCGAACGGGCGAAGCAGGTCGAGCGCGGCGTCTGGGAGGCGGGCGGATATCCGCTGGAGTTCCCGGTTTCCACGCTGTCGGAGACGTACCAGAAGCCGACGCCCATGCTGTACCGGAACATGCTGTCGATGGAGACGGAGGAGATCCTCCGCTCCTACCCCGTGGACGGCTGCGTTCTGATGGGCGGCTGCGACAAGACCACGCCCGCGTTGCTGATGGGTGCGGCTTCCGCTGGGCTGCCAACGGTTTTCGTGCCCGCCGGGCCGATGCTGCGCGGCAACTGGCGCGGCGAGAAGCTCGCTTCCGGCACGGACATGTGGCGGTTCTGGGACGAGAAGCGGGCGGGGACGATTTCCGGCTCCGACTGGGCGGAGATCCAGTCCGGGCTGGCCCGCTCCCCCGGCACGTGCATGACGATGGGCACGGCGTCGACCATGACGGCCGCCGCCGAGGCGCTGGGGCTGACTTTGCCCGGTGCGTCGTCGATCCCGGCCGTCGACTCGGCGCACTACCGGATGGCGGCGGCGTCCGGGACGCGGGTCGTCGAGATGGTGCGCGAGGGGCTGACGATCGGTGACGTGCTGTCGGCCGAGGCGTACGAGGACGCCATCCGGACCGTGCTGGCGCTGGGCGGCTCGACGAACTCCTACATCCACCTGATCGCGATGGCCGGTCGATCGCAGATCTCGTTGTCGCTGGACGACTTCGACCGGCTGTCACGTGAGGTGCCGGTGCTGGCGTCCGTTCAGCCGGCGGGTGCTCATCTGATGGAGGACTTCTACTACGCGGGCGGTCTGCGCGGACTGCTGTCGCGGCTGCGGGATTCGTTGCACCTCAAGCGGATCACGGTGACCGGGCGGACGTTCGGCGAGGACCTGGAAGGTGCCGAGGTGTACGACTCCTCGGTGATCAGGCCGGTGGACGACCCCATTTCCGCCGAGGGTGGACTGGCGGTGCTGCGCGGCAACCTGGCACCGGACGGCGCGGTGATCAAGTACGTCGCGGCTGAACCTTCGTTGTGGAAGCACACCGGGCCCGCCGTGGTCTTCCACGGGTACAAGGACTTGCAGGCACGGATCAACTCGCCGGCACTGGAGGTGACGCGCGACTCGGTGATCGTGCTCGCGGGTGGCGGCCCGAAAGGCGGGCCCGGCATGCCGGAATACGGGATGCTGCCGATCCCGGACAAGCTGCTGAAGGAGGGCGTCCGGGACATGGTGCGCGTGTCGGACGCGCGGATGTCAGGAACTTCTTACGGCGCTTGCGTTCTGCACGTCGCACCGGAGGCGCACGTCGGTGGTCCGCTGGCGCTGGTGCAGGACGGCGACCTCGTGACGTTGGACGTCGAGGCGCGCGTGTTGCGCGTGGAGATCTCCGACGAGGAGATGGAACGGCGTCGCGCCGAGTGGACCGCGCCGCCGCCGAAGTTCGAACGCGGGTACGGCGCTCTGTACTACGAGCACATCACGCAGGCCAACGAGGGCTGCGACTTCGAGTTCCTGTCACGGCCGGGAGTGAACCCGGAACCCAACGCCCACTAGCGCTTCCTGCCAGTCGTTGGTGTTGTTCAGCCTCGTGTGCAGGTAGGCGGTGGTGAGCCGCTGCACCGTGGCGACCCGTTCGGGGCTCTCGTCCGTGGTCTCGGCGACGTCGTACCCGGAGACGCCGCCGAGCCCGTGCTCGCCGCCTTCGAGCACGAGGAGGTCCTTCGGGCCGGGCGACAGGTGGAACGGGTCCATGTGCCACTCGGGGCCGTTGACCGTGAGGTGCTCGGACGCGTCCTTGTCGCCGGCCACGACGAGCGCCGGGGTGGTCATGTCGCTGAAGTCCGCACTGAGCATGAACGAGTAGTTCTCCTTGACGACGTCGGTGAGCCCTTCGCCGCGACCGGTCGAGCCGAGCAGCACTCCGGCTTTGACCCTCTTGTCTTTGAGGCTCGTGTTCTCGGTCTTCATGCCGAGGAGCAGGCTCGCGGTGTGGCCGCCCATCGAGTGGCCGGCGACCGCGATCTTGCTGCGGTCCAGGCGGTTTTGCAGCTGTGGCACGGCTTTCTCGATCTCGTCGAGCCGGTCGATGATGTGCGACATGTCCTCGGCGCGTTCCTTCCAGAACATCGGCGCGCCGGGGGCGTCGGGCAGGCTCAGGGTCCTGCTGCTCAGGTGCGTCGGCTGCAGGACGACGAAGCCCTGCTCGGCCCAGTGGTTCGCGAGCGGGGCGTAGCCGTTCAGTGAGGACAGGTGGTTCGAATAGCCCTGCCCGTGCGACAGCAGGATGATCGGGTGGCTTTCCCCTTCGGTCGGGGCGGAGACCTTGAGCTGCAGGTCAACGGGCCTGCCGGGGATTTCGAGCACGACAGGGCTCACCGTGAAGACGGCCATGGGGTTCCCTTCGAGTAGCCTGTCACCCATAAGTGGAGCGACGTTCCGGAACGATACGGAGCGCTGTTCCGCTTTGTCAACCTTGCGGGAAGGGAGCACGTGTGGTGGCACGCAGCAGGCGGTCCGACGCCGTGCGCAACGAGCAGACGCTGCTGGCGGCCGCGGCCGAGGTGTTCGTCAGGTCCGGCGTCGACGCACCGATCCGGGAGATCGCGGCCGAGGCGGGCGTCGGGATGGGCACGATCTACCGCCACTTCCCCACCCGAGCGGACCTCGTGGTCGCGGTGTACCGGCACCAGGTCGAGGCGTGCGCGGAGGCGGGGCCTGCCTTGCTGTCCACTTCGGACACACCGTTCGCGGCGCTGCGAGCTTGGGTCGACCTGTTCGTGGACTTCCTGGTGACCAAGCACGGGCTGGCTCAGGCGTTGCAGTCGGACAGCGGCGGGTTCGAGCAGCTGCACGCGTACTTCATCGAACGGCTCGGGCCGGTGTGCGGCTCGTTGCTGGAGGCGAGCGGGATCGAGGACATCCAGCCGTACGAGTTGATGCGCGGGATCGGCAACCTCTGCATCGGCAGGGATGACGACCCGCGCTACAACCCTCGGCGGTTGATCGGGCTACTGCTCGACGGCCTGGCCCGCTAGCAACTTCGCGGCCACAGCCGCCCCGTCCGCACGGACCTTGCTGGCGATTTCGCTTGCACGAGCCTGGGTTTCGGGAGCCAGTGCCGTCTTCAGCGCGGCCGACAACGACTCGAACGTCGGCGCCGGACCGTCGTGTGCCGCACCGATGCCCAGGTCCTCGACGCGGCGCGCCCAGTACGGCTGGTCCACGATCTGCGGCACGATCACCTGCGGCGCACCGGCCCTCGCTGCGGTCGTCGTCGTACCGCCGCCACCGTGGTGCACGACGGCAGCGACCTTCTGGAACAACGCCTGCTGGTTGACCTCGCCGACGACGAAGCAGTCGTCACCGCTGTGCGCCAGATCGGCCCAGCCACTGGCCAGGAGCACGCGGCGACCTTGGGCGCGGACCGCGTCGACGGCGACCCGGCCGACGTCGTTGGAGGTGTGCATCGGCATGCTGCCGAAGCCGACGTACACCGGCGGTTCGCCCGCTTCGAGGAACGCCTGCAGCTCGGGCGCCGGCGGGCGGGTGTCCGGCAGGATCCACGCGCCGGTCTGGGTGACGTCGAGGTTGATCAGCTCCTCCGACGGCCAGAGCAACGGGTCCGACGCCAGCAACAGCTCGCCGGTGTAGACGTGGTCTCGGACGTCGTCCACCGGTGGCAGGCCGAGCGCCGCCCGGTTGGAGTTGAGCGCCGGGCCGTACATCGCCTGGACGTTCTCCGCGTCGATGGCCCACAGCACCCGGTTGTCGGTCTCCTCCGGCGGCAACGGCTTGCCCGGTCGCCCCGACGGCCTGCGGTGCGGCGACGGCAGGCTGATGGTGTGGAACATCGCGAGCACGTAACGCAGGCCCAGGTGCTCGGCCACCGTCCGCGCACCCGCCGGCATCAGGCCGGTCGCCACCAGCACGTCAGCCCCCTCAGCCGCCTGCGCGACCGGGCCGAACCACTCGTCGACCAGCGCGGCCGCCACCTTGGGCGGATCCACCCGGCCACTGGTCACCAGGTCGCGCACCGACTGTCCGAACGGGACGAACGGCACGCCGAACTCGTCAAGCCTGGAAACGAACTCCTCGTCCGGTGGCACGCACACCACCGCTTCCGCACCCGCTGCCTGCAAGGCCACCGCGAGGGCGATCAGCGGTTCGACATCTCCACGCGATCCGTATCCGGCCAGCACAACACGCACTTCGCGACTCCCCAGTCCTCACTGATTCCTGCTGAGGCCGGTGAGTTTGCGGCATCACCGGGGTCTTGCCGCAAGACCCCCTGTGCGCTATACGTTGAAGTGGGGAGAGAGCTGGTCCTCACGGTCAGGACAGCCAGCGCGCCGTAGTCGCCACAGGCGCCCCGTTCCCGTCCTACAGCACCAACACGATCGTGCCCATCGCGACCATCACCGCCACCAGCAGCCCGGTCACCCCGAGCACGCGCCGCCACGACATCGCCGATCACCTCCTCAGCTCGATCCTCTCCAGATCACCGGGCACAGGGGAAGCCCCCGGACGAGATGTCCGGGGGCTTCCGTTTTCCTTCCGACTCAGGCGCGGCCCGGCCTAGCGCCGCCGCATGTCGGACCGCACCGAGCCGAAACCTAGTTCAGCGCCACCTTCAGCAACCTGGTGTTGCTGTTGCCCGCGGTGGAGTCCTTGTCACCGTTGGACGTGGTGACCCACAGCGAGCCGTCCGGGGCGGGTTCGGGCGTCCGCAGACGGCCGTAGGTGCCCTGGAAGTGGGACGTGGTGGCGCCGATCGACGAGCCGTTGATCTGCATGCGGTACAGGCGTTCGCCGCGCAGGGCGGCGAGGAACAGCACGTCGTTCACGATCGCGAGACCCGACGGCGAGGCGGAGCTCACCGAGAAGGTCTTCTTCGGCGCGATGAAGCCACCGCACGAACCGCCGGTGCCCTCGCAGCTGGGCCAGCCGTAGTTGCCGCCCTTCTGCAGCAGGTTGACCTCGTCCTGGCTGCCGTCACCGAGCTCGGCCTGCCACATGCGGCCCTGTGAGTCCACGGCGAGGCCCTGGACGTTGCGGTGGCCGAGAGTCCAGACGTAGCGGGCGTTGCCGCCCTCGCTGAAGAACGGGTTGTCCGACGGCGCGGTGCCGTCCGGGTTCAGGCGCAGCACCTTGCCGCCGAACGACTGCTTGTTCTGGGCGAGGGGCTTGTTCTGACCGTCGCCGGTGCCCGCGTAGAGCTTGCCGTCGGCACCGAAGCGCAGGCGGCCGCCGTTGTGGAACTTGTTGCGCGGGATGCCGGTGAGCAGGGTCTGCCAGTTGACCAGCGAGTTGCCCTCGATCTTGGCACGCACGATCCGGTTGTCCGAAGAGGACGTGTGGTAGACGTAGATCAGGCCGTCCGCCGCGAACGTCGGCGAGAGCTCGATGCCGAGCAGTCCGCCTTCGCCGTTGGTGCCGGAGACGCCCGGAACCTTGCCCAGCGAAGTCTTCTGACCGGACGGCGTGATCTTCACGATGTCCTGCGCGTCGCGACGCGAGTAGATGCCGTCACCGTTGGGCAGGAACGCGAGGCCCCACGGCACGTCGTTGTCGGTCGCGATCTGCGTGACGGCACCGACCTGGTCGCCACCGCCCTTGGTGCGCGCGGTGATCTCGTTCGACGCGGGCGAGGCGTTCCCGACGGCGTCGAAGGCCTTGACGGTGAACTTGTACTCGGTGTTCGCCTTCAGCCCGCCGATGGTCGCCGACGTCGTGGTCGAGTCACCGACCTTGACGCCACCGCTGTAGACCTCGTACCGGGTCACGCCGATGTTGTCGGTCGCCGGGTCCCAGTTCAGCGTGACGCTGTTCGCGGTCTGCGACGGTGAACGCAGGTTCTTCGGCGCGGTCGGCGGGATCGGGTCGTCCTGCGCCGGCGGCGTCTTGAACTCCGCGGTGTTGGACGCCTGCGAGACGTTGCCCGCCGCGTCACGCGCGTTGACGTAGAAGCCGTAGTTGACGTTCGGCTTCAGGCCGGTCATCACGGTGCTGAGCGTGTTGCCGGGCACCGTCTTCTGGAACTGGCCGAGGTTGTAGATGTCGTACGCGGTGACGGCGACGTTGTCCGTCGCGGCCTTCCACGTCAGCTTCGCCGAGTCGTGCTTGATCTCCGAGGCGACGAGGTCCGACGGCGGCGTCGGCGGCTCGGGATCGACGACGCCGGTGTTGCCGAAGACCTGGAACTCCTGCAGGGAGTAGCCGTAGGACGTGCCGGTGCGGCAGCGCGTGGTGCCGTAGACGCGGACATAACGGCCCCGCCCGGTGACAGTCAGGTCCTCGACACCGCCCTTGCCGTCCGCGGTGGTGTAGATCGACGTCCAGGCCGAGTCGTTCTCAGAGGTCTCGACCCGGTACGCCTTGGCGCACGAGAGGTCCCACTGCAGCCGGACCCGGCTGATGTTCGCGGACGCGCCGAGGTCGACGCGGATCCAGGCCGGATCGGTGTTCGACTTGCTGGCCCAGCGCGTGGCCGAGTTGCCGTCGACGGCGTTCTTCGGCGCGTAGTTCGCGCCGCCGGACGCCGACTCGGTCGTGGGCTTGCCTTGGGACAGCAGGACATCAGCTGCAACTGCCGCGGGTGCGGCGGAAACGAGCGAGGTCACCGCCACTGCGAACGCAGTGGCCAGGATGCCGGTTCTGGAAACCGGCAACCGCCGTGAACGGGGTGCCACAGGAGCCTCCCACTTTCGTCGGGGGATGGGTTGTGCGGCGGCATTGCGTTCGACCGGGCGGCGGGCCAGTCATCGGAGGAGTACCTGCTCTGACTCGGGCTGAGCTGTTGACTCGCCGTGGAGATCAGGTGTAGGCATTCGACCGTTACAGAAAAACCGTAAACGTTTTCGAGCGCCAGGTCCAGAGTCAGTTAGGGAGCCACGAGATGCGCTGGACAAGGAAGTTACAGCTCGTCATCCCCACCCTGTTGATCGTCACGGCGTGTGGAGCGCCGGAGGCCCCGCAGGCGCAGAACGCACCCACGACAGTCCCGGACAAGCCGTCGAAACCGGTCGAGCTCAACGTGCTCGACGTGGCCGGCAACCTGCAGCTCACCCAGGGCATGATCGACGAGTTCGTCAAGGCCAACCCCGACTTCGTCAGCAAGGTCAACTACACCAAGGCGACCGCGCCGGACATGCCGGGCAAGCTCAAGGCCGAGCAGAACTCCGGCACCTCCCAGACCCACCTCGTGCTGACCGGTACCGATGGATTGTCGTCGGTCATCGAGCAAAAACTGGTCTACGAACTGCTCCCCGGATATTCGGCGAAGCTGCCCGACCTCGAGAAGACCTACCTCCCGCCCGCGTGGGAGATGCAGAAGCTCGCGCAGGGCCAGGGCGTCGCGGTCACCTACTACCCCGCGGGCCCGCTGCTGGAGTACGACCCGGCCAAGGTGCCCACCCCTCCGACGTCTCCTGAGGAACTGCTCGCGTGGGCGAAGGCCAACCCCGGCAAGTTCCAGTACGCGCGGCCCGCGAACTCCGGTCCCGGCCGGACGTTCCTCATGGGACTGCCGTACCTGCTCGGCGACTCCGACCCCATGGACCCGGAGAAGGGCTGGGAGAAGACCTGGGCCTACCTCAAGGACCTCGGTCAGTACGTCGACAACTACCCCGGCGGCACGACCGACGTCATGAAGAACCTCGCGAACGGCACGTCTTGGATGGTCGCCTCCACCACCGGCTGGGACATCAACCCGCGCGTGCTCGGTTCCGTTCCGGCGGGCATGAAGATCTCCACGTTCAAGGGCTTCCACTGGGTGACCGACGCGCACTACGCGGTGGTGCCGAAGGGCGTGTCCGGTGACGTGCTGTCGGCGAACCTGGCGCTGATCAAGTTCATGCTGGAGCCCAAGCAGCAGGCCAAGGCGTTCGACAAGGGCTACTTCTACCCCGGCCCGGCGGTCAAGGACGTCACGCTGCAGATGGCGCCGCAGGAGTCGCAGGACGCCATCGCGAAGTTCGGGCGCGCGGAGTACGACAAGCTGATCGCCGACAACCCCAAGGAGACCTCGCTGCCGGCCGCGCAGCAGGTGAAGGCGTTCCAGCGCTGGGACAGGGAGATCGGCAAGAAATGAGCCCTCACATCTCCGGGCAACGGTTTGCCGAGCTGCACCTGGACCACGTGCAGCGGGCGTTCGGGGACACCGTTGCCCTCAGGGGCATGGACCTGACGATCAAGGGCGGCGAGTTCGTCGCCCTGCTCGGGCCGTCGGGCTGCGGGAAGTCAACGGCGCTGAACTGCCTGGCGGGTCTTCTGCCGCTCACCGGCGGGCGGATCACGTTGGACGGCAAGCGGATCGACGACCTGCCGCCGGAGAAGCGCGGGTTCGGCATGGTGTTCCAGAACTACGCGCTGTTCCCGCACATGTCGGTGCGGCGCAACATCGGGTTCGGCCTGTCCATGCGCAAGACGCCCAAGGCCGAGCTGAACCGCCGCGTCGACGAGGCGATCCGGCTCGTCCAGCTCGAGGAGCACCAGCACAAGTTCCCCGCGCAACTGAGTGGCGGCCAGCAGCAACGGGTGGCGATCGCGCGCGCGATCGTCCTTGAGCCACCACTGGTTCTGATGGACGAGCCGCTGTCCAACCTGGACGCGGCACTGCGGCTCGAAATGCGCACGGAGATCCGCAGGCTGCACCAGTCGCTCGGCCTCACGACCGTTTACGTGACGCACGACCAGGAGGAGGCGCTGGCCCTCGCCGACCGTCTCGTGGTTCTGCGGCTGGGCGAGGTGCAGCAGGTCGGCTCACCGGAGGAGGTCTACGCGCACCCGGTCAACCGGTACGTGGCCGGGTTCATGGGCTACCGCAACATGATCGCGGTGACCGTGACGTCACAGGACGGCGAACACACGACCGTCCGGACCGAGGACGGCGTCGAACTCGTTGGCGTCAAACGGGAAGAACTCGGGTCTCAAGCCGTGGCGGCGGTGCGGCCCGAGGACTTCACGGTGGTGAACGAGTCCGGCGGGAACACGCTCGAAGCGGTGGTGGAGATCGTCGAATACCACGGCCGTGAGCAGGCCGTGGAAGCTCGGCTGCGGGACGGTTCGCAGCTGCACGTCCGCACCAACTCGCGGTTGGCCCCTGGCGACACCATCAGGTTGAAGGTGCCGACGGAACGCGTGCTGGTGTTCTCATGACGGCCACTCTCGAAAGAGCGTCGATCAAGCACCGGCTCGCCGAGAAGGGCGTCGACCGCGTCCTCTGGCTGCTGGTGCCCGGCGCGGTGTTCGTGGTGCTGCTGTTCGTCTACCCGTTCCTGTACGGGCTGCAGCTGTCGTTCCAGCCCAAGGGCGGCGGCAGCCCGTTCCAGAACTACATCACCTTCTTCTCCGACGAGTACCTGGCCGAGACCATCTGGATCACGCTGCGGCTCGGCCTGCCGGCGGCGCTGTTCAACGTGCTGGCGTCCATCCCGATCGCGTTCCGGATGCGCGGGAGGTTCCGCGGCAAGAGAGCGCTCACCACGCTGCTGGTCATCCCGATCACGCTCGGCACCGTGCTGACCGCGGAGGGCCTGCTCGCGTTCTTCGGGCCGACGGGCTGGTTCAACCGCATCTGGATGGCACTCGGCGCGGACGAGCCGGCCAAGCTCACCCACAACTACTGGGGTGTGCTGTTCAGCCTGATCATCACCGGGTTCCCGTTCGCGTTCCTGCTGACGCTGTCGTACCTCTCCGGCATCGACCCGACGCTGGAACAGGCGGCGGCGACTCTCGGCGCCTCGAAACGGCAGCGGTTCCGCACGATCACCATGCCGCTGCTTGCCCCCGGTCTCGCGGTCACGTTCTGCCTGTCGTTCGTGCTCGCGTTCTCGGTGTTCCCCAGTGCGGTCATGGTCGGCAACCCGGCCGGTGAGACGCACGTGATGTCGATCGCCGCGTACGAGACGGCGTTGCGGGACAACGACTTCGCGATGGGTTCGGCGATCGCGATGCTGATGGCGCTGGTGATGCTGATCGTGATCGGCGTGGTGCTGATCTGGCGCACGACGCTCTACCGCGGCGCGACAGGAGGCAAGGGATGAGGCTCACTGCTCGCCCAGTTGTATGGCTGACGTGGGGCGCTCTGGCGTTTTTCATGCTGAACCTCGTCGGCATCGTCGGCGCGGTCGTCACGAACTCGTTCGCCGAGTCCTGGTTCGGCACCTGGCTGCCCAACGGCTACACGGGCAAGTGGTACGGCGAGGCGTGGCGTGACTACCGGCTGCTGGACGTGCTGGTCGTGACGTTCCAGGTCGCGATCGCGGTCGTCGTCATCTCCGTCCTAATCGGAGTTCCTACGGCCTACGCACTGGCACGCCGCAACTTCCCCGGCAAGAAGTTGCTCAACGTGCTGTTCCTGCTGCCGATCCTGATGCCGCCGATGACGTACGGCATCCCGCTCGCCACCGTGCTGTACAAGTTCCAGCTGGCGGGCAGCATGTTCGGCGTGATCGCGGCGAACCTCGTGCCGGCCGTGCCGTTCGTCGTGCTGACGATGACGCCGTTCATCGAGCAGATCGACACGAAGATCGAGTCGGCGGCCCGGATGTGCGGCGCGAACACGTTCGCGATCTTCACGCGGGTGCTGGCGCCGTTGCTCGTACCAGGCATTCTGGCGGCGTCGATCCTGGTGCTGGTACGTACTGTCGGCATGTTCGAGCTGACGTTCCTCACCGCGGGCCCGACCAGTCAGACCCTGGTCGTGTCGCTGTACGAGGCGATGTCGTCGGCCGGCATCCGGCCACAGCAGATGGTCGACTCGATGGCGGTGATCTACACGGGGTCGATGCTGCTTCTGCTCGTGATAGCGCTTAGGTTCGTGAACCCGACCCAGCTCGTCACGAGACTCAAAGAACCGTCTTAGCGCCTGACCCGTCATGATTGTTTCAACCGGCAGTTGAGGGTGAGGTACCAGTGGCAGTCACCATCCGCGACGTGGCTCGCAGGGCGCACGTATCGGTCGCCACCGTTTCGCGTGCGCTGACATCCCCCGAGCTGGTGCGCCCGGAGACCAGATCACGGGTGCTGGCTGCCGCGACGGAGCTGGGCTACCAGCCCAACCGCGCGGCCAGGGGGCTGATCACCGGCAAGACCGGCAACATCGGCATCGTCGTGCCCGACCTCGACAACCCGTTCTTCACGGGCGTGCTCAAGGCCGTGCAGGCGCGGGCGATGCAGGCGGACTACGCGGTGTTCGTGGCGGACAGCGACGAGGACCCGGTGGCCGAGGCGAAGCTCGTGCACGCGATGGCCAAGCAGGTCGACGGGGTGGTGCTGTGTGCGCCGGGCCTGGAGGACTCGCAGGTCTACGAGGTGGCGGGCGCGACGTCGCTGGTGCTGCTGAACCGGCGGCTGCCCGGTGTGCCGGCGGCGTTGATGGACTCGGCGGGAGGAATGCACGCGATCGTCGACCATCTTGTCGCTTTGGGACATCGGCGGATCGCTTACCTGAACGGGCCGCGCACGTCGTGGTCCAACCAGGAGCGTCGGCGCGGTCTGATGTCGGCGGTTGCCCAGCACGGCGTGGACCTGGTGGATCTCGGACCGTTCGCGCCGCGCTACGAGGGTGGCCTGCAGGCCGCGGATCTCGCTGTGGCGGCCGATACGACCGCGATCATCGCCTACAACGACATCATGGCGCTGGGCGTGCTGGCGCGGCTCAGGGACCGTGGAATCTCGGTTCCTGGCGACGTGTCGGTGACCGGGTTCGACGACCTGACGTACGCGGCGCTGTGCTCGCCCGCGTTGACAACGGTGGCAATGCCGGTGGCGCAGGCTGGGCGCACAGCGGTGAACCTCTTGCTGGACTGGCTGGACAGCGACAACACCGAGGTGCCGCAGATCGTGGCCGAAACCCAACTGATCGTGCGCGGAACCACCACCCCACCCCGCAAATAACTGCCATGAGGGTGACCTTCATGAACCTCAGGTTCATGAAGGTCACCCTCATGGCAAAAAGGCGGCCCCGGCAAGGCGTCTGGGGGAGTACGCCATGAGCCGGGGCCGCGAAGCGGCTGGGCCCGAGGGGGGAGGGGGCCAAGCGCCGCTGGTGTTCCACTCTGCCCTGAGTGGGCCGAATCCGCCAGGGTGGATGTACCTGTTTTTGGATTTCTCGTACGTACGGGTTACTCGTAGAGCCCTTCGTACAACCCAGAGTGAAGGCGGTGCACCACGGTGCGCTTGACCTTCAACGTCGGGGTGAGCTCACCTTCCTCCTGGGACAGATCACGGCTGAGCAGCACGAACTTCTTCACCTGGGAAACACTGGCGAAGTGCGAGTTCGCTTCGTCGACAACTCCCTGCACGAGGGCTCGCACATCCGGGTGACCCACCAAAGATTCGATGTCGGACGGCAAGCCACGCTGGGCAGCCCACGGAACGATCTCATCGGCGTCGAGTGTGAGCAGCGCCACACAGTAGGGCTTGCGGTCCCCGAACAGGACCGCGTGCGAGATCCACCGGGACTGCCGCAGGACGTTCTCCACGTTCGCCGGCGCGATGTTCTTGCCGCCCGCGGTGATGATGATGTCCTTCTTGCGGCCCGTGATCGTCACGAAACCGTCCGCGTCGATCTCGCCCAGGTCGCCGGTGTGCAGCCAGCCGTCCTGGATCGTGGCGGCCGTCGCCTCGTCGTTGCGCCAGTAGCCGGCGAAGACGTGCGGGCCGCGCATGAGCAGCTCGCCGTCCTCCCCCAGCGACATCTCCAGGCCCGCCACGCCGGACGCGCCCACCGAGCCGAGCTTGAAACGATCCAACGTGTTGATCGTGCCGACCGCCGTGGACTCGGTCATGCCGTAGCCCTCCAGCACCGGCACACCCGCCGCGTGGAAGAACTGCAGCACCTCGCGTGAGATCGGCGCGGCACCGGACAACGCCTGCACGAGCTGTCCGCCGAACACCGCCCGCACCTTGGCGAACAGCGCGTCGACCTGCTCGAACGCCCCGGCCATCTCCGGTGGCACCGGCTCGCCGGCCGCACGGCGTCGCCGCACCTCCAGGCCCAGGGTCACCGCCTGGCCCAGCTGCTCCGGCGGCACCGCGGACGTGACGAACGTGTAGATCTTCTCGAAAATGCGCGGCACGGACGGCAAGAAGGTCGGCTTGACCTCCGCCAGCTCCGGCACGATCGCCGTCATGTCACCGCCGAAGTACGCCAGCGCGCCGCCGCGGTACATGGTGCCGAACATGACGATCTGCGCGAAGACGTGCGCCAGCGGCAGGAACAGGTAGACGGTGCCGGTCATCGCGTCGATGCGGGCTTCCTCGGCGACCCGGCACAGCGCGACCCAGTTCGCGTTGGTCAGGATGCAGCCCTTGGGCGGCCCGGTGGTGCCCGAGGTGTAGATGATCAGACTCGGGTCCTCGGGCTTGATCGCCGCACGACGGGTGTCCAACTCGGCGGCCAACGGCGACGTGCGGCCGGTGTCCTGCAGCTCGGCGATGGTCGGCCGGTCACCGGCGGGGTCGATCGCGAAGACCGTTCGCAGCTCGGGGAGTTCCGAGCGGACAACGTCCACTTTGACGCACTGGGCCTCGTTCTCGGCCACCACGATCGACGCACCGGAGTTGCCCACCACCCACGCGATCTCCTCCGCCGTGCTCGACGGGTAGATCGGCACGACGATGCCACCCGCCGCGAGCACGGCCAGCTCGACCGCCGTCCACTCAGGACGCGTGTTGGCGAGCACGCAGACCCGGTCGCCCGCCTTCAGTCCGGCGTGGACGAAGCCGGACGCCAGGTCCAGCACCAGCTCGGAGACCTCGGCGTAGGTCTGCTCGCGCCACTCCCCGTTCTGCTTGAACCGCCACGCCACCGCGTCGCCGTAGGCCTGCTCCGCGAGGAACGGCAGGTCGGCTATCCGGCGGACGGCTTGCACCGCGTTGGGGCTGGCGACTCCGGCGGTCATGGCGGCTCCTGTGGCGTCGGGGGGGACGGAGTTACGCGGGCACGACCTGCACGCGGGTGCCGTTGAGAACGGCGGTGCCCGAGAGCGGGTCGATGCGGAGGTCGTCGGTGAGGAGGTTGACGTTCACGCCGGCGTGCTCACTGGCGACGGTGAGCTGCGTGCCGGGCTGGTCGTGGCCCCAGCC
Organism: Lentzea alba; assembly: GCF_047445655.1. Taxonomy (GTDB): domain Bacteria; phylum Actinomycetota; class Actinomycetes; order Mycobacteriales; family Pseudonocardiaceae; genus Lentzea; species Lentzea alba_A. Next base: position 493,756 of record NZ_JAJAEG010000001.1, read on the forward strand.
GTGCGGCATCGAGACGACGCCGGGCGCGATGTCGGCGGTGACCTCGACCAGCACCTCGATCTTGCCGACGCGCGAGGTGACCTGGGCGGTCGCGCCGTCGACGAGGCCGATCCTGGTGGCGTCACCGGGGTTCACGAGCAGCGTGCACAACGGCTTGCCCTTCACCAGCGCGGGGACGTTGTGCATCCAGGAGTTGTTGGTGCGCAGGTGCCTGCGGCCGACGAGCACCATGTCGATCTCGGGGGTTCCCAACGCCGTCAGCACACGCGGCAGGTCGTCCACGATCGGCTGCGGGGTCAGCTCGATCTGCCCGGACGTCGTGCGCAGGATCTCCGGCAGGCGCGAGGTGAGCGGGCCGAGGTCGATGCCGTGCGGGTTGTCGAGCAGCTGCTGCAACGAAACCCCGTACGGACCGGTGCGGAGTTTCAGGTCCAGCAACCGTTCCTCGCGCGTCTCGCCCTCGGGTTCGAAGTCGACGCCGAGCTGCTGCTTGAGACCGGCGAGCTGCATCGCGGCGATGGCGTCGAGATCGGCTGCCGGGCCCAGGCCGCTGAAGATCGTGGCGAGCCGGAAGAAGATGTCCGTCTCGTCGACCCTGCCTTCCTCCAACGGAATCGCCGCGCGCGAGTACTTCACGACGTTGCGGACCGAGTTGTTGAGGAACGCGATGTCGTAGTGATCGCGGCGCGACGGCGGCGGCGTCGGGAGGATGACGTCCGCGTGCCGGGTGGTCTCGTTCAGGTACGGATCAACGCTGACCATGAAGTCCAACGAGGACAGTGCGTCGTTCACGCGCGTCGAGTTCGGCAACGACAGCGCGGGGTTGCCGCCGATCGTGAACAGCGCCCGCACCTGGCCCTCGCCGGGCGTCTCGATCTCGTCGACCATCGTGACGGCCGGGTACTCCCCCATCACCTCGGGGTGACCCTTCACCCGGCTGTGCCAGCGGCCGATGCCGAAACCCTTGCCACGGCCCGGTCCGCGCTTGCTGTGCGCGGGCAGCGGCCACATCACGCCGCCGGGGCGGTCGAGGTTGCCGGTGAGGATGTTGAGCGTGTCGACCGCCCACGAGGCGACCGTGCCGAACTCCACGGTCGTCGTGCCGATGCGGCCGTACACAGCAGCGCGTTCGGCTTCTGCCAACTGTCCTGCCAGCGCACGGATCATCTCGGCGGCGATCCCGGTCCGTTCGGAGACGGCCTCGGGGCTGAACGCGGCCACGTGCGAACGGATCACCGTGTGGTCGGTGACGTGCTCGGCGAGGTCCTTCAGATCGACCAGGTCCTGCGCGAACAGCTCGTGGATCAACGACAGCAGGAAGAACACGTCCGTGCCCGGCCGGATCACGACGTGCTGGTCGGCGGCCTGGGCGGTGCGACTGCGGCGTGGATCGACGACGACGAACTTCCCGCCGCGCTTCTGCAGGTCCTTGAACCGGCCCGGCGCGTCCGGGACCGTCCACAGGCTGCCGTTGGACGAGAACGGGTCCGCGCCCAGCACCAGCATGAAGTCGGTGCGGTCGATGTCGGGCACCGGGATCGAGAAGATGCTGCCGTACATGTGGCCGACCTGGACGTGCTTGGGCATCTGGTCGACCGTGCTGGCGGTGAAGACGTTGCGGCTGCCCAGCGCCTTGCGCAGCGGTCCGGCGTAGAGACCGCCGGCCAGCGAGTGCACGACCGGGTTGCCCAGGTACATCGCGATCGAGTTGCGGTCCGGGAAGTCCTTCAGGCGTTCGTCGATGTGGCGGAAGGCCTCGTCCCAGGTCGCCTCCTGGAACTCGCCGTCGCGCTTGATCAGCGGGGTGCTGAGACGGTCCGGGTCGGCGTCGAGCGTGCCGAGTGAGGCGCCCTTGGGGCAGATGAACCCCTTGCTGAAGTCGTCCTCGCGGTCGCCGCGCACCTTCGTGATGCGGTCGCCCTCGACCGTCAGCTCCAGCCCGCACGTCGCCTCGCAGAGCGGGCAGGTCGTGAATACGGTCCTCATGCGTCCCCTTATACGGCTTCCTACCAACGGGTACTAGTCGCCTGCCACCGGGCGCAATCGCCCAGCCGAGGTCAACCCGAACAGCTCACTGACAGCCCTCGCGATCATGTCCGGCCGGTCGAGGGTGTGTTCGAAGCGGAACCCGATGACCGCCCTGGAGCCGCCGAGCAGACCGGTCAGCTTGATGGATTCGTCCTGGTCAGCGCCATAGCAGACGATCCGGCCGAACGGTGCGAGGGCGTCCAGTGAGGCCTTGAGCGTGCCGCCTGGATCGAGCACCACGTCGACCTGTTTGCCCTCGTTCGCCTGTACCAAACGCTGGGCGAGGTCGTCCTGATCGGACTCGATGGCCACATCGGCGCCGAGTTTCAAGGCCTTGCGGCGGCGGGCCTGGCTGGAGTCGGTCGCGATGACCCGGCCGGCGGCGAAACTCCGGGCCAGCTGGACCGCGATCGCACCGACCTCGCTCGCGCCGTCGTGCACGACGATCGACTCGTCCGGCCTGAGGTGCGCGCACGTGCGGAGGAGGTGCCAGGCCGTGGTGCCGGCTCTGGCCAGCGTCAGCGCCTGGTCGTCGGTGACACCCGCGGAGACCGGGAGGTGGAGGCGCCCGGCGACCACCACCACGCGACGCCCGCCGTCCTCGACCCGGATCTCGTCGACCGCCTCGGCTGTGCGCATGTAGTCCATCTCACGTTCTGCGCGCGCCGGCCAGTAGTGCGGCTTCCACGACAACTAAGAATCGGCGCTGCTCAGAGAGCTGTAGTACACGAATGCGAGCTTGGCGAGCGCAGTCAGCTCCGGCGATCCGGTCTTCTCGACGAACGAGAGCGCGAGGTCGACACGGCGGTGGATCTCGGCCTCCGCCCACTCCCTGGCGCCGGTCCTCGCCACCAGTGCCTGAGCGCGACGAGTCTGGTCCTCGTCGAGCTCGACGCCCTGCGCGTAGAGCTCGACGAGCTGCGCGCCCGCCTCGGTCCCCGACTGCAGGGCGCGGATGATCGGCAGGGTCTTCTTGAGGCGGGCCAGGTCGGAGCCGGTGGGCTTGCCGGTCGCCTGCTCGTCGCCCCAGATGCCGAGCAGGTCGTTGGCGAACTGGAAGGCGATGCCGAGCTCGACGCCGAACCTGTCGAAGGCCCTCACGACCTCGTCGTCCGCGCCGGCGTTGAGCGCGGTCAGGGCGCACGCGCAGCCGAGCAGGACGCCGGTCTTGCCCGCGGACATCCGCAGGCACTCGTCGAGGCTCACCTCGGCGCGTTGCTCGAAGGCGATGTCCAGACTCTGGCCTTCGCACAGGTCCGTGACGCAGCGCGCGAGCCGTCCGACGCCCTTCAGACCGTCGAGTGTCTCCAGGCCGAGCGCACACACAGCGTTGCCGACGAGCAGCGCCTCCGAGGTGCCGTAGACCGTCCACAACGCCGCACGGCCGTGGCGAGTCGTGTCCTGGTCGTGCACGTCATCGTGGATCAACGTGAAGTTGTGCACCAGCTCGACAGCGGTCGCGACCGTGAGCGCCGTGTCGTGGTCGGCGTCGAGAGCGCGGGCGGTCGCGAGCACAAAGGCCGGCCGGACAGCCTTGCCGCCGCCGGCGAAGTGATGGGCGGCGCGCTGCCGCAACGTCGTGGGCAGGGTGTCGAGGCGGCTCTTCAGAAGCGGCTGGACGGCCTCGCGGGCTTCGTCGAGGAGCTTCACCACGTGCTCACGCCCGGAAGTGCGAGATCGGTCAGCACGTTCAGGGCTTCCACACCGGTGCCGTGGAACGGCGCGTCGGTCAGCACGTCGAGCGCCTGCCGCCTTCTGGTCACGATCATCTGCCGCACTTCGCTCACCGCACCAGTCTCCGCGATCAGCTTCTGGGCCGTGCGCAGACCGTCGTCGTCGAGATGCCGGTCTCCCACCAGGTGCATGAGCTGGTCTCGTTGGGACGGCGTGGCGAGCTCGATCGCGAGCTTGAGGACCACGGTCGGCTTGCCCTCCCTCAGGTCTCCCACGCGGGTCCGCGGGTGCCGGGACGGGATCACGTCCTCCAGGTCGTCGAGCAGCTGGAAGGCCTCCCCCAGCGGCTCGGCGTAGGCGGTGCACGCGGCCAGCACGTCGTCGTCCGCGCCCGCCATCGCCGCGCCGATCCGCAACGGCCGGTGCACGGTGTACTGGGTGGTCTTGTAGTGGATCACCTCGAACGGCTCCGCGGCGCCGCACAGGTCGAGCAACTGGCCGATCAGCACGTCCTCGCGCATCTGGTGGACCTGCTCCAACGCCGCCGCGCCCAGTCCGCCGAGGAGCTCCGCCGACCACGCCTCGCAGAGGTCGCCGAGCAGGATCGCGGTGCTGACCGCCGCCCAGTCGTCGTCCGGGGCGATGAGCCGGTGCAACGTCGGGCGGTCGCGGCGGACGTCCGAGCGGTCGATCACGTCGTCGTGGATCAGGACGTAGGAGTGGAACAGCTCCAGCCCCACCGCGAGGTCGAGCAGCCGCGGGTCGGGGTCGTCGCGAACGGTGTGCCAGCCCGCTCTCGCGAACAGCGGCCGGATGCGTTTCCCGGGTCCGTCGAGAAAGGCGCGGAGTGCCCTGAGCGGCGCGGTGACGTGAATGCCTGCAACGTCGTACTTGCGGTCGAGAATGAATCGCTTCAGCGCCTGCTCGACGTCCTGACGCACGGCGCGCAAATCGAGTGAGGACACGATCGGGAGTGTAACTTTTACTTATGCCTGATTTCCAGATCGAGTTGCAATTTCCCTGCCGACAGCATTCCGACATGAAACGAATAGAGCATTCGGCGCAGGAGTGGGCGCTCCGGTTCGGACTTTCGGAGCACGCGCGCCAGTTCGGCACCTACGCCGCGATGACGTGCCCGAGCGCTCCGGTCGAGGGCGCCGAGCTGATGGCCGACGTGCTGACCTGGCTGTTCGTGATCGACGACCACTACGAGTGCGCGGCAGGCCTGGCCGCCGACGCACCACTGATCGCCGCACTCACCGATATTTCCATGCGACTGGGAAACCTGTCGTCATCACAATGGAGAGACCGCTTCCACACCCACTTCGCCGCCATGCTGGCCGCCGCGACGAAGGAAATAGAATTACGTGACGACGGCTCACCTCCCCCGTTCGGCGACTATGTGACACTTCGTCGCAATTCCGGTGCCATGCTCGTCGTCTTCGACGTTCTGGAGGTGTGTTTTGGGGCCGAACTTTTGCCCGAGGTGTATCAATCGAGCGTCTATCAGGAAATCGTGCTCGCCGGAGCGGACATCGTGACGTGGACCAACGACCTGCATTCATATGAGAAGGAAATGGCGGGTGGACTGATGACCAACATGGTCCTCGTGCTGCGCCACCACTCGGAGCTGGATCTCGCGGACGCCGTCGACGCCACGGTGAGGTTGATCCACGACCGCGCGGCGGCCTTGCAGGCGGCTGCCGGGGAGTTGACGGAGGACGGTCCGGCGTTTCGTTGCGCCACAGCGGTGTGCGAGTGGGTGGCGGGCTCGAACCGCTGGCACACCGACGGAACCGACCGGTACCGGCATACGGGGTGAGTCCGAGTGGGTACGCCCTGTTGCGAGGTCTGGCGGACAGGTGTGCACAGGTGGAGCATGTGCCGGTGAACGCCGCACTGCGTCCGACTCCGCGCCCGACTCTGCGTCCGACTCTGCGCCCGATCCTCACGATGCTCGCGGTCGCGGTCGCCTATTACGCGACGGCGAAGGTGGGGCTGGTCCTGGCCTTGGTCAAGGGGCAGGTCACTCCACTGTGGCTGCCCACGGGGATCTCGGTCGCGGCACTGCTGATGTCGGGCCGCAGGATCTGGCCGGGCATCGCCCTCGGCGCGCTGACCGCCAACCTCGCGCTGGGTGCGGGTCCCGGCGCGATCGTGATGATCACCATCGGCAACACCGCCGCGCCTCTGGCGGCCTGGTACCTGCTGACCCGCTTCGGGTTCCGGCCGCAGCTCGACCGGTTGAAGGACGCGCTGCTGCTGGTCTTCGCGGGCGCGCTGGGCGCGATGCTGATCAGCGCGGTCGTCGGCGCGGCGGCGTTGAAGATCGACGGCCTCATCCCGTGGAGCGAGGTGCCGGCCGTGCTGTCGGTGTGGTGGACCGGTGACGCGATGGGCGTGCTGGTGTTCACGCCGCTGCTGCTGACGCTGCCCCGGCACTGGAACGCCCCGCCGCGCCGGATCGCGGAGGCCGTGGGGTTGCTGATCGTCACCGTCGCCCTCGCGTCGTTCGTCACGACGAGCGAGTCGCGCGTGCTGTTCCTGGTGTTCCCGATGCTGATCTGGGCGGCTTTGCGGTTCCAGCTCGCGATCGCCGCACCGTGCGCCGCGATCATCTCGGTGGCCGCCGTGATGTCGGCCGCGAGCGGTCACTTCGCGGACGCCGATCTGCTCGCCACGATGATCGTGCTGCAGGCGTTCAACGGGTCGGTGGCGCTGACCGGGCTGATCCTGAGCGCGATCACGAGCGAGCGCAATCAGGCCAGGCAGGCCATCGAGCGGGCGTGCGAGCAGCTGGCCGAAACCGTTACGCGGTACCAGCAAGAGGGCGTGCGCAAACGCCTCGGTCGCATGACGCCGCCAGCCTAACGTTGCTGCATCGCGTCCAGCACACGCGCGAGCTCCAGCCGTGAGGACACGTGCAGCTTGGCGTAGATCCGCGACAGGTAGACCTCGATCGTCCGCGGGCTGTAGTGCAAGGCCGCGGCGATGTCCCTGTTCCTCATGCCCTGCTGCACCAGCCGAGCGACGTTCTCCTCGGCCTCGGTGAGCAAGCCGGGCGCCTTCGAACGGGCCCGCGGCACCTTGGCGCCCAACGTGCGCAAACGGTTGCCCGCCTGGCGCCGCAACCCGTGCGCGCCGAGCCGTTGGAAGGTCGTGTAGGCCTCGACCAGCACCGGAACCTCGTCGGCGGAGACCTCGCCAAGCGCGAGCTGAGCGCGGGCCTTCTCGAACTCCAGCCCGCCCAACGCGGCCTCGGACACCGCTTCTCGCAGGAGGTCGGCGTCCTGGCGGACCACGCCGGTGACCCGCCGGATTGTCGTGCGCGACCACGGCGAGACCCTCGTCGAGGACACCGCGGACAGTCGTTGAAGCGCTTCGACGGCTCGTTCGGAGCGTCCCTGCTCCAGGTCGATCTCGATCATCCGCGCGACCAGCACGCAGGAGTACGCGGCTTCCAGCTGCGCGCCGACCGCGTCGCTCAACAGCGCGTACGCCTCGTCAACCTCTCCGCGCGCGATGAGGTACTCGGCGAGGGCGACGGCGTGCAGTTTGGAGATGTTCACCGACTGCGGTGCGGGCAGGGCGGCGAGCCGGGCGGCGACGTCGAGTTCGCCGCGCCAGGTGCGGATGGAGAGCTCGATCGCTTGCAGGACACCGAGAGCCTGGTCGGCCTGGGACGCCTCGACGTCGGGGAGCCAGCGGCCGATGCCGTCCAGCGCCGCGTCCCAGCGGCCACCCAGCCAGTCCAGCGCGATCAGGGAGGCGGCCCGCTCGGCACGGAAACCGTGTGAACCGACCTGGTCGACGAGTTCTTCCGCTCTTCTGACCCGCCACGAGGCGTCGTGGACGAGACCGGCCAGCGCGGTGATCGAGGCGCACACCGACAGCGCCTGGAGTTCGAGCATCGGCTGACCGTCGCTGTAGGACAGTGCCCGGTTGGCGTACTCGACGGTGCGGTCGTGCTGGAAGAGCAACGAGCTCAGCATGGCGAGGTGTTCGAAGACGATCACGCCTTCGGCGGGCGAGCTGATCGGAAGCGCTTCGATTCGCGCGACTTCACCGAGTGCGTCGTCGTGGCGGTTGTTGTAGACGAGGAGCACGGCGCGTTGGGCTTCCAACGACGCGGGGACCTCTCCGCGCGCGACTTCGATGTCTGCAAGTTCCATGGCTTCTGCCGTGCGACCGACCGAGAAGAGCGACGAGATCACGGCCGTGGCGACACGGGCGCGTTCCGGGCCCTCTTTCAGGGTTTCCAGCGCAGCCAGGCCCGGTTCGATCGCGAGTGCCGGCCGGGAGGCTCTCGCCAGCACGCGGCACTGCAGCGCCAGCAGGTCGGCGCGTTCAGGAGCGTTGCGCGGCAACAGTTGCAGAGCGCGGGCGCACAGCGCGGCGGCGGTTTCGGGGGCGGACGCGCGGGCCTGGCTCGCGGCCTCGGCCAGGATGTCGACGGCCACGCGGTCGCCGGGCGCGGCGGACTCGGCGAGGTGCCAGGCGAGCTGCAGCAGGTCGACCGGCAGGCCCTGGGCCCGATCTTCCAACAGGCGTGCGGAGATCAACGAGTGCAGGTGACGGCGTTGGGCGGGGCCGACCTCGTGGTAGAGCGCCTCGCCGACGAGAGCGTGCGAGAAGCGGTAGCCGCGTTCGTCGTCGTGCAACACGATCTGCGCGCGCAGCAGTTCGTCGAACGCCGCAACGACCGTCTCCTCGGGCAGGTTCGCGACGCGGGCCAGGAGCGAGATCTGGTCGAGTCTGACGCGGCGGAACACCGCGACGGCTCGTGCCACGAGCCGGGTGTCGTTCTCCAGCGGCGCGACTCGCCTGAGCACGGCCTCGCGGCGGGTGAGCCGGATGGCGTCCGGAGAGACCGCGAGGCGGGCGCGGTTGCCGTCGACCGTCACCAGATCGAGTTCTCTCAGCGAGCGCGCGATCTCGGTGACGAAGAAGGGGTTGCCGTCGGATCGTTGCTGGACCTCGCGGGCGAGCCCCTCGTCGACGGGGGTCTGGAGAACCGCTTCGACGATGCGCGCGACGTCCGCGCCTGACAGCGGGGCGAGGTCGATGCGCATAACCTCGGCGTGCTGCTCGACGCGGTCCAGCAGGCTCTCCGCGCCGCTGGTCTGCGGGCGGCTCGCGGTGATCAGCACGAGAGGCGCGGCACTCACGCGCCGCAGCACCAAGGTCAGCAGGGCGAGGGAGTCGTCGTCGACATGGTCGAGGTCGTCGATCAGCAACGCCGCCGGGCGCGTCGCCGTGAGCTCGGTCAGCAGCCGCACGACCCGGTCGCAGGCGCGGCCGAACCACGCGCCGGAGTCCTCGGTCACCGAGATCTCCAACGCCGCCAACGCATCCGTGCGGAGCTTGTCCAACGGCGGCGGGACGCTCGCGGACCGGATCAAGGCGACCACAGCGCCGTACGGGATGCGCTTGCCCAACACGTCCGACGCCGACGTCAGCACCCCGCAGTGGCGCTCTTTGAGGCGTCGGGTGAGTTCGCTCAGCAGGCTAGTTTTGCCGATGCCCGGCTCTCCGCTGACCTGGACCACGACCAGCCCGGTGGCGGGCGCGGCGTCGACGCTGTCGAGCACGGCGCGCAGTTCCGGTTCCCGGCCCACGATGGGCGCACGGGTGTCGACGATGACGGCCTCCCGGCTTCGGCGGAGCTTCGCAGAGTCTTCCATGTGGGTGTGTTGGGACGGCAAGGACCGCTTTCCGTGCGCGATCAGTCACTCTCGGTAGGACAGTTGCTCCGTGTGAGGCTGAACACGTTAGCCGCTAAGTGTTCCCTACTAATCCGTGGTTCCTCTCAGTGATGCCCTTGGGGCAACCCCGCCGCTCCCCCCTACGAGGAGGGTCAATGTCGATCCAGGGAACCTGCACCCCGCAGTTCGAAGAGGTCCGCGCCGAGTTCGAACGCAACTTCGCCGAGCGCGGTGAAGTAGGCGCCTCCGTGCACGTGACCCTCGACGGCGAGCCCGTCGTCGACCTCTGGGGCGGCGTCGCGGACCCCGTCACGGGTCAGGAGTGGTCCGAGGAGACCATCGTGCACGTCTTCTCGTGCACCAAGGCCGCGACCGCACTGTGCGCGCACATCCTCGCCTCGCGCGGTGTGCTCGACCTCAACGCGCCGGTCGCCAAGTACTGGCCCGAGTACGGCGTCGAGGGCAAGGAAAACACTCTGGTCCGGCACGTGCTGTCGCACCAGGCCGGCCTGCCCGCGCTGACCGATTGGCTGCCCGCCGGCGCGTTCTACGACTGGGAGCTGGTCACCTCGGCGCTGGCCGCGCAGAAGCCGTTGTGGCAGCCCGGCACCCAGCACGGCTACCACGGCCTGACGTTCGGCTTCCTGGTCGGCGAGATCGTCCGCCGCGTCACAGGTCTTTCTCTCGGCCAGTTCTTCGAGAAGGAGGTCTCCGGGCCTCTGGGCCTCGACTTCTGGATGGGCCTGCCCGAGGACCTCGAACCCCACGTCGCGCACACGATCCCGGTCGACCCGACGCAGCCGGGCATCCTGCTGCCGTCGCTGTTCATCACCGCCATGACCCAGCCCGAGTCGTTGCCCGGCCTGATGCTGCTCAACAACGGCGGCTACATGGCGCCAGGCGAGTCCGACTCCCGCGCCGCCCACGCGGCGGAGATGGGCGCGGTCGGCGGCATCTCCAACGCCCGCGGCCTCGCCGGCCTGTACCGCCCGCTCGCGCTGGGCGGCTCCTACAACGGCGTGCGCCTGGTCGAGGAGTCCCAGCTCCCGCAGATGTCCGATGTCGCGGTGTCGGGGTTCGACGCCGTGGTCGGGGTTCCGTCGCGGTTCGGTTTGGGCTTCCAGAAGCAGGTCGACAACACCTACCTGCCGCCCAACGACGCCGAGGGCCTGCTCATGCCCGAGGAGGCGTTCGGGCACACCGGGATGGGCGGCTCGCTCGGGTTCGCCGACCCGCGCGCGCGGCTGTCCTTCGGCTACGCGATGAACAAGCAGGGCCCCGGACTCGCGCTCAACTCGCGCGGACAGTCCCTTGTGGACGCCGTGTACTCGTCGCTGGGGTACCGGCAGACCGGCGGCGGCAGCTGGTTCGCCTGATCAACGTTCGCGGCACTGCCCGGCCCTGAGCATCGCGCGGTAGACAGCTTTGGGATCGGGTGCGTCGGGCAGCGGGCCGCGGCCAGGAGCCTGGAACGACTGGACCAGCAGGGCGACGACGCGCCGCCAGCTCTCGGGCGCGGCGTCGCCGGTCGCGTTGACCACGCCGGCGTTGGCCATGTGCACCAGCACGAGGTCCTCAGGCGTGAAGTCCTCGCGCAGGCTGCCCGCGGCCTTGGCCCTGTCGATCAGCCGCACGATGCCCTCGTACCCCTCGCGGCGGCGTTCCTCCAGGCCCTTGGCGGTCGGGAACGTCATGGTCAGCACGTCCGCGAACCCGTAGTCGCGGGCCTGCATCTCGCACACGGTCTCGATGTAGCCGACCAGCCCCTGCCACGGGTCTTCGTTCTTGAGAGCTTCTGCGACCGCGTCCGCGTAGGCGTCCATGCGGTCCGCGAAGACGGCCGCGACCAGCTCCTCCTTCGTGGCGAAGCGGCGGAACAACGTCGCGATGCCCACCGCCGCCTCACGCGCCACCGACGCCATGGAGGCGCCGAGGCCGTCGCGTTTGAACACCGTGCGCGCGGCCGCGACGATCCGGGCGCGGTTGCGTTCGGCATCGCTGCGCAGGCACGGGTCGTTCACGTTTGTGATCCTACCAACCGGAAAGGCCTATCCACTTCTGCTACGCTCGCCGCTGGCTGAAGTGGATAGACCTTTCCGGATAGGGGAGCTCGGACGTGAACATTGCTCTGTGGATCGTGCAAGGCTTGCTGGCCGCGATGTTCCTGATGGCCGGCATCACGAAGTCGACGCAGCCGCTGGAGAAGCTCTCCAAGCAGATGCCTTGGGTCGACGACTTCTCCACGCCGGTGGTGCGCCTGATCGGTGTCAGCGAGTTCTTGGCCGCGCTCGGGCTCGTGCTGCCCGCCGCCACCGGGATCGCTCCCGTGCTCACGCCGCTGGCCGCTGCCGGGCTGGTGGTGATCATGCTGGGTGCGATCGTCGTGCACGCCCGTCGCAAGGAAGTGCAGGGCATCGTGATCAACGTGGTGATTCTGCTCGCGGCGGCGTTCGTGGCGTGGGGCAGGTTCGGGCCGTACGCGCTCTGAAGCAGAGCGAGGGAGCCCCAGCAGGAGCTCCCTCGCAACGTGATCAGAACGGCTTCGTCTCCGAGGCGATCTCACCCAGGATGTCGCTCAACGGCCGAGAAGACTGCGCCGAAAGCGAAGCAGCCTGACCCGGAGGCACGTTCTCCGCGATGTCCGTCCCGGCACACGTGACCCGAGACGCCGGCAGAATCCCCGACACCAGGTACTTGTTGACCAGAGCGTCCACACAAGCGTTGCGGCGCAACGAGTAGTGCCCGTGCTGACCGTCGTTGGACACGTTGATCAACGGCACGTTGAGGTGCTCGGCCATGACCCGCCCGTTGGCCAGCGGCGTCTGCGTGTCACCGTCGGAGTTGATGACGATGCCGGCCGGGTACTTCCGCGTGATGGCAGGGATCTTCTCCGGCCGCTGGAACGCGCGGAACGTGCAGTTGGTCGGCGCCATGTAGTCGACGGTGCCGCCGTACGGGTTGGTGTCCCGCCAGCGCTTCATGTCGTTGTAGTAGGTGTTCACGTCGGTGAACCAGTCCCACTCGCACGTGACGGCCTGGTACGTGCCGGCCGAGGTCGGCTCGATGTCGCCCTTCTTGAGAGCCGCAACGATCGCGGAAGCCTCGGCAGGGTCCGCGGCGCCGGCCTTGATCGAGGCGATGTGGCGGGAGAACGCCGCCCACGAACGGCGGTAGCGGGTGGCGCCCGTCGCGTAGTCGAAGGACGAGACGTCCGCGTAACCGCCGTAAGGGCCGGTCTTCAGCTTCGCGGCGATCGCGTCCAGCTCACCACGCACAGCCGCAGCGGTGGTGCCCAAGCCGTAGGTGCTGTTGCGGGCCGCGGTCCACTCCGTCCACTTGCGAAGGTTGTCCACGATGGCGTCCACCACGTCGACGTCCTGCTCGTGCCACGTCTTCAGCGGGTCCAGAGCGGAGTCCAGCACGCTGCGGTCGAGAGACTTCGGGAACATCGAGCCGAAGACGGCGCCGAGCTGGGTACCGTAGGAGTAGCCGACGTAGGAGACCTTCTTCTCCCCCAACGCCCCGCGGATGACGTCCATGTCGCGCGCGGTGTTCATCGTCGAGACGAACCGGCGCATCTCACCGCCGCCGCGCTGGCAGTTCTCCTCGACGGACCGGGCGTACTCGGTCCAGTTCGAGAGCTGCGCGTCAGTCGGGCGCGACGGGAACTCGTCGTCAGAAGACGTGGCGATGCAACGCAGCTGCGTGGAACGGCCGACGCCGCGTGGGTCCATGCCGATCACGTCGTAGATCTTCAGAACCTCGGTCTGCGCGTTGAACCAGTGCACAGCGCCCAAACCGGACCCGCCAGGCCCGCCCGGGTTGGTCAGCAGCACACCTCTGCGGCGCGTTGGGTCCGTGGCTTTCTTGCGTGAGATCGCGATTTCCAGATTGCCGTTGTCCGGGTTCTTGTAGTCCATCGGCACGATGACCGTGGCGCACTCGACGCCGGTAGACGGGTTGACCCAGCCGGCCGGGCACTCGGCCCACGCGACGGTCTGGCTGTAGTACTCGTCCAACGGCCCGGGAGCCGCCTGGGCCGTTCCCACCAGGGACATGAACAGCGGGGCGACCAAAGTCGCCGCGCCCCAACGCTTCCTCACTGTGAAACCCCTCCGGTTGTTGGTCAGCGACAGACGCTTCCGCAGTCGCCGACCAGACCGGAACCCCCGAAGGTCTGGTGAAATTCACCGCACCTCGCACACCTCGTAGGTCAGGACCAGGCCGTCGAGCACGCCCTTCGCGACGGCCTGGACGCGGTTCAACCAGCGGTAGCGGTCGTCGCCGGTCTCGAACAGAGGGGCCGCGTAAAGCGGCGCACCGAAACCATTCGAGACGTCAACCCGTCCCGAGTAGTGCAGATAGACGTAAGCGCCGTCGTCGGTGAGCAGCACGGAACGCACGTCCAAGGTCGCGGTGCCGTCCGGGCCGATGGTCAGCCAGTCCGCGGTCGACGTGCCGTGCATGACGCCGGACAGCCGTTCACCGACGAACTTCCCCGACTCGACCTCGTAGATCAACCGGTCGCCGACGGGCGTTTTCGGCAACATATAAGGCTTTCGCAGGGTCGCGGTCATCGTTCCCAACGGCACGAGCTCCATCACGCCACCGTCCCGCCGTCGACCACGATGATCGAACCGGTGGTGTACGCGGCGGCCGAGGACGCCAGGTACGCCACGGCACCGGCGACCTCCGAGGCCTCACCCACACGTCCCAGCGCGGTCTTCGCGACCACCGAGGCGTGCATGTCCTTGTTGCCCACGATGGCCGCCGAAAAATCGGTGCGGATCACGCCTGGCGCCACCGCGTTGACTCGGATACCGGCCGGCCCGAGCTCGCGCGCCAGTGTCCTCGTGGCACTGATCATCGCCGCCTTGGCCGCCGAGTAGAGCCCCATGTACGGCTCGGCCTTCAGACCGGCGGCTGACACGATGTTGATGACGGACCCGCCACCGGAACCGAGACCCGCGGCGACAGCAGCGCGGGTCAACGACAGCGGCGCCCGCACGTTCACCGCCATGATCTTGTCGAAGGCCTTGGCGGACACGTCGATCAGCGGTCCGAACGGCGGCGCCGCACCGGCGTTGTTGACCAGCACGTCGATCCGGCCGAACCGGTCGACCACGGACGCCACGATGCCGGGGATCTCGTCGTCGTGGCCGATGTCGGCGACGACGGGCAGTGCCTCGACGTGGAACTCGCGTTCCAGCGCGGACGCGACGTCCTTGGTGGTCTCGGCTGTGCGCGCGACCACGGCAACGCTCGCCCCCGCACGGGCCAGCGCGCGCACCGACTCCAGGCCGATGCCGCGGGTGCCGCCGGTGACCAGCGCGACGTGTCCGATCAGCGAAAACGGGTTGCTCGACATGGTGGCGAAATTATTCGACACGGTGTCGAGCGAGCAACGACCACCGCTTATCTACTGCGGAACCCCATACACGGCCCGCAGCCACACAGCAGTCAGGGTCTCGACGACCTCACGGTCACGAGCGGCCGACTTCCGGGACAGCGACAGCGAGTAGCACATCGACTCGTTCATCGAGACCAGCACGGTCGCCAGAGCACGCGCGGTGGGCGGCCCCGGCACGGCGACACCCGCGTCCCGTTCGATCTCGATCTGCTGCGCGGTCGAGTCGATGAACTTGCGGGCGACCTCGGACCAGAACCCGCGGACGAGCTCGCTCGTGTCACGGGCGCGCACCGCCGCGCGCAACACCGGGCCATGGGCGCGCCACAACGAGACGGTGCCCGAGATCGCACGCCGGATCGAGTCCGCCGGCGGTTCACTGCCACGCCGCAACCACAGCGCGGCGGAGTCGTAGAGACCTTCCGCGACCCGTTCCGACAACGCGTAGAGCACGGCCTCGCGCGATTCGAAGTGGAAGTAGAACGTGGATCGGGAGATTCCCGCGCCCGAGGTCAGCTCGTCGACCGCGATCTCGTCGAGCGGCCTCGTTTCCAGCAGCTGCTCGGCGGTGTCGAGAATGGCCTGCGAGGTCAGGTCGCCCTTGCTCCGCTTGCGCCGCGAGCCGGCTCCGTTCGCCGGCGGGACACCGCCCGGACGTGGGGACATGCCGAACATCATTGTGGATTGATGCGATTACAACAACAGAAGGCACACCGGGAGTGGATGGGGTAGGAAGAGGTATGGATCCGGTCAAGGCGTTGAAGCAGGTGGCGTTCCACCTCGAACGAGCGGGCGAACCGACCTACCGCGTCCAGGCCTTCCGCAACGCGGCCGCCGTTCTCGCTGATCTGGACCCCGCCGACGTCGAGAAACGAGCGAAACTCGGCACGCTCACCGATCTGAAAGGCGTCGGGAAGTCGACCGCGGGCGTTGTCCTGGACGCCCTCGCGAACCGTGAACCGGCCTATCTGGCGAAACTCCGGCACGTCGACATCACCGGCGGCGAACAGATGCGCGCGAAGCTGAAAGGTGACTGCCACGTCCACTCCGACTGGTCCGACGGCGGCAGCCCGATCCGCGACATGGCAGAGGCCGCACGGGATCTCGGCCACGAGTGGATGGTGCTGACCGACCACTCGCCGCGCCTGACCGTCGCGAATGGACTGTCGCGCGACCGCCTGGAGAAGCAGCTGGAGGTGGTGGCCGAGCTGAACGTGGAGCTGGCACCGTTCCTGATCCTCACCGGCATCGAGGTCGACATCCTCGACGACGGCTCGCTCGACCAGGACGACGACCTGTTGGAACGGCTGGACGTCGTGGTCGCGAGTGTCCACTCGAAACTGAAGATGCCCAGGCCCGACATGACCAGGCGCATGGTCAACGCCGTGCAGAACCCGCACGTGGACATCCTCGGCCACTGCACCGGCCGCCTGGTCGTCGGCAAGGGCCGCCCGGAGTCGCAGTTCGACGCGGCGAAGGTCTTCGAGGCCTGCGCGGCCAGCGGCACCGCGGTGGAGATCAACTCACGACCGGAGCGCCTCGATCCCCCGCGCCGCCTGCTCAGCCTCGCCGTCGACGCGGGCTGCACGTTCTCGATCGACAGCGACGCGCACGCGCCGGGCCAGCTGGACTGGCTGAACTACGGCTGCGCGCGGGCCGAGGAGTGCGGCGTCACGCCCGACCTGGTGATCAACACGAGGCCCGCATCTCGGCTGCTGTCCGGGTGAGGTGCTCGTACCAGCACACCAGCGGCCCGGTGTCGGCCAGCGCCCGGCTCAGCGCGACCCGGCACAGGTCCCGGACCGGCTCGGGATCCCACGCCTCGACCAGCGCGTCGAACATTTCTGGGATGGTCCCCAACGACCCGAGTGCGTACCGCTCCAGCCCCTCGCAGATCGGCACGACCATCCCGTCGGGCTTCACCACGAGCGGATCGACCCGCACGAACGCCGCGGGATCCGCCCGCAGCAGCGCGGCCGACGTCACGTCGAACTGGACCTCGACGGCGTCGTCCTCGGCCACCCGGTTCAGCTCCACGGCGGCGTAGACGAGGTCGACCCGGTCCACACCGTGCGGCCGCACCCGCACCTTGCGCGCGCCCTCGCCCACCGCCTTCGCGGCTGTTCCACGCAGCAGTGACACGTTGTCCGGCACGAGGTCGATCAGCACGGTCACCCGGTGACCGGCCGCGGCGCATTCACCCACATCGTCCAACCCGACCACGAGCTCGGCACCCGGCACGGCGGTGAGCCAGCGAGGGTCGTGGACCTCGACTCCCATACCGGTTAGGAGCGTCCATTCGGCCCACAAATACCTCCGTACCGCTCACCGGGCCATTTGCTTTTTCCATCTGGCTGTATCAGGGCGGCCAACGCTTCCATCGGAGAGCAAAGAAACGCGTGGTGCGCCCCGGAACGTTGGCGGCGTGATTCACGCTCAGCAGGCCGCCTCGCGGCACCGCCCCACGCCCACGGCCAACCAGGATGAGGACGTGGGGGCGGCACCACGATGCACCCGTCTGACCGCGAATCACCCGGCAACGTTCCGGGCCGCACCACGCGTCACCCACGCACGCCGCAAGCCCGAATGGGCCGATCAGGGGACATGTCGTCACACCATCGGGAACCTCGGAAACGGGTGCCGGAGTCGAAGCGACGTCATCCTTGGGGAGGGAGGGAGCATGCGCCGCCAGTTCTTCGTGCCTGCGGAGACGTGCGCCGGAAGTGCGGCCGAGGCGCGCCGCACGGTGCTGCGCGACCTCCACGACGGTGTTGGACCATCGCTCGCCGCCGTGGCCCTCGGGCTGCGCTCGGCGCGGCAGCTGCTCACCTCCGACCCGGCCGGCGCGGCCAGGCTGCTCGCGGTCCTGGAGGACGAGATGCACTCGGCCATCGACGACATCAAGGCGCTGGTGGCGAACGAGAACCCGGCCTCGGTGGCGAAGCTCGGGCTGGTCGGCGCGGTCGAGCGGTTCGTCGGCGCGTTGCGGTCGCGGCTGCACGTCGTGATCGACGTCGTGGTGCTCGGCGAGATCCCGTCGCTGCCGGACGCGGTGAGCGTGGCGGCGTACCGGATCGTCCGCGAGGCATTGACGAACGTCGTGACGCACGCCGACGCGCGCACGTGCCAGGTACGGCTGTGGTTCGACTCCGAGCTGCACGTCGAGGTGGTCGACGACGGCAAAGGTGCCGCAGAACTCTCCACCGGCGTCGGGCTCGCGTCGATGCGCCAACGCGCCCGTGACCTCGGCGGCAACTTCCTGGTCGGGCCCGGTCTCGACGGTGGCACCAGACTCGCCGCGGCGCTACCCGTCTCATGACGCTGCGCGCGCTGGTCGTGGACGACCACCCGCTCTTCCGCCGCGGCGTGATGGCGGCTCTGATCGACAACGGCATCGACGTCGTCGGCGAGGCCTCCGGGGGCACCGCGGCCGTCGAGCTGGCAGGGCAGCTGCAGCCGGACGTGATCGTGATGGACCTCAACATGCCCGACCTCGGCGGGGTCGAGGCAACGCGCCGGATCGTCGCCGCGCAGCCGTCCACACGCGTGCTCGTGCTGACCATGTTCGACGACGACGAGTCGGTGTTCGCGGCGATGCGGGCGGGCGCGCGCGGTTATCTGGTGAAGTCCTCGCGACCGCAGCAGATCGTGGACGCGGTGCGCGCGGTCGGCGACGGTGAGGCGATCTTCAGCCCGGCCGTGGCGACCCGGTTGCTCGACTTCTTCGTCACCGCACCACGTCCGAGCACGTTGCCGGAGCTGACCGGGCGCGAACGCGAGGTCGCCCGGCTCATGGCCGCGGGCAAGGGCAACGCCGCGATCGCGCAGGAGTTGTTCCTGAGCACCAAAACCGTGCGCAACCACGTGTCCAACATCCTCCGCAAGCTGCAGGTCGCGGATCGTGCGCAGGCGATAAACCTCTTCCGGGACAACTCGGGATAACTGCCTCTGCCGGCCGGGACGTTCCCGGCTGGATGATTGCAGTGTTCGATTTTTCTGGGCCGACGTCAGAAGGGGAGCTGATGAACGCCGAACCGGTAACCGTTGTCCTGCACGCCACCGACTCGATCACCCGCACGGGAGTGACCGTCGCACTGCGGTCCCGCCCGGAGATCCGGCTGGTCGAGCCGGAGACCGCGGAGAGCTGCGTCGTGCTCGTCGTCGCGGAACGTCTCGACGAGAACGTCCTGCAACTGCTGAGAAAGCTGCAGTGCCAGCCCAACCCGGGCATCGTGCTCGTCGCGGGCGACGTGGCCGACTCCGAGCTGCTCGACGTGGTCGGCAGCGGGGTGTCCGCGGTGCTGCGCCGCTCCGAGGCCACGCCCGACACGCTGGTCCGGCTGATCCGCGCGGCGCACGCCGGCGAGGGTTCGCTGCCCGCGGACCTGCTCGGCCGGCTGCTGGGGCGTGTGTCGCAGCTGCAGCGCAACGTCCTGCGCCCCAACGGGCTCAACCTCGCCGGCATGTCCAGCCGGGAGACCGAGGTGCTGCGGATGATCGCCGACGGCCTGGAGACCAGGGAGATCGCGGAGCGGCTGTGCTACTCGCAGCGGACGGTGAAGTCGATCCTGCACGACATCACCAACCGCTTCCAGCTGCGCAACCGCGCCCACGCCGTGGCCTTCGCCCTGCGCGAAGGCCTGATCTAGGTCGCCGCGGATCTCACTCCGCACGGCCGTTGAGGACCACCGAGGGCGTGCAAGCGCCCTTCGGTTGCGGGTTCTGGCAGCTCACCCGGAACACGATCTTCTCGCCCGGCTGGAACCGCAGCGGTTCCTGGAAGTGCTCGTCGCGGTCCCGGAAGTTCCCGAGCCCGATGACCCGGATGGTGGTGCGCGTCCCGCCCGCGTCCCGGACGAGCTGGGCGGTGCCCAGGTCGCCCTTGGGGTTCTCGAAGAAGATGTCCTTGACGAGGATGGTCTTCTTGTCGTCCTGCGGGGTGAAGGTGACCTCGGTGAACGCACCGGTGTTGGTCACGATCGGCGAGGTGATGTCGAGCCGGAACGTCACCGGCTCGCCCCTCTCCGCGGGCTTGGGCAGCGTCGGCGTCGCGTTCGTGTCGCCCGGCTTGATGCCCAGCGCGTCAAGGGCCTGCCCGGCGTTCGCCGCCGCCTCCTTCGACTCCTCCTTGGCCGCACCGGCCGCGCTGGCCGCCTCGTCGGCCTTCTGCTGGATCGCCGCGCTCTCCTGCTTCATCGCCTCCCGTGCCGCGGACGTCACGGCAGGCCGCAGCACGGTCAGCCACAGCGCCACCAGGGCTCCCGCGAGCAGCAGCAGCGCGAGCAGGGCCGGCAGCAACCACTTGGGCAGCAACGGCTTCTGCACCATGGTGCCCTGGGCGACGATCGGCTCACCCTGCTCCGGGGTGATCTCGACCTGGAACGGGCGCCGCTGCGGTTCGCCGCGCAGGAACCGCTTGCGCGGCCGGGCCTGCAGCCGGACGAACGCGGTGGTGCCCGGTGGCAGCGCGATCTCGCCGCGGTCCAGCCGGAAGTCCAGCTCGTCCTCGGGATCGATCGCGCGCAGCCGCAACATCGCGGGCGCGTTGCCCACGTTGTCGACGGCCACCTCGAACTTGGCCTTCCTGGCGCCCTCCGCCTTGGCGGGTACCAGTTCCGCGGCCACGTCGGTGAACGCACCGACCACCACGACGCCCTCTTCGACGACGGAGCCGTTCGGGTCCTCGCGCGAGATGACCCGGACGCCGAACGGGACCGGGCCCGCGTAGACGCCCGCGTCGCGCGGTGGCGCGAACCGGATGAGCACCGGTGCGGACTCACCGGGGTTGAGGTTCACCACGGCCGGTTCGGCCTGGCTCCACGACGCGGCATCGCCGACGACGTCGATCGTGAACTGGTCCACCAGCTCGCCCGCGTTGCGCACCATCACCTGGCAGGTCACGTCCCCGCCAGGTGCGACGCCGAGGTCCGAAGTGGACAGTGTCGCTGTTGCTCCCATGACTAGCAGTCTCCTTCGTTCCCCGGCACCGCACAGCGGCGGTGAAGACGTGGGCGGGTGCGTCGATCGCTGCCCTTTTGGTCAGCCCCGCTCGACGAAGTCGGACGGTTGGACGGTGCTCGGGATCGCGAGGAAGTCCCCGGACTTCACCTCGCCGAACCTCGTGCCCTCGACCTGGTTGGCCGCGGCCTGCCGGATCCCCTCGGTGTCGTTGTGGAACACGAGCATCTGCGTGGTGAACGTGCCGTCGGTGGCGATGACCTCGCCCGGTGTCTCGGAAATCCCGATGACCCAGGTGAGGCGGACTTTCGCGCCAGGAGGGAAGTCCTTGCCCTGCACCGAGACGACGCCGCCGAGCGGGCCGGCCAGCTGGTCGAGGGTCAGCGTCGGCTGCTTGACGACGATCTGGGTCGCGGCGACGTTGTCCAGCGGGTCCTCGTCCGGTCCGGTGCCGATCACGACGCCGACCAGCTCCTGGTCGACGGCCTGGGTGGCCGGGATCGTGAACCTGACCTCGGCCTCGCCGTCCGGCCCGAGCGTGCCGACCGGGCACTCCGGCAGGCAGCCGAACGCCGAACCGACGACCCGCACGTCCGTCAGCGTCGAGCCGGAACTGTTGAGCAGGTTGAAGGTCACGGCCACCTCGTCGCCGCCGACGAACGACGGCTGCGGGCTCGCCGACACCTTGAGCGAGAGCGATCCGGTGCGTTCCAGGACCTTCACGGTGACCTGGGACGTGAGCGCGCCGACCGCGGCGGTCACCACGTGCTCGCCGGCGGTGACACCGGTGGCCTCACCCGTCACGGCTTTCCGTTCACCGGGTGCGATCGTGCCGAGGTCAGCGCTCGCCGGGCCGCCTCCCAGACCTGGTGGCACGGTCACGGTCACCGTCGCGGGAGCCGGTGCGAAACCGGAGTTCGTGACAGCGACCTCGATGGTCGTCTTGCCGTTGAACGGAACCTCGGCCGGTGTCGCGGTGGTGGTCACCGCGAGCCGCGGAAGTCGTTGCACGGCGGGCTGGCTGCCGTTGCGGGTGAGGATCTGCGGGGTGCCGTTCACCACGGGCACGGTCCACAGATCCGCCGGCAGCTCCGAGTTCGAGGCCTGGAAGACGATCCTCGTGCCATCAGGCAGCCAGGCCGGGCTGCGCGGGCTGCCGATGTTCGCACCGCTCTGCACGACCACGCGGCCGCCGGTGCCGTCCGGGTTGACCACGCAGATGCGCTCGTCCTGGGTGATGGCAAGGCTCTTGCCGTCCGGTGACCACGCCGGGTCCTGGCTGAAGCTGTCGCGGCAGGGCTCCGCGAGGCGCCTGGACAGGTTGACCTGCGCGGAGTTGTCCGCCGCGACGAGCCAGACCTCGGGGCCCTCCGGTTCTTCTTCCGAGCGGACGGTGATGATCGCGGTGTCGGTGCCGGTGTTGCCCTGGGCGTCGGTCGCGGTGCAGGTGACCGTCGTGAAGCCGATCGGGAACTTCGTGCCGGACTGCGGTGTGCACGTCGGCGTGAGCGGCTGGCCCTGGCTGCCGGTCGCGGTGGCCTGGTAGGTGACCGTCGCACCGGAGTCGTTCGGTGTGGCCACCGCGGTCACGTCGTCCACGCGCACCAACGGTTTCACGAGGTCGCTGACCCGGACGGTGACGGTCTGGACGTGGCCGGGCCGGGGCTCGGTCTCGTTGTTGAGCAGGAACTCGATGGTGCATTTGAGAGTGCTGCCCGGCGTGGCGTTCGGCGCGACCGTGAACCTCTCGGCGAACTTCACGTCCTGACCGCTCGGGCCGGTGACCGGTCCGGGCGGTGTGAGCACGACACTGAGCCCCGGATCGCAGGTCGCTCTTGGGGCGACCTTGACGTCCAGGTCCTTGATGCCGTCGAGGACAGCGGTGCTGATCTCGCCCGGCTTGTGCTCGTCGAACGTCTGCAGCGAGCCGTCGGTGGCGTCGACGAACTTCCTGGCCTGCCCGAACTGGTTCAGGCCGCCGCTGTCGATGCCGACGAACCGGATGTTCTTGGCGTTCAACGCATCGATCGCACCCTGGACGGTGTCGGTCTTGTCCGGGGGCGTGACGTTCTCCGCGGTGCCCTCGTCGCCGATCACCACGACGACCCGGCTGGAGTCGGGCCGGAAGTCGAACTCGCCGGTCGCGGTCTTGATCAGCGCGTGGGCCCAGACCTCGGTCGACTCCTCGTTCCGGATGACGTTGACGTCCTTCTGCCAGTTGCCGACGGTGTCGGTGAGCTGGACGTGCCGGGTGAAGGTGCGCCCCGCGTTCTGCCAGCCGGCGTAGGACGCGATGCCGAACTGGGTCTCCGGCTGGAGCTTGGCGACCTCGGCGATGACGTCGGTGAGCGTCCTCTTGACGCTGTCGAGCTCACCGCTCATCGAGCCGCTGATGTCGATGAGGATCACGACGTCCGGCTTCGGCGGGATGCGCGGGGTCTTCACGACCTGCTCGAGGTCGAACGTGCTGCCCTGCCGGGCCGGGCGGTCGGTGTCGGGCTGCAGCGGCGGAGGCGGCAGGGTGATGTTGCTGGAACTGCGCCTGATCGCGATGGTCTTGCCGTCCGGTGACCAGTCCGGCTGGGTGTCGTCCGCGATGAGGTGCTCCGGGACCTCGATCTCGCCCAGTCTCACGCCGTCGGACACGCGGTAGATCTCGACGACGGAGTCGGAGCCGTCGCCGTTCGGGATCGAGGTGACGAGCGCGATCATCGTGCCGTCCGGGGACCACGCGGGTTGCGACTGCCTCAGTTCTTCCGTGTTGAGGCGCCTGGCGTTGGTGCCGTCGGCGTTCGCGATCATGACGTGCCGGTCGTCGACGTACGCGAGCTTGGTGCCGTCCAGCGAGAACGCCGGATCCCTTTGCAGGCGCGCGTTGTTCGTCAGGTTCGTGCGCGTGTTCCCGGTGCTGTCCACCTTGAAGATGTCGTCGTTGCTGGTGAAGCCGATGTTGAACGGCTCGGGTTGCGGTGTCGGCTGGGCCTGGGCGACCGGAACCGGTGTGGCGAGCAATGCCACGAGCAACAACGGAAGTGCGCGCACGGTCAATTCACCTGCTTCTCGAACAGTTCGATCTCGCTGATCACCGTGTCCGTGCTCTCGGTCGACGGGTAGGTGCCCGCGATGAGGATCTGGACCTGCCGGACGCCGTCGCCGTCCTTGATGGCGTGTTGCTGCTGCTCCGGCTTGTCGATGAGCTTGATGTCGTCGGTCTTGCCGGTGTCGAACACCAGCGTCAGGCGCTGCGGCCGCGCGGTGCCCAGGAACTTCTTCCCGTCGCCGCTGTGGATGATCATCCGCCGCAGGTCGGTGGCGTGGTCGAACGTGATGGTGAGCGCCGCGGTGTTCGGGTCGGTCTGGGCCGCCCAGAACGTGCTGGGGTCGTTGTCCATGGCCAGGCCCGCCGGGTGGTCGGGAAGCTCCCGCGTGGCCGAGATCGAGCTCTGCCGCACGGGCACGGGGTCGCCGAAGAGGCCGGCGACGGAGTCCTTGACCCCGATCACCTCGGTGTTGACGTTGCTGCGGAACCCTTCCGAGAACCCGTACAAGGTGGCGAACAGCAGCACGGCGAGCGCCAGCACCCAGCGGAAGGCCCTGCCGATGCCCTGACGGACCTGCGCCGCCCGGCTCGTGCGGCGGGGACGGCTGCCGCGTTCCCTGACCTTCGGGCCTCTCGTCGGCAGCCAGCGCTTCCACCAGGGACGTTTCTGCGTGACCGCGTCGTGCAGCGAGTGGCCGCAGACGCCGCAGAACTTCCTGGTGGGCACGTTGCCGGAGCCGCACTGGCCGCAGATCAGGTCACCGGGCTGGACCTGGCGTCTGGCGGTCTGCTGTGGACGGTGGTGCTGGGGTGGTTGCTGCGGAGCCGCGTCCGGGCGAACGGGCCCTGCCTGCACCTGGGCGCCGGTCCACTTCAGGAAGTCGCCGCAGTTGCCGCAGAACTCGGCGTTCGGCGCGTTGTGCTCCCCGCAGGTCTGACAGACGATCATGTGGTCACCTCGATGGTCGTGGCGACGTGGGCGGGCACCATCCGGCGCACCGCCGCGGTGATGCGCGCGCGGTCGACCGCGTCCGGGTTCGTCACCCTGATGCGGATCAGCACGTGCGCTGGTGAGCTGCCCGGGATCTGGCCCTGCGGGCGTTGTGAGACGCTCGTGCCGCCGCTGTCCGCGATGTCGACGCGGCCGCCGGTGAGGAGCCAGACGTGTTCGGCCAGGCCCCTTCTGGTGCCGCGGAACCGGTGCAGCCGCACGGCTCTGGCGACGAGCTCGCGACGTTGGGTGGCGGACCAGCTCTCGTCCAGGTCCAGCGCCACCCAGCCTGCCAGCCAGTCCACGAAGTCCGCCGGGGCCAAGCGCGGGTCGAGGTAGGCGGCGAAGCAGTCGAGGACGGTGAAGATCGGGGCGAGGACCTCGTCGAGGGCCTGGGTGAAGCGCTGGGTGAAGTCGTCGTCGACGTAGACCGCGGGCATGCGCTCGCCGAGTGGGTGCGGCGAGATGAGGTCGTCTACCGCACTACGCATCTCCGCACCTCGCCTCCGGCCGCCCGCTCGCGCCACTCATCGCCTGCCCCCTCATCACTCAGCTCCTCGCCACCCGAACCTGATGCCCGTATGAGAAGGCCAAGCCGTTCGGCGGCAAATCCACCCGCTGCACCGCCTGCCCCCGCTCCCCGGTCAGCAGATTCGCCGCGAACAACCGCACGTCCTCCACCAGCTCGACGCCCGGAATCCTTTGCAACACCGCGTAAACCTCCCCCGAATGCACCGGCCGCCCGAACGGCCAGCCCTCGCCGTCCGCACCTCCGCGGATCGGATCGAGGTAGTCCCCCAACGCGTCCATCGCCCTCGCGCGGACCGCCTCCGACGGCGTTCCCGTGCGAGCTTTGAGGTCCGCCACCACCGTGATCCCCTGGTAGAACGGCGGCTCCACACTCACCCTCGCACCAACGCACCTGCGGGCGTCGAGATGAGCGGCGATTCGTTCCAACGTCTCCTGATCGACCTGGAAGGCCTGGAAGTTCGGCTCCTCGTGCTCCGGAACCGCCGGCACCACCAGCACCCGTACGCCGTCGTCCCCCGGCGCGCACCGCACGCGCGCGACCTCCGGAGCGGCCTCTCGCGCGAGGATCTCGTAGTCCTCGGCCGTCACCGCCCGATCCCGCGTCCGCAGCGACAGCGGGCCTCTCAGCGCCGCGTCCTCCACCGACTCGCCGGCGACACCACCCCGGCCGGGCTTGCGGTTCGTCACGTTGCTCACGAACGGAACCGGGTCCCGTTGCACGGTCACGAGGTTGCGGGCGACGTTGCCGCGCAGCCCGCCACCCGTGCGGTACTCGGGCACCCGGATCGCCGCCGATTTCGCCGGCACTGCGCCGTAATGCCGCAGCGTCCCGCCCTGCTGGCGGACCGCCGGACCGAAGATGATCTGGCCCTCGATGTTGTCCAGCAGGAAGTGCCGGTCCTCCGGACCCGACTCGACGAAGGTCGGCACCTCGGTCCAGGTGTCCCAGCCGGCCGGGGTCGCGACCTCGACGGTGATCGGCGCGCCCGCGACGACCGGGGTGCGGGCGAGCGGGAAACGTTGGCCGGCAACGCCTTCCGAGACCCCGAGCGTTTCGTCCTTGACCACGTCGGCGTGCACGGCCTCGGTGGTGCCGCCGATGGTCGACGCCGTGACGTCGCGGATCTTCGGCGAGCGCTGGTAGAAGGGCTGACCCTGCCACAGTTCGGCGGCCCGGCACCGCAGCCAGCCTGCGCGCTGGCGGACCAGGATCGACGTGGTGTGGCCGGGCGGGACGTGCACGACGACGTCGCCGGCGGAGTTGAAGCCGCCATTGGTGAAGTGGTCGACCTCGCACGCGACCCAGCCCTCGCCGGTCCACGCCTCCCACACCCACGGCGGGTCGGCGGGGTTGATGCCCGAGCCCATCGGTTCGCAGTCGAAGCGCAGCAGCACCGCGCAACCGGGAACCGCTTGAGACAGCCCGAAGAGCACGGCGTCGCCGGCCGCTGGTTGCTCGCTGAACGCCTGCGGCTCCTTCGCGGCCTTGAGGTCGTCGGTGCGGTCGACGGGCTGGCCGTCCGCCGCGGCCGTGGCCAGGTGCGCGAGCTCGCAGGGCACGATCTTGAGCGGGCGGTCGACCGTGAAGACGACCGGGTCCTCGACACCCTTGCGCTGGGTCGCGACCTGGTTCCCCTGCGGCACCTCGACCGGAGCGTCCTGGGGTGCCGACAGCCAGTACGTGACGTCGACGCGGGCGGCGGTCGGTGCGAACAGCTCGACGCCGATGAGGTCGAGGAACTTGAGGTAGTGCAGCTGCGGCACGCGGTTCACCCGGTACATCAGCTCGTCGACCATGTGCGCGAACGCCTCGATCAGCGTGACGCCGGGGTCGGACACGTTGTGGTCCGTCCACTCCGGACAGTGCTGCTGGACGCGGCGCTTGGCCTCGTCGACGAGCTGCTGGAACCTCCGGTCGTCGAGGTTCGGCAAGGGAAGCGGCATCACGCACCGTCCTCGTGCGGCGGTATGACGTAGAACGGGAAGACGAGGTTGCGCGGGTCGTTGGTGTTGCGCAGGGTGTAGCGGATGTCGATCAGCAGGGTGCCGTTGTCGGCCTCGGCGAAGTCGATGATCACGTCGGTGAGGTCGATGCGCGGTTCCCAGCGCTCCAGCGACTGCCGCACCTCGTAGGCGATCTGCCCGGCCGTCGAGGAGTCGGCGGGCGCGAACACCAGGTCGTGGATCGCGCAGCCGAACTCGGGCCGCATCGGGCGTTCTCCCGGCGCGGTCGCGAGGATCAGCCGGATGCTCTCCACGATCTCGCGGTCGCCGTCGACGAGCGCCACCGAGCCCGTCGCGTCGGTGCGGACGGGAAAGCTGAGACCCCTGCCGATGAAGTCCATCACCCTCCTATCAGGACGGTCGGGCAGCCGGGCGGCAGGATCGGCGCGCCACAACCGCTCATGTCACCGACGCGCGCCGCGGGTTTGCCGCCGATCAGCACGGTCGGGCAGCCCGGGGGGATGATCGGCGTCGGAGGGTGCACGGCGGGCGGCGGGAACGAGCACGTGTGCATGTTCCCGACCGTCGCGGCGGGCAGACCGCCGATGAGCACGGTCGGGACACCGGGCGGCATGACGACGCCGGGGTGCCCGGTCATGTCTCCGACTCTTGCTGCGGGTGGCATGATGTCGTTCCTCTAGTTGATCTTGACGATGGAACCCTTGACGGTGAGAACACCGCTGGAGGTCACCTCGGTCTGCGCCTGGCCCGCGATCTTCACCTGGGCGCCTTCGGCTTTCAGTTCGGTCTGCGCCTTCACGGTCACCTTCTGGCCCTTGAGCTCCAGCGGCCCGGTGCCGGCGTCGACGGTGATGCCGTTCTGCGCCTTGACGTTGATGGTCTTGCCGCTGGTGATCTCGACGTTCTGCGACTTCTGGTCGAGCTTGACGACGAACTTCCCGTCACCGCTGGAGATCACGATTCCGTCGTCCTCGACGAACTCGACCTTGTGGCCCTTGCGACTCACGAACCCCCTGGCCGCGATCTCGCCGTTGGCGCCGTCGACCGGTGGCTTGCTCAGCTTCGGCGGCTTGTCCTTGCCGTTGTAGAGGCCGCCGAGCACGTACGGTGCGTCGAACTCGCCGTGCTCGAACCCGACCAGCACCTCGTCGCCGACCTCGGGAATGATCAGCGTGCCCCGGTCGGGCCCCGCGCCCTGTTGCACGGTCCTGGCCCACACGCTGGTCAGATCCGCCGACAACCAGGGGAACTTGACCTGAACCCGCCCGAGTTGCTTGGGGTCCTTGGCGTTCGTGACGACGGCGGGCACGAGTCCGTTGAGCGGCTTGGTGGTTGTGCCGTGGACGAGTCCGTAGAGCGAGCGTTCCTGCTTGCCCGACACCGTGAACTCCGTGGTGTAGCCGGTGTGTTCGGCGAACAGGTGTCTGGTGCTGGTCAGCGTGTACTTGCCCTGGAAGGGTTCGCCGACGTTCGCCAGCGTCACCGCCGTGCCCGCCTTGAGCTCGGGGTTTCCCCTTGCCACACCGGAGAGTTCGGCGCAGGAGCCGCCGAGCTGCGCGGCCAGTGCCTCCGCCGCGGTCTTGGCCTCGGCGTGCGTGCGGTAGGGCAGGCCGGCTTCGAGGTGGGGCGGCGCCTTGAACTTGGCCGCGAGCTCCTTCGGGTTCGCCTGCGGCACCTCCGTGCCCGCGGTGTTCGGCGTGGCGGTGGCGACGACCTCCTGCTTGTTCTCGAAGTCCCAGCCCCTGACCTGGACCTCCGGCACCTGGCCCGCGGTCGTGATGCCGGCCCGGAGCGCCACGAGGGTGCTGTGCATTTCCAGGACGAGCGGGTTCGACTTGGCCTTGGCGTTGGGTTTCGGTGCTGCGGTGGGTGGCTCCGGCAGTTTGAACTCGAGCTTGCCGTCCTTCACCGCGATCTGCGCGCCGACGGTCTTCGCCAGGCGGCTCAGGAACTCCCAGTCGCTGACGTTGTCCTGGCTGAGCTGGGTGTCCGGCCGGCCGCCGAAGCCCGGCACGTTGTCGATCGTGCCGGTCTTGATGTTCGCGCGTTCGGCGACCTTCTTGACGACGTCGCTGACCGTCATGTTCGGGTAGACCGCGACCCGCTTGCCGCGGAACAGCCGGTGCGCCTCGTCGTAGCCTCTGACTTCGGTGAACGTGCCCTGCCCGTCGAGCTCGACGCCGACGGCCGTGATCTCCCCGCTCATCAACGGTTTCGGCCCGCCGGGATCGGCCGTCTGGACCTTGATGGACGCTTTCGCGCCGATCTTGAAGCCACCCTTGGTGAGCACGACGTGGCCGGGATCGCGGAACCGCAGCACGAACATGTCCGGCAGGTTCCGGCTGTCGTCGACGAAGGCGTAGGTCAGCAGCAGCTTGACGTCGGCCGGTAGGGGTTGGTTCTCGACCTCGACGACGAGGTTGTTGGCGAAGCTCTCGTTAGCCATGCTGGATCTCCTCCAACGCCGGCACGAGGACGGTCGCACCGAGCTTGAGCCGCATCGGGTCGTCGATGTCGTTGGCCTCGGCGATGTGGCGCCACAGCTCCGGGTTGCCGTACGCCTGGTACGCCAAGGACTGCAGGCTGTCGCCGGCCGTGAGCGTGTGCGCGTCTCTCGCCGCCAGCGCGCCACTGGTCGGGTTCTGCCCGCCCGGTTCGCCACTCACCTCTTCGAGGTTGACCGTGCACACCGCCCGGACCGGCATGCCGCCGGGAGTGAAGAGCGTGTACTTGGCCGTGACGCTGGAGACGTAGCTCGGGAACCCGGTCGTGGTGCCCCACTTGAAGATGACCCACGGCGGACTGCCCTTG
The DNA here is from genome assembly GCF_047445655.1 of Lentzea alba. Classification (GTDB taxonomy): domain Bacteria; phylum Actinomycetota; class Actinomycetes; order Mycobacteriales; family Pseudonocardiaceae; genus Lentzea; species Lentzea alba_A. The sequence continues at coordinate 523,866 of NZ_JAJAEG010000001.1, forward strand.
CCGTTCGTCCTGGAGTCCTTTGTGGGCACTGTCAGGTTGAACAGCTGCTCGACCATCTTGATCGTGGCGTCGCCCATGGTGTCCGTGGAGTCGATGAAGATCTCCAACGAGAGCTTCGCCGGCTCGGCCCCCTTGAACTCCGGCACCCCGCTCTTGGCCGCGTTGGGCTGAGCCTGCCGCTGCCACTTGGCGTTCTTGGCGAGCGTGAGCTCCTTGGGGTTGAACTGAAACTTGATCTTGTCCAGCTCCGCGCCCGGCTTCTGCAACCCACCCGGCTTGGGCGGCTCGTACGCCGTGATGACGGCGTGCTCCATCTTCTTGGCCGCGGTGCTCGCCCCCGCGCTGGTGAACGTGACAGTCATCGCGCGTCCAAGAACCCGTGGTGCGCCAGCTCAAGCGTCTCGGTCGCCACCTTGCTCTGCTCGGCACTGAGCTGCGGCCCGGTCCACCTGACCGGCACGACCTCAGCCAGCGACCAGCTCGCGATCGTCGTTCCTTCCAGCGTTTTGGCCTCGATGACGGCCGTTCGTCTTTTGATCCCCGCCGCCATGCCCGCGATCCAGCTCGTGATCTTCTGGCTGTCCCTGGTGACCGGCCTCGTGAGCTTCACGTTGGGGTACTTGATGCGCGTGGGCAACTGCCACACCATCCCGTTGTTGCCGCCCTCTTCACGCTGCTCGATGACGAACTCGCACCCGAGCCCCTCACAGCTGTTGAACGACCCCAGGTCGTCCTTGTCCACCTGCACGCTGAAGCAGACGGCAACGGCTTCCTCTGGCGCGGTCATGGCATGTCCTCACAGGTCGGTGAGCGCACCGCGGCGCTCACGGTCGAGCCACAGGTCGGCCTTGAGCCGTCGCAGCAGCGGGTCGTACAACTTCCGGAGGAGCTCTTCTGGGTTCTGCGCCGGTGCCTGCTGCGGCTGCGGCCCGGGTTGCGGCGGCTCGGGCTGGGCTTCGGCGCGCTGGACGGGTGCTTCGACGCGCTGGACGATCGGCGCTTCTGGCGTCTGTTGAACGGGTTCCGGGGTGCGGGCGACCAGAGGCAGCCTTCCGGCTTGGTGAAAGGTGGTGTGCGGGAGTGCAGGGGGCGTGAGGAGGGCCAGGGATCGCTGGGCGACCGCTTCCGGGCCTGGCGCGCTTCCTGTGGGGAAGGACATTGCCGAGCCGAAGTCGGAACGGGTTGCCGAACCGAGGCCGCTGGAACGCGCCAACAGACCACCGCTGAAGGGCGTCGTCGCGCCGCCGCCGGAAGGTCCCGGCAGGCCGCCGTTGGAGGGGGCTGAAAAGCCGCTGCCGGAAGGCGCCGTCGGTTGGGCGCCGGCACCCGACGCGAGGTTGCTCGGACCGGTCGCGGAGGCGTGGTCGGAGACCAGCTGGACGATCGGAGGGGAGGATCCGACGAGCCGTTGTGCAACGGGTTCGCCGAAACCGGCACTGGTGAGGGTGGTTCCGCCTGGCCGTTCGAAGGCTTCGGCGCCGGATGCGTGTGGCGTGGCGGTTCCGGGCCGCGCCACAACCGGAAGGTCTGGACCCGCACCGACCAACCGCTGTGCGGCGGACTCGCTGCGGCCGTCGCCAACCAGGCGCTGCACGGCGGACTCGTCCGAGCCTGAGCCGACCGTCCTCTGCACGGCAGGACCGTCACCGACCAGCCGCTGCACGACAGACTCACCGAAGCCGTTAGCTACCAGCCGTTGTACGGCGGGCTGGTCCGCACCGGAGCCGACCAGTCTCTGCACGTCGGGCCCCTCACCGACCGTGCTCTGCGCGGTGGACCCGCCGAGGCCGTGGCCGAGGAGCCCCTGCATGGCTGGACCGTCACCAACCAGCCGCTGCACGACGGGCCCGCTGGAGCCGTCACCAACCAGCCGTTGTGCGACAGGTCCACCGGAGCCGGCATCGACCAGCCGTTGTGCCGCGGGTTCGCCGAGGCCCGAACCAGTCGGGTCAGGAGACGGTGCGCCGAAGCCGGCAGCAGCCAGCCCGGACGGGGTGCCGAGGTCGGATCCGATCTGCTCACCAGGCACGGGAACGCCGCTGCCCACGGAGTCGGGCCGCGCCACGATCGGCAAACTGGGCGCGGCACCGACCAACCTCTGCGCCGTCGGAGAGGCGTCGGACTCCACCGCTCTCTGCACCGCAGGGCTGCTGGCCTCGATTGCCCGCTGCACCACCGGACCACCGTTCTCGATCGCCCGCTGCACCACCGGACCACCGGTCTCGATCGCCCGCTGCACCACCGGACCACCGTTCTTGGCCGCCCTCTGCATCGCCGGACCGCCGGTCTCGACCTCCCGCGGCACCACCGGACCCGCGGCCTCCACCGCGCGCTGAGCGACTGGACCGCCCGTTTCCCCCGCGCTCTGCAGTCCTGGACTGCCGGTGCCGCGTGGCCCGCGCACGACCGGCATAGCGGCCTGCCGCGCCACCTCCCCACCGAAGTCCACGGAACGCTGCACCGCATCAGCTCCGGCCTTCGAGGCACCGAGTCCACCGGACGCACCGACAGTGGACTCGCCAGCCTGTGGGCCTGAGCCGATCGCTGACCCGGCGAGGTCCGGCTCGGCGACGTCCAAGACCGTCACCGGCTCGGCGGAACCCGCTACCGGAGCCGACTCGTCGGCCGAGCTCGGACCGCTGGTCGCCGCGTCGGCTGAGCTCGGCGAGTTGCCGCCTCCGGCGGCGTCGGCTGAAGTCGGCTCGTTGAAGGCGGCCGGGGTCGGTTCGGCGGGTGCGGGGCCGGATTCGAGGCCGTGCCGCACCACCGGCATCCCCAGTCCCGGGGTCCGCGCAGCTGCGCTGTCCGCGAGCCGTTGAACCGCCGGCGAACCCGACCTCGCGGTCGAATCGGAACGGGCACCGGCCGTCAAGTCGGAGAACGGTCCCGCAGTCGTGCCAGGGTCCACAGCCCGCCGCGGCACAGACGTCGCGGAGGCACCGGGGTCGCTCGATCGCTGCAGCACCGGCGAAATCGGCTCGCCGAGGCCCAGCCTTCTCTGCCTCACGGGTGGGTCCGGAGAGACAGAAACCTCAGGCGCCGGAGCCTCGACGGCCTCCCCAACGGGAGCAGGCACGGGAGCGGCCTCCGGCTCAGCAGGCTCCACGAGCTCCACGGGATCAGCGACACTGCGCGACACCACGACAGAAGGCTCTACCGCCCGACGCGACACCACCGGACCGTCAGCGGAAGTGGAGGGCGCCTCCCACTCCGTCCGCCGGCCGTCAGACGGAACAGAAGTCGCCATGTCCGCGATCGAGCCGGAAGGCTCCAACGGCCCCACGGCATGCGCGAGCGGAGCGAGGAACGAAGGGTTCTGCCAGGCGGAGAGCTGGGACGAGAAGCCCGACACCGGATTCACCAGCGGATGCGGAGCGATCACCCGTTGGACAGGAGGCAACGTCCGCCAGTCAGCCCGCACAACGGGCAGAGGAACGGCAGCACGCCGTCGAAAGGGCCACACAGCAACGTCACCTCCCCGAACCAGAACCAAACCCAGGACCAAACCCAGAGCCAGAACCAGCCGAAACCCGAGTGTTGATGCGACCGATCTCCGACACGTACCGCAACCGCTCGGAGTGCTCCAAGTCCAAAATGGAGTCGAGCGACCAGTGGAAGTGGTAGGCGACGTACGCGACCTCCGAGTAGAGCCGGTCCGGCGCGTACGTCACGATTCCCCCAGGCGCCCACCCGCGATGTCGACCTCGAACCCGTGCCCGCAAGAGGGACACAACACACCGGACCGCGTGTGCCCCTCACTGTTGACCCGGCGATACATGTCCTGCAGGAACGCCAGATCAGAAGCGAACAGGTTCTCGATGATCCCCGCATGAACATCGGTGACATCACCAAGACGAACAACGACCCGCCCCAGCAACACCACCGTCAAGAACGCGGCGTTCTCGCGAACCCGGTCGTCCCGCAACGGAATCAGCTCATCGCGAGCAGTCGCCAACCGCATCACCCCGGACCGGTGCACGACACCAGAAGCGTCCACGTAACCGCGAGGAAGCTCGAAGGCGAACTCGGTCTGCATGACAGCAGCAGCAGAGCGTTTCACTCGACGTCCATTTCCTCATAGGTCACAACGAGCTTCTCGGTCAGCACCGAGGTGTCGCCGGCCTTCAAGGAGCCGATCTCCAACGACTTCGGCCACGCGTGCATGATCTTGTAGCGCTTGATGGGCTGGCCCTCGTAGTCGTAGACGACGACCACGCCGTTCTTGCGGGCGGCGCCCATCTTGCCGAACTGGGCGTCCTTCACCCACTTCTCGAAGGAGTTGTCGCCGGTCAGGCCTCGGGTGAACGTCACCTCGCCCGCCTTCTTGCGGCCGGGCAGCTTCTTCACGACGTACTTGCCGTCGGCCATGTTCTGCTTGAGCTCGATGACGTCCTGTTCCATCTTCAGGCCGGACACCTCGGAGATCTGCTTGATCGTGATGCCGTCGACCTCCAGGCCGAACGAGTGACCGACCGACGTGTCGAGATCGGGGAGTGCCATGTCGATGAACCGCCTTTACTCGTTGACCAGACTGGTGCCGCCCGAGATCTGGGCGAGCCGGAAGATGACGAACTCCGCGGGCTTCACCGGCGCCACGCCGACTTCGCACACGACCTGGCCGAGGTCGATGCCCTCCGCCGGGTTGGTCTCGCGGTCGCACTTGACGTAGAACGCCTCGTCCGGCGTGAGCCCGAACAACGCTCCCTTGCGCCACTCCATGACCAGGAACGCCGAAATGGTCCGGCGAATCCGCGCCCACAGAGCGTCGTCGTTCGGCTCGAACACGACCCACTGCGTACCGTCCATGATGGACTCTTCGAGGTAGTTGAAGAGCCGCCGCACGTTCAGGTAACGCCAGGCCGGATCTGACGACAACGTCCGCGCACCCCACACGCGAATCCCGCGACCGGTGAAGGCGCGGATGCAGTTCACGCCGATCGGGTTCAGCAGCTCCTGCTCGGCCTTGGTCAGCTGCGTCTGCAACGCCACGGCACCGCGCACGGTCTCGTTCGCCGGCGCCTTGTGCACGCCGCGCGAGGCGTCAGTCCGCGCCCACACACCGGCCATGTGGCCAGATGGCGGGACGAAGACGTTGTCGGACGAAGCGGGGTCGTAGACCTTGATCCACGGGTAGTACAAGGTCGCGTACTTCGAGTCGTAGCCCGCCTCGACCTGCTTCCAGTTCTTCACCTGGTCCGGTGAGAGGTCCGGCGGCGGGTCGAGGATCGCCATGCGGTCACCCATGAGCTCGCAGTGCGCGATCATCGCCGTCTGCACGGTCTTCACGGCCTCCAGCGTGATCAGCCCGCGCTGGTAGGAGCTCATCAGGTCGGGCACCGAGACCATCGTGATCTCGTCGATCGCTTCCAGGCCACCGAAACCGGTGCGGTCCGCGACGTCGCCCACGTAGTCGTCGGCCACCACCTTGCGCGGCACCGGCGGCGGCGTGGGAGCCTCGCGCAACGCCACGGAAGCCTTGTCCGGACGGGCGGACACGGCCCCGGAGACCTCCTCCAGCGTGATCACCTTGGAAGCGGCGTTCACGACGGTGACGGCGTTCTCCTTGCCGCGCTTGACCGAGACCTGGTGCGTCTCGACGACCTTGCCGTTGTCCTTGACCAGCAACGAGAAGCGGTCGTCCGGCTGGTTCTCCCCCGCCGGGTCGCCGACCTCGACGGACAACGAGCCCGCACCGAGCTCGCGGGCCGAGACCCGGTAGCCGCCCAGCTGTGCCTGCGCACCGGCGGGCAGAGCCTTCGTGGCCTTCTCACCACCGACGCGGACGACGTAGCAGTTGGTGCCACCGTTGAGGAAGTAGCCGTAGACGGCCAGCGGCAGGTAGCAGCCCTCGGCGAAGTCGCCGAACTTCTCGGTGTACTGCGCCCAGTTCGACACCAGCGTCGGAGTGTTGTACTCACCCTTGGCCGCGAACCCGACGAACGCGGCGACGGCGGTGCCCACGCCCTCGATCGGACGAGCACCTGCCTCCACCTCCTCGACGTACACGCCCGGCGAGAGATAGGTGGGCATCGACGGCCTCCCAAGTCGTACGGAACCCTGTGTCACACATGCTGCGATGACCTGGGAAAACCGAACACGACCGCGCGACGGTGCCGGAGGGAGCCGGTGACTGCCCGAAAGGGCAGCCACCCCTGAGGGGGATTTCCCACCCGTTCACCAAACCGCCAGCCAACGATCACCGCACGAGTCTCATTTGAGCCCTACCCTTCGCGACGGCCCACGTCCGCCCACCACTCCGAGGACAGGCATGTCACGTCGCAGGGCTCCGTTAGCCGTGCTCACCACGGTCGTCGTCACGGCGGCCACCCTCACCGCCTCCACGGCCGCGCAAGCAGCCACCACCACCTTCACCCCTGTCGCCGACACCTACGTCGACAACGCCGCCACCGGCACGAACTACGGCACGTCCGGCCAGCTCGGCATCGACAACTCGTCGGTCAAGCGGACGTTCCTCAAGTTCACCGTCTCCGGGATCAGCGGCACGGTCAGCAACGTCAAGCTGCGCGTCCACACCGACGACGTCGCCGGTGCGGAAAGCCCGAACGGCGGCACGTTCCGGTCCACGTCCAACGTCAGCTGGACGGAAACCGGTGTCACCTGGAACAACCAGCCCGCGATCGACGGCGCGACGCTCGGTTCGCTCGGGTCGGTCGTGCGCAACGCCTGGTACGAGGTCGACGTCACCAGCTACGTCACGGGCAACGGCACGTTCAGCATCGGCGTCACGTCGAGCAGCTCGGACGGCGCCGACTACGACTCGCGGGAGAGCGGTTCCAGCACCGCACCGCAGCTCGTGGTCACCAGCGGCACCACGCCACCGCCCGGCGATCCGGTGTTCGTCGGCGCCGGTGACATCGCGGACTCCGGTTCCGGTGACACCGCCACCGCCGCACTGCTGGACAACATCCAGGGCACGGTCTGGACGACGGGCGACAACGTCTATCCGGACGGGACCGCGAGCCAGTTCAACTCCTACTACGAGCCCACGTGGGGCCGGCACAAGGCGCGCACGCGGCCGTCGCCGGGCAACCACGACTACAACACCAGTGGCGCCACGGGGTACTACAACTACTTCGGGGCGCAGGCCGGACCGTCGGGACGGGGTTACTACTCCTACGACATCGGCAACTGGCACATCGTGTCGCTGAACTCCAACATCAGCATGTCCGCGGGCAGCGCGCAGGAGCAGTGGCTGCGGCAGGACCTGGCGGCCAGCACGAAGCCGTGCACCGCGGCGTACTGGCACCACCCGCTGTTCACCAGCGGTGCCAACCACGCGCCGTCGACGGCGACCAGGCCGTTGTTCCAGGCCCTGTACGACTACAACGCGGACGTGGTGCTGTTCGGCCACAACCACCAGTACGAGCGGTTCGCCCCGCAGAACCCCAGCGGCGGACTGGACACGGCACGTGGCATCCGGACGTTCGTCGCGGGCATGGGCGGCGCGGGCGCGTACGGCTTCGGCACGATCAAGCCGAACAGCGAGGCTCGCAACACCGGCACCCGCGGTGTGCTGAAGCTGACGCTGCACAGCAACAGCTTCGACTGGCAGTTCGTCCCCGAGGCGGGCAAGACCTACACCGACAGCGGCACCACCAACTGCCACTGACGGACTGCTGGAGGCCGATGATGTACCTGTCCACGATCGACAAACCCAAGTCAGCGAACTGGAAAGGGCTGAGCGGCAACGTCTTCGCGCTCGGCACGGTCAGTCTCATCACCGACGTCTCGTCGGAGATGGTGGCCGCGATCCTGCCGCTGTACCTGGTCATCGGCCTCCAGCTCAGCCCGGCCGCGTACGGGCTGATCGACGGCGTCTACACCGGCGCCACCACGTTGCTCAGACTGGCCGGCGGCTACCTCGCCGACCGCACGAACAAGCGCAAGGCCGTGGCGGGCTTCGGCTACGGGCTCTCCGCCGTGGCCAAGCTCGGCCTGCTCGCCGCGGGCAACTCCATGGCAGCGCTCGGCCTGGTGATCACCGCGGACCGCGCGGGCAAAGGCCTGCGCACCGCGCCACGCGACGCGTTGATCACGCTCTCCACCCCCAGCGGCGACCTGGGGCGCGCTTTCGGCGTGCACCGGGCCATGGACGGCATCGGCGCGTTCGCCGGTCCGCTCGTGGCCATGGCAGTGCTTGCGGCATCGGCACAGTCGTTCGACGCCGTGTTCGTCACCAGCTTCTGCATCGCGGCGTTCGGCGTGCTGGTCCTGGGCCTGTACGTGAAGGACCGCCCAGAACCGTTGCAGCGCAAGGAGCCCATCAAGCTCGCGCTCTTGAAGGACCCGGCCGTGCGCAAGATCGTGCTGGCCGCGTCGCTGCTGGGTCTGGTCACGATCGGCGACGGGTTCGTGTACCTGTTGCTGCAGAAGCGGGAGGGGCTGTCGTTCGGCTGGTTCCCGCTGCTCGCGGTCGGCACGAGCCTGGTCTACCTGCTGCTCGCCGCACCGCTGGGCGCACTCGCCGACCGCGTGGGCCGGCTCAAGGTCATGCTCGCGGGCTATGGCGCCCTGACCGTCGTCTACCTGCTGCTCCACGGCCCGATCGGCGGCTGGCCGCTGCTGGTCCTCGTGGTGCTGCTCTACGGCGTCTTCTACGCCTGCACGGACGGCGTGCTGATGGCGCTGGCGGGCCCGGTCCTGCCGGAACGCCTGCGCACCACCGGCATCGCGCTGATCCAAAGTGGACAGGCGCTCGCCTACCTGGGCTCGTCCGTGCTCTTCGGGCTCGCCTGGCAGTTCTGGAGCCCGGAGGCCGCGACCAGGATCGCCGCGGTCGCCGTGGTGCTCGCCCTCATCGCCACCGCCGCACTCCTGGGACGTCGCACCTCATGAAGAACCGCCTGCTGATCACCGTGCTCGCCGCCGTCCTCCTGGGCGGTGTCGCGATCGGCTACACCGTGCTGTCCGGCACCTCGCCACAAGAAGCCGCGCACTCCGTTCCCGTGGGCGACGGACCACGACTGACGGTTCTCAGCAACGGCAAGCTCTCCACGGTGTCCCGCAACGATCCGGCCGGGCCGCGCGAGGTCACCGAGCAGCGCTGCGACCGGGCCTACGAAGCCGCGGGCACGATCTCCTGCCTGCGCCCTGTCGGCGCTCTCAAGGCCGGTGAACTCGCCGTGCTGGACCACCAGCTCAAGGAACTGCGCACGATCCCGTTGACCGGCTTCCCGAACCGCACCCGCGTCTCCGCGAGCGGCCGGATGGTGGCCTGGACGTTGTTCGTCGACGGACACTCCTACGCCGCCAACGGGTTCTCCACCAGCACCGGCATCCTTGACACCAAGACGGGCACGCTGGTGCAGTCGCTGGAGGAGTTCTCGACCGAGGGCTCACTCCCAGTGGACGCGAACTTCTGGGGCGTCACGTTCACCAAGGACGACAACCGCTTCTACGCCACCATGTCCACGGGCCCGCACCGCTACCTGATCGAGGGCGACTTCGCGGCCCGCCGCTTCCGCCAGCTCACGGACAACGTCGAGTGCCCGTCGCTGTCCCCGGACGGCACCAGGATCGCCTACAAGGCCGCGGTGAACGGCGATCCGCAGCAGGGCTGGCGGGTCTCCGTGCTCGACCTCGCCACGCAGAAGATCACCCCGCTCGCCGAGACCCGCAGCGTCGACGACCAACCGGCCTGGCTGGACGACAAGACCGTCGCGTACGGGATCCAGCGCGACGACGGCCTCAACGACGTGTGGACCGTGCCGGCGGACGGCACCGGCACCGCGCAGGTCCTGGTTCCGGAGGCCAGCTCGCCCTCGCCGCAAGCCTGATCACTCCGCGGCTTCTTCCTCCTCTTCCGCGCGCTGCACAAACGTTTGCGCGGTCTCTTCCTCCTCCGGCGCCGCCTCACGCTGCACCGAAGCCTCACCGTGATCACCGTGGGAGCCGTGGTCCTCACACCGTTGAACAGCCGGAGCCGGCGCCGACATCACGCGGTCGGCGTTGGAAACGGCCTCGCGCTCGAACCGGTCCGACGGGTCGCTGACCTTCACCCCGCCACCGGTGTCGGTGCCGTCGACCGGACCGGACCGCTGCTGCACCACGTGCGTCAGCTCGTGCGCCAGCATGTGCTTGCCGGAGTCCGACGACGGGTCGTACTTGTCGCGCTGGAACACGATGTTCGACCCGACGGTGTAAGCCTGCGCGTTCACCGACTTCGCGGAGTCGTGCGCCGCCGAACCGGTGTGCACCCGCACGTCGGAGAAGTCGTGCCCGAAGCGGCCTTCCATGTCCTCGCGCACGTCGGCGGCCAGCGGCGAACCACCGCCCGACGAGACGACGTCGTGCACCGAGGAGCGCTCTTCCTCCACCACGGCGCCGACACCCGCGTTGCCCACCGCCCGTTGCAGGCCGAGCATGCCGGCGGGACCGAGCACGTCCGGACGACCGGCGACAGCCGCGCGGCCCATCAGGTCGGACTCCTCGTGCTGGATCCGATCACCCTTGGGGCGAACGGAAGTCTCCGATTCGAATTCGTGTCCGTGCATCTCTCCGCTCCCGCTGAAAGGCCTATCCGACCAACCGTTCGGTGGCCAGTTCGAAATAACGGCCGAACTCCCGCTCACCCACCAGCCGCCCGAGCTTGCGGTACTCCCGCGCGACGGCCCCGATCAGCTCGACCATGCCGACAACATGCCCCGCAGCAGCCGCCAGATACGCCGCCGTCACCGCCGCCGACCGGATGTGCCCGCCGGCCAGCTCGAACGACGCCGCCAGGAAGTCCAGATCCACATCGGACGATCGCGGCACCGCCCCGCCCAGGCAGCGGTCCCACAGCCCGCGCCGCAGCTCCGCGTCGGGCAGCGGGAAGTCGACGATCACGTCGATGCGCCGGGTGAACGCGTCGTCCAGGTTCGCCCGCAGGTTCGTCGCCAGCACCGCGATCCCGTCGAAGGACTCCATGCGCTGCAACAGGTACGCGCTCTCGATGTTCGCGTACCGGTCGTGCGCGTCACGGACCTCCGACCGCTTGCCGAAGATCGCGTCGGCCTCGTCGAACAGCAGCACGCCGTTCACCCCGGCCGCCTCGACGAAGATCCGCTCCAGGTTCTTCTCGGTCTCGCCGACGTACTTGTCCACCACCGTGGCGAGGTTGACCGTGTAGAGGTCGAGCCCGAGCGACGCCGCGATCACCTCGGCCGACATCGTCTTGCCGGTGCCCGAGTCGCCCGCGAACAACGCCGTCACACCACGTCCACGACCGCCGCCGGGCCGCATCCGCCACTCGTCGATCACCCGGTCCCGGTGCCGTGCACGGGCCGCCAGCTCCCGCAGCAACGACGTGATCGGCCCCGGCAGCACCAGATCCGGCCACGACACGGCCGGTTCGATCCGGCGCGCCAGCCGTTGCAGGCCACCCGCGTTCTGGCTGCGCGCCCCCGCCCGCAGGTGCGTGACGTCAACGAGCCCGTCATCGGCCAGCGCCGACACCGTGGCCGCGTTCGCCGCCCGGCTGATCTGCGTCGGCCCCAGCACGAAGTGCGCGGTCACCTCGGCCGGGTCGATCCCGTGCGCCAGCTTGCCGTCGAGCTCCGTGCGCCACAACGACACCCGCACGTCGAACGGCACCTGCACCGCCTCCTGCTGCAACGGCGGCACCCGCGTCCAGCGCGGCTCCCACGCCCCCGTCCCGTAGGCGATGACCGGAATCTCGTCGTGCAGCAACGGATCCAGCGTGAAGTCGGAGTCCACCGACCCGACGACGACCCCGGCCCCGCGCAGCAACGCCTCCCTGGTGACCGCCAACGCGTCCGTCATCCGCGCCGAATCCACCAGCAACGCCGGAAAGCCGGCCCCCGCGAGTGCCGCGACCGCCAGCTCCGTCGCTCCCCCACCGGGATGCTCGCGCAGGTAGACGAGCCGCACCCCGCGTTCGATGCCGCGGGCCAGCCGCTCCGCCCCCGGCATCGCCACCGGATCCCCCGGCAGAGTCACGAAATCGGCGAGCCGCGGATCCGGCCGGTCGTCACCGAGCAGGTGCGCGCCGACCCGGTCCGGCACCCGCAGCGACCGGCTCAGCAACGGCCGTTCCGCGTCCTCGACGACCACCAGCCCGCACCGGACCAGCGGACTGCCCTGGTCGAGCCGCGCCCGCCCGAGCGGCGAGGCCTCCGCGAGCCCGCACAACCGCAACGCCAGCCCCAACGTCGCCCGGCGCCGCGTCACGTCGTCGTTCAGGTACCCGTAAAACTGCTCGAACCTGCTGTCGACATCGGGTGCCAATGCGACGAGCAGCAACTCGACGTCCACTTCGGACAGTTGGGCAACCCGAGCCAGTCGCCCGAGCCGCCCTTCCGCCGTCGTCTCCGTGAACGGCGCGAACGGCTCCCTGCCCCCGTCCAGCAACGCCTCGATGACCTCGTCCGACAGGTAAAGCCCGCGAAACGGGTCATCCGGGTTCGGATCCGTCGCCCGCCGCGACGCCACGGCCATCCGGATCCGCCGCTCCAGCCCGGCCAGGCGCTCGAAGATCATTGCGCCACCCGGCGCATCGACACCCCGTCGCCGGACACGTCGTGCCGCACCCGATCGTCGCCGGTCTGCAGCCGCACGCCCTCGCGCGCCGGCGGCCCAGCGGTGATCTTGCGCCCGGACGACACCGGCGCCGACACCACGACGTCCAGCGACGGCTTCAGCTCACCGCCGAGCGCACTCCACACGTCCGCGAACGCCCGGTCCTCCGGCGGCGGCAACGCCACGGTCATCGGCACGGGCAGCGCGAGCTCTTCCAACGTGCCGCTGAGCAGCCCTGGCGGCACCGCGTCGTACCTGATGAACCCGCTCAGCAGATCCGACAGCAACCGGTGCTCGTCCTCCGGCCGCTGCGTCCACGCGGTGACCAGGTACGACAGCTTCATGTGCCGCGGCGGCAGATGACGAGCCGCCACCTGCCCCTGCGCGTCGTACTCGTTGAGCAACCCGCGCTGGCGGCGGCGCAGATCCTCGCGGATGTCGTAGAGGTAGATGTTGACCGTGGGCGCGTTGCGCCGCGCCGCCCAGTCCTTGGTCGGCGCCTCGAACGCGACGTCCAGGTCGGAACCGCGCAGCGCCTCGTCCCGCACCAGGCGGCGCAAAGCCTCGTCAACCTCGTGGATCACCCGTCCACGATCGCGCGCAGCGCCGTCGAGAACGACCAGCGCGCTGACGTCCCACCGGGCACGATCGGCTGCCCCAACGGGCAGCCAGACCGATCGCTTGCAGGATTGGGCAAGAGCGAGGCAGCATCGTTCTCCATTTTCCCTAGTCAGGCTGGTGTTATTGATTCATCACCGAAGACGAGAAGGAGAATCAGATGGGTGTCCAGCACGGCTTCCACGCCACCCTCACCGCACGGCCCGGCAAGGCAGACGAGGTCATCGAGTTCCTGCTCGACGCGCCGTCCCTGACCAACGACGACTGCGTGGTCTTCCTGGTCGGCCGCTCGACCACCGACCCCGACGTCGTCTACGTGACCGAGGGCTGGACGACTACGGAGGCCCACAGCACGTTCTTCGCGAGCGAGGAGGCCCAGAAGCTCGTCGCCAACCTGCAAACGCTGCTGGTCGGCGAGTCGAAGTACGTCGACGAGCTGCCCGTCGGCGGCAAGGCGGCGTTCTGATGAGCCGCCCCACCCTCGACCCCGAGCTCCGCGCACTCCTCGCGGACATGCCGCTGGGATCCGAGCTGACCCGCGAAATGCTGGCCCAGCTCAGGCAAATGCCCTCACAGCCGGTGAAGACCGAGGCCGAACGGCACGACGTGACCATCGGCGAGATCACCCTGACCGTCTTCCGCCCACCGGGCCTCACCGGCCCCGCGCCGTGCGTCTACTGGATCCACGGCGGCGGCATGGTGATGGGCGACCGCTTCTCCCAGATCGACATCCCGCTGCAGTGGCTGGAAGAGCTCGGCGTCGTCGTGGTCACCGTCGAACACCGGCTCGCTCCGGAGGCAACCGGCACGACCCTCGTCGACGACTGCTACGAAGGGTTGTTGTGGACGGTCGAGAACATCGACACCACCAAGCTCGTCGTGGCCGGCATCAGCGCCGGCGGCGGACTGGCCGCCGGAGTCACGCTGATGGCCCGCGACCGCAACGGCCCCGAGATCGCCGCGCAGGTGCTGATCTGCCCGATGCTGGACCACCGCAACAACACCACGTCCAGCAAGCAGTACTCCGGCGAACCCGGCGTGTGGACGCGCGAGATGAACGAGTTCGCCTGGCGTTCGGTACTCGGCGATCTCACGGACGTGCCCGGCCACGTGTCACCGGCGCTGGCCGACGACCTGTCCGGGCTGCCGCCGACCTACATCGACACCGGCACGGCGGAAGTGTTCCGGGACGAGGACGTCGACTACGCCACCCGGATCTGGGCGGCAGGTGGCAACGCCGAGCTGCACACGTGGGCAGGCGGGTTCCACGGCTTCGACGCGATCTTCCCCGACGCCGGGCTTTCCGTCGCGGCACGACGCACGCGCACCGACTGGCTCGCGCGAACGCTAGACGGGTAGAGGCCGCATCCGGTCCGGCATGTGGGCGCGCAACGTGTCGTGCAACAACGTCACCTCGTCCGCGTCCAGCATCACCGACCCGGTGGCGCAAGCCAGCACGGCCTCGCCGGTGCGTTGGTCAGGTACGTACCGCAGAGTCACATCCTGCTGGGCCGCATCCCGGACCGTGCACGACTCCGCCTGACGAATCGCGGTCAGCAGCTCCGACACCCGTTCGTACCCCAGCCGCGCGCTCCAGCGCAGCGCGGCCGGGGGACGAACGAACAACCGGAGGCCTCCTGCAGCACGGCGAACTTCGACGCACGTCAACACCGCGGCAACCTCCTAGCAACTTCTCACCAGCGAGAGTAGCCAGAAAGTCGCCGAGTCAGAGCCAGGTGTCACCCGTTCGGTTCACTGTTGACGTTCTCGCCGCCCACGAGGACGGCGATTCCCTCCACGCTGCGCGCAGAGCACGCAGCGTCTGGGCGGATTACCGCTTCCCCGCGCGGTGCCAGCACAAGTGCTGGTCTTACGTGCGCTCCACGGTCGTTTCGGCTCTCGGCGCGTCCCGCCGCGAGGATGTTGACAGCCGCGTTGACGTCCCGGTCGTGGTGGCTGCCGCAAAAGCAGGTCCACGATCGCACGCTCAGCGGCAGTTTGTCTTTGACGCGCCCGCAATGCGAGCAGGTCCGCGTGGACGGGAAGAACCGGTCCACCTTCAAGAAGGTCCGCCCGTGCCGAATGGCCTTGTACTCCAGCATCGCGGTAAAGCTGGACCAGCCAGCGTCGTGCACGGACTTGGCGAGCCTCGTGCGACCAAGACCGGTCACGCACAGGTCCTCGACGTACACCGCTTGGTTGTCGCGGATGATCGCCGTAGACAGCTTGTGCTGCCAGTCTCGCCGGGTGTCGGCCACCTTCGTGTGCGCGCGTGCCACCTCAAGGACGGCATTCTTGCGATTGTTGGAGCCCTTCTTTTTACGACTCACAGACTTCTGCAACTTACGTAGTCTGCGCGCCGCCTGGCGCAGAAACTTCGGCGCGGTGACCTTCGTGCCATCCGACAGCACCGCGAAATGCGCCAAGCCCAGGTCGATGCCCACCTCAGACTCGGCCAGCGGCAACGCCTCATCCTTGGTGCTCACTACAAACGACGCGAAATACCGGCCCGCCGCATCCTTGACGATCGTCACCGAGGACGGTGCGGCGGGCAGCTGGCGCAACCAGCGAACCGGGACGTCACCGATCTTCGGCAGCCGCAACCGTCCGTTGCCGAGCACCGCGAACCGGGCGTTGCGGGTGAATCGGATGGCCTACCGGTTGTCCTTGCGGGAACGGAAGCGCGGCAGCCCGACCTTGCGGCCCTTGCGTCTGCCCGCGGCCGAAGCGAAGAAGTAGCGGTACGCGGTGTTCAGGTCCGCCAACGCCTGCTGCAACACCACCGCCGACACCTCTCCCAGCCAGGCCCGCTCGGGCGTGGCCTTGGCCAAGGTGATGACCTGCTTGGACAGCTCGCCGTCCGAGGGATATGCGGCACCTTCCTGGTGTGCCTCCCGCGCGCACCCGAACGCCCGTGCCAGCGCGTCCCGCTGACCGGGCGTCGGGCAGACGCGAAAGTTGTACCGAAGCTGCACAATCCAATCGAATTCGGTTGGTCTCAGAGCTGATCTCTCAGGTGTCCACACCGGACACCACGCTCATCGACCTCTACTGGTAACAGGGCTTCTCGAACTTGAAGTCCTTTGCGGTCGAGCCGGTGAAGAAGTCCTCTACCAGCGTCACTCCGGTCGGAGCCGCGTCGTCCGGGCGGTAGATGAGTGACTGACGGAACAGGGCATCCTGCGCAGAAGCGGAGAAATTACCTGCACCCGAAGGGAGCATGCCCTCGTAGTCCACAGAGGTGAGCTGACGCACGGCGGCCAGCACACCGGCGCGCGTCAGGTCCTTGTTCGCCGCCGCCTTGTCCAGCGCCGCCTTCAACGGGTACGCCCACACCCAGCCCGCGGTGTAGCCGTCGTTCGGCGTCACGCCCGGAAGTGCCGCGCGCATCGCGGTGTGGCCGACGGACTCGGTCGCCCACGCCTTCCACGGCGCCGACTGCATGTACAGGGCCTTGATCGCGGGCGCGGCCGGCGACTTCAGCAGACCGGGGTTCCACGTCGGCGAGGTGCCGATGAACTTGCCCTTGTACCCGCGGGCGGCGGCCTGTCCGATGATCACGGCAGCGTCGGTCGGACCGGTCGTGAGCACCACCAGGTCGGGCTTCTTCGTCACGACGGCGTCGATCGCGCCGCCCTGGTTGTCCTGGCCGGACTGCGTGGTCACGTTGTCGAACGTCAGACCGCGCTTCTCCGCGGCGATGCGAGCGCCCGCCGCCGCGTCGTCGCCGTAGTCACCGGCGAGGTGCACGGCCATCACGGACTTCACGCCGAGCTTCTCGACCGCGTAGTCGACGGTGTTCATCGACTCGACGCAGTAGTTCGTGCCGGACTCCAGCACGACCTCCTCGTGGCCCCACAACGAGGTCCACGACGCGGGCACCGACACCATCTGGGTGCTCTCCAGGTCCGGCAGGATCGCGGCGGTCGTGGGAGAGCCCAGGGTCTGCGTCAGCGCCAGGATCTTGCCCTTGATCTCCTGGTAGACCTGGTTGTGGATCTGCGGGTTGTACTTGTTGTCCTTGACGTACGTGGTCACGTCGATCTCGTAGCCGCCGATGCCGCCGCGGTCGTTCACGCGCTTCCAGAACGCCTTCTGCGCGTCCGTGATCGGCACGGCCAGCGTCTTGAACGGGCCTTCGGTGAGGTCCGAGATGGTGCCCAGGTAGATGCAGCCCTTGGCCTTGTCGGTGGCCTGCGGACAGGCCTCCTTGGTGACACCGAAGTCGACCTTGGTGCCACCCGCGTCCTGCTGCGGTGCGGCGCCGTCCCCGCCTCGACACGAGGCAAGCGCCAGCATGCCTATGAAAACGAGAGCCAATCTCTTGCCAGACATGGGGATTCTCCTCAGTACGAGAACGGCCAGGTGCGCCAGTAGTTGCGGACACGCACCCAGATGCCGAACAACCCGCGTGGCTCGACGATCAGGAACACGATGATGAGCACGCCGTAGAGCACGGCCTCCAGCTGGAAGACCGTGAACGTCCCGGTCGCGTCACCACTGATGAACGGCAGCACCGCGGGCAGTTCCCTGGTGATGCGTGGCAGCAGCGTGATGAAGAGCGCGCCCATGATCGCGCCGGAGATGGTGCCCGCGCCGCCGATGAGCACCATCGCGATGTACTGCACTGACAACAACAGGTTGAACGAGCCCGGGTCGAAGAACCCGTTCACCACGAACAACAACGCGCCCGCGACACCCGCGTAGAACGAGGACACCGCGAACGCCAGCACCTTGTACCGGGTCAGGTCCACGCCGATGACCGACGCGGCCAGGTCCCGGTCCCGCACCGCCGCGAACGCCCGCCCTACCCGCGAGCGCACCAGGTTTCTCGCCAGCACAGCGAAAATCACCAGCAGCACGAACATCAGGAGATACAGCTGTTGTGCTGCTGTGAACATCGCGTTGTCCCGGTCCAGCCGCACCCCGAAGAGCTCCGGCACGGCAGCGGGCCGGCCGACGCCCGGCCCACCGGTCAGCGACGTCCACTCCCGGAACACGTGCTCTCCCAGGAAGACCAGTCCCAGCGTCACGATCGCGAGGTAGAGCCCCCGCAACCGCACCGCCACCGGCGCGACCAGCACGCCGAACAACGCGGCCACCAGACCTGAGGCCAGCAACCAGATCGGCAACGACGTGATGCCGAACCCGATCACCCGCCCGGTCTCCGAGCCGCTCAAAGCCGCGCCGGTGTACGCACCGATCGCGAGGAAGAACGCGTGCCCCAGCGAGACCTGGCCCGCGTAGCCCGTGACGATGTTCAGCCCGATCGCGCCGATCGCGGCCACGAACCCGGTCGCGAGCAGCTGCAGCAGGTCGTCCGTGATGAGAAACGGGACCACCAGAGCGAACACGACCAGGCCGCCGGACCACGCGCGTTTGGGACGCGTGTTCAGGAACGCCATGTCCTGTCCATAAGAGGTGTACAGCTCAGGACGACCCTTCACAGCCGTTCCACCTCCCTCTTGCCGAACAACCCGTACGGTCTGACCAGCAACACCAGCAGCA
This sequence comes from Lentzea alba, assembly GCF_047445655.1. Taxonomy (GTDB): domain Bacteria; phylum Actinomycetota; class Actinomycetes; order Mycobacteriales; family Pseudonocardiaceae; genus Lentzea; species Lentzea alba_A. The sequence continues at coordinate 542,532 of NZ_JAJAEG010000001.1, forward strand.
TCAACGCGTACGGCGCGACCAGCCCGAAGTTCGGCCCGAGCCAAGGCGCGAAATCACCCTGGTACGTACCGAAAAGCGATTCGACGACGCCGACCGCGAGCCCGCCGACAACGGCGCCGCCCAACGATTCGAGTCCGCCGAGGATGATCGCGGGCAACGCCTTCAACGCCACGATCCACAGCTGCTGGTCGACACCCGCACCGGTCGCCACGAACACGCCGGCCAACGCCGCGAGCCCGCCGGCCAACGCCCACGACAGCGCGAACACCGACCCGACCGAGATGCCTTGCGCCAGCGCGACTTCCTGGTCGTAGGCGACGGCCCGCATCGCGAGCCCGATCCGTGAGTACCGGAAGAAGGCGAACAACGCGATCGTCACAACGGCGGTGGTCCCGATCATCACCAGGTACCGCTGCTGCACCTCGGCGCCCAAGAACGAAACCGTTGTCAGGCCCCAGGGATCGCCGACCTGTCGCACGTCCAGGCCGATGAACGCGTTCGTCACCACCCTGACCACGACGTCGACGCCGATCGTGATGATCGCGACGACGAACACCGGTTTGCCGACCATCGGCCGCAACACCGTGCGCTCCACACCCAACGCCAGCACCGCGATCAGCACGGCGGCCACGACCACGGCGCCGAAGAACGAGACCTCGGGCGCCAGGTACGAGACCAGCACCGCACCAGCCAGCATGAACGCGGGCTGCGCGAAGCTGATCACCTGCGTCGACTTGTAGATGATCACGAAGCCGAGCGCGAGCAACGAGTAAATCGATCCGTTGCCGAGGCCACGGATCAACGACTGGAGAAACTCATCCATACATGCTCTCCACGAGGTCGTCGAACATCTTGCCCAGCGCGGATCTCTTCACCTTCTGCGTCGCGGTCAGCTCGCCGTCCTCGTGGTCGAGCTCCTTGGGGAACATGCGGAACTTCTTGATCTGCTCGACGTTCGCGAACTTGCTGTTCACGTCCGTCACGATCTTCTGCACCAGCTCCAGGACCTCCGGCTTCTCCGACAGGTCCCGGTAGGTGGTGTAGGGGATCTTGCGCTGCTGCGCCCAGTGCCCGACCGTGTCGAGCTCGATGCCGATCAATGCCACCAGGTACGCCCGCTGGTCGCCGATCACCACGGCTTCCTTGATGTACGGGGAGGTCTTCAGGGCGTTCTCGATCTCGGACGGCGCGATGTTCTTGCCGCCCGCGGTGATGATGATGTCCTTCATCCGGTCGGTGATCTTCACGTGCGTGCCGTCGACCCACTCGCCGACGTCGCCGGTGTGCAACCACCCGTCGGTCACCACGCGCTGAGTGGCCTCGGGATCGCGCCAGTAGCCCGCGAACGTGCCGGCGTGCTTGGTGAGGATCTCGCCGGTCTCCTCGTCGATCCGCAGCTCCATGTCGCTCTGCGGTTCACCGACCGTGCCGACCTTGACCCGCCCAGGCCGGTTTCCCGTTGCCACGGCGGTGTTCTCGGTCATGCCGTAGACCTCGTGCATCGGCACCCCGATGCCCATGAAGAACTTCAGCACGTCCGGCGCGATCGGCGCCGCACCCGACGCGGCGTAGCGCACGTACCGCATGCCGATCCGGGCCTTCAGCGCGCGGAAGCAGAACAGCCAGCCCACGGCGTAGAGCAACCGGCTCGACGCGGTGTGCGTGCCACCGGTCCGCACGAGCGTCTCGCCGATCTTCTCCGCTCTCCGGAGCCAGAACCGGGTGACCGAGCGCTTGAGCCAGTCCGCGCTGGAGACGCCGATCGTGACGCCGGCCAGCACCTTCTCCCAGATGCGCGGTACGCCGAACAGGATCGTCGGCTGCACCTCGCGCAGGTTCGCCTGCACGGTCTCGATCGACTCGGCGAAGTGCACCTGCACCCCGGAAGCGGCGCTGAACCACGTGGTGAAGATGCGTTCGGCGACGTGGCACAGCGGCAGGTACGACAGCGTGACATCGGAGGAGGACGGCGGTGGCGAAGTGAAACCGCCGCCCTCCACCAGCACGTGGATGGCGAACTCGACGTTCGCCACGGTGAGCATCGCGCCCTTCGGCGGGCCCGTGGTGCCGGAGGTGTAGATCAACGTCATGACGTCGTCCGGCTCGATCTGCGCCATCCGCGCGGCGAGCTCGTCGCCGTGCTCGTCCCGGTAGACCGCTCCAAGTGCGAGGAAGTCGTCCCACCACAACAACTTCGGGTTGTCGTAGCGTCCTTTGATGCCGCGTGGCTCCAGGTAGACGATCCATTCCAGGTCGGGCGTGTCCTCCAGGACCAGCAACGCCTTGTCGACCTGTTCCTGGTCCTCTGCGATGAGGATCCGCGCGCCCGAGTGCGACAGCAGGTAGGCGACCTCGGAAGCCGGGTTCGTCGGATAGAGCCCGACGGTGATGCCACGCGCCGCGACCGTGCCGAGGTCCGCGTAGAGCCACTCGCGGCGGTTCTCGGAGTGGATCGCGACCCGGTCACCGGGCTGCAGCCCGAGGGCCAGCAGCGCGTCGCCGACCAGTTCGACGTTCGCCCAGTACCGCGCCCACGACACCTCCTGCCAGATGCCGAAGTCCTTGGCGCGCAACGCGATCTGGTTGGGAGTGTTGGCCGCGCGGTTCTTCACGCGGCTGACGACGGTGGTGGTCATGTCGTCACGCTCCTGTGCTGTTCGCCGAGGTAAGCGCGGATGACGTCCGGATCGGCCTGCACCTCGGCGGGCGTGCCGGTGCGGATCGGGCGGCCGAAGTCCATGACCATCACGCGGTCGGCGAGGTCCATGACGAGGCCCATGTCGTGCTCCACCATGATCATCGGAACGTTCAGCTCCTCGCGGACGTCGAGGATGAACCGGGCCATGTCCTCGGTCTCCTCGACGTTCATGCCCGCGACCGGCTCGTCGAGGAGCAACAACTTCGGCTCCATCGCGAGCGCCCGGCCCAGCTCGACGCGCTTCTGCACGCCGTAGGGCAGCAGGCCGACCGGGTACCGGCGCCACTGCTCCAGCTCCAGGAAGTCGATCACGTCCTCGACCGCCGAGCGGTTCTTCAGCTCCTCGTTGCGCGCTTTCCCCAGCCACAAGAACGCCGACAACGCGCCGTAGCGCATGTGGTTGTGGCGGCCGAGCATGAGGTTGTCGACCACGGTGAGGTGCGAGAACAGCTCGATGTTCTGGAACGTGCGAGACATCCCGCGAGCAGCGATCCGGTGCGGCCGCATGCCGATCAGGTCCTCGCCGTTGAACCGCACGGTGCCCTGCTGCGGCCGGTAGACGCCGCTCAGGACGTTGAAGATGGAGGTCTTCCCGGCGCCGTTGGGGCCGATGATCGCGAAGAGCTCGCCCTCCCCGACCTCGAACGACACCCCGTCGACGGCCACGACGCCCTCGAACGCGAGCCGGATGTTCTCGACGCTCAGGACAGCCATCGCTTCCTCCGCTTGTAGTGCTTGACCGCGCGGAACGAGGACGTGCCGAGGCCGAGGTAGAACTCGCGGATGTCGTCGTCGGCCAGCAGCGCCTCGGCCGGCTTGTCCATGACGACCTTGCCGGTCTCCAGCACGTAGCCGTGGTCGGCGATGGAGAGCGCCATGCTGGCGTTCTGCTCGACCAGCAGGACCGTGGTGCCCTGCTCGTTGATCTTCACGACGAGGTCGCGGATCTGCTGCACGAGCAACGGCGCGAGGCCGAGGCTCGGCTCGTCGAGCAGCAGGTATTCGGGTTCGGACATCAACGCCCGGCCGATCGACAGCATCTGCTGCTCGCCGCCGGACAGATAACCCGCGCTCTGTCTTCGCCGCTCTTCGAGTCGCGGGAAGAGCTCGTAGCAGCGCTCCAGGTTCTGCTTGAGGCGCTTGGGCCGGGCGTGGCCACCGACCTTGAGGTTCTCCTCGACGGTGAGCTCGGCGAGGATTCTGCGGCCCTCCAGGGCCTGTTTGATGCCTCTGTCGGCGATTTTCGCTGGTGAAAGACGGTGAATCGGTTCACCGTCGAGCGTGATCGAGCCCTTGGTGACCTTGCCGTCGTGCACGTCGAGGAGCCCGCTGAACGCCCTCATCAGGGTCGTTTTCCCAGCTCCGTTGGCTCCTAGCAGTGCGACGATCTTCCCCTGGGGCACCCGGAGGCTCACGCCGCGGAGCACCAGCATGACGTCGTCGTAGACAACCTCAAGGTTGTTCGCCTCGAGCACCGGCGCCTCCTCAGGGCCAGGAATGCCGATCATTATGACCTGGATCACGTCCGTTATGACTACCGTGCGCGATTTCGTGATGCGCAGGTCGCGATTGGTCCAGCACTCTCCGTGTCCGTCCAGAGTGGACCGAACACGATGTGTAACGAGCGGTGACCTGGGTAACCACCTGGTGACGACAACTCATGATGAGGAGGTTTCGTGACCACCATTGAAAAGTCGGTGGATGTCCACGTACCTGTGAGCACGGCTTACAACCAGTGGACCCAGTTCGAATCCTTCCCGGCGTTCATGGACGGCGTCGAGAAGATCGACCAGGTCACGCCGACCAGGACCCACTGGACCACGAAGATCGGTGGTGTCGTGCGCAAGTTCGACGCCGAGATCACCGAGCAGCACGCCGACGAGCGCGTCGCGTGGACCACGGTCGACGGACCACCGCAGGGTGGCGTGGTGACGTTCCACCGGCTCGACAACGACACGACTCGGGTCCACCTCCAGATGGAGTACGACCCCGAGACCTTCACCGAGAAGGCCGGAGCCGCGCTGGGCGTGGTCGGCCACCGCATCGAGGGCGACCTGAAGCGATTCAAGGAGTTCATCGAGAACCGAGGCACCGAGACCGGCGCCTGGCGTGGCGACGTCACGCCGCCGCCCCAGGTCTGATCAGGGTGCGCGTTGACGCCCGACCAACAGGAGGCGTTCGAGAGGCTCGCCCGCACCCCGCGTGACTCGGCGCGCTACTACGCGCTGCGGGACCGCTTGGTGCGCGAGTACCTCCCGCTCTCCCGCCACATCGCCCGCCGCTTCAGCGAACGCGGCGAGCCCATGGAAGACCTCGCCCAGGTGGCGGCGGTCGGGCTGATCAACGCCATCGACCGGTACGACGTGGGCCGGCAGACGGACTTCCTGTCCTATGCCGTGCCCACGATCACCGGCGAGGTTCGACGGCACTTCCGCGACCAGTGCTGGGCCGTGCGGGTGCCCCGCAGGTTGAAAGAGCTGTGCGACGCGATCGACGGCGCGTCCGCCGAACTGTCGCACCGGTCCGGGCGATCTCCCACTCCCTCCGAGATCGCCCGGCACCTGGGGGTCCCGCTGACAGACGTCTACGAGGGCCTGCGGATCGAGAAGAACGTCGACTTCGCACCCCTCGACTCCTTGGAGGAGAGCCTGGTCGACGACCCCGCGCTCGAGGGGGTCGAGATCCACGAGGCCCTGCAGCCGATGCTGCGGGGCCTTCCTCGCCGCGAGCGCACGATCGTGGTGCTGCGCTTCTTCGGCCGGCTGACCCAGACCGAGATCGCCCGCCGCGTGGGGATCTCCCAGATGCACGTGTCGCGTCTGCTCACCAAGTCGCTGGAGCAGCTGCGCAACGACCTGTTGGCGGACGAGTGAAATGGGCGAGCGGGAATGTCCGGTTTTCGCGATACTGGCCGCATGAACCGGTTGCGGTGGCCCCAGAAGCTGGCGATCAGCACTGGCGCCCTGCTCGTGGTGTGGGGGGTGGCCGGGTTCTTCGTGACCGGCTTCTCGTCCTTCGCCGGTGAGGCCGACACCTGGATCCTGTGGCTGCGGGTGAACCCGCTGCAGAACACCATCCACCTCGTCTTCGGTGCCGCGCTGCTCCTGTCGGCTCCCCGTCTGAAAGCGTTGAGCGGCACAGGCCTGCTGACGGCGGTGCTGTTCCTGGTGCTGTTCGGCCTCGGGCTCGCCCGGTACGACGACCAGGTCGTCAACTTCCTGAACGTGAACCCCGGCAGCAACGCGCTGCACCTGTTCACCGGGTTCGCGTCGCTGGCGGCGGCGCAGGGCGCCGCCTGGTGCCGGCAGTGCGACCGGGCAGCGGCCCTCAAAGCCGCCTGATCCGGCTAACCGGCTGAGCGTGCTCGCCGGGTGATCGTCAGCAGTGCGACACCTGACACCAGGCTCAGCAGACCGCCCAGCGCCAGCCAGCCGACGTCCGCGCCGGTCACGGCCAGAACCGGATCAGGGGTGCCGGTGTGCGGTGGTGCGGGCGCGGGCCCAGGTGCGGACGGTTCCGGCTCCCGCGGCTCCTCCGGCACCTCCACGTCGGGCTGTTCCGGTCCCTCGGTGACGTAGACGATGCGCGATTGGCTGCCGTTGTCATCCGCGTACACCTGGAACGTCTCCGGTCCCTTGAACGGGCCGACCACGCCGAAGTCGTAGAGATCGGCGAGGACATCCCGGAACTCGAAGAAGCCCTCCTCGTCGCTCACCGCGGTGACCACGACCTTGCCGGTGACCTGGCTGCGCAGGTACACCTTCACGCCGGGCTGCGGCACCGACTGCGGTGGTCCCAGCAGCGGGGGCATCGCCGTGATCCGGCGCAACTGGCAGACGACGCGGGAGGCCTTGGCGCCGGGAACACGGGTGAGGACGTTGACGTAGACCGATCCGCTCCCCCGCACACCGATCATGCAGGACGCTCGCATGGTCCCCAGCCGCACACCCTCGTCGTTGATCTCGTAGGTCACGTCGAACGTCCGGGTGGTTCGCGCGGGCATCGTCGTACCGCCGGGTTGGCCCAGTTCTCCCGCGCTGATCAGCTTTCCGCCGTGTGCCGAGCAGTCGCCGACGAGATCGACCACCGGGCCGGCGGCGCTGTTGGTCACGGTCACCTTCAGATGAGCGATGTCGCCTTTCGCGTACGCGGACTCCGTGAACTCCGCCGTGGCGGTGAGCACCCTGTTGACGTCGAAGGAACCGCGGATCAGGACATCCGGGTCGTCCACCTCGTCCACCACGACCGACGTGTAGGGGAAGTACCAGTCAGTCTCGTTGTAGACCTGAGTCGAGTACCGGCCGATCGGCAACCCGCGGAAGGCGAACCGGCCGGCGCTGTCGGTCACCGTCTCGAAGTCGGCGTACGGATGTCCTCCGGAGGTCCGGACCCTGAGGCCGGCGATGGCTTCACCGGGATCCATCGCCTTGCTGCCGTTGGCGTCGCCGTAGACGATCCCGGCGAAGTTGCCTCGCAGCACCTTCACGTCCGCGGTGATCGTGACCGCGTTGTCGGCGGGATTGGCCTCGGGCGTGTCGGAGGCGACCTCGACAGCGAGCGCGACCTTCCCCCCGGTGTCCGTCACGTACCCCGCGGCGTACCCCGACGCCGTCTCGCCGGGAGGCAGCGTCGACGCCTCCCAGTGCCAGTACTGGCTGTCCAGATTGCCGGTCGACGACACCCGCACGTTGAACGCGGTCGCGGTGCCTGCGTTGATCACCTCCGCACGCGCCACGATCTGCTCGTCCGCGGTGTAGGAGGACTTCTCGAAGGTGACCCTGAGCCTCAGGTCGGCCTTCTCCTCGACGGGTGCGGCCGGCACGGGCTGGGCGCTCGGCTCGGCGACCGGCTCTTCCGGCGCCGGTGCGGGCGTGTCGACCGGCTCTTCCGGCGCCGGTGCGGGCGTGTCGACCGGTGTCGGCGTCTCCACGGGTTCCGGTTCCGGCAGCGGTCTCTCCGGTTCGGGTTCCGGCGTGGCAGGTGCTGTGACGGCAGGTGTCTCGGCCGGCGGCGCCTCGTCCGCGTGTGCCGGTCCTGCCGACATGCCGAGAGACAGGACCACGCTCAGCAACAACGCTCCGGTGGAAGTCGATGATCGCGACATCCCTGAGCTCCCCTCGTCTGCGTTCCCGCGCGAACCCGCGGAAATCGGTTTGACTCCGAACCGAGCTTCTCCGTCCAGGGCCGTGCACACGAGATGCGCAGGGCCCGGGCAACTCGGCCCGAAAGTCCCGAGAGGGCCGGGCAGCTACTTCCGGAGGAGGTTCCGCACCGCTCGCTCCGGGTCGCCGTTGCCGATCACCTCACCGCTCTCGAACGCTTCGACCAGGCGTGGATCGACGTAGGACTTCCGCGTGACCGCCGCCGTGTTGCCCAGGTGTTCGGCCACGTCCTTCATCACCGCGCTGACCGCGCGTTTCGTCGGCTTCGGCTGTTCCGCGAACGCCTGGGCCGCCCGGACCGTGGCGTGCCAGGTGCGGAGGTCCTTCACGCTGAACTCGTCGCCGACCAGCTCGCGGAACCGTTCGTTGACGTCGTCGGCGGTGAGGTCGAAGACGCGGCAGTCCGGAGGCTTGTCCTTGAGCAGGGTCCGGACGGCTCGGGCCAGCTTCGGGTCGGTGATCTCCTCGTCGACCTCGACGCCGGACTTGGCGGGGAACCGGAACCTGACGCGGTCGCCTTTCACGCTGAGGTGTTCGCAGAGCAGGGTGGCGACGCCGTGCGTGCCGTTGTCCTCGACGTACTCCTCATGGCCGACGCGGAAGATGCCGAGGTCGAGCATGCGCAACGCGATGGCGAGCAACCGCTTGCGGCCGCGTGACTTCATGTCCGTCTCGATCTGCTCGCGGAACCGCCGCAGTTTCGGCGCGAGCTTGAGGACGCGGTCGAACTTCTCCGCGTCCCGGTCGGTGCGCCACTGCTCGTGGTAGAGGTACTGGCGCCGGCCCGCGTCGTCGTAGCCGAGGGCCTGGATGTGGCCGTTGGGGTGCGGACAGATCCACACCTCCCGCCACGCGGGCGGGATGACCAGGGCTTTCACCCTGGCGATCTCGTCCTTGGTGAGAGGCTTGCCGGTCGCGTCGGTGTAGCGGAAACCGCTGCCGTGGCGGTGGCGGGTCCAGCCGGATTTCGCCGGGTCGCTGCGGCGCAGTCTCATCTGGGCACCTCGTGGTTGATCAGCACGAAATGCGGGTACCCGCTCGCCGATGAATGACTACACGGTCGGTGTGGAACAAGAGTTCCTTCTTGTTGATCCCGAGTCGCGGCGGCCGGTAGCGCTGGCACCCCGGGTCAGGGAGATCTCGCGCGCACCCGGGGACCTCGACGTGCAGGGCGAGCTCACGCCGTTCCAGATCGAGATCGCCACCGGGATCACGCATTCCTTCGAAGAGCTCGACGAACAGGTGCGGCGTGCCCGGCGAGTGCTGGTCGAGGCCGCGGACGCCGCAGGGTGCCGGCTCGTGGCGACGGGCATGCCACCGATCGGGAAAGCAGGTCCTCCTCCGGGAACGGACGACCCCAGATATCACCAGATCGAGTACTCCCACCGAAGACTCGGATCGGGCAGGGTGCGTGCGGACTGCACGTCCACGTTGGTGTCTCGTCGAAGGCCGAAGCTCTGCACGCGTCCAACAAGCTGCGGACGTGGCTGCCGACGTTGCTCGCGCTGAGCGCGAACTCCCCGATCTACGAAGGCGAGGAGACCGGCTACGCGAGCTGGCGGTCGATGGTGTGGTCGCGCTGGCCGGTGAGCGGGCCGCCGCCGCACTGGGACGGTCCCGAGCACTACGACGAGACCGTCGACGCGATCATCTCGACGCAGGCGTTGCTGGACAAGGCGATGGTGTACTGGGACGTGAGGCCGTCGGCGGATCATCCGACGGTTGAGGTGCGCGTCGCGGACATTCCGCAACTCGCAACGGAAGTGATCGTTCTCGCGGAACTGATCCGAGCCCTCGTCGTATCGGAACCCTCCGAACAGCGGGTGGACGATTCCGTGCTGCGAGCGGCATATTGGCGGGCGTCGCGCGACGGGGTCGACGGACTGGCCGCCGATCCACACACCGGAAAACTCTCCCCCGCGTTCGACCGGGCACAAGAGCTCGTAGAGCACGTTGCGGTCGCGCTGCGCGATCGCGGCACTCTGTCTACTGTGGAGCGGCAGATGGACTGGTTGCGCCACAACGGCAGCGGTGCCGCTCGGCAACGACGGTGCCCGGACCCCGAGTCCCTTGTGGACGAGCTGATCGCCCGAACGCGTGAGGAAACCTGATGCGCCTCCCTGCTCCCCGCGGCCACATGAGCGCTGCTCTGGTCGCCGCACTCCGTCTCCAGCCGGAGCCACGCCCGGCGTTGCTCGTCAGCGGAGGCACCAGGGAGATCCATCTCGACGACGATCTGCAGCTGTCGCTGTGGATCTGCTACGAGCTGCGGATGCGCGGCTTCGACGACGTTCATCCGGCCTGGGAGGACCATCCCGCGCTTGCCCAGTTCCACACGGCCCTGGAGGCGCGCTGGGAAGAGGGCCTGCGTTCGTTGAGCGAGTCGACCCAGCCCGCGGTTCTCTCCGCTGAGGGACTGACCGAGCTGCGCAAGCACCACGCGTTCTGGCAGCCACGCCGCGAGATGCGCTCGGTGCTGCGCGACATCCAGGGCGACGCCTACGGCTCACGTTCCGAGCGCACACACTCCGTGCTCTTCACTGTGACGTTGCGCGACCTGGATCCCGCCGTCGGCGTGGACGAGATGCCCGCACCGACGTTGTCGCTGGCCAATGCGCTGTCGTTGTTCGGCCTGCACCAACGCCTGGTGGGCGCCCTGGTCGGTTTCCTGACCGCCGTCGACACCATCGGCGGCGACCCGTTCGCGCAACTGCTGCCCGTGCAATGCCCACCCGACGACGTACGCCTCGGCTTCACCGTCTGCCACGAGCTGCACGCCCGCCTGACCCAGCACGTCCACACCTCGCTCGCCGAGGGCCGCACCTCACTCCGGGGGCGGTGGCTGGTCTCGCAAGGGCGCGTTAACGTGGGGTGTTGACAGGCTTTGGCTTTGGAAGGAGAAAGCGTGCCCGACCCCACCGCTCTGGCCTCCGTGGTCGTCGACCGGATCGCGCCCGGCATCGTGGTGCTGCACGTGTCCGGCGAGCTCGACACCACCTCCAGCAGCGAGCTGACCACGCCTTTGGACGCCAACGTGGTTTCGGAGAACCGGGCTGTCGTCGTCGATCTCGGTGGTGTGAAGTTCCTCGGATCCGCCGGACTGGAAGCGCTGGTCCTCGGCCAGCAACGGGCCTCGCGGGTCGGCGTCGAGTTCGTCGTGGTGGCTTCCGGCCGCGCGGCTCTGCGTCCGATCGAGGCCACCGGCCTGGACACCGTGTTCACGATTCTGGGCTCGGTGGACGAGGCGGCGGAGCGCTACCGGTAATGCGGGCCAGTGCGCCGGGCTTCAGCCCGGTGGTGAAAGCTCGCGCGGGAGGCCAGTCACGGCTGAGTGTGTCTTAGTCCGGCCGGCTTGCTGCTCGATGTACTGGCGCAGTACGGAGATCGGGGCGCCGCCGACCGAACCGGCGAAGTAGGAGCCTGACCACAGGCGTTGTGTCCGCCAGTAGTGGCGGGCGAGTTCGGGGCACTCCTGCCGTATTCGGCGGGAGGAGACGCCCTTGAGGGAGTTGACCAGCTTCGAGATCGCGGCCTTGGGCAGAAGTTCACGAGCTGGTGCACGTGGTTGGCCTTGCCGTTGAACTCGGCCAGCTCGGTGTCGAAGTCGGCGCAGATCGCTCGCGTGATCTCCTCCAGCCGGGTCAGGTGCCGGTTGCTGAACACCGTGTGCCGGTACTTCGTCACGAAACCACCTGCGCGTGAAGCGCGAAACACGGTGTCGGCCAGTACGAACACCGGCTGGATCAGCCATGAAACCAAATAGGATAGTGCTGTGCAGTTGCGTTACAACTTCCGTGTCTACCCGGCGCCTGCCCAGCAGCATGCGTTGGCGCGGGCGTTCGGGTGTGCGCGGGTGGTGTTCAACGATGCGCTGCGCGCACGCCAGACCGCCCGTGAGAACGGCCGGCCACAGCTGTCGGACGGGGAGCTGTCCAAGCAGGTCATCACGCTGGCCGAGGCGACGCCGGAACGGGTGTGGCTGGGGTGAGGTGTCGGCGGTGGTGTTGCAGCAGGCGTTGGCGGACCTGAACACCGCGTACCGCAATTTCTTCGCCTCGGTCACAGGTAAACGCAAGGGCCGGAAGGTGGCGCCGCCGCGGTTCCGCTCCCGCAAGGACAACCGGCAGGCCATCCGGTTCACCCGCAACGCCCGGTTCACGGTGCTGGACAACGGGCGTTGCGGTTGCCGAAGATCGGTGACCTGGACGTGCGCTGGTCCCGTGAGCTGCCCGCCGAGCCGTCCTCGGTGACGATCGTGAAGGATCCGGCCGGGCGGTATTTCGCCTCGTTCGTCGTCACGACGAAGCAGAACGAGGCACTGCCGACGGTAGAGCCCGAGGTCGGCATCGACCTGGGTCTGACGCATTTCGCGGTGCTCTCGGACGGCACGAAGGTGGCGGCGCCGAGGTTCCTGCGTCAGGCCGCGCGCAGGCTGCGGCGGTTGCAGAAGTCGTTGAGCCGTAAGGTGAAGGGGTCGAACAACCGCAAGAAGGCCGTTGTCAGAGTCGCTCGGGCGCATGCGCAGGTGGCCGACACGCGGCGGGACTGGCAGCACAAGCTGTCCACGGCGATCATCCGCGACAACCAAGCGGTGTACGTCGAGGACCTGTGCGTGGCCGGCCTGAGTCGCACGAGGCTGGTGAAGTCGGTGCACGACGCGGGCTGGGCCGGCTTCACCGGCATGCTGGAGTACAAGGCGGCCCGATACGGACGCGTCTTCGCCCGGATCGACCGGTTCGCGCCCACGTCACAGACGTGCTCGCAGTGCGGGCGGATCGACGGGCCGAAGCCGCTGTCCGTGCGGTGGTGGACGTGCCTGTGCGGCAGCGTCCATGACCGGGACATCAACGCCGCGAAGAACGTGTTGGCCGCCGGGCAGGCGGACAACTCAAACGACCGCGGAGCGCAGGTAAGACCAGCATCCGTGCTGGCACCGCGCCGCGAAGCGGTAACCCACCCGGACGCCGCGCGGTCCACGCGCAGCGTGGAGGAAACCTCCGCCCTTACAGCGGAGAGGATGTCAATCGTCCTGAGTCACCACGGAAGAGGGCCCTGGGCGTCGAAATAGCCGCCCGTGGGCCCGTCCGGACCGATCTGCGCCATCCGCACGATGATCTCCGCACCCTGCTCGACCGTCTGCCGCCCGCTGCCGGCGTTCAGATCAGTCGCGGTGAACCCCGGCTCGACCGCGTTGATCCGCATCTTCGGATAGGCCTTCGCGTACTGCACCGTCACCATGTTCACCGCGGCCTTCGACACCGGATAGGCGACACCGGGATACCCGGTTCCGGCAGCGGCGGTGGCCAGCGAGGCCAGCCGGCTGCTGACGTTCACCACGACCGGCGCCTCAGAACGTTCGAGCAACGGCAGGAACGCGTGCAACACGCGCACCATCCCGAACAGGTTGACCTCGAACGTCTCCCTCATCAGGTCGGCGGTGACCGCGTCGGCCCCGACCACGCCGGAAGGTGTCCACTCGGGAGCGATGCCGGCGTTGTTGATCAGCACGTCCAACGACGGCACTGCGGCAGCCGCGGCCTCCACCGACTCATCAGACGTGACGTCGAGCTGGACGAACTGGGCGCCCGTGGCAGCGGCCGCCTCCTCCCCGCGCGCCACGTCGCGGCTGCCCAGGTACACCGTGTGACCGGCGAGAACGAGCCGGCGGGCGGTTTCGAGGCCGAGGCCCTTGTTGGCGCCGGTGATCAGCACAGAAGCCATGACACCAACCTACGACCTGGAGCGCGCTCCAGGTCAAAGGGTTAGTCCTGGCCGATGTCCTCGTACCAGAGCTCAGGCCGTTCGGCGATGAAGGACGTCATCAGCTCGATCAACGAAGGATCGTCGACGATCGTGATCCCGACACCGTTCTCGGCCAGCCAGTCGTGGCCGCCGTAGAACGTGGTCGCCTCGCCGATCAGCACGTTCGAGATACCGAACTGCCGCACCAACCCGCTGCAGTACCAGCAGGGCGAAAGTGTCGTGACCATCGTGGTGCCGCGGTAGCTGCGCTGGCGGCCGGCGTTGCGGAACGCCGAGGTCTCCGCGTGCATCGACGCGTCGCCGTCCTGCACGCGCCGGTTGTGGCCCCGGCCAAGCATTCGGCCGTCGCCGTCGAAGAGTGCCGCGCCGATGGGGATTCCGCCTTCGGCGAGTCCCATCCGCGCCTCTTCGACGGCGACGGCCAGCATGTCTGAAGCAGCAGCGGTCATACCGCTCAAACTACTTCGTCTTGTACAACTTGACCGTCATCGATGTGCCGGACTGGCGCACGACCCGAAGACCCACACCCACAGCTGGCAGCTTCACACCGGCGTTGGGCTGTTCGGCGAACCAGTACTGCTTGGTGTCGTCGAACACCGGCTGGGCCGCGGCGCCGCGAACGTAGGACGCCTTGCCGTTGACGTGCAACGTGAAGGAGTCCGACTTCTGCAGGCCGAACGGCGCGTCGTAGCCGCCGATCGTCGTGGACCAGCGCTGGCCCTCGATGTTGTACAGCGGCGCCGGGTTGGCGTCGATGGGCAGGATCAGGCCCTCACCGGGGTGTTCGCTGACGTTGTTGTCGAGGAACGAGGTGTTCCACAGCGACACGAGGAGCCCGTCCTGGTACGGGAAGTGCTCCACGAAGTCCGGCTTGTCCGGGAAGCTGTAGCGGTACGGGCCGGTCTTGTTGTACTTGCCGTACGACTGGTAGGTCCGGTTCGACGCGATGTAGAACTGGTCGAACGTCTTCGTTTCCTTGCCCTCGGTCGTGCGGAACCCGCGGGTGGTCCACTGTCCGGCCGTCTCGCCACCGTCCGTCAGCACCGGGGCGCCGTCGGCCGTGACCGTGATCTCGTCGGCGAAGAAGCCTTGCGGCGCAAGGGCACCGTCGGTCCGGTAGGCCAGGCGCAGCTTCGTGTTCTTGCCGGCGTAGGCGTTCAACGAAACATTCACGTCGACCCACTGACCGCCGGAGTTGCCGCTGATGGCGGGCGCGTCGGCCGAGTCTCGCGCGAACGGAGCTCCGTTCGCGGTGCCGTCGAGCTGTGTCCAGCTGCCGTCCTCATTGGACGCTTCGACGTAGAGGTAGTCGTAGTCCAGCTCGATGTCGTAGCGGGCCTTGAGCGACAGCGAGGCGGTGGTCTTGCCGCGCAGGTCGAGCGGCGCGGTCATGGAGTGGTCGAGGTCGTTGCCCTTCTCGCTCCACCACATCTTCTTGCCCGCGAAGGGCGCGCCGTAGTCGAACGACTTGGAGATGTCCGGCAGCACGACCACGAGGCCCTGGGCCTTGGCGGTGTTGTACTCGTGCGGGCCGAGTTCGAAGACGCGTTCCTGGCCGGCGACCGCGATCTCGTAGTCGAGCCAGCCGAGCTGCAGCTTGTCCCACGCGGAGAACTCGGGCGCGCGCTCGCCGGGTACCTCGCCGACGTCGGCGGCCCGGCTCTGCCCCATCACGGACCACCAGTTGACACCGTTCGAGCCGCCGGCGGTGTCGTAGTGGTCGGGCAGGCCGAGGTCGTGCCCGTACTCGTGCGCGAAGACGCTGACGCCACCGTTCTCGGGCTGCACGGTGTAGTCGCCGACCCAGATGCCGGTGTCGCCGATCTGCGCGCCGCCGAGCTTGTTGGTGCCGGGGCCGTTCACGTAGTTCTTGAACGCGTAGCCGCGGTGGCTCCAGAGGGCGTCCTCGCCCTGCCACGGGTCGCCGTCGGCCTGGTCACCGCCGGCGTGCACGATCTGGAAGTGGTCGACGTAGCCGTCGGCCTCGTTGAAGTCGCCGTCGGCGTCGTAGTCGTAGCGGTCCCACTCGTCGTACTGGGCGAGCTCCGCGCGGATCTGCTCGGTGGTCTTGCCCGCGGCCTTCTGGTCGGCGGCCCACTGGGTGACCGCGTCCTTGATCAGCTCACGTGAGTTGCTGCTGCAGATGTTGTCGGCGCAGGGGTAACCGTTGCTGCGGCCGTAGCGCGCCTCGTTGTAGCGGACCTTCACCCAGTCGGAGACGGTTCCGTTGACCGTGTACCTGCCACTCGACTGCTTGTCGTAGAAGTTCGCCACGGAGTTGGCGTCCTTCTTGCGGGAGAAGTACAGGTCCTGGAAGTACTGGCGGCTGAAGTCCGGGCGCCAGATCGTCGTGTTGTCGACGGCCCGGTTCGGCTCGGGGATCGCGTTGTGCAGCGGCCCGTCGAACCGCTGCGGACCCGGCGTGTTCGGGTTCGTGTCGCGGTCGGGGAAGTCGGGGTGCCGCTCGTTGCCGAACTCCGCCAGGATCACGAAGATCTTGTCGGTCTTCTCCCGCTTGAGCTCGACGTACTGGTCCTTGCCCTGCTTCGCGTTCTGCTTCTTGCCGACCTTCGCGACGGTGCTGGCGCCGCGCTTCTCCGTGGCGACCTCACCGGTCAGCACCTCGGAGAGCGCCTGCTGCTTCAACGCCCGCCGCTTGAGCTCCAGCTCGTGGGGCTGTTCGTCGGACTGCTGCGTGATCTGCGGTTCGGGCTGCTGCGCCGGTGTCGCGGTCGCGGGCGTGACCAGCCCCGCGGTGACGAGCGCGAGCGCCGCTGCTCCCGCCAAAACTCTTCGCACGGTCGTTCCCCTCTCGGAATCCGCACGGCACGCTACGTAGTTGACCGGTTGCTCAACACGTCCGAAAGTCTGGAGGTTCGACAATGCCGTCGACTCAGCTCGGTGTGAGCAGGCCCCCTCTCGACGTGGCCGATCTGCCACAGCCGGAGGAAGTCTTCAAGGTGCGGAAGCTGGGGCCACGCCAGGTGGTCCAGTTCGTCATCGGCCCGAGCCTGATCGCTTTGGGCATCTCGATCGGCAGCGGCGAGTGGCTGCTGGGCCCGCAGGCCGTCGGAAAGTTCGGTTTCGTCGGCATCGGCTGGGTCATCACGGTCTCGGCGCTGCTGCAGACGTTCTACAACGTGGAGATCGCCCGCTACGTCGTGGCGACCGGCGAGGTCCCGGTCGTCGGCTGGGGCCGCGTGCCGCCCGGCTGGAAGTTCTGAGTGCCGGTGTCGCTGCTGGTCTTCTACTTCGCGTTCATCTTCGGCGGCTGGGCGGCGGGCGCCGGGCAGGGCCTCTTCGCACTGATAGCGGGCCGCGGCTACCGGCCGGACGAGATCGAGTACGTCCGGCTGCTCGCGATCTTGTTGCTCGTCGTGGTCTTCCTGATCACCGCGGGTGCCCGCAAGGTGTCGCGCGCCCTGGAACTCACGAACTGGGTGCTCGTCGGCTCGCTGCTGTTGATCCTGATCGTCGTGACCCTGTCGATCGTGCCGTTCTCCGTGTGGTCGGAAGGAATCCGCGGCCTGGTGACACCCGCCGCGCCACCGTCCGGGATCACCGCGACGCAGCTGGGCGGCCTGGCCGGGTTCACCGCGCTGGCGTCCGGGCTGAACTGGTACGCGATGAACCACTACCGCGACAAGGGCTACGGCATGGGCTACCACGTCGGGTTCATCTCGGGCCTGCGCGGCGGCAAGCAGGAGCTGCGCCCGGTCGGAGTGACCTTTGAGGACACTCCGGCGAACGCTTCCCTCTGGCGCCGCTGGTACCGGCTGCTGCTGATCGACCAGTGGGCGGTGTTCTTCGTCGGCGCGATGCTCGGCATGCTGCTGCCGACCGTGCTGATGGCGCACGTCGTGGCGGTGTCCGGCCAGCAACCGACCGCGGCGAACGTGCCGACGTTCTCCGCCGAACAGCTCGGAATCCTGTACGGGCAGGGCATGTTCTACCTGATGCTGGTGGTGGGCGTGCTGGTGCTGTTCTCCACGCAGCTGGGCATCTTCGAGGCGCTGGTGCGCAACTTCACCGACGCGGCGCACGCGATCTCACCCCGGCTGCGGCAGCGGATCGAGGAGGACCCGCGCCGGTTCTACTACCCGTTCATGCTGCTGGTGCTGGTGATCATCGCCGGCGCCCTGCACCTCGCGCTGCCGGTGGGACTGGTGCAGATCTCGGCGAACATGTCGAACCTCGGCGCGCTGATGTTCCCGTTCGCGCTCATGTACCTGAACTCCCGGCTGCCACGACCGGCCCGGCCGCGGTGGTGGCACTACTTGATCCTGGTGTTGAACGTGGTGTTCTTCGGGTTCTTCTTCGTGAACTTCGTCTACGAGTTCTTCACGGGAGGCCCGCTGGTGCGGTTCTGACCGTCACCAGACCTCGAGGTACGGCGCCTTGAACACCGCGACCAGGTCCTCCTGGTCGTGCAGCAGGGGCTGGAGGGCGGCGATGTCGCCGTCGTACTCGAGGACGTAGTGGAACGGGGGCTTGTTGGGATCGACCAACAGGTTCCCGTCCTCGTCGGCGGTGTGCGTGCGGTCCTCCACCTCCTGACAGAGGTCTCGCACGTACTCCCGCAACGACGGCAGAGCCTCCGCGTGCGGGACGACGACCACGACCGCGCCGGCTGCCTCGGCGAGAGGCAGCTGGCGCGCCACCTCCTGGTCGCCAGGCGGCGCGAAGATCACCCAGGGCAGCGAGTGCCGCCACAGCAGGAACGGGTTGGTGTTCACCTCGACGTCCCACAGGGCTTCGTCGGCGAAGACGCCGAGCTCCGGGTCGTCGAGGAGTTCTTTCAGACGCGGCACGACCTCCGGCAGCACCTCGCCGTCGTACCGCGCGAGGTGGCCCAGACAGGTGAAGGCGAGCTGACCGAGCTTCGGGTGGCGGAGGAGACCGAGCAACGTTCGTTGCAGCTGTTCGCGTTCCGGGTCGTGCTGGGTGAGGGCGAGCATGGCGCGATACGAGTCGTCGCCCTGCTCACGAAGTTGCTCGTGCCACCGGACCACGCACTCCGCGAGCACGACCCCGGCTGCACGGTTCACCGCGTCCTGGAGGTCACCGGTCGCAGGCTCCCAGCCACCGCCGGGCACACGCACGATCACCTCGTCGTCCACCACCCCGACGAACGGATCACCGTCCCAGTCGACCACCACCCCGCCGAACATCTCGACCTCGGTCAACGGCCCGTACCCGGCCACCGCGGCCCGCACGCGCTCCAGCAGGCTCACTTCGGCGGCAGAGCTTCCACGAAATCGCGGCACCGCGCGATCCAGTCGTCCAGGACCTCGTCCTCGGACACAGCGGAGCCGTCGACGATCACCCAGCCCTTCATCGGCCGCCCGGTGAAGTCGAAGACCCGTGCCCCCGGCGCAGCGAGCGCGTCGGCCTGCGCCTCCGGTCCCACGCGTGCGATCAGGTCGTCGCCGATGACCCCGACCAGCATGTTTCCGTTCCAGAGGAACGCGATGCCCCCGAACATCTTCTTCTCGTTGATGCCGGGCAACCCGCCCAGCGCGGAGCCCAGGCGGTGGGCCAGGCCTTCGTCGTACGCCACACGCTGAATACTGTCTCAGCGAGTTGCCAGGCGCCTCTCAGTTTCGTGTGGCTTCATGGACATACAGGACATTAGGAGGCCATCTTGTTCGGGCTCGTCGGGTGGTTGCTCGGTTGGCTGTTGACGCTGTTCATCATCGTGATGATCGGCCGGATGATCGTGGACTGGGCCGTCACGCTGCAGGCTCGCGGCGACGGGGTCTACAAGGTGCGGCGGTTCGCGCACGCGGTGACCGAGCCGGTGATCTCGCCGGTGCGGCGGGTGTTGCCGCCGGTCCGGTTCGGCGGGTTCGGGTTGGACCTCGCGTTCACGGTCGTGTTCTTCGCGGCGCTCATCCTGCGTTCGATCGTGTGGTGAGGACGCCAGGGTTGAGCAGGCCGGATGGATCGAGCGCCGCCTTGGCTCCGGCCAGGGCCGCGCCGAACACGTCCGGGCGCTGCCGCAGATACCAGGGCAGGTGATCGCGGCCCACGGCGTGGTGGTGCGTGATCGTGCCGCCGTGCGCGATCAACGCCTCGGACACCGCGGCCTTGATCTCGTCCCACTGCGTGGTGAGGCTGCCCCAACGGCCCGGCGCGTAGATCCCGTAGTAGGGCGCGGGGCCGTCCGGGTAGACGTGGGTGAAGCGGCACGTGACGACTCCGATGCCGCAAACCTCTTGCAGCACACGGGTTCCCGCGGCCACGACGGCCGCGTGCAGGTCGAAGAACCGGTCCCAGGTGCAGGCCGTCTCGAACGTCTCGGTGATCATCCCGTGCTGCGCCATCGCGTCGCGCTGATAAGGCATGCGCAGGAACGACTTCCGCCACTGCTGAGCGGCGCCTTCCACAACCTCGCCGCCAGCGCACAGCTCCAACGCGCGAGCGAGCAGGGAATCAACCGGATGGTCGGCCGACTCGAACGCCAGCACCAGCACGGAAGTCGCGGAACCGGCGTTGAGGAACGCCTCCGCCGGGTCCAGCAGCCGGCAGTTCGCCGGGTACAGCCCGGACTGCGCGATCAGCCGGACAGCTTCAACCGCACGTTCGAAAGAAGCGAACCGCACCGAGGCCCCCGCGCGGAACGCCGGCGGTGACTGCAGCCGCATCCACGCCTCGGTGATCACGCCCAGAGTGCCCTCGGAACCCAGGAAGAGCCGGTCCGGCGACGGCCCCGCACCCGAACCCGGCAGCCGGCGCGACTCCGAGATCCCTGAAGGCGTGACGACCCGCAGCGACTCGGTCAGGTCGTCGATGTGCGTGTGGAGCGTGGCGTAGTGGCCGCCGGCGCGGGTCGCGAGCCAGCCGCCGAGCGTCGAGAACTCGAACGACTGCGGGAAGTGCCGCAGCGTCAACGAGTGCGGCTTGAGCTGGGCTTCGAGGTCCGGTCCCAGCACGCCGGCCTGGATGCGCGCCGCACGGCTGGTCGGGTCGACCTCCAGCACCTGGTCCAGATGCTGAAGATCAAGCGTGACGACACGGTCCAGCCCACGCGGCTCGACCCCGCCCACGACGGAAGTGCCGCCGCCGAACGGAATGACCGCGACGTCGTTCGAGCCGCACCAGTCGAGCACGTCGACGACGTCCTGCTCGGTGCGCGGGCGGGCGACGGCGTCGGGCAGCTCGCCGACGTCCCCGGCGAGGTTGCGGGTGACGTCGCGGTAGGCCTGGCCGCGGGCGTGGCGGAGCCGGTCGAGCGGGTCGGTCGAGTAGAGGTCGCCGGGTGGCTGGATCTTCGGCGGCGGCACGTCCAGCGCGGACGGGTCCGGCGCCTCGTGGAACGTCAGGTCCGCGTTCGGCAGGACCGCCCGGACCCGGTCGGCCAGCGCACGGCGTTCATCGGGGGTGACGGCGTCCTCGACGTTGCCCCAGCCCCACCACGACCTCGTTGTCATGGCGTGCAACCTATGCGAGACGACCGTGTTCCGTAACCCCTCACGACAAACCCGCCACCAACTCGCGGATCGCATAGCTACCGGCAGCAGTCGTCACGACCAGTCCCGCCGGATCGACCAGCACCGCGGACGGCGTGCCCCTCAGCTCGTACGCCGAACTCACCTCGTCGCTCTGCTGCACCAGCACCTCACCGACCTGATGCTCTCGGGCCAAGTCAGCGTCACCGATCACCAGCAGCGTGACCCTCCCGTCCAACCGCTCCCGCCACGAAGGCACCTCCGCAGCGATCCGCGAGCACGGCACACATCCAGTGCTCAGAAACAGCAACACCACCGGCAACCCGGGCGCCAGCGCGGTGTACAGGCCACCCCGCCCACCACCGGTGCTCGGCAGGTCGAAGATCGGCGCCGTCACCTGAACGACCTCCGCTGGTGCCTTCAACCGCCGCAGCTCCAACCCCTGCCACACCTGCACGGTCCCCAGAGCAACAACGACCGCCGTCGCCACCGCCCACTCGCCAGGCACCCCGAACGGCACGTCGCCACCAAACGCCGCGACCAGCACCAGAACAGCCAGAAACCCGTTGCGCACCAACGTAAAACCGCTAACAGCCCCCGAGGCGCCGAAACACGCGCAATCCGGCCGCCGCCCCAACCGCAGCAACCGCGCCACCAAAACCGAGAACACCGCCAAAAGCCCGAACGCCACCAGCCCGGCGACAAAAGCGGTCCACGGCAGCAGCACCGCGACAGCGACAACCAACTCGACCACCGGCAACGCCACCGCCACCGGCCGAACCCACCCGTCCGGCACCCCGAACGACGCCACCGCACGCCGCGTCCCGGCCAGGTCCCGCAGCTTCGCCACCGCCGCCCACCCGAACACCACCGCCGCCAACAGCCGCGCCGCCCACAACCCCAGCAATACCGTCACGGGCGCACACCTTTCCGGTAGAACGTTCCCCATGCACAACGAGGTCCACCGCAGCACGGTGCACGGCCACGTCGTCCAGGCCAACGAGATCGGCGAACTGCACCTGCACGGCACCGAGAAGCAGCACCCGCCGCTGACCTCGTGGCAGGACCGCCCCGAACTCACCGAGCAGCTCGAAGACCTCCTCCACGTCCAACGCGAAGCAGCGGAAACGCTCCCCTACCGCCTCCTCGGCGTGAAGCAACCGGAGCTGACCCGCGTCTACGTCCAGCAGAGCGTCCGCGGCACCGGCCAGCAAGATCGCCCCGTGCCGATCGGCGAAGCCCTGGCCCGCGGCAAGCACCTGCTGATCACCGGCGAACCCGGCGCCGGCAAGTCCACCCTCGGCCAGATGTACGTGCAGCGCCTGGCCACCGAGTGGCTCGAAACCAGCGCCGACCCGCCGACGTCCGAACCCGTGATGCCCCTGCGCATCCCGGCCAAGGCGCTGGCGGACGACCTGCCGTGGAGCGAACTCCTCGCCAACGCCGTGCGCGACCGCCGCCTCAACGCCACCCTCAAACCGGAGCTCTTCGCCAAACGCGCACTGGGCGCCCGCTGGCTGGTGTTCGTCGACGGTCTCGACGAGATCGCCGAACCGGAACGCCGCGACCGCGTGATCGACGCCCTGGTCAGCCGCATGCGCCGGGGCAGCGACCACCGCCTGGTGATCACCACCCGCCCGCTGCCGCCGGACGAGCTGCAGAAGCTGCACGGCCAGGACATCGACCTCTTCACGATCCAGCCGTTCGGCCCGGTGGAGCTGCAGGACTTCGCCTCCGCGTGGTTCCGCGCCCAGAACCCCACGAACTCCAAGGACCGCGCGGCCGAGTTCGTCAGCCAGGTCCACGACGGCCGCCTGCGCGAGCTCGTCCGCAATCCGCTGCTCGCCACGATCGCGGCCATCGCGAACACCCTGGAACCCCACCGCAAACTCCCGCACAACCGCGCGGACCTGTACGAGCGGTTCATGGGCTACCTGCTCGACGACAGGGCGAGCGGCCGCACCACCCTCGCCGAACTCCGCAAGGCCCACGCCGACGACCCTCAACGCGTCGAACAGATCGAGTGGCTCTACGAACGCCGCCAGGAACTCGTCGAACACCTGGCCGTGCAACGCCTGGAGTCCGAACGCCCACTGCTGGAGATCGCGTCGGACTGGGTCACGAGCCTCAAGGCGCACGCGGAGGACGTCCTGGCCGTCCTGGCCAGCACCGGGGTGTTCGTGCACGGCACCGGCGGGCTGAAGTTCCTGCACCACTCGTTCGCGGAGTTCCTCACCGCGCGGGTGCGGTCGGCGAGAATCCCCGCCGACTTCCCGAACCTCGACGAGTGGGTCGAACTGGGCACCCAACCGGCCCGCGAGACCTCGGTCCTGTTCACCTTCGCGTTGTGGGGCCGCAAACCCGGCCACGACCTCGACCTGGTGATCGAGCGACTGCTGGAGGGCGGCGTCAAACACGCCCTGCTGGCAGGCCGCCTGCTGGCCGAAGACGTCGCCATCACACCGGAACGCGCGGCTGAGGTGGTGGACCGGCTCGTCAAGCTGATGCTCGCCAACGGCGTCCGCGAGGTCCCGTGGCCCGAGGCCAGGAACATCGGCAGGGTGCTGGCCGGTCTCGACAACGAGTCCATCGCGCACCTGCTCGTCCCCAGGCTGCACACCATGCGCGACAACGACGATCTGCCGAGTGTCGTGCGGATCGGGTGCGCGGTGGCACTGGGGCACCTCGTCTCGCCTGAGCAGGCGGTGACGTGGTTGCAGGAATACGCGGACGTGCGGCACTCCGACGCGTTGAGCGCGATCGCGTCGGGGCTCGCGGAGATCGTGCCGAACGGCGCCGACCTCGCGGAGGAACTGGTGCTGCGGCTGGTGAAGACCACCGACAGCTATTCGCTCCACCTCTACGCGATGGACACGCTGAGGTTCGACGTCGAGCGCCGGGAGTCCGCACGGCACGTGCTGCGCGATGTCGTGCGGCGTCTGCGGTCCGACCGGTCGATCAGACAGGGCAGCCCGCACGTCCCTCATTCCGGCGCGCTCGCGAACACCAGCCCGTACAGCTGGCACACCCTCTGCCACCAGGCGTCGGTGCTGGGGTGCCAGGAAGAGGTGGTGTGGGTGGCGCAACAGATCCTCGCGCAGTCCTCTGTGGACCACGACAACTTCCGCAGCGCTGTCGGCGCCCTGCTGGCGCACGACCGGGAAGCAGTGGTCGATTCGCTCGTCGCCCGTGCCCGGTCGCTGACACCGGAGCACGTGCTGATCGTCGCCGAACACCTGACCGGCGACGTGATGATCGAACTCGCGCGCTCCGTACTCACCCGTCCGAGCGCGGACAACGACCAGTTCGTCCGCGCTTGCGAACTCCTGGGTCCCTACGAGCCCGGGGAGGTGCTGGAACTGGTCCTGGAGCGGAATTCGCTCCGCCCGGCCGATCCGATCCGACTCGCCGAACCGCTGATGCTCTCCGATCAGGAACTCGAAGACCTCGTTGGGCGGGCGGGGGTGTTCCGCGTGGACGGTGAGCGGTCGTTCCTGCCGCTGGTGACCGACCTGCTGACCGTGGGACTCGACGCGTACCAGGTCTACTCCGAGGTCGTCGACGGGCTGCCGGCGCAGCGCGCCGCGGCAGCCGCCGCGCTCTTCCAGGCCGGCCACTCCGATGAAGCCGGCCAGCTCGCAGGGAGCCTGCTCACCGAGCCGCTCGACGCCATGTCCGCAGCCGTGTGCCTCGACGGCATGATCACCAAGAAGGTCCCCAAGCAGGCGCAGAAGCTGTTCGACCACCTGCTCGTCGTAGTCGGGCAACACGACCCCGCAGTCGCCCGGCGCTTCGCTCCCGTTCTGCACCGGGTCGGACGCTCCGAGAAGGCGGCTGAGGTCGCCCTGGACGCTTTCCTGCGGTCGCTCGGCGGGCAGGAGGTGGACGACTGCGTGGCGACCGTGCTCGAGGTCAGCGGGTCCGCGCTGGCGGGCGTGATCGTGCAGAAGGTGCGTGAGTCGAACCTCAACGTGTGGCAGCGCATGGACATCGCGGACGTGTTCGTCAACGACGGTCTGCTCGACCACGCCGTGATGCTGTGGCTCGACGTCGTCAGAAGCCACGACCCGGAGGTCGCCAAGGGCGTCGAAGCAGCCGACAAACTGGTGAAAGTCGGCGAACGCGCGAAAGCGATCGAAGCCGCCTCGTACAACCGGGCGCTCACAGCCTGGCTGGAGGCCTAACCAGCTCCGAAGCACACAAACCCAACGGCCGCAGCATAAGCAGCGTCGTCGGCAGCAGCCCGCTGCACTGCGGCCAATGCTTCAGCCGGAGCCAACCCGGCGGCCAGCTTCTGGTGCAGCTCGACCATCACCGGCGCCGTGCCATCGGTCGGCACCGGCACCACGGGCGCGATCAACGTCCGGGTGCCCAACCCCAGAAGCGCCGCGGTGAATCCCATCAACTCGTCGCCAGGACGAACCGCGGACTGCCCGCTGTCACAAGCAGACAACACGACCAGAGTCGGTGGAGTGCGCAGCCGTTCGATGTCGTAGACGGTCAACGGCCCGTCAGCCAGCTCCAAAGCGCTGAACAGTGGGTTGTCGACGCGGAACGAACCGTGAGCCGCGATGTGCGCCAGCGCCGCACCGTCCATTGCGGACGCAACGGCGCTCACAGTCGCTTCCGAGTCAACGAGAACACGACCCGGCACGTGCGCGCTGATGGCCTTGATCTCGGCAGGGGCGGCAGCCATCCGCGGCCCGGCGGCCAGCACCGCTTCACCAGAAGCGTCGGCAACGGAGTGCGCCCGCAGCCACACCGCGGCCGACGGCGCGACCGTCACCTGGCGGTCCAGCACCGCCCACGGCAGGCCGTTCAGCGCGCCGGTCGGCACCACGACCAGCGGCCGTCCGTCAACACGAGAAGCCAAGGGCGCCAGCAACCGCTCAGACAGCAACGCAGCCGCGTGGGCAGCCGAAGATCGTGCCACGGCGAGGTTCGGCATCCCGGGCGGCAACGTCACCAGGCGGTGCAAAGCGAAGCGCAGCAACCGGATCTCGCGCACGACGCCGTCCACCGCGCCGAGCGAGTGCAGGGAGGCGCGGCCGTCGGCCAGCACCACCGCCATCAGCACACCCTCGTGCTCGACGAACTCGATCAGCGCGGACGTGCCCAGCGCCGCGCCCAGCGCGCCGACCGACGGCGGCTTGAACATCGCCACCCCGCCGGACATCTGCCGGGTGAGGTCGCGGACGCGTTGCTCGGCACGGACCAGCTTGGCGCGCAACGCTCCCGCGGGCTTCCCGGCCAGGATCGCCGACTCCACGTCCGAGGTCACCGCACGCAACGACGCCAGCGCGTCCTCAAGACGTGGATCGTCGGGCGGAGACACGGACTTCATCCGCAGCCCGCCCGCACGCCAGCTCTCGGTCCACGACAGCACCCGCGCGGCGTTCCCGGAAGCCACGGCGAGCCGCAGCCCTTCCAACGCCAACGCCTGCCCCTGCGCACCGGTCATGGCCCGCAACTCGGCCGCGCCCAGCGACACCCGGTACTCGTCGAGCAACCCGATCCCCCGGCGCAGCGCGGAAGACGTGCCGCGAACATCACCGGAAAGTTTGCGGCGCAACGCCTCGGCGTACCAGCCGCGCACCCGCAGACCGGCCGGGCCGCGCCTCCTGGAAGCAGCGGCCAGCGAGAACTCGATGACGGCACGCGCGCGATGGCCGAGATCGGCCGCGACCAGACCGGCGTCGATGCGAGCCTCCAAAGCAGGCAGCCGCCAGTCCATCGCGTCCAGCTCCGAAGCCACCCGGGACAACGCCAAACGCAACGGCCGCGAACGGTCACCGCGCAGCACAGCGGCGTGCAGCTCCAGGTAACGCGCACCCGCGGCCCAGAGCAGGCGTTGTTCGCGGCGGAACCGGCGACGGGCCTCGGCGGCGAAGGAGTTCGCAGCGTCCAGGTCGTTGTCCAGCAAGGCGATGCGGGCACGGAAGTACAGGGCCTCGGAGACGCCGAGCGGGCTCTTCAACGCCTTCAGCTCGGTGATCGCGCGGTCGGCCGCCACGCGCGCCTCGTCCACCAGCGGCACGGACACCAGCAGTTCCAGCCGGTTCACCAGCAGGGCGGGGCGTGGTACGTCCAGGCGGCGGTAGACCTCGTCGGCCTTGTCGAACCACGCCAGCGCGGCCGGCACGTCACCGTTGCGGGTGGCCATGATGCCCGCGTTCCAGTGCACGTCCGCGACACCGAGGTCCTGCCCCAGCTCGGCGAGCAGCGACGCGGCCCGGTCGAAGTCGGCCGACGCCTCACGCATGTCACCGACGTAGGCACGCACGAGGCCGCGGTTGTTGAAAGCGCGCGCCTCCACCATCTTGTCGCCCACGCGCCGGGCACCCGAGATGGCGGCGGTGTAGTCCCGCTGAGCTTCGTCGTAGTGGCACAGGTAGTGGAAGACGATGCCGCGAGCCTTGACGGCGGCCACCGCGTCGACATCGCTGAGCTCGGGCACCGCGAGGTCCAGCTCGCGCAGTGCGGCGCGGTGCCTTCCCATGTAGCCGAGGACCCACGCGAGGCCCACCCGTGAGATCGCGGCGAGTTGTGGCAACGACGCGTCGGTGGCGATGCGGATCGAACGGCGCAGGTGCCGCACCGAGCCGCTCAGGTCGTGCAGCTCGCGCAGAGCCAAGCCGATCGCGCGTTCCGCGATCGCCCATTCCGAACGATCATCCGTCGTGCGGAGCACCGCGCGGGCCATCTCGACGGCCGCACGAGGGTTGCGCTGCCTGGCCTCCAGCGCGTCCTCCGCACAAAAATCGGTCACGGCGTCACTTTATCGGGTGTGGTAGTTTGATCAAGCTCGGTCGGGGTGAGGAGTCACCGCTACTTTGTGAGGCCAAGGTGTCGAAAACGCCGGAACGTTCTGAGCTTTACGAAAGAGCATTTCAGCAGCTCATCGCCGAGGACAAGAACATCAGCTTCCACGCCGAACGCGGGCGTGAATTCCTTTATCGCCCCGGGCAGCTGCTGGTCGGCGCCGCCGACCGCGACCGGGTGATCGAAAAACTGCGGCAGAACAATATCGACGCCCGCCCCGGTGAGGGATTCGCCGGAATGGCCCGGCTGATCCTGCCGAACAACGCCGAAGACATTCCCAGGATCGTTCGCCTGTTGCGTGATCAACGAAACTGGCCGAACGAGCGGGTGCCTCTCGTGCAACCGCACCACCTGATCGTCGGCCACGGCGGCAACGTGATGGGCACGCCCGGCGACCGGCCGCGGCCCACCGACCCGGTCTCCGCGCCCAAGGCGGACGAACGCCACGCCGCGATCCGGGTCGGGATCATCGACACCGGCATCTCCCAGACCGCGGTCGGCGACCACTCGGACTGGTTCAAGAACCGCTACGCCTCCGAGGTCGACGACATCGACAAGGCCTTCACCCCCGGCGGCCAGTTCGCGTTGCAGGGCGGCCACGGCACGTTCGTCGCGGGCGTCATCCAGAGCGCCGCGCCGGGCGTCCAGTTCGACCCCGAGGTCGCGCTCGACCCGAACGGGTTCGGTGACGAGGAGACGCTCTGCCGCAAGATCGCGGAGCTGGGCAAGAAGAAGATCAACATCCTGAACCTCTCGCTCGGCTGCTACACAGAGGACGACGTGGCGTCCGAGCCTCTGCGCGTCACGCTGCAGAACCTGCCGGGCGACGTCGTCGTGGTCGCCTCCGCCGGCAACCGCGGCGACCAACGGCCGACCTGGCCCGCCGCGTTCTGCGGTGTCACGGCCGTCGCCGCGCTCGCGCAGAACAGGGACGGCTCGCTGATCCCCGCCTGCTACTCGAGCTTCGGCCACTGGGTGAACGCGTGCGCGGTCGGCAACCGGGCGTCCACGTACCTCAAGGGCGACTGGCAGCTGCCCGGCGAGCCCGCGCCGACGCCGTTCGCGCTGTGGGCGTACTGGGCGGGCACGTCGTTCTCCGCGCCGTGGATGAGCGGCCGGATCGCCGCCGTGATGGCTTCCGAGGGCATCACCGCAGCTCAGGCGCGTGACAAACTGCTGGCCGACGTGGAGTTCCACCCCGGCTACGGAGTTTTTGTCAAATAGTTGTATCTGGGGCGCAACCTGGGCCTCCGCAAGTTGTGACCGCAAGGAGTCGACGTGACCGCAGGATCCCCGATCGCCGTGCTCGTGCGCGCGGCGGCCGAGGGCGACCAGTCGGCGTGGAACGAGATCGTCGACCGGTACACGCCGCTGGTGGTGTCGGTGATCTACAAGCACCGGCTGCGCCCGGCGGACGCGGCCGACGTGAACCAGACGCTGTGGCTTCGGCTCGTGGAGCAGATCGGACGGCTGCGCGAGCCCGAGGCACTGCCCGGCTGGATCATGACGACCACCCGCAACGAGTGTCTGCGCGTGCTGCGCGTGCAGCAGCGAACGCACCTCTACGACCCGTTGTCCGAGTCCGATGCACTGGAGTCGGAGCAGACGGACGCGGACGTGGAGGCGGATCTGCTGGCCGTGGAGCGGCGGCAGGCGTTGCGCGACGGGTTCGCCGAGCTCACCGACCAGTGCAAGCGGTTGCTGACGAAGCTGATGACCGATCCGCCGCCGAGCTACCAGGTCGTGAGCGAAGAGCTCGCGATGCCGGTCGGCAGCATCGGCCCGACGCGGATACGTTGCCTGGAGAAACTGCGCAAGACCCCTGCGCTCTCAGCCTTCCTGGGAGCGCCGGCCATGAGAGGAGGTGTGCTGGGTGCGGCACGACTGGGAAAGTGACGAGATGCTGCTCGACGCCTTGCGCGACGCGTTGAGCACACCTTCCGAAGAGGTCCCGCCGGAGTTCGTTGAGGCCGCGAAGGCCGCGTTCACCTGGCGGAACATCGACGAGGAGCTGCTGCTGATCTCGTACGACTCCGTGCTGGACGACACGCTGTTCGCCCGTGCGCGGTCGACGGCGACGGCGCGGCAGCTCGTGTTCGACGCGGCGGGCGTGTCGTTGCAGGTGGAGGTGTCGGCGGCGGGGATCACCGGCCAGCTGATGCCCCCCTCGGGTTCGGTCACGCTGGTGACGCCCGACGGGGACGCCGAAACTGCGGCCGTCGACGAACTGGGGACGTTCGTGATGGGTGTTGCCCCGCGTGGACCGGTGAAGTTCCGGTTCGCAAACGGTTGCACCGATTGGTTTATCCTCTGACACACCATTCGAGTGATGGAGGAATTCATTCGTTCGGCCTACATCTGCGGCCAGTAGGGTTATCGACGCTCAGAATTCGCACTGGAGAGGTGTGTGCTGCTGTGGTCGATCGAGTCAGCTGGGTTCCGGAAGGTGTCAACGTCGACGTGCCGAGTTCCGCCCGGATCTACGACTACCTCCTCGGCGGTGGGCACAACTTCGAGGCGGACCGCGAGACGGCCGAAGCGTTGATCAAGGTGCTGCCGGTGCGGGCGATGGCGCGGCTCAACCGCGCATTCCTGCGCCGCGCCGTTCTGGAACTGACGGGGCTCGGCATCCGGCAGTTCCTCGACCTCGGATCCGGAATCCCGACTGTCGGCAACGTCCACGAGGTGGCGCACGAGGTCGCCCCTGACTCGAAGGTCGTCTACGTCGACTTCGAGCCGGTCGCGATCACGCACGCCGAGCTCATGCTGGCCAACGAGCCGAACGTGACCGCGCTCCTCGCGGACCTGCGCGAACCGGAGAAGGTGGTCGCTCAGGCTCGGGAGCACCTCGACTTCTCCCAGCCGATCGGGCTTCTGGTCGTGGGTGTCCTGCAGTTCATTCCCGACTCCGACGATCCGTGGGGCGTACTGTCCCGTTACGTGGAATCGCTCTCCTCGGGCTCGTACCTGGCACTGTCGCACTTCACCGCGGACAGCATGCCGGCGGCGATGGCGGCCGGTAAGGAGATCTTCGCCAAGACCGCCGAGCCGATCACGCCGCGCACCCGTGCGCAGGTGGCGGACATGTTGTCCGGCACGGAGATCATCGAGCCCGGCATCGTCTTCACGCCCGAGTGGCGGCCGGAGACGCCCGAGGACGTCGGCGCGGAACCGTCGAAGGCCAACCTCTACGCCGCGGTGGGTCGCAAGCCCTGATGGCCCCCTCGCCCCTCGCACAGCGCTGGGCGGCTGTTCTGATCGAGAGCGCGTACTCGCCGATGTCCCGGCGGAAGCTGACGCAGCACCTCGACGAACACGCCGCCCGGCTGCGTGCTGGGCAGGCGGCGGTGGCCATCGGCGAATGGCTGGTGCGCAAGCGCTTCACCGGGCCGGACTCGTTGCGGCGCACGCTGGAGGTGCTCGCACCGGAGTTCCCGCCGGAGGTGCTCGGCGCGCTGGCGTCCGGGTACGTGCGGGCGACGCGCGACCAGTTGTTCGCCGAGCAGGAGAAGGTCAAGAACGCGCTGCTGAAGGCCGTCGAGGACGCGCAGCGCGACCTGCACGACAGCGAGGCCCGGTTCGCCCAGGTCTTCGCGTCGACCGCGGTGGGCATCGCGATCTTCGACGTCCACGGGTCCGTCGTGGAGGCGAACGAGGCGCTGGCCGGGATCCTCGGGCACGAGGAGATGCCCAAGGAGCTGTTCGTCGAGGCGGACGCGGTGGCGCTGGCGTCTGCCTGCGAACGGATGATCTCGTCCTCTGTGGACACTGACCGGCGCGAGTGGGAGCTGACCCGCAACAACGGCGACACGGTGTGGGCGAACGTCGTGCTGTCGGTGCTGCGCGGGTCGGACGGGCTGCCGAAGTTCCACGTCGCGCTGATCGAGGACGTGACCGAACAGCGGATGCTGCAGGAATGGCTGCGACACCAGTCGTTGACGGACCTGCTGACCGGCCTGCCGAACCGGGCGGCGTTCACCGACAGGCTGGAGTCCGCGCTGGCGTCCGGCCTGCCGCACACGCTGGCCTACCTCGACGTCGACAGCCTGACGATCGTCAACGACGGCCTGGGTTACGTGGCGGGCGACGCGGTGCTGGTGGAGGTGGCGCGGCGGCTGCGGGTGGTGTTGCCGGACGCCGTGGTCGCGCGGGTGGGTGGCGACGAGTTCGTTGTCCTGATCCAGGGATCACCGGACGTCGCCGCGCTGGCCGCGATGATCGACGAGGAGCTGTCCGAGCCCGTCTACCTGGAGGGCGCGGGCGTCGCGGTGTCGACGTCGATCGGCTTCGTGCACGCCGTCGGGCCCGGTGTGGATCCGCTGGTCGTCCTGCGGCGGGCGCATTCCACGCTGCGACGGGCCGAGGCCGGTGGCAAGAGACAGTGGGCGATCTACGACCACGAGGCGGACGTCGTCGATCGTGCTCGTTTCGCGCGGATCGCGGCCATGCCCGGCGCCTTCGAGAACGGCGAGATCTCCGTGGAGTACTCGCCGGTGTCGTGGGTTTCGGGATCTTCGGCCTTCGTCGAGGCATCCGTGCGCTGGGGTGCTTCGCGCCACGACGAGGTCGTGGCCTACGCCGACGCGCTCGGACTGGCTTCGCGCCTCGGCCAGCTGGTGCTGCAGGACGCCTGTTCACGCGGGGAGCCGGTGCTGGTCCGGTTGTCGCCCGACCAGTCACGGGACCCGGACCTGGCGGCGCACGTGCGCTCGAACCTGCGCGCCTGCGCGTTCCCTGCTTCGTCGCTGTTCCTGGCGCTGGACGTGCGGGCGATGCCCGACGGCGAGGAGAACCTCGAAGTCCTGCACGACATGGGTGTCCACGTGCTGCTGCACGAGTTCGGCGGCGGGTTCGCCGGTCTGTCCACTGTGGACCGCAGCCCGGTGTGGGGTGTCCGGCTGGCCCGGCCGCCGTCGGAACGGCTGGCGCGGCAGGGGTTGTCGCTGATGGTGCCGCTGCTGCGATCGGCAGGCGTGCACGTGATCGGTGGTCCCGGCGACCGCGACGAACTGCAGGCGCTCGGCGTGGACCTGGTGGTGTCGTGAGTGGTTGTGGCCGTCAGGTCGGCCACA
>NZ_JAJAEG010000001.1:575615-622190 GCF_047445655.1 Lentzea alba
CCACAACCACTCACTCATCCGCTAAGCAGCATCCACGAACGTCGAAGGCTGCACCGTGACGGCGCTGCGGAAGTTGCCCTCCACCTCGGCCTTCTCCTTGGCGTTCGGGTTGGGGTTCTTGCACCCCGTGCCGGCACTGGCGCCGGACATCAGGTCGGTGCACAGGCCGGTCCTGCGGTCAGGCAGGCCCAGCAGGTGCCCGAACTCGTGCGACGAGATGCGCACGGTGTCGTGCCCCTCGTTCACGGCCTGGGTGCCCATGACCCAGCGGCCACGGCCGAGGCTGGACACGTAGGCGCGGGGCCAGCCCGTGTCCCACGTGACGGTGATGTTGGCGCGACCGGTGACCTTCTTCAGCTTCACGTTCGTCACGCTGGCGTTCCACACCTGCGCGCCCTTGTCGACGGCGGCCTGGAACTGGCCGGCGCCGCTCGAGTTGTAGGTGAGTTCGGTAGCTGCTTGTGCGGTACCGACGAGGGCTGTTGTCAGGGCAGCCGTCGTCGCCAGCACAGCAATTGTTTTGCGCAGGAACACAGGAATCTCCTCGCAATGCAGGGTAATTGCTCCCCGACTGTATCGCTGCAGCGTTGGCGCACAAGAAGAGTCAAGTGTCAATCAGCGCCGGAACGGTCCAGAGACTTCGTAGGTGATGCCTCCGCTGGTGCTTCCGGACGTACCGCGCTGCGACGAGAAATACAACCTACTACCGTCGGGCGAGAACGCGGGACCCGTGATCTCACTGCTGCTTTGGTTGGGAATCCTCAGGAACGGCGCGACGACCCCGTCCCGCGTGATGATGCAGATCTCCATGTTGCCACCGTCCTCCGCCACGAACAGGTCGCCACCAGACGAGCGAGTTACGTTGTCCACGCCCGTGAGCGGCGGCGTGCCGGTGACTTCCGAGTCGTCGTAAGTGAGGCTGATCGTGCTGTTGGTGGCGTTGTACGCCCACACCCGGCCGTCGCCCTTGGTGGTGAACCAGCACGTGCCGTCCGCGTAGTAACAACCTTCGCCACCGTTGAACCGCTTGGCGTTCGACACCTGGTTGCGCGTCGCCGTCGGGCTGCCGTCGGGATCGGGAACCCTCGCCCAGCCAACGGATCCGCTCGTCCCGGTGCCGCCGGTCATGACCTCCAGGGTGCCCGCGCTGAGGTCGCCCCACGTCGTCGGCTTGAAGCGGTAGAGGCAACCGTCGGGTACGTCCTCGGTCAGGTAAACGACCTTCCTGACCGGGTCCGCCGCGCAGGCTTCGTGCTTGAACCTGCCCATGGCCGGCCTCCGGATGGCCGCTTTGACACCCCACGGGTCGGTCTCGTAGACGTAGCCGCGGTCGACCTCCTCGCAGCTGAGCCACGTCTGCCACGGCGTCGCCCCGCCGGCGCAGTTCACGTTGGTGTTGCTCAAGGTCCGGTACGCGCCGGTGATGGTGCCCTGCGCGTTGAACTTGACCGCGCCGACGCCACCCGTCGACGACACCTCGCTGTTGGAGACGTAGATCCAGCCGGTGCCATCGGCGAAACAAGCGCCGCCGTCCGGTGCGGGGTGCCAGGTGTAGCCGGTGCCGGCCACCTTCTGGCCGGTGCGGGCGATCACGCGGCTGGTGAAGTTCGCGGGCAGCATGAGCCCGCTGGAGTTCACCGGCTGCAGGGGGCCGTACGGGCTCGGGCCGGGCTGGGCACCGGCGGCGAAGGCCACCTGCCAGTTGGCGCCACCGAAGGCCGCGGCGGCCGTTCCGACTACTGCGACACGAAGAAAGTTCCGACGCTCCATGCTTCGGAGGGTCCCGCAGATGCGTGGTGATCGGGGCGGATGACCGTTGACGGAAGGCGTTTTCCGCCTGGTTCGGTGAACGGCTTTGCCCGTGTGGTCAGGCCGAGGACTTGGCGAAGTACGCGGTGACGACCCGGATCTTCTCCGGCGGCGGGAACACGGTGGTGGGGTCGTCGCCCAACGGACCGACCTTCACGGTCCACGCCGGTTTGCTCTGGTCGAGCAACGGATCGTCGCCGTCCAGCACGATGCCGCTCGCGCCCTCGCACGAGTACGCCCCGATGAGCCCGTCCGCACGCCCACCCCACGAGCCACCGGTACGCCGGACGCACTTGGCGCCGTTCGCGAGTTCCAGACCCCACGGCGGCGGCTCGTACCCGCTCGCGTCGATCTCCTTGATCGGGCCGTCCGCCACCCTGCGCGCGAGCTTCTTCTCCCACGCCTTCAACCCGCAGAGCAGAGTCGTCGGTTCGGGGCCGGCCCAGCAGACGTCGACACCGGCCGAACAGCTCGCCAGGCCGTCCTCTTGCCCATCTTTCCTGCGATAGCACGAGGAAGCCTGCCCTGCCTCCTCGACGGTGTAGCCCGCCGCCGGTCGGCCGCCTTCGACTGCCACCACGATTTCCGACTTCGTCGGCTGGTCCGGGTTCGGGTCGACGAAGGCGGTGGGCGACGCCGCGGTCGAGGGAGCGGCGGTGCTCGATGCATCCGTCGTATCGGCCGTGTCCGTCGCGCGGAAGGCGAAGATCACGCCCGCCGCGACGAACACGAGCACCACGCCGATCCAACCCCACCTGATGGCTGCGTTCACGACCGGCCGATCTCAGCGACGAGCGACCGGATCTTCTCCGGCGTGCACTCGAAGAGTTCGTAGTTGCTGCTGCCAAGACTCTCCACAGTCGGGTACAGCCGACACAGGAAGAGGTTCTTCGCGGTGCCCTGCACCACGGCCAGCCGCCCGTACTTCCCGAACGTCCGGTACTCGAAACGGTCGCTGTTCTCGCCGTTGACCGGGAGCGAGACCGTCTCCTTGGTCTTCCCGGTGGTCACGTCCGCGACGAGCCGGCCGGTGTAGACCTTGTCGTCGCTGGCCTTCGGAAACACCATGAGGTTGCCGATCTCGCCGGGTTCGAGGTTGAACGCGAAGGGGCGGTTACCGCTCTCGGTCTTCTCGTACGCCTTGCGATCCCGGTCGAGACCGAGTTCGAGCGGAACCAGTTCCGAGTTGCCCTGGTCCTGGCACTCGAACCTGATCGCCGGCGCTGGGTCGGAAATCTCGACGTCGAGCGCGCGCAGGTTGTCGACGGCGAGCATCGCGCCGTCCTCCGCCGCGTTGCGGATCGAGATCCCGTGGCTCTCCGGAATCATCGTGCCGAACCGGCGCAGCCACTCGGCCAGGTCCCCGTCGCACGGCCCAGGTCCGGGGTAGGGCATCTGCTCCAGCGGCGCGTCGAGAGGCAGGGCATAACTGGCGATGTGCGGCTTGTTGTTGGACTCCGCCACGAGGCTGGTGGCCTTCGTGCGCTGCTTGAACAGCTCCGGCACCGGCCCCGTCAGCGCGGCGATGAGGCTGAGCACCGCCGCGATACCGCCCACCAGCAGGAACCACGGACTTTTGACGACCTTGCCCAGCACCCTGACTCGCTCCCCTCCGAGGTCCGGATGATCTCAGAGGGTAGCGGCCAAGTGGACTAGGCGAACGACGGCTGGCGCAGCGCGTGCTCCACCAGCGCGATCAGGATCTGCTTGGTCGACTGACGGTTCCGTGCGTCGCAAGGAATTATCGGCACCGAGGACGGGATCGTCAGCGCGTCCCGCACCTCCTCGGCCCGGTGGTGCATCAGGCCGTCGAAGCAGTTCACCGCGATCACGTACGGCAGTTCGCGGTCCTCGAAGAAGTCGATGGGCGCGAAGGCCTCGTCGATGCGGCGGGTGTCGACCATGACCACCGCGCCGATCGCGCCGCGCACCAGGTCGTCCCACATGAACCAGAACCGGTGCTGGCCGGGCGTGCCGAACAGGTACAGGATCAGGTCCTTGTCCAGCGACACGCGGCCGAAGTCCATGGCCACCGTGGTGGTGACCTTGTCCGGGACGGCGGACAGGTCGTCGACGCCGACCGAGGCCTGCGTCATGACGGCCTCGGTGGTCAGCGGGGTGATCTCGGAAACCGAGCCGACGAACGTCGTTTTACCGACGCCGAACCCGCCCGCGACGACGATCTTCGCCGACATCGCGGTCAGGTCGACCCCAGGTGACCCCGGACGACCCGGAGCACCGTTGCTCATGGGGAACTTCTCTCTACTCAAAACACTCAGGCTCGCATGGAAACGTGCAGCTGGGCGCGGATCTCCGGCGTCAACTGGAGACCGACCCGCTCCACCAGCCGGGTCATCGCGTAGCCGATGAGCCCGATGTCGCAGTTGGGTGCGGCGAGCACGGCGAGGCAGGACCCGTCGCTGATGGACATCAGGAAAAGATAGCCCCGCTCCATCTCGACGACAGTCTGCTTCACCTCACCCGCCTCGAAGCAACGCGCCGCGCCGAGGTTCAGCGAAACGAGGCCGGAGGAGACCGCGGCCAGCTGTTCGGCTCGGTCGTGCGGCAGGCGGTCCGACGAAGCGAGCAGCAGACCGTCCGCCGAGACGACGATCGCGTGCGCCACACCGGCGACCCTGCTGACGAAGTCCTCGACCAGCCAGCTGAAGTTGTCCAGTTCCTCAGTCGCGGTGGTCACTGGTGTTCCCTTTCTGCGATCACGGGGATGCCGCCGACGGCCGAGTCGAAGAGCGACTCACGGCCCATCTGGACACCCTTCTGGTACGTGGCGAACCGCTGGCGAAGCCGTTCCGCGGAACGGCCTCCCGCCCCTGCGGTCGCCAGCTGGGGAACGGGTGACGACGGTTTGGGAGAGGAGCCCGGGACCAGGCGCGCCTTCGGGACGCGTTTGGGCAGGCCGTTCTCCGTCGTCTGCGCGGGCACGCCGGTCTCCAGCGCCCCCGCGGCACGCCAGCCCTCGTCGGCCGATCCCCAGTCGGACTCGGCGAAGTCGGCGACCGCGCGCGGCACCGCCGTTGGTGCCTCGGTCTTCGCAGGCTCCGCCGAACGCTGCCGCTTGGGCAGTCCGTTCACCGTCGCCGGTTCGTCGTCGGACTCGTCGTGTTCCGGCTCCGCTGCCGGAACGTCCTTTGCAGACTGTGCAGACTGCGCTGCGGGCCGCGGAGCCGCGGCCGGGGTCTGGAACCACCGCGACAGACTGTCGGCGGAGATGTCCACGTCGTCGTTGATCGCCGGGAAGATCTCGGTCGCCGGGTCCGCGGTCTCGGCGAACTCCGCAGGCCGCTCGATCGGCGGCTCGTAGGAGTAACCGTCCTCAGAGGACTCCTCGGTCGCCTCGATCCGAGCGGTGAACAGGCCGTCCGCGGACGTCTGCTCGATGCGGTGCCGGCCGGAAGGCTCGTCGGCCGGGGTCTCCCGCAGCGTCACCGGGTACTCCGGCGTCCACTTCGGCACGCCCGCGAGGCCTTCGGCGGTGGACTCGACGGCACCGGCGGCGGGAGCGGTCGGCAGCGGCAGCACGGGCGGCGCGCCCTTGTGCAGCAACGCGACCGGCAGGATCACCTGGGCGGTGACGCCACCCTCGATGTCGTCGTTGTTCGCGAGCGTCACGCGGATCTCGTGCCGCTTCGAGAGCTGGCCGACCACGTACAGGCCCATCTCGCGGGCGACGGAGACGTCGACCTCCGGCGGCTCGGCGAGCTTGGCGTTCGCCTCCGCGATGTCCTCCTCCTGCATGCCGACGCCGCGGTCGTGGATGCGGATCGCGATCTCGCCCCTGCGGGTCTCGATCGTGCGCACCGTGACCTTGGTGGTGGGCTTGGAGAACGCGGTCGCGTTGTCGAGCAGCTCGGCGATGAGGTGCGCGAGGTCGTTGACGACCCGGCCCTGCACCATCATGTCCGGCGTCGGCGCGATCTGGACGCGCGCGTACTTCTCCACCTCGGACACCGCGGCGCCGAGCACCTCGGCGATCGCGACCGGGCGGGTGACGCGGCGGTTGACCGTCGTGCCGGAGAGCACCAGCAGGTTCTCGCTGTTGCGGCGCATCTGCGTGGCGAGGTGGTCGAGCTCGAACAGCGACGCGAGGTGGTCGGGGTCCTGCTCGTCCTGCTCCAGCCGGTCGATCACGCTGATCTGGCGTTCCACCAACGCCTGCGAGCGCCGCGACAGGTTGATGAACATGTCGTTGACGTTCGCGCGCAGGGCGACCTGCTCGACGGCGAGGCGGACTGCTTCGCGCTGCACCAGGTCGAACGCCCGCGCGACCTGGCCGACCTCCTCGGTCGTGTTGATCGGCACCGGGACGATCGCCTCTTCCGCGGCGCGCTCGGGCTCGCGGTGCGAACGAATGCGGCGAATCGCGTCGGGCAGCTGGTTGCGGGCGACGTCGAGTGCGCTGCGGCGCAACGTGCGCAGCGGCCGCAGCATCGACTGCGCGACCATCGCCATGAGACCGAACGCGATCAGCAGCGAGAAGGCGACCAGTGCGGCGTCACGCCATGCGGCCGCGCGGGCCTCGCCGGCCAGCCGGGTCGTCGTCGAGTCGGCCTGACCCTCCATCGCGGTCGCGACCTCGCGGACGAGCGCCGCGGTGCCCTCACCGTCCTTGAGCACCTCGGCGTCGGTGATGGTGACCGGCTTGTTGTCGGCGTCCTGCGCCAGCGCGAGCTTCACCAGCCGGTTTCGGCCGTCGACGGCCGCGCCGGAGATCGTGTCCTGGAACAGCTGCCGGTTCTGCGGCGTCACCACGTCGTTGAACTCGTTGAACGCGGCGTCCAGGCGGGACTGCGCGGCCCGCAGCTCGTCCGCGGCACCGGGCGCGAAACCCTTGCGCAGCGCGGTCGCCGTCAGGATCGCGTTCTGCTGGCCCATCTGCTCCTGGGCCTGGTACAGCGCCTGCGCGGCAGCGACCAGCGGAACGATCTCCGGCTCGCTGAGGCTGGAGATCGCGACGCGGTGCACCTGACCGAGCGCGGCGATGATCTGGTTGTACGCACCGATCACGGCCATGTCGGGGTACTTCGTGCTCACCAGCGTGATGCGCAGGCTGGCGAGGCTGTCGAGCGACTGCAGCGACTTGCCGAACGCCTCCTGCAGCGACGCGCTCAGGCCCGTGGTCCTCGCGCCGGAGTCCTTGTACGCGAGCAGTTCCGCGTCGGTGGCGCCGGTGCGGGCGGAGTGCTCGGGGCACGCGTTCTGCCTGCCCGCGGCCACGCACTGCACGGCCCAGTCGCGCTCGATCTGAAGCGCGTTCTCCACCTTCGCGGCCTGGTGGCTCACGGCGAGCTCGCGCTGGACGATGCCGAACAGCTCCACGTCGTCGAGCTGAGCGTTCAGGCGCAGGCCCGCGAGCGTCGCGGTACTCAGCGCCGGAACGAGCAACACCACCGCGAGCTTGCTCCGCAGGCGCCAGTTGCGTAGACGAAACCGGTCGATGCCTCGCTGGTCCTCACGACCGCGCACCGTCAACACTCCCCGCCCCGTTTAATAGCTGCAAACCTGGTGGATCTTGGTGTAAAACCCACGGTTCTCATACCGCCGTTCGGACGACAAAAACAGCTGGTTCGAGAATCAACAACTTCTGGCCCCGACCGCTAAACGGCCCCTTACCGATAATTCATCCGGAGGAAACGAAGGGCGCGGGTGACCATGATCACGGCACGATCACAGCCACCCGCGCGGTTCGTCAACTGCCGGATGGCTGGAGCAGCATCGGCTTGACGTCCATCGGCTTGTCGAGCAGCCCGTAGCGCTGCATCAGCTCGGTGACGCGCTGAAGGCGCGTGGGGTCGAGCGTGGTCGGGAAAGCGCCGAAGTGGACGAGAGCAGCGGTTTCCTTGTCGACCCCCGCGTACTCGACGAGCAGCGGCTCGACCGTGGGACGGTCAGCGGCGTCGGCCTGGCCCTTGGCGATCGAACGCTGGAAAGCGGCCACCGTCTTGGGGTTCTCCTTGGCGAACAGACCGCTGGTCGCGAAGCCCGCGATCGGGATGTTGTCGGTCGGACCGGCGGCCGCGTCGAGCACCTTGATCTGGCCGGCCGCACGCTGGGCGCGGGTGATGAACGGCTCGACCATGAACGCCGCGTCGACGGTCTTGTTCTGCACCGCCGCCTGCATGTCCGGGAACGGCATCTCCTTGAACGTGACCGACTTCGGGTCGACGTTCGCGGCCTCCAGCGATGCCTTCGCGGTCAGCTCCGCGATGTTCTTGAAGGTGTTGATCGCGATGGTCTTGCCGGCCAGGTCCTGCGGGCTCTTGATGGCGGAGTCACCACCGGCCAAGATCAGGAACATGTCGGGTTTCGCCTGGTAGCCGTCGGCGATGAGCTTGATGCCGTCGACCGCCTTGGCCGCGTCCTTCGACTGGGCGGCGAAGAACGAGACCCAGTTGCCGAACGTCATGTCCAGCTCTTTGTTGATCAGGCCGGGGATCGCCTGAGCACCACCCTGGATCTTCTTGAGCTCGACCTCGAGACCCTCGGCCGCGAAGTAGCCCTTCTTGATCGCCACGTGGACGGACGCCACGTCGAGGATCGGCAGGACCCCCAGGGTGATCTTGGCCTTCTCGACCTTGCCGTTGGCGTCGGCAGCGGGAGCAGGCTCTTCCTTGCCGCCGAGCAGTCCACAGCTCGCCACGGTGGCGAGCAACGTGGCAAGGGCGATGCCACGGACGGCCATACGGCGGACTCTTCGAGTCATCGGGAGCACTCTCCTGTCGGAGCGGTGTCGTCGTTGCGGGGAGATCGCGACGGTCAACCACTCAGAGTAGTGATACTGCTCCAAAAGACCCCAGTTGACCGACACGAGCAGGTTCCAGTCCACTACCTGCGGTGAGCATCTAAGCACAGCAGGTCTAGGGCTAGGAGAACCCAGTTGAAGCGCGCTGTAGCCGTCATCGGCGCCGGGCCGGCCGGTCTGACCTTGGCAAACTTGATCCAGCAGTCAGGAATCGACTGCGTGGTGCTCGAAAGGGGTAGTCGCACCCACGTGGAAACCCGGCCACGGGCGGGAGTCCTCGAACACCGCTCCGTAACCATGCTGGAGTCGCACGGACTTGCCGATCGTTTGCTGATGGAAGCAGACCGTCACGGAACGTGTGAATTCCGCGTGAACGGCCAGGCGTTCCAGGTCGCGTACAGCGATCTGTACGACGACCGCCTGCACTACGTCTACCCGCAGCAAGAAGTGGTCAAGGACCTCATCGCGGCATTCCTGGACGCCGGTGGTGACATCCGGTTCTCGGTCAGCGACGTGGAGTTGCGAGACCTGACGTCTTCGCACCCGACGGTGGACTGGACCAGCGCAGATGGGGTTCGGGAGGCTGTCACCGCCGACTTCGTGGCGGGGTGTGACGGGTTCCACGGCGTGTCACGTCCATCCATTCCCGAAGGAGTGCTGACGGAATTCACTCATCAGCACGGAATTGAGTGGCTCGCCATTCTCGCGGAGGCCCCGCCGTCGACTAAAGCCATCATTTACGCATTGCACGCCGATGGCTTCGCCGGACACATGTTGCGTTCCCCGACGGTGTCCCGCTTCTACCTTCAGGTTCCCGTTGGAACTAAAGCTTCAGATTGGTCCGACGAGCAAGTGTGGGAGGCGTTGCACAAGCGGTTCGCACTGCACGACTCCAACTGGGCGCTGACCGAGGGCAAGATCATCGAGAAGCGCGTGCTGGACATGCGCAGCCACGTCGTGGAGCCCATGTCGTACGGCCGGCTCTACCTGCTGGGTGACGCAGCCCACATCATCACGCCGGTCGGCGCCAAAGGCATGAACCTCGCGATGAACGACGCCGCAACGCTCTCACGTGCGCTGACCGAGTTCTACGCGACCGGTTCGGAGACCGGTCTCAAGACCTACTCCGACGACTGCCTGCGCCGGGTCTGGCGGGCACAGGAGTTCTCGCAGTGGATGGTGAACATGATCCACACCGACGTGAGCTCGCCGTTCTTCGGACGGTTGGCCCAGGCGAGGCTGGAACACCTGGCCGAGTCGCCTGCCTACCGGG
The DNA here is from genome assembly GCF_047445655.1 of Lentzea alba. GTDB lineage: Bacteria > Actinomycetota > Actinomycetes > Mycobacteriales > Pseudonocardiaceae > Lentzea > Lentzea alba_A. The sequence continues at coordinate 585,458 of NZ_JAJAEG010000001.1, forward strand.
CGACGTTCGCCGAGAACTACGTCGGTCCTTGACTCTTCACACATCCCACCCAGTGAGGCGTGGAGCCCAGCCAACGGGTGATGCAAGTACCCCTAACGAGTGAAACCGGAGACTGCTGCTGCAGCATCCAGGGCCCAGCTGACTGTCACGTGCCCCTAACGGGTGACTCGGAGCCCCTAGGGAGTTGAGCGGTCCTCGACTAGGGCTGAGACCCGATGCCAGGGGGATGTTGATCTCAATACGTTCGTGGGCAACATCCCCCGCACAAATCTTTTAGGAGCTTCACTTCCATGATGCAGCAGGACACCGCCCAGGCCACCCCGCAGCAGCCCGCCCCGCAGGCCCCTGAGGCGACCGCCCCGGCCACCCCGGCTGCTGCGCCGCAGGAGGCCCAGCCGGCGACGCTGCACGAGTTCGCGCTCAACCTGCTGAACGACCCGACCGCTCTCTCGTCGTTCCAGCTCGACCCGCAGGGCGTGCTGGACTCCTGCGGCCTCGGCGACCTCACCCCTGGTGACGTCGAGGAGATCCTGCCGCTGGTGCTCGACGCCGCCTCCGTCGCGAACGTGGGCGACCTGGCGAACGTCGGCGACCTCGCGAACGTGGGCGACCTGGCGAACCTCGGGAACGTGACGGGCGTTGCCAACGGCCTGGTCGGCGACTTCTCCGGCCTCGGCGACGTGTCGGGCACCCTCGACGGCGTCACCGGCCTCGTCGGCGGCGTCACCGACCTCGGCAACGTCACCGGCCTCGTCGGCGGTGTCACGGACCTGGGCAACGTCACGGACGTCGCGGACCTCGGCGGCGTCACGGGCCTCGCCGGCGGCGTGACCGACCTGGGCAACGTCACCGACGTCGCGAACCTCGGCAACGTGGCCGACCTCGGCAACGTGACCGGCCTCGTGGGCGGTGTCACCGACCTCGGCAACGTCACCGACGTCGCTGACCTGGGCAACGTCACCGGCATCGTCGGCAACGTCACCGACCTGGGCAACGTCACCGACCTCGGCAACGCCACCGACCTCGTCGGTGACGTGACCGGCCTGGGCCACGGCGTGGTCCCGAACGTCGCGCCGGTCGGCGACGTCGCCGGCGTCGTGAGCAACGTCGTCGACGGCCCCGTCGGCAACACCGTGGACAACGTGCTCGGCAGCACCGGCGACCTCGGCCTGCTCGACAACGGCCTCGTCGACCTCGACCTGGGCCTCTGAGTCACACAGCTCTGCCTTCCAGAACTGCCCCGGACCATGCGTCCGGGGCAGTTTTTTGTGCACAACAACCACCCTGTGGGGTGACTCCCCGGGCTCCCCTAAGGAGTGAGGCCACCCCCTAGTGATCTCGTTTCGTCACGATCTGGGGCCAACACCCGATGCCGGGGACTGCCGTTCCTCCATACGGTTCATCACGTCATCCCCCGATTCAGCTACAGGAGCTTGAGTCCCATGCAGCAGACCGAGACCACCACGGTGCAGACCGGCCCGACCACGGTGCGGGCCGGCGACACCACCGTGCAGACGGGTGCCACCGAGGTGCAGACCGAGCAGACCACCCTGCACGACTTCACCCTCGGCCTGCTCACGGACATGGACGCCCGCGAGGCGTTCCAGCAGGACCCGCTGGGCTGCCTGGAGGCCGCGGGTCTGGGTGACCTCACCCCCGGCGACGTGCAGGACATCCTGCCGCTGGTGCTCGACGCCGCGTCCGTCGTGAACGTCGTGAACGTCGAGGACGTCCTCGCCGCCGACCTGCCGGCCGTCGACCAGCTGAAGCTGATCGCGGGCAACGTCGAGGGTGTGACGGGCGTGGCCGACATCGCCGCTCCCTCCACGATCACGGCGCTGGTCACGGACTTCGGCAACCTGGGCGACGTGTCGAACACCCTCGACGCCACCGTTCTGAAGGGCACCGACGTCCTCGCGAACGTCTCCGACCTGGCCTACGACAACACGATCGTCACCAAGGTCACCGACGTGGCCGACGTGAAGGACGTGGCCGACGTGCTGGTCAAGGACCTCGACACCGACGTGCTCGTGAAGGACGTCGTCGACGCCGACGTGCTCGTCAAGAACACCGACGTGCTGGTCAAGGACGTCGCGGACGTCAACGACGTCGTCGACGTGACCGACAACGTGGTGCAGGACGTCGCGCAGGTCGGCGACGTCCACAACGACCTCGGCCAGGTCATCGGCGACGTCGAGGTCGCGGGCATCGACGTGCTCGACGGCGGCGTCGGCAACGGCAACGACGTGGACATCCACTTCTGATCCACCTGTCAGTTCACGGGGGAACGGACGGCGGGTGCTCGGCGCTCTGCCCCCGAGCACGGGTGCCCGCCCTCTCCTGCAGCACTACACCCTCCTCTTCGCACGGTTTCCCGTGTGAACGCAGATCAGCCCCGGACCGCGGCGGGTCCGGGGCTGATCTGCGTTCACACGAGCACGGCGCACTGCAGGCGCCCCGGCGCACCAGCGGACAGCCATTGGTCAGCTGGTTGCCCGTTCAAAACACAGCGGCTGATCCGTGTCTGGGGTTCTGTCAGGAAGAGACGGTCTCGCTCAGAGACTCCCGCTCGGCCGCAGCCCACTTCTCCACGTCCAGCGTCGGCTTGCCGACGTTGAGCAGCCGCGCCACCTTCGACCGCAGCGCCACGAACCCCTCATCGGTCCGCGTGGTCACCTGGTCCCGCTCAGCCGGCAACGGCACCTCAAGATCGGCCACCAGTCGCGCAGGAGAGCCCGACAACACAAGGATCCTGTCGCCGAGGTACACCGACTCGTCGATGTCGTGCGTGACAACGAGAACGGTCGTGTCGTGCTCACGACGCACGCGAAGCAACAGGTCCTCCAGCTCGAACCGGGTCTGCGCGTCCACCGAGGCGAACGGCTCGTCCATCAACAACAACGCGGGCCGGTACGCCAGAGCGCGCGCGATCGCCACACGTTGTTGCATGCCACCGGAAAGCTGCCAGGGCCGCTTCCGAGCGGCCCCACCGAGACCGACCCACTCCAGGGCCTCCGCAGCACGGGAACGACGTTCCGCGCGCGGCAGTGAGCGCAGCGGGAACTCCACGTTGCCCTGCACCGAGAGCCACGGGAACAGCGAGCGCGAGTAGTCCTGGAAAACCACGGCGAGGTGCGAACCGTGCAGGGACACGTCCCCGCGCGAGGGCGCGACCAGCCCGGAGATCGTGCGCAGCAACGTCGACTTGCCGCAGCCGGACGGCCCCACCACGCACACCAGCTCACCGGCGCGCACGGTGAACGACAGGCCGCCGATGGCCTCGTGGTCGCCGTAGGTGTGGCCTAGATCGGCCACCTCAAGCATGTTGCTCATCACGACTCCTCGGTTGCCACGCCAAGACCTTGCGTTCCACCGCGAGCAGCGCGGTGTTGAGTCCATAACCGAGCACGCCCAACAGGACGATCCCGGCCCACATGCGCGTGTAGTCGAACTCGCGCTGCGCCTGCATCAGCTGCGAGCCGATGCCGTTGTCCGTGCCCACCAGCTCGGAGATGACCATCAGCACGAGCGACAGGGAGAGCGAGACCCGCAGGCCGGCGAAGATCTTCGGCGAGGCCGCGGGCAGCACGACGCCGAGAACCCATTGCCAGCGCGGGATCTGGAAGACCGCGGAAGTGTCCACTTTGGTCACGTCGACGGAACGGGCACCGTCCACGCTGTTGAGCAGCACCGGCCAGATCACGCCGAAGACGATCGTCGCGAGCTGCATCGACGTGCCCGCCTTGAACAGCAACAGGAACACCGGCACCAGCGCGGGCGGCGGGATCGAACGCAGGAACACGAGCAACGGGCCCGCGTACTCCATCGCCCGGTCCGAGCGGCCCAGCAGCAGGCCCAGGGCCACGCCGACCACCGACGCGATCGCCCAGCCACCGAGCAGGCGGGTCACCGACGGCACCACGTGCTCGGTGAAGTTCGAAGGTTCGAGCACCCACCACTCGTAGGCCGACGTGAGGATCTCCGAGGGCGGCGGGAAGAACGGGTCGTCGGCGAGCCAGCCCAGCAACTGCCAAATGGCGACGAGACCGGCGAACACGGTCCACCGCTGCAGGAACTTGGTCACCAGGCCACCCATCGCCGGCGGACGCGCTCGAGACCGTTGTTGAGCAGGACGCCGATCGCGCCCGCGACCACGGTGCCGACCAGCACCTGGTCCATCCGGCCGGGCCCGCTGCGGGCCTCCATGATGAAGTAGCCGATGCCTATCTGGCTGCCCGCCATGATCTCCACGCTCACCATCACGATCAGCGCGGTCGTCGCCGCGAGCCTGATTCCGGTGAGGACGAACGGCAACGCGCTGGGCAACGCCACCCGGAACAGCACGCCGACCCGCCCGGTGCCGAAAACCCTTGCGGTGTCAACAAGAAGCGGGTCCAGTTCGTCGAGCGCGTAAATGGTGTTGAAGAGGATCGGCCACAGCGCCGCGTACACGGCCAGCGTGATCTTGGTTTCCGGTCCGAACCCGAGCATGACCAGCGCGAGCGGAATCAGTGCCACGGAAGGGATCGGGCGCAGGAACTCGATCACCGCACGGGTCGCGTGCCGTACGGCGGGGATGCTGCCGAGCACGAGTCCACTCGGCACCGCGATGGCCACGGCGATCGCGATGGCGATCAGCAGTGCCAGCACTGTTGCCACGACATGACTGATGAACGTGGGCGAAGCAAGTTGCGTGACGAGCTCACCGGACACGACGGACGGTGGCGGAAGCGCGTCCGCAGGGAGAAGCGGAGAGCGTCCTAAGAGCTCCCACAGCACGAGAAACCCGGCGATGCCGAGGAGTCCCCTTGTGAACGCACGCACTCGGTCACCCTAGAGAGTGGATCTCCCAATCACAATGCGTGCTTGGGCAACTCCAGGTTGTTTCCCACACATCGCCGCGCATCAGCAGACTTCGACGCGCTCCACTTCGCCGAAGCTCTTCACCCATTCGGAGTCGGTGAGGCGAGCGCCGTCTTTTTCACACATCCTCTTGATGAGCCGGCCGGTGTCGAGGTCGTACGGCAGCAGCTCCGGGTCACGGCTGCCGCTGCGCAGCATGAAGTCCTGTTGTTGCTGCCGGTACACCGCGGGCATCGAACGACCGTGCCCGATGACGTACGCGAGCCGGTCGGCCTGCCGGCCGGACGTGTAGAGCCGGTGGACCTCGAAGACGTTGTCGCGAACAACGGCCACCCGGTCGTCGTCGGAGAACGTGATCTTGGCCCGGTCCCGCAGCGCGGTGTCGAGCGTGGCGCGCAGCACCGGCTTGCCGCTCGGCACGCGCTGCCAGATCTCGACGATCGACTCGGGTGAGCGCTCGACGGCGAGCCAGCGGCCGTCCGCGCTGTAGGTGAGGCCGCGGACGTAGTTGTGCTGGGTCAACGCCGGCGCCGTGCTCTCCGCGGTCGCACCGATCGACCAGAACTGGATGGTCGACATGCCGGTCGGCGCGTCCCAGGTCGAGGTCACGAGCTCGCGGCCGTCGTAGCTCAGCGCCGCGGTCTCGGCTTTGGGCACCGGCAACGGCAGCTCGTGCTGCTGACCGGTCGCGTCGAGGTCGAGGAGCACCGTGCGTTCGGACGCGTCCGGCGTCGGGCCTTCCACTCCCCGGCCGATCTTGCCGACGACGCGGGTGCCGTTCGCGCTGAGGTCCAGGGTCCGGAACCGGTCCGGCAGGGGGGCGAGGTAGGTGATGTCCTGGGCGTTGCCGACCGTCCAGAGGTGTTCGCGGCCGGTGGCGTCCTTCGTGACCGCGCGCCGCTCGGCGAGCTTCACGACGGTGTGGCGCGCCTCGAACTTCTTGCCGGGCACCGCGCGGTCCCCGTCGAGGCTCCACATCCGGTCGGTGCCGTCCTCGTCGGTGACGGCGGCCGTCTCGCCGCGCGGGGCCACGACGATGCCGGCGGTCTCCGCGGGCGTGCCGGTGAACCGGATCCCGCGCGTGACCGCGTTGGCCAGCCGCAGCACCTTCTCGGCCTCCGGCGAGGGGTTCACCCGGTAGCCGACCAGCGCGTAGAGGTCCGCGTACGGCATCCGCTGCGCCATCATCGCCTCGGACTCGGCCATCGCCTTGCCGCCGAGCTGCGCGTCGTTCAGCTGGGTGATGGTGCGCTCCTTGGCGAGCGCGTAGACGACGGTGCCGGGGATCAGCGCGAGCAGCACCGCGACCGCCGCGATGAACGCGGTCGAGCGGCGCGCCTCGCGCCTGCTGCTGATGTGGACGAACCGGCGCTCCCCCGCGGTCAGGAAGTCGCCCAGCTCCTTGGCCTTGCGCAGCCGGGCGCCCCGGTAGAGGGCCTGCGGGTCGCGCTCGCTCGCCTCCCACAGCTCGATCGCGGTGACGAGCTGCTGGTGGGTGCGGAGGTTCTCACCTTCCTCGTCGACCCAGCCGGTGAGCACCGGCCAGCGCAGCACCGCGTCGTGGGTGAGCTCGACGCCGTCCTCGGTGAGCGTCACGAGCCTGGCCTTGGCGAGCAGGTCCAACAGCCGCTGCCCGACGTCCGGCCTGCGGCCCTGGCGGTGCAGGACTCCGTTGCGCTGCAGCGAGACCAGTCTCAGGAAGACCTGCCTGACCGTTCTCCGGTCGTCCTCGTCGAGCCCGTCGAAGAACGCGTCGGCGGACTGCGCGGCGAGGTGTTCGAGGCCGCCGGTCTCCTCGTAACCCGGCAGCGACACGGTCATGCCGCGCTTGCGCCGCCACGTCTCCACCAGCGCCAGCTGCACCAGCGGCAACGCGTGCTGGTTCGCCGCGTCCGCGACCAGGCGGGCGACCACGGCCGTCTCGACGGTGGCGCCGATCTTCGCGGCGGGCTCGGTGATCGCGCGGCGCAGCTGGTCCGCGCTCATCGGCTCGACGGTGATCTCGTGGGCGGCCGGGAGCTTCGCGAGGCAGCGCTGCCGGAAGTCCGCGCGGACCGCGACCACCACGTGCGGGCACCGGACGAGCGCCGCGATGAAGTCGTCCGCGTCCAGTGCCCGCTCGAAGTCGTCGACGAGCAGGACGAGATCGGGCCGGTGCTGCCGCAGGCGCAGGCGCAGGTGGTCCGGGTCCTCCCGGAACTCGGCCGCGAGCTGCTCGGGCGTGGTGTTCTCGAAGAGCTCGGCGAGTGCCGCCGCGAGCTCTTCGATCGGGTTCGCCGATGGCGTGATCACCACGGCGTCGCCGAGGGCGGGCTTGAGGCCGGCGTGCAGCAGGGAGGTCCGGCCGGATCCGGAGACGCCGACCACGGTGGTGACCGGGTTGGCCGCGACCGACGCGAGGATCTGGTCCACGAGGAACTCACGGCCGAAGAACCTGCGGGCGTCGAGTTCGGTGAAGGGTGCACTTCCCGGGTACGGTGCGTTAGGGTGCGGTGGCAGCGCGTGTTCGGCAGCGAGCGCACGCCACCGCTTGGTCCACGGCGCGGGATCGCCGTCGCAGGCCCGGACGAAGGCCAGTGTCAGCGCGAGCGAGGGCAGCTTGCGCCCACCGGCCGCGTCGGACAACGCGGTCGGTGAGTAGTTCGCGCGCGCGGCCAGCTCGCGGTAGCTCGGTTTGCCTGCCTGGTCGCGGAGTCTGCGCAGGTCACCGGCGAACTTCAGCAGCGCGGTGTCCTCCGGACCCAGCGGTCGTTCCCCTCTTGGCATGCCGCCTCCCGGGCGGATTGTCCATCAGAGGTTCGCTCTCCGTCTAACGCCCCGCTAACCGGCCACCATCCGGACGACCGCTTGGTGATCGTTCAACCTGACTTTTCAGTCGCGGCACGGCGGGTTGAAGTCCAGGCCGGGGAAGTAGCGGTCCCACTCCTCGCTGGTCATCCGCGGGATGGCCTGCTCGCAGATGCGGACCGCCGGGTCGCGCGGGTCGACGTTCCACAGCCGCACCGCCCGGTCCGCGCCACCCGTGACGACCTCGTCGCCGTTGGGGGTCAGCCCGACCGCGGTGACCGGACCGGCATGACCGCGCAGCAGGGCCTGCTCGACCGGATCGCGTTCGTTGAGCCGCCACACCCGCACGAGGCCGTCGTCCGTGGCCACCGCGAGGCGTTCGGCACTCAACCGGGCCGCGGTCACCTCACCGCCGCCGGACGGGACCTCGGCGCGCAGCCGGGGATCACGCGGGTCGGTGGTGTCCCAGAGGTGCACGGAGGTGGTGCCGGTGGTGAGCAGGAGGTTGTTGCCCGCGAACTGCGCACCGGCGGCGAACTTCCTGGTCAGCGCCAGGGGTTTGACGTTCTGCGGGTCGGTCACGTCGAGCAGGTGCACGGCGCGGCCGGTGGTCACGGCCGCGAGCACCTGGCCGTCCGGGCGGAAGGCCAGACCCGCCAACGGGCCCAGGTCGAGCTGAGTCGACCCGACGAGGCGGGGTTGTTCGCGGCGCAGATCGGTCCAGAAGCTCAACGTGCCGTCGGCATCGGTCGTCACGAGGGTGATGCCCTGCCAGGCGATCGCGGTGGCGCGCACCGGGAGCACGGCCAGCTCACGGGGTCGACCGAGCGAGACGTCGACGACGTGCACCGAGCCGTCGTCACCCGCGGAGGCGATCAGGCCGCCGGTCGCGTCCATCGCCAGTGCCGTGACCGCGCCGGCGTGCCTGGTGGCTTCGAGGGACGTGCGCGGGGCCGCCGGCAGATCGTCCAGGCCGGTGAGCAGGACCTTGCCGTCGCGGTGACCGGTGGCGACCTGCTGCTGGGTCGAGCCGACGACCAGGGCGGTGACCTCGGTGTCGGCCTGGCGCAGCACCTGGGAGGACACCTCTTCCTCACGCAAACCGTTGCGTGCCTGGGGTAACGGCACGAGCTGGTGGGCGGCGAGCGCGATCTGCTGGGCCAGGGAGGGGTTCGTCGAACGCAGTGCCGCCGCCTCGCCCACCGCCTTCAGCACGGCGGCGGCGGTCCGTTGTTCGTCGGCGGTCTGGTTGGCCTGCAAGGCGAAGACGGTCGAGCTGGCGGCGACCACGAGCAGTGCGGCCAGGGCGACCAGCAGTTGCCGTTGCCTTCGGGTGCGCCTCTTCGCGCTCGTCGTCACCTCCTCCTCGGCGGCGAGGCTCGCGGCCAGGAACGCGCGTTCCTTGGCGTTCAAGGACAAGCCGGTGGGAATCTGCTGCAGCCGCCTGCCGCGGAACAGCGCACCCGCGTCGCGGTCGAGGGACTCCCAGGTCTGCGCGGCGTGGGTGAGTTCGCGGTGTGCCTTGATGTTGTCGCGGTTGTGCTCGACCCACTGCTGCAACGTCGGCCAGTTGCGGATCAACGCCTCGTGCGCGAGCTCCACGCCGTCGCGGTCGATCACGACGAGCCGGGCCGCGGCCAGCGCGAACAACACTTCCTCGTCGGCTTCGAGCTCGTCCTTCTGCGCACGGCGTTTGGTGTTCTCGGCCGTGACGAGCCGCAGCAGAATCCGTTTCGCCTGCGCCTGCTGCTTGCGGCTGAAGCCGTCGAACACCTCCTGCGCGGTCCGGGCGACCGCGTGCTCGAGACCGCCGACCTCCTCATATCCGGCCAGCGTCAACGTCATGCCGCGGCGGTGCTGCCAGGTTTCCTTCAGCGCGTGCGACAGCATCGGCAACACTGCGGCCTGCCCCACCGCGTCCGCCATCAGCCGTGCCAGCAACGACGTCTCGACCTTGGCGCCCGCGTGGGCTGCGGGCTCGGTGATGGCGAGGCGCAGCTCGTCCGGAGTCATCGCGCCGACCATGATCTGGCCGCCCTGCAACGCTTCCACGAGCTGCGGGTACTGCGCGCAGTGGCCGTAGTAGTCGGCGCGCACCCCGATGACCACCTTCGAGCAGCATCTGAGCGCCTCGATGAGCCAGTTGCGCAGCTCCTCGCTGCGGCACAACGTGAACAGCTCCTCGAACTGGTCCACGACCACCAGCGTCTTGTGCTTGCGGCGCAGCACCTCGGGATCCTGCAGCTCTTGGGTCAGCTCGACGACGTCTTCGTTCGTGAGCCTGGCGAGCGCGAGCGCGCACTCCTCCACCGGGTTCGCGCCAGGGGTGAACAGCAGGACCGGTTCCTGGGTGCGGGCGACGAGACCGGCCCGCAGCAACGACGACTTGCCCACCCCGGACGGCCCGAAGACGCCGGTGAACCGGTTCTTGGTCGTCAGCAGTTCGGCGGTGAGCTTGTCGCGCCCGAAGAACTTCGGTGCGTCATCAGGCTGGAACATCGCCAGCCCCACGTACGGGCTGTCGTTGGGCGACTCCGGTTGCGCGTCCGCGACCGCGCGCCACCGCCGTTCCCACTCCTCGGGGTCGGCGTCGCAGGCCCTCACGTACGCCTTCGTCACCGCCAGGGACGGCAGCTTCCGCCCACCGGCCGCCTCCGACAGCGCCGCCGCCGAGTAGTGCGCCCGCCGGCTCAGCTCCCGGTAGGTGGGGCTGCCCGCGAGCTCCCGCAGTCGGCGCAGATCCGCCGCGAACCGCAGGAGGTCGCTCCCGCCCTCGTCGAGAGGGCGTTCCCGTCTCGGCATTCCGCCATTGTTCAGAGAACTTTGTTCAGCGGCCAACACATGACCCTGAACAACCCGATCGCCCTAATGTCGAGTAACGGCTAGACCCGGTGCTTTCGCCCCGAACCGGCGCCGGTGAGCCGTGGGTGGCGTGGAGCCTCTCGCCACCCACGGCTGCCATCAGCACACGGGCACGCGCTCCACGTCCGGGAAGTACTTCGCCCACTCCGCGTCGGACAGCGCCGCACCGCCCAGGCAGAGTTCTTTGGCGACCTGCTCTGCGTCCGTGCGCAACGGCCAGACAGCTTCCTCGGTCACCGCGACGAACCCGGACTTCGACGGCCAGTAGTCGAACGCCGTGGTGTTGCGCGGGAAGTTCTCGAACGAGGCGAGCAGCGCCGGCTCGCCCCGCTGCTCCAGATCCCAGATCTGCGCGGCGCGCTCGGTGCCGATCAGCACCCGGCGACTGTCCGGCGCGAACGTGATCGCGAGATCCGCGCGGGGCTGCACGGGGAGCTCCGCCCACAGGGCCGGATTCGCAGGATCGGAGATGTCCCACGCTCGCACGGTTCCCGTTGACTGGTCTGTCAGCAGGACGAACCTGCCGTCCGGGCTGAAGTGGGCGGAGTACGCCATGTCCTGGCTGAAGGTCCTGCCCACGCGGCGAAGCTCACCGCCGTCGAGCCGCCAGAGCTCCACCGATCCCGGGTTCGACCGCGACACCACGAGGGTCTTGCCGTCCGGCGACAGGCCCACTCCCACCACTGGCTCATCACCGGGCACGGCGGTCTCGCGCATCCCACCGGCACCGTCGTACGTCCAGACCACCGGCATCATGCCGGCAGCCGCGGTACGTGAGTGGACGAGTCCGGCGAAGGTGTTGAGTGAGCTGTCCGCGGCGGCGTTGGTCTGGTACGGCAGACCGGCGAGCTTGCGCGGTTTCCCCGGATCGCTGATGTCCAGCAGTTCGATGCCCGTTTCGGTGTAGGCGAGCAGGCGCCGGTCGTCGTCGCTGATGGCGATCGGTGACCCGGCGATGGTCATGTGAGGCGCCGTCTCTTTTGCGCGCAGGTCCCACAGCTTCGTGGTGTACGTCGAAGACGGCCCTACCGCGAAGAACCGGCCGCCGACGGTCTTGTGGAACTGAGTTCCCGCCACCATCGGCTGGAACCGCTCGCGCCGGGCGGCGGCGTCGTTGCCGAGCAGCGCGTCGCGGTTCGCGTCGGTCGGCGCCACCCGGTACGCGGCGAGCGCGAGCCGGATCGCCTCCCCGCTGTCGGTCGGCAGCAGCGCCAGACGGCGTGACTCGCCGGCGGCCACTCCCGCCACCGCGGCGTCGCGCTGCTTCGTCACCTGCTCGGACTGCCTCATCGCGAACACCGCGGTGCCCGCCAGGAGCAGGACCAGCACCGACAGCACGGCCATCACCGCTCGGGCGCGCAAGGCGCGGCGGCGGCCGTCGGCCTGGCTGGCGGTGAGGAAGGCGCGTTCGGGTTCGGTGAGCGAGTCCGGGCTGAGCTCCGCGGCCTGGGCGAGGCGGGCGCCCTTGTAAAGGAGGTCGCGGTCGCCGCCCCAGGTGGCCGCGGCCTCGGTGAGCTGGTGGTGCACGCGCAGCGCCTCGCGGTCCTCCGCGATCCAGTCGCGCAGTCGTGGCCACGAGCGGATCAACGCCTCGTGGGTCAGCTCGGCGTGCTCCTCGGTGAGCGTGACGAGGCGGGCGTTCGCGAGGTGTTCGAGGACCTCGGCGTCCAGGTCGGCGCGGGTGGCGCGGCGTTTGGTGTCCTCCGTGCCCTCGCCCAGCGCGATGAGGCGCAGGAAGATCCTTCGCGCGGTCTGCCGCTGGTCCTCGGTGAGCTGCTCGTACACGGCCTCCGCGGTGCGTGCGACGGCGTGCTCGACGCCGCCCGCCTCCTCATAGCCTGTGAGCGACAGGGTCATGCCGCGGCGGCGGTGCCAGGTCTCGACCAACGCGTGCTGCACGAGCGGCAGCGCGGCTGCCTGGCCTGCCACGTCCGCGACCAGGCGCGTGACCAGGGCGGATTCGACCGTGGCGCCGACGTGCTGGGCGGGTTCGGTGATGGCGCGGCGCAGTTCGTCGGTCGTCATGGGACCGACGAGGAGCTGGGCGCCTTCGAGCGCCTCCACGAGTTCCGGGTGGCGGCCGACGTGGCCGTAGAAGTCCGCGCGGACGCCGATGACCACGCGCGGGGCCTGGGTCAGCGCCTTGATGAACCAGTCGCGCTGCTCCGGGCCGCAGAGGGTGAAGATCTCTTCGAACTGGTCGACCACCAGGACGAGGTCTTGCTGCTTGCACAGCAGGCCGAGTGCTCGCGGGTCGGCGAGTTCGTTGTGGAGCACCGCCGCGGAGTGCCCGGTCAGCTGGGCGAGGCGGACCGCGCACTCGTCGTGCGGGCTCACGCCGGGTGTGAAGATCAGCGCGTTGTTGAGGCGTGGCAGCAGCCCTGCGCGCAGCAGGCTCGACTTGCCGGAGCCGCTCGCGCCGAAGACACCGACGAACCCGCGTTCGGTCTGGAGTTGGACGAGCTTCGCGGTGAGCTTCTCGCGGCCGTGGAACCGGTCGGCGTCTTCCTTCTGGAACGCCTTGAGTCCGACGTACGGGGCATCACCGGTCGGTGCGGGCGGCGCCGCGATGTCGCGCCAGCGCTGTTCCCACTCTTCTGCTTTGCCACCGCACGCCGTGACGTACGCGAGCGTGACCGCGAGAGTCGGCAGTTTCTTGCCACCGGCGGCGTCGGAAAGCGTGACGGCGGAGTAATGCGCTTGTGAAGCGAGCGCCCGGTAGGACGGTTTGCCTGCTTTGTCCCGCAGCGCGCGGAGATCGGCAGCGAACCGGCCGAGTTCGCTGTCTGCGCTGTCCAGCGGGCGTTCGGTGCGTGGCATGTCGATCTCCCCCTGAGACCGGATGTCTACACCGTGTTGTTCAATGCTCACCTTGCGACCCCTTACAACGAATGCGCCATAGCGTTGTCGTCGCAGGTGAGAGGGGTTTTACCCTCCGGCCCGTGCAGGGGCCGGAGGCTTCAGATTCTGATCAGAGACCGACGATTTTGTAAAGGCCGCCGACTTCCTGACGGTTCAGCACCCGCATGGAGCCGGGGCGCTGGTTGCCGAGGGACACGTCACCGATCGCGACGCGGACCAACGACTGGACGGGGTAGCCGACGTGCTCGAGCAGCCGCCGCACGATGTGCTTGCGGCCTTCGTGGAGGATCACCTCGACCAGCGCCTTGCCGGGGACCGCGCTGATGAGCTTGAAGGAGTCGACCTTGATCGGGCCGTCCTCCAGCTCGATGCCGGCCTTGAGCTTCTTGCCGAGGCCCTTCTCGACCGGGCCGGGAACCTCGGCGAGGTAGGTCTTCATGACGTTGTAGCTCGGGTGCATCAGCCGGTGCGCGAGCTCACCGTCGTTCGTGAGCAGCAACAGCCCCTCGGTCTCGGCGTCGAGCCGGCCGACGTGGAAGAGCCGCTCCTTGCGGTTGCGCACCAGGTCGCCGACGCACGGCCGGCCCAGGTCGTCCTCCATGGTGGAGAGCATCCCGAACGGCTTGTTCAGCGCGATCGTGACGACGTCCTCCCGGATCTGCACGCGCACGCCGTCGACGTGCACGACCGCGGTCTCCGGGTCGATCCGGCGGCCCTGCTCGCGCACGACCTGCCCGTCGACCTGGACCCGGCCCTGCTCGATCAGCTCCTCGGAAGCACGGCGCGAGGCGATCCCCGCCTGCGCGAGCACCTTCTGCAGGCGCACGCCCTCGTTCTCAGACATCGTCGATCGCATCCACTTCGGGCAGCAGCGGCGCGATTGGCGGCAGGTCGGCGAGCGACGACAGCCCCAACCGCTCCAGGAACAGTTCGGTCGTGCGGTACAGGATCCCACCCGTGTCGCTGTCGGTGCCCGTCTCCTCGATGAGCCCCCGCGCGACCAGGGTCCGAATCACACCATCCACGTTGACGCCACGAACCGCCGCAATCCGCGCCCGCGTAACAGGCTGCCGGTAGGCGATCACCGCGAGCGTCTCCAGGGCCGCGCGGGTGAGTTTCGCGCGCTGACCGTCGAGCAACAGCTTCTCCACGAACGGGGCGTACCGGTCCCGCGTGTAGAACCGCCAGCCGTCCCCCGCCCTGCGCAGGTCGATGCCGCTGCCGGACTCGGTGTACCGGGTCGACAGTCTACGGAGTGCCTCCTTGATTCTCTTAACCGGCTGCTCAAGGGCACTGCTGAGCTGGTCTTCGGCGATCGGGCTGTCGACGACGAGGAGGACGGACTCGAGGGCCGCGTCGAACTCCTGGTCGTTGGCGAGGTCCGGGAGGCCGCTGTCCTCGATGGCTTCTTCGGGAGCGGCGGCGAGGAGCTGGGCTTCGAGGGTGGCGGCGTCGGCGTCGGACTCGGGGTCGACCGGTTCGGGCTCGGGCTCGTCGTCGACGACGGGCTCGGGTGCGGGTGCGGGTGCGGGTGCGGGTGCGAGTGCGGGTGCGGGCTCTAGTTCGAGCTCGGCGGCACCTTCCAGCTCGGTTTCGGCAACGGGCTTGGCTTCCAGCTCCGGCTCGGCTTCCAACTCGGGCTCGGATGCGCGCTCGGACTCAGGCACCGACTCCGGCTCGGCGTCGTCAGCGGGTACGGGTGCAGCGTCGGGCTCAGGTTCGAGCTCCGCTGCGACCTCGGGCTCGGCTGCCACCTCCGGCTCGGCGGTGTCAGCCGTCTCCACGGGCGCAGCGGCGGTGTCGTTCTCACCGTCCCCGTCGAACGCAGGCCCTGGGTTCCGCACCTCTGCCGCGTCCGGCCCCACCACTGGCTCACTCATCCGCCATAATCCTCGTCCTCGTCGCCGGCGTGCACCTGCGCCTGCGCTTCCTCCAACGTCCCGCCGACCCACGTCACCTGCAGCGGCCCGAGCGGGTCCTCCTGCTCGAAGGCCAGCGACTTCTCCCGGTACAGCTCCAGCAGCGCCAGGAACCGCGCGACGACCTCCATGGTCTCGGTGCAGTCCGCGACGATCTCCGAGAACGACGCCGTCCCGCGTTCGATCAGCAACGCGCGCAGCACGTCGGCCGTCTCGCGGATCGACACCCGGTGCTGGTGGATGTGCGCGGTCGACAAAGTCCGCTTCTGCTTCGGGCGGAAGGCTGCGGCCGCGATCAGAGCGAACTTGTCCGGCGTGACGCCGAGCATCACCTCGGGCAACAGCCCCTCGAAGCGCGGCTCCAGCGACACCGACCGCGGATACCGGCGGAAAGCACCCTGCTCCAGCTCTGCGAACAGAGCCGCCACCTGCTTGTAGGCCCGGTACTGCAGCAACCGGGCGAACAGCAGGTCACGGGCCTCCAGCAGAGCGAGGTCGTCCTCGTCCTCGACATCACCGGAAGGCAGCAGCCGAGCGGCCTTCAGGTCCAGCAAGGTCGCGGCGATCACCAGGAACTCGGTGGTCTCGTCGAGGTCCCACGCCTCCCCCATGCCGCGGATGTGCGCGATGAAGTCGTCGGTGACCGTGTGCAGCGCCACCTCGGTCACGTCGAGCGTGTGCTGGGAGATCAGCTGCAGCAGGAGGTCGAACGGGCCCTCGAAGTTCGTGAGCCTGACCTTGAACTTGCCGTCGTCCGGAGCAACAGGAGCAGAAGCATCTGGAGCAGCGGGAACTTCCTCTGTCACTGCTCGCGCAACCTGCGTACCAGCAACGAGGCGTCACCGTGCGTTTCGAGGTCGTCCAGCACGATCGCGATCGCCTCGCGCACCACTCGCCCGCGGTCGACGCCCAGCGAATGCGACCCGCGCAGCAGGAGCCGCGCCTGCTCCAGCGCCAGCAGCTCCTCGTCGGACACGTACACCGTGATCTTCGTGGTGTGCTTGGTGCGGCCGGAACCACGGCGTTGCTGAGGCGGCTCGACCGAATCCGAGACCGAACCGGAGACCGAATCCGAGACCTCGGACACCGGTGAAGGTGCAGCGGTCAGCCGGAAGAGCTCCGCCGCCCCCGGCAGTGAAGGGCGACGGTTCACCGGGCGATCACCTCGCGAGCCAACGCGCGGTACGCGTTCGCGCCGGAAGAGCGCGGGGCCCACCGCGTGATCGGCTCGCCGGCCACGGTGGTCTCCGGGAAGCGCACCGTGCGGTTGATGACCGAGTCGAACACGATGTCGCCGAACGCCTCCACGACGCGGGCCATGACCTCGCGCGAGTGCAGCGTGCGCGGGTCGTACATCGTGGCGAGGATGCCGGTGATGTTGAGCTTGGGGTTCAACCGTTCCTTGACCTTCTCGATGGTGTCGATGAGCAGCGCCACCCCGCGCAGCGAGAAGAACTCGCACTCCAGCGGGATCAGCACTCCGTCCGCGGCCGCGAGGGCGTTCACCGTGAGCAGGCCGAGCGAGGGCTGGCAGTCGACCAGCACGTAGTCGTAGTGGTCGATGACGGGGCGCAACGTACGGACCAAAGTGTGTTCGCGGCCCACCTCGGACACCAGCTGGATCTCGGCCGCCGAGAGGTCGATGTTGCTCGGCAGCAGGTCCATGTCCTCGACCATGGTCTTGCGGATGACGTCGGGGACGGCGGTGTCGCCCTCCATGATGACGTTGTAGATCGTGGTTTCCAGCTGGTGCGGGTGCACCCCCAACCCGACCGACAGGGCGCCCTGCGGGTCGAAGTCGACGAGCAGCACGCGTCTGCCGTACTCGGCCAGTGCCGCGCCCAGGTTGATGGTCGACGTCGTCTTGCCGACGCCGCCCTTCTGGTTGCACACCGCGAGGATCTTCGCCGGGCCGTGGTGCAGCAGCGCCGGCGGATCCGGGATGTGACGGCGCGGACGGCCGGTCGGACCAATTCCGTCGACCTGCTCGTGAGCGACATCGTCCACCGGCGCGGCGTGCGGAGCCAGGTTCAGATCGGCACGGGGCGCGAAAGCGTGCTCCGGTGTCGACATGGCTGGCGTTCCCTCACTGGTCGTAGTCGTCTCTCGGGGCGCAGCCTAAGCCGCACCCGTGCGAGCGGCAACGCGCCTCGCCGGAGTTTGTCAAGACTTTGTTAGGCAGGAACATCCGCTCGTGTGCGCCGGTCAGCTGCGGAAAGCACCACGTCGAGCAGCCCTGGGAAGAGAAGATCCAGGTCATCGCGGCGCAGTGACACCCAGCGCTGGTTGCCGCGGCAGCGTGTTCGCGTTATGCCCGCTTCGCGCAGCACGCGCAGGTGCTGGGAGAGGGTCGACTTCGCCACGTCAACCTCGAAGGCCCCGCACAGCCGCTCTCCGCTCAACTGGATCTGGCGAACGACCGCGAGCCTTGTCGGGTCGCTCAGCGCGTGCAGCACAGCGGCAAGATCTATGGCCTGTGGGGACGGCTCGTCCAAGTTCGGCACCTGTCCACCGTACCCGTGGAAGCCTCATGTTCCAGTGGCCCGAGGGTGTGCAGTTGCGTAGACCTCCCTCAAAGTCGTAACGGTTACCAGTGTGTACACCTGAGTGGTCGTAACCGACGCGTGCCCGAGAAGTTCTTGCACCACCCGAACGTCCGCACCCCCTTCCAACAGATGGGTGGCGAACGAATGTCGCAACGTGTGCGGCGACACCACGGCCGTGATTCCGGCGTCCTCCGCGGCGGTCTTCAAGACCGTCCACGCACTCTGCCGGGAGAGCCGCCCACCGCGCGCGTTCAAGAACAACGCGGGCGTGCCACGCCCCTTCGCCGCCAACGCGGGCCGAGCACGAACCAGGTACGCGTCCACAGCAGCCAACGCCGGCCGCCCAACCGGAACCAGCCGCTGTTTTCCACCCTTTCCGTCGAGCAACACCGTGCGCTCGGAAGCGTCTATGTCGTCCACGTCGAGCCCGACGACCTCGGAAATCCGGGCTCCTGTCGAGTACAGCAGCTCGAGGAGAGCTTTGTCCCTGAGGTTTCCCACATTTTCGAGCAGGGTCAGCACATCGTTGACGGGTAATGCCTTCGGCAGCCTCTTAGGCGGCGACGGTGGATGCACGGCCCGTGCGGCGTCGTGCGGCACAACGCCTTCACGGTGCGCAAACCGGTGTAGCCCGCGCACGGCGACCAACGTCCGAGCCGCCGACGACGCGGCAAGCCCGCTCTCCCGCAACGCCGCCAGAAAAGCACTCACCTGCGACTCGGTGACCGCGCCCAGATCCGTCACCCCGATGGACTCCAGGTGCTCGGTGTAGCGGCGCAGGTCGCGTGTGTAGGAATCAAGCGTGTTCCGGGCCGTGCCGCGTTCCACGGCGAGGTGGTCGAGATACGTCGCCACCAGATCAGCGATCACGCCAGCCCTTCCAACACGATCTCCCCGTCCCGCGCGTTGACACCCTTGGCCAGCGCCGGATCCTCCGCCACCGCACGTTCAAAACCCTTGTCCGCCAACGCGAGCACGTACGGCAGCGTGACGTTCGTCAGCGCGTACGTCGAGGTGTTCGGCACCGCGCCCGGCATGTTCGCGACGCAGTAGAACACGGAGTCGTGCACGCGGTAGGTAGGCGAGTCGTGCGTCGTCGGCCGCGTGTCCTCGAAACAACCGCCCTGGTCGACCGCGATGTCCACGAGCACGCTGCCCTGACGCATCTGCGCCACCAGGTCGTTGCTGACGAGCTTCGGCGCCTTCGCCCCCGGCACGAGCACCGCGCCGACCACCAGATCCGCCCAGCGGCAGGCCTTCTCGACCTCGTACGCGTTCGACGCGATGGTCTGCAGGTGCCCGCGGTAGGTGAAGTCGATCTGCCGCAACCGGTTGACGTTGTTGTCCAGCACGATCACCTCGGCCTGCATGCCGACGGCCATCGTCGCCGCGTTCATCCCCGCCACACCCGCGCCGATCACCGCGACCTTGCCCGCCGCCACGCCCGGCGCACCACCGAGCAGCACCCCGCGGCCGCCCTGGGCGCGTTCCAGGCAGTGCGCGCCGACCTGGGCCGCCATCCGCCCGGCGATCTCGCTCATCGGCGCCAGCAACGGCAGCGAACCGTCCGGCAGCTGCACCGTCTCGTAAGCGATCGCCGTGATCCCGGAGTCAGCGATCGCGCGAGTGCACGACGGCGACGCCGCCAGATGCAGGTACGTGAACAGCACCTGGTCGCGCCGCATCCGGTGGTACTCGGGCTCGATCGGCTCCTTGACCTTCAGCACCAGGTCCGCCGACGCCCACACCTCGTCCACAGCAGCGATCCGCGCACCCGCGCTGACGTACTCGTGGTCAGGAAAGGACGAGCCTGCTCCGGCGTCGTGCTCGATCACGACGGAGTGCCCGCGGCGGACCAGCTCGACCACGCCGGCGGGCGTGATCGCGACGCGGTACTCGTGGTTCTTGATCTCCTTTGGGACACCGACCAGCATCGTCGCAGCGTATTCCCGATATCGATCTCCTGCATCGGATACCGTGCGCAGTCGTGTCAGAAGCATTCGGGCCCGGGCAACAGCGCATCGGCAACCAGCAGCGCGAAGAGGCGATCACCGCGCTCAACGACCACTTCGCGCTCGCGCGGCTCGACATCGGCGAGTACCAGGAGCGGGTGAACCGCGCGTCCGCCGCGCAGAGCTACGCGGAGCTCGCGGAACTGTTCCGCGACCTGCCGCAGCCGCACCCGCCGTTCCTCGCGCCGCCGTCGGTGCCGTTCGCCGCCGTGCCCCCGCCGCCACCGGGTTTCGCCCCGCAGCCCACGCAGCCCTACTACCCGCCGCCCACCGGCCCGCAACCGCAGTTCGCGGTGCCGCCGCCTCCCGGCATGGGCTACCCGAACCCGGCTGCCCCGTACGGCGTCGACCCGATGACGGGACTGCCGCTGTCGGACAAGTCGAAGATCGCCGCGGGCGTGCTGCAACTGTTCCTGGGCAACCTGGGCATCGGCCGCTTCTACACCGGCCACGTCGGCATCGGCGTCGCGCAGCTGCTGACCTGCGGTGGCTGCGGCATCTGGTCGTTGATCGACGGGATCATCATCCTGGTCAACGGCGGCACGGACGCCCAGGGCCGCAAGCTCAGGGACTGACCTCGGCGGCCGCCTTGATCGAGGCGGCCTCCGTCTCGACATACCGCTCGGTCATCGACTTCGTCATCAGCCAGCCGAGCCCGGCCAGCAGTCCGGACACGGTCAGCGCGAGGGTGAGCCGGCTCCCTTCGGGGTGCGGCTCCACCTCGTGCGTGGCGACGACGGTGACGCCTGACGACTTGGTCTCCCAGGTGTAGGACGACCCCTCGGTCAGCTCGGTGACCGTGTAGACCGCAGGCGACAACTTGGGCTGCTGCAAGCGGGTTCGCGAGCCGACGGCCAGCGGCCCGTCGTCGAGACGCTCCACGGAGTCGACCGTCGGGATCCGCTCGGGCCAGCGTTCGACGTCGACGAGCACCGCCCAGACGCGCTCCGGAGGAGCCGCGATGTCAACGCTGCGCTGCAGACCAGGCATGCGCAGAGGCTAGATGCCGACGAGGTTCCTCGCCACGCCCCACACACCGGCAACCACAAGAACGGCGACACCGACCGACTTCGGCACGGATCGCCGTTCACCGGTCCACTTGTCACGCGTCCACCGCGCGAACAGCCACACGGCCAGCGGCACACCCAACGCGAGCAACACCGCGTTGAAGTGGAACGCGCTGACGACATCACCGTGCAGCAACGCGTGAACCATGCGCGTGGCACCGCAGGCCGGGCAGTTGAGCCCGGTCAGCCAGTTGAACGGGCACTTCGGCAGCAGGTTGCCCGGCTTGTTCGGATCGACGAACAGCAGCAACACCGCGCCGGCGCCACCAACGGCAAGGACGCTGAGCGGCGCGCGCAACCGCGTGAACGCACCACTCAGCGTCTTCATGACCTCAATCTACTTCTTGCGTGCGACGAACCGGGTCGGCTTGTCGCGGAACGGCGCATCGGCAGGACGGGGCTCGACGCGACCGTCCAGCACCTCGCGGGCAGCGAGCAGCCCGGCGACGGAAGACGCGTTCACGATGTCGCCCGCCAGCACCATCCGCACGGCCTCGTCGAGCGGGAAGCGGTGGATCTCCAGATCCGCCTCCTCCTCGCCCTGCACCTCACGGTCCACTTCGGACAGCTCGCGCGCCAGGAACACGCGCACCACCTCGTCGGTGAACCCGGGCGACGCCGCGACGTCGACCAGCACGTCCCACCGAGCAGCGTCGAGACCGACCTCCTCGGCCAGCTCTCGACGCGCACCGACCACCGGCGGCTCACCGTCGTGGTCGAGCAGACCCGCGGGCAGCTCCCACAGGTGCCGCCCCAGCGCGTGCCGGTACTGGTGGATCAACGTCACCTCGCCGGCAGCGTTGACCGCCACGACCGCGACCGCACCGGTGTGCTCGACGATCTCGCGCTTGGCCGTGCCGCCGCCCGGCATCTCCACGTCGTCGACGCGCAACGCAAGGATCTTCCCGACGTGCACATCAGTGCTGGAAACCGTGCGGAAGTCGTGCCTGGAAGTCCCGAAAGGAAATGTCACCGTGACGCCCCCGCGGCTGTCTTCAGCGGCAGCCGGTCGGCGACCCGGTAGTCGATCGCGGCCTTCACGAACGCCGCGAACAGCGGGTGCGGCTTCGTGGGACGCGACTTGAGCTCCGGGTGCGCCTGCGTGGCCGCGTAGAACGGGTGCACGTCCGCCGGCAGCTCGACGAACTCGACCAGGCGCCCGTCCGGCGACACACCGGAGAACACCAGGCCGGCCTCGGTGAGCTTGCCCCGGTAGGCGTTGTTGACCTCGTAGCGGTGACGGTGCCGCTCGGAGACCTCGGTGGCCCCGTACGCGGACGCGACGACCGAACCCGGCGTGAGCTTGGCGATGTACGCGCCGAGCCGCATCGTGCCGCCCATGTCGCGCTGACCGGAGACGACGTCCTCCTGGTCGGCCATCGTGGAGATGACCGGCGAACCGCCCTCTTCGAACTCGCTGGAGTTCGCGTCCTCGATGCCCGCGAGGTTCCGCGCGGCCTCGATGACCATGCACTGCAGGCCGAGGCACAGGCCCAGCGTCGGCACACCGCGCGTGCGGGTGTACTTCAGCGCGCCGATCTTGCCCTCGATGCCGCGCACACCGAACCCACCGGGGATCAGCACGGCGTCCATGCCGGACAACGCACGTGCCGCGCCCTCGGGCGTCTGGCACTCGTCCGACGGCACCCACTTGATCTCGACCTTGGCGTGGTGCGCGAAACCGCCCGCACGCAGCGCCTCGGTGACCGACAGGTAGGCGTCCGGCAGGTCGACGTACTTGCCGACGAGCGCGATCTTCACCGTCTCGGACGGGTTGTGCACGCGCTCCAGCAGGTCGCCCCACACCGTCCAGTCGACGTCGCGGAACGGCAGGCCGAGGCGGCGCACCACGTACGCGTCGAGGCCCTCGGCGTGCAGGACCTTCGGGATGTCGTAGATCGACGGCGCGTCCACGGCCGCGACGACGGCGTCCGTGTCGACGTCGCACATCAGGCCGATCTTGCGCTTCAACGCGTCCGGGATCTCGCGGTCCGCGCGGCACACGATCGCGTCGGGCTGGATACCGATGTTGCGCAGCGCCGCGACGGAGTGCTGGGTCGGCTTGGTCTTGAGCTCGCCGCTCGGCGCCAGGTACGGCACCAGCGAGACGTGCAGGAAGAAGACGTTGTCGCGGCCGACGTCGTGGCGGACCTGGCGGCACGCCTCCAGGAACGGCAGCGACTCGATGTCACCGACCGTGCCGCCGACCTCGGTGATGACCACGTCCGGGGTGACGCCGTCGGCGTCCGGCTCGGCCATCGCGCGGATGCGGCGCTTGATCTCGTCCGTGATGTGGGGAATGACCTGGACCGTGTCACCCAGGTACTCGCCGCGGCGCTCCTTGGCGATCACCTCGGAGTACACCTGGCCGGTGGTGACGTTCGCGTCACCGCTCAGATCCCGCGCGAGGAACCGCTCGTAGTGGCCGATGTCGAGGTCCGTCTCGGCACCGTCGTCGGTCACGAAGACCTCGCCGTGCTGGAACGGGTTCATCGTGCCGGGGTCCACGTTCAGGTACGGGTCGAGCTTCTGCATCGTTACCCGCAGGCCGCGCGAGGTGAGCAACTGGCCGAGGCTGGAGGCGGTGAGCCCCTTGCCCAGGGAAGACGCGACGCCTCCCGTGACGAAGACGTGCTTGGTCGTACGTGCCTGCTGCACCAACGGGGCTCCCGTGAAAATCGTGGGGGTAAATCCCCCTATCCACGGGCCATAACGCTAACACGCCACCGGTCACTCAGCGCACCACGACCCGGCAGATCACATCACCCGATCGGCGCAGCGAGGGGTTTCCCCGAACCTCCCCCGGCACGGGCCGGGATCAGGAATCGTTGTCACGTGACCTTCGACGTGGCAGGTGCAGCCGCGAGAGCCGTGCGCGAACGCTCGGCGGCGTGGCGCTTCATCGAGGGTTTCGCGGCCGCGTGGGCGGAGCCGCTGGAACCGCAGGACGGCTGGAACCGGTCCGACCTCGCCGCCGCCGAGGAGCAGCTGCGCGTCCGGCTGCCCGAGGCGGTGAAGGAGGCGCTGTCGCTGTTCGGCAAGCGGCCCGACCTCACGAGCAACCAGGACCGCCTGCTCACGCCGTCCGAACTGCGGCTGGACGGCGAGACGCTGGTCTTCCGCGACGAGAACCAGTGGGTCGCGGCCTGGGGCGCCGCGCTCGACGGCGACGACCCCGAGGTCCTGATCAAGCTCGACCTCGTGGACAGGACGGAGGAGCGCTGGGACCCGTGGCTGCCGCGGTTCTCGCTGGCGTGCGTGGAGATGGTCCTGTCGGAGGCGCTGTTCCGCGACGGGGCCGAGACAGCCGACAGGGAGATGTCCGAGGCGGACATCTCCCTGCTGGAACAGCACTTCGCCGAGCTGCCGCTGCACAGTCCCGGTACCCGGTGGTTCGTCAGCGACGACGTGGTCGTGCGCGAGGACGACAGCCAGTGGCTCTGGGCCCGCGCCCGCACGTCCGACGCGCTGGAGTCGCTGGTGAAGACACTCCCGGGCGAGTGGACGACCGAGTACTAGCCGGCCGTGCCGGGCGAGGACGCCTCCGCGTTGCCCGCCACGCCGTACCGGCCGGAGCGGCCTTCGAGCTGTTCGCGCAGCGCCATCACGACGACGACCTGACCGGCAGGGGTGTCGGAGTTGTCCACAGTGGACAGGATGGACGTCGCGTTGGTGTCCGCGCGGACCACGCCGATCGCACCGGTGCCGTTCGCCGATCCGTTCGCACCGGCCAGCACGACACCGGCACTCGACCGGTCGAGCTGGGTGGCGAACCGCGCGATGGTCGAGGCCCGGTCGGCGGCCGAGTCACCGATCGCCGCACCGCCGGACAGCACGATCGCGAGCTGCGCGGGCTTCACACCCGAGGTCGCCTTCACGAAGCCAGCGTTGGAGAGCCCGGCGAGCGCCGAGGCCACCTCGTCGGGGGTGGCCTGCGGCTGGTTGTTCGAGGGGTTGAGCAGCAGCAACGCACCGAACAGACCGCCGGCGCGGGTGCCGGGGTCACCCGCCGTCGGCAGCTGCGAACCGGCGGGCTGCAGCCGGGCCACGAGGTCGCGCAGCTGGTCGCCGCGGGACGGGTCGGCGAACGCGTCGGTCAGCTGGATCTCGCCGGTGACGCCGGC
Source organism: Lentzea alba (assembly GCF_047445655.1). Lineage (GTDB taxonomy): Bacteria > Actinomycetota > Actinomycetes > Mycobacteriales > Pseudonocardiaceae > Lentzea > Lentzea alba_A. Next base: position 610,500 of record NZ_JAJAEG010000001.1, read on the forward strand.
GCCCGCGGACTTCAGCAGGCCGGTGAGAGCGTCCCGATCGGACGGACGCGCGTCGGAGGTCGTGACGAGCACGACGGTCCGGTCGGTGAGCCGGTCCTTGACGGCGAGCGGGCCGACGGACGCGGCGAACTTGTCCGCCTCCGACAGCTTGGCGTTCAACGCGTTGCGGTCGTTTTGGAGGTCGTTCACCTGCTGTGCCAACGAGTTCTTCTCGTCGCTCAGCCCGGACAGCAGCCGCCCGCTGATCGCGGTCGACCCCAGCACGACACCGACCGCGAGCGCGAGGAAGACGGCGGTGATCGAAACTATGTGGTAGCGCAGCGTGATCACGAGAACAACCCCTTGAACCAGTTGACGACGGATTGCCAGCCGTCGACCACGATGTCGACGTAGACGTGACCGACACCGGACACCGCCAGTGCCGCCGCCATGGCGACGATCGCGGCGGTCACCAGCAGGACGATCACGCCCAGCGAGACCCGGCTGCGGTGCAAGGTCGCGACGGCCTCCCCGTCGACGAGCTTGCTGCCGAGCTTCAGCCGGGTGAGGAACGTGGAGGGGTTGGAACCGGAGTGCCCGCGGTCGAGGAACTCGCGCAACGTCGCGCGCAGCCCCACCGTGACGACCAGGGACGCCCCATGAGCTTCGGCGAGCAGCAACGCGAGATCCTCCGCGTTGCCCGACGCGGGGAACGTCACCGCGCCGATGCCGAGGTCCTGGATCCGCTGCAGGCCGGGCGCGTGGCCGTCGGTCTGCGCGGGCACGACCACCTCGGAGGCCGCGCGCAGTGACGCGGTGCCGATGCCGTCGGGATCGCCGACGATGATGTCCGGCTTGTACCCGGCGTCGTGCAGCGTGTCCGCGCCGGTGTCGACGCCGATCAGCACCGGCCGGTACTCGCGGATGTACTTGCGGAGCTTGCGCAGCTGCTCGGCGTGCGACGGTCCGCCCGCGACGACGAGCACCTGGCGGTCGCGCATCGGCACGTACACCTCGGGCACTCCGACGCCGTCGAGCACCAGCGCGCGTTCGCGGCGCAGGAACTCGATCGTGTTGGCGGAGAAGGCCTCCAGTTGCGCCGACATGCCGGCCTTCGCCTCGATCATGGCGTCGGCGATGCTCTCGGCGTTCTGCTCGATCCCCTTGGCGAGCTCGCGTTCCCCGGCGTAGACGACACCGTCGTGCAGCCGGAGCTTGGTGCCCTCCTTGATCTCGCGCAGGGCGGTGGCGCCGACGTTGTCGATCAGCGGGATGCCCGCCTCGATCAGCAGTTCCGGGCCGAGGTTGGGAAAGCGGCCGGAAATGGACGGTGAGGCGTTGACGACGCCGACGACCTCGGCGGCGACGAGCGCCTCCGCGGTGCGCCGGTCGAGGTCGACGAGATCGAACACGGCGACATCACCGGGACTGACGCGCCGCACCAGGTCGCTCGCGCGCCGATCAACCCGCGCGACGCCCGTGACACCGGGAAGTTCGTGGTTGGAGCGGCTCAGCAGCCCGGAAAGCTTCATGCGTCCGATAGTGACTCACGGTGCGCACGCGACAGGTGAGGCACGCCGGGCGATTCTCGCTGGTCAGTCGTCGGGGTGAACTACTACGGCCCCAAACGCGAGGACGGTTGCGGCTATCAGGACCCAGATCCCGTTGCCGAACCCGGCTTCCAGCGCCGGGTCGATCGCGATGTTGCCGGCCTTGTGAAAGCTGATCGCGTTCAGCAGGTACACGAACAACATTCCAGTGACGCCCGCGAGTGCTGCGGCTCCGGCGAACGCGACCTTCCGCCACCGGATGCCTGCCGCGATGACCACCGCGGCCGCGACGATCGGGATGGCGAACAACGGGCCGTGCTCGTCTTTCGTGCCGCCGAAGTGCGTGCTCCAGCCCGTGGTGACGTAGGCGGTCTGCGGCTGCTCCGGGGCGAGCCGGATCAGCAGTTCAGACAGTGGCAGGAATGTCGCGGCGATCGCAGCTGCGGCGGCGAGTCCCAGTAGGACAGTGCTCAGGAGTTTCACGCCGGCTCCCGCTGGGCCGCGACGGCGCCGGTGAGGGCGGTCAGCGTGCCGATGGCGAGGAACACCAACCCGAAGCCGATCGCGAAGTCGCCCTGCTGCTGGATCGCGTGGCCGCGTTCCGACACGACCAGCGCCGTGGTGATGCCGACCGCGCCGAGTTGAGCGGCGGCTCCGGCCAGTGCGGCGCGGTTGATCCAGATCCCGGCGACGAGCAACGCCGCGCTGATCGCGATCGGGATGCCGTACCAGGGCGAGAGATCACCGGCGGGCCAGTCGCCCGGCTTGTTCACGACCTCCGTGCCCCAGGCCCTGACGACGACCTCGACGTTGCCGGCGTACGCGGTCGAGTACCACGGCAACACCATCGCAGTCGCGGTCAGCACCACGCCGGCCGCTATCAACGCCACCGCCGTCGGTCTGCCGATCACCGCGCCTCCTGCTGCTCGTCGTTCGGGATCGCGATCCCGAACGGTGGAGTGTCGTCGTCAGCGTCGAGCTGGTGCACGACCACCTCGTCCTCGTCTTCCTCTTCCTCCGGCTGCTCCTGCTGTTGCTGTTGCAGGAGCACCGCCCCGGCCAACCCGGCCACTGCCGCCGCGATCAACAGGTAGACGCCGACCTGGAAGACCATCTCGTACTGCTGATCGACAGGCCAGTCGCTGATGAGTGCTTCCTCGTGCAGCAACTGGGTGATGTAGAACAGCACGACCCCGGCCAGGCCGCCCGCCGCCACGAGCGTCAGCGGCCTCCCGACGAGCGCCGCGGGCTTCCTCAGCGTGAGGACGACGCCGATCACCATCACCAGGGCGGTGATCACCACCGGCCATCCGGCGGCGTAGTAGGTGTCGTTGCCGGCGTCGGTGCTCCCGAGCGGAGGTTCCGACGTCACGATCCACAACGAGCTGGTGAACGTCCGCTTCATCCCGGGGTATTCACTGGTCGTGCTGTAGGCGTCCAGAAAGCTGGCGAGGATCGCCACCCCGGCCCCCACCAGCACGAGAGGCACGGCGATCTTCCGACGATCAATCACTCTTCGGCTCCACGATCACAGGAAATCCGTACGGCGGCGTCTCGGAGTCGTCCGGCTCGATCTGGTGGATCACGGCATCACCGTGCGGCTCCGGCACCTGCCGCCGCGGCAGCTCCTGGTGCAACACCGCCGACACCGCGGCCACCCCGGCCGCCACGATGAGCAGGGTCATCCCGTCGCCCTGCTCCACGCTCAGGGGCACCGGCACGTCGACGTCAGAAAGCCGCTCGACCAACCCCTGCAACGCACTCACCGCCGACCAGGCCGCCCCCATCAGCACCCCGGCTCCCAGCAAAGACCCCACCCGCGCCGCCGGCTGCCAGAACGCCAGCGCAGCGGACACGATCATGACCAACGCCCCGCCGATCGCGGCTTCCCCGTACTCGATCGGCGCCAGCAACAACACGTTGCCGAAGTCATTCCGCCCGATGTCCCACGTAGTGCTCTCGAACCGCAACGTGCGCCCACCGAACTCGACCGACACCGAGTAGGCGCTGAGGAACGTCGCCGCGATCCCGAGCCCGGCCGCGACGAACACCAGCACCGCCCCGAACAACCGGCGCGTGGTCACAGCTCCGGTCCACCTTCCACCGCACGACCGCGTGCGTCCGCTGACCGGGCATCGGTCACCCGACCATCATGCCCAATCCGGGACGGGTCAGCGGTGTGAAGGTGCGGCGGGTTCCGCTGCTCAGGCCTTCTTCCTGCGGCGCCGCACCACCGGCGCCGACGACACGTCCGCCTTCGCCGCAGCCAGCAACTCCTCCGCGTGCCCGCGCCCAGGCCCGGTCAGCGGTGCGAGGGCACGACAGGCTCCGCTGCTCAAGCCTTCAGCAGCAACCCCTCGGCGTGCGCACACCAGGTATCCGTCGAATCCATACCCGCCAGCACGCGAGCCAGCTCGACAACCCGTTGCGTCTCGCCCCCACGCCCGATCCAGGCCCGGTCAGCGGTTCGAGAGCACGACAGGTTCCGCTGCTCAGGCCTTCTTCTTGCGCCGCCGCACCACCGGCGCCGACGACTTGTCCGCCTTCGCCGCAGCCAGCAACTCCTCCGCGTGCGCACGCCCGGTGTCCGTCGAGTCCATACCCGCCAACATGCGAGCCAGCTCAACGACCCGTTGCGTCTCGTCCAGCTTGCGGACCGCAGACCGGGTGAACGTCCCGTCCGCGGACTTGTCGACCACCAGGTGCCGATCCGCGAACGCCGCCACCTGCGGCAGGTGCGTGACGACGATGACCTGGTGCGACCGCGCCAGCCGAGCGAGCCGGCGGCCGACCTCGACGGCCGCGCGGCCACCGACACCGGCGTCGACCTCGTCGAACACCAGCGTGGGCACCGGGTCGGAGTGCGACAGCACGACCTCCAGGGCCAGCATCACGCGCGAGAGCTCACCGCCGGACGCACCCTTGTGCACCGGCAGAGCGGGCGCGCCGGGGTGCGAGATCAGCCGGAGCTCCACCTCGTCCACGCCCGAAGTGCCCGCGTGCAGGATGGATCGGCCGACGGTCAACGCCTGCGCGTCGCCCGCCTCCGCGTGCCGGGGCTTGACCGCCAGCTCGACCGACGCGTGCGGCATCGCGAGCCCGTCCAGCTCCTCGGTGACCGCCTTGCCCAGGTCGGCGGCCGCTTCGACGCGCGCCGACGTGACCTGCTCGGCCCACACCGCCAGCTCGCCGGCCAGCTCGTCGCGGCGGGTGGCCAGGGCCGTGAGGGCTTCCTCGGAGGTGTCCAGCCCGTCGAGGCGAGCGCGCGCGTCGGCAGCCCACGCGATCACGCCGTCGACGTCCGCCGCGTACTTGCGGGTCAGCGCCTTCAGCTCGGCCTGGCGCTGCAGGACCTGCTCCAGGCGGCCCGGATCTGCTTCGAGGTGGTCGAGGTAGCCGGAGATCTCACCGCCGACGTCCGACAGCAGGGTCGCGGCCTCGACCAGGCGCGGTTCCATCTCGCGCAGCTTCGGGTCCTCCGACGCCGCCAAGCGCCGGGCTGCCTCGGAGATCAGGCCCAGCGCACCGGGGTTCTCCGGGTCGCCCTCCAGCGATCCGGACACGGCGAACTGCGCGCCCTGGGCGGCCTCGCGGAGCTGATCGGCGTCCGCGAGACGGCGGGCCTCGTCGTGCAGCTCGGCGTCCTCACCCGGCTTCGGGTCGACCGCGTCGATCTCGGAGAGGCCGTGCCGCAGCAGGTCAGCCTCGCGGGCGAGCTCGCGGGAACGTTCGGTGCGTTCCTTCAGCTCGGTGGTGACCTTGAGCCACTCCTCGCGGATGCGCTGGTACTCGCGCAACGGCTCGGCCACGTCGTCGCCGGCGAACCGGTCCAGCACACCGCGCTGCTCGGTCGGCCGCATGAGGCGCAGCTGGTCGTTCTGACCGTGCACGGCGATCAGCTGCTCGGCCAGTTCGGACAGCACGCCGACCGGCACGGAGCGACCTCCGACGTGGGCCCGCGAACGGCCGTCGGAGCCGACGGTGCGGATCGCGATCAGCGAACCGTCGTCGTCCGCCTCGCCGCCGACCTCCTCCGCCACCTTCGCGGCAGGGCTGCCCGCCGGAGCCTGGAAGCGGCCTTCGACCACCGCTTTGTCGGCTCCGGTCCGCACCCGCGACGCCTCCGCACGGCCACCGCCGAGCAGGTGCAACCCGGTCACGACCATGGTCTTGCCCGCGCCCGTCTCACCAGTGACTACGGTGAATCCGGGGTCGAGTTCGAGGGTGGCCTCGTCAATAACACCAAGGCCATTGATGCGCATCTCGGCCAGCACAGGGCGAACCTTACTTGTCGAGTCCGACAATTCCTCGCGGGCACCATAACGAGCGAGTGCCGATGCACCGAGCGGCGCGATCAGCCTGCCGATGGTCCCCGCCATCCCTTCACCGGCAGGGCGAACTTCTCCACCAGCCGGTCCGTGAACGGAGCCTGGCGCAGCCGCACGACCTTGAGCGGCACCTCGCCCTCCACGATCTCGATCCGCGCGCCCGCGGGCAGCTCGAACGTGCGCCGCCCGTCGGCCGAGAGCGCCGCCGGGTGCCCGGTCTGCTCGATCTCGAACGCCACGTGCGACTTCGGCGACACGACCAGAGGGCGGGCGAACAGCGCGTGCGCGTTGCTCGGCACCACCAGGATCGCCTGCACGTCCGGCCACACGACCGGTCCGCCCGCGGAGAACGCGTACGCCGTCGAACCCGTCGGCGTCGCACACAGCACGCCGTCGCAGCCGAACGCCGACACAGGCCGTCCGTCGACCTCGACGACGACCTCCAGGATGCGTTCGCGGATCAGCTTCTCGACGCTGATCTCGTTGAGCGCCCACGTCTTCACGACGACATCGCCGTTGACCTTCGCGACGAGGTCGAGCGTCATGCGCTCTTCCACGAAGTAGTCGCGCTCCAGCACGTGGCCGACCGCCTCGTGCAACGCGTCCGAGTCGGCTTCGGCGAGGAACCCGACGCGCCCGAGGTTCACGCCGAGCACCGGCACCCGCGCCGGCCGGGCCAGTTCGGCGCCGCGCAACAGCGTGCCGTCACCGCCCAGCACCAGCACGAGCTCGGTGCCCTCGGCCGCGTGGTCGTCGGCGGGCACGACCTTGGTGCAGCACGACGGACCGAGGTCACGCGCCTCGTCGTCGAGCACCCTGGTCGTGACGCCACCGACCGCTAGCCGGCCGGCGACCTGACGGGCGAGATCGATGTTGCTCTGGTGGCCGGTGTGGACGACCAGCAGGATTTCCCGCTGACTCAATTCTGCGGCCCTTCTGCCACGGCGGAGCGCACCATCGCTGCTGCGTCAACGGCTTCCCCGTTGCGCAGCCAGAGGAAGTACTCGACGTTGCCGGACGGGCCGGGCAGGGGGCTTGCGACCACCCCGTGCACGGCCAAACCCAGTTCTGCTGCCGCCTGCGCCACGTCGAGAACGGCTTCGACGCGCAGCTCCGGGTCGCGCACGACGCCACCGGAGCCCAGACGTTCTTTGCCGACCTCGAACTGCGGCTTGACCATCGGCAGCAGATCGCCCTCCTCGTCGAGGCACGCGGCCAGTGCGGGAAGCACAAGCCTCAACGAGATAAACGAAAGATCCGCTACGACGAGTTCAACTTTCCCGCCGATGTCCTCCGGTGTGAGGGTGCGGACGTTGGTCTTGTCCTTCACCACGACCCGGTCGTCGGTCTGCAGCTTCCAGTCGAGCAGCCCGCGGCCGACATCTGCCGCGACCACCTGCTTCGCGCCGTTTCGCAGCAGCACGTCCGTGAAACCGCCAGTGGATGCGCCCGCGTCGAGGCAGCGTTTGCCCGTCGGGTCGATCTTGAAGCCTTCGAGGGCCCCGATCAGCTTGTGCGCGCCCCTGGAGGCCCAGTTCGGGTCGTTGTCGAGGTCTTTGACGACCACGGCGTCGGAGGTCTCGACGGCGGTCGCGGGCTTCGTCGCGACGGTGCCGCGCACCGTGACGCGACCGTCCGCGACGAGTTGGCTGGCGTGCTCACGGGACCTGGCGAGCCCCCTGCGCACGAGTTCGGCATCGAGCCGCACCCTGCGAGGCACTGTGCATCACACCTGTTCGATGCTCGACAGTGCGTCGGTGAGCGTCGCGTGCACGGCGTCGAACCGCGCCACGTGCTCGGCGAGGGGGACGTTCTCAAGCCCGTCGAGCCTCTCCAGCGCGCCGTCGATGGCGTCGGCCGGGTTGGGCGGCGGTCCGGGCAAGGGGTAGCTCACAGCTCTTACGGTAGCCGATGGAGTACCGACAGGTCCGCGCCGACATACGTGGGCCTTTGGTCTTCCGGAAGCGCTTGCGCCTCCTGCTCCGTCGATACACCCGTGAGCACGAGCAGCGAGTCCATTCCGGCGTTCACCGCGCCCAGAATGTCCGTGTCGAGCCGGTCACCGATCACCAGCGGCCGGTTCGCTCCGAGCTCCTTCGCCGCCTGTTCGAGCAACGGCGTCGCGGGCTTGCCGGCGACGAGCGGTTCGCTGTCGGTGGCGGTCTTGAGGGCCGCGACGAGGCTGCCGTTGCCGGGCAGCAGTCCGCGTTCGGTGGGCAGGGTGGCGTCGACGTTGCACGCCACCCACAGCGCGCCGTTGCGGATGGCCACCGCCGCCTCGGCCAGCTCACGCCAGCCGAGGTCCATGCTGAGGCCCTGCAGCACCGCTTTCGCACCCTCGGCCTCGTTGACCGGGATGAGCCCTCGCTTCAGAACCTCGGCTTCCAGCGCCTTGGTGCCGAGCACGAGGACTTCCGTCCTGGCGGGCAGTCGTTCGGCGAGCATGGCCGCGCCGGCCTGCGCGGAGGTGCTCACCTCGTCGATGCTCGTGTCGAACCCGAGCTCGACGAGGTGATCCGCGACCGCCTGCGGTGAGCGAGAAGCGTTGTTGGTGACGAACCGGATCCCAAGACCCTTTGCTCTGGCTTTCGCGATCTCTTCCGCGGCACCGGGCACGGCTTCTTTGCCGCGGTAAACGGTGCCGTCGAGATCGATCAGCAAAGCGTCGTACCGGTCGACCAACGTCTCACTCACTGCTGCGCGGTCTCCTCCTGGGTCAGCTCGAACGCGCGCTCGGCGGCGTCCGTCTCCCCTTCGTCGTCAGCCTCGGCGGCGTTGAGGAACCACTTGACCGCTTCCTCGATCCGGCCCGCCGCGGCCAGGTTGTCGGCGTAAGCGTAGAAGAGCCGCGCCGAGTAGGGCGTCCGCTGCCCGGGATCAAGATCAGGCCCCTGCAACGCGACAACTGCGGCGTCGAGCTGCCCCATGTCGCGCCTCGCAGCGGCCGCGACGATCCGCAGCTCGATCTCGTCCTCCTGGGACAGGTCCTTGGCAGCCGGATCCTTGGCGAGGTCGATCGCTCGCTCCGGCCTCCCAAGCGCCCGCTCGCAGTCCGCCATGATCGCGAGGTGGCCCGGCCCGGTCATCATCCGGCGCGCGGCCCGCAGCTCGCTGAGAGCCTCGGCCCACTCGTCCGCGAAGTACGCGGTCAGCCCAGCGGCCTCCCGAACCACACCCACACGCGCCGCCTTGCTGCGCGCATACCGGGCGTGCTCCAACGCCAGCTCGGGCTCCTCGTCGATCAGCAACCCGGCCGCGGCCAGGTGCCGTCCGACGATCTCCGCGAGGCCCTTGGGCAGGCTGCGCAGCTCGGCCTTGATCTCCGGGTCGAGGAGCGACAGGTCGGCCTCTTCGGGCAGCTCAGGCCGTCCGCCACGGGGCGCAGGCGCCTCGTCGCGGTCGTCACCGTCGACAGCGGCGGCACGAGCACCACGGTCGGCGTCCGCACTGTCGCTGCTGTCGGCGTCGCGATCACCGGCTGCACGCACGTCGCGGTCGTCAGCGGCGCGCTCGTCGCCAACGCCACGGTCGCCGTCCGAGTCCTCGTCGGCGTCGCTGTCACCGGCCTTCGCGGCCGCACCGGACGCCACCGAGTCGGCATCCTCGTCGCCAGAGTCAGCCCGCACACCTTCGCTGCTGGACAGCTCGGCGTCGTCGTCGACGTCGGAGTCCGTCCCGGACTGCTCGCGGCCTGCCGCGGCACGCGAGGCAGCAGCGCCGTCGCCCAACCGGTAGCCGGCGCGCTCGCCGGTCGTGGACTTCTCGGCGTCCGAGGTCACATCCGAGCCGTGCTCAGCGCCCGAGACCTGCGCGCCTTCGACGTCGGCGCCGTCCTCACGCGGGGAGTCCTGCTCAGCGATCCGCTCCTGGAACCGCGCCGCACGCTCACGGCTGCGCTCGTCCCGACGGTCGTCACGCTGGTAACCGCCGCGGTCACCAGAGCCTTCGCCGCCGCGGTCGTCCTTGCGGTAGCCACCACGGTCGCTGGAGCGGTCGTCCTTGCGGTACCCACCGCGATCGCTGGAACGATCATCCTTGCGGTAACCGCCACGGTCGCCGGATCCCTCGCCACCGCGGTACCCACCTCGATCGCTGGAGCGATCATCCTTGTGGTAGCCGCCACGGTCGCTGGAACGGTCGTCCTTGCGGTAACCGCCACGATCGCCAGAACGGTCGTCCTTGCGGTAGCCGCCGCGGTCGCTGGAGCCTTCGCCACCGCGGTACCCACCACGGTCGCTCGAACCTTCACGGCGCTGGTAGCCACCGCGGTCGCCGGAGCCGCCGCGGTCGTCACGGGGCTTGAAGTCACGACGGTCGCCAGAGCTCTCGCTGCGATTGCCGCCGCGGTAACCACCACGGTCACCGGAGCGGTCGTCCTTGCGGAAACCACCACGGTCGCTCGAACCCTCGCGACGCTGGTATCCGCCGCGGTCACCCGAGCCGCCGCGGTCCTCGCGCGGCTTGAAGTCGCGACGGTCGCCGGAGCGCTCACCGCCGCGGTAGCCACCGCGATCGCTGGAACGGTCGTCCTTGCGGAAACCACCGCGGTCGCTGGAACCCTCGCCACCGCGATACCCACCGCGATCGCTGGAACCCTCACGACGCTGGTAACCACCACGGTCACCGGAGCCGCCGCGGTCGTCACGGGGCTTGAAGTCGCGACGGTCGCCCGAACGCTCGCCACCGCGGTAACCGCCACGGTCGCTGGAACGGTCGTCCTTGCGGAAACCACCGCGGTCGCTGGAACCCTCGCCACCGCGATACCCACCGCGATCGCTGGAACCCTCACGACGCTGGTAACCACCACGGTCACCGGAGCCGCCGCGGTCGTCACGGGGCTTGAAGTCGCGACGGTCGCCCGAACGCTCGCCACCGCGGTAACCGCCACGGTCGCTGGAACGGTCGTCCTTGCGGTAACCACCACGGTCGCTGCTGCTCTGGCCGCGGTAACCACCGCGATCGCCAGAGCCCTCGCGGCGCTCGTAGCTGCCGCGGTCGGAGCCTTCACGGCGCTGGTAGCCACCCCGGTCGCTGGAGCCCTCGCTGCGGTAGCCCCCGCGGTCGCTGGAACCCTGGCCGCGGTAACCACCGCGATCGCTGGAACCCTCACGACGCTGGTAACCACCACGGTCACCGGAGCCGCCGCGGTCGTCACGGGGCTTGAAGTCGCGACGGTCGCCTGACCGCTCGCCACCGCGGTAACCGCCGCGGTCGCTGCTGCCGCGGTAACCACCGCGATCGCTGGAACCCTCACGACGCTGGTAACCACCACGGTCACCCGAGCCGCCGCGGTCCTCGCGGGGCTTGAAGTCGCGACGGTCGCCTGAACGCTCGCCACCGCGGTAACCGCCGCGGTCGCTCGAACCTTCGCGACGCTGGTAACCGCCGCGGTCGCTGCTGCCGCGGTAACCACCACGGTCGCTGGAACCCTCGCGGCGCTCGTAGCCGCCGCGGTCACTCGAGTTGCTGCGGTCGTCTCGACGGTCTCCGCTGCGGTTGCGGTCGCCGGAGCCCTCACCACGCTGGTAGCCGGCGCGGTCTTCGCGCGGCTTGTAGTCGCCGCGGCCGGCGGTGGAGCTGCCGCGGTCGTCACGCTTGCTGTTGCTGAACTTCCGATCGCCTGCTGGACGGCCACCCTCGGAACGGCGCGGTCGGTCTCCCTGGCCACGCTGACGGTCGCCGGGACGATCCCCGAACCTGGACACCTAATCCTCCTATGGACACGCTGAAAGGGGCTTGTGAGCGAGCACTGTTGTTGTGCCCCGCAATCACAAGCCCCTTCAGGGAAGAAGTTCGGCGGCGACCTACTCTCCCACACCGTAACCAGTGCAGTA
>NZ_JAJAEG010000002.1:0-533621 GCF_047445655.1 Lentzea alba
CACCCAAAACCGCCGCGGGACCCGTCGAGTCCATCCGCGTCCTGCGCATCGCCCGCGGCGGCGCGATCAAAGCCCGCACCGCCGCCCGCAACGAACTCACCAACCTGATCACCACCGCGCCCACCACACTCCGCGAAGCCTTACGCGGCAAGAAAGGCAGGGCACTACTCACCGCCTGCACCGCCCTGGCCCCAGACCTCACCCAGCTCGCCGACCCCACCCACGGCACCATGCTCGCCCTACAGGCCATGGCCGCGCGGATCACCAGCCTCAACCAGCAGATCACCCAGCTCGACAAACACCTCGACGCCCTGGTCGCGGCCACCGCCCCCACCCTGGTCAGCCTGCGCGGTATCGGCACAGACGTCGCCGGCCAACTCCTCGTCACCGCCGGCGACAACCCCCACCGCCTGCACAGCGAGGCAGCCTTCGCCAAACTCTGCGGCGTCGCCCCACTGCCCGCCTCATCCGGACGCACCGACCGGCACCGCCTCAACAAAGGCGGCGAACGACAAGCCAACCGCGTCCTGCACGTCGCCGTCGTCGACCGCCTGCGGTACTGCCCACGCACCCAGACCTACCTGCAACGACGCACCGAACAAGGCCTCACCAAACGCGACATCATCCGCTGCCTCAAACACTACGTACCCCGCGAAGCCCACACAGCGATCCTCAAAGACCTCACCCACTGCGCTTGACATCTATAGGAGCGTCAGGCGTGCCATCAACCCGCCCGCGGCGCTGGCCCCCTGATCAGATTGGCAGGGGGTCTGCGGGACAGAGTCCCCCAGGGAAAGCACGCAACGCACGGTCGCCGCCCGCAAAGCGACCACCCGCCCGGTCGCGTCTCGCAAGGCGAGGTCGCCGCCCGCAAGGCGACCACCCACCCGGTCACGGATCGCAAGGCGACCACCCGCCCGGTCGCGTCCATCAATGCAACGCAAGGCGGCCGCCCGCAAAGCGACCACCCGCAAGGTCGCGCCTAGCAAGGTCGCATCTCGCAAGGTCGCATCTCGCAAGGCCGCAGCCCGCAAGCCAACCACCCGCAACCATCGCGCTCAGTCGTCAAACCCCCTGTCCGCCAACTCCTCAATCCGCCGAACCGCCTCCCGAGCATCCTTCCCAGTGGCAACCACAGTGATCGCTTTCCCCCCAGGAGCACTAAGCCCCATCAAGGCCAACACACTCGCAGCGTTGGCCTCCTCCTCCCCATACCGAACAACAACCTCAGCATCCAACTCAGCCACAGTCCGAGCCAACAACGCAGCAGGCCGCGCATGCAGCCCAACCTCGTTGGTCAGCAACACCTCCGCAGCCACCGCATCCGACACAAGATGCAACGCCGGCCGAGAAGCCACCACAGGAGCCTCCCCAGACGCCCTTTCAGCAGCAGCCGCAACCTCCCCCAAAGAAGCCCCACCCTGCGCGGCAACAGCAGCAGCCACGGCCCCCTCAACCAACGGCGCATCCACCAGCGCGTACCGCGATGGATCGTCCGCAGACTCCACAGCCATTTCGGCAGTCATCTTGGCGCTACCGAGGTCGTAAAGCACGACCGCACCAAGACCGGTGTCCGCATCCGCCAACGCCTCGACAACAGCGCCGTAGTCAGTACCGAGACCACCCTCCTCAGTACCGCCCACCGGCAACACAGCCACATCCGGCGCCATCTGCCCCGCCAACTCGGCAACCCCGTTGGCCAGCATGTCGCTGTGCGAAACAACGACCAGCCCAACCCGACTCATGCCTTGGCCGCCGCATCAGCAAGGGCCCGCAACAACAACGCGGTAGACCGAGCCCCAGGATCCATGTGACCGGCACTCCGCTCACCCAGATACGACGCCCGCCCCTTACGCGCCACCATCGGCACAGTCGACTCAGCACCCTCAAACGCCGCATCAGCAGCCGCCGACAACACAGCAGCCACCGCCCCGTCCACAGACGCCGCAGCGCTAACGGCGGGAGTCAGCGCATCAACCATCGTCTTGTCCCCCACAACGGCCTTCCCCCGAGCCACCACCCCGTCAAGGGCAGCCTGCAGGGCACGCGCCACGGCTTCGCAGTCCAACTCCTCCAAATCCCCAACCGCGGCAGACGCACGCAAGAACGCAGTCCCGTACAACGGCCCGGCCGCCCCACCCACAGTGGAGATCAACGTCGTGGCAACCAGCTTCAGCACCTTGCCGGGCGACGAAACCTCCTCAGTGTCCAATCGGGACAACAGCGCGGTGAACCCACGCCGCAGGTTCTCCCCGTGGTCACCGTCCCCGATGGCCTGGTCCAGCCGCACCAGCTCATCACGGTGCTCCTGCACAACGGCAGCCGCCAACCGCAGCGCCGCCACGACGTCCGCTGCCGTGCACCCCACCTCAGACTCCCCACCGCAGTGCGGGCGTGTGCACCGGTGCGTCCCACAGCGAGATCATCTCGTCGTCCAGCCGCAGCACCGTCAAACTCATCCCCTGCATCTCCAGGCTGGTGATGTACGGGCCGACCAACCGACGTTCCACCACGATCCCCCGATCCGCCAGCAGCTGTTCCGCGATGCCGTGCGCCAGGTACAGCTCGATCAACGGCGTCCCGCCCATGCCGTTGGTGAACAGCAGCACCCGGTCGCCCGACTCGAACGGCAGGTCCTCCAGGATCGGGTCGAGCAACGCCGACACCATCTCAGAAGCCGGCCCGACCGGCACCCGCTGGCGACCTGGCTCGCCGTGGATGCCGATGCCGATCTCCATCTCGCCATCGGCCAGCTCGAACGAGGGCGTGCCCGCGTGCGGCACCGTGCAAGCGGTCAGCGCCAGCCCCATCGACCGCACCGACGAGATCACCCGCTGAGCCAGCGCCTCACAAGCAGCCAGATCATCGCCGCGCTCCGCTGCCGCGCCGACGATCTTCTCCAGCAGCACCGTGCCGCCGACCCCGCGGCGACCGGCGGTGTAGAGCGAGTCCTGCACGGCCACGTCGTCGTCGATCACCACCGAGCGCACCTCGGACTCGGCCAGCTCACCGGCCATCTCGAAGTTCATGACGTCGCCCGTGTAGTTCTTCACGATCAGCAACGCGCCCGCGCCGCCGTCCGTCAGCGACACGGCGGACGCCACCTGGTCCGGTGTCGGCGAGGTGAACACCGCGCCAGGACAGGCCGCGGCGAGCATGCCGCGCCCGACGAAGCCGCCGTGCAGCGGTTCGTGGCCCGACCCACCGCCCGAGATGAGCGCGACCTTCCCCTGCACCGGGGCGTCCGCACGCACGACGACAGCCGGGTCGTACTGCACGCGCAGCAGATCGGGATGGGCAGCCTGCATTCCCCGAAGCGCGTCCTGCACCACGGTTTCCGGATCATTGATGATCTTCTTCATCGAAGAGCCCTCCCGATCGGCGGTGACCGTGTTCCTTCTTACTCCGGGGGTCTGACACTCGGAACGGGCAAACGACCCCGGTACCGTTAGCCTGCCCTAAGAAACGCAGGTCAACATCACTGCAAGTAGCGGAGGAACCACGTCGTGTCGAAGAGAGCAGCGCTGCTCGTGGCAGTCGCCCTGACCCTGACCGCGTGCGGCTCCAGCACGCCCGACAAGCCCACCGTCGCCCAGGGCGGCGAGGACTTCGGCAAGGCCACGCAACTGAGCAACGGCTTCGGCACGCAGGCCAAGCCCGGCGAGTTCCCCCGCACCGTCAAGCACGCGATGGGCGAGACCAAGCTGGAGAAGAAGCCCGAACGGGTCATCGTGCTCGACACCGGCGAGCTCGACAACGTCGTGGCGCTCGGCATCAAGCCGGTCGGCATCGCGTACACCGACGGCTCGCCGACCATGCCGTCCTACATCGGCGAGAAGGGCGGCACGCCCGAGAACGTCGGCACGACGAACAACCTGAACCTCGAAGCGATCACCAAGCTCAACCCGGACCTGATCCTGGGCTCACAGCTGCGCGCCGAGGCCCTCTACCCGAAGCTGAGTGCCATCGCCCCCACGGTCTTCTCCGTGCGCCCCGGCTACGTGTGGAAGGAGAACTTCCTCCTCAACGCCGCCGCGCTCGACCGTCAGGCCGACGCCGCGAAGATGCTCGAGGACTACACGAACAAGGCGACCGAGACCGGCACCGCGATCGAGAAGAAGCTCGGCGTGCGCCCGACCGTGACGGCTCTGCGCTTCATGCCCGGCCGCATCCGCCTCTACGCCAAGAAGTCCTTCATCGGCACGATCCTGATCGACGCCAAGATCCCGCAGCCGACCCCGTCGCAGGTCGACGACCTGGCCGCCGAGGTCAGCGCGGAGCAGATCAGCAAGGCCGACGGCGACTTCGTCATCTACTCCACCTACGGCGACCCGGCCAAGACCGCCACGGCGGCGGTGCTCGGCGGCCCGTTGTGGAGCGGCCTCAACGCCGTGAAGGCGGGCAAGGCCAAGCCGGTCCTCGACGAGACCTACTTCCTCGGCCTCGGCGTGATGGCCGCGAACGTGGTCCTGGACGACCTCCGCAAGCAGCTCGGAGCCTGACCTCACGACCATGAGGGTGACCTTCATGGACCTGAGGTCCATGAAGGTCACCCTCATGGTTCAGCGTCCGAACAGAAGGCGGGCAAGCCGCAGCATCTGCTTGCCCGCCAGTGACGAGCGGTCGAACGTCGTCATGTTCAGCAAAGCCTTGAAGCGCTGCTTCGTCACGGCCTTCGGGTACGCGAACTCGCGCAGCCCGTCCTCACCGTGAATGCGCCCGAACCCGGAGTCGCCGACACCACCGAACGGCAGCCCGGGAATCGCCGCGTAGGTCAGCACGGCGTTGACCGACACCATCCCGACCCGCAGCTCCCGCGCCAGCTCCTCGCCGCGCGACTTCGAGAACACCGCCGCGCCCAGCCCGTACTTCGACTGGTTCGCCAGCCGCACGCCCTCCAGCGCGTTCGGCACGCGGTTGATCACCACGGTCGGCCCGAACGTCTCCTCGGTGATCGCCAGCGAGTCCTCCGGCACGTCCGTCAGCACCACCGGCTCGACGTACGGCGGCCGGATCGACTCGGGCCCGCCGACCAACGCCTTGCCGCCGCGGTCCAGCGCGTCCTGCACGTGCTCGCGGATGATCTCCACCTGCGACGGCATGGTGATCGGCCCGAGGTTCGCGCTCGGCTCACCGCCGGGCTTCAACTTTCGTGCCCGCTTCACCGCGATCTCGATGAACTCGTCGGCCACGTCCTCGGCCACGTACACGCGCTCCACGCCCGCGCAGGTCTGGCCGGCGTTGGACACCGCGCCCCACATCGCAGCCTCGGCGGCCGCGACGAGATCGGCGTCGGAGTCGACGATCAGCGCGTCCTTGCCACCGCACTCGACCAGCACCGGCGTCAACGTCTGCGCGCACGCCGCCATGACCTTCTTGCCGGTCCGCGTGGAACCCGTGAAGGCGACCTTGTCGACCCCGGACGCGCACAGCGCCGCGCCGGTCTCACCGAAGCCGGTGACGACCTGGAACACCGGGTACTCCGGCACCGCCTCGGCGAACGTCGACGCGAGGAACGTGCCCACCCCCGGTGTGAACTCGGAAGGCTTGAACACCACGGCGTTGCCGGCAGCCAGCGCGTACGAGATCGAACCCATCGGCGTGTGCGCGGGGTAGTTCCACGGCCCGATGACGCCGATGACGCCCAACGGCCGGTACTCCAGCGTCGCGCTGTGGTTGAACATCAGCATGCCCGAGGACACGCGGCGCTTGCCCAGCACGCGGCTGGCCTGCTTCGACGCCCAGTGCAGGTGGTCCATCACCAGCGCGATCTCGACGCGGGAGTCGTCGGCGGGCTTGCCGGTCTCGGCGCTGATCAACGCGACGAACTCGTCGGCGCGTTTCGACAGCACCCTGCGCCACGCGTCGAGCTTGGTCCTGCGTCCCTCGAACCCGAGCCCTGCCCACCACGCGGAGGCCTCGCGGGCGGAGGACACCGCGTCGTCGACCTCAGCGGCCGTGTGGATCGGGTGATGCGCGACGACCTCACCCGTGCGCGGGTCCAGTGATGCGAACCGCCGCTGCTCGCCATCGGCCGACAGCGCGCTGTCCGAAGCGGTCTGCGTCATGGGCCCCTCCCGGGTACTCGCCAGTAACCTCGACACTAACCCGTACTTGAAGAACTTTCAGCCCCCGCCTGGCCCCGTCAGGTCACACTCACGGCTTGGGCAGGGTGGGAAGCACGGTCTTGGCGAACGTCTGCGCCGCCTGGCACCGGTCGAAGTCCTTCTCCTTCGAGCCCGCGACGATGAACTCCGCGATCTCGCCGGCGTCGCTCTGGTCCTTGGTGCGCACGACGACGAGCTCGCACGTCGGGAACGGGCCGTCCTTGAACGCCTGGTAGGCCTTCTGCCCGCCAAGGTCGACCTCGACCGACTTGCTGTCGAACTTGCCGTCCTTCGGGATGCGCGCGGTCTTGAACTCCAGCTGCATCTGCGCGCTCTGACCCGACCACGAGCACTGGTGCAGGCCGTAAGGCAGCGACCGCGGCGACGCACCGAGCACCGGCGCGAGCGTCGACTTCTCCACGATCGTGCAGGGGTCGACCTCGACCGGCGAACCCTTGGGCGGGTTGTACTTCTGCGGGTTGCCCTTGAGCTTGCGCACCGCGCCCTCGAGCACCTTGCGCCCCGGCTCGCACGGCTCGACCGCGTCGTTGCCGCTGCCCGTCGACGACTGGATCCGCACGGCCTGCGCCGGGCTCTCCTGCGTCACCACCCAGACGTTGCACAGCGCGGCGCTCAGCTTCGTCTCGCCGCTCTTGAGGTCCGCGAGCGTCTTGGTCGAGTTCTTCACCTCGGTGGACTGCAGCGAGTAGCCGATGTCCAGCGTGAGGTTGAGCGTCTTGCCCGCCTTGTCCTTCATGTAGTTCTGGCAGCGGGTGTACGAGCTGCTCGAGTACCTCGACGGCGTGCCGACCGTCTGCAGCACTTCCTTCTCGATCAACGCGCACGGGTTGATCAGTCGCAACCGTTCCGCCGCGAACGCCGGGTCGACCGGCTTGTTCGGCGTCGCGGACGGCTTGGCCGACGGGTCGGTCGACCCGGCGTCCGCACCCGCCTGCACGGTGCGTCGCGGGTAGGTGGTCTTGGCCAGACCGGGACCGGTTGCGCAGCCGGCCATCAGCAAGGCTGCGGCGGCGAGCAGCGCCGTGGCACGAAAACGGGGCACGACGTGCACGGTAGCGACCTTTGCGGGCGTTCGTGGGCGGTACCCCGACTTACACCGTGGCACATGTCACCCAGAGCTACGGGAACGATTCAGAAGATCAACGCGATGTATCTGGTGAAGACCCCGAGAGAAGGAGAGACGTGGTTAACCGAATTCGCCGCGCATTCAACTGGCTCGACGCGTGGACGATCGAGGCCTTCAACCCTGTTTACCCAGGTCGTCCCCAGTCGTAGCAGTTTTCGCGAACTGAGGCCGCAGCGTCGCCCACGCGGCGAACAACGCCGCCAGCACGACCATGGCGACGCCGGCCCACAGGTTGATGTTGACCCCTTCGGCCTTCTTCAGGTCGTCGTCGGACGTGAACCCGAACCCGATGACGACCAGTACAACGCCGTACACGCCGAAGAGGAAAGCGATGATCAGTCGCAGGTCGAACAACCTCATGACGGCCTCCCTCAGCCGAAGACGATGTAGAGAACGGTCGTCAGCGCCAGCACTCCGCCGCCGAGCAGGGCGGGCGAGCGGTACCAGCCCGCGTCCTCACCGGTGGTGGAGTGCGAGCGGTCCTTCTTCGGCGTCAGGCTGTAGACCAGCCCCACCAGCTCGCTGTCCGGCTTGGGCCGCGTGACGAGGCTGACCGCCACGGACACCACGACGTCCACGACGAACGCCAGGCCCGCACCGAGGAAGCTCGCGCCCTGGCCCGGCAGCTCCAGCCACTTGATGCCGAACGACGGCTCCGAGATCGCGTAGATGAACATCGCGGTGAACGTGCCCGCGAGCAGACCCACCCAGCCCGCGGTGGGCGTCATCCGCTTCCAGAACATGCCGACGATGAACGTCGCGAACAACGGCGCGTTGAAGAACGAGAACAGCGCCTGGATGTAGTCCATGATGTTGGACCCGCCGAGCGCCGCCGCGATGAACGCCGTGCCGATCGCGAGCACACACGCCCCGACCGTGGCCAACCGCCCGATGCGCAGGTAGTACTCGTCCGGCTGGTCTTTCTTGATGTAGTCCTGCCACAGGTCGTACGTGAAGACCGTGTTGAACGAGCTGACGTTCGCCGCCACACCGGCCATGAAGCTCGCCAGCAGACCCGTGATCGCGATGCCGAGGATGCCGTTGGGCAGAAGGTCGCGCATCAGCAGTGGCAGCACGTTGTTGTAGACCACGCCGCTGCTCGTGTCGCCGGCCTTGAGCTGTGCCATCTCCGGCACGATCACCGCGGCGATGATGCCCGGGATGATGATGATCGCCGGGATGAGCGCCTTCGGGTACGCACCGATGATCGGCGTGCGCTTGGCCGCCGACATCGACTTCGCACTCATCGCGCGCTGGACCTCGGCGAAGTTCGTGGTCCAGTAACCGAACGACAGCACGAAGCCGAGACCGAACACCAACCCGATGACACTCCACACCGGGTTGTTGATGCCCGTCAGCTCCGTCGCCGGCCAAGCACTCAGCTGTTCCTGGTCCGTGACCTTCTCGACCAGTCCCTGCCAGCCGCCGACCTTGATCAGACCGACGATCGTGAGCGGCGCCAGCGCGGCCACGATGACGAAGAACTGCAGCACCTCGTTGTAGATGGCCGCACTCAGACCGCCGAGCGTCGTGTACGCGAGCACCACCAGCGCCGCGACGCAGATCGACACCGGCAGCGGCCACCCGAGCAGCGCGTCGATGATCACCGCGAGCGCGAACAGGTTGATGCCCGCGATCAGGATCTGCGCGACCGCGAAGCTGATGGCGTTGACCAGGTGAGCCGGCTTGCCGAACCTGCGCCGCATGAACTCGGGAACACTGCGCACTTTCGAGCCGTAGTAGAACGGCATCATCACGAGCCCGAGGAACACCATCGCCGGGATGGCGCCGATCCAGTAGTAGTGCACGGTCGCCATGCCGTACTGCGCGCCGTTGGCCGTCATGCCCATCAGCTCAAGCGCACCGAGGTTCGCACTGATGAACGCGAGGCCCGTGACCCAGGCCGGCAGCGATCGCCCGGACAGCAGGAAGTCGAGGCTGGAGTTGACCGATCGTCGTGCCATCACGCCGATGCCGAGCACAACCACGAAGTAGATGACGAGCAACGCGTAGTCGATCGGTCCCGCGTCAAGCCGCAGATCCGCCTCGGCCAACACTCGCACGGCCCACCTCCCAGACTTCCACAAAGTCGAACAGCACCGACCAGGAGAGGACACTACTCCAGGTGCGCGA
The DNA here is from genome assembly GCF_047445655.1 of Lentzea alba. Lineage (GTDB taxonomy): Bacteria > Actinomycetota > Actinomycetes > Mycobacteriales > Pseudonocardiaceae > Lentzea > Lentzea alba_A. Next base: position 9,388 of record NZ_JAJAEG010000002.1, read on the forward strand.
CTTCTTACCCCGTGTGCGTGATCACGAAACCACGACCTGAGATGGGGTGCTCACTGAAGTCGGGTGGGGCGCTGGGAAAACCGGGTGCGGCACGTGATCGGCTCGCGAACACTGGCGGCGTGAACGAAGAGCACCACCCCGCCGCAGCCGCCTACCTCGACGCGCTGCCCGACTCCTTGCGCGCCGAAGCCTCCACCCGCGTCCGCGAGGGAAAGTCGGACGTGGCGGTGGACAAGCTGCGGCTCGCCGACCCGGACACGGACATGCGCCTGGTCAGCGAGGCGATGGAGGTCCTGGCCGGGCGTCTTGGCGCGGAGATGCGCTGCACGAGGTGCTTCGAGCAACCGGCTAATAACCGCGGCGACTACCCGTACGGCGCGTTGTGCGACCGGTGTTCCGCCTCGACCACGGCGTGGACGTGCTGCGACTGCGGCGAGCCCACGTCCGGAGATCGCCCGCTCGCAGGTGGTCCCTGCACCTGGTGCGCGCTGAAGCGGACGTGGGACGCCTACCCGCAGGCCGTCCGGGACGAGCTCAGGCAGGAGATGGCGGACGGGCGCACGATCATGGTGATCAAGCGGATCCGGCAGCTGACCGGATGCGGCCTCAGGGAGGCCGTCGAAATGGCCCACCTGCCCCACTACCGCGAACTGGACTGATCCCGATGACCGATCACAACCAGTCGACCTGGGTGTGCCCGTTGTGCCGCGCGGTGGTGACAGGCTGCGGCGACAACGAGGTCGACATCTGCGACACGTGCCGCTTGCGACCGGACTGGGAAGCGCTCCCACAGGCTGTGCGGGACGAGGTCGGCGCGATGATCGACGCGACCAGCTCGATCCGGGCCGGCTACCTGCTGGCGGAGCTGGACGGCCACCAGCGCCCCACCATGCAGTACATGCTGCTGGCCTCCTACGGCAGCAGGGCCCGAAAGAGGACCTGCTCCTGTGCGGAGACCGACCACGGATTTGTGAGCTGGACATGCCCGTCCTGCGACCGGCCACTTCTGGGCTGCGACGAGACCCGCGGCGAGATCTGCGCTCCCTGCGGCTCACGACCGGCTTGGGAAGCGCTGCCGCAAGCCGTGCGGGACGAGGTCGGCGCGATGGCCGACGCGGGCGACGTGACGTCCGCGGTCTACCGGCTGCGGGACCTCGACCACAACCGGCTCGACACCTTCGCCTACACGCTCATGGTGGTCTATCAGAACAGCCTGAACTCGTCCGGCTCGATGCCGCGCAACGCGTCGTAATCCAGCACCACACACCGGATCCCGCGGTCCTCGGCCAACGTCCGGGCCTGCGGCTTGATCTGCTGCGCCGCGAAGATCCCGGTGACCGGCGCGAGCAGCGGATCCCGGTTCAGGAGCTCCAGGTACCGGGTGAGCTGCTCGACCCCGTCGATCTCCCCGCGCCGCTTGATCTCCACGGCGACCGAGGCACCCGTGGCATCGCGGCACATCAGGTCGACGGGTCCGATCGCGGTCGGGAACTCACGCCGCACCAACGTCCAGCCGTCGCCCAAGGTTGTGACGTGTTCGGCCAGCAGCTTCTGCAGGTCCGCCTCCACGCCGTCCTTCTGCAGGCCGGGCTCCGGACCGAGCTCGTGCTTGGAGTCGTGCAACACCTCTTCGAGGGTGATGATCAGCTTCTCCCCCGCTTTGTTCTGCACAGTCCAGATGTCCGGGTCCTCGATCAGCCAGCAGGGCGGGCTCATCCAGTTCAACGGCTTGTACGCGCGGTCGTCGGAGTGGATCGACACCGAGCCGTCGGCCTTGATCAGCAGGAGCCGCTGAGCCATGGGCAGATGGGCGGTGAGTCGTCCGACGTAGTCGACCTGGCAGCGAGCGATGACGAGACGCACCGCGACAGGCTACGGGGTGTGTCCAGAAACCTGGCGTTAGGTACGGTCCGTGGCGTGGAAAGCCTCGGCACCCGTCAGGTGTACGCAAACCAGTGGATGACCGTCAGGGAAGACCCGATCCGCCGCGCGGACGGCACCCAAGGCATCTACGGCGTTGTGGACAAGCCCGACTACGCACTGGTCATCCCGCTCGACGGCGAGCGCATCCGCCTCGTCGAGCAGTTCCGGTACCCGCTCGGGCTGCGCCGCTGGGAGTTCCCCCAGGGCACCGCGCCCGACCGCGCCGACTCCGACCCGTTGGAACTGGCCGGCCGCGAGCTCCGCGAGGAGACCGGGTTGCGCGCCGGCAAGATGATCGAGCTGGGCCTGCTCGACGTCGCGCCGGGCATGACCTCGCAGCGCGGGCGCGTGTTCCTCGCCACCGAGCTCACCGAGGGCTTCCACGAGCGGGAGCTGGAAGAGCAGGACATGCGGTCGGCGTGGTTCCCGCGCGCCGACTTCGAGACGATGATCGCGAAGGGCGAGATCACCGACGCCCAGTCGATCGCCGCCTACACGCTTCTCCTGCTGCACGAGCACTCCCAGCCCTAGTTGTGACAGCCCTGAAAAGCGGCTCGATAGCTCTGCGGTGAGGTCCCGGCGATCCGCTTGAACCTGTCGCGGAACGCCGTGGCCGAGCCGAACCCGACCTTGCTCGCGATCAGCTCGACCGGGTCGCGCGTCGTCTCCAACAGGTGCTGCGCCTGGCGCACCCGCGCCCGGTGCAGCCACTGCAACGGCGTCGACCCGGTCTGCTCGCGAAACCGCCGGTTCAACGTCCGCGTGCTCATCCCCGCCTGCCGCGCGAGGTCTTCCAGCGTCAGGTCTTTCGCCGCGTTGTCCTGCATCCACAACAACAACGGTTCGAGTTCGGCACCCTGCGGCGCCACGGGCGGGGTGACGATGAACTGCGCCTGACCGCCTTCTCGCTCAAGAGGCATCACCGCGAACCGCGCCGCATCCGCCGCCACCGCGGACCCGTGATCACGACGGATCATGTGCAGGCACAGGTCCAGCCCCGCCGCAGCGCCCGCGGACGTGAGGAACTGCCCGTTGTCGACGTAAAGCACGTCCGGGTCCACCTCGACGGCCGGAAACCGCGCCGCCAGCTCCTCGGCACCCAGCCAGTGCGTGGTGGCCCTTCGTCCGTCCAGCAACCCTGTCGCAGCGAACACGAACGCGCCCGTGCAGATCGACGCGATCCGCGTGCCCCTCGCCGCGGCCTGCCGCAACGCCTCGATCAACTGCTTCGGCACTTTCAGGCCCGGGTCGTGGCCGGGCAGCACGATCGTGTCCACTTCGGACAGCAACTCCAGGCCGTGCGGCACTTTCAGCTCGAAGCAGCCCGCGTCGACAGTCCTCTTCGGACCGCAGACCCGGACCCGGTACCGCCCGGTCCAGTTGAACGCGTCGACCGGCGTCGCGAAGTCGAACGGAACGACGGTGTCCATCGCTACCACTGCCACCTCGTGCATGTCCACACCGTAGCTGGCGAGAATCCGTTGGAACATGGCATTCCAGCCAGTTCTCCTGCGCGCTGTCCGCTCCTACCGTCCTGATCACCGACGAAGGGGTGAGCAGTGAGAGCTCAGGTGGTGTTGTTCGACGGGTTCGACCCGCTGGACGCGATCGGACCGTACGAAACGCTGATAGCAGGCGGAATCCAGGCCGAACTGGTGACCGCGGAGGGGCCGCGCGAGGTGACGAGCGGCGTGGGGCTGTCCCTGCGCGCGACCACGGGCATCGACCCGGACCGCGCCGACGTCGTGCTGGTCCCCGGCGCCGCGGCCCAGACGGAGGACGAGATCATCGCGCTGCTCGCCAAGGCAGCGCCAACGCTCGCGGCGCCGATCCAGCAGGCCCTCGCCAAGCAGGGCCTGACGGTGGCGACGGTGTGCGGCGGCTCGCTGGTGCTGGCCATGGCCGGTCTGATCGGCGGGCGCACCGCGACGACCAACCACCTCGGGCTGCAGGCCCTGGGATCCATGGGTGTGAACGCCGTCCGTGCCCGCCTCGTCGACGACGGTGACCTGGTCAGCGCCGCCGGCGTCACCTCCGGCGTCGACCTCGGCCTGTACCTGGTCGAACGCGAGATCAGCGCCCAGAAAGCGCTGGAGGTCGAGGAACTCTTCGCGCACGAGCGGCGCGGCACCGTCTGGAGGGCCGCGTGAGCAAGCTCTTCCTCTCCCTCCACGTCCTCGCCGCCATCCTCGCCATCGGCCCGGTCACCGTGGCCGCCAGCATGTTCCCCAAAGCGGTCACGACCAACGGCAACCCAGAACTCCTGCACCGGATCTGCCGCGTCTACGCCCTGATCGGCATCTCGGTACCGGTCTTCGGCTTCGCGACGGCCGGCGTGATGGGCGTGACCGGCCACCCCTGGGTGATCGTGTCCATCGCGCTCACCACCGCCGCCGCGTTCGTGCTCGCTCTCAAGATCCTGCCCGGCCAGGAGAAGGCCATCAAAACCAAGGACATCAAGCACCTCGCCATGTACACCGGCATCTTCAACCTGCTGTGGGCAACGGTGACCGTGTTGATGATCCTCAGGCCGGGCTCGACGACCGGTGCCTAACGCTGCGACACCGGCCGCACCACGATCTCGTTGACATCGACGAAATCAGGCTGCGAGATCGCGTACGCGATGGCGTCACCGATCGCCGACGCGGGCAGCGCGAGCTTGCGGAAGTCCTCCATCAACGACGCCGCGAAGTCCTCGGTGATGGTGTCCGCGAGCTCAGACTCGGTGACGCCGGGCGAGATCACGGTGACCCGCAGGTCCTCGCGCTCCTGCCGCAGGCCCTCGGACAGCGCCCACACCGCGTACTTCGTCGCGCAGTACACGGCGGCGGTCGGCATGACCATGTGCGCGCCGACCGAGGCGACGTTCACGACGTGCCCACCATTCCTGAACAACGGCAGCACGGCCGCGATGCCGTTCAGCACGCCGCGGATGTTCACGTCCACCATGCGATCCCACTCGTCGACCTTCAGCGAGTCCATGAGCGACAACGGCATCACGCCCGCGTTGTTCACCAGCACGTCGACCCGGCCATAACGCGAGACAGCAGCGTCCACAAAGGATCCAAAGGAGTCTCGAGACGTCACGTCCAGTGGCGCGTATGCACCACCGATCTCAGCGGCCAGAGAAGCCAGCCGGTCCTCCCGCCGCGCCCCGAGGAACACCTGATGCCCCGCAGCGGCCAGCACGCGGGCCGTCGCCTCACCGATACCGCTGGAAGCTCCACTGATCAACACAACTTTGCTCATGGCCACAACGATGACCAGCGAGAACGTGGCCAACCAGGACACCTTCTCCCTAGGTGTGACGCACCCAGGCAAACCACCCCGAACTCAAATAACCTCAACGACATGCTCGGCGAGTTCCTGAAAGCCCACCGCGCCCGCGTCAACCCGGAGGACGCCGGCCTGCCGAGCCACACCCAGCGCAAGGTCAAAGGCCTGCGCCGAGAAGAGGTCGCGGTGCTGGCCGGCGTCAGCGCCGACTACTACGCCCGCCTCGAACAGGGCCGCGAGACCCACCCGTCGGCCCAGGTCCTCGACGCCCTCAGCCGCGCGCTCAACCTCGACACCGACGCGAAAGCCCACCTGCACCGCCTCGCCGGAGTGGTAGCCGAGGAAGGGCACGCGACAGACGTGGTCAGCGCGGAGCTGCGACAGCTCATCAGTGGGATGCACGACATGCCGGCGTTCGTGATGAACGGACTGTTGGACATCCTCGCCACGAACGCGCTGGCAGACGCCCTGTACGAGCCGTTCACCCCGGCGGACAACGCCGCCAGGATGACGTTCCTCGACCCCGCCGCCGCGAGCTTCTACCCGCGCTGGCGGTGGGTCGCCCAGAGCACCGTTGCGCACCTGCGGAAGACCGCCGACCCGAAGTCCCAGCGCCTCGAGCACATGGTCGGCGAGCTCAGCGCCAGCCCGATCTTCAAAGAGCTCTGGGCGCAGCATGAGGTAAGAGGAAAGACCCAGGACGCCAAGGAGTTCCTGCATCCCGCGGTCGGCCCGATCAAGCTGAACTACCACTCGTTCGACGTGCGCGAGGCCCCCGGCCAGTTCCTGGTGGTCTACCAGGCGGAGCCCGGTCCGAACGCGGACGCGTTGAAGCTCCTCGCGACTAGTCGGGCCACACGGGCGAACGCTTCTCCAGGAACGACGCCCGTCCCTCTTTGGCTGACGGGGACTGCGAAGTCTCAGCCATGACGGCCAGCGCGATCTCGTAGCCGTCGATCTCGGGGCGGTCGAGCTGCGCGTAGATCGTCCGCTTGCCAACGGCTTTCGAAGCGCGCGAACCCCGCGTCGCCCGTGCGAGCAACGAGTCGACCTCAGCGTCCAACGAAGCAGCAGGCACGGCGCGGTTGATCAGGCCCCACTCAACGGCGGTCTGAGCGTCCACGACGTCCCCGGTGAGCACCATCTCCATCAACCGCTTGCGCCCCACCGAGCGCGCCACCGGCACCGCGGGCGTGTGGCAGAACCACCCGGCTTTCCCACCGGGCAAGGCGAATCCGGCGTCCAGCGAAGCCACCGCGAGATCGCACGACGCCACCAGCTGGCACCCGGCCGCAGTCGCCAGGCCCTGCACGCGCGCGATCACCACCTGCGGCACGGACTGAATGGTCCTCATCAGCACCGTGCACAGCTCCAGCAGCAGCCGCACGCCTTCCTCGTCACGCGCGTGCACGTCCGCGAAGTCGTGCCCAGCCGAGAACACCGGGCCTTCAGCGGCGAGCACGATGCCCGCCGCGTCCGACGAACCGGCCTCCCGGAACGCCTCCAGCAGCTCCGTCAGGTGCTCGGCGGACAGCGCGTTGCGCTTCGCCGCACGGTTCATCGTGATCCGGACTACCGAACCCTCACGCGCAACGTCGACCATCTCGCAGACACTAAAGCCCTACGAGAGTGAGTGCACCTCACGAATCACGGTGACGATCTCGTCCATGATCTCGGTCAGCTCGTAGTCCTTCGGCGTGAACACCCGCGCCACACCCCGTTCGCGCAGCTTCTGAGCGTCGTCCGGCGGGATGATGCCGCCGACGATCACCGGGATGTCCCCGGCACCGGCCTCGCGCAGCCCGTCGACCACCGCGGGCACCACCTCGAGGTGCGAACCGGACAGGATCGAGAGACCGACGACGTGCACGTCCTCCTGCACGGCGGCGGACACGATCTGCGACGGCGTGAGGCGAATGCCTTGGTAGACGACCTCGAAACCGACGTCGCGGGCGCGCACGGCGACCTGCTCGGCACCGTTCGAGTGGCCGTCGAGACCCGGCTTGCCGACCAGCATGCGCAGCCGCTCGCCGATCTCCTCGCCGGTCCCGCGCACCCGCTCGCGCACGCGCGCGATCTCCGAACCGGCCTCGCCCGAGGCCGAAGCACCGGAAACCCCGGTCGGCGCACGGTATTCACCGAACGTCTCACGCAACGCCTGCGACCACTCACCCGTCGTCACGCCGGCGCGCGCACAGGCCAGCGTCACCTCGACGAGGTTCTGGTCGGTCTTCGCGGCCTCACGCAGAGCATCCAGAGAAGCAGCAACCGCAGCGTTGTCACGGGAAGCACGCCACTGCTGGATCGCCTCGACGGCGTGCATCTCGACGATCGGGTCGATGGTCTCGATCGCGTTCGCGCCCTCGGCCTGCAACGGCGACGGCTCGGTGGTGTCGAACTTGTTGACACCGACGACGATCTCCTCGCCGGACTCGACGCGACGACGACGATCCGCCAACGACGACACCAGCTGCGACTTCATGTAGCCGGACTCGACGGCCGCGACCGCACCGCCCATCGCCTGCACGCGGTCGATCTCCTCGCGCGCACCGGCGAGGATCTCCCCGACCTTCGCCTCGATCACCGGCGAACCGTCGAAGATGTCGTCGTACTCAAGAAGATCGGTCTCGTACGCCAGGACCTGCTGCATGCGCAGCGCCCACTGCTGGTCCCACGGACGCGGCAGGCCGAGAGCCTCGTTCCACGCCGGCAGCTGGATCGCGCGCGCACGGGCGTTGCGGGACAACGACACCGCGAGCATCTCCAGCACGATGCGCTGGACGTTGTTCTCGGGCTGCGCCTCGGTCAAACCAAGCGAGTTGACCTGCACGCCGTAGCGGAACCGGCGGTGCTTCGGGTTCTGCACGCCGTAGCGCTCCAGCGTGATCTCGTCCCACAGCTGCGCGAACGCGCGCATCTTGCACATCTCCTCGATGAACCGCACACCGGCGTTCACGAAGAAGGAGATGCGGGCGACGACCTCGCCGAACTTCTCGACCGGCACCTGACCGGAGTCGCGCACCGAGTCCAGCACGGCGATCGCGGTGCACATCGCGTACGCGACCTCCTGCGCCGGCGTCGCGCCGACCTCCTGGAGGTGGTAGCTGCAGATGTTGATCGGGTTCCACTTCGGCACGTTCGACACGGTCCACGCGACCATGTCCGTGATCAGCCGCAGTGACGGCCCCGGCGGGAACACGTAGGTGCCGCGGGACAGGTACTCCTTGATGATGTCGTTCTGCGTCGTGCCGGCCAGGGTCGACGGGTCCGCGCCCTGCTCCTCGGCCACGGTGACGTACATGGCGAGCAGCCACATGGCCGTCGCGTTGATCGTCATCGACGTGTTGGCGCCGGCGAGCGGGATCTGGTCGAACAGCTGCCGCATGTCGCCGATGTGGCTGATCGGCACACCGACCTTGCCGACCTCGCCCTTCGCGAGCTCGTCGTCCGGGTCGTAGCCGGTCTGCGTCGGCAGGTCGAACGCCACCGACAGGCCGGTCTGGCCCTTCGCGAGGTTCCGCCGGTAGAGCGCGTTGGAAGCCGCGGCCGAAGAGTGACCCGCGTACGTGCGCATCACCCAGGGGCGGTCGCGTTCGCGGTCAGCTGGATACGGCACAGCAACCTCCCAAATAACAGCATCGCCGTTCATCGCTGTGTTGAATTCCTCGAAGGGTACTGGCCGGTAACCATTGCTGCGCGTGCGCTTGCTCACTGAATCGTGACCGCAAGAGCATGATGAAGGGGTGACGGCGATCTACCAGACAGCGATCGTGTTCGGGGTGCTCGGACTGCTGGCTCTGGCGTTGAGGTACTTCGTGGGCAACGACAAGCGGCCCGTGCCGGATCTGGACGGCACGGACTTCGGGTTGTTGAGCGAGGTGGCGATCGTGCCCACGGAAGAGGCGGCGAACGTCCTCGTGCAGAAGCTGAAGAAGAACGGGGTGCGCGCCACGCGCTCACGCAACGCGCCCTACCAGGTGATGGTGTTCCCGCAGGACGTGCCGAACGCGCGGCTGGTGCTCAAGTCCTAGGAGACGCGCTCCACGTCGGCCCCGAGCTTGCGGAGGTTTTCCACGAACCCAGGGTAACCGCGCTCGATGTGGAAGATCTCGTAGACCTCGGTGGCCCCGTCGGCGCACAGACCGGCGAGAACAAGCCCCGCACCAGCACGAATGTCCGAAGCCCACACCGGCGCACTCGACAGCGTCTCGACGCCGCGGATCACCGCGTGGTGACCGTCCGTGCGCGCGTCCGCCCCGAGCCTGATCATCTCGTCGATGAACCGGAACCGCGCCTCGAACAGGTTCTCGGTGATCATCGACGTGCCCTCCGAGACCGCGGACAACGCGATCGCGAACGGCTGGTTGTCCGTGGCGAAACCGGGGTAGGGCAGCGTCACGAAGTCGACGGCCTTCGGACGGCCGTCCATGACCACGCGGAAGCCCTCGTCGTCGCCGCCCTCGTAGACGGTCACCTCGGCACCCGCCATGCGGAGCTTCTCCAGCACCAGGTCGAGGTGGTGCGGGTTCACGCCGCGCACCCGCACGTCGCCGCGCGTCATGACAGCGGCGAACCCCCACGTGGCGCCGACGATCCGGTCGCCGATGACGCGGTGCTCGGTCGGCTTGAGCTCCGTCACGCCGTGCACGGTCAACGTCGAGGTGCCCGCGCCCTCGATGTTCGCGCCCATCTGGTTGAGCATCAGGCACAGGTCGACGATCTCGGGCTCGCGCGCGGCGTTGTCGATGACCGTCGTGCCGTTCGCCAGCACGGCAGCCATCAGGATGTTCTCGGTGGCGCCCATGCTCGGGAAGTCGAGCCAGATCTGCGCGCCGTGCAGGCCCTCGGCCTCGGCGACGATGCAGCCGTGCTCGATCCACGTCTTGGCGCCGAGCTTCTCCAGCCCGCTCTGGTGCATGTCCAACGGCCGCGAGCCGATCGCGTCGCCACCCGGCAACGCCACGACCGCGCGCTTGCACCGGCCGACCAGCGGCCCCAGCACGCAGATCGACGCGCGGAGCTTGCCCATCGCCTCGGAGTCGGCGTGGTAGCTCAGCTCGGCCGGCGTCGTGATCCTCGCCACGTCACCTTCGAGTTCGACCTCGCACCCCAGGCTGCGCAACGCGTCCGCCATCAGCGGCACGTCGAGGATGTCGGGGCAGTTCGTGAGGGTCGTTGTGCCCTCAGCGAGCAGAGCCGCGGCCATCAGCTTGAGGACGCTGTTCTTGGCGCCGACGACATCAACCTCGCCGACCAGACGTGCGCCACCGTGTACCCGGAAATGCTCGCTCACGCGGCAATCCTACGGCTGCACCGGCGGACGCCCCGTCGGCGGGCTATTCGCCCAGCATGCGCTGCAACAGATCCCGCAACTGGCGGCGGTCGGCCGGGCTCAGGGAGGCCAGCGGTTCGGCCGCGAACCGCAGTGAGCCGCGGAACTCCTCCGCCAGCCGCTGGCCCTCGTCCGTCGCGACGATGTACTTCACGCGCCGGTCCTGCTCACCGGGCCGGCGCTCCACCAGCCCGCGCGCCTGCAGCCGGTCGATGATCCCGGTGACGTTGGACCGCTCGGAGCCGAGCTTCTCCGCGATGCGGTGCATCGGCTGCGGCTCGTCCAGTGCCGCCAGCACCTTCGCCTGGATGGACGTCAGGTCCTGCGCGGCCGCGGCCTGCTCGTGCTCCTTCGTGTAGCGCTCGACGATCCGGGCGAACAGCGTCACGACCTCAGAGCTGACCTTGTCCATGACGAGCATCATAGTTGACGACATGAACTATCAGGCGGCATAGTAGTTCATGTCAATAACTATTATGGACATGAACTGAGGAGCAGCGCGTCATGATCGTTCTCATCACCGGCACGTCGTCCGGCATCGGCCTCGCCACCGCGGTCCAGGCGGCCGAGGCGGGCCACCAGGTGGTGGCCACGATGCGCGACACCTCCCGCGCCGACGCCCTGCGCGCAGCCTGCCCAGCCGCCGACGTCCGGCAGCTCGACGTGACCGACAGCGACTCCGTCACCGCCGCGATCGAGGGCGTGATCGCCGACTACGGCCGGCTCGACGCGGTGGTCAACAACGCGGGCGCCGGGCACATCGGCACGGTCGAGACCGACTCCGTCGACAACTTCCGCAAGGTCATGGAGACCAACTTCTTCGGCGTCGTCGCGGTCACCAAGGCCGCGATGCCGCACCTGCGCGCGAGCCGCGGCCGGCTGATCACCGTCACCAGCGTCGGCGGCGTGGTCGGCCAGCCGTTCAACGAGGCTTACTGCGCGGCCAAGTTCGCGGTCGAAGGGATGATGGAGAGCCTCGCCCCGGTCGCCGCGCAGCACGGCGTCACCGTCACCGTCGTCGAACCGGGCGCGGTCGCGAGCGAGTTCGTCGCCAACGTCGGGGTCGACCGCGACACGGTGCTCGACTCCGCCGGGCCGTACGCGCCGCAGCTCAAGAGCTACCTCGCACGCACGGGCACGTCGTTCAGCGGCGCTCAGACCTCGCACGAGGCCGCCGCGACGATCCTGGAAGCCCTGCACGCCGAGCACCCGCCGTTCCGCGTGCAGACGTCGGACTGGGCTCGGCAGTTCAACGGCGTGAAGCTCGCAGACCTGGACGGCTCGGCCGTGCAGCGGCTGACCGCCGGGTGGATCTCCTAGAGTGCCGGTTATGGCGGTACATCTCACCAAGATCTACACGCGCGTGGGCGACGACGGCACGACCGGTCTCGGCGACTTCTCGCGCGTCCCCAAGACCTCGCCTCGCATCGAGGCGTACGCGGACGTCGACGAGACCAACGCGTCGCTCGGCGTGGCCCTGGCGCTCGGGCAGCTGGCCGAGGACGTGCACGAGGTCGTGCGCAAGGTGCAGAACGACCTGTTCGACGTCGGAGCGGACCTGTGCACGCCGATCGTGCCGGACCCCAAGTACCCGCCGCTGCGCATCACCCAGGCCTACGTGGACCGCCTGGAGGGCTACTGCGACACGTTCAACGAGCGGCTGGGCAAGCTCGACTCGTTCATCCTGAACGGCGGCACTCCCGGCGCGGCCCTGCTGCACCAGGCGCGCACGATCGCGCGCAGGGCAGAGCGGCGGGCGTGGTCGTTGATCGAGGCCGATCCCGAGCACACGAACGTGCTCACGGCGAAGTACCTGAACCGGCTGAGTGACCTGCTGTTCATCCTGGCCCGCGTGGCGAACCCGGACGGCGACGTCCTGTGGCAGCCGGGCGAGAACGCCTGAAATGCCATGAGGGTGACCTTCATGGACGTGACGTCCATGAAGGTCACCCTCATGGCTCAAGAAGCCCAGGGAATGGAGCGGCCCGGAGGCGCTGATTCCAGCCAAGACAGGAATCCAGTCAGCGCATCCGGGCCCATCGCGATCTCGACCTCGCCCGAGGGGATCTTGCAACGCAGCACTGTCGCCCCGGCCGGCATGGCGTACGCCTCCGGCCCTGTCGGCTCGCGGCGCGCGTCGATCTCGAGCCCGTCTCTGGAGATCAGCTGATCAGGGCCGGACCCGAGCGAGAGCACGCGGAACCAGGCGAACGAGTCCCCCCGGTAGTGCCCCACACCCAGGTGCCAGCCACGCCCTCTGTCGTCGAACTGGCTGCGCAACGCGACGTGCACGCCGCCCTCACGCAGCAGCCGGATACGACGCCAGGCGAAATAGGCGATGACGACTGCCACCACAAGAAGGATCAGTCCGGCAATCTCGGTGATCCCCACGGCTGCGGCCTCGCGCCTTTTCTCAGGCCGACTGTTCCACGGCCCGCACGCGCGCTGCCGCACGTGCGCGCTCGGCGTCATCCGCGTCCTGCAGCGCCGTGCGCGCCGCGTCCACGTCGATCTCGCCGGCGAGTTCCGCGTCCTCGGCGAGAATCGACACGCCGGTTCCGGTCACGGAGAGGAAGCCACCGTGCACAGCGGCGGTGACCAGTGCACCGTCCGTCGTGCGGATTCGGACCACGCCACCCTCGACCAGCTGACCGAGCACGGGCTCGTGACCGGGCAGGATGCCGATCTCGCCCTCGGTCGTCTGCGCCGAAACAGAGGTGGCCTTACCGGACCACAGGCGGCGTTCAACGGCGACCAGTTCAACGGTCATCTCGGCCACGCGTATCTCCCTCGTCGTCTGGAGTCGAACTGAAGTCTAAACGGTCGCCTGACAACCTTGCCGCCCCGCCCGGTGTCAGTACGTTCGACAACCGCCGGAGGGGGGACATGCAGGACTTCGAGGACTTCGTGGCGTTGCGCTCGCAGGCTCTGCTGCGCACCGCCTACCTGCTGTGCGGCGGGGACAAAGGTGCCGCTGAGGACATTCTGCAGGACGTCCTGATGGGCATGTACGGCAAGTGGCGCCGTATCAAGACCTCTCCGGAGGCCTACGCACGCACCGCGCTGGCCAACGCGGCCGCGAACCGCTGGCGACGACGTGCTCGCAGGCCGGAGGCACCGTTGGACCTGGGGGCGGTGCCTACGTCTCGCGGACACGAACAGCAGGTGGTCGACGCGGACAGCGTGGTGCGTGCACTGGCGGAACTGCCGAAGAAGATGCGCGCCGTTCTGGTGCTGAGGTTCTTCGACGACCTGAGTGAGGCCGAGACGGCCCGCACGCTCGGGTGCGGCATCGGCACGGTGAAGAGCCAGACCTCGCGCGGCCTCGCCCGCATGAGGGAGCTGATCGGTGAGCAGGTGTTGACGTGGAACTGAAAGAAGCAATGGAGGCCGCGACGGCAGATCTGGACGTGCGGCCGGGATTCGTGGGGGACGTCATGGCCGGGGCACGACGACGGCACACGCGCAAGCTGCTGGCGGTGACGGCGGCGATCGCACTGGTCGCGGGCGTGACGACCGGGGTGGTGCTGACCCGCTCCCCCGAACCCGAACGCGAACCGCTGACCGCCGCCGACCCGCGGCTCACCGCGGCCACGAGCGGCGATCTCGCGGGCGACGCCGAGTACGTCCGGCGATCGCTGGCCACGTGGGGGAGCTCGCGGAGCCTGGTCAGCGGCATCGTGACGGAAGTCTCAACCGACGCCCACGTGTTCTGGGCGGCCAACACACCGAACGGGCCGGCCTCGTTGATCGCGCAGTCGGTGCGCGTGCGCGGCACGCCGGACCCGCAGACGCTGGTGGGCATGGTGCACGACGGTGTCGTCGTCGATCAGTCGGTGGCGTACCAGGGCCTCGACAACGAACGAAGCATCTACCGCCTTGGCACCGCCAACCTGACTTATGTGGTGATGGGCCTCGGGCAACGGGTCTTCTGGTCGGTGAACCCGGTGCGCGGACCGGACCAGCGGTACTCGCGCGAGTGGCGGGAGGCCGAGTTCAACGGGGGCGTGGCCGTGGTGAACGTCAAGCCGGAGCAGAAGGCCGTGTTCGTGCGCACGAACGAAGCCCCCGCCGCGCAGGACTTCACGCGGCAGCGGCTCGTGCCGTTGCAGGAGATCCGCGAAGCGACGCCGGTGGAGCCACGTCCAGGGCTCGGCTGGAAGGACGTGATGTGGGCCTCGAAGCGGCAGGAGCCCAGCAGGCCGGCGTCCAGCCAGGACAAGTTGATGTCCGACGACCTGGTGCGGCGCGGCTACCTGGACTACGACAGCGCGTACGCCAGCTACCCGCTGTGGGAGGTCCGGGCCTGGCTCCCCGACGGCCGGTTCGCGGTGGTCCTCGAGATGAGCGGTGAGCTGATCGGCGGTCTCTACCAGGCGGACGGCACGTTCGACCGGGTCCTGCTCGGCGGCACCGCGGTCAAGGGCGCGCCGTTGCCGGTGCGGGTCGCGCTGCCGGACGGGCAGGGCACGATCCTGGCCGAACGGGGCGCGCTGGTCGGGCCGGAGGAGCAGCGGGACGCCTGGCTGGCACCGCCTGGGACGACCGAGGTGAGCTTGGTGCGGTCCGGGAACGTCACCTCGGTCGTGCCGCTCTAGCTGCCGTGCCAGGAGCGCCAGAGCGTCGCGTACGTGCCGTCTCTGGCCACCAGATCGTCGTGGGACCCCAACTCCACGACGCGACCCGCGTCGACGACGGCGATCCGGTCGGCGTCACGCGCGGTCTGCAGCCGGTGCGCGATCGCGATCACCGTGCGTCTCTCCCGCACGGCCGCGATCGCGCGCTCGGCGTGCCTGGCGGTGGCCGGGTCCAGTGACGACGTCGCCTCGTCCAGCACCAACGTGTGCGGATCGGCGACCTCGACCCGTGCGAGCGCCAGTTGTTGTGCCTGCGCGGGATCCAGCTGCAGTCCACCGGCGCCCAGCAGGGTGTCCAGCCCGTCCTCCAGCTCGTCGAACCAGCGGGCGTCCACGGTCCGCAGCGCTTCGACGAGCCGCCCGTCGTCGGCGTCCGGTGCCGCCAACGCCAGGTTCTCCCTGACCGTGCCGATGAACACGTGATGTTCCTGCGTGACAAGCACAATCCGTTGCTCGCCGGCCGCCGCGAGATCCGCGACCGGTACCCCGCCGACCAGCACCGAACCCGCCGACGGCCGGTCCACCCCCGCGATCAACCTGCCCAGCGTCGACTTGCCGGCACCGGACACGCCCACGATCGCGAGCCGTTCGCCGGGCTGCACCACGAGATCAACTCCGTGCAGGACCTCATGTCCGTCCACATAGGAGTAACGGACCCCGCGCACCTCGATGCGGTCATCGGCGGGTTCAGCCACGACCGGTGCGGGTTCGATGTGCGCCCCGATCCCCTCCACCCGCGCGAAGGAGGCCGCGCCGCGCTGCAGGAACTCGATCCACATCTGGATCCGCTCCATCGGTTCGGCGAGCAGCCACACGTAGAGCGCGCCGGTGACGACGACCTCGATCTCCACGCCGTTGCCCGCGTAGACGAGTCCACCGACCAAGAGCACCAGCGCGGTCGGCACGGTGTTCGCAACGCTGGCGACCGGGAAGAAGATGTTCCGCAGCCACAACGTCCGCAACCGCGTCCGGTAGGAGTGCGCGATGGTGGCCTCGGCAGCCGCCACCATCCGATCCCGCAACCCGTACGTCTCGATCGTCCGGCTGCCCTCGCCGACCGCCGCGGTGATCTCCGCGACGTCACCGCTGGCAGCTGTCTCCGCAAGATAGGCGTCGCGGGCACGGGCCAGGTACCACCGCGTCACCCACACGACGAACGGCACGCCGGTCAAGGACACCAGGCCGAGCACCGGATCCAGCAGGAACATCGCCACGAACACGATCACGAGGTGCACCAACCCCGCGAGCACCTCCGGCACACCGTCCCGCAACGTCTGACCGACCGTGCCGATGTCGCTCGACACCCGCGTGAGCAGGTCGCCGGTGCTCAGCCGGTCCACCACCCGTGCGGGCAACGACAGCGAGCGCGTCACGGCCTCTTCCCGCAACGAGGCCAGAAACCGCTCGCCCAGCCGAGTCGTCTGCAACGTGCTGTACCGCACCAACAACAAGTGCGCGACGGCCGCAACGAGCACACCGAACGCCAGCTGGTCCACAGTGGACAAGGTGAGTGTGCCGCGATCTACCCCGCCCACGATCTTGCCGAGCAAATAGGGCCCCACAAGCGCAGACAACGCCGTCAGCGCAGTAAGTGCGAGCACCAGCGCGAGCGCACGCCGTTCGCCGCGCATCAACCGCACGGCAGCTCGACGCACCTCGCCGCGGTCCGCGATCGGCAACCGGTTCACAGGTGGATCACCTGATCAGCCCGCCCCACCCACAACGGCGACGACGACACGACCACCGTCGTTCGCCCGCACCGCGCCTCCTTGACCCGCCGCACCACCGCCGCCTCGGTCACCGCGTCGAGCGCCGACGTCGGCTCCACCAGCACCAGCACTTCCGGCTCCCCCACCAACGCCCTGACGAGCCTGAGTCGCTGCCGCTGCCCGCCGGAAACGTTGCGCCCCTGCGCTTCCAGCTCCGAGTCGAGCCCGTCCGGCAACGCCTCCACGACATCCACCGCCGCAGCCGCGTGAATTGCCTGCTCCAGCTCGGCCTCGTCGTGCTCACCCACCGACACCGCCTCCCTCACGGTGCCGCGGAACAGGTAGTCGTCGTTGTCCGCCACCACTCCAGGCAGCCCTTCGACAGCCTCACGCGCCACCGACGCGTTCGCCGGAACCACCACCGTCAACTTGCCGGGCTTCACGTCGAGCGTCTCGACGTTCGACGGCTCTTCCCTCCGCAACGCGAGCACGTCGATCATCCGCCGCGCCGACACCAGCGCCCGCGGGATGGAATCCGCGCCCTCCATGAAGAAGCTGACCGGCACGATCAACGTCGTGACGTACAGGTAGACCGCGAGCATCTCGGCGATCGTGATCTCCCCGCTCACCGCCATCCGCGCCACGATCCACGTGACCACCGCGAGAAACAGCGCCGGCAACCCCCACGTCAGCGCCTGCACCCAGCTCAACCACGCCGACACCCGGTACCCGTCCTCGAGGACCTCACCGGACATCCCCTTGAAGCGCTCTTCGAACGCGGGCTTACCGCCGATCCCCGACAACACCCGCAGCCCGCCAACGATGTCCCCGGCCCGCGACGTCAACTCCCCCTGGCTGTCCCGGTAATCCGCCTCCACCGCGTGCAGCCGACGCAACACCGGCCCGGTGACCACAGCCAACACCGGCACACCCAACAACACGACCACCGCAACCAGCGACGAGATCCGCACGAGCAACACCGCGGTCACCGCATACGCGACCACAGCCCCCACCCCAGGCCCAGTACTGGTCAACGCATGCGCAAGGCGCGTCGTGTCCCCGTTCTGCAGGTACGTCAGCTCTCCGGTGGACAACTTCCGCCTGACCACGCCACCAAGCCCGGTCACATGCCGCACGACAACCTGCGCCGTACGCAGCGCGGCATCCACGCGCACAAACGTCATCGTGCGGTGCCGCGCCGTCCCGATGAGCGCCAACAACACGGTCACGACAACCAACGCCACGCACCACCACACCAGCGCCCGGCGATCCCCGCCCCGCAAACCGTCCTCAATGGCCTGAGCAATGAGATACGGCGGCACAACGAGCCCGCACATCCACAACGATCCCCAGAACGCCCCGGCAAGCACCCGCCACGGCTGCATGCGCACCAGCCACCACAGGTACCGCCAGGGCGCCCGAACGTCAGGCGTGCCCGGATCGTCGTAAGGCGCATGTCGGGACATGCCCCCGACTGTGCCATCACCCCACGTGCGTCACGACCGATTTCGCCCTCAGCCCAACAGCGGAGATCGCCACCGCCCCCAACGCCGCCACCAGGGCAAACGCGTAGAAACCCCACGGATGAGCCAGCCCAGCCGTCAACAACGCCCCACCGAGCAACGGCCCGCTGATAGCACCCAACCGCCCAACACCAGCAGCCCACCCGATGCCCGTGGCCCTGTTCTCCTCGTAAACCCGCCCCGCGTAGGCGTAAACGAGCACCTGCGCACTGAACACGAAGAACCCGGCCAACAACACCGCCACGTAAACGCCCACACCAGGCAACTTGATGGACAGCAACGCCAAGAACACCACGGCCCCGGCAAACCACCCGACCGCCGCCGGCCTGACCCCGATCCGGTCAGCAACCGTGCCCGCGACCAAAAGCCCGACCACCGCACCGATGTTGAGCGTCAGGAGGAGCGCGAGCGCGGTCCCGAGCTCATACCCGGCACTGCGCATGATCTGCGGCAGCCACGTGTTCAACCCGTACACGAGCAACAGCCCCATGAACGAAGCCGCCCAGAACGCCACCGTCGCCTTGCGCAACCCGGGCTTGAACAGCGACCCAACCGCCTCCAACGCAGGCGCCTTGCGCGCCACCGTCTCCGGCAGGTGCTTGACCATCAACGGAATCAACACCAACACCGGCAACGCCCCCACCACGAACAACGCCCGCCACCCGAGCTGCGGGATCAACACGATCCCGAGCAACGCCGTGATGACCGCCCCCACGTGATACCCGGTCATGATGAGCGTGGTGGCCCGCCCACCCTGCTGAGGCCGCGCCTCGTTGACCAACGCGATAGCCGTGGGCAAACACCCACCGAGCCCCAACCCGGCCAGGAAACGCAGAATCCCGAACTGCGTGGCGTCCTGCGCGAACGCACAGGCCAACGTGAACAACGAGAACCCGGCCACCGCGTAGATCATCACCTTGCGCCGACCGATGACGTCGGTGATGGTCCCGATGATCAGCGCGCCGAGCATCATCCCGACCAGCCCAGCCGTGGACACCGCGCTGGCACTCGCCGTGGTGAGCAACTTCTCCTGCAACAGCACAGGAATCACCGTGCCGAGCACGACGAGGTCGAAGCCGTCCAACAACACGGCAGTCCAACACAGCGGCAGCACCCATTTGTTCACGCGCATCCTCCTCGTCGAGGCCCTGGTGGATGCCGTGCATCGTGCGGCGAAGGCCAGGCCGACGGGGAGTGCGGTTTCCACTGAACGGAAACCTGGCTACACATCCGACAGGTGCAAAGCCGCAGGCGAGCCGCTTCCGCCAGTGGCGAAGCGAAGCCGAGCTCGAAAGGCCTGCTGCCCGCATGGGCAGCGGTGATGGTGACGTGTCGTGCCAACGCAACCACGCACGACGGCGATTGGGGCTCGACTTTGGGTTCGAGGCGCACCGCACCCCAGCACAGTCCTGGCGGACCCGGAAATGCCCGAAGGGCCGCCCCTCCACAAAGGAGGAACGGCCCTTCAGAAAGCCAGCAGAACCTAGCTCAGTTACCGGCCAGCTTCTTGGCGTTGGCCTCGACGTCGTCCAACCCGCCACAGGAGAAGAACGCCTGCTCCGGGTAGTGGTCGAACTCGCCCTTGCAGACCCGGTCGAACGCCTCGACCGTCTCCTTGATCGGCACGAACGACCCCTTCTGACCGGTGAACTTCTCCGCGACGAAGAAGTTCTGGCCCAGGAACCGCTCGAGACGACGGGCGCGACCGACGAGGACCTTGTCCTCCTCGGAGAGCTCGTCCATACCGAGGATGGCGATGATGTCCTGCAGCTCCTTGTACTTCTGCAGGATCCGCTTCACCTCCTGCGCAACCCGGTAGTGCTCCTCGCCGACGATCGACGGCTCGAGGATTCGAGACGACGACGACAGCGGGTCGACGGCCGGGTAGATGCCCTTCTGGGAGATCGGACGGGAAAGCTCCGTCGTCGCGTCCAGGTGGGCGAAGGTGGTCGCCGGGGCGGGGTCGGTGTAGTCGTCAGCAGGGACGTAAATCGCCTGCAGCGAGGTGATCGACTTACCGCGCGTCGAGGTGATGCGCTCCTGGAGCTCACCCATCTCGTCGGCCAGCGTCGGCTGGTAACCCACGGCGGAAGGCATGCGGCCCAGCAGGGTCGACACCTCGGAACCGGCCTGGGTGAAGCGGAAGATGTTGTCGATGAAGAGCAGCACGTCCTGGCCCTGCACGTCGCGGAAGTACTCCGCCATCGTGAGAGCGGACAGCGCGACGCGCATACGCGTGCCGGGCGGCTCGTCCATCTGTCCGAAGACGAGGGCGGTGTCCTGAAGGACCTCCATCTCCTCCATCTCCAGGAGGAGGTCGGTGCCCTCACGGGTGCGCTCGCCGACGCCGGCGAACACCGACGTACCGGAGAACTCACGGGCAATACGCGTGATCATCTCCTGGATGAGCACGGTCTTGCCGACACCCGCGCCGCCGAACAGACCGATCTTGCCGCCCTTGACGTACGGGGTGAGCAGGTCGATGACCTTGACGCCGGTCTCGAGGATCTCGGTCTTGCCCTCGAGCTGGTCGAACGACGGAGCCTTGCGGTGGATGCCCCACTGCTCGCCGTCGCGGCCGAGGCCGGGCTGGTCGAGGCAGTCGCCGAGGGCGTTGAACACGTGGCCCTTGACGATGTCACCGACGGGCACCGAGATGGCCTTGCCGGTGTCGGACACGGTCGCACCGCGGACGAGACCGTCGGTCGGCTGCATCGAGATGGTGCGGACGAGGTTGTCGCCGAGGTGCTGCGCGACCTCGAGGGTCAGCGTCTTGGCGACGGCCTCGAACGTGATCTCCACGTTCAGGGCGTTGAACAGCTCCGGCACGGCGTCGCGCGGGAACTCCACGTCGACGACCGCACCGATCACCCGGACCACACGGCCGGTGCGGGTGGTGGTGGCAGTAGCACTCATGTCACTCATCACTTCCTGCGCCACCGGTAAGCGCGGCAGCGCCACCGACGATCTCGCTGATCTCCTGGGTGATCTGGGCCTGGCGGGCCGAGTTCGCCGCACGGCTGAGGTTGCGGACGAGCTCCGTCGCGTTGTCCGTCGCGGCCTTCATGGCCGTCCGGCGCGCCGCCGACTCCGACGCCGCTGCCTCCAGCATGGCGGAGAACAGCCGGGTCTTCACGTACTTGGGCAGCATCGCGCCGAGCAACGCTTCCGCGCTGGGCTCGAAGTCGTACACCGCGCGCGGCCCCTTGGGGGTCTCGCCGGTGTACTCGACCTCCATCGGCGCGATCCGCCTGGCGGTCGGCGTCTGGGTCAGCATGGACTTGAACTCGGTGTACACGACGTGGATCTCGTCCACGCCCTGCGCACCGTCCTCCGTGCCCTCCAGGAACGCCTGCACCAGCGCGTCGCCCGCCTCAACGGCGTTGACGTAGTGCGGGGTCTGGGAGAACCCGCTCCACGAGGCGGTGACCTCGCGGCGGCGGAACGCGTAGTACCCGATCGCCTTGCGGCCGGTCACGTACAGCACCGGCTCCTTGCCCTCGGACTTGAGCAGCGTGATCAGCTGCTCGGCGGCCTTGAGCACGTTGGCGTTGTAACCACCGCACATGCCCTTGTCGCTGGTCACGACGAGGATGGCGGCGCGCTTCGGGTTCTCGCGTTCCGTCAGCAGCGGGTGGTCGAGGTTCGCCGAGGCCTCGGCCAACGCGGAGAGCACGTTAGTGATCTCGTCCGCGTAAGGGCGCGAGGCCGCGACCCTGGTCTGCGCCTTGGCAAGGCGAGACGTGGCGATGAGCTCGTAGGCCTTCGTGATCTTCTTGGTCGAGTTGACCGTTCGGATCCGCTGGCGGAGCTCCCGAATCTGTGCGCCCATGGCTCAGATCACTTCTTGGTGGGCTCGGGCTTGTGGACCTTCACCGACTCCTGCGCGACCTTGTCCGCGTCGAGTGCCTTCGCGGGGGCCTCGTTGACGATCGTGGAACCGTCCGAAGCGGTGAACTGCTTCTTGAACTCGTTCACCGCGTCGACCACGCGTCGCTGGGCGTCGTCACCGAACTGCTTCGTCTCGACGATGCCGGCGAGCAGGTCGGCGTGGTTGCGGCGCAGCGAGTCCTTGAAGTCCGCCACGAACCGGCGGATGTCGCCGACGGGGACGTCGTCCAGGTGGCCCTTGGTCGCGGTGTAGATCTCGACGACCTGCTCCTCGACCGGGACCGGGGAGTACTGGCCCTGCTTGAGCAGCTCGACCAGACGGGCACCGCGGTCCAGCTGGGCGCGCGACGCGGCGTCGAGGTCGGACGCGAACGCGGAGAAGGCCTCCAGCTCGCGGAACTGCGACAGGTCGAGACGCAGCGAGCCCGCGACCGACTTCATCGCCTTGATCTGCGCGGCACCACCGACGCGGGAGACGGAGATACCCACGTTGACAGCCGGGCGGACACCGGCGTTGAACAGGTCGGACTCGAGGAAGCACTGACCGTCGGTGATCGAGATGACGTTGGTCGGGATGTACGCCGACACGTCGTTCGCCTTGGTCTCGATGATCGGGAGACCCGTCATCGAACCGCCACCGAGCTCGTCCGACAGCTTCGCGCAACGCTCGAGGAGACGCGAGTGCAAGTAGAAGACGTCGCCGGGGTAGGCCTCGCGGCCCGGCGGGCGGCGCAGCAGCAGCGAGATCGCGCGGTACGCCTCGGCCTGCTTGGTCAGGTCGTCGAAGATGATCAGGACGTGCTTGCCCTGGTACATCCAGTGCTGGCCGATGGCGGAGCCGGTGTACGGCGCCAGCCACTTGAAGCCGGCCGAGTCAGAAGCGGGGGCAGCGACGATCGTCGTGTACTCGAGCGCGCCCGCCTCCTCCAGCGCGGTCTTGACGCCCGCGATGGTGGAGCCCTTCTGGCCGATGGCGACGTAGACGCAGCGGACCTGCTGCTTGGGGTCGCCCGACTCCCAGGCCTTCTTCTGGTTGATGATCGTGTCGATGCAGACCGCGGTCTTGCCGGTCTTGCGGTCACCGATGATCAGCTGACGCTGACCGCGACCGATCGGGGTCATCGCGTCGATGGCCTTGATGCCGGTCTGCATCGGCTCGGACACCGGCTGACGCTGCAGCACGGAAGCCGCCTGCAGCTCCAGGGCGCGGTTGTCGTCCGCGACGATGTCACCGAGACCGTCGATCGGGTCACCCAGCGGGTTGACGACGCGACCGAGGAAGCCGTCGCCGACCGGCACGGACAGGACCTTGCCCGTCCGGCGGACCTCCTGGCCCTCTTCGATCTTGTCGAAGTCACCGAGGATGACCGCACCGATCTCGCGGACCTCGAGGTTCAGGGCGACGCCGAGGACGCCACCGGGGAACTCGAGCAGCTCGTTGGTCATCGTGCCCGGAAGGCCCTCGACGATGGCGATGCCGTCGTAGGTCTCGGAGACGGTACCGACCTCTTCCCGGGAGACCTCCGGGGAGTAGCTCGAGACGTACTTCTCGATCGCACTGCGGATCTCGTCCGACGAGATCGTCAGCTCCGCCATGTCGTTCCTGCTCTCACTTCTTCGTTCTTGGGAAAGGGCTCGGGGGCTAGCTGGCGAGATTGCGGCGCAGTGCCGCCAACCGGCCGGCGATGCTTCCGTCGATGATCTCGTCGCCGATCTTGATCGTGAGACCGCCGGCCAGGGCCGGGTCGACCTCGACGTGCAGCGCGATCGGGCGCGAGTAGATCGTGGTCAGCGTCGCGGTCAGGCGGTCGACCTGTTCCGCGGTCAGCGCCACCGCGGACCGGACGTGCGCGACGGAACGCTGACGGCGCTTGGCCGCCAGGTCGGCGAGCTCGCCGAGACCGTTCGCGACGCGAACACCCCGGGGGTGGCGGACCAGCTGGTCCACCAGCGTCTTGGTGACCGGGCTGACCTTCCCCTCGATGAGGGTGTCGACCAGCGCGACCTTGCCGTCGACGGCACCGGCGGGATCCGCCAGCAGGAGCTCGAGCTCGTTCGAACCCGCCACGATGCGGCCGAGCCGGAACAGCTCGTCCTCCACCGAGTCGAGCTGACCGTCGCGCTCGGCACGCACCAGCAGCGTGGTGCGGGCGAGCGACTCGACGCCGTCGACGAGCTCACGCGGGCTGGACCAGCGCGAGGTCACGACAGCGACCAGCACCTGCAGCGTCGCGTCGCCGACCTTGCCCGCGAACAGGCCGCGGACGAACTGCTCACGACCCGCGGGGTCCGACGAGGCGTCGGCAACCGCACGGCGCAGCGCCGGCTGCTCGATCAGCAGGCTCAGCACGGCGAAGAGCTCCTCGCCCAGCTTGGCGAGGTCGTTCGTCGACGTGGTGGCGTCGGCCAGCTCCAGCAGCCGCAGTTCCGCGGCTGCCAGAGCTTCACGACTTGCGGCATGCAACGTCATCGGCTGCCTCTACTTGCTCGCCGGCGCCGCGACGGCGTCCAGCTCGTTGAGGAAGCGGTCGACGGTGCCACGGCGGCGGGCCTCGTCCTCGAGGGACTCGCCCACGACCTTGCTCGCCAGCTCGACGGCGGTGCGGCCGAGGTCGGCACGCAGCTCGGCGACGATCTGGGCGCGCTGAGCGTCCAGCTGGTGCTGGCCCTGCGCGACGATGCGCGCGGACTCGGCCTGCGCCTGCTCACGCAGCTCCTCGATGATCTGCAGGCCTTCGGCCCGCGCGTCGTCGCGGATGCGCGCGGCCTCGGCACGAGCCTCGGCCAGCTGCTCCTTGTACTGCTCAAGAGTGCGCTGAGCTTCGGCCTGAGCCTGCTCCGCCTTCTCGATGCCACCCTCGATCTTGGCGGTCCGCTCCGCGTACAGCGCCTCGAACCTCGGCGACACGAACTTCTTGATGACGAAGAAGAGGAGCAGGAACGCGACGAGGCCGAGGATGATCTCCGCCGGGTGCGGGATGACCGGGTTGACCGGCCCTTCTGCAGCCAGGATGAGGGCGTTCATCACGGGTTCTCCTAACGCGATCGGAATTCGGTCAGGCAGTCGCGATGAAGTACACGACGAAGCCGATCAGCGCGAGGACCTCGACGATGGCGAAGGTGGTCCACGCGAGGCTCAGCAGCACGCCGCGAGCCTCGGGCTGACGGGCGGTGCCGCTGATGACCGAGGAGAAGATCAGACCCACGCCGATGCCCGGGCCGATGGCCGCGAGGCCGTAACCGATGGCCGCGAGGCCCTGGTTGAGGTTGACGGCGTCCTGGGCAAGCTGGATAGCGCTCACTGTTGCTGTTCCCTTTCCAACTCGGTCCGCGAGTGTTCGCGGATCGGAGGCTTTGTGTTTCTCAGTGCTCTTCTGCCAGCGCCATGCCGATGTAGCTGGCAGACAGCAGCGCGAAGATGTAGGCCTGCAGGCACATGATCAGCGCCTCCAGGAAGGTCAGCGCGATGGCGAAGGCGAAGGACACCGGCGCCACGATGACGGTGATGCCGCCGTTCAGCAGCAGGAACTCACCAGCCAGGGTGAACACCAGCAGGAGCAGGTGCCCAGCGAACATGGCGGCGAAAACTCGGATCGCCAGCGTGATCGGGTTCAGGATGAACTTCTGGAAGAACTCGATCGGGATCAGCAGCGGGAGCACGAACCACGGCGCGCCCGGCGGAATCGTCTGGTGCTTCAAGTAACCCACGAAGCCGTGCCGCTTGAACCCGACGAAGTGGTACACCGGGTAAACAACCAGCAACGAAACGGCGAGCGGGAAGCCGATGTGCGACATCGTCGGGAACTGGATGAGCGGGATGAGCCCGAACAGGTTGTTCACCAGGACGAAGGTGAAGATCGTGAGAATCAGCGGGATGAACGGCTTGAAGTCCTTCGCGCCGATCTGCTCCCTGGCGATGCTGTTGCGCCCGAAGTCGTAAACCGACTCGGCAGCGAACTGGAACTTCCCGGGGATCAGCTTCAGACGGCTGCTCGCGGTGAGGAAGAAGACGGCAATGATCACGACCGACAGCACCAGCAGGACCATCGGCTTCGTGACCCCGAACGCGATCTCGGGGAGGAAGAAGTCCTTCACACCGGGAGCGACGAACTCGTCCCCCGAAGCCAGCAACTTGGTCACTGTGTTCCTTCCGGTTCTCCCGGCCGGCGTTCACTCCGCCGGGGGAATCGTCACGATCTGGACTTAACGTACCTTACGGTTCGCAAGCGACTACGAGAGGCACCCCTGCGATCGGGTGTCCCTGGTCAGCGCGGACCATATCAGCAGGTCTCAGGTGCCTTCGGAGGCGGGGACCACCATCTGGCTACGGCTGCGCTTGGACGCTCTGGCCTCCAGGAACGACGTCACGAGGACAGTCGCCACCAGGGTGATTCCGAGCGCCTTGGGCTCGAGCCAGTCCTGCCCGCGCAGCAAGATCACCGCAAGCAGCAGCACGATCAGCTTGCCCATGAATCCGCCGAGTGCGGCGACCATCACGAACATGGGGTCGAGCGCTGCGGTCTTGCGCATCAACAACAGCGTGGCGAGGCTCGAAGCAATGGCGATGACACCGCCGATGAGTGATCCGTAGAGACCTTCCGTCCCCCAGATCACAGTTGACACAACCACGCCAACGGCAAACGTCCCGAGCGCGGCCCACACGGCCGCGCGGAACATTTCCCCGGCGAGCCGCTGGATCACCAGCTCGTGCGTGACAACCTCGTCCGCGTCGCTCATGTCCCGAAGTGTAGGAACCCGCATTTGAGGGCCCGCACGCAGCCCCTCGGTGAATCGGTCAGGACTTGCGAGCCTCACGCAGCCGCGGAATGGCGGAGACGACGAACGCCACGATCAACCCGATGACGAAGCACGTCGCCACGATGACCGGATCGAACAACGTGAGAGCTACGGCTCCAAACGCAAGCACGCCCGCCCACAAATAGATGAGCAGCACTGCCCGCCGCTGGGAGTGACCGATCTCCAGCAATCGGTGGTGCAGGTGCATCTTGTCGGGCGAGAACGGGCTCTCCCCGCGGCGCGTGCGGCGGATGATCGCCATCAGCAGGTCGAGCAGCGGCACGAACAGCACCGCGGCGACGACGATCAGCGGCGACAGCAGACCGAGCAGGTCGGCCGCGCTGCCGGTGGCCTGGTTGATCTTGCCCGACGCGCTGGTCGTGGCGGCGGCGAGCATCAGGCCGATGAGCATCGAGCCCGAGTCGCCCATGAAGATGCGCGCGGGGTTGAAGTTGTGCGGCAGGAAGCCCAGGCACGCGCCGGCGAGCGCGGCGGCGATCAGCGCGGGCGGGTAGGCCTCGACCGCGCCCTGCCGTTCGACGAGCAGCCCGATCGAGAACGCACACGTGGCCGCGGCGGCGATGAGGCCGATGCCGGCGGCGAGCCCGTCGAGGCCGTCCACGAAGTTCATCGCGTTGATCATGGTGACCGCGAGCAGCACGGTCAGCAGCGCGCCCTGGTTCTGGTCGAGCGAGATCGTCGCGCCGCCGTCCCACGGCACCCACGCGATCATCCACTGCAAACCGAACAGCACGAGGATGCCCGCCGCGGTGACCTGACCGGCGAGCTTGGTGAGCGAGTCGAGCTCGAACCGGTCGTCGATCGCACCCACGAGCACGATGACGCCGCCCGCGACGATGACGCCCCACGGGTCGTTGGAGAAGTCGAACGCCGCCCGCAGCACCGGCAACTGGTGCGCCACGAACATGCCGCACAGCACGCCGCCGTAAATGGCGACTCCACCCATGCGCGGCATCGGCTGCACGTGCACGTCCCGCTGCCGCGGGTACGCGACCGCCCCGATCCGGAACGCCATCAAGCGCACCAGACCAACGAGCAGGAACGTCACAACGGCAGCAATCAACGCGACGAGCAGGTACTCGCGCACGGGAAGAACGAACGAGTATGCGGGCCCCA
Organism: Lentzea alba; assembly: GCF_047445655.1. GTDB lineage: Bacteria > Actinomycetota > Actinomycetes > Mycobacteriales > Pseudonocardiaceae > Lentzea > Lentzea alba_A. Next base: position 37,613 of record NZ_JAJAEG010000002.1, read on the forward strand.
CGGGCCTACCAATCAATCGGGGGATTTCGGGGGTGCTCGCCACGGTACCCCCGCGGCGACATGATCAATTCTGTCAGCCGGGCTCTAGCGCGCGACTTCGACCTCGACGCCGAGCACCTCGTTGACCTCTTCCTTGGTGACCGCGCCCTCGCGGAGGATCAACGCGTCCGGCCCGGTGAGGTCGACGATCGTCGAGGCGATGTTCTCGCCGCTCAGCCCACCGTCGAGGTAGACGGGCACCGAGTCGCCGAGCTGGTCGCGCGCCTCCTGCGCACTGGCAGCCGGCGCGTGCCCCGTCTTGTTCGCGCTGGACACGGCCATCGGCCCGACGTCCCTGAGGAGTTCCAGCGCAACGGGGTGCAACGGCATCCGCAGCATCACCGTGCCGCGCGTCTGCCCGAGATCCCACGCCAGACTCGGCGCGTGGGGCAGCACGATGCTCAGCCCGCCGGGCCAGAACGCCTCGATGAGCGCCCGCGCCTGCCTGGGCACGCTGAGGACCAGCCCGTCGATCGTCGTCCAGGACCCGACCAGCACCGGCACGGGCATGTCGGGCCCGCGCCCCTTGGCGTCGAGAAGACTCCGCACCGCTTCGGCGTCGAACGCGTCGCAGCCGATCCCGTAAACGGTGTCGGTGGGCAGGACGACAAGGCGCCCGCTCCGCACCGCACCAGCGGCGGCCGCAAGTCCGGCGGCGCGGTTGCTCGGTTCGCTGCAGTCGTAGACCGTGCTCACCTCGGTGAGCCTAGTCAGCCATCCCGACCGGGTGACGCAAGGCCTGCTTAATCACGCAGCGTCGTGGTTCGCCGCCAGGTATTTTTGTGCGCAACCTGGGGGGTTGAAATCGTGGAACAGCAAAACCCGTGGACGCCGGCCGCGCCACCAAGATCCAGTTCGACCGGCCTCATCGTCGGCTTGGCCGTGGGCGGCGCAATGCTCCTGCTCCTGATCGTCGCGGCCGGCGGCATCTTCGCCTACAGCCTCCTGAAATCGCAGCAGAACTCCGCACCGCAGGGCGATCCGGACGAAATCGTGCTGCGCCAGGAACCGGGCTCCGGCCCTGCTCTGCGCTACGGCACGACGCCCGTCTACGACGCGTGCTCGCTGGTCACCATCGACGGCCTGTCGCGCCTGGACGTCTCGTTGTCCCGCGACTACTTCGTCGCCCACGAACACCTGGACGCCGACGTACCGGTCTCCGCAGCCATCACCGCAGATACCCCCGACCCCATCAGCAACTGCTTCTACATGCTCTCCAGCGAGGACTCGCTCCACGTCCGCGTGCACCAAACCCCGTTCAACTCGTCTGACGAACTAACCCGCATGCAGGAACGCGCAACCCGCCAGAACGCTGCCGTCGTCGCCGAGGCAGGCATGTCCTCGGTTGCTTGGCACGACGACGAGTACGAGTCGCAGCATCTCGTGATCTGGCGCCCCGAACTGGTCGTCGACATCTCCCTGCGCTCCGAGGACTCCGACGGCACCCTGGACCCGGCCTCCTTCATGCCGCGCCTGGAATCCCTCGTGCGGTCCGGCCTCTCCTCCCCACCGACCGCACCGATCCGGCACACCTACCTCGCCCCGTTCGACAAGGTGAAGGACCCCTGTGCGGCGGCGAGCGTCGAGGCCTACCGCGCAGCCTTCCCGTCCGCTCCCGGCGCACCGTCCATGGTGGACGGCAGCTACAGGCTGGACGCCCCGATCCCGGACTCACAGCGAGGCTTCGGCAAGTCCCGCGAAGCCCAGCTCTCCTGCACGCGCAACAACATCGTCCCGCGCGGCACCCTCAACCCCGACCACCGCTCCCTGCAGGTGGACCTCTCGGTGTGGACCGCCGAAAAGGCAGCAGACCGCAGCAACTACGTCAACTGCGCCCCGAGCTACAAGTCGCGGCATGCCGATCCCGTGCCAATCACCCCGCCCGTCGGCACCCGCAAGTCGTGCCTCGCGGACTACGACACCGACTGGCTGCTCAAGTTCCAGGTGTCCAACGTGAACGTCACCGTCGGCGACGGCGACACCGATGGGAAGCCGGACGTCTCAGCGCGCCGCGACCAGCTGGTGAGCGTCCGCCTGGTGTTGATCTTCATGGAATCGCTTCCACGAGGTATCGCCGGTACATGAAAGGGATCATTCGTCCACCTCAGGTCGACGAAAGAGCCCTTCATAAAGATCAACTAGAAGTTCTGCCAGGCCAGACCCTGGCCGTTCACTGTCAGTAGCCCGATCGGTTTTGCCGGTAGGGCAACATCTTCCCGTTCGCCGTCGGTGCTGGCTTCCTTGAGGTCGTGCTTTGCCCACATCCCGTGACCGCCGTGTTCGGCACGTTCGAGCCACCTGACCGGCTCGACGCCATCTGCCGGTTGTGCCTCAACGCGTGGTCGACCGACACCATGCCGATGGACCTCCTGGAACGGCTGGTCGTGCACATCAGTGCCGGTCACTTCCGCCGTGTGGGCTGACCCTTCTTGGAGGCCTCCCATGCCAGAACCCGATCTCGTCAAGCTGGGCGAGGAGATCATCGAACTCTCCGTCGCCTGGCCCGGTACCGGTCTGGAGAAGGTGGGCGAGTTCGCCCGCTCACTAGGCCAAGCCCTCGCCGCCGAGGACGACTGATGCGTTGGTTCCACGTGTTCACGTCGTTGGGACTGGTCGTGTGCGTGTCCGGCGTGCTTCTGCTGATGCGCCCGGACACGCACGGCTCGCGCCCAGACCCGTCACCGTTCTTCCCCGCCTCGGACTCGGAGGTGCTGCTGCGCCAGGTTCCCGGTGAGGGCAGCGCACCTTCGTTCGGCGGCACCCCGATCTACGACGCCTGCGCGTTGGTCACCATCGACAGCCTGACCCGGCTGGGCGTGACGCTGAACCACGACCGAGTCGTGATGCACGACTACTTGGACGGCGACGTGCCACCGGAAGCCGCCTTCGAGCAGCCGGGCGACTTCGTGAGTGGATGCTCCTACGGCCTGTCCAACGGCAACGCGCTTCTCGTGTCGGTCTACCAAACCCCGTACATCTCGCCGAAAGATCTCGACTTCCAGATGGGGCGACCAGAGCGGGCCGGGGCGCCGACACGCACAGAGGACGGTCTTTCGATCGCGCACGTCGAGCTCGACGACTCGGTCGAGATCCGACTGTGGAAGCCCGGCCTGCTCGTTGTGGTGACCCTGCAGACCGACAAACCGGGACCGTACGGCTCTCTCGACGCACAAACGTTCGCGACTCGCCTCGAAACGATCGCCAAGACCGCGTTGTCACACGGGCCGACCGCTCCAATGCGCCACGTCTACACCTCGTTGCTCGACAAGGTGAAGCACCCGTGCGAGGTCGTGAGCACCGAGGTGTTCCTAGCGTCCTTCCCTTCCCGTTCAGCCGCCGCGGTGCAGACGCAGTTCCACCCCAAGGCGTCGTTGACCCCGATGGAGCGCCACCCGGAATCCGCCTTGCAGGGCGCCAGTTTGTGCTCGCGCCACAACATCGTCCCGGGAGGCACCACGAACAAGGCCGAATACCGCGAACTCGACCTCAAGATCACGTGGTGGGACAAGACGCAGGCCGCTGTGGACCTGAACTCCTACCTCTGCGATCCCGCCGACCGCCACCCGTTCGGACCTCCGGTCACCGTGTCACCTTCCGTCGGCACAGGACAGACGTGCCTGACCGACACCCGAATCGACTGGGTGCTGAACTTCTTGGTGGACAACGTGAACGTGTCCCTGGACGGCGGCGCCCTCACGACCGCGCCTCCAGCCCTCCAACGCCAGGCCGAACTCATGCCCGCCGCTCAAGCAATCGTGTCGGCAGGCGTGTTCCGCTGACCCGATCGGGTTTGCCTCGGGCGCAACTCCCCTTTTGCCCCAGAACGACCCGGCACCATGCACCACATGAACCTCACCGTCCGCGCCGAGGAACTAGGAGACGAACTACGCCGCCTCCGTGAGGCCGCGGGTCTGTCGCTGGAACGCGCCGGCGAACTGATCGATGCCTCCGCCACCAAGATGAGCCGCCTCGAAAACGGCCTCCGCGAAGGCTCCACGGACGACGTAGCCGCCCTGCTCGCCATCTACGGTTGCGTTGGCCCGCTCCGCACCGAACTGCTGACGCTCGCCCACGAGGTCGACCGCCGAGGCTGGTGGCAACGCAAGCCGACGTTCAATGAACGTGTCGGCACTCTCGTCAATCTGGAGAAGAAGGCCGACCTCATCGTGAACTTCGAGTGCACGAACGTGCCAGGCCTCCTCCAACTCCCGGACTACACCGAAGCCCTGATGCGCGACAGCGAGTTGGTGCCTGCCGACGAAATCGAGTATCGGGTGAGAGCCCGCGCGCAGCGCCACTCAATCCTGCTGGAACCGAAGGCGTCACGCTTGCTCGCCCTTGTCGACGAACAGGTGCTGACCCGGTTGATCGGCAGTCCGACGGTGATGCACCGCCAGCTCAACCACCTCGCGAAGATGGCGGCGCTCGCGAACGTCTCCTTGCGAGTGCTCCCCAACTCTGGCGCGCACGCCGGTGTGGACGGAGCGTTCTTGCTACTCAGACGGAGGACCGGACACAAGGTCGTCTTTCTGGGAAACCTCACGTCCAGCCTGTTCCTCGAAGAGCCTGAGGAGATCGAGGCCTACGAGAGAGCCATTCGGCTGCTGGTCCGCCGCGCGTTGCCTGCAGGAGAATCACTAGAGGTGATCACCGAGCTGGCGCGTCGATGGGAACAGGGTGGACTGGCGTAAGAGCAGCTTAAGCGGCACCACGGAGAACTGCGTAGAGGTGGCGTTGACCACCACCCACGTGGGTGTCCGCGACTCCAAGCACCCCTCAGGACCTGCGCTTACGTTCTCACTTAGCGCGTTCAAAGCCTTCCTGACCAGGTCAATGTTTTACCCCAAACAGGGTTAAGTAGTTCAACGCATCCCCCGAACGGGCGCACCACTGTAAGGTCATGGGCCGACCACAGAGCGCAATCGGGGAGGGTCGAGCTTCTGTGTCTGAGGAAGGAACATCGTTCGGCAAGGTCGGACGAAGCATGCTGCCGAACAACCGCGTGCAGGCCGTGCTCAGCACCGGCGCCGCGGACATCGCGGCAGCCAACAAGGCCATAGCTGCGGCCGCAGGGTCCGGAACGTTCGCTGTCGACCCGGCGGTGGTGGACAGCATGCTTAAGAAGCTGCTCGAAATCCACGACGCCGTCGGCAACCTTCGCACGAATTCCGGTCTCCTGACCCAGGACACCAAACTAGGTGGCGGCTACGCCGTCGCGATGAGCCAGATCAACAAGGACTTCGGCCGCGAAGCGACCAAACAGCTCCAAGACGTCCAACGCGAGATCGCGTCTCTCCGGACGCAGCTCGAGAAGAGCCGCGACTCGTACCGCAATGTGGACCAAGCTCACTCCGACTCACTCAAGAACCTCCACGGGAAGTCATGAAACGCACCTTGATCGCCGCAGTGGTCGGACTCGCAGCCCTCTCTGCGGGCTGCACGGGTACCACGGGTGAAGCCAAACCGGATCCGACTGCCACGACGCCGAGCTCAGGAACCGCATCCAGCCTCGGTTCGATCAAGCCTTGTGAGCTGATGACCGAAGCCGAGACTAAGGAACTAGGCATCACCTCTGCTGGTGACCCCAACAAGCTTGGTTCCGCCGACGCCTGCACCTGGACTATCAGCGGCGACGGCTCGGTCGCCGTCGGTGTCCGTGCGGACAGGGGCGTCAAGGACCTGACTCTCGACGGCAACAAGAAGTCCGAGATCAAGGTAGGCAAGTTCACCGCCACCAAGGTCGAGGGACAGGACGGTAGCTCTGACACGTGCAGCATCGTCCTCTCAGTGACAGAGGGCTCGTCGGTGTCGATCGTCTCGACCCTGGGTGGTGGTCGTGAGGACATGGCCGCATCGTGTGAACGTGCCACCAAGACGGCCACGCTGGTCGCCGCGAAGCTGCCGTAACAACGCCCGAGGGGGGAAATCTCATGGCGCCCGTCAGGCCCAACGTCCAGCCATCGACCGAGAACTACCCGGCTCAAGAGCACGAGCGTATGAAGGACCTAACCGTCCAGAACTACGACCCCAACGTGGCGACCGAAGTGGTCGAAGCGTGGGCGAAGTTCGGTACCAAGTTCCGTGAGCTGGCCGCCGACTTCAACAAGATCATGAACGACTCGCAAGCAGGGTGGAGCGGGGCGGCTGCCGAGGGGGTTCGGCAGGCGCTCAGCAAGGTCGGCAAGTTCTCGGACGACACCGGACACGCGTTCCACGCAACGGCCCAGGCGATCGCCACCCAGCGCGACGCCGCGGTGCAGGCGAACCGGAGCATGCCTGAGCCGGTCGAGTTCAGCCCGTTGAAGATGGCCGGCGAATGGGCTCTCAAAGGCGGGCCGATCAACCCGGTCGCCTCGGTCACCAGCGCCTACGACGCGTACAGCACGTACAACGAGAAGAACGAGGCCAAGCAGTACGCCGTGCAGGTCATGCAGCAGCGTGACACCACGATGATGGCCGCGGCGCAGTCGATGCCGGTCATGGACGCCACGCCCGAGGTCACCAAGGACCAGGGCGTCACCCAGACCAGCAGCACCACCAGCACGAGCAGCCTGAACAACGTCGGCCAGTACCGGCCCCCGGCCAACACCGGCATGCCGAGCATCCCGCCGCCCAACACCGGCAACAACACGACCCCGTCCTGGGTCGCACCCCAGGTGAAGGACCCGAACCTCCCCGGCGGCTACGACCCGAACAAGCCCGGCGGCAACCAGAACCGTCCGGGCTTCCCGCCAGGAGGCCCAGGCGGGTTCCCGCCCGGCCGCATTCCGCCTGGCGGTGGCGGTCAGGGCAGGCCACCCGGTGGCGGCCCCGGCATGCGCCCCGGAGGCCCAGGTGGCGGTGGCGCAGGCGGCGGTCGTGGCATGGGCGCCGGCGGTGTGGGTGGCATGGGCGCGGGTCGCGGCATGGGCAGCTTCGGCCCGTCCAACCCCGGCGGCAACGCAGGCGTCATGGGCCCAGGCGGCGCGGGCGCGGCAGGTGCCGGTGCGGGAGCAGGCCGTGCTGGTGCCGCGGGCGCTGGTGGCATGGGTGCCGGAGCCGGCGCTGGTGCCGGCAAGGGCGGCGAGGAAGACAAGGAACACAAGTCGAACTACCTCGTCCCGACTGACGAGTTCTTCGACGACGATCGCATGGTCGCGCCGCCGGTGATCGGCGGATGAGGCAGCTCGCGCAGCTCTCCCTGCCCGCGTTCGAGGTCCTCTGGGAGGACCTGCGGGCGGGGAGCATGCCGTACCCGTTCGACATCAACCAGCACGGCGAAACGCTCGACGAGCGCGCCCGCATCAAGGCCGCCGTCCACGCGGACCTCGAACGCCGCAACCTCGCGCGGCGCGGCAGGCCGGAACCGGACCTCGAGGACGCGCTGAACCTGTTGGCACGCCCCGAGCTCCGCGTCGTCGCCCTGTGCATCCCCGACATGAAACAGGACAAGCTGGTCCGCGCCAGCGTCGTGGCACGCGGCGGCTACGCGGTGCTGGTGACGCAGGACGACACCACCGTCACCCTGAACCTGGTGCAGCCCAACGAGATCGCGACCAGCCTGGCCAACGCCATGCCGCCGGGCAGGCCGGGACCCGGCAAGCCGGTGACCGTGCCCGCGGAGGCCTTCGAAAGCCAGCCGCAGCAACAGGAGGGCTTCCGGCAGGCCGTGCGCTCGAGCGAGAACGAAGAAGTTCGCCTCGCCAAGCAGATGTTCTCCGGTCCCGCCATCGGCAACGGCCACTTCCTCGTGAAGATGGAACAGGGTCGCACCAAGCGGGACTTCCCACCCGTCACCTGGATCGACAACAGCCAGGGCCGCTACGCCAACGTCGAAACCCGCAAAGGCTGGTTCACCATCAGCCCCGCGGACAACATGGGCCTGGCAAGAAACCTCGGACAGGTGCTGGCGATGACGAGCGAGCGATGAACCCGGAACAGATGATCGCGGACCTGGAGTCCAAAGCACAGCAGCTCCAGCAACGCTCCCAGCAGATGCGGGAGCAGATCCAGCACGCCACCAGCACGGTCACCGCCCCCAACGAGGCTGTGACCGTGCGCGTGGCGCCCAACGGCGCCCTGCAGCACATCGAGTTCTCACCAACCGCGATGCGCCTCACCCACGTCCAACTGAGCCAGCTCGTGATGCAAACCGTGCAGAAGGCCCAGATCCAGTCAGCCGAACAGGTCGCGTCCATTGTGGAGCCCGAGTTCGGCGGCACCGAGGCGATGGATTTCCTGCGCAGCTTCATCCCGCAGCAGGAAGAAGAAGAGCCGCCACCGCCTCAGGACGAAGACCAGGTCATGCGCGAGGTCTCCTGGAACGGCCCAGCGCAACAGCCCGCGCCACCGCCACGGCCTCCGCGGCCGTCGAACGACGACGAGGACGGCTTCGGGAGCGTTCTCCGATGAGCGGCTTTGAGGTCGACCCAGCGGAGCTGCACAAGTTCGCCAAAGATCAGTTCTCCCGGCAGCAGTCGTTGGAGGCGGCGGCGGACAAGGCGTCAGCGGTGAACCTCGGCGGCGACACGTTCGGTGTGCTGTTGCAGTTCTTCGCCTTCGACGCGGAGGACGCCGCGACCAAGACCGTCGAGTCGATTCGCAGGCTCGCCAGGGGTGTCGGGGAAGCCGCGGAGAACACCCAGACCACCGCGAGGTTCTACGAGCAGCACGAGGACGCCAACCGCGGCCGCTTCGGAGGTCAGCGATGAACACCTGGACCGGCTGGGACTCCAACGGCAACGCAATCGGACCTGACAACTTCGCCGGCGCCGGGGTCGTCGAATCGTTCTTCCAGACGGCTGACTCCATGAAACGCCTCGGCGAGGGCGACGTCACCGAGGTCGGCCTCAACGCGGCAGCACTGAGCCTCGACCTGCTCGGCGTGTTCATGGATCCGGTCGGAGCTCTCTCGACCGCGGGCATCGGCTGGCTCATCGAGCACCTCAGCTTCCTTCGTGAACCGCTGGACTGGCTCGCGGGCAACGGCGACAAGATCAAGGACGCGGTCGGCACGTGGAACAAGGTCTCGGTTGCGATCGCGCAGGTCGCGGACGAGCAGAACAAGGCTGTGCAGAGCCAGGTCGGCTCATGGCAGGAGGCGGCTGCCGAACGCTTCCGATCAAGCCAGAGCGAGCTCGCGGCGGAGATCAACGCCGTCAGCAAGGCGTGCGCATCGGTCGGCGAGCAGATCGCCTCCGCGGGCACGATCACGGCCGCAGTGCGCGGAATGCTACGCGACCTCGTCGCCATGTTCATCTACGAGGTCATCCGCAACGCGATCATCGCGCTCGCATCCTCCTACGTGTCACTGGGCAGCTCGATAGCCGCATTCTCGGCGTGGGCGATCGGACGTGGCGCCGTCGTGCTGGGCAAGATCACCCAGCAGATCGCCAAGCTGATGAAGGTCATCACCAGGATCGCGAGCAGGCTCAAGGGCCTCTTCTCGAAGCTCGGCGACGTGCTGGCCCGGCTGGCGCGGTTCGGCAAGGGCGGCGGCAGAGCCGTGGACGCGCCGAGCGCACCACGGGCGCCTTCGACCCCGCGAGCAGACGCTGTGAGCGACGCAGGAAAGCGGCTAGAGGACTGGGGACAGTCGCGTCCCACCGCAGGTGAGGCGTTCGACAAGCTCAAGCAAGGCGGGCGAGAGCTCAAGGACGGCTACGCCGACGCGGGTAACACGTGGAAGAACAAGTACGAAGATCCCTATCGGGAAAGGGTCCCCGCCAAGCCGTGGCAGGAGACCGCCTCCGACGCCTACACGCCGTTCAAACCGATCACAAAGGCTGACGGTTCCGTCACCCCGCACTCGGTGCCGAACGTCATGGACGGCGGCTATCAGATCAAATTGGGCGCGGACGTCCTCCGGGAAGCGTCCAAGCAGGACGAACTTCAGTCGGAAGGCATCCCGAAAGAACAGAAGAAGGCGTTCGAACGGCAGCAGGGATATCTCGACCTGTGACCTCGACTGACGACCGGCCTCGCAGCTCGGAGCGAGGACGCTGGACGGCACTGTTGATCGTGGCCGTCGTCTCTGCGATAGCGGCACCCTTCCTGGGGATGCGAGAAGGCCTGACATTGCTGTGGGCGATCCTCGTGGTGTTGGCGAGCGCTGCGGGCGCCTGGATCGCGACGAAGCGACTACGTCCGTGGAGCGCTGCCACGGGATGGGTCGTCCTCGTCGTCGCGGCGATCGCGTTCATCTCGTCGTTTGGCAGCAAGTCCTTGTGGCTCACGCTGTTCGGGGAACCCGCGAACGGATGTGTGGCAACCGAGTACCACTCCCACACGCCCCGCACGTCGCCGACGTACTGGTGGAACGAGCTGGACTGCGGCTCCCGGAAGATCACGTACTTCCCGAGTCCCGCCTACTCGGCCAAGCCGGTCGGCGAACAGATCGACCTCGTCGTCGACCCCACAGGCTTCGCCGGCTACGCGGAGCCCGGCACGATCAAGCCGCTGATCAGTTCGCTGGTGGGAGTCGCCGCTCTGGCAGGCGCCGCGTACGTCGCCCTCGTGCTGTGGCTGCCGGAGCGCAAGCCGAAGCGACGACCGCACCGCCGGGTTGACCGTGACTTCGTGTAGGCATCTCGTCGGACCTGACATGACGACTGCATCGGAAAGCAGCTGTGGGTCGCTCTCGCTGGGCTTTGCCTGAACGCCCTGGGAAGCGTCAGGCACGCATGGGTGGTGACTCCCTCTGACCAGGAGATGGCCTCCCTATCAGCCGAAGAAGCTCCTCCTCACGGGTTTGAGCACCGCTGTACTGATTAATGCGGCGTTCATCGCGCTCGTCGTGAGGCGGCCCGTCCGGGAAGCAGCGCCAGCCACCGAATGACAGTGGCGCACACGCGGTCACGCGCGAGGCGGCGGTTCCTCGAGCGCGTGACCGCGTGCCCTCCCCACCAACGAACATACGACCGTTTGGCCCCAACGTGACTAAACGTCGTGTTTTTGGCCAGGATTTGGCAACTCCGACCACGACTCCACCACGCAGAGGCCGCTGCGCAAGGCCGTGAGGCCCTCGCGGAACACCGCCATCACCTGGCGCAGGGGGACGTGGGACGCCTCGCCGCGGCGGGTGCTCACGAGCAGGGCTTCCACCCCGCCGATCAGGTCGTCCAGCGGACCGAAGGAACCCGGCGAGAGCGAACCCGCAGAGCGAAGAGCGCGGTCCACCTGGAAGGCGCGCAGTTCGAAGCGGCGGCCGGCGTTCTGCAACGAGCGCGCGGCGGAGGACAGCAGGGCCGGGTCGCCGTCGAGGCCGGCGTGGAACGTTGAGATCACCGACGAGACGGCCGTGGTCATCGTCGTGACGTCCAACGAGAACTGGGCCAGTTCTGCCTCCACGTCGACGTCCGCGGGAGGAGGCTCGGACAGCAGGCGGCGTTCGGCGGCCGTGACGCGGTCTACCAGTTCGGAGGCCAGCGAAAGCATTGTGCGGCGCCAAGTTGGGGAAGACTCGCCGTCCAGCCAGGCCTCGCGGACGCTGCGGTGCTGGCGCTCGACCACCAGCTGCACGGCCAGGTCCGGGTTGTCCTCGGTCAGGTAGTCGGCGCCCAGCAGGACCACGGGGAGCAGCAGGCCGGAAACGCCGGAGACGGCGGCCTGGTTGTAGAAGACGAACAGTTCCTCGCGGCAGTACGGGCGGTCGAAGTAGCGCCGGGTCAGGACCGGGAGGAAGACCGTGGCGCTGCGGACGGCGGCGCGGATCGTCGGCTGGGCCAGATCGCCCCAGCCGATCGCCTCGCGGTCCAGGAAGATTTCCAGCGCGCGGCCGCGGTCGGCGTAGGCGAGTTGGCGCAGCGCGGAGGTGAAGGGGCCCACGAACTTCATGACCTCTTCGTCCTGACGGGCGTAGCTCAGGAAGCAGCGGATCGGCGGCGGGTCCGTCATTTGCCCTCGTTCGGCGCATTGACAATTTGCAATTCATCACCCTTTGACAGATTCCGACCAGTAACGACTATTGTGCCAGTCAACAGATCCCGAAGCGTCAAGAATTGTGTTGTTCGTTGTCTCACCAAGTCTCTGACCTGCGCAAATGTGAAGCGTGCGATTCAATGACAGAAAGTGGACAGGACAATGTCAACTCCCGCAGCGACGACGGGAAGCGATTCTCCGCAGTTGCGCGACGACACCACTCGCTTCCTCTGCGGAGCCGCGCACCGCGACGAGGAGTTCGCGGACTCGGCCATTCGCGAGTACCTGGTGGAGTCCACCCGGTCCATTCCGCGGTCGCCCGGGGTCAACGCCGGCGCGGTGTTGCGGGAGGCGGTGGCCGGGCGTACGCGGCGCAAGGTGCGCGACAGCTTGCTGTTGGTGTTGGCGATCGTGGTGTTGTTCGCGGCGAGCGGGATGTTGCTCGGGGGGTGGCTGCTGGTCGCCATGACCGTCGCGCTCGCAGCTGGGGGGCGGTTCGGCTTGAAGCGCGCGCGGCAACCAGCGCCGCACGCGCGCGGGCCGCTCGTGCTCGGAGCCATCGCCAGCGCGATCGCGCTGTTCTTCGTGCTGTACAAGGTTTCCGACGAGCTATCCGGAAGCAGCGCCTACAGGAGGTACTACGAGGAGTACGAGTCCGAGAGCAGCGCCGGGCTCGCCATCGCGATCATCGGCATCGCGCTGATCTTCGCGGTGTTGCTGGCGGATCGGGTCGTGACGTGGCTGTTGGTCACGAAGAGCTTCCGGCGCGCGCACTTCCGCACCAGCGCTCCAGAGGAGGAGCTGTGGCGCAACGAGTGGAAGTTCCGGCGTCTCGGGCACTCGAACTACGCCGAGGCACTCGCGCTGTACCCCGTGGAGGACAACGAGTCTGAGCCACAACAAGAGGCTCAGGTGATCGTTTACCACGGCTATCGGCCGTTCGTCGGCTCCGGCACGATGTTCGAACCGTGGTCGATGGCGCTGCCGCTGAAACCCGCTGAGGACAAGAAGTACGAGGGTTTCACGCTGCCCGAGCTGTACGAGCACATCACGGCGGAGCTGCTCAAGACCGGACGCTCACCGTCGCTGTCCCCGGGCCACCGGCTTCGCGGGCTCAAGACGGGCGACCGGGTCGTCGTCTCCTCGGTCGAGCTGATCGACCACATCGAAGACGACGAAACGCGGATCATCCTGCCGGACAAGGACCATTCACCGGAGACCCAGGTCGACAGGTCCGTTGTGGACGGTCTGATCACCAGGCCGATGGAGTGGATGCGGTACTTCCGGTCGTTCGAGGTCGAGACCTGGGACCGCGATGTCGTCATCTCGGCGTACCTCACGTTCGGGCTCGACGAGGAGATGCTCTACGCCGAGTGGACGCCCTGCATCCTGCACCCGATCCAGTCCCGGCACCGCGACATCGACGTGCTGCCGGAGCAGTCGATGCAGCCGTTCATCGAGGCGCTCGTCGACCTGCTGCGGTTCCCCGCCTCGCTGCCGAAGCGGTTCGCCACGGCGGTGAACTGGATGAACCCGATCCACCAGGCCGAGGGCACGTTCGTCGCGGCTCGGTACGGTGCCACGGTCAGCCTGCGCGAGCTCGTCAGCGAGAACCAGGTCGACAACTACTTCCAGCTCACCGACGTCGAGCGCTACATCAAGGTCCTGGAGTCACGCCTGCTGCGCACGATGGGCGAGTTCCTGCAGAGCAAGGGCGTCTCGGTCACCGAGTTCATGGAACAGGCCATGCAGGTGACGAACAACAACGTGCACATCACCGGCCCGGTCATCTCCAGCAACATCGCCACGGCCGGCAAGGCGCGCACGGGCAACGCGAAGGTCGGCACCAGCAAGGAAAGCTCATGAACGACAAGAAGTTCGACATCGAAGGCCCAGTGGTCGGCAGCAACATCGGCACCAGCGGGCACGCCCACGTCGGCGACATCCACATAGGACACATAAGGGACGTCTCCGCCGTGCTGCGCCTGCTCGACGAACTGCGCGAGGACCTGAACGACGCCAAGGCGCCGACGTCGACCATCGAGGCGGTCGACGATCTGCGCGTCGAGGCCAGGAAACCCAAGCCCAGCAAGGAAGTCACCGCGCACCTGATGGACAAGCTGGCCGACCGCGGCCTGGGCGAGCAGATGAAGGAACTGGCGAAAGCCTTCGACGCCCTGTTCTGAGAAACCCTGAGAAACCCTGAGAGACCTAGCCGACCTTGCGGGCGGTCGCGAACCGCGGCCGCCCAGCCAGGTCAAGATGATCCGCGACGTCCGTCAGCACCCGCCGCGCCGTCAGCAGCGCCGGCACGGACTCCCCCTGCGTGTCGTCGTGCTCGATCCCGACGCACCCACCCGGCTTCAGCCACCGCGCGGCCGCCGAGACCACGTGCCGGATCACGTCCAGCCCGTCCGCACCGGAGAACACCGCGTGGTGCGGATCGTGCACGCCGACCTCGGGCTGCACCTCCACACCCTCAGGCACATAAGGCGGATTGCACACCACAAGATCCACCGAACCGTCCAGGTCGGACAGCAGCGAGGGATCCGTCGCGTCACCGGAGTGCAGCCGGATCGGCGTGTCCCCGGCCGCGACCCGCACGTCGGAGTTGCGCCGCGTCCACGCAAGCGCTTGCGGATCGATCTCCACCGCGTGCACCACCGCGTCCGGCCGGGCGTGGGCGATCGACAACGCCAACGCGCCCGTCCCCGTGCACAGATCCACGACGACCGGCGAAGAGACCCCCACCAGGGATTTCAGGCCCCACTCCATCAGCAGCTCCGTCTCCGGCCGCGGCACGAACACCCCCGGCCCGACCTCGACGTCGATGGCACCCATGGGCGCCCAGCCGAGGATGTGCTGCAACGGAATCCGCGACGCCCGCACGAGAACGAGCTTGTGCAGCTGGTCGATCACCGAAGGATCGACCAACGGGATGAGCGGCAGCCGCCCCCGCTCCACGCCGAGCACGTGCGCGGCCAGGAACTCCGCGTCGACGCGCGGACTGTCCACGCCGGCGTCGGCGAGGATCTTGGCCGCCTCGGAGATGGCGAGGCGGAGCGGCTGCCGGTTCATCATCAGCGGAAAGCTATCTCAGAAGTTGATCATGTGCCCGGCCAGGCCGTGCACCGCTTCCTTGACGGCCTCCGACAGCGTCGGGTGCGCGTGGACGTTGCGCGCGACCTCGTGGACGGTGAGGTCCCACTGCTGCGCCAAAGTCAGCTCCGGCAGCAGCTCGGTCGCCTCGGGGCCGATGATGTGGCCGCCGAGCAGCTCGCCGTGCTTGCCGTCGCTGATCAGCTTCACGAACCCGCCGAAGTCGCCGAGACCGTGTGCCTTGCCGTTCGCGGTGAACGGGAACTTCGCGACCTGGACGTCGAAGCCCTTCTCCCGGGCCTGCGCCTCGGTGTAGCCGAACGACGCGATCTGCGGCTGGCAGAACGTCGCCCGCGGGATCATCACGTAGTCGAGCTCCATCGTCTCGGCACCCGCGATGGTCTCCGCGGCGATGATGCCCATCGACTCGGCGGTGTGCGCGAGCATCAGCTTCGCCGTGACGTCACCGATCGCGAAGATGTGCGGCACGGACGTGCGGCCGCGGCCGTCGATGTCGATGGCACCGCGGTCGGTGAGCTTCACGCCGGTGTTCTCCAGGCCGTAGCCCTCGACGCGCGGCACGAAACCGATGGCCTGCAGGACCTTGTCGGCCTCCAGGACTTCCTCCGCACCGTTCTTCGACACGGTGACGCGGACCTTCTCGCCCGACTCGTCGATCGACTCGACACGCGTGCCGACGCGGACGTCGACGCCCATCTTCTTGTAGCGCTTGAGCAGCTCGGCGGACACCTCGGCGTCCTCGAGCGGCACCATGCGGTCGAGGAACTCGACGATGGTGACCTTCACGCCGTAGTTGTGCATGACGTACGCGAACTCGACACCGATCGCGCCCGCACCGGCGATGATGATCGACTCGGGCAGGTCCTCGGTCATGATCTGCTCTTCGTAGGTCACGACGCGGTCGGACTTCTGCGTGTTCGGCAGCATCCGGGTCGTGGCGCCCACGGCGATGATCGCGTGGCCGAAGGTGATCGTCTCGTCCCCGACGGTCAGCGTGTGGTCGTCGGTGAAGTTGGCCCACCCGTTGTACTCGGTGATGCCGTTCTTCTTCATGAGGAAGTGCACGCCCTTGACGCGCCCGTCGGCGACCTTGCGGCTGCGCTGCCAAGCGGCGCCGTAGTCGAAGCTGACGGTGCCGTCGACCTTGATGCCGAACGTCTTCTGCTCGTGCGTGAAGATGTGCGCCAACTCAGCGTTGCGCAACAGTGCCTTCGACGGGATGCAGCCGACGTTGAGACAAACGCCGCCCCAGTACTTCTCCTCGACGACGGCGGTCTTCAGCCCGAGCTGAGCCGCCCGGATCGCGGCGACGTAGCCACCGGGACCCGCACCCACGACGACGACATCAAAGTGTGCGCTCATAAGAGCACACCCTAGGTCCCGAGCTGCTCCTGCAAGAACTCAACCGTCCGTTTCCAAGCGTTCGCCTGGGCGTGCGCGGTGGCCTGCGGAACACCACCACCCGAGAAGGTGACACCGGGCCCCGGATAGGTCACGTCGGTCTGCGGCCGGTACGGCGGGGCCGCGATCAGGTGTCCTGCCTCGGGATACACGACGTGCTCGTACGGGAACGGGTGCTCGTGGTCCTTCAGCCGGCGCATCGCGACCTCGCTCAGCTCGACAGACGGCCACCCGTCGTCGTGCCCGGACGAGATGAGCAACACACCCCCGACGATGTTCTCGACCCTGATTTCGGTGTCCTCGGGGATGCCGTCAGAGGTGTCGAACGCGAGCCGCAACGGCACCGGTTCGCCGTTCACGATCTTCGACCGCAGCTCTTCGCCCACGTAGTACGGCAGGTACGGCAGCGGCTCGCCTTTCAACGTCCACGACGCCGCGTCGTGCTGGAGGATCTGCAGCAGGTTCGCGCCAGGCCCGATCCCCTGCGTCACCACGCCGCTGCCCACCAGGCTCACGACCGCCCTGACCTGCGGATACGTCGCACCGACGAGCAACGCCAGCTCACCGCCGCGCGACCCACCGATCACGCCGATCTCGCCCGCACGTTCGCTGAGGTAGTCGATCGCGGTGCCGAAGTACTCAAGTGGGATGTCCACGAGCCGCTCAGGCAGGCCCTTCATCCCGAAGTAGCCGAGCGCGAACGCCACGAACCCGTGCGCGGCCAGCAACGCCGCGTCCGACTCGTGCAGGCCACCTTCGGACCCACCGAGCACGATGACCCCCGGCAGGTCGCCTCCGTCGTCCTCAGGGGCGAACAGGGTGCCGACCAGACCGTTCTCCCGCACCTCGACCCGCTCAACGCCCTCAGGCACGCTCAGCCGCTGGAGTTCGATCTCCCCCGCACCCTCGGCGGACAGGACCATCGGCCCCTGCTTGCCACCGGTGCGTTCGAGGGACCAGAACAGCCCCATCGGATCGACACCGGCGTAGGTGCCTTCAAGCGGCGCGTGCCGGGTGAGATCCACAACACCGCGTTCGTCAGCGGTGAAGACACCGTGGGACGCACGGTCGCCTGTGGACAGTTGAACGGTGATCTCATCGCCGGGCGGAAGCCCCACGACGATGATGTCGACCGGTTGGTCGATGGGCGCGTTCTGCGGATTCACCAGGATCTCGGCCACAACGCGCCCCTCTCACGTCGGATTACCCGCCTGCGAGCCGTTCTGCCCGGTCAGCGGCGGCCAATGCATCCACCACCGCGTCCAGGTCACCGTCGAGCACCTGGTCCAGGTTATGCGCTTTGTACCCAACCCGGTGATCAGAAATTCGCGATTCGGGGAAGTTGTAGGTCCTCACCCGTTCACTCCGGTCAACGGTCCGGATCTGGGTGCGGCGCGCGTCGCTCTGCTCCTGCGCCTTCTGCTCCTCGTGGAGCGCGGCGAGCCGGGACTGCAGCACCATCATGGCGCGAGCCTTGTTCTGCAACTGGCTGCGCTCGTTCTGGCAGGACACGACGATGCCGGTCGGCAGGTGCGTGATGCGAACCGCGGAGTCAGTCGTGTTGACCGACTGCCCACCCTTGCCACTGGACCGGTAGACGTCGACGCGCAGGTCCTTCTCGTCGATCTCGACCTCGGCGACCTCTTCGGCCTCCGGAAACACGAGAACGCCGGCCGCGGACGTGTGGATGCGGCCTTGCGACTCCGTCACGGGCACGCGCTGCACCCGGTGCACGCCGCCCTCCCACTTCAGCCTGCTCCACACCCCGTCCGGAGTCGCGGACTTGGTCTTGATGGACACCGTGACGTCCTTGAACCCACCAAGGTCCGAGTCGGTGCCGTCGAGCATCTCGACCTTCCAGCCCTGCCGCTCCGCATACCGCGTGTACATGCGCAGCAGATCCCCGGCGAACAGCGCGGACTCCTCGCCGCCCTCACCAGACTTGATCTCCAGCACCACGTCGTCCCCGTCATGCGGGTCACGCGGCAGCAGCAACTCGGTCAGCTTCTCCTCCAACTTGGGAAGCTGCTCCTCGAGCTGGTCGACCTCTTCCTGGAACCCCTTGTCCTCGGCCGCGAGCTCCTTGGCGGCCTCCAGGTCGCTCTTGGCCTGCTCGATCTCCCGAGCGGTCTTCACGATCGGCCCGAGCTGCGCGTACCTCTTGCCGAGCTTGCGCGCCCCCACCTGGTCAGCGTGCACGCTGGGGTCGGCGAGCTTCTTCTCGAGCTCGTCGTACTCGGCGAGCAAGCTGTCCAGCGACTGCGACACTTCTTCGGCTCCTCAGATGGTTGGTCTCGAAGACGGCAAACGGCGCCTGCCTCGGCATGTCTGCCGAGGTCAGGCGCCGTTGAAGCAGCTACTTGTTGCGCTTGCCGTAACGCGCCTCGAAGCGCGCGACGCGACCGCCGGTGTCCAGGATGCGCTGCTTGCCCGTGTAGAACGGGTGGCAGTTCGAGCACATCTCAACACGAACCTCGGACGCCGAGGTGGTGCTGCGCGTGGTGAAGGCGTTGCCGCAGCTGCACGTCACCTCGGTGACGGTGTACTCCGGGTGGATTCCAGTCTTCAAGATCTTGTCCCTTTCAAGGATGGCCGCCGGGTCCCTGTTGCAGAACGGGTGAACCGGAGCCGGACTCGACCGTTTAGTTTGCCAGACCCTTCAACACGTGCAAAAACGCGGTTGTTCCCGAGGGTCTTCCTCGCGGCTTTGCGTGGCCGAAGTCACAACCGCTTAACCGCCGTGATACGCCGTTCGGCGCAAGGTGCAGCCGTTCGGCCACATACGGCTCCGTGTTGTTGGTGAACGTCCATCAGACTGTGTGCCGTGTTCTGCACCACCGAACGGCCCATGAACCAGCGCGTGTGGCTGGCAGTGCCGTTCCTGTTCGCTTTCGCCGTGTTCGGCCTGATGGGGTCGGCAGGGCTGATCACCGCGTCCTGGACCACGGTGCCACTGTCACCCGTGGTGTCCGGGGCTGGCGTGGCGGTGGCCGCAGCGGTGTCCGGCGGCGTCCGCTGGCGCCGCCCTTGGCAACGAACCTGGCTGCGCTGGCCGTACCTGGCGGCAGTGCTGGCGTTCGGGGTGCTGGTAGGCGCGGTGGAGGTCCCCGCGCTGGCCACAACGGTGGTGGGCTTGCCGGTGCTGCTGGGCCTGGTGTTCCAGTGCCTGGTGCAGAACGACGAGAGCCGCCCAACGGCAGACTGCCGCTAGCCAGCTGGGTGAGCCCGCCGCTCTTATGCGATGCCGAAGGCGAGCCGTCTTTCCCGTGTGGTCCCGGCGGTGGGGATCCCGTCACCGCCCACGAAGCCACCAACGGACGCAAGCACCTACGCAACCCGCGGCCAGGCGACAAGCAGCTACGACATTAGAGTGACCAACCGCAAAAAGACCCCCGCTGACCAGCAGCGGGGGTCTTTTCACGTGAAACTTACAGAGCCGATCAGTCCTGCTCAGCCCCAGGCGTGGTCTTCGCGACCTGCATCAGGAACTCGATGTTGGTCCGAGACTTCCGCAGCCGGTCAAGCAGCAGATCAATCGCCTGCTGCCCATCCAGAGCGTGCAGCACCCGACGCAACTTGTGCGTGACCGCCATCTCGTCCGGCGAGAGCAGAAGCTCTTCCTTACGAGTACCCGACGAGTCAACGTCCACAGCCGGGAACGTCCGCTTGTCAGCGATCTTCCGGTCCAACTTGAGCTCAGCGTTACCCGTGCCCTTGAACTCCTCGAAGATCACCGAGTCACCAGCGGAACCAGTCTCGACCAGCGCCGTAGCGATGACGGTCAACGACCCGCCACCCTCGATGTTCCGAGCCGCACCCAAGAACCGCTTCGGCGGGTAAAGCGCCGTCGAGTCGACACCACCGGACAGAATCCGGCCAGAGGCCGGCGCCGCCAAGTTGTAAGCACGGCCCAAACGAGTGATCGAGTCGAGCAGCACGACAACGTCGTGGCCCATCTCGACAAGCCTCTTCGCCCGCTCAATCGCAAGCTCAGAGATCGTCGTGTGGTCCGACGGCGGCCGGTCGAAGGTGGAGGCGATGACCTCACCCTTGACGGACCGCTGCATGTCGGTGACCTCTTCAGGCCGCTCGTCCACCAGCACCACCATCAGGTGGCACTCGGGGTTGTTCTTCGTGATCGCGTTGGCGATCGACTGCAGAACCGAGGTCTTACCGGCCTTCGGCGGCGACACGATCAGCGCACGCTGCCCCTTACCGATGGGCATCACCAGGTCGATGACACGCGTGGTGAGGATGTGCGGCTCGGTCTCCAGGCGCAGACGCTCGTTCGGGTAGAGCGGCGTCAGCTTGGTGAAGTCCGGGCGGTTGCGCGCCTCTTCCGGGTCCAGGCCGTTGATCTTGTCGACGCGGACCAGCGGGTTGAACTTCTGGCGCTGCTGCTCGCCGTCGCGCGGCTGGCGGACGGCGCCCGTAATGGCGTCACCGCGGCGCAGGCCGTACTTGCGGACCAGCGACAGGGAGACGTAGACGTCGTTCGAGCCGGCCAGGTAGCCCGACGTGCGGACGAACGCGTAGTTCTCCAGCACGTCCAGGATGCCCGCGACGGGGAGCAGGACGTCGTCCTCGCGCACCTCGGTCTCGCGGTCCGGACGCTCGCCGCCCTCGCCACGGCCACCGCGGCGGCGGCGGTCGCGGAAGCGGCCACGACGGCCATCGCCGTCGTCGTCGCCCTGGGACTGGCCGCCCTGACGGTCGCGGTTGCGGTCACGACCACCGCGGTCGCCCCGGTCCTGGCGCTCGCCACGGTCCTGGCGCTCGCCGCGATCCTGGCGCTCGCCGCGATCCTGACGGTCGCCACGGTCCTGACGCTCGGAACGCTCACCGCGGTCCTGACGCTCGGAACGCTCGGGACGCTCGCCGCGCTCCTGACGCTCACCAGAGCGGTCAGAGCGGTCAGAGCGGTCGGAACGCTCGGCGCGCTGCTCGGACTGCTGGCCCTCGCCACCCTCGGCGTTGCCACCACCGCGGCCGGAACGACGGCGCCGGTTACCGCGGCGACCACCTTCCTCGGCCGGGGCACCGGTCTCGGCGGGGGCAGCTGCGGCAGCGGGCTTCTCCGCTACCTCGAGCTGCTGCTGAACAGGCTTTTCAGCGGCCGCGGGCTTCTCGGCGGCGGGGGCCTTCGCGACAGCCTTCTCGGCTTTCGCGGGCTTTTCGGCTTTCGCCGGGGCGCCAGAGCCCTGCTTCTCCTTGATGGCCGCGATCAGGTCGCCCTTGCGCAGGCCTGCGGTTCCGGTGATGCCCATTTGGCCGGCGAGCTCGCGCAACTCAGCGAGCACCATGCCGGACAGACCCGCGCGGCGGCGCGGCGTCGTGCCGTTCGAAGGGGTGGACAGAGCGTTCTCCTCGGCTCCAGAACCAGAAGCAGCTGCGACATCGCTGCTCAGCAAATCGGTGTTGCTCACACATGTCCTTCCTGACCAGGCCCCGCCTCCTACGCGGCCCAGCGGACCCGTCTTCCCGCTTCAACTGGGGAACGACGGTCAGTCCGATGCAGACGGAAGCACACACCGCTTCCGGCAAGCACGGGACTTTTCTCAGGTCACACGGCGATCGGGTGCCTCTTTTGCGTCCGCCCCGCCCGCACGGCACAGAGCCGGAACACAAAAGGATTGCGACCCGGAACGAGTGTCCGGGCGCGACACCGGCGCCCGTGCGCGCGGTGACTGATCGCCCCCGAGGGTAGACGCCGGTCCTCCTGCATGCAACAACCGGGGTCGGGCGTGTCAGTCCAATGGACGAACGCGCACGCCGGCGGTGTCGACGTCGAGTCTCCGCACGTCGAAGCCGTGTACATCAACCTCGGCCGGCAGGTCGCCGAAGGCGATCACGGTGGGTCCCGCTCCGGACACGCACGCGGGAACACCGAGCTTGCGAAGATCGTTGATCACCCGAACGGTGTCGGGCCACGCGGGCTCGCGGTAGTTCTGGTGGAGGCGATCCTCAGTCGCAGCAAGGAGAACGGACGGATCCGACGTCAGCGCGTGCACCGCCAGGGCGGCCCTTCCCGCGGCGTGCGCGGCGTCCGCGTGCGGCACCTCGGCCGGAAGCAGGCCGCGCGTCGTCTTGGTGGACGACTCCTGGGATGGAATCAACACGACCGGGCGCACCCGCGCGTCGGGCTCCATCCGGACCGCGCGGTAACGCTCTCCTTCAGACCACGCAACGACAACGCCGCCGAACAAAGAGGCCGCCGCGTTGTCCGCGTGACCTTCGAACTCGGCAGCGATTTGCAACGCGTCCGTGTCCAACTCGCGACCCATCAGGGTGAATCCGGCTGCGACACCCGCCACGATCGCTGCCGCCGACGAGCCCAACCCGCGTGCGTGCGGAATGGTGTTGCGGCAGCGCAACGCGAGCCCACCGGTGTACCCGGTGGCACGAACGGCCCGCACGACGAGATGGCTCTCGTCGAGCGGGACCTCGCCTGCCCCGGCGCCGTCGACGGCGATCGAGAGGCCGTCGGCCGTGGCCACCTCGACGTCGTCGTACATCCCGAGCGCCATGCCCAGCGCGTCGAACCCCGAACCGAGGTTCGCGGTCGACGCGGGGACGGAAACCAGGAACTTCACGCCAGCTCCAACGCGTGTGCCACGGCACCGGGGTCGACCGGAACCGGCTCGACCTCGGTGACGCCCAGCAACGCGGTGTCGGGGTCCTTCAGACCGTGTCCAGTGACGGTGCACACAACCGTCGAGCCCTTGGGGAGCCGGCCGTCCTCGGCGGTCATCAGCAGACCGGCGATGGACGCGGCCGACGCGGGCTCCACGAAGATGCCCTCGGACGACGCCAGCAACCGGTACGCGGCCAGGATCTGGTCGTCGGTCACGGCGTCGATCAGGCCACCGGACTCGTCCCGGGCGTTGATCGCACCGGTCCACGACGCCGGCGAACCGATCCGGATCGCGGTCGCGATGGTCTCGGGGTTCGCCACCGGCTCACCGCTGACCAGCGGCGCCGCACCGGCGGCCTGGAAGCCGAACATCCGCGGCAGGCCGCGGTCGTACGACGTGTAGCCCTTCCAGTACGCGGTGATGTTGCCCGCGTTGCCGACCGGCAGGCAGTGCACGTCCGGCGCCTGCCCGAGCACGTCGGCGACCTCCCACGCGGCGGTCTGCTGACCGATCAGCCGCACCGGGTTGACCGAGTTCACCAGCGTCACCGGGTACTCGGCCGCGGTCTTCGACGCCAGCTCGAGACAGTCGTCGAAGTTGCCGTCGATCTGCAGGATCTTCGCGCCGTGCATGACGGCCTGCGCGAGCTTGCCCATCGCGATCTTGCCGCTGGGCACCAGCACGGCCGCCGTCAGACCCGCCTTGGCCGCATAAGCAGCGGCCGACGCGGACGTGTTGCCGGTGGAGGCGCAGATGACCGCCTTCAAACCCGAAGCCAGCGCGTACGTCATCGCCACGGTCATGCCGCGGTCCTTGAACGAACCGGTCGGGTTCGCGCCCTCGACCTTCACCCACACGTCCGAACCGGTGGCCTCGGAAAGCCTTCGAGCGTGCACCAAAGGCGTGCCGCCCTCGTGCAGCGTCACGACCTCCGCGCCCTCGGGGATCTCTATGCGGTCCCGGTAAGCGTTGATGAGACCGGGCCAGCCAGCTCTCGCAGCGCCGCTCATTCCTCGCCCTCCACCCTCATCACGCTCACGACCTCCCGCACCACCGGGAGACCGCCGATCTTGTCCACAGTGGACCGCAGCGCGGCGTCCGTAGCCGCGTGCGTGACGATCACCAGGCTGGCGTCCTCGGTGCGGCCTTCCTGGCGCACCGCGGCGATGCTCACGTCGTGCTCGGCGAACACCGCGGCGACCTGCGAGAGGACACCGGGCTTGTCCGCCACGTCGAGGCTGATGTGGTAGCGGGTGGGCGTGTTCCCCATGGGCTGCGCGGGAAGCGCGGCGTAGGCCGACTCGCGCGGACCACGTCCGCTCGCGACCTTGTTGCGCGCCACGGCGACCAGGTCGCCGACGACCGCGCTCGCCGTCGGGGCGCCACCGGCACCCTGCCCGTAGAACATCATCTCCCCCGCCGCGTCTGCTTCGACGAACACCGCGTTGAACGCGCCGTTGACCGAAGCCAGCGGATGCGTCTTGGGGATCATGGCCGGGTGCACTCGAACGGCGACTGATTCCTGGCCGGACGGTGCGGTGACGCGCTCGCAGATCGCGAGCAGCTTCACCGTGCGGCCGAGGCCCTTGGCCGCCGCGATGTCCGCCGCGGACACCGAGCGGATGCCCTCGCGGTACACGTCCGCAGCCGTCACTCGCGTGTGGAACGCAAGGGACGCAAGGATTGCCGCCTTCGACGCGGCGTCGAACCCGTCGACGTCCGCGGTCGGGTCGGCCTCGGCGTAACCGAGCCGCGAGGCTTCCTCGAGCGTCTCGGCGTAGCCGGCACCCGTGGCGTCCATCGCGGACAGGATGAAGTTCGTCGTGCCGTTCACGATGCCCATGACGCGCGTGATCCGGTCTCCCGCAAGGGATTCCCGCAACGGGCGCAGCAACGGGATCGCACCGGCGACGGCGGCCTCGAAGTAGAGGTCCGCACCGGACGCGTCGGCTGCCTCGAACAGGTCCGAGCCGTGCTCGGCGAGCAGCGCCTTGTTCGCGGTGACGACGGACTTGCCCGCCTTCAGCGCGTCCAGCAGCAGTCCACGCGTGGGATCGATACCGCCGATGACCTCGACGATCACGTCCACGTCGTCCGACGCCACCAAAGCGGCGGCGTCCGTGGTGAGCAGGTGCTCAGGTACTTCACGGTGTTTGTTCGGCCTGCGCACGGCGATGCCCGCGAGCTCAACCGGCGCTCCGATGCGCTGGGTGAGGTCCTCGGCCTGGTCCGTCAGCAGCCGGACTACCTCCGTGCCCACCGTGCCGCAACCCAGCAAGGCGACCCGAATCGGTTTCACGGCTCTCATACCTCCAGACGGAACAGATCGTCCTCGGTCTCTCGACGCAGCAGCAGCCGCGCCTCTCCACCGGTCACCGCGGCGAGCGCGGGCCGTGGAAGTCGGTTGTACCCGCTCGCCATCGAGTAGCAGTAGGCCCCGGTCGCAGCGATCGCCACCAAGTCTCCCGGCGCGAGGTCATCGGGCAGCCAGCAGTCGCGAACCACGATGTCACCGGACTCGCAGTGCTTGCCCACCACGCGGCACAGCACGGCGCGCGACTCGGGCTCCGCGGCACGCGAGACCAGCTTGCAGTCGTAGACCGCGTCGTAGAGCGCGGTGCGGATGTTGTCGCTCATCCCGCCGTCGACGCTGACGTACCGGCGCCGCGCGCCACCGTCCAGCTCGACGTCCTTGATGGTGCCGACCTCGTACACGGTGACCGTGCCGGGTCCGACGATCGCGCGGCCGGGCTCGACCGCGATGCGAGGCATCTCCAGGCCGTTGTGCTCGCACTCCTTCTGCACGATGTTGTGCAGCTGCCGCGCCAGCTCGGCGGGCGGGGGCGGGTCGTCGTCCGGCGTGTACGCGATGCCGAGACCGCCGCCGAGGTCGACGACGTTCAACGAGTCGATCTCGCCGTGCTCCTTGCGGATCTCCGCGAGCAGTCCGATGACGCGACGCGCGGCGACCTCGAAGCCGGACGCGTCGAAGATCTGCGAGCCGATGTGGCTGTGCAGGCCGACCAGCTTGAGACCCGACGCCTTGAGCACGCGGCGCACCGCCTCGGCCGCATCGCCCGAAGACAACGAGAAGCCGAACTTCTGGTCCTCGTGCGCGGTCGCGATGAACTCGTGCGTGTGCGCCTCGACGCCGACCGTCACGCGGATCAGAACCGGCTGCACCACACCA
Organism: Lentzea alba; assembly: GCF_047445655.1. Lineage (GTDB taxonomy): Bacteria > Actinomycetota > Actinomycetes > Mycobacteriales > Pseudonocardiaceae > Lentzea > Lentzea alba_A. Next base: position 63,896 of record NZ_JAJAEG010000002.1, read on the forward strand.
CGTTCACGCGCGATCTGGTCGAGGCGCGCGATCTCGTGGAACGAGTCGAGCACGATCCCGCCGACACCGGCCTCGACGGCCGCGATCAGCTCGGGAACGCTCTTGTTGTTGCCGTGCAACGCAATGCGCTCGGCGGGGAACTCCGCCTTCAGCGCGATGGCGAGCTCGCCGCCGCTGCAGACGTCGATCGAGAGGCCCTCTTCGGCCACCCACTTCGCGACCTGCACGCTGAGGAACGCCTTCGAGGCGTAGTGCACGAGCGTCGGGTCGCCGAACGCCTCGGCGTGCTCACGGCAACGCGCGCGGAAGTCCTGCTCGTCCATGACGAACAACGGGGTGCCGTACTGCTCCGCGAGTCCGCGCACGTCCACACCCGCGAGCTCGACGACGCCGGCGTCGTTGCGGGAGGCGTTGCGCGGCCACACCGTCGGGTGCAGGTAGTCGAGCTGGTCGGCGGTGGAGGGGCGGTCGCCGGCGGTGTTGCCGGGGACCATCACGTCGGCGTGCCGGGGTCCGGCCGGGTGCGCGCGCATCACATGCGCTCCGGGGCGGTCACGCCGAGCAGGCCGAGGCCCGCGGCGAACACGCGCCTGGTCGCGCTGACGAGCTGAAGCCTGACCTGGTGCAACGGAGTTGTCTCCTCGTCGCCGCGCGGCAGCACGCGGCATTCATCGTGGGTCTGAAAGCGGTGGTACGCACCCGCGAGGTCTTCGAGGTAGCGCGCCACTCGGTGCGGTTCGCGCAACTCGGCGGCGGATGCCACCACGCGCGGGAACTCGCCGATGGTGCGGATGAGCTTGCCTTCGAGTTCATGGGTGAGCAGCGAGTAGTCCTCACCGGGGGTGACGCCGAGGTCGGCGCCGTTGCGCAGGATCGACGACGTGCGCGCGTGGGCGTACTGCACGTAGTAGACCGGGTTCTCGTTGTTCTGCTTGCGCAGCAGATCGAGGTCGATGTCGACGCTGGAGTCGACGCTCGACCGGATCATGGCGTACCTCGCGGCATCCACGCCGACCGCGTCGACCAGGTCCTCCATCGTGATGACGGTGCCCGCGCGCTTGCTCATCCGCACCGGCTGGCCGTTGCTGACGAGGTTCACCATCTGGCCGATCAGGACCTCGACGCTGTCCGGGTCGTCGCCGAGCGCGGCCGCCGCGGCCTTGAGGCGCGCGATGTAGCCGTGGTGGTCCGCACCGAGCATGTAGATGCACAGGTCGAAGCCACGGCCACGCTTGTCCACGAGGTACGCGATGTCGCCGGCGATGTAGGCCGGGTTGCCGTCGCTCTTGATGACGACGCGATCTTTGTCGTCACCGAAGTCCGTGGACCGCAGCCACCAGGCGCCGTCCTTCTCGTACAGCGAGCCGTTGGCCTTGAGCTTCGTGATCGCCTCCTCCACGCGCCCGCTCTGGTGCAGCGAGTCCTCGTGGAAGAAGACGTCGAAATCCGTGCCGAAGTCGTGCAGGCTGCGCTTGATCTCGTCGAACATCAGCCCGACACCGACCTTGCGCACGGTCTCGGGGTCGCTGAGCGCCCCCGGTTCACGCCGCAGGACCTCGGCTGCGATGTCGCTCACATACGTGCCCGCGTACCCGTCCTCGGGGGCCGGCTCGCCCTTCGCGGCGGCGATCAGGGACCGGACGAACCGGTCGATCTGCGCGCCGGCGTCGTTGAAGTAGTACTCACGGGTGACCTCGCCGCCACGGGCCTGAAGAATCCTGCCGAGCGCGTCACCGACAGCCGCCCAACGCGCGCCGCCCAGGTGGATGGGCCCGGTCGGGTTCGCCGAGACGAACTCCAGGTTGATCTTCTTTCCCTGCAGCTCACCGCCGGTTCCGTAACCGTCCTTCAGCGCGTCCTCGACGATCGCACCCTGCGCCTCGGTGGCAATCGTCAGGTTGATGAAGCCCGGACCAGCGACGTCGGCCTTCGCGATGGCCTTCTGACTCTGCAGTGCCTCGACCAGCCACCCCGCGAGGTCGCGCGGCGCGACTCCGACCTTCTTGGCGAGCTGGAGCGCGATGTTCGTGGCGTAGTCGCCGTGCTCGGGGTTCCTGGGTCGCTCGACCGTCACCTGCTCGGGCAGAGCAGCGGTGTCCAAACCTCGGTCGGCCAGCAACTGGGCCACCGCGGTCCGGACCAGATCGGCGAGCGCTTCAGGGGTCACGACGCATGAGTCTAGAGAAGCGTTGTCGCAGGTCTCGACCGGGTTACCGGGTCTCGGAGGGTGAGACGGCAAGTGTTAACGACCACGTGGTATCGCCACGTGCTGACAGTGATCAGACACGAAGTCCCTACACTGGCGCCGGTTGACCAGGACGACATCTGAGGCGGACATGACCAGCGGCAAGAAGACGAAGGCCACACGCAACAGCGTGGCCGCAGCCCGTTCCTCGGTGGTGGCGAGCAAGCCCAAGCCGTGGGGCACCATCATCGCGGTGATCGCCGTGCTGGGCCTCGCGGGCGGCGTGTTCGGCTATGCGTATTCGCAGATCCACGCGAACAACGTGAAAGAGGCCGCCCTGGCCAAGTGGAAGCCCTCCGACACGAACAAGGACCCGTCGACGCAGCTCGCGGGCATCGTGATCAAGGAGTACAAGGGCTCCCGCCACGTCGAGCCCACCAAGCGCGTCGCGTACGACCAGACCCCGTCCTTCGGCGGCCCGCACGACGCCCAGTGGGCCGACTGCACCGGTGTCGTCTACGACAAGGCCGTCCGCACCGAGAACATGGTCCACGGCCTGGAGCACGGCGCGGTCTGGATCGCGTACAACCCTGACCAGGTCAAGGACGACGCGCTCACCAAGCTCAAGGCCAAGGCCGAGGGCATCCCGTACATGATGCTGTCGCCGTACCCCGGCCTCGACAAGCCGATCTCCCTGCAGTCCTGGGGCCACCAGCTGAAGCTCGAGAACGCTGACGACGAGCGCATCGACCAGTTCATCTCCTCGCTGCTGCGCAACCCGAACACGTACCCCGAGGTCGGCGCGTCCTGCGAGAACACGCAGTTCCTGTCGAACCCGGCCCCGTTCGTGGCCGAGCCGCCGGGCCCCGACGCGGAGCCGATGGACGGCGGCAAGGACGACTCGCAGACCGAGCTCCCGCAGCAGAACCCGAGCACGCCCCCGTCGGGCTCCGCCTCGACGCCCCCGTCCAGCTGATGACTTCTGTTGAAGACGAGGCGTCCGAGCGCCCTTCCGGGGTCGCTCGGACCCTCGTGATCAGCGCCGCCGTGCTCGCTGTTCTTCTTCTCGGCGCGGCGGTGGGCCTGCTCGTGAAGCTGCCCGGCTCGACCTCCACGTCCTCGGCACCGGCCTCCGGTTCCGTGGACGTCGGCTTCTGCCAGGACATGTCCATGCACCACCTGCAGGGCATCCAGATGGCCAACATCGCCCGGGACCGCTCAACCGACCCGGAGATCCGCCAACTGGCGTTCGACATCGCCTCCACCCAGCTCGAACAGGTCGGGCGCATGAAGGGCTGGCTGATGATGTGGAACGAACACGAGCAGAACGTGTCCGGCGTCTACATGGCGTGGATGAACGCGGCCGGAATCCACGGCCACGGCGCCACCACGCCGGAGGCCGGGAAGCCGGTGATGCCCGGCATGGCCGTGACCGACGAGCTGACCAAGCTGCGGAACCTGTCCGGACGCGAGCTCGACGTCTACTTCCTGCAGCTGATGCTCCGCCACCACATGGGCGGCGCACCGATGGCCGAGTACGCGTCCACGGCCGCCGGTCAGTCGGTCGTCCGGACGCTGGCCGACAACATGCTGAAGTCGCAGTCCTCGGAGACCGAGCTGATGAAGGACTACCTGGCAAAGCGCGGAGCCGCCCCGCTGCCGTAGCCCGGCGTTCTTGCCATGAGGGTGACCTTCATGGACCTGAGGTCCATGAAGGTCACCCTCATGGCTTTCACCCTCCGGGCCGGTGGACATCCGCCTACCGCCGAGTAACGTGGGTCACACCCCTACTCGGAGGTAACCATGACCGTCGACGAGCGCGCGGCCCGGCAGGTCGCCGAACAAGCACGGGAAACCCGCTGGCAGCGACCGAGCTTCGGCAAAGAGCTCTTCCTCGGTCACTTCCGCGTGGACCTCATCCACCCCCACCCGTCCGGCACAGCGGAAGACCGCGAACGAGGCGAAGCCTTTCTGGAGAAGCTCCGCAAGTTCACCGAGTCCCACATCGACAACACCGTCATCGAACGAGACGCCCAGATCCCGGACGACGTGCTCAAGGGCCTCAAGGATCTCGGCGCGTTCGGCATGAAGATCAAGCCCGAGTACGGCGGCGTAGGCCTGACCCAGGTCTACTACAACAGGGCCTTGATGCTCGTAGGCAGCGCCAGCCCAGCCATCGGCGCAATGCTGTCGGCCCACCAGTCCATCGGCGTCCCCCAGCCCATCGCCATGTTCGGCAGCCCGGAACAGAAACAAGAGTTCCTCCCAAGGTGCGCCAAGGGCGAGATCACCGCCTTCCTGCTGACCGAGCCAGACGTCGGCAGTGACCCGGCCAGGCTGGGCACCATCGCAACCCCGGACGGCGACGACTACATCCTCAACGGCGTAAAACTCTGGACCACCAACGGAGTAGTAGCCGACCTCCTGGTGGTCATGGCCCAGGTCCCAGACCGAGGCATCACCGCCTTCGTGGTGGAAGCCGACGCCCCAGGCATCACAGTCGAGAACCGCAACGCCTTCATGGGCCTGCGGGGCCTGGAAAACGGCGTAACCAGGTTCCACAACGTCCGCGTGCCGAAGAAGAACCTCATCGGCAAGGAAGGCGCCGGCCTGAAGATCGCCTTGGCCACCCTGAACACGGGACGGCTGAGCCTCCCGGCCTTGTGCGCAGGCAGCGCCAAGTGGTGCCTGAAGATCGCCAGGGAGTGGAGCACCGAACGCACCCAGTGGGGCCTCCCAGTAGGCAAACACGAGGCAATCGCAGGCAAGATCGCCTACATCGCAGCCACGGCCTACGCCCTGGAAGCCGTACTGGACCTGAGCTCCGAACTGGCAGACGCCGGCAAGCACGACATCCGCATCGAAGCAGCCCTGGCCAAGCTCTACGCATCAGAAAAAGCCTGGCTGGTAGCCGACGAGCTGGTCCAGATCCGCGGCGGCCGAGGCTACGAAACCGCAGAAAGCCAAGCAGCCCGCGGAGAACGAGGCATCGCAGCCGAGCAGGTCCTCCGCGACCTCCGAATCAACCGAATCTTCGAGGGCTCAACGGAGATCATGCACCTGCTGATCGCCCGCGAGGCCGTGGACGCCCACCTCTCCGTCGCAGGCGACATCATCGACCCGGACGCCGACCGCCAGGCCAAGATGAAGGCCGCGGCAAAAGCAGGCGGCTTCTACGCCAAGTGGTTCCCCACCCTGATCGTCGGCAAGGGCCAAACCCCGGCCGGCTACACGGAGTTCGGGCCGCTCGCCAAGCACCTGCGGTTCGTCGAACGGTCGGCACGCAAGCTTGCGCGGCAGACGTTCTACGCGATGTCCCGCTGGCAGGGAAAGATGGAGCGCAAGCAGCGCTTCCTCAGCCGGATCGTGGACATCGGCGCCGAACTGTTCGCGATCAGCGCCGCGTGCGTCCGCGCCCAGCAGGACAAGAACTCCAACGCCCAACTCCTGGCCGACGCGTTCGCCAAGCAGGCTCGCGTCAGGGTCGACGAGCTGTTCGAGAAGCTGTGGAAGAACACCGACGACAGCGACGTCGACATCGCTCGCCAGGTCATGGACAACCAGTTCACGTGGCTGGAGGACGGCGTGATCGACGCGTCCATCCCGGGCAGGTGGATCGCGGACTCGACGCACCGCGAGTCGACGGCGGAGAACGTTCACCGGCCGACACCGCGCTGAGACCCGTTACTGCACTGGGCAGGCTGATGGTGCGGGCGCGGCACCTGCCCAGTGCACGGCCGGTAGGGGGCTACGTCCCCCGCATCCCCCTACCGACTCCCCTTGCAACGGAAGGACACAACCCCTCCAGGTGGAGGTTCCGGTAACGCTAAGCCACAAAACGCCGTTAACAGTTACGACAATTGAGTGAATTACCAGGTGAGGGGCACTCAACTACTCTCAGAGAGTAACTTCGAAGACCAATTCACGGGCCGCTTCGAGGCCCATCGCGATGGCTCCGGAGAGCACCGCGCCGTCACCGAGTGAGCCGGCCGCGATCCGCGGCGACAGCGGGGTCATCGTGCGCAGAGCAGCTTCCATCGGCGCGAGCAGCAAGTCAACGTTCGATCCGACGCCACCACCGAGCACGACCAGCTCCGGATCGATCACCGCGGCCACCGACGCCACGAGGAACGCCAGCCGTTCCGCCTCCACCCGCACGACCTCAAGCGCCTGAGCCTCACCGGAACGCGCAGCCGAGAACACCTCACGGGCGGATCTAGCGGGCAAGCCGCGCTCATGAGCCAGCGCCACCACGGACTCCGCCGCCGCGGCGTCCTCGAACTGTCCACGTTGGACGTCCGAAGCGGACTTCCCGAACGGCAGGAAGCCGACCTCGCCCGCCGCTCCGTGCGCGCCGCGGAACAGCACGCCGTCGACCACGATCCCCATCCCGATGCCCGTGCCGACCGTCGCGCACACGAACACGCGCGCATCCCGTGCCACGCCGTAGACGTGCTCGCCGAGAGCAGCGAGGTTCGCGTCGTTCTCGACGACCACGACCGGCCCGAGCGACGACTCCAGCCCGTCGAGCACGCCGGCCGACTCCCAGCCGGGGAGGTTGGGCGCGTGCCGCACGACCCGCGAGCGCTGGTCGATCACGCCGGGACTGCCGATCACCTTCACCACGACGTCCGCCAGCGCGATCCCCGCGTCGGCCACGGTGCGTGAGGCCAGGTCGGTCACCGTGCGCACCAATGAAGACGCCGACCGGCTGCGGTTGCGCTCGTCCACGCGGGCCACCACGGAGCCGCCCAGATCGGCCACCGCGGCCCTGATCCGTTCGCGGCCGATGTCGATGCCCAGCACGTACCCCGCGGCCGGATTCGGCTCGTACACCACGGCAGACCGGCCGGGACCCGCAGTCGTGCGACCGATCGGGCGCACCAGGTCGTGGCGTTCGAGATCCAGCAGAGCCTGACCGACCGTCGGCTTGGACAGCCCGGTGTCCTTAGCGATCTGCGGCCGGGTGGCGGCACCCAGTCGGCGCAGTCTGTCGAGCACGGCGCGTTGGTTGAGCACGCGCATGCCCGCTGGTGTGCCCACCTCTGGCGGCTTGCGGTCGGTCACCGATCGAGTCTAGATCTTGAGCACTGGTCCCTGCGCGCAACTGTTGAGAGGACAGGTTCGAAGACAATTTCTGGCTGGTCCCTTGACAACGATGTCACGTGCAGAAACGCTCCCACGCAAATGGGGCAGGTAAGGCGGCGGAAGGGTTGCAATGAGGCACCTGCGCAAGAGACGAACAACAACCCTGTTGAGCGTTGCGATGACTGCGACACTGGTGTGCGGCGTCACCAACGGCTACGCGGCCGCCGCACCAGAGGAGCAAGGCGTGGGCTTTTCGTCGTCCTTTGAGGACGGTCAACCCCAACCGACGTGGGCGAACACCGTCGAGACCGACGCGGCCGGCAACCCGAAGGCGTCCGGCGTGATCGGCTCGGACGGCTCCGGCATCCCCGGCAACGTCTCCGAGCAGATCCGGAAGGTGACGGCCAACGGCGAGTTCGCGGACGCGGGCGAGGTGAAGGAGAACCTCGTCGACGGCACCTCGAACACCAAGTGGCTGGTCTTCACCAACACCGCCTGGGCGGCATTCGAGTTCCCCGCGGCCCAGAAGGTCGTCAGGTACGCGCTCTCCTCGGCCAACGACGCCCCGGAGCGCGACCCGAAGAACTGGACTCTGCAGGGCTCGGCCAACGGCACGGACTGGACGGTCGTCGACACCCGCACCGGCGAGACGTTCGCCGAGCGCTTCCAGACCAAGGTCTACGAGCTCGCGGCGCCGGTGTCGTACCAGTACTACAAGCTCGACATCACGCTGAACAACGGCGCCTCGAACATCGTGCAGCTCGCCGAGGTGCAGTTCTCCAACGGCGAGACCACGTCCCCTGCGCCGAACATGCGCAGTGTCGTCGGCAACGGCCCCACTGGCGGTTACACGTCCAAGGCGCGCGTCGGATGGACGGGTGTCAAGGCGTTCCGCGCCCAGGGCAAGCACACCGCTGAGGGACGCGCCTACAGCTACAACAAGGTCTTCGACGTCGACGTCAAGGTCGGGCCGCAGACCGAGCTGTCCTACATGGTCTTCCCGGACTTCGTGACCGACAACCTGAACTACCCGAGCACGTACTCGGCGGTGGACCTGGCGTTCTCCGACGGCACGTACCTGAGCGACCTCAAGGCGGTGGACCAGCACGGCGCCGTGCTGTCGCCGCAGGGCCAGGGCGCGGGCAAGTTCTTGTACGCCAACCAGTGGAACAAGGTGGCGTCGACGATCGGCGCGGTCGCGGCCGGCAAGACGATCAAGCGGATCCTGGTGGCCTACGACGGTCCCAAGGGCCCGACGGAGTTCGGTGCCTGGTTCGACGACATCCGCATCGGCGACGTCGTCAAGAAGCAGTACGCGAAGCCGTCGGACTACGTGCTGACCACGCGCGGCACGAACTCGAACGGCTCGTTCTCGCGGGGCAACAACTTCCCGGCGACCGCGGTGCCGCACGGCTTCAACTTCTGGACCCCGATGACCAACGCGGGTTCGCAGAGCTGGCTGTACGAGTACCAGCAGCGCAACAACGCGCAGAACCTGCCGACGCTGCAGGCGTTCACCGCGTCGCACGAGCCGAGCCCGTGGATGGGTGACCGCCAGACGTTCCAGGTCATGCCGTCGGACAAGGCGCCGACGCAGGACCGCGCGCTGCGGTCGCTGCCGTTCAAGCACGACAACGAGATCGCGAAGGCGCACTACTACGGCGTGACCTTCGAGAACGGCATGAAGACCGAGATCGCGCCGACGGACCACGCGGCGGTGTTCCGGTTCACGTTCGCCGATTCCGGTGAGAAGAACCTGGTCTTCGACAACGTGAACAACCTCGGTGGTCTCACCCTCGACGCCGCTTCCGGTGTCGTCACGGGCTTCTCGGACGTCAAGAGCGGCCTGTCCACGGGTGCGACGCGCCTGTTCGTCTACGGCAAGGTCGACAAGCCTGTGACGGCGAGCGGCCGTTTGACGGGCGCCGGTCGTGACGCGGTCGGTGGCTACTTCTCGTTCGCGGACAAGACCGTTCAGCTGAAGATCGCGACCTCGTTGATCTCGGTGGACCAGGCGAAGTCGAACCTCGACCAGGAGATCTCGGGCTCCGACTCGTTCGACGCGGTGCGCGACCGTGCGCAGGCGGCGTGGGACAAGGTGCTCGGCATCATCACCGTCGAGGGCGCGTCCGAAGAGCAGCTGATCACGCTGTACTCCAACATGTACCGGCTCTACCTGTACCCGAACTCGGGTTACGAGAAGGTCGGCGACAAGATCCAGTACGCGTCCCCGGTGTCGCCGGCGGTCGGTGAGAACACGCCCACTCGCACGGGCGCGAAGATCGTCGACGGCAAGATCTACGTCAACAACGGCTTCTGGGACACCTACCGCACGACGTGGCCCGCCTACTCGTTGTTCACGCCGTCCAAGGCCGGCGAGATGGCCGAGGGCTTCGTCCAGCAGTACAAGGACGGCGGCTGGATCTCGCGCTGGTCCTCCCCCGGTTATGCCGACCTGATGACCGGCACGAGCTCCGACGTGGCGTTCGCGGACGCGTACTTGAAGGGCGTCAGCAACTTCGACATCAAGGCGGCATACGACGCCGCGGTGAAGAACGCGTCCGTCGTGCCGCCGAGCAACAACGTCGGCCGCAAGGGCATGGACCGGTCGATCTTCCTCGGCTGGACCGGCAACGACCAGCTGCACGAGGCGTGGTCGTGGGCGATCGAGGGCTACCTCAACGACTTCGGCATCGCGTCGATGGCGAAGGCGCTGCACGAGAAGACGGGCGAGAAGCGGTACGCGGAGGAGCACGAGTACTTCCTCAACCGCGCCCAGAACTACGTGCTGACGTTCGACGAGCGGATCGGCTTCTTCCAGGGCCGCAACGTCGACGGCTCGTGGCGCGTCGAGGACCCCGCGAAGTACAACCCGCAGGACTGGCGCTACGACTACACCGAGACGAACGGCTGGAACATGGCGTTCACGGTGCCGCACGACGGGCAGGGTCTCGCGAACCTGTACGGCGGGCGGGACAAGCTGGCGCAGAAGCTCGACTCGTTCTTCACCCTGCCGGAGACCGCGAAGTTCCCCGGCGGCTACGGCGGCGTGATCCACGAGATGATCGAGGCGCGGGACGTGCGGATGGGCCAGTACGGCCACTCCAACCAGCCCTCGCACCACATCGCCTACATGTACAACTACGCGGGCAAGCCGGCGCGGACCGCGGAGAAGGTGCGCGAGATCCTGTCGCGCCTGTACGTGGGTTCCGAGCAGGGCCAGGGCTACGCCGGTGACGAGGACAACGGCGAGATGTCCGCGTGGCACCTGTTCTCGTCGCTGGGCTTCTACCCGTTGCAGATGGGCAAGCCGGCCTACGCGATCGGTTCGCCGCTGTTCACCAAGGCCACGGTCCAGCTGGAGAACGGCAAGAAGCTCGTCATCAACGCGCCCAAGAACAGCGCGAAGAACATCTACGTGCAGGGCGTGAAGGTCAACGGCAAGGCGTGGAACAAGACGTCGCTGCCGCACGACGTGCTCGCGGCCGGTGCGACGATCGACTTCGACATGGGCCCGGCGCCGTCGGCGTGGGGCACGGGCGCTCAGGACGTGCCGGACTCGATCACCAGCGGTGACGCGGTTCCGACGCCTCTGCGTGACGTCTCCAGCGGTGTGTCCACAGGTGCGTTGGTGGACAACAACTCCGGCACGTCGGCGGTGGTCCGCTCGTTCGACTTCAAGGCGGCCGACGCCAAGGAGAAGGCGGAGTTCTACACGCTGACCAACGCGAAGACGGGCACGTCGCCGTCGTCGTGGGAGCTGAAGGCCTCCTACGACGGCAAGACGTGGGCGACGGTCGACAAGCGCTCCGGCGAGCAGTTCCAGTGGCAGCAGTACACCCGGTCGTTCAAGATCGCCTCGCCGGGCCGCTACAACTTCTACCGCCTGGAGTTCTCGCAGGACGTCGCACTGGCGGAGTTCGAGCTGATGTCGAAGCCGCTGCCGAAGCCCGCCACCACGGTGACCGGCAACGTCAACGGTCCACTGCAGGTCAAGGGTGTGACCTATGTGGACGGTGCCACGATCAACGGTCCCGTGACCGTTGCGCGCGGTGCGACGCTGTACGTCTTCGGTGGCGAGATCAAGGGCCCGATCTCGGCCGCGGACGCCGGTTCCGTAGTGCTGATCGGGACCAAGGTCGGCGGCCCGATCACGGTGCACGGTTCCGCCACCGAGGTCGCTCTCGAGAACGCCTCGGTCGGTGGTCCGGTGTCGCTGACGTCGAACAAGACCAGGTCGGTCGTGGCGTTCTCGACGGTGGGCGGGCCGTTGTCCTGCACGGGCAACAACCCGGAGCCGGTCAACAACGGGTTCCCGAACGACGTGAAGGGACCGAAGGCCGGGCAGTGCACCGGTCTGTAGTTTGAACTGAAGAGGGGCCGCGTTCCTGTGGGAGCGCGGCTCTTTTCTATGCGGCGATCTCGCGTCGGCGAACCTTGGCGCGCTGGTGGATTCCGGCGCCGACGAGCTTGTGGAGCAGGCGGACCGGAGCCGGCAGCAGGCGCAGGAACCCCGCCCGCTCCTGAGGCGTGGTCTCCTGCAGGATCATCCCGATCGTGTCGAAACCCTTGGCGCCCTTGGGCATGCTGCTCGCGCCGTTGCGTCCCAGCGCGTCCCACTCGGCCTGCGTGATGTACACCGAGACCAGCGGGAGCACCTTGCTCTCCTCCTCGCCCAGGTGCTCGATCAACGGACCGGACATGCCTTCGAGGACATCGGCGAGCTCATCGCGGGTGGCCGCGTCGGCTCGCTGCCTCCACTGCGGCAGCAGCTCATCGATCTGCTCGAGGGCCTTGCCGACCACGTCGTGCTGCTTCTCCATGCGCTGGACGAGCTCGCTGTCCAGGCCGCCCACGCGTTCCAGCAGCCGTGGCCAGAGCATCTCGTCCTCGCCCACGTGGTGGTGGTGCAACAGACCGGCCATCATCTCGACGAAGTCCGCCACGTACCGCACGTTGCCGTGATCGCTCGGAGCCACGCCCCGGACCAGGGCGGGCATCTGCGCGAACTCGCGCTTGAACCACCTGTGGATCACGACCATCTCCCAGGTGTCCACTGTCTCCCCGGTGGTGCGGGGCTGTCCTGCGGCGTCCATGGCTGGGGACGGTAAGCCGGTGCTCCGAACCCTGCCAGCGGAACGCCGATTCCGTCCCGTTTCCACGCCCGGTGGACCTCTTTGGCAGATTTCCGGTGATCAAGGCGGGTGAGCGGGACACTTCCGTCATGAAGTGGTGGCCCTGGACGTTGGTTGCGGGGGCGGTCGCGCTGGTCAGCGGCGGCATGCTGCACCCGGAGGAAGATCCGTCGCTGACCGGGCACGCCGCCGAGGCAGCCTGGATCGGCGACCCGCTGTGGGTGCCCTCCCACAGCCTGATCCTGCTGAGCTCGATCCTGTTCGCTCTCGGTCTGACCGGGTTGCTGCGCGACAAGCCTTTGCCCGCCGCGGCCCGTCGTGCGGGCTGGATCGCGGTGGCCGGCGCTGTGCTCTGCGTGGTCGAGAACGTGCCGCACCTCGTGGCGCACTTCGAGAGCGACGCGGCGGCCGCCGGCCACTCCACGCCGTTCCTGAACACGCACCAGGTGCTGGCACTGCTGGCGTTCCCGGTCTTCGGGCTCTCGGTCGCCGCGCTGGCCGTGCTCGGCAAGCTGACCAACCCGTTGTTCACGGTCGGCGCGGTGGTCGGCGGGATCGCGTGGAGCCTGGGCCCGTGGGCCGTGGGACCGCTGGGCCTGGAGCAGCTCGACGTGTTGTTCATCATCGGAATGCTCATGGCGCTGTGGTTCGCCGCGGTCGGTGTCGGCGGCCTGACGCGCGCGAAGGGACCGAAGGCAGGACAACCCACTGGGCTGTAACGACCAGCGGGCCGTACATCGATGTCGTTTGCACCGAAAAGGCCGCGTTCCGTCACGGAACGCGGCCTTTTCCGTTCACCTGAAAGGATCTATCCCGTTCGGACATACTTCGATGGGATCTTGGCAATTCATGTGGCGGGTGATCGGGGAGGCTGTTGTGGTGCCGTTCGAACGAGGCCGCGTCTGGGTGGCCGTGCCACAACCGCGCAGCCCGCTTCCGTCACGAACCGGAACGCCGTCCACTAAGGACGAGATCCGCGACCTGCCGGGCTCACCACGAAAGCTCCCGGCACCGCTGCGCTGACGACCCGCCCTCGACCTGCAACGTGGCGTGCTCGATGTGGTACTTGGTCGCCAGCAACAACTGCGCCGCCTTGAGCACGTTCTCGTGATCAGCGTCCTCAGCGGTCGTGAGATGCGCCGAAGCCACCTCCATGCCACTGGTGAGCGTCCACACGTGCAGGTCGTGCGCCTCGGTGACCCCAGGCAGCTCAGTGAGCGCCTTCCGCATCTCCGTCACGTCAAGCCGCTCCGGCGCGTGCTGGAACAGGATGTGCAACGCGTTCTTGGCCAGCCCGTACGTCCGCGGCAACACCCACACGCCGATCATCACACCCATGATCGGGTCCGCGTACTTCCAGCCGGTGGTGATCGTGATCAGCGCGGAGATCAGCACACCCACCGAGCCGATGAGGTCAGCCAGCACCTCCAGGTACGCACCCTTGACGTTGATGCTGTCCTTGGCGCCTTCCTTGAGCACGCTGAAGCTGACGAGGTTGGCCGCGAGCCCCAGCGTCGCCGCGATGAGCACCGGCCACCCTGGCACCGCCGGCGGGTCCTGGAACCGCCCGACCGCCTCGTAGATGACATAGCCAGCCACACCGAACAGCAGCACCGCGTTGGCCAGCGCCGCCAGCACCTCGGCGCGGTAGAACCCGAACGTCCGGTTCTTCCCGGCCTTGGCCCTGCGCGCCACCATGATCGCGGCCAGCGCCATCCCGACGCCCAGCACGTCCGTGAGCATGTGCGCGGCGTCGGAGATCAGCGCCAACGACCCGGTCGCGAACCCCACGACGAACTCGACCACCATGAACACCGCGCCGATGCCGAACGCGATCCACAGCTTGCCGGCGTGCTGCCCGCTCGCGGACGCCGATCCGTGTCCATGCCCGTGACCCATGGCTGGGAACATATAGCGATATGCGCATGAGTGCAATCGTCGGTATTCCTGACCAGCGGCGAAGGTGACCAGCGCCACGTTCGACGCCCGATCAGCGCCTGTCTCGTTCGCCTGCGTGGAGCAACGCCGTTCGCTACCCTCCGGTTACGTTCAGTCAGCAAGGCGACCTGGGACGCGTGTCCGATCCAGATCAACTGCTCAAGCACTTCGCCGACATGATGAAGGACGCGGGCGCGGGCGCGAAGAAGGTCATCGTCGACGGCGTCACCGGCCTCCCCAAGGACATCGGCCCCAAACTGGGCGAGGAGTTCGCCAAGGAGGGCGCCAAGATCGTGGACAACGGCGGCTGGAAGTCGTGGCGCGAACTGAAGGAAGAGGAAGAAAAGGGCTGATGAAGGTACTTCACCGGATCTTCGCCTTCCTGCTCGTTCCCGCACTCGGCTACCTGCTCGGCGCCACGATCTTCAACCACTTCTGGGACGAGGTCGAACCCGGCGACCTGGCGAACGCGCCGTACATCGCGACCGCGAAGTCCTGCGAGCGCCACGGCCCGGTCACCCTGCGCGGATTCGGCTACTACTACCGGTGTCAGACCCAAGCCAGGGACAAGGCGGACGGCTCAGTCGGCACGTGGGCGGTGACCGGCTGGCTGGAGCCTTCGGACATCGGCAAGGAGTACGCCGCCAACACCGCGAAACGCGGCAGGGACCTGCACCCGCAGGCACGGCCGCAGAGCCAGGTCGTCATGGGCTGGTTGTTCACGCTCGTCTTCGCGATCGTCTTCATCATCGCGTTCGCCAAGATCGCCGGACCTGCACTGCCCGAGGGCCGACGCGGGCGCCGGATGCCCAAGCGGTACGAGCCGCCGACGACGTGACGGGGACCACGCTTCACCGCTTGGTGGGGGTCGGCGTCAAACGGGGTCGCCTGCGTGCGCTAGGATCTTCCACATAGCTACGGCCCCCGTAGCTCAGGGGATAGAGCACCGCCCTCCGGAGGCGGGTGCGCAGGTTCGAATCCTGCCGGGGGCACCAGCCAAAACGCCCGTTGAGCAGCGCAAACTCGCTCGACGGGTGTTTTGCTATGTCCGGCTGTGATCCGACCAAAACCGGCCATTGGCGGGCGCGTGCCGATGGTGTGCCGACGAAATCCAGCCGATTTCCCAGCTCGAACGCTGTCCTCAGACCCGGCTGTGCCGACGAAGCAACAGACTCAGGCGCCGCCGAGCGCCGCCTCGATGAAGCCCTCGTCGATTTCTGCGAACACGTGCCGGTAGATCCTGAACAGGATCTCCAGCGAGTGGCCGGCCTGCGCGCAGGTCCACGCTCCCCACCGACCATCGTGTCCCACGGTCTACCTGGCGTCGCAGCGGTCCGCCGGTACCACAACTGGATCCCGCTGCGGCAGCCTCGGCCACGACGGCAACCGCGATTGGTAAGTGATCAAAGTCCGCTTCACCCTCGCTGTGCTCTTCAAGTACCCAGGCACGCTTGGGCTGTTCGATCCGAGAGACGTCGACCCGGTCGGCGCGTGTGACGACTGATCAGAGAAGCCGAAGCTTGCTCAGCACGTGAAGCGCCGACCTCGTTGCGGCGACGAAGGCGCCCCCACCGACCACCAGTACGAAGACCATCCCAGCGCCGCTCACCGCGACGAGGATGCCCACGATCATCGCCACGACCACGGCAGCGAGCACGGCAAGCGCGACAAGCAGGGCTCGGTAGCCGCTCGGACTGACAGGCCGCTTCGCCATGAACTCATGTCCCTTCCGTGGACTCCACGTTGAGCGGACCGAACACCCGGAGGCGGCAACCGGTCACGTTGCGGACACCGTACACCTAGAGCTACCCTCTCCACACCATCTCAGCCCGAGGAGGATTTTTGAAACTCATCGAGGTCGCCGATCGGGACCACGAACGTGTCACGCTGCTCGCACGGGCTTGGCAGGCGACCGAAGGCGAAGTCGTGCGGCGCCTGCTCGACGAGTTCGCCAAGCCCAGCCACACGACATCCTCCGACGGCAAGGCACTCGACGGCGTATCAGTCTATGCCGACTATGAGGGCAACCACATCGAAGCGGTCTACTACCCGTCAACCAAGCGCATGGACATCACGAGCGGTGCGCTCAGCGGGCGCTCATACAAGAGCCCGAGCGGCGCAGCTATCGGAGTGGTTCAAGCGCACAACCCGAACGTGCATCCCAACCGCAACGGGTGGTCGTTCTGGTTCCTTGCCGAGAATGGCCAAGCGCTTCAGACCATCAGGAACCGCTAGCGAAACATAGCATTCTAGAGATCTCGTACGGTGCCCATCCACGCTCGACGGCCTTCCTCCCCCAACCTCGCCTCCAGGGCGGCGGCCTCAGGCAACGCGATCATCAGTCGACGTCGAAACTCTTCGTCGTGGCGCGGCACGACCAGGTGGACCAGCTCGTGCACCACCACCAGGTCCAGCAAGTCCGGCGGCAGCTGAATCGTCGCCCAGTGGAAGGCAACCGAGCCGTCACGAGTACGCAGTCCCCAACGGGTCGCGAGATCGCGAACAACCACGTGCGGTGGCTCGACGCCGACACGACCGGCCCACGATCGCACCCGTTCCGTCAGCCAGGCCTGCCCGCGGGTCCGATACCACTCAATGATCTCGGGGCCGCCCGCCTCGCTGCTCAGCTGCAACCAGCCTCCTCGCAGCCTCACAGGTGTTGCCGGCGCTGCGACCCGGAGCAGGCGGTAGTGCCGCCCCAGGTAGGTGAATCCCTCGCCGTCCACCAGTTCCTTGGCCGGATGATCCGCGGCCAGTTCGGCGCGGCGCCGGATCGCCCTGGCAAGCCACAAGCGACGATCCTGCAGGGCGTTGGTCAGCTCGTCAGGGGTGATTCGCGTCGGCACTGCGATCACAATCGTCCCGTCGGGCAGCACATCCAGCCCCAGTGTGCGGCGTCGAGGCCGAACCTCCACCCGCCATGGCCAGTGGCCTGGCAAGCCTGCCTCGCGAACCGCCGCGTTCAACACCTGGGTCACTGTCGCGGCCGATCCACCAGCCGCAAGAAGCGTTCACGGTTACTCGTGGCCAAGTCGACCAACTTGTCCGCGATGTGCTGAGCATCCGATGGAGCCAGGCGAGTTTCCACTACGAGAGTGTTGATCAACCGCTTGCGCGCGGTGTCCCGCACGTGACCGTTGTAGAGGAAGTGCGGCCGCAACACCTCGGCACTGATCTGCAGTGCCAACCCACGTGCGGCCGTGAAGACGTCGACTTGAGCGAGACCCGGCTTCCGATTGGCGACTGCCTCCTCGAGAAGACTGTAGATCGGCTTCTCCGTCCAACGGTCAAGTCCCAGCTCGGTCGTGGCCTCTTCCTCGGCCAACGTCTGCGCTCGCAACCCGACGAGTTCCAGGTAGGTCTGGCCGAAGTCGTGGTCCTGCTCCATCTGCTGGAGGATCTCGTCGAGCCGTTCGCTCAGCCGTCGGTAAGTATGAGGGTCGGAAGCCATCCGAGTGCTGATGTGCTCCCTCATCGCGTGCTTCATCTCCAGCGCGCGAGCCCGGTCGTCGGGAAGCGCGTCAACCTTCTCAGCGAAGTCGGCCGCGGTGATCTCCACCGGAGGAATGCGCTGAATGATGCCTTCCGCACGGATGTGCGCATCGATGAGTTGCCGGATCTTGGCGCCGTACCGGTACGGGCTGAAGTGTGTACGAGCATCCCGGTAGCGCCGGCGCGCCAGGTACTGAACTATGCCGAGGTTGCGCGCAATCCCTTGGTACTTCAAGGCTTCCGGGCGAGGAAGCACCGCGTTCAGCGCGGTCAGGAACGACTTGGTGACATCGTCGAACTCTGCCCGCAACTCGGGATCATCCAGCCGCGCCAGCAAGTCCTCGCGCTCTGCCGACGTGCCCAGAGCACGAATGCCGTATTGAGCAAGGAAGTTCGTCACCCTGTTGTGCTGGAGCTGCAGCTCCGGCACAACCGCTTCGTCCAACGGCATCATCAGCGAACGGGAGTCGGCGTCACCGACGACTTCGTCCAGATGATCGGTGTCGTACTCGTTGAGAGCCCGCACCAGATCGGCCGAGATGCCGACGTAGTCGACGATGAGACCGAACGACTTGTGCTTGCGGGGCCGGTTCGGCCTGGCGATCGCCTGCAACAGCTCAGCGCTCTTGCGGATGGGCCGGTCCACGAACAGGATCTGCTCGACCGGCGCGTCGAAACCCGTCAACAGCATGGACTTCACCACGATGAAGGCGATCGGGTCGACGGTGGGTACCGCAGTCGCAGGAACGGTCTCGGGTTCACTGCCTGTGATGTTCCGGCGCCACGGTTCGCCGCCACCGCGCTGGATCGGATGCGAGTGGTGCAGGGCGCCGATATGGGTCTCCCAGTTCTGATCCGGTTCCAGCTCCGCGACATCGCCGAGGCCGTCCTTGAAGCGCGTGATGTACTCGCGGTGCCGGTCCGAGCTCGTCCATTCCTCCCACTCGGAGTCCTCCGTGGTGCTCCCCTTCGAGATCACCGCAACGGTGGTGATCCGCGTCAGCAGCTCACGGTGCTCAGCAGCTTCGAGAAGTGTCTGCGTGTGCTCGTCGGCGTCTTCCCACGCCATCGGGTCATGCAGAACAGCCGGGCCAAGATCGTCGACGTCGGCGAGCAGTCGCTCGCGTGCCTCCAGGAGGGCATGGCGGTAGCGGACTGCCGCCTTGCGGGACACTGCGACAACCTGGGCGGAAAACCGATCAGGCAAGGCGTGGCGCACCCAGTAGCGGAGCATGTCGTCCGCTTTCGCGCGGATGAGCGCGGCGGCTTCCAGGACCTCACGATGCCTGGCGAACTGATGGACGAGCTTCTCCCGATCCGCGTCGTCCACCGGCACAGACGCCATGAAACCCGCGTCCAGGACAGCCCGGTCGATCACCGCACCGGGGATCTCCCGAGACTCGTAGCGAATCGGAACGACAGCGCGGTCCTCCTCCGCGTCCTTCAACGCGTACACGTCGAGGAACGGGCCGAAGATCTCGCGCGTGGTCTTCCTGTCCCCCTTGAGGATCGGCGTACCGGTAAACCCGATGAGCACCGCGTTCGGCAGGTTCCGACGCAACCTCGCGTGCTGATACGACGAGTGTGACCGGTGTGCCTCGTCGACGAGGACGACGATCGCGTCGCTGTCGTTCAGCGACGGAGCGTCGACCTGCTTCACGCCGGACTCGTCGACTTCGTCGTCTTCGTCCTCGTTGCGGGACTTCTGGATGGTCACCAGCACCAGGTCTGGCGTCTGGCTGGCGAGATGCCGGTGAGCGTCGACAACGGACTTCGCGCGCCGTGGCGTCTCTCCTGTGGTGCCAAGGCTCTTCAGAATCTGCTCTTCCAGGTCGAGCCGGTCAGTGACGACCACGACCTTGAAATCGCGCAGATTGTCATGCTGTCGTAGGGCTCGCACGAGGAAGGCCATCGTGAGGCTCTTGCCGGAGCCCTGCGTGTGCCAGGTGACGCCACCACGGTGATCGGGGGTACCCGTGGCGGCAAAGTCGCGCTTGCGTTCGAGTAGCCGGCGAACCATGCTGCGGACCGCACGAAGCTGTTGCCAGCGAGCCACGATCTTCACCTGACGGCCGCTGACGACCTGACCGACGGTGAAGTCGCGAATCAGCTCGAGAAGAGTCGCTGGTCGCAGCATCTCGCCTGCGAGGATCTCCTGGCTGTGGAGCGGCTGTCCCTCCGGCTTGCCGATCTCAGTTCGGATGGTCTGCTCGATGTCGGGCTCGACCGACCGCCACGCGGCGAAGTACTCGGGCGGTGAAGTGATAGTGCCGTATTGCGCTGTCTCGCGATCTGTCGCGATGAGCAGCTGAGCGAACCTCTGCAGATCCGGCGCGTCGCTCACATAGCGCTGCAGCTGGGCAATGGCTTCGTCGACCGCGGTCGGTCCCGGATCCTTGCACTCGATCACCGCGAACGGCAGACCGTTCACGAACAGCACGAGGTCAGGAACGACGTAGGGATGACGCCCTTCGAACGTGTCGATCCTGAACTGCGACACGACAAGCAGTTCGTTGCGCTCGGGGTTCTCCCAGTCGACCAGCTTGACCGGTTGGCGCACGCCGTCATCCCAGTCCGGGAGTCCTTCGACGGTGAGAGTCGAACCCGTCAGCAACTCGGTGAAGGCGATGTTGCCCTGCACGCCGTGTTCCGGATCGCGGATGGCCCGGTTGACGATCGAGGTGAGCCGGTCCTCATCGAGCCAGGGCTGACCGTCCGGCCCCAGGTTGATCGCCTGGACCGCATCGCGGAAGCGGTCCAGCAGGATCACGTCGCTGTAGGTCTGCCGCCCCTCACCTGGGCCGGCGAACGGCAAATGGGTCCACCCCATCGCCTTCAGCTGGTCGATCAGGGGCCGTTCGACCTCGTCCCGTTCCGGGTGCCGCATCCGTCACACTTTAGTCTTGATCATGCGTAACCCAGCTGAGTGAGGTACTCGGCGAGCTTGCGTGTCGCGGCGTCACGTTCGGCCTCCAGCTGTGACAGCGGCACGCGGTACTTGTCACTCCAACGGTTGAACGTGGCGACGAGCTCAGCACGCCCGGCGGCGACATACCTGTCGAGTCGACGCGCGAGGTCACGTTCGAACACCTGCAGCACGATCTCGGTGACGGTGCCTTCGACCGGCGCTCGCTGCGCTGCCAGCTTCAGCTGTTCCTTGAACAGCTTCTCCAGCTTGGTGCGCTTGGACCGGGCGGCGGTGGCGACCTTCTTGAGCCGAGCCACCTCTTCCGGGGTCACCTCGGACTCCTCGGTGTCGTCCGCTTCTTCCTCGTCACTGCCGTCGAGCGCGGCCTTGGCAGCCTTGTGCGCGGCATCGGCTTCGGCGTATTCGGCCTCCGCCTTCTCCAGCTCCGCAAGGAAGTCCGGCAGCAGGTAGGGAACGACAGGATGATCGAGGGCCTTGCGTCGCTCAACTGCGGTCGGCTGCTTGAGTTTGCCGTTCGGCTGTTCGACCGGTTCGAGCATGGCTTCGATGGTGTCGACCCAGCCGTCCAGCACGCGCTCGAACCCGCCGGCGGCAAGCGCCTTGAGATCGTGGCGGTTGTCCATCCACCACCCTGCGACGATGCCCGCGGTGGTGAACTCGTCCAGTACTCCCAGTGGAACAAGCGCGCCGGTGAAGCCGCTGAGCAGGTCGGCGCGGAGGAGCATCAGCTTCCTGTGCTCCGGCAGTTCGACGACAAGCTTGGCTTCCTTGTCCCACCACTGCTGATAAGCGGTTCGAAGGTCACTTTCACGCTGTGCGGCGAGCTGGGTGATCCGCTCCGCTGTGACCTTCGCGTCCTCAGGCAGGAAATCGTAGTAGTCCGGATCGGCGGGCTCCCGCTCGGAGAACAACACCTGCGCCTCGACGCCGAACGCGGAGAAGAGATCGCTCTTTGCTTCGACTTCGGCCTTGGGCATGCCGCCGTGCAGGTGCGCCCGCACGTCCTGTGGCTCAGGAGGCGGTGCGTTGTCGACATAGCGACGGATGTTCAGGTTGGCCTCTTCGGCCAGCAACTCGTCGACCGACACGACACGCGAGTAGCCGGGGATCTCCTGCCAGTCCCGGAACGTGCTGACGATCTTCTCCGTGTGCTCCGGTCCCAGTTCATTCTGTGCACGACCGCTCGTGTACTCGCGATCGGCGTTGATGAACAGAACCTTCTTCTGCCTGCGAGGGTCCGTTTTGCCCCCTGGGCTACGCAACACCAGCACACAGGCGGGAATCCCGGTGCCGTAGAAGAGGTTGGGGCCGAGGCCGATGATCGCCTCGATGACGTCCGAGCGAAGCATCTTCTCGCGAATCGTGCGCTCTGCTCCGCCGCGGAACAGGACACCGTGCGGCATCACGGTCGCGGCGATGCCGTTCTGGGTCAGCACGGCGACCATGTGCTGGACGAACATCAGGTCGGCCTTCTTGCCGGTCTCCGGCGCCCACCCGAACATCATCCGGTCGGCGAACTTCACGTCCTCGGTCCGGTAGTTCAGCGAGAACGGCGGGTTGGACAGAACCTTCCGGAACCGCCTCAGTTTGTCGCCGTCGCGATGCAACGGTTCTTCGAGCGTGTCGCCATTGCGGAGGTCGGCATCGCGCGCCCCGTGGAGAAGAAGGTTCATCTTCGCCATCGCCCAGGAGGTGCCGCTCTTCTCCTGGCCGTAGAGAGCGAGCTGTTCGACGTCGCCGCCGTGTTCCTCGACGTGCTCCTTGGCGAGCAAGAGCATTCCACCCGAGCCCGCACACGGGTCGTAGACACTGTCGCCCGGTTGCGGGTCGACCAGGCGCACCATCATCCGCACCACCGAGCGTGGGGTGTAGAACTCGCCGCCCTTCTTGCCCGCGGAGTCGGCGAACTCGGCGATCAGGTACTCGTAGGCCGCGCCGAGCATGTCCGGGAACTCGAAGTCGACGTCACGGAGGCGGTACCGGTCGAAGTGGTGGATCAGGTCGACCAGCTCACGGTTGGTGAGCTTCGTCTGACCGGTCTCCCGGCTGAACTGGATGTGCCGGAGCACGCCGCGCAGGCTGGCACCGTTGTGGCTCTCGAGGTTGGCGATCGCCTTGTCGAGCTCTGTGGCGACCGTGTCCCCAACCGTGAGCTGGTTCAATCCCCTCGGCGGATCCAGATCCTTGTGACTGCGAAGGTGCGGTCCCTTCCACCAGCGGGCGTGCGGCGGCACGTAGATGTGTTCCGCGTACGCGTCGGAGTTGTTCGCCCAGGCCAGCGACTGTTCGACATCGTGGTCGGTGCGCTCCATCATCAGGTCGTAGACGCGCTGCCACTCGGGCTGGAACTCGTCCGAGCACCGCTTCAGGAACAGCATCCCGAAGATGAAGTCCTTGTACTCGGAGGCGTCCATCTTGCCGCGGAGGATGTCCGCCGCGGTGAAGAGATGCCGTTCCAGCTGGGAGAGGGTCAGCTTTGCCACGTGCGAACCTTACTCAGGCGTCGATGATCTTCAGTGAGACGAGTAGCTGCCACACTTCGGTGCAGGGATCCCGCCTCAGCGGCGGGCAACGGTCGTCGTGTCCAGTGTCATGAGAGCACGTCGTAGTGGGGCAATCGTTTGCCAGCTTCTTCGCATTGCGCGTGGCTGCCTCGTGCTTGTTCCGGAGCGCCTCGACGCGTTCGTTCCTGACGCTCTTGTCGCCCCGGATGTCGAACGTCTCGAACCCAGGCTGCCTGCGCAGCTGCTCGTGCACGATCGCGCTGGATCCGCTCTGCTGCCCCGAGTTGAACCCGGTGAAGTGCAGGAGCAGCCACAAGTCGAACGAGGGGCTGGAGTAGGCAAGGTTGACGTTCTTCGCGCCGGCCTTGTCGAACGCTTGCGGGATGCCCTCGTGCTGATCGCGGTCGAACATCGCCCAGAGCTCGTCGCGCCGCGGATCCTCGGCCTGAGCGAGCACGTGCTCGACGGCCTCAAGAGGCTTCATCCCGTTCCGCTTGGCCAGAACGTGCAGCGTGATCCGCTTCGAGTCGAGCAGATCCTTCTTGAGGTAGGTGAGGTAGTCGACCTCGGTGCGTTCTCCCTCGACCGCGACATAGATGACGCGATGCTCGCGAGAAGCGCCCTTGGTCTTGTGCAGTGGCTTGTCCGCGTTCGGATTGCTGCGCCTGCTCACACGCCCCCCGACACGAGTTCCGTCACCTCGCGGGCCAGCTCACCGGCCGTCACCCGCGGCACGCCACCGTAGCGCCCGCGCAGGTAGCCGAGTTCCAGGTTGTCAGTGGTCCGCGGGCCGGCGTCGGTGAGCGGATAGAGCTCGGTCTCGCCGGTGTTGCGCTTTGTCGTGATCCACACCTGGTCGCGACTCAGCGGCCGCCCGACCACGCCCTTACCCAAGAGCGTCGCGTCGTGAGTCGTGAACAACAACTGAGCGCCGTTCGGGTTCGCTTCTGGATCTTGGAAGAGCCTGACGACCTCGGCGGCCAGAACTGGATGCAGGCTGGAGTCGAGTTCGTCGGCCAGCAACACCGAACCTCGTTCCAGCATCTCCAGCACCGGGCCGAGGAAAGCGAACCAGGCGTGCGTGCCGAGCGATTCCTGTTTGCGGAAATCGAGCGGGAGCGGCTTACCGCGTCCGGTGCGATGCAGCAGCTTGACCTGATGGTCCTTCGGCAGTGATGCATCGACTTCCAATCCGACGATGCCCAGATCAGCGACTCGCAGCAGCGACTCCACCCGCTTGCGGTAGTCGTCTCCACGACCCGGATCGACCAGCCGCTCCCTGGTGTAGTCGCTTCGCTGCGCAATGCCAGCATCGTCCGACCCCACCACCCAGAAGTTGTTCGAGAACCACCGATGGAGCTGACGCAGCTGCTTGTTGTTGAAGCTCGCTCCAACGGTGAGGAAGAGGGCGTTCGGCCGGGCAAGTTCGACCAGCTTCTTGGCTCCCCGCAAGTTCTCGTTGGGGAAGCGGAACTCCTCGCCGCCGGCTCGGTCGGCTTCCCGGTCGAACCACACCTGCTTGTGGCCGCCAGGGTAGGCGTGTAGCCACTCGGCTTCGACGCGCTCGTCGGACAGCTCGAAGCCGTAGGTGTAGCGGACCTTGCTCTGCCCCAGCAGAAGGTCTACCTCGAACAGCGTGTTCTCGCGCCGGCACGCGGGATCGAGTGCGAACGGGTCCCGCGGCACGCCGTCATCTCGCGCCCAGTCCGCCACCGAGTCGCGCACGGCTGCGCGCATCGCCACGAGCGCGCTGAGCAGGTTGGACTTGCCGGAGGCGTTGGCGCCGAAGATCCCGACCGCGGGGATGACACCGATCTCCTTGCCTCCCGACTCGACCCCGGTGTGCCGGACGATCTCGTCGTCGACGTCCGAGGCCACGAACGACAGCTCGTGCTCGTCACGGAGCGAGCGGTAGTTGGCGACACGGAACCTTAGGAGCACGGTTCACCTCCTCCACCCGCGTTCGGGCCGTCTTTTACAGTGTCTCACGTCGAAAGCTTGCAGAACAGGCCCGAAAACCCTGCATCTGCCCTGGTCACACCATAGACCGGATAGGCTCCGCGCAGGTAGCCACAACCCGAACGTGTGCACCGCGCCACCCCCGGCGACGTAGTACGGCCACAACGACAGAAGCTCCAGCACGGGATGACAGGCGTACCCCAACTGCGTCCTTGCTACTTCACGCGGACCCAGTCAACAGATCGTCGACCATCGCCGCCTTAATCCTTCGAAGTTTAGCCACTTCGAATTCCATCGATCGGACCGATTCGTCAACCAATGTCAGAGCGTCTACAATTCTGTCCTGCTCATCAATTTCCGGTATTGCAATCTTTATCCCCATAACTGTTTCGGAACTGATTTTTACCATACTCTCGGACGTGCCCGACGCGAGCGCTTGAATCTGCCGCCTACACCGCGCCGACCTAAGTAGCAGCTCAAGAAACTCCGGCCGCACCACACTATCGACCTGGAGGCGCATCATCAGATCTGGATATATACATGGATGCCCGATATCGAAATACCGCCCCACCATGCCCACGAGCACCCTCGTGTTAGCGCGACTAATCAAGAGATCGCCGTCAGCAAGGATGGCACGCTCGACGAACGGGTCGCCGGATGGCGCATACTTAAGCTGTACCGGATTGAATCCTTCGTCAGTTAGGCAACCCAACCCCAGCATATATACGCCAGAAAACGAATCCGACGGTTTAGGACTGTACCCATTTTTGGGTCGCTCCACCAGCACTTCCCCTACAGTGGTCTCATTCCAGCTCGATGGGCACTCGAACACACCCCAACTCCTATCGCTCAATCGAATTCTTTCGGATCCATCGATCAACCCGCAGTCATCGAAACGATAACAGACCGAGTATTTCAACAACAGGCCAGGCCAGTCGAGAAGGGTAGATGGAATCGATCCCGCCCCACTCTGCCTCGCACGCCTGGCCGCAAGTGCTTCATATCAGAACAAGACGACCGACAATGGTCACAGGAAGCGGTGCACGCCTGACGAGCCAGCGAGGTCGGCGCCGGTCAGTGAGTCGAGCAACCGGTGCAGAGGTCTCCGTTGCACCACGACTGCGCCCGCCGAGACGAGGCAACCCGCCAGGCTCAGCCCGACCGCGACGCGAGGCCAGCCGACGGTCAGGGCGAGGAACGCCGAGAGGCCGAAGCCGAACACGAACCAGAGCAGGCCGGTCGCGCGCGAGGCGGCGTGTGCGGCACGGTAGTAGGTCGAGCTCTCCTCGATCAGCCGGTCATGACCAGCCTCTCGCTCGACGGGTGCGATTCCGCCGATTACGGCGGCTCCCTGCTCGATCAGGTACGCAACGCTGAGCACCTCGTCGTGGCGTGCGTGCTTCGGTTCGGTCATCTCGTCTCCGGTGTCCACAGCTGACTTGGTGCGGCGATGCGGAGTCTCGGCGCCTTCGGGGCGCCATGTGGTGGCAGTGTCCGGAGTTCGCCGATCGCGTCCGCGAGCGAACCTGTGAAATGCCAGAGCACCCACCGGAGTCCTCCGCGCTGCGCGTTCAGCCAGTCCTCGGTCAGCAGGCGCGCCACGATCACTTCCTTCTCCGAGCGGATGCAGATCGTCTCGGTGACCTCGCCGCCTTCGCGTACTCCGAAGAGCGGCGCATCCTCGTTGCCGCGCAAAGGGAAGATCCAGCCACCATCTTGAGCGAGTGCGGCCAGTTCCGTGAGTCCTCCGCTCGGCATGCAACCAGAACTACCATCGGAAGCAACCTTGCTGGAAGCTTCCATCCTAACTCCATCCTATTGGGCGATGCCCACGATTGGCAGGTTGGCGGCAAACTGTCCTCGACTGCTCCACAAGGAGGAAGACCGTTGGCCGTCTCAGGCAAGGCCCTGCATCGCCGCAGGCTCGCGAGGACGCTTCGCGCCTGGCGGAATGAGGCAAACCTGTCGATCGAGAGCGTTGCCGAGGCGCTGTTCTGCGGCATGGGAACGGTGCACCGCATGGAGAGCGGCGAGAGCGCCGAACCGCTCCGAGTGAAGGCCGCACTTGAGCTCTATGGCGCGCCGCAGGGCCTGATCACTGAGATGGTGTTGCTGGCCAAGGAGAAGCGGCGGCGCGGCACACCACCCAAGCCGTACTACGACCTGGTGGCCAGGACGTTCGCCGAGTACCTCGATCTTGAGGAGGAAGCCGACCTTCTCCAGGTTGTCGAAGGTGATGTCGTGAACGGCCTCCTGCAGACCAAGGAGTACGCGCATGCCCTCATCTCCGGCGGGGATCCTTATGTGGAGCCGGCAGAGGTCGGGCGCTACCTCGAACTGCGAATGGCCCGGCAGGAGAGGCTGACCAGCGAGAATCCGCTGCAGCTTCAGGTGGTCCTCGGTGAAGCCGCACTGCACTGCGAAGTAGGCGGCAGGGCCGTGCTCAAACGCCAGCTCGACCACCTTCTGGCGGTTCACCACGACCTTCCGAATGTCGATCTTCGCGTGTTGCCCTGGTCCGCAGGAGCCCACCCGGCATCAGGTAGGCACTTCATCACGCTGCGATTCCCCGGAAGCACCGAGGCAGAGATGATCTTCTCCGAGAACGTCTCGTTCTTTGTGCTCCAGGACGACGAGCCCGAAGTTCAGAGGTTTCAACTCGCCTATGATCGGGTGTGGGCGAAAGCCCTCGGCCGCACCGGCACAGCGAAGCTGATCCGCCGGGTCGCGGCCGAGCTCAGCACATAACGATCAAGTGGAGGGTGGCATGGCCACAGCCCATGATCCACTCAGCCTGACCTGGCGCAAGAGCACGTACACCCAAGCCAATGGTGAGTGTGTTGAGCTGGGCGGGAACGGCGTGCATCTGCTGGCAGTTCGGGACAGCAAGGACCCGATCGGCCCAGCTCTGCGAGTTGGACCGGGCGCGCTGACCTCGTTCGTCGGGGCAATCAAGCGCGGGACGTACGACTAGAGGAGCGGGGCGGTCGAGGAGACCGCCCTGTTCTGCAGGTAGGCCAGGCCAACGGCCTCCTGAGCCAGCCGGCGGCCGGATGCAAGCAGGGCACGGACCGGCTCTCGCTGGGGCAGGTCGAGCCACTCGACAAGAGGCCCAGCAACACTCTCCGACAACGCGGGCTGGCCTGGTTGCGGTTGCCCTACCTCGAACAGGGCGTCGTAGAGCGGGGTAGCTGGCTGTACAGGCGGAAGGCCTGACAGCACCGCCAGACGGGAAGCGTTGGCGGGGATGCGCAGTCCGTCGCGATCGAGATCGCCGAAGTAGAGGATCTCGCGCACGTCGGGGCTGATCGACAGCACAGACGCCTCAAAGCCACCACCGGCACCCCAGCCGACGGAGCCGATGCGACCCGGTCGGTCGGTCAGCACGCGGACGAGTGAGTCGAAGGTGTCGCTGTTCTCCACGACCAGCAGGACATCGCCGACGCCGACGCGCTCGGTGTACAGCCGTGGCACCGCCCGCCGAGCCCGGAGAAGGTCGAGCGACAGGCGACCTTCTGCAAACAGGCTCGTCGCCAGCTTGCCGTCCAGTGCCTTCTCGTCACCCAGGATCTCCAGCGAGCGCTCGCGCAGTGGCACGACGAGGTCGCCTCGGCTGCGGAAGAGCCACCGGTTGACCTTGACCAGCAGCTGCTCCTGATCAGCTGTCAGGCGTGCCGACGCGGCCCAGGCCAGCTTGGGATGCCACATGACGGCCGTGGACTTGCGCGTCGGCGCTGCGACGGCTGGCCGGGTGACGAAGCGAGGCAACGGTGGGTTCGCGGTCCTGTCGTACGAGCGCGACGACGGCAGCTCGACCAGGCCGAGCGAAGCCAGCTCGTCGAGCGTGTCGGCCAGCAGGCGCCTTCGGCCGGAGCTGCCGCTGCTCGACGGATCAGCGGCATCGAGCACCTGCCAAAGCTCCTCCAGCGTCACGCGACGCCGAGGCCAATCTGCCAGCGCCGAGGAGACCCGTTCCGCCCGTGGCGACATCATGGCTGAGCCGGACGGGTGAAGAGCCGGGTCGCGCTGAGGCGGCCGCTGCCGTCGTGCTCGCCGAGTTCCTCCAACGGCCGGCTCACGGCGGAGTCCATCGACAGGTACTTCATGCCCTTCCTCAGGTCGGCGTCGTTGCGCAGCCGGACGATCAGCGGGAACACGCTGAGTGCGTCCGTGTCGAACAGGCCGGTTGTGTAGATCAGCTGTACGCCGAGCGCCGCGGCAACCTTCAGCTGCAGTTCCAGTAGGTAGCCCGCGGAGGCCCTGCCGATGGGGTTGTCGAGGAACAGCACACCGGAGTGTCGTTGTCTGCTGTGGCCGCGGTCGTTGGCGCGCAGCGCGGCCATCGTGCAGTAAAGAATGATCGCGGCGGTCAGCTGCTGGCCTCCGGAGAACACATCCCGGATCTCCGACACGCGCATCCGTTCGGTCCTCAGGACCGCATCGGGCTTGAGCATCTCGACTCGCACGCCCTTGGGCATGGCCGCCTTGACGCCTTGCAACAGGAGCGTGAGTCCGTCCCGCTTCTTGTTCTGTCCATCCTTTTCGGACGCTTCGTCGACCACGTCACCTAGCCGATCGACCAGGACGTTCTCCTCCACGTCCTCGAACTTGATGCGCAGGAACTCCTGCCCCGACCAGTCACCGAGGTGCTCGGGCAGCCGGGACAGGCGCTGCGCGGAGCGCAGTGTGCCGAGGGCAGTTTCCACCATTCCCTTCAGCCGCGCGACGATGCCGGCGCGATGAATGTCGATCTGCGCCAGATCGTCGTTGAGCGTGCGCAACCGCGGTCGCAGCGCCCGTTCCCACTCCTCGGCGTACTGAGGAAGCTGGTCGGGGCCGACGGCCAGCAGCTGCCGCCGGACATGACTGTCGACCTTGTCGAACTCCGGGCGCGCCGCATAGCGCGCAAGCTCGCTGGCAGCCGCACGCACCGCTCCATCAGCTTCTGCGCAGAGGTCGCTCGCGTCCTTCAGCGCGTTTCGCAGAGCGACGTGGCGTGCCCTCGCGGTTTCGACGGTCCCGACGAACGCGGGCGTCGTCTCGTCTGGGAACTCTGGGGACAAATCCGCCAGGGACTCCTCCAGACTGCCGAACCATTGGGCGGCCTCAGATGCGGCGCTGACCTTCTCGTCGAGCGCGGCCCGCTTGTCGCGAAGCTCGCTGTACTCGGCGACAGCCACGTCCCGGTGCTCGGACGCCTCGGAGATCAACTGCTCGCCGTGCGCGATGTCTCTGGGACGACCGTATGGATCGAGCGAGCGGTCTTGAGGCTTGAGCTGCTTGAACTCCGTGCGCAACGAGCCGACCTGGGCGACCGCGGCGCTGTGTTCGGCGCCGAGCTGGTCGACGGCGCGCTTCGCTCGTTCGGTTGCCGCCGCTCTTGCGGGCGCGTCGGCTCCGTCTGGTCCGCCAAGGAACTCTGCGATGAGGACGCGTTCGGGCTCTGGCAGCTCCTCGACGGCCTCGCGTGCGTTGGATACTTCCGTCTTGGCGTGCTCCAGCTCCGTCAAGAGGTCGTTGCCGACTCGAACCTGATCGTAGGCGGCCTCAGCGGACCTGAAGGTCTGTCGCAGGACTTCGACCGGTTCCGCGGGTACCGGATCAGCGTCGGTGACCGCGCCCCCACCGGGAACCTGGCCGAACTCAGTGCGGCAGGTTCGTGCGGTTCGCCGATGGTCGTCAGCGGTCCGCACATGTTCGGCGGACTTCTCCCGCAAGGTCTGAGCCCGACCTGCGGCATCTGCGGCAAGCTGCCGCGCCTCGTCCGCGAGATGACCAGCGGAGACTGCCTGATCCGTCCAGCCTGGAATCAGTTCGACCTGATTCGCGAGCCGGGCAAGCAGGTCCGCGCGCTCGCGGGTATCGGTCTCGTTCTGCCGCAGTTGTGGCAGCGCTTCCCGCAGGTCGCTCTCTTCCGACTCGATCAGCTCGGCTGCCTTCTGGGCGGCCTCGTACAGCTGGTCCTTCTCCTCGAAAGTGTTCGAGGCAATGCCCCTCGCCTCGATAAGCTCGTTGAGGCGGCCCGGTGGATAGTCGTGTTGCCACGCCCGTACGAGGTTCAACAGCAGTCGGTCGTTGTCGAGCTGCGTCGCCAGACTCTTGAGACGTTCGTTGCGAGCTGCGTGGTTCGCCTGTATCGCTTCGCGTTCGGCTTCGGCAGCCTCGTCGTCGTACATCGCGGGGTTCGGCGGCACCAGGAAGGCGACACCAGGCGGTTCTGCCACATCCAGTTCCAGCATCGCGGCCGTGTCCCCGACCGGGACTACGGACCGAGGAAACAGCCGCGCTTCAACGAGGACACGTTCGGCCTTCGGAAGATGATCAGCGCTGTTGAGCAGCACACCGCTGATCAGATGGGGAAGTCTCGCCAGCGCTTCCGTTCGCTCCGCGACCTCCAGGTTCGACAGGTAACGCCAGCCCGAATACGCGGGTATGCCGCAGCCCTCCAGGACTTCCAGCGCTCGCGTGACATCGCCGGGTGGGGGCAGGAGACCACCTTTGCCAAGCTCGTCGAGGACGCGTTCGTCATCGACGTTCTCGCCTCGCAGGATCACCTGCTCTGTTTCCGCGCTGCGGATCGCATCGTCCAGTTGTTCGCTCGCGGCTTGTGCGTCGGTGTCGAGCGCGATGCTCTCGGCACCCAACAGCTCGATGAGCCGCTCGTCACCAGTCAGACGCAGGGCCTTCTTCTGCGCTTCCTCAACTCTGCCAACGGCTTCCTTCATCGACCGCTGAGCATCGCCTCGAACACGTTCTGCTGCACGCACATCGCCGATGGCGCGCTTGTGCTCCTGCCGCAGCGAGTTGAGCTTTTCGTGCGCCTCGGTGACCTCCAGCTTCGCGCCCAAGGCGCTCTGCCTGGCCATCTCGGCGTCAACAGATACATCCGCGTCTGCGGCAAGCACACCGGCCTGGACCTGGTCCTCGACCTCCCGCCGCACCTGCGCGACTTTGTTCTCAGCCTCGCGCTTCGCTGCGAGCCGGCGCTGTTCCTCGGCGATCGCCTCGTTGTGTTCCTCTTGAGCCTTGTCTGCTCCGGTCTTGGCAGACGCGGCAAGGCTGTCGTGTCGGGCGGCATCGGCATCCGCTGCGACGGCAAGCGCCAGGAGTGCCCTGGCCAGCCGCTTGGCGGCGGTGTCCTTCGCCTGCAACGCGGGTCTGGCCAGCTCCTCTTTCTCCCCTACGATCTCCTCAAGTGTGGCCGTCTTGTCCAGCGCCACACGGAAGCGCAGCTCGATCGGCGTATCACGCCACGCGGTCCAGCGCAGATTGGCCTTCTCAAGTTCTTCCTTGAGATCGGACATCACCCGTTCCGCGTCGGCGAGCCGCAGTTCGGCTACGAGCCGCCGTAGCTCGTACACAACGGACTGGAGCCGATCCTGTTCCAGGTTTGCTTTCTGCTCGGCGTCCTTGATCTCGGAATGGTGCGTTCGCAGCACTGCCAGCAGGTCGACTTCATGAACGTGCCGAGCAGACACCTCGGTCGCGAACCGCTCGCCACCGCTCCTCTCTTTCTGAGCGATGGCACGTGCGGTCTCGGCTTCGGATTCCAGCACCGCCAACGGCCCCAGCTTGTCCAGGGCACCGGCTACGAAGTCACGTTCGGCCTGCAGACCAGTCCGTTGGGACAGCCGTGTTGCATAGTTGCCGAGTACCTCGGCCAGACCGCGTGGATCGTCCTCGACTGTCACCGCCTTGAGCAGGAAGTCGACGAAGTCCTGGTCGGTCTTGAAGTTGAACGCGTCCGCCGCCTCACCCTCGCCTGCGTTCATGGCCCGCTGGTACCTGAACAGCTCGGGATCGAGTCCGAGGTCGATCAGATGGCTCGTCCAGTCCGACTGGTGTTTCTCCCAGGCGAACTGCAGCTGAGGTTGCGCACGACTGGCCTCGTTGAGCCGATCCTGAAATCCGGTGAGGGTGACGAGCCGACCGTCGTGCGCCAACGGAAGTGACTCCAGATCCAGCGACTCCGTCGGCCGGAACGAATACCAGCGGTCGATGAGCTTGGTGGAATCGGACGACACCGCGTGCCCGCGCCACTCAGACACCTTGCCGGTGATGACTCGCTGTCCGGTAACGGAGTGCTGCCACTCGAGCGCGACATGGGCGACGTCCTTGGCCGCCACGAAGTTCTCCAGCACACGGGTGTTCGTCGTGCCTACGACCTGCCGACGGCCCGGCAGGATCACCGAGAAGATGAGCTTGATCAGTACCGACTTGCCACCGCCGTTCTCCAGGAACAACACGGTGGCCGGCGACGGCCGTCGCACGGTGCTCGATTCATCGTCCGAGAACAAGCTCGTCTGCTTCGCAGGTTTGGGCACAGGCAGCCCCACGCCACGAAGGTCGAGCACGATGTCCTGGTACCGGGCGGTGGCCGGACCGATCGCATGGAGTCGCACCCTCGTCAGCTCGTACACAGTGGACTCCTCCTCAAATCGACTCGGTGGACGTGGTGTGCAAGCTGCCGGTCGAGTCGGTGATGGACACGACGCCAAGATCGAGGAGGTCGTTGAAGGCGCGCTCCGCAGCCAGCTCACGAACCTGGATCTGGTAACGGGGAGTGGTGCGGTAGGTGCCTCCCTGTTCGCCGTTCACGAACGTCAGAAACCCTTGTTCGGCAAGGAACTTCAGTGCCTTCGTGATCATGCCGCGGGTCGAGTCGGCCGTCAGCCGGTTGTCCTTGGTGGCGACGACCTCTGGTCGCCGCATGTATGCACGCCAGGCCCGTTCGAGTTCAGGCGCATCATCCAGTGGATCCTGGTTCTCCTCCGCCGCACGGGCCCGCTCGTCGAGCATCCGGCATGCCTCACGCAATACTCCGTCGATCTGTTCGACCGACACCCTGCCGACGTAGGTGTCTTCAGCCAGGTCGTCAGGTCGAGGAAACGCCAGCGCGGCAACAGCCAGGTGGATGAGGCCGTGCAGCACCTTCTGCACCCCCTGCCGCTCGCCGGTGAAGGCTCGCCTCGAGTAATCCTCCATACGCATTTCGAAGACGGAGTCGTCCGTGGCGGCCAGCACCGTGCCGGTTCGCGGATCCACATCGAGGACAAGCAGGCCCATTCCCGCCGCGACGGCGTGCACGACGTCCTTGAACTCGTCGTCCTCACGAAAGCGCCGCACCAGCTCCGCATACACCGCGTCTCGCATCGGCAGCTGTTTCGGGCGTAGCCCCAAGGTCACGAGTCTTGCGGCTGCCTCGGCATCCAAGGCGGAGATCGTCATGCCGCACCACCTTCCTCGTTCCCGGCCCCTGCCACCCGCGCCTGGACCACCACGAGATCCGCGCCGCCGAACTCCACGTCGTCAAGCGGTGTGCCGTCGTCAACCGCGACCAAGAGCAACTCTTCGCCTTGGATGCGCGCGCTGCTGACCTCTGGCGAGAAGGCGTGCAGGACGCGCAGCGCCACCAGCTTCGGCAGGTCGGGGTCGATCTCCCTGGCTTCGTCCAGCAAACCCGACAACCGTCGTGGTGCACCGTCAAGGGCAAGCAGTCCTTCTGACTGCTGCCAGTGCTCCTCGGTGTAGCGGTCGGCATCGGATGGCGGGGCAAGGTCAAGCTCTGGCACTTCGCCGACCAGGTGCTCACGTTCTGCCGAAGGGACCAACAACATCTGCACGAGAGAGCTGAGTCCGGGCGCACTCGGGACCTTCACACCGGCACTTGCCTTGAAGAACAC
This sequence comes from Lentzea alba, assembly GCF_047445655.1. GTDB lineage: Bacteria > Actinomycetota > Actinomycetes > Mycobacteriales > Pseudonocardiaceae > Lentzea > Lentzea alba_A. The sequence continues at coordinate 98,809 of NZ_JAJAEG010000002.1, forward strand.
ATCGGTCGGCCCGGCGGCGTCAGCCAGGGAAAGTTCAAGGCTCGGTACGAGAAGCTGACCGAACAGGTCGACGGCTGACCGTCGCACCGTCCCGGCGAACTGCTGCCGGTCCTGCTCGGCGCGAAACGTCGCTCCTGCCTCCAGCAGTCTCGCCTGGAGCTGGGTGTGCCTGCGGATGCAGTCACGAACGATCTCGACCAGCTCGGCAGCACGCCGCTTTCGATCGATGTCCTCCGCGTCATCGCGCGTAGCCGTGATGTTCTTCAGAATCGCGTTCTCGGCGCGGAAGCGACCCTGTATGTGCGCGAGCGCATCCTCAATGAGGTCAGGAACCTCGTGCTCCCAGTCGACCGCGCGTACATCACGTCTGGTCGCATCGAGCTTGCGCCGCAACGTCTCCGCGTACTGAACGGTCCGATATCGAGCCTGCTCCGCAGCCAGCCTGGCATCCGACAGCCGGCCACGTTTGATGAGGTTCTCGAGCTTGACCTCGGCGGCGATCTGCGCCGACTCGACGTCGGTGTCGAGCGCACCGACCAGGACGTTGATCGCCTCATCGCTGGCTCGCAGGTAGACGTCGCCCTCAGGCGACATCAGTTCGATGAGCAGCTTGAAGTCGAACGAACGGCGCTGGTACACGCCATCACTGCCGAGTACACCGTAGATCGACCGGAATCCTCGATCCGTCGTACCGACATTGATCAAGTTGTCGAGCACCCAACGAGCGATCTTCTCGTGCTCCGCACGGCCACGCTCGGGCGCCTGAGCCGCGACGAACGGCAGCAATCGAACCACGACCTGGTCATGGTCGGCACCGCGATCGAAATCCATCGCGATCGTGACCTGGTCGATCGCCTGAAGTGCGATCTCCGCCATTTGATAGACATCAGCGTCCGCCAGTTCAAGGCGACCCTTACGTGCGTCCAGACCATGAAGTGGTGCGGTACAGGCGAGCGCTTTGAGGCGTCTCGACAACGCCTCGTCCTGGTCGCCCACTATCGCGTACTCCCCACCGGCCATAGCTCGACCATATGCGTGAGCACCGACTTGTTTGCCCCCGAAGACCTTCAAACTCACCTGTATGGACCAAAACCATTCGTCAATCCGGTCACCCTTCGTGGTGAGGCACAGACCACGGCGTTTGTGCCCCACCACGATCTGAGGTCAGTTACGCCGCGTGCGGCAGCGTGCCTGACAAGAAGTTCACCAGGCGGCTCTCCGCCTGCGCCAGTTGCCGACGCACCAAGTAAGGCGAAAGGCCCCGCTTCTCGGCCAAGCGCGAGGTTCCTTCACCGTCGAGGCGCGCTTCCGCGATGAGCCCCGCCTCCTCGTTGCTCAGCACGCGGTCACGCACGGCACGTGCGAGAACAAGATCAGGATGCCCACCTGCACGCGGCTGGTGCCTCGCGATGGTTGTCTCGTTGTAACTGCCACTGCGACCGTTGAGTCGGTCCGCGTTGATCCGCGCATCATGGCCGTACCTACGCGCCATAAAGAGCAGCGACGAGTAGACCGTCGGAGAATCCGCCTGAACCGAATTGAGTGCGTACAGGACTCCTTCGACAATCTCGGAGTCGAAGTCGGCGATGTCACCCCGGAAGCTGCGCGCAGCCGTACCAGCGATCTTCTTGAGCGCCGGCATCATCATCCCCATGGCCACCGTGATCCACGGTTCAGGCTCTGTCTGTGCCCGGCGGACCAGCTCGGCCCACACCGCGTTCTTCGCAGGCCACACCGTCTTGCGCTTCAGCAACAGAATCCTCAGCTCATCGAGCGGGGTTGCGGCAATCCGTACCCGATCGCGCAGCCGTCCAGCGTCAGTGGCTGCGGAGGTGCGGCCAGCTCGTTGAACTGACGTTCAACGGCCTCCAACGTCGTGGGCCGCAGACATTCGCGCATCAGCACTTGCTCCTTGTCGTTTGAGTGCGAGACACCCCCAAATACGGCACCAAACCACCGGATCATGAAACGAATCACCGGATCGAGTGGCTGAGGTTCGGCGTGTCGCACTTGACATGCAAACGGAAGGAAAATTCCTGTGAACAGGATGCAACAACGGTTGATCAACGTGCCCGAATGGCATGAGTTCGCGGCATGCCGGAGCCGACAGGATCTGAATTGGATCGAGGCCTGGCCAGGGGACGACGCCGAGGCGTGCAAGGCGGTGTGCCGATGCTGCCCGGTCCGCCTGATTTGTGCGATCACGGCACTCTCGGCGGCGGAGCAGGGAGGCGTGTGGGGAGGCTTGGACGCAGATGACCGAGCAGCATTGGCACGAGAGTCCGGTCAAGGCTCGCTACCGGACCTACCTCCGCAGGGCGAGGCGCGGGACCGTGCTGCTGCCGCCCCGTCGCTGGCGGGCATTGCATAGCCGAGTTTCCCTTCCACCGTCGTGACATCAGGGCAGGCGGGCCCGGTCGAGTTCCTCACGCAGAGCCCGCTTGGCACGGTGGCTGTCGCGCAGGGCAGCCATGTGGTTCCCGAACTCCTCGTCGCTGCCGCAGCGGGTGAACAGCGACCTGGCATCGACCAGTAGGCGGGCTGCAGACCGGTAGGAGTCGCGGTTGCGGACCTCGATCGCCTGGTCGGCGGCGCGTAGCAGGATCGGGATCGCGTCGGCCGGGTGCGTCGCGGCGCGGGCACGCGCGAGGCGGAGCCATAGGCCGTCCGTACAACCACCATCGACTGCGGCCTGCCAGGCGGCATCGACCTCGTCGTCGCTCAGCAGGATCTCGACGAGCGTCGAGCGGCCCGACGACCAAGACTCCTTGGCGGGCGGCTTGTCAGCGAGGAAGGTGCGTGCACGATCCCGCCAGGGTGGAAAGCCCTCGGCCGTGGCCTGACGCAGCGCGCGGTAGGCCTCCAGCGAGGGACGATCGGTGAAGTTGGCCCACAGCATCTCGCCTGCCTGGTCGCGCCGACCCGCACGCACGTGGATCTCGGCAGCCAGACTACGCAGGCGAAAATCGGGTGCGAAGTCGGTCAGGCCGCGTTCCAGCCAGGTCAGCGCCTCATCGTCCCGGCCGTCGGCGCACAGCCGCTCGGCGATGCGCAGCATGTCGTAGGAGCTGGCCACGTCTCTTGCCAGCACCTCGATCAGCCCGTCCGCCCCGCCGGACGACTCCGCCAGGTTCTCCATGAGGTGGGTGATGATGAATCGGCCGCCGCTGTAGTCGTTCGGCTTCTTCGGCGGCAGCTTTCGCCACGCCTCCTCGACGAGTTCGCGGTAGCGGGCCAGGCCTGGCGCGCCGAGCACCTCCTCGTACTCGGGCAACACGTCGATGAACACCTCGTGGTCGCTGCTCACCGCACGCGTGACGAGACGCCCGGCCAGTTCGACGGGGTCCGGAGAGCCCATCTCACACGCCGCCAGATGGATCTCTTCTACGCGGGCGATCGCCTCGGAGAGCCCACCGTCGGAGTCGTCCACCCGCTCGGCGGACGACTCCAGCAGTTCCAGCGCGTACTCGGCGAGGGTGATCGCGGCATCGGGAAACCCAGCGTCAACCAGCCGCTCGACCTCATCCAACGCCTCACCGACGTGCAGGAAGTAGCCGTACGCCGCGCCGTAGTCCACGAAGTCCGGGATATCGATGGCGCGTTCCAGACGGGCTCTGATGTCCCGGTCATCGAAGGCGTCCTCGTCGCCTGCCGCGGCAGCGAGCCGGGCGCGCAGTAGCCGGTCGGACTTCGCGGCCGTCATCAGCTGATCGATCAGCCACTCCTGGTCGCGGCCGCGCAGGAACAACCGCAAGCGCTTGTCCGACAGCGGTTTCGGCCGTTGCTGCCCGACCTCACCACCGTGGTCCAGCCACGCCAGCGAGGCGGCGACGCAGTGTTTGCAGAACACGCCGTCAGACCCATATGGGCAAGAGCACCGGCCGCTCAAGCCCGCCGGTGTGACGTCGAGCCGCACCCGATACGTGCGGGTGCCGTCGACCATGGCGGTCACGGTCGATCCGTCCACCGTCACCCGCCGAACCTGACCGGCCGCGAAGTACCGCTCACCTCGCTCGAACGACCTCGCGTCGGTCAGCTTCCGTACCGCACTCTTGCTCACGACCACGGCAGGGCATCCTGCCAGGAACCGCGCGCCGTCGAGTCGGAGAGCTACAGGCGCTCGCGAGTCGGCGTTGAAGGTCAACGAACCGTAGTGACGGCAACCATCAGGCCGATCCGGCGATCGTCAGCCTCCATTGTGTCGGCACCGCGCTGTGGGTTCATCCGAAGTTGCCCGACTACGCCCATCAAGTGACATTAGGTGCTCCACGACGAGGCGTCCCATCAAGAAACCCCTGGTCGGAGCTGTTCCCATCTGCTGTGTGCCCTGCCGGGGCACCGATTTGATCAAGCTTTTCTGCAGGTCAGGATAGTTGCGCTCGGTAGCGATAGGTCGCTACCGAGCATATTTTTGCTGGATGACGTGCGCAGGTTCACGCCGTCCAGGTCTGCCGATCAGCGGCAGACCTGAGGAAGAACAGCATCCAGTCACGATTCGAGGAACGTCAGAGCTTCGGCGACGAACTCGTCGTGGTACTGGAAGATGCCGCCGTGTCCGGCGTCGGGGTAGAGCGTGAGCTGGGCGTTGGGCAGGCGCCGGGCCAGATCTGCGGAGTTGCTGCTCGGCACCATCCTGTCGTGGTCACCGTTGGCCACCAGGACCGGCTGCTGGATGACTGTCAGGTCGGAGGGCTGCTGACGTCCCCAGTTGTGGATGGCCTTGAGCTGGTTGCGGAACGCCCTGACGGAGATCGGCTTGTCGCGGTTGTCCGTTCGTTCCTTCAGCCGGTTCACGAACTGCCGGGCCGTCGCCTTGCCGTTGGCCGTCCGGGTGAAGAAGAGGTACTCCTTGGGGTCCTTGAAAGTGAATGCGGCTTTCACGCTGTCGAGCAGAGTGATCGGCGTGACCTTGTCGATGCCGTCGACGACGCGGGGATCCCAGTTGTCCAGCACCGCGGCCAGGTGGTTGAGAAAGATCACCGGCGTGCCGCCGACCGGGCCGAGTTCCCGGTAGGCGAACGTCTCTCCGCCGATGTCGATGGTCTTGGTCGGTGTGTCCTTGTAAGCGGTGATCACGGTCATGATGTCTCCTCAGGTTTCTACTTGACCTTGATGACGACCTTGCCCTTGGCGCGTCCTGTTTGGACGTACGTCATGGCTTCGTTGGTCGACTCGAAGGGGAAGATCCGGTCCAGGACCGGCGTGATGATCGCGGCGTCGATGAGGGAGGTGATCTCGCTCAGTTGCTTCCCGCTGGCTCGCATGAACAGGAACGAGTAGCTGACCTGGCGACGTCGGGCCGCCTTCCTGATCCCATGACTCAGGACACGCGTGATCGGCCGCAGGACCCACAGCTTGCCGATCTCCCTGGCGAAGGCGGGGTCCGGTGGGCCGGAGATCGAGATGAGCTTTCCGCCAGGCTTCAGCACGCGCAGGGACTTCTTGAGCGTCTCGTTGTCGAGGCTGTTCAGCACCACGTCGTAGTCGTGCAGCACGGTTTCGAAGTCGTCCTTGCGATAATCGATCACGACATCGGCGCCGAGCCGCTTGACCAGATCGACGTTGGTCGCGCTGGTCGTCGTGGCCACCGTGGCGCCCAGGTGTTTCGCCAGCTGGATCGCGAACGTGCCGACGCCGCCGGCACCGGCGTGGATGAAGACCTTCTGCCCCTTGCGCAGGTCGGCGATCTCGACCAGCGCCTGCCAGGCGGTCAGGCCGACCAGCGGGACGGCGGCCGCCTCCTCCATCGTGAGTCGCTTCGGCTTCAACGCCAGGTCGTCCTCGTTGACGGAGATGAGCTCCGCGAAGGTGCCGATCCTGTCCTTGTCCGGTCGCGCGTAGACCTCGTCGCCGGGCTTGAACTTCCGCACCCCGGCACCGATCCGGATCACAACACCGGCGACGTCGTTGCCCAGGATGAACGGCGGGCGGTAGGGCAGGACGAGCTTGAACTCCCCGTCCCTGATCTTGGCGTCCAGGGCGTTGACGCCCGCGGCGTGGATCTGGACCAGCACGTCGTGGTCACCCACCGCCGGCTCCGGCATGTCGCCGGCCCGAAGGGTGTTGCCGCTCTTCCCATAGCGATCGACGATGAACGCCCGCATGTCAGCCCACCGTCCTGTTGAGCTTGCGGACGCTCCTGTCGAAGACCCACGCGGGGGCGACGCGGCGAAGCACACTGACGCGCGCAGCGGTCGAGCCTGCGGTGTAGCGCCGCTTCGGATCGGGGTCAGTGGCCGCCGTGGCGATCACCCTGGCGTCGAACGGGGTGTTGATGGGACCGGGCTGGACACGCAGGACTTGGATGCCGTGTTCGCGGACCTCGTGGTCCAGTGACTCGGAGTACCCCTCGACCGTCTGCGCCTGAGCCACGGAGATCTCCTCCGCGGCACCGTTGGCGCCGACTCCGGCGTTGTTCACCAGGACGTCGAGGCGCCCGAAACGTTCGAGCACCTGCCCCACGACGGCGCTGACCGACTCGTCACTGGTGACGTCGAGGTCCAGGAACGTCACGCCGTCGCTGGGGGTGATCCTCGAGGTGTCCCGACTCGTGCCGACCACGCGGAAGCCGGCGTTCGCAGGCGCGAGCGTGGCCGCCTTTCCGATGCCCGACGACGCGCCCGTCACGAGCGCTGCAGGCGGTGCTGTTGTCATCGTGGCCTCCAGCCATTGGATTACGATCGTACGACCATAAGATGAGACGGGGGTCCAGAGCAAGAGAACCGGCAGATTTAGATTATGATCGTACTAACATCGGGGCGGGCAGCGGAGGAGCACATGGCGCGATACGGCAAAGAGCACAAGCTGGCCACGAGACAGCGGATCATCGAGACCGCGGGCCGCCGGTTCAAGCGCAGCGGCATCGACGGCTCCGGGGTCGCCACGCTCATGGCGGACGCGGGACTGACCAACGGCGCCTTCTACGCGCACTTCGAGTCCAAAGAGGACCTGGTCGCCACCGCGGTCTCCGACCAGCTGCGCGACCAGCGTGAGCAACTCGCGGCCGTCGCACCCGGCCGCGCCGGAGTGGAGCAGATCGTCCGCGCGTACCTCTCCCCCGAGCACCGCGACAGTCCGGAAGAGGGCTGCCCGTCCGCGGCCCTGCTCGACGAGATCGGCCGGTGCGGGGACCCGACCAGGCAGGCCTACACCGACAGCGTGCTCGCGATCATCGACGATTTCGCCGGCCGCCTCGCACCACATGATCCGCAGTCGGCTCGCACCACGGTTCTCAGCGTCTACGCCCTGATGGTCGGCACGTTGCAGCTGTCACGTGCTCTGACCGACCGGCAACTCGCCGACGAGCTCCTCGAGCAGGGCATCCGCAACGCGCTGGCGCTACTGGACGGTGAAAGTGCTGCCTCCAGGAAATGACGAAGTCACGTAGCCGCGTCGCGGACTTCGAGCGGCGACGAGATCAAGCTGTTCCCGTCGGCAGTCCTCGTTTCGCAGTCGCAGTGGATCTCTAGCCGAAGCACGTTGACGCGTTCGACCGGTGCTCAGTCGACGCGGGCCGTGCCGAGCCGGCTGACCATCGTCGGATCGCGATGGTCGAAGAACATCGACCTGCCGGTGTCCAGCGCGGCGATGTGGGTCATCTGCTCGTCGGTGAGCTCGAAGTCGAACGCGTCGAGGTTCTCCGCAACGCGGTCGGTGCGCAGCCGTCTGGCCCGAGTCGTCGATGTCCCAGCCACCGCGGTGGCCGCGGTGACGCGGTTGCCTCGTCCCGTTCGCTCGTCCGGTGCGCCACTGGCCACTCCGCCCAGCGGCGGGGTCGCGGCCAGCCCGGCTGCGCCCAACAGGAACCGGCGGCGCCCACGATCAGCGGCGCTGTCGCTGGAGGCGCTCTGGCGGGCCACGTCATGTCCTCACGCTCGACGCTTGACGATCCGCGGAAGACCCGGCGAGGGAGGCACTGCTTATAGGGGTACTAGCAGTGACTGCCAGCCCGCTGGAAACCGCCGTAGCGTCGCCGATGGCAGCGGCGACCGTCTCCTTTGACCCGAAGTTGAGGCCATACCGGCGTGATCATCGTTCAGATTCTCGTTCTCGTAGTGCTGGTCGGCGTGTTTGGTGCGTTGCACTGGTATCTCTGGCGTCGCCTCGTGCGCGACACCACCGCTGAAGGCTCGGCGTGGCGTCGCGCCGGCACCGTCGTGGTTGTGGCGGGTGCGGTGCTCGGCCTGGCCGCGGTCCGGGACGACATGCCGGGGTTGCCGTTCGCGTGGGAGAGCGCCGTGGACTGGCCGGGCTTCATGTGGCTGGCCCTGTTCCTGTACCTGCTCCTGGCGCTGGCGGTGGGTGAGGCGGTCAGGCCGGTGCTGCTGCGGTGGTTGGTGCGCCGCGATGCCCGCCTGGCAGACGCGATGGCAGCGGCCTCAGCGCCGAAGACCGTGGCACGCCAGAGCGAACTGGTGTCGGCGGGTGTCTCCCACCCCGACCCGGCACAGCTCCCGAACGCCGCAGCGACAGAACCCGAGGCCGGCCCCAGCGGTCTCGCCTCGCCTGCGCTGCTCTCACGGCGCCGGTTCGTCTCACGGGTGGTGGGTGGTGCCGCAGGGGTGGTCGCCCTCGGCACGACCGGTTACGGCACCTACAACGTCCTCGCCGGTCCGCAGATCAAGCGGCTCACCATCCCGCTGGCCAAACTGCCCCGGACAGCGCACGGGTTCCGGATCGCGGTCGTCAGCGACCTCCACCTCGGCCCGATCCTCGGCCGCGACTTCAGCCAGCGGGTCGTCGACACGATCAACAGCACCCAGCCCGACCTGATCGCCGTCGTCGGAGACCTCGTCGACGGCTCGGTCACCGACCTCGCCTCGGCGGTCGAGCCACTCGCAGATCTGCGGGCACGGCACGGCTCCTACTTCGTCACGGGCAATCACGAGTACGTCTCCGGCGCCGCGCAATGGGTGGAGAAGGTGCGCGAACTGGGGCTGCGCCCGCTGGAGAACGCCCGCACGGAGTTGCCAGGCTTCGACCTGGCCGGGGTCAACGACGTCACCGGCGAAAGGGAGGACCACGGTCCGGACTTCGCCCGCGCCCTCGGCGACCGCGACCGGTCCCGCACGGCGGTACTGCTGGCCCACCAGCCCGTCGTGATCGACGACGCGATGAGCTACGGCGTGGATCTGCAGCTGTCCGGCCACACCCACGGCGGGCAGATGTGGCCGGGGCAGCTGCTCGCCGGGCTGGCGAACCCGACCGTCGCCGGTCTGGAGCGCTACGGCGACACCCAGCTCTACGTCACCCGCGGTGTCGGCACGTGGGGACCACCGGTGCGGGTCGGCGCGCCCTCGGACATCACCATCGTCGAGCTCGCCTCGACACAGGCGTGAACTGCGGAAACGGCGGTGAGGGGTACTGGCAGAGTCTCCCCGCCACCACGGCGGGCACCTGCTGTGAAGGCATGGACAACCGCACGGAGGTCCGCGAGTTCCTGACCTCCCGCCGGGCCGAGCTCACCCCCGAGCAGGCCGATGTCCCCTCCGTGGGCACCGGACCGCTCGGCCGGCCTTGGTTGTACCGACTGCGCGCCGTCAGGTCTGCATGGTGCCTTGCCTGGGGCACAAGCAGACAAACGCCTGTCGCGCGTTGACCAGGCGCTTGTCGGTCGCTCTTCCGGGGACGGTGCGATCATGAACGGGTGCCTTCCCTGGTCGGACCCGCTGTCCCCGCCGGTGCGCTGCAGAGCCTGAAGCAGCCGGACCTCGACGCTGACGGCCTGGTGCTGCGGCCGTGGCGCGAGAGCGACGCCGAGGCGGTGCAGAAGGCGTTCGACTGCCCCGAAATCCAGCGCTGGCACGTGCGGCGCATGGACTCCCGGGACGAGGCCCGCGAGTGGACCGCTGGCTGGGAAAAGCCCTGGCACGACGAGACCGACGCCAGCTGGGCGATCACCGACGAGGGCGAACCGGTCGGCCAGGTCGGGCTGCGCACGATCTCGTTGTCAGAAGGTTCGGCGCAGCTGTCGTACTGGGTGCTGCCCGAGGCGCGCGGAACAGGGGTTGCGGTGCGCGCGGCACTGGCCGTGACGCGGTGGTCGTTCGACGTCGTGGGCCTGCACCGGATGTTCCTGCAGCACTCGACGGGCAACGCGGCGTCGTGCCGCGTTGCCGCCAAGCTCGGGTTTCGCCTCGAAGGCACGCACCGGAGCGCGTTCCTTCACGCGGACGGGTGGCACGACGTCCACACGCACGCGCGGCTGCGCACCGACTAGATCCGGCCGAGCCTCAGGAACACGGACTCGCCGGGCGCGTCGTCCAGGCCGTCGTTGTCGACCACACCCACCAGGCGCTGGAACGGGCCGTGGCCCAGCACGGCCAGGCCTTCCGGCTTGTCGTGCGCGGTGGCGCCGTCTGCCCTCAAGGCAGGCAGCAGGTCCTTGGCCAAGGTCTTGGACACCAACGGCTTCTCGGCGCCGGCGGCAACCGGCGTCACGCCACGGAGATCAACGCGGTAGACCTTCTTCGACTTGGCCGCGTCGCCGCGCTGGTTGTCGCGTTCCAGGATCAGCAACGTGTGGTCGTTCAGCGCGGTCACCTCGGACAGACCGATCCAGGCGCCTGCCTGTGGGGTGTCGAGCGGGTAGGCGACGAAAGCCCACTCGCCGGTCGCCGGGGTGTAGCGGGCCAGGGTGGCCTGGCCGGGCTTGTCGGCCTTCCACTCCCGTTGCACGGCCAGCCAGACCTGCTCCCCGGCCACGGTCACGCCCTCGAAACCGTTGCTGGTAGCGGTTTTCGCGACAGCTTCCGGCAACGGAACCTCGCGCACGACGGCGCCTGAGGCAGCCACTTCGACGAGCAGGTTCGGCTTCTGCTTGCCGTCTCCTTCCACGGCGAGCCAGTAGCCGCCGCCCTTGCGTGCGGCGATGCCTTCGCCGTCGTAGCCGACGGGCTGACCGTCCTTGGTCAGCGTGAGCTCGCGGCGGACTCGCGCGGGTGCGGAGACGGTGTCGATGGTCAGGATCCGGGTCGGGTTGTAGGCGGCGTCAGTGATGGAGACGACGTCGCGGTAGTTGCCCGGGATGCCGGAAAGTCCGGACAGGGCACCGAAGCCGATGCCGTCGGACACGATCGACGGCGTGCCTTGGTTGTGTGCCAACGACAGCGCCAGTGGCTTGCGGGTCAGGCGGTAGCCGCTGAGCGACGAGCGGATGCCGTCAGAGGCCGCGTCTTCTTCCGCGGAGACCACGAGGGTGCCGGTCGCGGGGATCGGCAGCAGGCCCTCGGGGCCGACGCCGGTGGGCAGTGCTTGCAGGAAGCGGGGTTTGCGCGGGTTGTTCACGTCGTACACGGCGACGAGGTTGGCGCGTTCCATGCCGACGAAGGCGTATCGGTCGTGCCCGAAGGTGGCCACGGCCAGGCCTTCCGGCTCGACGCCCTTGTTGTCCGAGCGGCCGTCCGGGTACTGGCCCTGCTTGATCGCGATCTGGTCGAGCTCGTTGCCCGAGGAGAACACGACGTCGCCGGAGGAGGCGTCGAAGATCGTCCACGTGCGGGAGCCGCCGACGTGGTCGCCCTCGTCGGCGGTGGCCAGCGTGCGGTCGTCCAGCCAGGCGACGGCGTCCGGCTCGCGGGCGGCGGTGATGGTCTCGGTGGGCGCGATCTTGCCGTCGTCCTTCGTGTCGACGCCGCGAACCGTTGCGGTGCCTGCGGAGAAGTGACGGACGACCTTGCCGGAGCGCAGGTCCACGATCGCGATGTGGTTGTTCTCCTGCAACGTGACGGCGACCTGGTTGCGGCCGTTGATGCTGACGTACTCCGGCTCCGGGTCGGACGGCGCCACCTGGGTGATGCCGGTCAGCTCGACCTCGCGCAGCTGCCAGGCGGACGGCGTGCGGCCGGCCAGGTCGACGATCGTCAGATAGCCCGCGGGGAGCTGGGGGATCTCGCCGTCGTTGACGTCCTCGTCGCGCTCGTTCTCGATCGCGATGGCGGCGTAGCGGCCGTCCTTGGAGATGTCGATCGAGTCCGGCTGGCCGCCGAGGTCGTGTGTGGCGACGATCGCGCGTCTGCCGAGGTCGACGACGACCAGCTGGCCGGACGGTTCGGCGTGCGACTTCGAGGTGTTGACCGCGATCAGCGCGAGGCCGCCGAGGATGTCGACCGAGGTCGGCTCGCCGGGCATCGGCAGGACGCCGTCCGGCGTGAGCTTCTGGCCTGCCTTGGCGAACCCGATTCGGCGCGCGGGCGAGTCGGTGTAGACGACCAGCTTGCCGTCCGCGGTGGCGGCGGCGATCTCGGCGGCGGTGTGTTCGGCCGCCGCGCTGTTCCGGAACACCGGCATCGTGTCGAAACGCTGGAACCGCGCGGATCCCGTCGCCGCGGCGGGTGCGGCCGACAGGATCAACACGGAGGCCACCAGGCCTGCGCACAACCGGACCACTGGTCCTCCTCAGGGGCTTGGAGGCGCGCAGTGTGACTGGCGGAGATGAACGTTCTACGAGGCGAAGGTGGCTTCCAGGTAGTCGGTGGTCACCTGATGTGCCGTGGCGAGGTCGCAACGGCCGATGAGGACGCCGCGGCGCTGGGCGATGCGGAGCAGGGACTACTGCGGCGTGCTGGCGGCGATGTCCTGCACGACCTGGCAGGCGTCGCCCACCGGGTCCGCGGCGTTGGCGTGCGCGGCGAGCTTGCAGAGCAACGCCTTCAAGCCGACCTGCTCGTCTGGCGCCAACCCGGCCAGCACGTGCGCCTCGGCCAGTGCCAGCCGCCGGTCGAGTTCGGCCAAGCGGGTCCGACCGGTCTCGGTCGCCACGACGAGGCGGGTGCGGCGGTCGGTCGGCGCCGGTCGGCGTTCGACCAGCGACGCGCGTTCGAGGTCGTCGAGCAGGTAGGTCATGACCGTGCGGTCGATGCCCAGCTGCTGGCAGAGCGCGGACTGGCTTTCTGGCTGGTCACGGGTGGCGGCGGTGAGGATCTGGTAGCCGCGGTGGCCGCCGGGCAGGTCGCCGACCGCCACGTTGGTCGCCTTGATGTAGGCGCGGAAGACCACACCGAGGGTCCAGCCGAAGTCTTCGTCCAGGGCGGTCACCAGGCCAATGATAGCCCGAGCAGAACGTCTGCAACACAGAACATCTGTGTGGCATACTTTCGGCATGCCAGATTACGGCCACTCGCTCGAGTTCGGTGTGTTCCTGCCGCCCGCCGCCGACCGGTTCGCCGACACGCTGCGGCTCGCGCAGGACGCTGACGCGTTGGGACTGGAGCTCGTCAGCATCCAGGACCACCCCTACAACGCGGCGTTCCTCGACACGTGGACGTCGTTGTCGGTCATCGCAGCGTCGACGACCAACGTCCGTGTGTTCCCCAACGTGGCGAACCTGCCGCTACGACCACCGGCGATGCTTGCGCGCGCGGCGGCGAGTCTCGACGTCATCACCGGCGGCCGGGTCGAGCTCGGGCTCGGCACCGGGGCGTTCTGGGACGCCATCGCTGCCATGGACGGGCCTCATCGCACGCCGGCGGAGTCCGTCGAGGCGTTGGAGGAAGCCATCGCGGTGATCAGGGCGCTGTGGACGCCCGGCCGCGGGATCCGGTTGCCCGGCAAGCACTACTCGCTCAACGGCGCCAAGCCCGGACCGTTGCCCGCGCACGACATCGGCATCTGGCTAGGGGCGTACAAGAAGCGGATGCTGCAGCTCACCGGCCGCAGCGCCGACGGGTGGCTGCCGTCGAGCCCGTACGCGCCGCCGGAGCAGTTGGCCGGGATGAACGCGATCATCGACGAGGCCGCGCTGGAGGCCGGCCGATCGCCCGCGGACGTCCGACGGCTCTACAACATCGCTCCCACGTTCAACGCCGAGCAGCTCGCGGAACTCGCGCTGACGCACGGCATCAGCGGGTTCATCCTCATGGTCGAGACCGACGACGAACTGCGCAGGTACGCAGAAGAGATCGCACCGGCCGTGCGCTCGTTGGTGCACAACGAACGCAACGGGCAGGCACCGCAGAAGGCTGATCGTCTCGGTGTGACTCCCACACCGGACAACGGCATTCGTCTGTCAGACGAACGACTGTGGGACGAGTCGCAGCGCCCAAAAGGCCCGGCGCCTGAAGCGGACGCCGTCTACACGGCATCCGGTCGGGCGCTCGGCCAGCAGCTGATCGACGTGCACAACCACCTGCGGCAGGAGCTGAACCAGGTGCGCGCGCTGGTGAAGCAGGTCGCGGACGGCACTCTCGGCGTCGGCGCCGCGCGGTCGGAGATCAACACGATGACCATGCGACAGAACAACTGGACGATGGGCGCGTACTGCGAGAGCTACTGCCGGCTGATCACCGTCCACCACACGCTGGAGGATCGGTCGCTCTATCCGCAGCTGCGTCGAGGTGACGAACGGCTTGGGCCGGTGCTGGACCGGCTGAGCGAGGAGCACCGGGTCATTCACGACGTTCTGGAACGGGTCGACGCCGCGCTGGTGGGTGTGGTCAGTGATCCGAAGAGGATCATCGACCTCCAGGACGCTGTGGACGTGCTCACGGACACGTTGCTGTCGCATCTGTCCTATGAGGAGCGAGAGCTCGTGGAACCCATGGCGCGCATCCCCTATCGCCACTAGTTGATCCAATCCTGGCACGTGGAAGAGCCTGAGGTGCCAGGCTGTCCGCCATGATCGAGACAGCCCGGCTGGCCGGGTTCTTCGCCGCCCACGGAATCTGGTGCGTCTCCGAGGGAGAGACGCTGATCCCGATGCTCGCCTACGAGCACGCCGACGGCGAGCGCGGCATGGACCGGTTGATGCACGACGACTTCGCCGAAGGCGCCCGCGCGGGCCAGGACGCCTTGCAGGACGGCGATCCCAGCTGGATCGGCGCCGTGCTCATCATCGACGGGTACATCCACCTCGACCAGGGCAAGACCGACGCGCTGATCATCGAGGCGGTGCAGTACGGACCGTACCGGCAGACCATGTCGCTGGCGCTGCCCTACCGGCACGCCGGCAACCCTGCCGGTTTCGCCGTGCACAAGCCCAAGTTCATGGGTGTCGAGTGCGGTGATCCGGAGTTCAACGCCATGGGCGAGGGGTTCTTCCAGGGTGTCGCGTCCCACGCGGAAGCTGCCGCCGTGTGGGACGCGCACCTGGACGAGTCGATCTAGCGGGAAGCCGTCACGGTGCAGGTGGCGGTCGCCGACCTGCCCTGGTTCCCCTCGGACACGGCCGTCAGCGTCACCTTCGACGTGAGCGGGCCGCTGTTCCGCAGCGCGTGCACCGGAACCTCGACCCGGCCGCCGAACTTGGCCGTGGCAAGGGCATTCGGCACCGAGACGGACCAACCGGCCTCCGCCTGAGCAGAAACCCGGTACACGTCACCGTCGGTGTACGCGGCGACGGGTTCCGGGTGCTGGCCTCCAGGAGGTGCATTGCGACCGGTGTTGACCAGCGGGAAGCGGCACGTCGCCACGCCGTCCGAGCCCGCGGAGGCGTTAGCAGGCAACACCTGCACGCCACGCTGCTGCGGACCCGCACCGGCCAGAGAGCGGATGGCCACCGTGTAGGACAGCACACCGCGCGAGTCGCGTTGCACGTCCAGCACGTAGAAGTGCAGGCGGTTGGCCGTGTCGACGTACTCGTACTCGCTGCCGGAACCGGTGCCGGCGTGGAACAACGCGTCCGAAAGCTGCCGGTAGTCGCCGATCGTGATGGGCACCCTGGTGCCGTCCGGCAGGACGTAGTCGGTCATGCCGATGTCCTGCGGGTTGGCGTCGACCGCCCACACGAACGGCGCGCTGTCCGCGTTCTTCGTCTTGGCCAGCAACACACCCGCGTCCGGCGTGAACGAGTCCGAGCCCATCCGGTCCACGACCTCGACCGTGTAGTTGTTGTAGCCGCCACCGTCGCAGAACGGGTTGGTGTTGACGTTGCACGACGGCGAGAGGTCACTGCCCATTGCGATGTTGACGCCCGTCAGCCCGGAAGTCCCTGGCTGGACGGCGCGGGCGGTGACCTTCGCGATCACCATCCCGGACTGGGCCAGAGCGTCGCGAGACAGGCGCAGCACGTTGCGCTCGTCCACGATGCCGAGCTTGATCTTGTTGCGCAGCATGTGCTGCGAGCCCATCGACGCACCCGCGGTCGACGGGATGACCCAGCGCGAGTGCGGGCCGCCGGGGCCGTTGAACGAGCCGCGCGACATCATGTCCCAGATGCCGTTGTAGTCGCGGCGCGGCGGGTTGCCGTAGGGGTTGTTGTAGTTGTCGCCGATGCCGAGGATGTGGCTCAGCTCGTGCGCGTACACGCCCTGGCCGGAGCTTTCCGCCTGCGTCGACGAACCACCGCCGGCGTTGGGCCAGAGGCTCGAACCCGCGGCCCACGAAGTCCAGTCCACGTAACGGGTGCGCGACCAGTTCGGCAGCGCCGGGTCCGGTGGGCCGAACGCGTCGGTCACGTCCTCCTTCGTCCGGAACTTCATCATCCCGAACTCCTGCCAGGTGCCGGACTCGTCCTGGCCGGCGGAAAGGTAGAAGACGAAGTCGAACCCAGCGGGCACCTGCGAGCCGACGTCGGCCACCCAGGCTGCGCGGCCGTCGGTGCGGATGTTGCGGTTGCACGAGTCACCGGCCGGGCAGGCGCCGGACTGGAACTCCATCGCGTACTCGTGGTCCTTGCCCGGCATCGCGTACGGGCCGAACGCCTTCAGGTCGACGCCGTAGCGCCCGCCGGAGTCCTCCATCCAGTACTCGTGCAGGGTGTGGCCGCGGTTGAGAGCGTTGGGCCGGTTGAGGAAGTCCTCGTAGAACTTGGCGACCTGGGTACGCGGGACACCACTGGCCTCCGCGCTCGGGTTGCCGAACACCGTGGAGTTCGCAGGCTGCGTGACGACGAACGGCTGGTTCGGGTAGTCCAACAGAACCAGCGCGCCCTTGAAGTTGCGCACCGAACCCTTGCGCGTCGGGTCGGCCCAGTTGGTGCCGGGGACCTTCTTGTAGTCGCGTTCCCACGTCATGTGGTCGGGGTTGACCCAGTTCTGCGGGTCGATCGGGCCGGGGAAGCCGGCGAGCGCCGCCACGCGGGCGGAGTCTCTGGACTGCTGCCACGGCTGTGTCTGCGGCCAGTGGTCCATCTGCCAGTGGTGCAACGGTTCGTCAGGGGCTGCGGCCGAGTTGCCGGCGGTGACCATCGCGATCGAGAACAACGCGGTGACCAGCAGGGCAGGGCGCCGGTGTGTGCGCTTCATCCCATCACCGTGGCGCAGAGCCACCGGCGCCAACACCGTCGAACGCAGAGATCCGTTGCCAGT
Source organism: Lentzea alba (assembly GCF_047445655.1). Classification (GTDB taxonomy): domain Bacteria; phylum Actinomycetota; class Actinomycetes; order Mycobacteriales; family Pseudonocardiaceae; genus Lentzea; species Lentzea alba_A. The sequence goes on from NZ_JAJAEG010000002.1 coordinate 116,052, forward strand.
TAACGGATATCGGGCAGCTCGATGCGAACGGACGCACCGTGCGCGACCGGGATGAAGCGCACCGAACCGCCGTGCACCGCGACGATGTCGGCCACGATCGCCAGTCCCAGACCGGATCCGGGCAGGCCACGGGCGGCGGGAGCGCGCCAGAACCGTTCGAAGGCTGCTTCCCGCTCACCCCAGGGCACTCCGGGACCGACGTCGCTCACGGTCAGCTTGCCGGGCCTGGACCTCACCGTGATGGTGGAGCCCGCCGGGCCGAACTTCACGGCGTTGTCCAGCAGGTTCAGCACGCTGCGCTCCAACGCTCCCGCGTCGCCGAGCACGGACCACTCGCGGCTGTCGACGTCGAAGACGTGGTCGTGGGCCCGGCTCTGCGCCCGGCGGACGGCGCGGTCGACGACACCCGCCATGTCGACGGGCTCGCGCGCCAGCTCGCGATCGTCGCGCGCCAGCACCACCAGTTCGGTGACGAGGTCGCTGAACTCCTCGCTCTGGGCCTGCAAACGGTCGATCACCTCGCGGCGCTGGGGCAACGGGCGCCCGGTGCGTTCGCTCAGCGCCAGCAGGTCGATGTTGGTGCGCAGGCTGGTCAACGGAGTGCGGAGCTCGTGTGCCGCGTCGTTGACGAGGTCTCGCTGGCGGCGCCGGGACTCAGCCAGTGCGGCGGTCATCGACGTGAAGGCGCGGCCCAGACGGCCCACCTCGTCCTGGCCGGAGACCGTGACCGGGGTGGTGAGGTCCTCGGTGCGGGCGATGTGTTCGGCGGTCTCGGTGAGGCGTTCCATCGGGGCGAGGGCGCGACGGGTCAGCCACAGGCCACCGGCGGCGCCCAGCAGCGCGCCGAGAACCGACACGCTCACCAGGATCCCGGCCAGCGCGGTCAGCGTGTCGTCGACCTCGGCGAGGCTGCGGCTGAGGATCAGGACCTCGCCGTTGTCCAGCGGTACCAGCAGAACCCGGACCGGCGTGCCCGACGCGGTCACGCCGTCGCGCAACGTCGTGGTGCTCACCGAGGCGTCGCCGGGGACGTAGACGACCGGGTCGACGTCGCCGGGAGCGCACGTGCTGCCGTCGGGTTCGAGCAGCTGGATGCCTTGGAGCTGCTGCACCCCGCCGCTGGGAGGAGCCTCGCCGCACCGCAGCTTGAACTCGCGCCGCATCCCCGGCTGCGGCGGGCGCAGAACGGGCGGCGGCAGACTGGCCTGCATCGACCTGTCGAGCTGTGCGCGCAGGTTGTGCGAGGTGGCGACCCAGATGACGACGCTGATGCCGGCGATCGACACCGCGACCACGCAGGCGGTGATCAACGCGAGCTTGCCGCGCAGCAGCACCGGGCCTCTCACGGGGCCGACTCGCGCAGGATGAAACCGACGCCGCGGATGGTGTGCAGCAGGCGGGAACGGCCGCCCGCCTCGGTCTTGCGGCGCAGGTAGCCGATGTACACGTCGAGGTTGTTCGTGCCCTGGTCGTGGCCCCACACGGTGTGCTTGAGGTGCTGCTTGGTCAGCACCTTGTCCGGCGCGGCCAGGAACACCGCGAGCAGGTCGAACTCGGTCGGCGTCAGGTCGAGCCGCTCGGCCCCGCGCAGCACTTCACGGGCGTGCAGGTCCATGTCCAGGTCGGCGAACCGCAACGACGACGGCGTCACGCGCCGGCGGTTCTGCTTGAGCAACGCACGGACGCGCGCCAGCAGCTCCTCCAGCGCGAACGGCTTGACCAGGTAGTCATCGGCACCGGCGTCGAGGCCGGTGACCTTGTCCCCCAACGCGTCGCGGGCCGTCAGCATCAGCACCGGAAAGCGTTCTCCGGCCGCGCGCAACCGGCGGCAGGCCTCCGACCCGTCGACGTTGGGCATCATCAGGTCGAGGATCGCCAGGTCCACCCCGGCGAGCAGGCGCAACGCCTCCGCACCGTCCGCGGCGGTCGTGACCTGGTAACCCTCGAACTCCAGGCTGCGCCGCAGACTGTCCCGCACGTCCGGGTCGTCGTCCACCACCAGCAGTCGCATGACAGCGACGGTAGGGCCGAAGTCTGTGAGCCCGCTGTGTGACCCGGCCACCTCTCACGAATCTCTCAGCAGAAGCCAAGGCTGTTCTCACGACCACGTCAGCACTCTCGGTTGCAGAGCGGTCACACCTGTGTCCACTGTGGAACGGAGAGGGAGCACATGGCGGTGAGCACCGCGCAGGAGACGGCGACGGTGGACATCATGATCCCCGTCTACAACGAGGAACGCGCCCTGCCCGGCTGCATCGAGGTGCTGCACCGGTTCCTGGGCGAGCAGTTCCCGTTCGACTGGTCGATCGTCGTCGTGGACAACGCCAGCACCGACGGCACGCTGGAGGTCGCCGGCGCACTGGCCGAGAAGTACGAGCGGGTGCGCGTGCACCACCTCGACCGCAAAGGCCGCGGACTGGCGTTGAGGGAGTCCTGGGGCGCCAGCGAGGCGACCGTCGTCGTCTACATGGACGTCGACCTGTCCACCGGGCTGGACGGCCTGCTGCCGTTGGTCGCGCCGCTGGTCAACGGCCACTCGGACCTCGCGATCGGCTCACGGCTGGCACCGGGTTCGCGCACGGTCAGAGGCCCGCGGCGCGAACTCGTGTCGCGCGGCTACAACGCGTTGATCCGGCTCACCCACGGTGCCCGGTTCAGCGACGCCCAGTGCGGCTTCAAGGCCGCCCGCACCGAGGTCGTCCGGCCGTTGCTGGGGCAGGCTCGTGACGAGGCGTGGTTCTTCGACACCGAGCTGCTGCTTCTGGCCGAGCACAACGGTTTGCGGGTGCACGAGGTTCCGGTCGACTGGGTCGAGGACGTGGACAGCCGGGTCGACGTCGTCGGCACAGCCATCGACGACATCAAGGGGTTGATCCGCGTGGCACGAGCCAAGGCGAACGGCACAGCGCTCGTGACCGGGCTGCCGCGCAGACCCCAGCCCCGCGCCATCCACCCGGACGCCGTGCTGAGCCGCAGCGAGGGCGGGCTCTCCTGGCAGATGCTGTCGTTCGCGGCCATCGGCGTGATCTCCACGCTGGCGAACCTGGCTCTGTACGGCGTTTTCCGGCTGTGGTGGCCGGTGCTGGTGGCGAACCTCGTGGCGTTGATCATCACCACCCTCTTCAACACGGAGGCCAACCGCCGCTTCACCTTCACGGCTCGCAACACCACCCGAGGCAAGACACATCTGCAGGGTTTCGTGGTGTTCGGCCTCTACTACGCGTTCACGTCAGGCGCGTTGCTCGTGCTGCACGCTGCTTCACCCAATCCGCCCCGCCTGCTCGAACTGGCCGTGCTGCTCGGCTCGTCGGCGCTCGGCACGGTGGGGCGCTTCTTCCTGTTGCGGAGCTGGGTGTTCCGCCGGGACGACCGAAAGGACCAGGCATGACCGCCACTCTCGAAGTGGCCGCCCCCGAGGGCAGTTCAACGCGTTCCTCCCGTTGGCACATCTGGGCTCTCGCCGCGATCTGCGTGGTGGCCGGCGCGTTGTACGTGTGGGCGATCGGTGCGGGACAGGTCGGCAACTCGTACTACTCGGCCGCCGCGAAGTCCATGTCGACGTCGTTCACCAACTTCCTGTTCGGCTCGTTCGACCCCGCCGGCGTGGTGACGGTCGACAAGCCGCCGATGGCGTTGTGGCCGCAGGCGATCGCCGTGTGGATCTTCGGTTTCCACGGCTGGGCGGTGTTGCTGCCGCAGGTGATCGAGGGCGTCGCGGCGGTGTTCCTGTTGCACCGCACCGTTCGGCTGTGGGCCGGCGAGAAGGTCGCGCTGCTCGCGGCGTTGATCTTCGCGCTGACGCCGATCACCGTCGCGATCAACCGGGACAACAACCCGGACACCCTGCTGGTGTTGCTGCTCGTTGCCGCCGCCTATGCCTTCACACGGTCGGTGAAGTCCTCGGAAAGCCGCCCGCGGACGAAGTGGTTGCTGTGGTGCGCGTTCTTCATCGGGTGCGGGTTCCTCACCAAGATGCTGCAGGCGTGGATCGTGGTGCCGGCGTTCGCGCTGGCCTACCTGGTCGGGACGTCCGCGCCGGTCAAGCGGCGGGTGCTCGACCTGCTGGCGGCGGGTGCGGTGCTGGTCGCGTCGTCGTTCTGGTGGGTGGCGCTGCACGCGTGGTGGCCCGGTGCCAAGCCGTACATCGGCGGGAGCACCGACGGCGGCGCGTGGGACCTGATCATCGGTTACAACGGCCTCGGCCGGGTGTTCGGCGGCAGCGGCAACCGGGGCCCCGGCGGTGGTGGCCAGCCCGAGCTGATGATCTACACGCCCAACGGCGTGCAGACCGGTGGCAGCGCGATGTTCGGCGGTCAGCCAGGGGCCACGCGCATGTTCGACGCCGCGACCGGCGGGCAGATCTCGTGGCTGTTGCCGTTGTGCTTGCTGGTCCTGGCCGCGGTGTCGGTCGCGGGGTTGTTGCGCTGGCGCCGCGGGGTTCCCGGCAACCCGGCCGAACGCGCGGGCTGGTTCATGTGGGGCGGCTGGTTGCTGGTCACGGCCGCGGTGTTCAGCTTCGCCCAGGGGATCTTCCACCCGTACTACACGACGATGCTGGCTCCGGCCGTGGCCGCCGTCAGCGCTGCGGGGCTCGCGATGTTCTGGCGGGCACGGAGTTTCGTGCGGTTCCTGCTGCCGGTGGGGATCGCGATCACGGCGGCGTGGGCGTTCGTCGTGGTCTCGCGCGACGCGTCCTGGAACGGGTGGACCCGGTGGGTCGTGATCGGAGTCGGCGCGGTGGCTATCGTCGGGCTGCTGGCAGGGCTGCGCCGGGCAGGGCTGGTGGCCGCGCTGGTCGCGGTGCTGCTGACGCCTGCCGTGTGGTCGACGGCCACCGCGGCGCGGGCGACCGGGAACGGCGTGATGCCGGCTGCCGGGCCGGTGCAGATGGGCCCTGGCCGCAACTTCAGCGGCCCGCCTCCTCAGGGCCAGATGCCTCAGGGCCAGACACCTCAGGACGGTGCGCAACAGCGTCAGCAGCCGGGCCGAACCGGTCAGCCGCAGGTGGGGATGATGCCCGGCCCCGGTGGCGGTGGGCCCAGGGCTGAGCTCACCGATGAGCAGAAGCGGATCCTCAACTACGCCAAGGAGAACGGTGACGGCGCGGAGATCACCCTCGCGATCGCGAGCTCGGCCCAGGCCGCCTCGCCGTACATCATGGGCTCCGACGAGGTGGTGATCGCCATGGGCGGGTTCTCCGGCTCGGACAACGCACCCTCGGTCGACCAGCTGCATGCGTGGGTCGACGAGGGCAAGCTCAAGTTCGTGCTCAGTGGCGGCGACCGCATGGGCGGCGGTCCTGGCGGCCGCACCGATCACGGCCGCCAGGAGTGGATCCAGCAGCACTGCACCGCGGTGGACCCGAGCGCCTACGGCGGCGGAACCGCGCAGACGCTGTTGGAGTGCCACGCCTGATCATCCGGTTGTTGTTGCGCTGGAACGCTCACCGGCACCTCCTCGGTGCCGGTGAGCTCCAGCGCACGGTGTACCTGTTCTTTGCTGGCGCCGAACATGAAGCACATGCCGTCGACGCTAGTTGCGGGCCGGCTGGCAGGGCTTCTCGATTCCTGCTCGGCTAGTGGTGTGGCCCGGAACGTTGCCGGGGGAATTCGCGGTCAGACGGGTGCATCGTGGTGCCGCCCCCACGTCCTCATCCTGGTTGGCTGTGGGCGTGGGGGCGGTACCGCGAGGCGCCCTGCTGAGCGTGGATCACCTCGCCAACGTTCCGGGTCGCACCCCTAGGCCTGCGGCAGCAGTGAGATGACCCGCCACGTCTCGCGGTCCGCGGTGACCGCGATCTCCCGTTCGACCGGGCTGGCGTACCGCCACGGACCGTCCACCGACGCCAGGTACCGGCCGGCGGGCATCCTCGGCATCTGCACGGTGCCGTTCGCGTCCGTCACCGTCTCGGCCACGTCCGCGCCGGTGTAGAAGTCGCGCAGGACGAGCCTGGTGTTCGCGATCCCCTCGCCTGCGTCGATCTTGTAGTTCCTGTTCGCGTCGTGGTAGAGCGCGCCGTTGACCTGACCGAACCCGCCGGGCACGCTCGCCCTGGCGGTCGCTTCCGCCAGACCGTCGCTGTGCTGCGCGTGCGGGCCGAAGCGGCAGTCCGCTACCAGTTCACCGCTCGTGACCGCCTCCTGCGGAACCTGCTCGACGACGGTGTAGGTCGCGACCGCGCCGGTCCAGAGGTTCACGCCGTTGGGCGGCGCCAGCTTGCCCCACTCGGGGCCCACGTCGACGTGGTCCTTGCCGAACACGCGGCACGCTGCCTGGACGCCGCGGATCGGGCGATCGTCGTTGTTGGCCAACGTGACCGTGATCCTCGCCTGCTCGCCGGGCTGGTAGGTGTCCTTGTCGAACTTCAGCCCGGCCTTGAGCGTCTCGGAGACCGGCCGTGCGGCGCGCACGGAGAGGTCGACCCCGTCGGGCGTGACGAGAACACTGCGCACCGACTGGTCGAACGGCACCACCCAGCCGCCGGGGACGCTGTAGCTGACCGTCCACCTGCCGCCCGGTGCGTCCTCGAACAGGAAGCGCCCGTCCGCGTCCGTGATGCGCGTCGCGAACTGCCTGCGGGCGCCCCAGACCCGAACCTCGGTGCCTGCTGCCGCCTCACCCGCGTCCTGCCGGCCGTTGCGGTTGTGGTCGGTGTAGACGACGCCGCTGATGTCACCCCTGGTCGGCGTGATCGTGGCAGAGGCGGAGAAGCTGTCGTCGTTGTTGTTCTGCCGGCCTTCGTAGGCGAGGTAGCCGCTGAACGTCAGCCCCGTGGCGTCCTGCTCCACCCGGTCGGCCACCCCACCGGAGATCTCGACGACGCGGGTCTCGCCCGGCTCCACCCGGACACCCGCACCGGTGAACGCGGTGAGCGGAGCCCAGTCCCACCTGTCATAGGTCACCGGGTAGGGCGGGTACGCGAGGAGAACGCGGTTGGCGGCCTGCCCGCCGACGTTCCTGATGGTGAACTTCATCCGCATCGTGTCGTGCAGGGCGTAATGCGACTTGTCGAACTCGAGAGTGGTGCGGAGGGACGGGCCCTCCTGCGCGTGTGCGGTGCCCGTCATCGCGAGCACCAGGGCAGCGGCCAGCGCGAGGCCGATCGGTCTTCTGTACAAGGTGATCCCCCATGATCAGTCTTCCCCCGACCCTCCAATGCGCCTCGTGCCCGGTTTGTTGCGTTCTGCGGTCAACCACGCGGAACTCGCGGCGAAATTTGCACGCGCACCAGGCGGTGAGCGCATCCTCGTGCTGGGATGCACGTCCTCAGGTCCGAGAGGGAGGGGTCTCATGACCGATCGCGGCGACCGCATTGTGAGCGTGCTCGAGGACGCCTTCGCCGGACTGATGGCGGCCGACCCGGCCGCGTTCCGGCACAAGTTCCGCAAGATGGCGGCCGAACCGTTCGCGTTCTACCGAGGCAGCGCCTGCCTGTTCTACGCCGACATGGCTGAGCTTCCTGACGAGTGGGCCGACGAGCGCACCGGCCGGATCTGGATCCAGGGCGACCTGCACGCGCAGAACTTCGGCACGTACATGGACTCCGAGGGCACGCTGGTCTTCGACGTCAACGACTTCGACGAGGCCTACCTCGGCTCGTTCACCTGGGACCTCCGCCGGTTCGCCGCGTCGATGGCCCTGCTGGGCTGGCGCAAGGCATTGCCGGACAGCGTGATCACCGACCTGGTCCGCACCTACGTCTCGGCCTACGTCGAGCAGGTCCGGTCGTTCGCCCTGCGTCCCGGTGACGAGCTCTTCAGCCTGCGCCTGGACAGCACCGAGGGCGCTCTGCACCGCGTCCTGCAACGGGCCCGGCTGGAAACGCGGATCGGGTTGCTGAACGAGAAGACCGTCGTCGTGGACTACGACCGCAGGTTCCGCCGCGACCGTGAGGGCACGCACGAGCTGTCCTCTTCGGTGCGCGCTGCCGTCGAGGAGGCTTTCGCGTCCTATTTGGACACGATTCCCACCGGGAAGCGGCTCTCGAGCATCACCTACGCCGTGAAGGACATCGTGGGGCGTTCCGGGTTCGGCATCGGGTCGGCCGGCCTGCACGCCTACAACATCCTGGTCGAGGGGCGGTCGCAGGCGTTGGAGAACGACGTCGTGCTGTCGATGAAGCAGGCCAACGTGGCCGCGCCCAGCCGGATCGTGTCCGACTCGCGGATCCGGGAGTACTTCACCGATCACGGGCACCGGACCGCGGTCTCGCAGCGGGCTTTGCAGGCGCACGCCGATCCGTGGCTCGGGCACACGCAGATCAACGGGGTCGGGTACGTGGTCGCCGAGCTGTCGCCGTACGAGGCGGACCTGGACTGGTCCGACCTGACCGAGCCGGCGGACATGCTGCCCGTGCTCGGCTATCTCGGGCGGGCCACGGCGAAGATGCACTGCGTCGCCGACGAGGACTCCGCGCAGACTTTGGTGGCGTTCCAGTGCGAGGAGGCGATCGCGGCGGCCATCGGGGACCGCGACTCGGAGTTCGCGGACTCGATCGTCACGTTCGCGCTCGACTACGCACGCCAGACCCGCGAAGACCACCGGCTGTTCGTCGACGCCTTCCGCGAAGGCCGGATCAAGGGGGTCGACTCGACGGCGTGACTATTCGTTAGAGGCGTACTCTGATCAATATGCGCATTCTCTTCTCAAGTGTTCCTCAGCACGGCCACCTGCTGCCGTTGTTCCCGCTTGCCCGCGCGTTCCAGGAGCGCGGGCACGAGGTAGCCGTGCTGACCGCGGCCGGGATGGCGCCGGTTCTCGCAGCTCAGGAGCTCAAGCACCTGCCGGCCGGGCCGTTGCCGGACGTGCTGTTCGCCGAGGTCGCGCGCCGGACGGGAGCCGATCCGGCGCACGCTCCGACGCCCGACTCGGTGGCGGAGTTCTTCGCCGGCACCCGCATCGACCTGACCGCGGACGAGGCGTTCGCGGCGACCGCAGACTTCGCGCCGGACCTCGTGGTGGCCGAGCTGTGCGACTACGTGGGGCCGTTGGTGGCCGCGAAGGCGGGTGCGCCGGTCGCGACGCTGGCGTTCGGGCCGCCGTTGCCGCCGGTGTTCACCGAGGCCATGGACGCCATGGCCCGCACCCGCCACGAGGCGCGGGACCTGCCGTGGTCGGAGCGCCGCTGGTTGCTGGACACCTGGCCCGCGTCGATGCGGGCGGACGGCTGGCAGCAGCCGCAGGGCTGGTTGCCGTTGCGACCTGAGGCGTTCCGGGAGCCCGAGGCGGCCGAAACCAAGCTGCCGGCGACGAACGAGCCACGGGTGCTGGTGACGTTCGGCACGTGGTTCAGCGACCCGCAGAAGCTCGGCCCGTTGCTGCGGGAACTCTCCACTCTGGACGTCGACGTCGTGGTGACGCTGGGACTCGCGGCCAAGCCCGAGGACTTCGGGGTGGACGGAGTCACGTTCGTCGGCTTCACCCCGATGGAAGACCTGCTCGACGGCGTGGACGTCGTCGTGACCCACGGCGGCGCGGGCACGACTTCGGCGGCGTTGCAGAAGGGTGTGCCGCTGGTGGTGCTGCCGCAGGGCGCTGACCAGTTCTTCCAGGCCGAGCGGGTGGCCGCGGCGAGGGCCGGCGTCGCGCTCGGGCCGGAGAGCCAGACGCCCGAAGCGTTGGTGGCGGCGGTCAAGACCGTGTTGGAGGATGCGAGCATTCAGGACAACGTCACCACGATCGCCAAGGAGATCGCGGAGATGCCGGACGCGAACGAGGTGGCTGCCGTGCTGGAAGCTGGTCGATGACGAGGCCGTACCACTCACCGCGCCGCGCGCAGGACGCCGCCGACACCCGGCGGGACATCCTGCGCGCGGCCGCGGAGTTGTTCTCCGCCAACGGGTATGCGCGCGTGACGGTCGCGGACATCGCCAAGCGGGCCGGGGTCGCGCCGCAGACCGTGTACTCCAGCGCGGGCAGCAAGTCGGAGATCCTGCACAAGGTCGTCAACGAGTCGATCGCGCGCAGCGACTCCAGAACGACCACGGAGGCCATCCGGAAGACCGACGGGCTGGCGACGGCGCTCACGTTGCTGGCGAAGGGAACCCGGCTGGGCAACGAGGGTGAGCAGCAGGTCGTCGACGCGCTGTTCGCGGCGTTCCCGGTGCACGAGGACGGCGCGGCGCTGTGGGAGCAGAGCACGACCGCCTACCGGCAGGCGCTCAGGGACGTCGCGGAGCACCTCGTCGACAAGAGACTGATCACAATGGACGTCGAGAAGGCGACGGACGTGCTGTGGTTCTGCTTCGGCTTCGGCGCCTGGCGGACCCTGGTCAAGGAGTGCGGCTGGTCCTGGGACGACGCCGAGCGGTGGCTGGCCCAGCAGGCCGTCACGATCTTCAGCCACTGACCCGGCGGAAATATCTGGCGCCCCGGATCGATTGGAACAGGTTGTGCAGCTCGTCTACGTCTTCGACGCCTATTGCGGCTGGTCGCACGCGTTCTCCGGAACGCTGCGGGCCGTCACCGCGCGCCACCCCGAACTGCCGGTCGAGGTGATCTCGGGCGGCCTGTTCACCGGCCAGCGCCGGGTGCCGATCCGTGAGTTCGGCTTCATCAGGGGCGCGAACGCCCAGATCACCGAACGGACCGGTGCCCGGTTCGGCCAGGCCTTCGACGACCTGCTCGACGAGGGGTCGTTCGTCATGGACTCCGAGGCCGCCGCCCGCGGGCTGATGGCGCTGCGCCAGGCCGCGCCGGACCGCGCGGTCGACCTGGCGGTCGCGATGCAGGAGGCGTTCTTCCACGACGGTCTGAGCCTGTCGGACGTCAAGACCTACCGGACGATCGCCAACGCCTGCGGCCTCGACTCCGATGCCGTCGTGTCGGCGTTCAAGACCGGCGAGGCGGACGCGGACTTCGCGCGTGCGGCCCGGCTGGGCGTGAACGGGTTCCCGACGTTGATCGCCGTGCGCGGCAACGAGGCGTACGCGCTCGCCCGCGGCCACTCCACCGCCGAGCAGATCGAGGAACGGCTGACCGTCCTGAGTCAGAGGTAGGTGTCCGGGCTGCCGTTGCCGGTGGAGTCGCAGTCCACGATCGTCGCGTTCGCCTTGTCGTTCTGGCGGAAGCCTTCGCGCTGGTTGTCCTTGGCGACGCACCGCGTGAGCGTGGTGGTGCCGAAGACGATCTGGAAGCCCGCCTCCGCGCCGCCCACGGCCTGACACTGCTCGAACGTCGTCACGCCGCCCTGGAGCAGCACGCCCTCGCGCCCGGAGCCGGTGATCACGGCACCGCTGAAGTCGCCCATGCCGCCGTAGATCTCGATGCCGTGCCTGACGGTGTCCGTGATCGTGAGGCCGGTGGCGGTGAGCGTGCCGTTGTAGAGGTGGAGTCCGCTCGTGGCACCGCGCACCGTCACGTCCGTGATCGTCGTGCGGCCGTCGGAGAGGAAGAACGCCGAGTCCGTGATGCCGTCGAACGTGCAGTCGCTTATGTCTGCGACGCACTCCTCGTGCATCACCCGCAGCCCGGTGGACTCGCTCATGGTGCAGCCGCTCATGGTGAGCTTGCCGGCCACGGTCAGCTCGGCGCGCAGGTGGCAGTTCTGGAACGTGACGGCACCACCGCGCCCGCTGGACACCGTGGGACCGCCGAACTCGCAGTTCTCGAACACCGCGGTGATGCCGTTGGTCAGCCAGACCGCGCCGGTGAAGGCGATGCCGGCGGCGGTCACGTCACCGCCGAGGCTGAGCACGAAGTCGTTCTCGCAGATCACCCGGACCGGCTCCCCCACCGCCCTGAGGTCCAGTGCCTTGTTGGACCCGACCCCCTCGCGGTACTCACCCGGTTCGATCTCGATGACGTCGCCGGCTTCGGCTGCCTCCACGGCTTCGCTGATCGTTCTGTAGCCGTTCGGGCCGACCCTGCGCACCCCCGCGCCCGTGCTGGTGCGGGGAAACAGGCCGGTCTGCCCCACCTCGTCCGGACTGCCGTTGCCGAACGAACTGCAGTCGGTGAGCGAAACCCGCTGCAGCAACGAGAATCCCTGCCCGGCGTTGTTGTGCGCGACGCACCGGACGAACTCCGCCTGCCCGCCGACCACGAGGAACCCGTCGCGGTCGGAGTCGATCGCCTCGCACTCGTCGAACCGAGCCCGGCCCGCCATCATCCACACCGCGGGTCCGTGCGTCCCGGTGAACCTGGTCGCCGCGAACAGCACCTGGCCGCCGCTGATGAGAACCCCTTCGCCCCCAACGCTTTCAACCCTGGTGCGGTCCGCGCGCAGCACACCGTGCTCGATCTCGAACGCCGGCCCCGCACCTCCGTGCACAGTGGACTCCCAGACCTCGGCCCGGCCACCACTCACCTTGATCGCCGCGACCGGACCGCCCTCGAAGTCGTTCTTGTGCAACATGATCACGGCACCGCGCTGGGCGACGACCGCGTGCCCGCCCTGCCTGGTGAACCGGCAGTCGGCAACCGTGAAGTCGGAACCGACCGCAGCTGTGATCGAGTCCAGCCCGGTGTCGGTGAACACGCAGCCCCAGTACTCCCCGCCCGCCGACTCGACGCGCAACCCGTGCAGCGCGGGCCCGATCCGGCAGTCCAGCACCTCGGGCTTGGCATTCGCGCGCACACGGATCCCGATGTGCGAAGGCGCGCGCACCTCGCACTCGACGAGCTTCGGCGCGATCGGTCCGGTGACCTCGACGGCCGCCGCACCCCACGCGTTGCCGATGATGACCAGCTCACGCACGGTCGCGTCGGCCAGCAGCATCAGCGTGTTCCCCGTACTGGAGGAGAGAGTGACGGTGCCGGGTCCCTGTTGCGGCCGCAGCTCGACCGGCTTGTCGACGACCACTTCGCCGTCGTGGTGGCCGGGTGCCAGCTCGATCACGTCGCCGGGCCGGGCCGACCTCAGGGCCGCCGGGAGGTCTGCGAAACCGCCGTCGCCGACCAGGAGCACGTCACTTCGCACTGCGCGAAGCTACCTGGACCGGACCCGGGATTCGATGGTTCCGCGCAACGCTTTGGCAAACCGCCGCAGCCCTCGCGGATCCGGCCGGTAAGCGAGGATCTCGTGGCCGCCGATGTCACGCGCGAGCTGACCGTCCACCACCGTCCGCCCGTCGGGCAACGTCCTGGTCAGCACGTCCAACCGGCCGACCAGCACGCACCTGTGCCCCAGGGTCGGCAGCAGGGTGTTGATCTCCCAGCTCAAGTTCTCGGACGGGATCGACACATCGATGATCACCACACCGGAAGCGTGCGCGAAGGCGATCACGGCCTGCTGCCACGAGTCGTGCGCCACGGTGACGACGGTGAGGCGCGGCGACAGGATCTTGCTGCTGTTCTTGGCCATCTTGGCCACCCTGGTGGGGACCTCGCGCTGCGACCGGATGCGCGCGGTCAGCGCCCGTTCGGCCCGGCGCGCCTTGAAGTAGCTGAAGAGCAGCAGTGGCACGGAAACTCCGACCAGTGCGATCAGCAACCACATCAGGATGAAGATGATGATCCCGAGGGCGAACGCGGCCCCGAGCGCCTTGCCGATGCCGTCCAGGCCGTCACCGCCGCTACCGCCCGAAACCGTTGCGCTGCTGACGAAGTCGTTGATCACGATGTCCGCACCGAACTGGTAGAACCACCACACGAACACACCGACCGCGGCAAGCAGCACGAATGTGCCCGCACCCGAAGCCTTGCGCGGCGCGGCCGACCCGCCGACGCCCTTCACCATGTCGTCGTCGAGCGTCACCAGCCGCCACGAGCCACCGATCGCGTTCGTGGCGGCAAAGCTCAGCGCTCGCGTCGCGTCGGCGTAACCGAAGCGCCGCAAGAACAACACGAGCTGGCGCCGTCCGCGCAGCAGCTGGAGTCCGATCAAGAGTCCCGCGAACGCGGCGACCACGCACCAAGCCGTGTAGAGGGCGACCTTGGTCCGGTCCGAGGAGTCGACGGAGTCGGTCACCTGCATCGCGACCAGGTAGACGAGTCCGATCAGGCCCACCACGCCGACGAGGATCAACGGCACCGCGGCTGCGACGGCCACGGCTCGGCGCATCCGTCTGCCCATGTCCGGGCTCGGCCCGTCCAGCACGATCCGCACGCTCACGGTCGCCTCCCCCTGTGATGCCGCAACATCAGTGTGAGGAAGGCGGGGTCGCTCCTGATACAGAGCGATCGGGTGACTAGTGGACCAGGCCGTGGTGGCGGTTCGTCCAGGCCGCGACCGCGGGCAGCACGTCCGTGATCCACTCGCGAGCAGCAGCGGTGAGCTCGTAGCGGGCTGCACGCCGAAGCACGAACCCGTTCTCCTGCAACCGTTCCAAGGTCCGGTGCACCTTCGGGCCCAACGTGGAGACCAGCTCTTCGAGCGCCTTGGCACCCTCGGACAACGCGACCAGGACGTGCGGCAGCTGCTCGTGGCTCATGAGGTCCTGCAACGTGATCAGGTGGTGCAGCGCCGAGGTGTCGGTCTTCCGCTCCGCCGCGAAGGCGCTCGGGTCGTGCACCCGGACGCGGGCGCGGCCGTTGCGCTTCGCCCGTTGCAGGGCCGCGTCGGTGTCGCGGACCAGGTCGATCAGCGTGTTCTCGGTGCCCGGGACGTGGGAGGCGACGCCGATGGACGCGGTCTGGTCGTAGAGGGTGAGGCCGTAGCCGTCGTTCGTGGTGACCTCGGTTTGCAACGACCGGATGCCGCGCAGCATGCGTTCGGCTACGACGGCCGCTTCTCCTGCTGTGGTTCGGGGCAGCAGCACGAGGAACTCATCGCCGCCGTACCGGCAGACGAGGTCGGACGAGCGTGTGTGGGTCACGAGCACTTTGGACACGTCGGTCAGCACGACGTCGCCGGCGGGGTGACCGTATTCGTCGTTGATCTTCTTGAAGCGGTCGAGGTCGATCATGAGCAGCGCGACCTGTTCCCACCGGCGCTGGGCGCGGCGGTACACCGCGGGTGCCTGGTCGTCCCAGCCCCAGCGGCCCAGCAGGCCGGTCAGGCGGTCCGTGGCCCACGCGCCGACCGGTTGCGCGCACGAACCACAGCGTGAGGGAGCGCTCTCGTCGTGCAGGCGAAGAGCATCATGGTTCACCTGAAGCCCCATCCGCGCAGTCGTCATGAGTCCCCCCAGACTTCAGCTCTGACTGGCCCGAGCTGCCCCTTTCAACTGAAGTGACGTCGTTCGGATCAAACTCGACACAGCAGTGCAAGCGGCGGAGTGTGATCATAGGACTACGGTCTGGTGGATTCAACCCCTGTGATGCCATATGATCCGCGGGTTCCACAACAGTGGAATGATCGCTGGCCAGGGGTCGCTCCAGCGGAGGTGTGGCGTGAGGCCGTTCGCCGAGGTGCTCAACGAGTTGTGCAACAACCCGCCCAACGGCCGAGGCAAGGTGACCAACGTAGCGCTTGCCGCCGCGGTCAAGGCACGGGGTGGCGACATCGGGCACGGCTACATCTCGCAGCTGCGGCTCGGCGTCAAGGACAACCCGACCTGCCAGGCCATCGTCGACCTCGCCGGCGCTTTAGGCGTGCACCCCGCCGTGTTCCTGGGTGGCCGCGCCGAGCTGCACCCCGGTGAGCAGGCCGGGTGGCGGGACAACGCGCTGAGCACGCTCTTCGAGGCCGTGCACCCGCCGGACCGCGGGCCGTGGTCGCCGGAGGAGGTCGCCGCCGCGATCAGCTCGTCCGGGCAGTTCGGCAGCATCTCCGCCAGCTACATCCGCGAACTGCTGAGCAACACCAGCGACAACCCGCGGCTCAAGCACATCCTCGGGCTGGCCGACCACTTCGGCGCCGACCCCGCGTACTTCTTCGACGACGACCTCGCGGCACGGGTCGACTCGGAGCTGACCGACTTCCTGGCCCTGCGCGAGCTCGGCGTGGTCGAGTTCGTCACCCGTCTGGCCGAACGTACGGGCCAACTCTCCCCGCAGGCCAGGGCTGCTGCGGTAGAAGGGTTCCGGCAGGCGCTGGAGGTCGGTGAGGGCTGGACGTTCCCGATGAAGGGCCGCCGAACACCTCCGGACCAGATGGCGTGAAGATCGCTGTCTGGACCGCGGCAGAAGACACCGAGAGGAGGCGACGGGTGAACCGCAGGAAACTGCGCAAGCTGGTCGACGAGGTCGCCCGTGACCTCGACCTGCCGCCCGACGCCACGCATCGGGACGCGAGCCGCCAGGTCTGCGAGCTGATGAGCGAACGGCTGGGGCGTCCCGTCGACGTCCGCTTCGCCGCCATCACGAACGCGGTCTGCCTGAGCGGTGCGACCGCGTTGCTCGAGAACGGCACGTATCTCGTCATCTGCGCGGACTCCCCGTCCTGGTACCACCGCCTGCACGTGCTGCTGCACGAGTTCGCGCACGTGTTGCTGGAGCACCAGCCCGTGGCGCTGAGCCGCAGCGAGGGCATGCGCAAGCTGGCGCCGCACCTGCTGCCGCGGATGGCGCAGATCATCGCCGGCCGGACGACGCTGACCGAGGACGAGGAGCGCGAGGCCGAGAACCTCGCCGACCACCTGCTGGAGCGTTTGACGGAACACCGCGTGTGGGCCGACACTGCCGCCACGGAGGCGGCGCCGCACGTGCGGCGGGTCGCCGAGTCTCTCGAAGGAAGATCTCGCTGGGTGCGTCGTGGCGATCTTTAACCTGATCTACCTCTCGTGCGGCATCGTCGGCCTGCTCCTCCTCGCGTACAAGATCCGTGCGCTGCGGTCGAGCTGGGGCAGCCCGCGGGTCGTGGCGTTGATCTCGACCGTGTTCTTCTCGGCGTTCGCGGTTCTCTTCGCCGCGCCCGCGAACATCACGTGGATCAACTGGGTCAGCGGCGTGCCGAACTTCGCCGCGCTGCTCGTCTACGCCCTCGTGGTGTGCTTCGCCGGTGCCGCCTTCGCGTTGGTGCTGTACTGGCGCTACCCGGCAGCCCAGGCGTGGCAACGGGTTCGGCTCATCCTCGTGAGCTACGGCTCGATCGTCGCGGCGATGATCGTGCTGTTCTTCAAGTCCGAGGTCGAGGAAGAGCGCCAGGTCGACTTCGACACGTTCTACGCCACCCAGCCCACGGTGGCGGTCTTCCTGTTCATCTACCTCGTGGCGACCGGCATCGGCTGTGGTGGTCAGGCCTACCACTGCTGGCAGGGCGCGCGGGACGAGGCGATCTCCGCGCGGCCGTGGCTCGCCCGCGGCCTGCGCTGGTACTGCGCCGCCGGACTGTTCCCCGTGGCGTTCGCCGTCATCAAGCTCTTCGTGCTGCTGATGGACTGGTTCGGTGAGCGCAGCTTCGACGTGCTGAGCCTGACCGCACCGCTGATGGCGTCCCTGTCGATCTTCCCGCTGGTGATCGCGATGGCGCTGCCGGTCTTCGGCCCGCGCCGCCCGTCGCCCTCGTTGTGGCTGCGGCGCTGGCGGACGTACTTCGCGTTGCGGCCGCTGCACCGCGCACTGGTGCACGTGAACCCCGGCATCGTGCTGGTGGCGCCGGGCAAGTTCCTCAACCCGCACCACCGGGTCCGCCGGCAGATCATCGAGCTCAACGACTGGCGCTGGGCGCTCACGCCGTACTTCGACCTGTCCGTCGGTGAGACCGCGACTTCTCTCGCGCACCAGGCTTCGCTGTCCAAGGACGAGGTCGCCGCCGTCGTGGAGGCCGCTCAGCTGCGGGCCGCCGGTTCGTCCGGCCGACGCCAGCCGGCCAAGCGCCGGCCCATCTCGGAGATCGTCGACGGCACCGACCTCGCCACCGAGCACGACAGGTGGGTGCGGATCTCGCGCGCGTTCCAGCACTCGCCGATCGTCGACGCCGCCATCGCCGACACCGTGCGCGTGCAAGCAGCAGGGGGAAAAGAGTAGATGGCACCCACACACGCCGTTGTTCTCGGCGGAGGGCTCGCGGGCATGCTCGCGGCGTCCGTCCTCGTCAGACACTTCGACGAGGTCACCGTGGTGGAGCGGGACAAGCTGCCGGACGGGCCCGAGCCGCGTTCCGGCGTGCCGCAGGCGCGGCACGCGCACCTGCTGATGTCCGGTGGCGCACGGGCGATCGAGTCGTTGCTGCCGGGGACGATGGACGCCCTGGTGGCAGCGGGCGCGCATCGGATCGGGGTGCCGAACGACCTGGTGTCGCTGAGCGCTCAGGGTTGGGTGCCGCGGTTCCCCGAGATGCAGTTCATCGTCTCGTGCAGTCGTGGACTGCTGGACTGGGTCGTTCGTTCACAAGCGTTGCGGGACAACAAGATCTCGGTGCTGACCGGGACCGAGCCGGTGTCGTTGCTCGGTGATCGTGCCGCTGTCACCGGGGTTCTGGTCGAGGACCGGATCTCGCGCGAGCAGATCTCGCTGGAGGGCGATCTCGTCATCGACGCGACCGGGCGGGGCTCTCGGTTGCCTTCGTGGTTGGCCGACTTCGGGCTGCCCTCGGTGCACTCCGAGAGCGTCGATTCCGGACTTGCTTATGCCACGCGGATCTTCCGTGCCCCCGAGTCTGCTGCTTCGGATTTCCCGATCGTCAACGTGCAGGCCAATCCGCGGGATCCGCATCCAGGGTGCACGGCGACCCTGCTGCCCATCGAGGACGGTCGGTGGCTGGTGACGCTGTCCGGTACTCGCGGTGGGGAGCCTTCCACCGACGAGTCCGAGTTCGTCGCCTTTGCCCGGTCGGTGCGCAATCCCGTCGTGGGTGAGCTGATCGCTTCGGCCGAGCCGTTGACGCCCGTGTACGGGTCGCACAGCACCGCGAACCGGCGGATGTTCTTCGAGCGCATGAAGTCGTGGCCTGCTGGGTTGCTGGCGCTGGGTGACTCGGTCGCCACCTACAACCCTGTTTACGGGCACGGGATGTCGATCGCGGCGCAGAGCGCGGTGGCGTTGGACGCGGGACTTGCGGCCGGGCTGCCCGTTGGGCGGATTCAGCGCAGCATCGGCAAGGTCGTGGACGGTGCCTGGGCGATGGCCACCAACCAGGACATCCTCTATCCGGACGCGGTCGGGAAGCCGTTGCCGCTGACCGGGCGGGTGCTGCAGCGCTATGTGGACCGTTTGGTGCGCACGGCGACCACGGAGGCCGCGGTGACTCGGGCGTTCCTGGACGCGTTCACGCTGTCCGCGCCGATGGCGAACCTGGTCAGCCCCAAGGTGGTGTGGGCGACCATGCGCGGACCCCGGCGCGAGGTGTCGCCGGAGCCCACGCTGACCGCTGCCGAGCGCGAGCGGGTCACCGGGCCGGCGTGAAGTCCGTGCTCGTCACGTAGTCCATGGCCTTGGCGAACGCCGGGTCTTCCATCCTGGCGTTCAGCTCCTCGTCGGTCGGCTCGGCCACGCGCTGGTGGATCCACCACAGGTTGCCGAACGGGTCCTCGAACCGGCTGACCCGGTCGCCCCAGAAGAGCTCGGTGGGCTCGGTGATGGTCTTGGCGCCGCGTGCGGTGGCCCTGCGGTGGATCTCGGCGTCGTCCGCGACGTAGAGGCGGAGGAAGCCCGGGGTCTTCGGCCAGTTCGGCTTGTCGAAGAGCATGACCACCGAGTCGCCGATGCGTACCTCGGCGTGCCCGATCTCCGGCGGTTCGCCGACGCGGCCGATCTCGGTGGCGTCGAAGACCTCGATGATGAAGTCGATCAGCTCGGCTGTGTGGCCGTTGGTGATCAGCCACGGTGTGACGGTGTGGTAGCCCTCGGGCACGACGTTCATCCCGGTTCCCCTCGTTCGGTTCGTTGGGACCACCGTATTTCGCATATAGGACGATTTCGGTCCTAGTTCTGGACTAGGTTTTCAGCATGAGCGATGCGGCCCGGTTGTTGCGCTTGCTGTCCTTGCTGCAGACCCCGCGTGAGTGGCCCGGCAGCGAACTGGCGGCCCGGCTCGAAGTGACGCCACGAACGGTGCGCCGTGACATCGACAGGCTGCGCGACCTCGGGTATCCCGTCGAGGCCACGATGGGCGTGCTCGGCGGGTACCGGCTGGTCGCGGGCAAGGCGATGCCGCCACTGCTGCTCGACGACGAGGAGGCCGTGGCCATCGCGGTCGGCTTGCGCACCGCGGCCCGGCAGCCGGTCGCGGGCATCGCCGAGGCCTCCTTGCGGGCGTTGGCGAAGCTGCAGCAGGTGTTGCCGCCTCGGCTGGCTCGGCGGGTGTCGTCGCTGACCGGGGCGACGTCGTCTTCCGCCGACTCGTTCGCCACGCTGGTCGACCCGGTTCAGCTCACCGTGATCGCCGGGGCGGCTGTCGGGTGCGAGCGGGTGCGGTTCGCCTACGTGACGAACGAGGCCGCGGTCTCGCGGCGGCACGTCGAGCCTGTTCAGTTGGTCGCGCTGGGCCGGCGCTGGTACCTCCTCGCGTTCGATCTTGAGCGGAACGACTGGCGGATCTTCCGGCTGGACCGGATCTCGGACGCGCTCGCCACAGGTGCCCGGTTCGCGCCTCGGGTACCGCCGGGCGGGGATGCGGCGGAGTACGTGAAGCAGAAGATGTACGACTCGGCGCCCACCTACCGGGCTCGGGCCACGTTGCAGCTGCCGGTGGAGGTGGCGCGGGCTCGGCTGGCGGACTTCGCCGGGGACCTGGAGGCCGTCGACGCCGGGTCGTGTTCCTGGCACAGCACCGAGGACACCATCGAGTACCTGGCGTTCCGGCTCACCTTGCTCGGGTGCGAGTTCACCGTGCACGAGCCGCCGGCGTTGGTGGAGCACCTGCGCGGGCTCGGGGAACGGATCACGCGGTCAGTCGGCTAGTGGCGTAGCCCGAAACGTTGCTGCGCGAATTCACAGCCAGACGGCGGCACAACGGGCGCCAGCCGTAGCCGGCATGCCAGTCGATCGGGGCGCACTGCGGTGCCGTCCACGTGTGCTCTGCGGACCAGTGCCGCGAGGCGTCCTGCCGAGCGTTCACCTCAGCATGCCGAGGTCCCGCCACCAGCCGCCCACGAACCAGCGAACACCAGCCAGCCCACCGAGCCTCAGCCGCTCGGCGGGCTCGCTCTCACCCCCAACACGGGCTGCCCACCCCGCACCCCGTCGAAGTCGCGCTCCCAAGGCCAGCGCCCCGCATCATCGGCGTGCACGAGCTGCAGAGCCTGAATGCCCTCACCGAACAACCGCGCGGACACCAGCAGGTGGGCCCACGGCCGTTCCACCTTCACCACCTCCAGCAACGGTCCGCCGGGCAGGCAGAAGCGTTGACCGGGCGAAGGTACGCAGGTGTGGGCCAGGTGTTCGGCCGTGTCGTCCAGCAGGCGGCCGGCTTCCAGCAGGGGCATGCCGGTCACCACGAGCTCGGGCAGGCCGCGCAGGGTCAGGCCGACGGTGTAGGCCCAGGGCGGGTGGGCTCGGTCTCGTTCGATCGCCTGCACTGCCCAGCCTCGGGCGTCGATGCAGCGCTGCAAGACCGCCAGGTGTTCGTCCATGCGGCTTGCGGGGTGGTCGCAGTCCCAGCACACGGGATCCTCCTCGGTTCGGGTGGTGGGTTCCAGTGTGGCGGCGGGCACCGACAAGATCGTTTGGGCAGTTCGTGGACAGAAAGTTGACAAACGATCTGGCGGCCGTCTGGATCGTTAATCTGCGACGCACGGAGGAACGTCCATGCGCCAACGAACGCTTCTCATCGCGTTGGCCGCCGTCGTGCTTGTTGCGGCTGCGGGCATCGTGGTTGTGCTTCTGCCTGATGAGGCTGACGCACAAGGACAGCCAGGCACGACCATCAGCTTCGCGGCTGCGGCGAACGCGCTGAGCGAGGACGCCGTCGAGCGGGCCGACCAGATCAGGGACTGGGCGCGCATCGGGCTCGCCTCGCACCTCGGGATGGACACCGCACGGTTGCGCGATGCCCTCTACGACGCGTTTCCCATCAGGGACAAGGGGTTCGCGGACCTCGCCCGGCAGTCGACCGGGCCGGGCCGGGCGCTCCCGAACGGCGACACGCTGCACCTTCTCGTTCCAGAAGACGACAGAACAACCGCCGGCCTCCTGCTGGACCAGCACCGCACCGACACGGGCAACGACCCAGAACGAGTGCAGATCCACCGGTACGAGGTCAACGGCCAGACGGTCGACATCACCGACGAAGACGCGAAGGGCGCCAACGACTTCCGCGCTCAGAACGGTTACATGAGCAGCAAAATCACCACCCAGGACGAGCTCGACAAATTCCTCGCCACGGCGAAACACCTGTCCACACTGGAGATTCGCGACGACGAGGTCTGGGCGGGCGGCTGGAACTGGCCAGGCCCGGACATCACCGCGGAAGACGTCTCGGTGCTGCAACGCGCCTACAGCAAGGACGAACAGCCGGCGTTCTCGCTCGACCCGCCGGACGAGACGCCGACCGAGCAAGACGTCAGAGCGGTGCTGAAGAACGTCGACCCGCTGACCGTCGACGAGCTCCTCGCCGGAGAGATCGATCCGATGCTGATCCAGGCGGGCGTGTTCGAGTGGGTGACCCCGGACGAGCTGGAAGCGGCAGGCCTGCCCACCGACCGCACCGATCTGTGGTCGATGCTGAACGTCCTGCAGGGCCACCCGCTCTACAACGAGGCTCGCTACGAGGGCGGCATCGCCGGCACCGAAGTCGGCATGACCCTCTTCTACACCGACCTGATCGCGAAGCAGTGGGTCGACGGCGTCGGCGACGGCGTGCCCACGATCAGCGGGTTCGTGCCGGACAGCAAGGCGGAAACCCCACCAGGCCACTGCGCCACCACGCCGAGCGCCGAAAGCGGAAGGCTCTGGTTCGGGCAGAACGACAAGGCCTTCTCCTTCACCGACGACAAGGCCCTGATGGGCGCCCAGTCCACGCGGCTGTTCTCCCGGTCGGACGGCGAAACCGGTGAGGTGGAGCCGTCCTACGGGTTCGGCCGCGGCCTGCAGTGGTGGGACGAGCACTACCGGGCGGTCGCCGACTACGAGGCCCAGTACGCGAGGCTCGACCAGATCATGCGCTGGAGTGGCGCGCTGGAATGGTTGAACAGCAAGAAGAAGAAACTGCCCGAGGTCGAACCGCGCAACGACCTGAAGTTCGCGAGCTGGTTCCAGAGCCGCGACGACCTCAAGGAACGCAGCGACATCCGCCCGGTCGAGCCTCCGTCGGCGGAGCGGGAGTCGGTGCTCACCAAACCGTCCAGCGCCTTCAAGAACTGCGGCTTCAACCGCGTCCGCGGCGGCGTCTCGCTCGGCGACGGGATCGCCCGCGTCGGCACGGGCTTCAACCCCGACCTGCCCACACCACTCAAAAGAGCCGGCCCGAAGGACACGAGCTCGACCAGCGACAAGATCACCGACGTCACGGTCGAGCTGACCCCGCAACGCGAGCGCAAGATCGTCGACCGCACCGAACGCGCCCTCAGCAACACCAACGGAACCGCCGAGGTCCGCACCACCGCCACCGGCCGCGACGTAATCCCGTTGGGCGAGCTGAAGGTCATGCAACCGACGACCCAGGTGCGCCAGCTCGCCACCTCCCTCAAAGCGGAGAACCAGAGGATCGACTACCGGATCGACTACCAGGGCAACCACTTCGGCACCCTCGTCGCGGAGAAGATCGGATCGAGAACCTCGCTCAGCTGGGCCAAGGGAGCGGTCCACCGGATGACCAAAGCGCTGCAGTCGATCCAGCGCGGCAAGAACCTCGACGACGTCTTCTACAGCCAGAACGTCAACGGCCAGCTGAAGCACCGTGTCGGAGGCAAGGACGACCCGTGGCTCACCGTCACCGCGGACGGCCCGGCAGAAGGCTTCACGGTCCGCGCCGGCGTGCCGAACGAGCAGGGCGTCACGACCCACGTGCTCGGCAACCTCGGTCCGCGCGGCCCGCCCTCCGGCGAGTTCATGACGCTGACCAAGCACACAGACGGCCCACCCACAGCGGCATTCAGCGACACCCAGCCGACCGGCTCGAAATACGAGGTCCACACCCCGGACGGGCACCGGGCACCGCTCTACCTGGACGAGAACAGGATCACCGTCCCCACCGGCGATCCCCTGCTGGGCCACAACGGCGCGACCGAAGGCGCGGCCATGCTGCGCGACATCGCCGACGTCCTGGCCAAACCCGGCGAGACCGACGGACTCCTCAACGCCGTCCGGTTCGGCGACGTCGGCGCCATGATCGGCAAGCAGGACATCTTCCTCGCCCCGTCAGGACACCAGTGGTCCACCAGGGTCCTCGAAGCCCTCAACGGCGACCCGGCCGCCACCATGCGCATCACCGACGGCAAGGCGATCCACGTCGACAGGTCGCCACTGCACCGCGTCAACACCCAGAAGCAGGAGATGGGCGAGCTCCTCAACTCCCCCAACACCGTCTTCTACGTCAACGAGAGCTTCGCTGCGACACTGCCCACAAAGGACGGTCCGCTCGCCGCCGACGCACTGCAGCAGGACATCACCGTCACGGTTCGCGAAGTCACCAAGGAGAACTCGCAAACCGTCCCCGCCGATGTCCAGGTGCACCGCAACGCCGAGTGGTTGCGCGTCGACACGGGACCCAGGACCGGCACGTCCACCGGCCTCCACATCGTGATCACGCTGCAGCCGTCGACGACGAACACGACCAGCCCCGCGAGTCCCAGGAGCCCGGCCGCGCGGATCGTGCTGATCTGCCCGGAGAACGACGACGCGAACGGCTGCGGGGACTGATGCGACTCGAGCCGGGCACGCCCCTCGCGAACGCGATCCTGAACGCACAGGCCGCCGCACGCCGCGGCGACGTGCACGGCGTCGACCTCGCCTACCAGCAGGCCGCGAAGATCAGCCTGATCGTCGGGCACGACCACTGCGCCAGTCTGCTCAACATGGGCGCACTGGCCAAAGCCGCCCAGCGCTGCAACGAGTACCTCGCCAGGAAGCCGGACACCGCGCTGAAGGTCCTCCGCGCCCAGATCTACAGCGCCGCAACGGATCACGCCCAGGCCTCCAGAGACGTCAGGGACCTCAGGAAACTGGAGCTCACCGAACTGCAGCAGGCCATGCTCGCGAGAACAGCCGCGCTGGCAGCGGCGGCCCGCAACGACTTCCCCACCGCGGAAAGCGAACTGGACGCCGCCGAACGCCACTTCCACCGTGCCGGCCGCACCGAGTACCTGGAGCACATCGGCAACGACCGGCTGCTGCTCGACGTGCGTCGCAACGCCCACGTGTCCAAGCTCGACGACCTCAAGCCGAGAACCCCGGCCGAGTTCCTCCAGCACTCGACGAGGCTCAGACGTGAACTCCGCTACGAGCACGCGCTGGCGTTGATGACCCGCTGCGTCACGAGCTTCGAGATCGAACCGGCGCTGAGGTTCGCCGTCCTCTACGAGCTGACCGTCCTGCTGGTCATGACGAGGCAACCAGGCGCGGCCCGCAGGCTCTTCCCGTTGCTGGTGGCCGCCGCCGGCCCCGAGGTGCTCTCGAAGCTGCCCGACGCCACCCAAACTCTCGACCCGGAACGCCGCCTCCACCACGTCCGCCGCCTCATCGCGGACGACGAACTGCTCAGGGCGCAAGGTCTGCTGGGCGAGGGAAGCAGCGCCCTGTGGCACCTGACTGCCGCAGAACTCGCCTACGCCAAGGGAAAGCTCGACGACGCAATCCACCACTTCCAGGAAGCCGTCAACCGTTCCGCCCACGCCGAGCTAAACGCGTTGGCATTGCGCAAACTCGGCGACACCTACGCCGACGCCGGCGACGAGGACAAGGCCGTACAGCACTGGGACGACTCCCACCGCGCGGAAGAGCAGATCGCCGACCAGCAGGACACCCCGGGCACGAAGCTCCGGATGCTGCGCGCCGCACGGGACGAGCACGACGGCCGGGTGCTGGCCGCGGTCCGCAGAATCCAGAAAGACGGCAGGAAAGCGTTGCCAGGACTGGTGGTCGCACTCGAAACAGCCCGTGGCGGCACGATCCTCGACGAACGCCGGAACCTGCCGCGGTTCACCGATTTGCCAAAGGCAAAACGCTGGCTCAGCAACACAGTCCGGCACCTCGAACGCGACCAGGTCGTGTGGATGATGCACGCCACCCCGGACCAGCTGCACCACGTGATCATCGGCCGCCGGGTGGCGCACCTCGCCACCGACGTGCACATCAGCGAGCTCACCGAGGCCGTCGGGCGGCTCAAGGCGTGGAAACCCAGGTACAACCCGGCGATCCTCGGCAAGCTGCTCGTCGAACTGACCGAGCTGATCGGACTGGAAGACGTCATCAAGGCGCTCCCACCCAAAGCCACCAGGATCGTGGTCGTGGCGGGCGACCTGCTCGCGGACATCCCACTCGCCGGGCTTCCCGTGCCTGGCACCCACCTCCACCTCGGCCAGACCCACGCGCTGTCCAACCTGCCGTGCCTCTCCGCACTGCCACAGCTCAAAAGACGTTCGCGGCGACAGCGAGGCGACGACACCGCGATCTTCACCCCGGACCCGGCACTTCGGGCACCGAGAACCGAAGGCGACAGGTTCACCGAAGCAGCGGACCTCGAACGCACTCTCAAATCGCACCAGTACCAACGCATCCGGATCGTCGCTCACGGCACCCACAACCGCGCAGACCCCGAACGGTCGTGGCTGCGCTTCGGCTCCGAGCGGGTCTCTGCGGAAGCGTTGGGGAACATGGACTTCAGCGCGTGCGGCACGCTCGTGCTCGGCTCGTGCGAGTCCGGCATGGCCCAGCCCAGAGGCCGTGACGAGAAGGTCGGCTTCGTCCGCGCGGCGATCACCGCGGGTGCGTCGGCGGTCGTCGCCGCCCGCTGGATGGCCGAGCAGGAGGTCGCCGCGCTCGTGCTCGACGCGTTCGACCGCCACCTCGCCAAACTTCCCCGCGACCGCGCCCTGCAGCACGCGCTGAGAGAGGTCGCCGACCGGCATCCGGCCGACTGGGCGTGCTGGTCGCTCCACGGCGATGCGGGTGTTCAGACCAAAGCGGGCCCGCTCCGCAGAAGACTCAGGAAGAACGGAGAACGCGTGCCGCTCGAAACCCGCCCCAAGGTGTTCCTGTCGTTCGCGGGCAAGGACCGTCCGCACGCCGAGCAGCTGCGTGCCGAGCTGGAGGAACGCAACGTCAACGCCTATCTCGACGAGAACGAGATAGCGCCCGGCACCAACGTCGTCAGCGCCATCGACGAAGCCCTGGCCACCTCCGACTACTACGTGCTGCTGTGGTCGGCGAACACCCCGCAACGCGACTGGGTCACCACGGAGTGGACCGCGGCGTTCAACCTGGAGATCAGCCGCCGCCGCGCGTTCCTGTTCATCGTGCGGCTCGACGAGGAACCGCTGCCGCCCCTGCTCGCACCGCGCAAGCACATCGACCTGGTGGACGCGGCCGACCGCCTGGTGACGACCTGGCGCGCGGACCGCAAGTCCGAGCTTCCCGTGTTCCCGCAGCCGATGCCGCCCGCACCGGACGGCCCGACCGTCGCGATCTCGGTGCGCAGCCACGACCTCGGCGTCACGCACGTCGTCATGACCCCGCTGCACCTGACCGGCGCCGCGCTGTACCGGACGGTGTTCAAGGCGTTGCAGCTGCCCACCGAACAGTCGACGTTCGACGGCGCGATCGGGATGCGGTTCTCCTACGAGCTGTTCCAGCAGACCGACCCGATCGCGGACGACCAGTCCACTGTGGAGCTGAGCTCCGACGTGGTGGACCTCGCCATCCGGGTCGAGTCGTTCGGCCCGCGCGGGCCGTACAACAACAAGGAGTTCCTGCCCGACGAGGAGGTCGACGAAGGCCTCGACGTCGACCAGCAACGCATGCTGCTGGTTGCCGCTTTCCGGCATCTCCTTCCGTAGCTCGATGAAGGGCTCTTTCGTCCACCTGAAGTGGACGAAAGAGCCCTTCATGATCTAGATCAGGCCCTGCGGCGGCGTCCCATCAGGAGCAGGAACGCACCGCCGAGCAGCAGTGCCAGACCGGCGGCGAGCCAGCCCAACAGCCCGGCGCCCGTCGCGGCGAGCGCAGGCTTGGGCAGCAGACCCGCATCGAGCGTCAGGTCCACCCGCTTGTCCTTGCCGAGCTTGACGACGTGGGTGCATCCGGTCGCCGGGTCGGCGTCGGAGTCCTTGCCGTCGTCACCGACGTGCGCCTTGGTCAGCTTGCGACCGGCGACCAGGCCCGTCTGCGGATCGGCGTTGAAGCAGACCTTGTACTCACCGTCGACCAGATCGGTGAACAGGTACTTGCCGTCCTTGTCGGTCTTGGTCTGACCCACGGGCTTTCCAGTGCCGTCCTGCAGGAACACCGGGAGATCCGGCACACCGGGTTCGCCGGCGTCCTGCACCCCGTTGGAGTTGTTGTCGTACCAGACGAAGTCACCAACGCGGTTGGTCGGCGACACCAGACCCAGGTCCAGGGTCGGGTTGTCGCGCTTGCCCACGCCGACCGTCACCGGCGGCGTGCACCCCGAAGCCGGATCAACATCCGAGTCCTTGGCGTCGTCGGAGCCGACGTTCGGCTTCGTGGCGAGGTATCCGGCGTAGGCACCGGGCAGAGCACCCATCTCGAAGCACACCTTGTAGGTGCCGTCCGGGATGTTCGGGAACTCGTACTTGCCCTGAGGATCGGTCTTCACCGGTTCACCGACCGGCTTGCCGTCGGAGTCCACCAGCTTCACCGGCACGCCAGGCACACCGGGCTCGCCCGGATCCTGCACACCGTTCCGGTTGGTGTCGGACCACACCAGGTCACCGATGCGGTTCGGCGGTGCGACCAAGCCCGCGTCCATCGTGTAGTCGCGGCGCTTGCCCACGCCCACGGTCACCGGCAACGTGCAGCCGGTCGTCGGGTCGGCATCGGAGTCCTTGGCATCTTCACCGGCGTTCTGCTTGGTGAGCGTGTAGTCCGCCACCGCAGCAGGCAGGTTCTTGATGTCGAAGCACACCTTGTAGCTGCCGTCCGGCAGGCCGTCGGTGAAGTAGTACTTCCCGTCCGGACCGGTCTTCTTCGAGCCCAGCTCCTTGCCCTGAGCGTCGAAGAGCTTCACCGGAACGTCGGCGACAGGCTTCTCGCCTTCGTCCTGCAGACCGTTCTTGTTGGCGTCGATCCACACGAAGTCACCGACACCGTTGGCCGGCGCGTGAACACCGGCGTCCACGGTCAGGTTCTCGCGCTTGCCGACACCCAGCTCCACCTCGGGGGTGCAGCCGGAAGCCGGGTCGGCGTCCGAGTCGGCAGCGTCGTCACCGGTGTTCGGCGTCGTGAACACGAAGTCCTTCACCGCATCCGGCATCGGACCGAAGCACACCGTGTACTTGCCGTCGGGCAGGTCGTTGAAGACGTACTTGCCGTCCGGACCCGTGGTCGTGGTCTTGCCGTCGGACAACTTGACCGGCACGTCCGGGACACCGGGCTCGCCCTGGTCCTGAACGCCGTTCTTGTTGTCGTCACGCCAGACCGTGTCGCCGAGCTTGTTCGGCGGCGAGACCAGACCCATGTCCAGGGTCAGGTCGACGCGCTTCCCAACGCCCAACGTCGTTGCCGCCACACAACCCGTGGCCGGGTCGGCGTCGGAGTCGACGGCGTCGTTGCCACCGGTGTTCAGCGACGTGACCTTGTAGTCCTTCACCGCGGCCGGAAGGTTCGCGATGTCGAAGCACACCGTGTAGGTGCCGTCGGTCAGGTTGTCGAACAGGTACTTGCCCTCGGCGTTGGTCGTGGTGGTGGCGCCGGTGTTCAGCTTCACCGTCACGCCCTCGACCGGGACGTCCGACCCGTCCTGCAACCCGTCCTTGTTGACGTCGATCCACACGTAGTCGCCAAGGCGGTTCACCGGCGAGATCAGACCCAGGTCGATGGTCGGATCCTCCGGCTTGTCGACGTTGAGCTCGACCTCGGGCGCACAGCCCGTGGCCACGTCGGCGTCCGAGTCCTTCGTGTCGTCGCCACCGGCGTTCGGCGTCGTCGGCACGTAGTCCTTCACCGCGTCGGGCATCGGGCCGAAGCACACCGTGTACTTGCCGTCCGGCAGGTTCGGGAACTCGTACTTGCCCTGCTCGTTGGTCGTGGTCGTCTTGTCGCCGACCTTCACGGTGACACCAGGAACGCCAGGCTCGTTCGGATCCTGGACACCGTTCTTGTTGTCATCACGCCAAACCGTGTCACCGAGCTTGTTCGGCGGCCTGATGCCCAGGTCGAGCGTCAGGTCCTCACGCTTGGCGCTGCCGAGCGACGTCTCCGGCGTACAACCGTCGGCACCCGCGTCGGAGTCCTTCGTGTCGTCCCCGCCCGCATCGGGTCGAGTGACCAAATAGGACTGGTACGGCGCCGGCATGTTCGCGATGTCGAAGCACACCTTGTAGGTGCCGTCCGGCAGGTCGTCGAACGAGTACTTGCCCTGCTCGTTGGTCGTCGTGGTCTTGTCGCCCACCTTGACCGTCACGCCCGGAACCGGAGTCTCGGTGTCCTGCTGGACGCCGTCGCGGTTCGCGTCGACCCAGACGTGGTCACCGAGCTTGTTCGGCGGCGAGACCAGACCCATGTCGAGCGTCAGGTCGACGCGCTTTCCAGTGCCCAGCGTGGTTTCCGCCGTGCACCCGTCCGCACCCGCGTCCGAGTCGGCGGCGTCGTCGCCACCGGCGTTCTGCGTGGTGACCTTGTAGTCCTTCACCGCCGCAGGCAGGTTCGCCAGATCGAAGCAGACCTTGTAGGTCCCGTCCTGCAGGTTGTCGAACAGGTACTTGCCGTCGGCACCGGTCTTCGTGGTCGCGCCGGTGTTGAGCTTCACCGTCACGCCCTCGACCGGAACATCGGTGGCGTCCTGCAGACCGTCCTTGTTGACGTCGATCCACACGTAGTCACCGAGGCGGTTGACCGGCGGAATGAGACCCAGGTCGATCGTCAGGTCCTCCGGCCGGTCGACGTCGAGCTTCGTCGGCGGAGCACACCACGTGTCGGCGGCCGCGTCGGAGTCACGAGCGTCGTCGGAACCGGCGTTCGGCGTCGTCGGGATGTAGTCCGCGACACCCGCGGGCAGGTTCGTCTTGTCGAAGCAGACCGTGTACTCGCCGTCCGGGAGCTTGTCGAAGACGTACTTGCCCTGCTCGTTCGTGACCGTCGTGAGGTCACCGACCTTCACGGTCACACCGGGCACCGGCGGTTCGCCGTCGTCCTGCTGACCGTTCTTGTTGGTGTCGACCCACACGTAGTCGCCGAGCTTGTTCGGCGGCCGGATGCCCGCGTCCAGCGTCAGGTCCTCGCGCTTGTCCGGACCCAACGTCGTGGTGTGCGTGCACTTCGACGTCAGATCGGCGTCGGAGTCCTTACCGTCGTCACCGGCGTTCGGGCGCGTCAGCAGGTAGCCCGCGTACTCGGCCGGAGCGGTCGAGAGGTCGAAGCACACCTGGTACGTGCCGTTGGGCAGCTGGTTGAACAGGTACTTGCCCTGCGGGTCCGTCTGCTTCGGCTGACCCACCGGCGCACCCGTGCCGTCCTTCACCGACACGGTCACACCGGGAACGCCCGGCTCGTCGCCGTCCTGCAGACCGTTGCGGTTCTTGTCCGCCCACACGAAGTCGCCGAGCACGTTGTTCGGCGGCGCGATACCCGCGTCGAGCGTCAGGTCCTGACGCTTCTGCGGTCCGAGCGTGGTTTCCGGCGTGCAGCCGTCCGCACCCGCGTCGGAGTCCTTCGTGTCGTCACCGGCGTCCTTGCCGACGAGCACGTATCCGGCGTACTGGGCGGGCAACGTCGACAGGTCGAAGCACACCTTGTAGGTGCCGTCGTCGAGCTTGTCGAACAGGTACTTGCCCTGCGCGTCGGTCTGCTTCGGGTCACCGACCTGCGTGCCGTCGGCCTTCTTCACCACGACCGTCACGCCCTGGACGCCCGGCTCGCCGTCGTCCTGCAGGCCGTTGCGGTTGGTGTCGACCCAGACGAAGTCACCGAGGGAGTTGGTGACCTTGGCGATGATGCCCGCGTCGATCGTGTGATCGGCGGTGCCCGCCTTGCCGGTGGTCACCTGCGTCTTGCCTTCAGCGTCCACATTGGAGTCGATGACCCGGTCAGGGCCCGCCTCCTTGGTGGTCCACTTCAGGTCGGCCTTGTTCGGAGCACCCGGCAACGTCGCCGCGTTCACCCCGCTCAGGTCGAACGCCAGGTTGTAGCAGGTCTCCGGCTTCAGGCCGTCAGCAGCGCCGAAGTAGTACTCGCCCTTGGCATTCGTCGTCTTCACCGGCAGCGCAGCACCACCGGCACACGGCGTCGCGGTGACCTTCACGCCCGCGATCGCCGGCTCGTCACCGTCCTGCGTGCCGTCGCCATCGGTGTCGTACCAAACGCGGTTGCCTAGCTGGACCGGTGCGAGGTCGCACAAGGCTTCCAGGTCGGCGAGACCGTTCGCCTTGCCCCAGCCCTCGGTGTCGGCGCTGGTGATCTGGTACGAGTTCACGCGGTTGCGGGTCTGCATCTGACCGTTGGCGCGGTCGAACCAGCCGGTACCACCGGAACGCACCCGGATCGGGTCCATCACGTTGGCGGGCATGCGGTCCTCGCCGGGCACGATCGCGACCGCGCCGAGCGAGGTCTCCGCGTGCCGGACGTTGCCGTTGCCGGTGCCGTTGTTCTCGTTGTACGAGTCGTAGTACTCACCGGGGTAGTACTCGATGACGTTGTCAGGTTCGCCACCGCCGAGCGGCTCGTCGGGGCGGTTGTTCTTGCAGCCGCCCGAGCCCTCCCAGTTGAAGGTGTTGCCGGACTTGCAGACCCGGTTCAGGTCACCCGCGATGACTGCGTTCCACGTGGTGCCCTGGGCACTGCCGTCCGGAGCGGGCGTCTGCTGGCCGACCTGGTCACCGAACCGGTCGCGGAAGGCGAGCACGAGGTCGCCGTTGTTCTCCACACCGATGTCGGTCAGCAACGGCTGTGCCCAGGTGATGTTGCGCGAACCGGGGTCGAAGCCCGCCTGCTCGTTCGGCTTCGAGTTCGGGGCCCACGTGTCGGTCCACGGGTGCCACAGGTTCGTCGGCTCGTCGACGCCCTTGAACGCGTCACCACGCGGGAAGTTCAGCACCTTGGTGACCGCCGCCGCGCCGAACGCGCCCGCCTTGAACGGGAACACGACCGCCTTGACGTCGTTGAGCTGCTTGCTGACCTCACCGGAGCAGACGCCGCCGACCCAGACCGTGCCGTCCTTGACGCCGAGCGCGCCCGGCCGCCAGTCGCCCGCGTTCGTGCAGCCGCTCGCCGGGATGGCGTAGGAGCCCTTCTCCGCGGCCGCGGTCGGCTGCGTGGCGTCGTAGACGTAGAGCTTCTTGTCGTTCATGTTGACGACGTAGAGCTCGGTGCCGTCGTCGGAGATGTCGATGTCACCGAGCGACTGCTTGCCGGGCACGGCGAAGAACGGCCCGTCGAAGTTGTTGTTCATCGCGTGCGCGGTCGCGCCGGCGTTCGCCACCTTGGTGAACAACGACGTCGCGCCGCCACCCGCCGGGGTCACGTAGATCGCGCCGGAGCCCTCGGGGCCGTACTTCGCGAGCCGCTTGGCGAACGCGGCGGAGAAGATCCGCTTGTCCTGCTTGCGGTACGCGAGTCCGAACACCGTGCCGATCTGGCCCTGGTTCGCGAGGTTGTCGGCCGCCTGGGTGCCGCGCGCGGTCCACGGGAACGACACGAGGTCGCGACTCGACGGGCTGTCCTGGAACGTCGTGATGTCACGCTGGCACGCGGTCACCAGCTTCGGGTTGTCCTGGCAGTAGTCGGCCGGGTTCCACAACGCCGTGGTGACGCTGGCGTTCTTGCCCGCCACGTCCACGAACATCGTGTTGCTCTCCAGGCCAGTGCCCGCGGGGGCCGGCACCAGCGAGCTGCCCGCCGGCGGGCTGACCTGCACGCGGTACTTGCCACCGCTGACCGGACCGAGGCCGACGGTCACGTTGCCGCCCGCGTCCGTCGTGCCGGTCGCGGTCTTGCCCGCGGGATCCGTCACGAGGACCGAGGCACCCTGCACGCCCAGCTCCACGGCGGCTTCGTACGTGCCGTTGCCGTTGACGTCGCGGACGACCTTCACGGTCAGCGTGCCGTCACCTGGACCGGCGTTCGCTGTCGGTATCACCACGGCGAACGAGGCGGCCATCAGCGCGGCGAGCGCGGCGGCAAGCGGTCGTTTCACGGATTCGCTCCTTGTGAGCAACAGGGACGGGGCACACTGCGGGAATCTGGAAAGTGCCACCGTTTACGCAGGTCCGCTTGCCGGCGGCCACTTAATCCCGGCCGTCTGTCGCACGTCCTGGTGAACTTTCGTCGCGAAAATGTCCGCTTGAAAGCGGTTTTACGCTGCGTTCCGCAGCGCACTGTTCCCGTTCCGAGTGAATCTCGCGCACCTTCGTGAATCCCGGTTTAGAGGCGGCGGTCGCCGTCCGCGACTGTCCACATGGGAGGTTCGCTCTACCGGGTCATTCGTGTGTGTGGAGGTCACGGTTTGACTGCACGGCCCATGAGGCTGAACGGGTGAATCTGTGCATTGGGCTCAGCCTTTCCTCGTTTCAACGCCTGTAACCGGTGAAGGTCGCCTTCGGGCGGTGAAGGGCACGAGCGGACGCTGAAGGGGAAGGCCGTTGAGCACACCGGAGCCGGATCAGGGCTTCGCCGAGTTCTTCCGCACGTGCCTGCCGGTGGTGACGAGAACGCTCACGGCGCTGACCGGCGACACCCGCGTGGTCGAGGACGTGGCACAGGATGCGTTGCTGATCGCACAGCACCGCTGGGACGACATCAGCTCGTACGACAAGCCCGAGGCGTGGGTGCTGAAGGTCGCGATACGGCTCATGCGCCGGTGGCAGCAGAAGCAGCAGTTCGAGACACCGCTGGCCTCGGTGCCCGAGTTCACGCAACAGGTGCACGACGTGGAAGCGGTGCATTCCGCACTGCGGCAGCTCTCCCCCAGGCATCGCGAGGCGGTGGCGTTGCACCACCTGCTCGGCTACTCGGTCACCGAGATCGCCTCGGTGCTGCTGGTCGGCGAGTCGACCGTGCGGACGCATCTCTCTCGTGGCCGCGATGAGCTGCGGCGGATTCTCGGAGGTTCCGATGACGAGTGACGAGCTGCTGGCCCAGCACGAGTTGGACGAGGCGACCGAACAGCTCTACTGGGAGGGCGACGCGCTGGAACGCACCGGGAACCTGCGTGAGGCCGCCGTGCGCTTCCGGGTCGTCGCCGACCTGCGCCTCGGTGACGCCGCCCTGCGGCTGGCGCGGGTGTTGCTCGCGCTCGGCGAGCACGCGGAGGCCAAGGGGTGGTGCGGGCTGGCCGTGCTCGACGGGTTCCCCGAGGCCGTGGAGCTGATTCGCGACAACTCCGAGGAACGCCAACGGTTCCTGGAGCACGCGGCCCGGGTCATGGTGGGCGCGCCGACCTTCGACTGGCTGCCCGCGTCGGTCCCTTCAGGCCGAATCGAGCCCGCCGACGTCCGGGCGCGCACCGCCGCGTTGCGGACGCTGGACCGGCGCTACGGCGGAATCGCCTGCCACAGTGCGGTGTTGACGCACCTCGCTCGGGTCGAGCCGTACATCGTGGTCGGTGATACCGCACTGTGGACCGCTGTCGCCGAGGTGCACGAGCTGGCGGGCTGGACCGCGTTCGACAGCGGACAGCCCGGCGCCGCGCTGCCCCACTTCTCGCGCGCGCTGACGCTGGCCCGGCAGGCGGAGAACGAGGCGCTGATCGCCTCGGTGCTGACCCGCGCGGGCCGGATGTTCCTGCACCACAACGCACCTGACGACGCACTGAAGGCGTTCCAGCTCGGATCCGTGGCGGAGCACAACTCGTGGGCCGACCGTCGAGAACTGAGTGATCCTTCTTTGGCCGTCGCCGCACTCACCACGAAGGTCGACGCATACGACGGGCACCGCCTCCGCGCCCGCGTGCTCGCGCTGATCGCCTTGGCCCGCAACCATCTCGCGCTCGGCGACCTGGCCGCCGCCTCCGAACGCGGCGTGGAAGCGGTGGTGGAGGCACGCGTCCTGCGGTCGGCGCGGGCCCAGGACCAACTGCGGTGGCTGGACCAGGAAGCCCGCGCGGCCGGCGCATCCGTGCTGGTGGAGCAGATCTCCGCCCGTTCCGCACGCCGTGGTTGACGTTTTCACCCGATCCGGGCCGATACACGCGTGCGCGCATCCAGGTAGGTTCTGCGACATGGCCGAGCCTTTTTCGTGGGTGCCCGCAGGGATCAACACGGACGTGCCCAGCGCGGCGCGCGTCTACGACTTCCTGTTGGGAGGTGGCCACAACTTCGCGTCGGACCGCATGGTCGGCGAGAAGGTGCTGCAGGTCCTGCGCGACGGCCGTGCGATCGCGTCGTCGAACCGCTCGTTCATGCGCCGTGCGGTCCTGTTGATGATGGAGCAGGGCATCGACCAGTTCCTCGACCTCGGCTCGGGCATCCCGACGGTCGGCAACGTGCACGAGATCGTGCAAGCGGAAAACCCGGACGCACGCGTCGTGTACGTGGACTACGACGAGGTCGCGGTCTCGCACAGCCAGCTCATCCTGGAGGGCAACGACAACGCCGGCATCGTGCAGGCGGACATGTGCCAGCCCGACGACGTCCTCGCCGACCCGGTGGTGAAGGACCTGATCGACTTCTCCAAGCCGGTCGGCCTGCTCATGGTCGCCGTGCTGCACTTCGTGTCGGACGAGAAGGGCCCGGCCGAGGTCGTCGCCCGCTACCGCGACGCCATGCCGCCCGGCAGCCTGATCGCGCTGTCGCACCTGACCGCGGACTTCAAGCCCGCCGAGATGGGCGCGGTCGTCGAGGCCATGAAGCACAGCCGCGACCCGATGTACTTCCGTTCGCGATCCGCGTTCGAGCCGATGTTCGCGGGCTTGGAGATCCTCCAGCCGGGCGTCGTGCCGGCGCCGTCGTGGCACCCGGAACTCGGCCCGGCCGGAGAAGGTGGCCCGGAGGACGTCTACGTCGGAGTCGCTCGCAAGCCCTAACGGAACTTCCAAGCTTGGGCGGCGGAACCGTTGCAGGTCCAGATGTTCAGGCGCGTGCCCGGAGTGGTCGCCCCACCGGGGTTGTCCAGGCACAGCCCGGACTGCGGGTTCTGCACGGAACCGTCCGACCGCACGCGCCACTGCTGTGCGCCGGTGCCGTTGCACTCCCACAGTTGGACGATCGTGCCGTTGGTGGTGCCGCTGCCGTTCACGTCGAGGCACTTGCCGGCGGTCGCGATGGTGCCGTCCGCCACGACGCGCCACTTCTGCGCGTAGGAGTTGTTGCACGTCCAGATCTGCACCGGATTGCCGTTGGCGGTGCCGCCGGAGTTGTTGTCCAGGCACAGCGTTGAAGCTGCTTTGAGCTCAACGGATCCGGAGCCGGACGGGTGGCGTTCGTTCGGCAGTGACGGCGTGTTCAGGTGGTAGAAGTCGACGGCCAGGTAGTTCGGGGTCTTGCGGGCCGCGGGCTCGCAGAAGCGCTGAGCGCGGTTGACGGCCTTGGAGTTGTCGGTCGCGACCGTGCCCTCCATCGGGACGTCGCGGAAGTGGTTCATCACGAACAACGGGCGGAAGTTGGCTTCCGTGGCGGTGAGGGGCTTGCTCCAGCGCGAGTAGCAGGACCAGTCCGAGGTGCCGGATCCCGCGCCCATCGACCAGTAGTTCTCGACGGTCCAGTCGCGCTGGTAGAGCACGCCGGAGTTCTCGCGGCCGTCCGGGCTGTGGTCGGTGAAGATGAGCAAACGCTTGCCGTTGGCCCTCATCTGCGACAACGTCGGCCAGCCGTTCTCCCGCACGCCCTCGGCGCGGTAGAGCACGTCGTTGAGGCCGTTGACCGAGGCCAACGACGCACGCAACACGTCGGCGGAGACGTAGTCCTCCAGGAACACGGTGACGATCTCGGTCGGGCGTGACTTCAGGAAGTCGACGATCCGCTGGATGTCCACGCTCAGGGCGACCGGGCGGCTGACGAACGTGCAGCTGTTGTGGCAGAGGATCGCGCCGTCGGACGTCTGGTGGATGTCGAGCATGAAGCCGCGGACGCCGTCGTTGAGCTGCTGCACGATGCCGCGGGACTGGTTCGGGGCGATGTTGCCGAACGTGAAGCCGCCGTCCACGCCGTTCGCGTAGGCGTTGTGGGAGGTCAGGAACGTGACCTCGTCCAGGCGCGGGTCGGCGGGGGTCTGGACGCGAACCGGGTTGACCGGCGTGAGGAACCACGTGTCGTTGCCGGTGCCGACGCGGACCTGGTCGGTGCCGGACGCGATCAGGTAGCGCGCCGAGCCCGGGTCCTTCAGCCGGTAGCGGTCCTGGTCGTCGAGCGTGGCGACCCACTGGGCGTCGGCGCTCGTGCAGGCGAGCATCACAGCCGCGTCGCCTGATCTGCCGAGGCACTGGCCGCCCTCGGAGAGCGTGCTGCCGTTCCAGGTGAACTGCTGGCGGTCCTCGTTGCCCTTGGGGCGGTGCTGGACCACGGTGGAGCCGGACACGGCCGCGTTCTGGCCGGTCACGGCGCTTTGCAGGTAGTAGGAGCCGTTGGGCGCCGCCTCGGCTTGGGCCGGCACGAGCAGCAGCGACAACAGCGCGAGTGCAGGGATGATGCGCATGGCGTGAAGGCTCACCCACGGACGTGAACGTGAAAAGGCTTCATGCCCAAATCCGTCCGAACCGAGACATTTGCGGTCCCATGCAGCAAAACGGGGGGCTTGGAGGGTTACCTGCTCAACCAACCAGAAGGAGACGTCGTGGGGGACGGCTTCGAGCAGTTCGTGGCCGATCGGATCGATCGGCTGCTGGCGTATGCCACGGCGGTGACCTGCGACAAGTATCTCGCGCAGGACATCGTGCAAGACGTGCTGCTGCGCGCGCAGCACCGGTGGGACCGCATCGGCGCGATGGAAGCGCCATATCTCTACCTCAAGCGCATGGTGACGAACGACTACCTGTCGTGGCGAAGACTCAAAGCCGCCAAGACCATCTCGCTGGCGCACGCCGACCTCGCCCAGCACGCGCCGTCCGTCGCCGACCAGACCGACGCACACGCCGAACGGGACGCCATGCGCGCGCGGATCGCCGTGCTGCCGCGCAAGCAACGGGCCGCGCTCGTGCTGCGCTACTACGAGGACTGCACCGACGCGCAGATCGCCGAAGTCCTCGGCTGCACGGAATCCACCGTGCGAAGTCAACTCTCTCGCGCGCTCCAAACCTTGCGCGCCAACGAACTCGCGCATGCAACGGGGGTGCAGTCGTGACCGACCAGGAAAAGCTGATCCGGCAGGCCATCGCGGCCGAGGCGGCCGAGGCGGTGGACTCCCGCGTCGTGCTGGCCGAGCTGCAAAAGAAGCGCCGGAGTTCGACCGGCACCATCTTCGGCGTCGTCGGCCTGACCGTCGCGGCCGCCGCGACGGCCGTGATCCTCCCGACGACCCTCGACAGCAGTTCGACCGCGACCCCGGCCGAGCACCAACGACCGGAAACGGTGCTGGTCACGCGCACCGACGACAGCGGCCTGGTGAAGGACGTCGTGCTCGTGCGGGCCGGCCTCGACGGTGCGCTCGCCGCGGTCAACCTGCCGAGGTTCGACCTCGCCAGGAGGGTCGACCCGCGCAAGCGCGACAGCGAGATCCTCGAGCCGCACATGGACCGCCCGGAGGACCTGCTCCAGCGCGTCCACGAGGTGACCGGCATCCTTCCCGACCACTACGCGGCGATCACCACGGCGTCGCTCGGCGACCTCGCGGAGGTCGTCGGCGGTGTCGACGTGTGCATCAAGCCGATCCCCGGCGGGGTGCCGGACGGCTACGAGATGGCGTTCGGGCCGGGTGAGCACACGATCTCCGGTGCGGACGTGGGCAGGTACCTCGACCACCAGCAGCAGTGGAGCCTCATGGACTCGACACCGGTGGTCTCCGGCGGCAGATCGTTCATCACGGGGCTCTTCGCGAAGCTCGACCACGACAACGTCGGCCCGTTCCTCGAGAAGGCGGCGGAGTCGGTGCACCCGGACCCGACCTGGGACGTGGTGGGGTTCGCCGAACGGTTCCGCAACGGTGTGGAGCTGCGGACCGCAACCCTCCCCCATCCCCAGGCCATGGGGCCCGAGACGCGTCCCAACGGGAACTGGGACCCGGAGAAGGTGAAGGCGCGGATCACCGCGTTCTTCGACGGTGGGCCCGCGCCGTTCCCGCCGGGGTCTCCGGGTGCGCCCGCAGATCAGTGCTCCTACTGATCCAGTTCACGCTAATGGAGCATCAAGTCGCCCCTTTGCGCAGCCGATGACCAGCATGTAGCCCGCCGAACGGCCGCTACGATCAATTCGTGCGCGAACCACTTGAACGAGACGACGAGATCGCGCACATCCGTGAAGCTCTCGACGCAGCCACCCGTGGTGAGGGTCGCGTCGTCGTCATCGAGGGCCGTGCCGGGATCGGCAAGACCAGGCTCGTGCACGAGTGCCGTGAGCTGGCCAAAGAGCGCGGCTTCGGGCGTTTGCAAGCAGTGGGCGACGCGCTGGAGAGCGCGATGGCGTGGGGCGTCGTCCGGCAGATGGTCGAGCGGTCGGTGTCGCGGTACTCCGGCGAGATCCGCGAGAAGATCCTGGCCGGGCCGTCCGGGGCGGCACTGAAGGCGTTGGACGACGCCGCGCACGACCCGAGCGAGGCCGAGCTGGCTCGCACGTTGCACTCGCTGTGGTGGGTGGCGGTGGATCTCTCCGCCACCCGCCCGCTGCTGATCACGGTCGACGACGCGCACTGGGCGGACCTGTCGTCGTTGCAGTTCCTCGTCTACCTGTCGCGGCGGATCTCGGACCTGCCGATCGCGCTGGTCGTCGCGACCCGGCCGCCCGCGGACAACGCCGGGCCGCTCGCGCAGCTCAGCGTGTCGGCGGACCGGCTGCTGCCCCGTCCGCTCACGACGGAGGCCCTGCGTGCGATGGTCGGCGGGCATCCAGACGTGATCACCGCACTGCACGCGGCGAGCGACGGCAACCCGTTCCTCACGGGACTGTTGGTCGACGAGCTTCGTGCGCTCGGGTTGCCACTCGACGACGAAGCCACGGCCCAGCGGATCGGCGGGCTCGGGCCCAGCACCGTGTTCCGGGCCGCGCTCGGCCGGCTGCCCGCGGAGGCCGTGGCGCTCGCCGGCGCGGTCGCGGTGCTCGGGTCGCAGGCCGATCCGTGGCAGGCGGCGTCTCTGGCCGAGGTCAAGGACCTGCCCGCCGCGGTCGAGGCGTTGGCCGCGGCGAACGTGATCGTCACCGGGGAGTACCTGGAGTACGTGCATCCCGTTGTGCGCGAAGCGGTGTTGAACGGCCTCGGGCCGATCGCGCGCGCCTCGCTGCACGCGCGCGCTGCGACGAAGTTGTGGGAGACGCACGCGCCGGCCGACAGGGTGGCGGCTCACCTCGTGCACGCTCCTAAAGGGACGCTCCCGAACGCGGCCGACGTGCTCAGGAAGGCCGCAGCCGCGCTGATGGCCGCGGGCGACCCGCAGACCGCCGCCGCACATCTCGCGCGAGCCGTGGAAGAACGGCCGGGAGACGCGGCGCTGAGAGCCGAACTCGGGCGGGCACTGCTGCGGACCGGCGACGCGATCAACGCGCACCGGCACCTGAAGGCCGCGGCGGAAGGGTTGCCGGATGCGGAACTCGTTGCGGCGGCAGCATCTGCGACGGCCGCGATCGAGGGACCGGCGGCGGCGATCGACGAGCTGACGGAGGCCATCGCCAAGCGGCCGGACGGCGAGTCGCGGCTGCACCTGGAGGCGCGGCTGGCGGTGTTCCGGTCGTTCCTGCCGGACCAGCGGCAGACCTCGTCGGCACACCTCAGCGGCTACGCGAACCTCGCGGGCGGCACGCCGGACGAACGCACGTTGCTCGGCCTCCTCGCGCAGATGGGGCGTTACGAGGTGTGGCCGCACGACGAGGTGGCGGCGACGGCGACGCGTGCGCTGGCGAACGGCGCGTACCTCGACGACGCGACCGGCAGCACGGACGCGATGGTGGCGTGGCTGGTGGCGTTGCTCGCGCTGATGGCCGCGGACGGCGTCGACACGGCGCGGCGCGAGATCGAGCGGGCCCGGCTGAAGGTGCGGGCGCACGGCTCGCCCGTCGAGTTCGCGATGGTCACCAACGCCTCGCAGTTCCTGAACTGGCGCTGCGGCAACATGCAGGTCGTCGAGGCCGAGGCGGAGGGCGCGCTGGCGGCCATCGCGCAGGAGGACCCGGTGTCGCAGGTGATCGGCCTCCGGGCGACCTCGACGCACTTCGCGGCCTACGCGGCGCTGGAACGCGGTGACGTCGACGCGGCCCAGGCGGCGATGGACGCGTTCGACCTCAACGGCGCTCCCCCGATGATGCCGACGATCTGGCTGCACGAGGTGCGCGGCCTGATCGCGCTGGCCCGCGGCGACGCCTCACGGGCGTTGGAGGAGGCGTACCGGCAGCGCGACGCGATGGCGGCCGTGCAGGTGGATCCGCCGACGATCCCGTGGCGCGGGGTGGCCGTGCGGGCGTTGCTGCAGCTCGGCGAACCCGCTGCCGAACTGGCAAATCAACAGCTGGGCGTGGCGCGGAAGTGGGGCGCGGCGACCGAGGTCGGCGCGGCGCTGCGGCTGCTCGCGCACGCCTGTCCCGAGTCACGGCTGGAGCTGCTGACCGAGTCCGTCTCGGTCCTCGAAGGCTCACCGTCCCGGTTGGAGCTCGCCCGCTCGCTCGTGGACCTGGGCGAGACGCTGCGAGTCGCGCGACGCCGGACCGACGCGCGGGAGCCGTTGCACCGGGCCATCGACCTCGCCGGGGAGTGCGGCTCGGCGGTGCTGCGGACGCGCGCGGTCGAGGCGTTGGAAGCTTTGGGCGACCGGCCGCGCAGGCAGATCACGATCGGTGCGGAGGCTCTGACGGCGTCCGAACGCCGGGTCGCCGATCTCGCGGCGGCGGGCCGGGCGAACAGGGAGATCGCGCAGGAGCTGTTCGTGACGCCCAAGACGGTCGAGAATCACCTCGGCCGGATCTACACGAAGCTCGGAATCGCAGGTAGACGCGATCTGGCGCGCGTGCTCGCCTAATACAGACGCACGTGGGGGTGGTCCTGATACACCCAACTTTCGGCTGCAGAGGTTGAGGGGTCGTCCCTCATGCCTTTGGGGGTTCACCCCGGCGAATCTTGTGTCACCACAGGGGAACACAAGATCTCGAAGGGGAACCGAAATGATCCGCAACGCTCTGCTCGCCGCCGCCGCTCTCACCGCCATCGTCGCCCCCGCGGCCAACGCGGACCCGATCTCGGGTGGTCCGGCCCCGTGCGTGAACGCCTCCGACCTCAC
Organism: Lentzea alba; assembly: GCF_047445655.1. Lineage (GTDB taxonomy): Bacteria > Actinomycetota > Actinomycetes > Mycobacteriales > Pseudonocardiaceae > Lentzea > Lentzea alba_A. The sequence goes on from NZ_JAJAEG010000002.1 coordinate 159,208, forward strand.
CGGTCCGGACTTCAACGTCCGCAAGTGCGGCGTGAGCGATGTGGACCAGTTCCGCGTCAACCTGGACAACAACGGCAACGCCTACTGCGGCCCGACCTCGCTCTACAACGTCCTGCACTACTGGGCGCACGTGAAGGGCGCCCCGATCGGGTGGGGGCCTACGCGGGTCGGTGACATCGACCCGCAGGACCAGAGCGACTACGACCTCAACACCGCCGCGATCGCCAAGATCGGCTTCGACGCCAAGTACAACGGCGCCACCAACCTGACGAACCTGCGCACCGCGTGGGACAACGCCACGAAGCCCGCCCGTGACGCCGGCTGGCAGACCTCCCGGGGTGTCGTCAGCACGCTCGAGAACCCGGACTTCGCCGGTGAGCTCGCCCGCAAGCTGAACGAGGGACCCCTGCAGCTCGTGTACGGCCGCTACAAGGACGCTCCCGGCGCCTACGCGTTGCAGCGCAGCGGTGGCCACATCGTCACGGTCGTGTCCGCCACCGGCTCGTTCGGCGGCAACACCATCCAGCTGAAGCTGGCCGACCCGGGCCGCGCGTGGGACCACAACAAGACCCCTGACTACCTGCAGACGCAGTCCGACTACGAGGCGCTCGACGTCACGCTGACCAGGCGCGCGTTCCAGCAGTACTCGCCCGCCAAGGACGACGAGAACACGGCCGAGGACGAGTCGATGGAGCCGGGCACCTACAAGTGGGTGACGCGCTGGGAGCTCACCGGCCCGCGCTACGTCAGCGACACGACCCGTCAGATGGTCGAGGGCTTCAACTGGTTCGACATGGCCAAGTGAGCTGAGTGAACAAGAAAGGAGAAGCCGAAATGATCCGCAATGCTCTGCTCACCGCCGCCGTCCTCACGGCCGTCCTCACCCCCGCAACCGCCCTCGCGAACCCGATCGCCGGTCAGCCGGCCCCGTGCGTCGGCGCCTCCGACCTGGTCGGCCCGGTGTTCAACGTCCGCAAGTGCGGCGTGAGCGATGTGGACCAGTTCCGCGCCGGTCTGGAGAACAACGGCAACGCCTACTGCGGCCCCGCGTCGTTGTACAACGTCCTGCACTACTGGGGTCACGAGAAGAACGCCCCGGTCGGCTGGCTGACCACCAAGGTCGGCAACCTCAACCCGATGGCCCAGAGCGACTACAACGTCATCACCAACTCGATCTGGCGGATCGGTGTCGACGCGAAGTACGACGGCGGCACCAGCCTCACCAACCTGCGCACCGCGTGGGACATCGCCACCAAGCCCGCCCGCGACGCGGGCTGGACCACCAGCCGCGGTGTCGTCAGCACCAACGAACAGATCGACTTCGCCGGTGAGCTCGCGAAGCGGCTGGACAAGGGCCCGCTGCAGCTGGTGTACGGCCGCTACAAGGACGGCCCGCAGGCCGGTTCGCTGCAGCGCAGCGGCGGCCACATCGTCACGGTCGTCGCCGCGTCCGGCACGTTCAACAACACCACGGTCCAGCTGAAGCTCGCCGACCCCGGACGTGCGCTGGACAGCGGCCAGGGCGACTACCTCCACACGCAGTCGCAGTACGAGTCCCTCGACGTGTACCTGGTCCGGAAGAACATCTACGAGTACGTCCCGGTCAAGGACGACGAGAACACCCGCGAGGACGAGTCGCTGCAGCCGGGCACGTACCGCTACGTGCAGCGCTGGGAGCTCTCCGGCCCGCGCTACATCAGTGACACCACGCGTCAGATGGTCGAGGGCTTCAACTGGTTCGACATGGCCAAGTAAGTCCTGTACCGGTTCTAGGGCCGCACTCTTCAAGGAGTGCGGCCCTTCGCCATAACCTGATCGACATGGCCACCCGCGATCGGGAACAGACCCGCCGCCGGTTGCTGGACGCCGCGTTCGTCGAGTTCGCGGCCTACGGGATCGCCGGCGCGCGGATGGAACGCATCGCGCGGATCGCCGGGTGTTCAGCAGGCCTCGCCTACACCTACTACGGCGGCAAGGAAGAGCTCTTCGACGCCGTGCAGTCCGAGGTGGTGGACGCGGCGTTCGTGCAGTTCGACGCTCTTGACCTGCCAGGATACGCCGCCCGGCTGTACGAACGGCAGCACGAGCACCCGGAGTTCGCCCGGCTCGCCACCTGGTGCCGGCTGGAACGGCCGGGGCGGGTCAGCCGGGCCGCGGAGATCGAGGCGATCCGGGCGGCGCAGGCGCAGGGACTCGTGTCGAACCGCTTCACCGCCGAGCAGGTGCTGGTGCTCGTGCTGGCCATCGCGTCGATGTGGTCGAACGCGGCCAGCTGTTCGGATCACGTGGTGCGGCGGCGGACCGTCGAGGACGCGGTGCGGCGGCTGGTCGAGCCTTAGAGGCTCCTGGGAATCCCCGCCACACCTGGAAAAGCGCGGTTAGCCTGGGGGTATGCGCGTTCTTGTGGTTGCTGCGCCGTTGCTGGGGCACGTGTTCCCGTTGATGCCGCTCGCGTTGGCGTTGCGCGAGGCGGGGCACGACGTCGTGGTGGCGACCGGCGGCGAGGCGCTGCGGGTGCGTGACTCCGGGCTGCACGTCGAGGACGTGGTGCCGGCGAACGTCCGGTTCGGACCGATCGCGTTGCGGATCATGCTCAGGCATCCGCTGGTGGCCAGGCGGGAGTTGCGGGGCAGCGGGAGGCTGGACTTCGTGTCGAGGTTGTTCGGCACGGTCGGCGACGCGATGACCGCACCGCTGCAAGCGCTTGCCGCGAAGTGGAAGCCGGACGTCGTGGTGCACGAACCGCTGGCGGCCGCGGGATCCGCGCTGAGGGTGCCGTCGATCATCCACGACGTGTCGCTGTTCGACGGGCTGGACCTGACGGCCGCGGTCGGCGCGCGGATGAAGGCCCACGTGCCTCCTCCCCTCACGATTCTGCGCACCGCGCCGCCGAGCCTCGCGGAGTTCCTGGGCGGCCGGCTGATGCGGTTCGTCTCCTACAGCGGTGACGGTGAGGTGCCGCGGTGGCTCGCCGAACCCAGCGGCAAGCCGCGCATCCTGGTCAGCCGCAGCACGGCCCCCGGTCCCGGTGCGGGCCGGATGATGGCGGCCGTGGTCAAGGCAGCGCCCCACGTCGACGCCGAGTTCGTGCTGGTGCGGCCGGAACGCGCGGAAGGCCTGCCGGACAACGTCAGGACGGTCGGGTGGGTGCCGATCCCGCGCGTGCTGCCGTTCTGCGACGGGATCGTGCACCACGGCGGCGCGGGGACGTTGCTCGGCGCGCTGGCGGCCGGGGTGCCGCAGCTGGTCGAGCCGGGACCCGGCGATCGGACCGTGCACGCCAACCTGGTCACGGCGCGCGGAGCCGGGCTCGCGGCGGGTCCGCGAGACGTCACGCCGGAGCTGCTCACGCGACTGATCGAGGACTCGAAGCTGCAGCGCGCGGCAGGCGAGGTGCGCGACGAGATGGCCACCATGCCGACGCCCGCGGAGGTCGTGCAGCGGTGGGAGAAAGTAGCACCGCTGAAATAAAAGAGCACCTATCGTGGTTCGGTGCGCATTCTCTTCTCGAGCTTAGGCTCGCACGGACACATGTATCCGTTACTCCCGCTCGCGATCGCCGCCCGCGAGCAGGGACACGACATCACCTACGCCGTCGACCCGGGTTTGCAGGAACCGGTGCGAAATCTGGGTTTCGGAGTCGTCGACGCGGGCATGAGCATCGGTGACGCATTCAAACTCGCCAACGACCTGCACGGCACGCCGGAGTTCAAGCGCGAGATGTTGCGGCAGACCGCCGTCGACGCCTTTGGTTCGCTGCTGCCCCGCAAGTACGCCGAGGATCTTGCGCCGGTGCTGGAGCGGAACAAGCCTGACCTGGTCGTCTTCGAGATCATCAACCCCGGTGCCGGCATCGCGGCGATGCAGGCCGGCATTCCGGTCGTCTGCCACGGCTTCGGCAAGGTCGACGAGTCGATGGTGCCGCCACCAATGGTCGAACTGCTGCTCGGATATCTGGACGAACTCGGCATCAGTGTGCCGAATGGGCAGCATTACGGTCTCGGATCACCTTATCTGGACATCTTCCCGCCGTCTTTGCAGGACCTGGCGTATTTGAAGGACGTCGAGCGCATTCCACTGCGCCCGGTGCCGTTCGCCGAACCGGCGGAATTGCCCGGTTGGGTGAGTGAACACCGCAGGCCGCTCGTGTACCTGACGTTCGGCACGGCGTTCGCCGGAATCGAACTGATCAAGACCGCGATCGCCGGTCTGTCCCGGTTGGACGCCGAGGTCCTGGTCGCCACCGGGCCGCTGGTCGAGGCCTCGCTGATCGCCGACGTCCCGGCCAACGTGCACGTCCTGCCGTGGGTGCCTCAGGCGGATCTGCTCGCGCACGCAGATCTCGTCGTGCACCACGGCGGCAGCGGCACGACGGTCAGCGGGATGACGCTCGGGGTGCCGCAGCTCGTGCTGCCGCAGGGCGCGGACCAGTTCCGCAACGCCGACACCGTGGTCGCGGCCGGACTCGGCGCGCAGCTCGTGGGCGAGCAGTTCACCTCGGACGCCACCTACGAGGCCGCCCTGAAGATCCTGCAGGACTCCGGCGTCCGCACCGCCGTCGCCGGCATCGCGGCCGAGATCGCGGACATGCCGCACCCGGACGACGTCGTGCCGAAGCTCGTCGAACTCGCCGGCTAACAGGTCTCAGGAGGTCTGCTGCAGGGCGGACAGGGCGTGGTCGACCGAGTCGTGCAGCGACAGCACGTCGGCGACGCCCGTGACCTGCAACGGTCTCTTCACGGCGCGCTGGGGTGCCACGACGTGGAGAACGATGCCGTGCCCCTCGGCGAGCTCGTGGGCCGTGATCAGCGTGGAGATGCCGGTCGAGCCGAAGAAGCTGACCGCCGTGAGATCGGCGACCACCGCGGCACCACCGGACTCGAAGCCGAGACGCAACGCGTCCAGCACGACATCGGCCGTGTCGACGTCGATCTCACCTTCCACCGCGACGACCACCACGCCGGCGACATCTGCGGCACGCACCGTGAGCAGTGGTGATTCCTTGAACTGATCTTCGTTCACACCAGCACTCCCCGGTGGCCGAAGCACACGTTGCCCGGACTCCGAGCACACTGCTGAACCCGGCCTACCCCATCGACGTTACGGCGGTTCCTTCCACACCACAACCTGTTGGACGCCCAGCCGCCTGACCGCGGCGACCAGTTCGGTGTTGCGCACGCCTTTGGCCAGGTAGTCCGTCACGCCGGCGCGACGCATCTCATCCACCGCGCCCGGATCGGTGTACGCGGAGAACGCGAGAATTCGCGTGCCGGGCGCACGCTGCAAGATCTCGGTCGCAGCGTGTGACCCGCCACCGTGCGGCATCCGGACGTCGAGCACGACCACTGCGGGCGCGTGGCGTTCGGCCAGCTCGACCGCCTCGCGGGCGTCGGAGGCGACCGCGACGACCTCCAGGTCCGGTTCGTCGTCGAGGACGTCCCGGAGGATGTCCCTGATGAGCGGATCGTCGTCGGCGATCAGGATCCTGACGGTCACGGCCGAACGTCCGGAAGCCAGAACTCCACCACCGTGCCCCCGTTGCCGCCCCTGCTCACGGTGCACCACCCGCCCGCGCCCTCCGCGCGTTCCCGCATCTCGATGAGGCCGAAGTGACCGGCGTTGGGGTCGAGGTCGGGCAGGCCGACACCGTCGTCGGTCACCCGCACCAGGAATCCCCTGTCCACTGTGGACAGATCAAGTGCGACCGACGAAGCGTGCGCGTGCTTGCGGACGTTGGTCAGCGCCTCCTGGCAGACACGGAAGATCGTGATGGCCGCGTCGTCGCCGGGCTCGCGTTCGAACGAGCCGCTGACCTCGCCGTGCATGCCGGTGTCGGTGAGGTAGATGATCAGCGACTCGCGCAGGCCCTGCCGGTCGATCCCGGGCGGGCGGACGCGGAACACCAGGTTGCGCAGCCTCCTGATCGAGTCGCGCACCGCGTCGTCGAGCTGCTCGACGACCTCGCGGTGCTCCTCCGGCAGCTTGCGGGCGAGCAGCTGCAGTCGCATGTCGACGGCGACCATGGCCTGGATCGTGTCGTCGTGGACGTCCCACGCGATGCGCTGGCGTTCCCGCTCCTGCGCCTCGACGAGGTGGGCGAGCAGCCGGCGCCGGTCGGTGAGCTGCTGCTCGGCGCGCCGCCGCTCGGTCATGTCCCTGGTGACCTTGCCGAACCCGCGCAGCTCGCCGGTGTCGTCGTAGAGGGCGGTGATGATCACGTTCGCCCAGAACCGGGTGCCGTCCTTGCGCACCCGCCAGCCCTCGTCCTCCAGCGCGCCTTCGGCCCTCGCGACCCGCAGCTCCCAGCCGGGCTTGTCGGCCTGGACGTCCTCCGGCGGGTAGAACGTGGAGAAGTGCCGCCCGATGATCTCGTCGGCGGTGTAACCCTTGATCCGCTCGGCACCGGCGTTCCAGCTCACGATGTGACCGCCGGGGTCGAGCATGAAGATCCCGTAGTCCCGGACGCCCTGCACGAGCAGCCGGAACAACTCGGACTCTTCGCGCTGCACAGCCTCATCATGGGGGCTACGCCGTCAACTCACACCAGACGACCTTCTGATCACCGCGTTCTGTCACGCCCCAGCTCGCGCCTAGCTGGGCGACGAGCTGCAACCCCCAGCCGCTGCCGCGCGGCTCGACCCAGGTGGCGTTGTCGTCGGAGACCTCGACCAGCACCCGGCCCTGGCCTCCGGTGATGCGCACGAGCGGGCGGCCGCTGCCGTGGGAGACGGCGTTGGTGGCGAGCTCGTTGACGACCAGCACGACGTCGTCGTGGTTGCCGAGGTAGTCGCAGTTCTGCGCGGTGCGCCGGGCGAAGAAGCGGGCGAGTGCCACGCCGCCGCGATCGTGCTCCGGGAGGGAGAACACCGCTTCGGTGAGCGAACTCGTGGCCACAGAAGAACAGTGACCCAACGGCGTTGAGGCGTGCAGACGCAGGTAACCCAAGCCGTCTAGTGCAGCTGCATCAGTCGAGCAGGCCCTCGCGGCGAGCGATGGACACCGCCTCCAGCTTCGACCGCGCGCCGAGCTTGTCCAGAACGCGCTGCACGTGGTTGCGCGCGGTGTTGCGGGCGACGCCCAGGCTGGTGGAGATCTGGTCGGTGCCCGCACCGTCCGCGAGCAGCAGCAACGTCTCCTGCTCCCGCGCGGTGAGGGTGGCGCCGGCGACCTTGACCCTGCCGGTCAGCCGGTCCAGCACGCCGGCGAGCAGCTTGGCTTCGAAGACCACCTCGCCTGCCGCGACCCTGCGAACCGCTTCGACGAGCTCGTCCAGCCGTGCCGTCTTGAGGATCAGCCCGGCCGCACCGGCCTCGGCAACGCGCGCGGCGACCGATGCCATCGCCTCACCCGTGAGCACCAGCACCTTGGCGCCGTCGCCGACGAACTCCGGGATCAGCGCAGTGCCGTCACCGTCGGGCAGCCTGCGGTCGAGGAGTACCACGTCGGGCTTGCCGCGGCGGGTGTCCGCGCGGGCCGCGGCCACGGTGACCGAGCGGGCGATCACCTCGATCCCGGCACGTTCCAGAGCCAGCCCGATCGCCTCGGCCACCATGTCGTGGTCCTCCACGAGAACCACTCGGGTCATATGACTCAGCCTACGGCGTACCTGAAGTTCCGCGACTTGCCGAGCACGAACGGCCGCACCTCGTCGAAGACCTCTTCGTAGTGCTCCTCGACGTTCAGCTGCGGCGAGATCAGCTTGAGGAGGTGGGTGGCTTCGGTGTTGAGGACCCCGCCCAGCGGCATGATGCTGAGGAAGATCGGCACGCCGGCGTTCTCGGCCTTGGTCCGGGCGCGGTGCAGGGCGTCCAGTGGGAGGTCGCTCAGCAGCACGTTGTCGCCGCTGTAGGTGTGCGGTGGCAGCGGGGCGCCGGCGGCTTCCGCGAACGGTTTGCGGGCGAACTCGTCTTTGAGACGTGGCGCTACGCGGAGATGGTCGATGTCGAACCGTTTCGTGCTCGTGCAAGTCAGCCTGACGACGTCGCCGAGAGTTGTGATCGTTGTGGTGACGTGGTCGGGCAGGTCCCACTTGTGGAACGCGTCGAACACCGCCTCGGCGTGCTGGGCGTCGAAGTGCATCTCGCCCGCGTGGACCTCGTCGACGCGCAGGAGCTCGAACTCCATCGCGGTGATGACGTTCCCGATCTTGTCGGTGGCGCGGACGCGGTCCTGGGCGAAGCCGAACTCGCGGGCGAGGACGCTGTAGCCGCCGCCGAGGGTGTAGCCGATGACGCCGACGTCGCTCGCGTCGCCGCTGAGCGGGGCGAGGCCGTGTCGTGCGGCCTTCTCGATGACCTGCTGCCACACCGCGCCTGCTTCTGTTCTCGCGGTCCTCGTCGCCGGGTCGATCTCGACCTTGTTCATGCGCTTGGTGGAGATGAGGACGCCGGTGGTCGCCGTCGTCAGGCCGTGGCCGGTGGTTTGGACGGCGTGGTCGAGGTCGCGGGTTTCCGCGTAAGTGACGGCCTCTTGCACGTCCTGGGCGTTCTCCACGGCGAAGATCACGCTCGGTTCGTGCTTCCTGCCGGTCTGGAAGCCGCTGCGTTCGTCGTCGTAACCGGGGTCTCCGGGGTGGAAGATCTGCATGTCTTCAGCGTGGTTGAGCTGGTTCTATATGTCCAAGATCTGGTTGTGCTTGATTCTATAATCGTTGGTTATGGAGCTTCGCCAGCTTGAGTACTTCGTCGCGGTCGTCGAGGAGGCTTCGTTCACGCGGGCCGCCGAGCGGGTGCACGTCGCGCAGCCCGGGATCAGCGCGCAGATCCGGCGGCTGGAGCGCGAGCTCGGGCACGACCTCCTGGACCGGTCGGGGCGCACCGTGACGTTGACCGACGTGGGTGCGGCGGTGCTGCCGTTGGCGCGGGCAGCACTGGCCTCGGTGGAGTCGGCGCGGCGGACCGTCGAAGAGCTGGCCGGGCTGGTGCGCGGGGTCGTGCGCGTCGGAATGGTCGTGTCGTGCGGGATCGTGGACCTGCCGGAGCTGCTGTCGTCCTTCCACTCCTCGCATCCCGATGTGGAAATCACGTTGGTGGAAGCCAACTCCGATGCGTTGATCTCGTCCCTTTTGGACGGTCAGCTGGACTTCGCGTTGGTGGGGTACGCCGGGTCCGAGCCGGACGGGGTGTCGGTGCGGGTGCTGGCCGACGAGCCTCTGGTCGCCGCGGTTGCTCCGGAAGACCCTTGGTACGGCAGGGAATCCGTGTCATTGGACGAGCTGCTGTCGCGCGGGTTGATCTGCCTGCCGCCGGGGACCGGGTTGCGCGGGGCGCTGGACGCGGCCTGTGGCGGGCGGCAGCCGCGGATCGCGTTCGAGGCGTCCGCGCCGTCGATGGTGATCACCTTGGCGCAATGCGGGCTCGGGCCCGCGATCCTGGCGTTGTCGATGGCCGAGGGGTTGCACGCGGTGCGGATCGACCCATCTCCGTCCAGCCGGTTGGCCTTCGCGTGGCGTGCTTCGGGTCCGCACAGCCCGGCCGCACGGGCGTTGATCCGGCTGGCGGAAAACCACGTGACAGCGAATCTCTGACTCTGTCACGATCATCGGCATGTTCCTGACGGCTGAGTGCAACACGTTCGCAGGTGTTCCTGCGGGCGCGCTCGCCGTTGCCTCGGCACAGCTGGCCGGCGCTCGAATCTGACCCTTCTCCAGTCCATCCTCCAGGACCGCTGGAGGAGGGTTGTAGCAGTCGATCGGTTCTGACCCTCCAGCTGTTCTTTCGAGGAATTAGGGCAATGAAGCAGGAGTTCGTGCGCGCCAAGCCGCACCTCAACATCGGCACCATGGGTCACGTCGACCACGGCAAGACCACCCTGACCGCGGCCATCACCAAGGTTCTGTCCGAAATGGACCCCTCGGGCACCACCTTCACGGCGTTCGACCGCATCGACCGCGCGCCGGAGGAGCTGGCCCGCGGCATCACCATCAACATCGCGCACGTCGAGTACGAGACGCCCACGCGTCACTACGCGCACGTCGACATGCCCGGCCACGCCGACTACGTGAAGAACATGATCACGGGTGCGGCACAGCTGGACGGTGCGATCCTGGTGGTGTCCGCGGAGGACGGCACGATGCCGCAGACGCGCGAGCACGTGGTGCTGGCGCACCGGGTGGGCGTGCCTTTTGTCGTGGTGGCGCTGAACAAGGCCGACGCGGTGAGCGACCCGGAGCTGCTCGACCTGGTGGAGCTGGAGATCCGCGACCTGCTCTCCCAGTACGGCTTCGACGGCGACGCCACGCCGGTGGTCCGGGTCTCCGGCCTGCGCGCTTTGCAGGGCGACCCGGAGTGGGTGCAGTCGGTGGTGTCGTTGCTCGACGCGGTGGACCAGCACGTGCCGGTGCCCGAACGTGATCTGTCCGGCCCGTTCTTGATGCCGATCGAGAACGTCCTGACGATCACCGGTCGCGGCACCGTCGTGACGGGTGCGGTGGAGCGCGGTGTGCTCGGCGTTGGCGCGTCGGTCGAGGTGATCGGTCTGGGTGCCGCGGTGACCTCGGTCGCCACGGGCATCGAGACGTTCGGCAAGCCCATGCAACAGGCCCAGGCGGGAGACAACGCCGCGGTCCTGCTGCGCGGGGTTCGCCGCGGCGAGGTCAGGCGCGGCCAGGTGCTGGCCCTGCCCGGCAGCGTGGCGCCGCACACCCGGTTCCGCGCGTCCGTGTACCTGCTGTCGCACGCCGAGGGCGGCAGGCACACCGGTATCGCGTCGAACTACCGCCCGCAGTTCCACTTCCGCACCGGCGACGTCGTCGGCGTGGTGGAGCTTCCGGACGGGGTCCGGGCTATGCCGGGCGACACGATCGAGGTGACGGTGGAGCTGGGCAAGGCGGTGGCGATGGACACCGGGCTCGGCTTCGCGATTCGCGAGGGCGGCAAGACCGTGGGCGCCGGCACGGTCGGCGAGATCCTCGCCTAGGGCGGTGGCGACGGCCCGAGAAGGTGGTCGCGCTGCCTTGATGGAAGCGCGGCGGGACGCTTGTCCCGCCGCGCTTTCTCATTCGACGAGGCCGCGGAGGTAGGCGTGCCCCGGACTGGGGATCGAGCGCGCCAGGAACAGCTCGTCGAGCGGCCTGACGAGCGCACGCAACTCGCGGGCCGCCTTGGCGGGCAAGGACATCAGGGCCAGGTGGAGTGCGGCGCGGCAGTCGGCCGGGTCGTGGCGGTGGCAGCAGAGGTCCGGATGCGGATGTTCCCCGTAGTCGTCGATGGCCCGAGCCGGCCCGTGCACGAACCGCGTCCAGCCGTTCAGGGCCTCGGCGATCGCGCCAGGTGTGTGTTCGAGCGTGGCGATGGCACGCAACGTGGGTGCGGACACCCTGGAGACTTGCCGGATCGGTCGTCCGTGCGGCTGACGGGCACGGACCGGAGCGGGGCGCCTACGCGGCATGGCCCTTTCGGTTGGTCATGCCGGTCATTCTGCCGGATGCGGCAGGCCGGAGCAGACTTCTTTGATGAACCCGGCCCTGGAGCTGTTCCGCCGCGCCGTGGCGGACGATGACGCCGACGCGTTGCGCGAGGGTGTCGAGCTGATGTTCGGAGACCTGGACGCGCAGTCCGAGTACGAGCTGCGGTCACCCGACTACGTGATGGAGATGCCGCAGTCGGGGGAACGCATCCGCGGCAGGGAGAACATGCGCGCGATGCAGGAGGCGTTCCCGAAGCCGCCGACGATCAGCCTGAGACGGGTGGTGGGCAGCGGCCGGTTCTGGGTCGTCGAGGGCGTCAACGACTACGGCGACGAGGTGTGGCACGTCATCGTCGTGTGGGAGCTGGACGAGGACGGGCGGATTCGGAGCGACACCCGGTACTACAGCCAGAAGTTCGACGCGCCGGAGTGGCGGCGGCAGTGGGTGGAATCAACCTGACCTGTCGCTCACCGAGTGCGCTGCACCCACCGGCTTCGACTCGGGTGATCCGCGCTGCCGCAGGTACACGCTGAGAATCGCCATCGACGCGATCGCCAGGAACTCGGACTGCCAGTTCTGCAGCGACCGGTTCCAGAAGTCGGCGCTCAGGAAGTACTGGAACAGCCCCGTCTGCTCGGCCAGCGGGTCGGAGTTGTTGGCGTACCAGCCCGCGATCCACTGCATCGTCCACGAGAACAGGAACAACGCCAGCATCACAAGACCGAGCGAGGTCGAGTAGAACGTGGTCCGCCAGCCGCCCACGCGCGCCCACTTCGGTGAGTCCTCGTTCGTGTACCGGCCGACCTGCTGGTTCTTGTCCGTGTCGAGGCCCGCCTTGTCCGCCGGTTTCGACTCCGGCGAACCGCGCTGGATCAGCCAGACGGTGGCCGTGACGTACAGGAAGAACTGCAGGTACTCGGACTGCCAGTTCTCCACGACGTCGACCAGGAAGTCTGCGGAGAACAGATACGCCCCGAGGGACAGCACCGGCTGCCCGAGCGCAGCCTGACGCTCGTTGTAGTCGGCGTGGCCCGCGAAGAACTGGCCGACCAGCGCGGCGAGGAAGAGCCCGCCGAAAACGAGCGACAGGCTGCGCTCGCGCAGGAACCTCCTCATAGGACCCGTATACCCTCCGCGAACTCACGGTCAAACGTCGAGCAGCGGCACTACTTCCTTCGCCCAGAACTCGAAGAACTCCTGCTGGTTCGACCCGATCTGCTGCACGTAGACCTCGTCGAACCCGGCCTCGGCGAACTCCCGGATCTTCTCCGCGTACCGCTCCGGATCCGGACCGCACGGGATCGCCTTGCGGATCATCTCCGGCGTGACGAGCTCGGAGGCCTGCTCGAAGTGGCGAGGCGTCGGCAGCACCTGGGCGAGCTCGCCGGGCAGGCCGTCGTTGGGCCACAGCCGGTGCGCCGTGGCGACACCGTCCTCTTCGGACTGCGCGTAGCAGACCTTGAGCCCGCTCTGGGCCGGCCCGCGCCCGCCCGCGGAGCGGTACTTCCTCACCAGGTCACCGGCTGGGCCGACGCAGACGTAGCCATCTCCGCACCGGGCCGCCAGCTGGACTGCCTTGGGGCCGAACGCGGAGACGTAGATCGGCACCGGACGTTCGGGCACGGTGTACACGCGGGCGTTCTCGACCGTGTAGTGCTTGCCGTGGTGGGTGACCTCGTCGCCCTGGTGCAGCGTGCGGATGAGGCCGATCGCCTCCTCCAGCATCTCCAGGCGCACGTCGGCGGACGGCCAGCGCGAGCCCAGCACGTGTTCGTTCAGCGCCTCGCCGCTGCCCACGCCGAGCACGAAGCGGCCCTCGCACTGGACCGCCGCCGTGGCCGCGGCCTGCGCGATGACCGCCGGGTGGATGCGGACGATCGGGCAGGTGACGGCCGTCGTGATCGGCAGGGTCACGGTCTCGGACAGCGCGCCGATCGTGCCCCACACGAACGGCGACTGACCCTGTTCATCGTTCCACGGGTGGTAGTGGTCGGAGATCCACAGCGCTTCGAAGCCGTGTTCCTGCGCCAGGCGCGCGTGCTGGACGAGGTCTCGCGGGCCGTGCTCTTCTGAGGAAAGGAAGTAACCGAGCTTCACGGCAGCAACTCCTGGATCTTGGTCTTGAGACCGCGGCGCATCAGGTCCCACGCGTCGGGGTCGCCGCGCAGCACCGCCTCGGTCATGTCCTTGATCTGGTCGAACGTCGCGTGCGGCGGGATCGGCGGCACGTTCGGGTCGCAGCGCACGTCGAGCACGACGGTGCCCTCCGACGCCAGCGCGCTGTCCCAGGCGGCGCCCAGCTGGTCCGGCGAGTCGACCTCGATGCCCTGCAGGCCGATCGAGCGCGCGAACGCCGCGTACGAGATGTCCGGAAGCGTTTGCGACTCCTCGAACTTCGGCGCGCCGCCCATCGCGCGCAGCTCCCACGTGACCTGGTTGAGGTCGTTGTTGTGGAACACGCACACGACGCACCGGATGCCGTAACGCTTCAACGTCAACAACTCCGCCATGCCGTTCATCTGCATCGCGCCGTCGCCGACCAGCGCGATCAACGGCCGCCCGGGCTGAGCGAAAGCAGCGCCCAACGCGTACGGGACGGCGCAACCCATCGTGGCCAGGGTTCCGGACAACGAGGACCGCACCCCGCCCTGAATCCGCAGCAGCCGCGCGTACCAGTTCGTCGCGGAACCCGAGTCCGCGGTGACGATCGCGTTGGAGGGCAAACGTTTCGACAGCTCCGAGACGATCAGCATCGGGTTGACCGGGTCGGCCGGCACGGCTGCCTGCCGCTCCACGACCTCCCACCAGCGCTCGACGTTCGACTCGATCGTCTCCCGCCACGAGCGGTCGTTCTTGCGCTCCAGCAACGGCAACAGCGCTCGCAACGTCTCCCGCGCGTCGCCGACGAGGTTGACCTCGGTCGGATACCGCATGCCGATCGCGCGGCCGTCGACGTCGATCTGCACGCCCCGAGCGGCACCGAACTTCGGCAGGTACTGCGAGTACGGGAAGTTCGAGCCGACGATCAGCAGCCGGTCGCAGTCGCGCATCATCTCGTACGAGGGCCGGGTGCCCAGCAGCCCGATCGACCCGGTCACGAACGGCAGGTCGTCGGGAAGGACGTCCTTGCCCAGCAACGCCTTCGCGACACCCGCACCGAGCGTTTCGGCGACCTCGCGCAGTTCGGGGGCCGCCTCGCGAGCACCCTGGCCGATCAGGATCGCGACCTTCGAGCCGCTGTTCAGCACCTCGGCGGCGCGCCGCACCTCGTCGATGGCCGGCACGGCACGAGACGACGGACGCGACGGCGGGCTCGACGGGATGTACTTGAACTCGTGCTTGGGCGCCTCGTAGTCCTGCTCCTGCACGTCGTTCGGAATGATCACCACGGCCGGCGCGCGATCCGCCGCCGCCGTGCGCATCGCCCGGTCCAGCGCGTTCGGCAGCTGCTCCGGCACGTTCACGTCGACCAGGAAGCTGGCCACGTCCCGGAACAACGAGTGCAGGTCGACTTCCTGCTGGTAGCTGCCGCCCTGCGCGGTGCGGGCGGTCTGGCCCACGATCGCGACGACCGGCACGTGGTCGAGCTTCGCGTCGTACAGGCCGTTCAAGAGGTGGATCGCACCGGGGCCGGACGTCGCCAGGCAGACGCCGACGTCACCGCTGAACTTCGCGTAGCCGACCGCGGCGAACGCGGCCATCTCCTCGTGCCGCGTCTGGATGAACGCGGGATCGTTGTCCGCCTTGCCGAACGCGGCCACGATCCCGTTGATGCCGTCACCCGGATATGCGAAGACCTGCTTGACACCCCAGTCGCGCAACCGTCCGACGATGAAGTCTCCAACGGTCATGCGTGTGCACCTTCCATCACGTAAACGGTGTAGGCGGACCGGATGATCGGCTGTGCGACGTTGCGCACCCGCACTCCGCCCGGTGTCATGCCCTGCTCGATGCCGAAGTGCGCGTGCCCGTGAATGGCCAGATGCGTGCCGGTGGCGTCGATCGCCTCACCGAGCAGGTACGAGCCGAGGAACGGGTAGATCTCCGGCGGCTCACCGCGCAACGTGTCCGGCACCGGCGCGTAGTGCGTCAGCGCGACCTTGATGTCGGTGTCCAGTTCGGACAGTGCCTGCTCCAGGGTCTCCGCGATGTCACAGGTGTGCTGGATGAACGCCTTCATCTCGCGCTCACCGAACGCGCTCCCGCACTTGCCCGCGAACCCGCCGCCGAACCCCTTCACGCCTGCGACGCCGAGCGTGCAGCCGTTGATCCGCGCTTCGAAGGTCGTGCCTTCGAGCACGTGAATACCCTTGTCCTGCAACGTCTTGGTGACTTCGAGCGGCTTGTCGTCCTGGTGGTCGTGGTTGCCGAGCACGGCGACGACGGGCACCGGGAGGTCCGCGAACTCGTCGGCGACGACCTGGGCCTCGCTGACCGTGCCGTGCCGGGTCAGGTCACCGGCGAGCAGCAGCACGTCCGCGTGCTCACCGACCTTCTCCAGGGCCGGCCGGAGCCTGCCGCGCATGTCCTCACCGAGATGCACGTCGCCGACTGCGGCGATCCGGATCATCGCAGGTCCTCCTCACCCTCCGGTTCGCCCGCCGGGGTCACGCGCACGTCGTTGAAGATCGTCAGCTCGGGCGCGGCCTCGTGCAGCACCTCTTCGAGCGCCTTGCGCCGGTCCGCGCACGCCACATCGCCGGAGAGCATCACGTGATCACCGCGCACGGTGACTCGCACACCGAGCTCGGCCGTTCTGGGGTCCTCCGCCATTGCCCTACGCAGGTTTGCCGCGAGGTACTGCTCGGATTCCATTGCCTCTCCCGATGATCTCCAGGCGTTCGATGAGGACCAGGAACGCTTCGGCGTACGGGGAGTGCTTGGTCTCCTCGCGCACGTGTTCCCAGTCGATCTGTTCACGCAGCGCACGGGCGAACGGCAGCAACTCGCTGAAGTCGCAGCGATGCCCGTCCAGCACCAGCAGCTTGCTGCTCAGCACGAACGTCGCCGGCATCACCGGCAGCATCACCGATCCGACCGGCATCTCCTCGGCCATCGCCAGGATCTCGTCGGTGACCGGCCGCTCGTTGGGCCGGAACAGCAGGTCCACCAACGAATCGCCGTCGTAGACCTTCAACAGCCAGTCCTCCGGCGGCTCGGCTGCCCGCAGCCCGCGCTGCACCAGCACCCGCACCGCCTCGGTCGCGTCCTGCTCGCGCACAAGAAGATCGACGTCGTGCTCACTGGCAGGGCCACCGCGCGCGTAACCGGCACACCCGCCCGTCAACGCGAACGGGATCTGCGCGCTGCGCAGAGCGTTGGCGACCTTGGTCAACGTCCTCAGCAGCTCGTCCTGCACGTCGCTCATGCACTCCCGGTTACCCGGCTGTGCGCGGCGTGAACCTCAGTCGGTGGCGAGCCGGGAGTGCGTCTCGGTGTCGTAGCGGACGCCGTCGTAGAGCAGCCGGGCCCGTTCCACGCCTTCCGTTTGGAAACCGGCGCCCAGAGCAACCCGGCAGGAGGCGGGGTTGTCGAGCCGATGCGCGAGCTCCAGCCGGAACAGCCCGAGCTCCGCGAAGGCGAACTCGCTGACCGCGCGGCAGGCCCTGGTCGCGAGCCCCTTGCCGCGCGCCTCTTCCCGCATCCAGTAGGACACCCAGCCCGTGAGGTGCCGGCGTTCGACGCTGGACACCGCGACGTTGCCCACCGGCACACCCTCGTGCAGCACCGCGAACGAGTACGCGCTGTCCTCGGTCCGGCGATCCGCGAGCAGTTCGATCCACTCCTGCGCGGCGGCGAGCGAGTCGATCGGGGAGGTGAACTGGCGGTCCATCATCGGCTCGGCGGCCGCGGCCAGGACGATCGGCGCGTCGGCGGGGAGCCAGGGCCGCAGGAGGTCGCTCACCTGTCCACCTTCTGAAGTTGGGGAGCCGGTCGCAACTCAGACGGGACATCACGCGTCATAGGGACAACCAACCCAGGGAGAGCAGATGGTCATCTTCGGCTGGCGCACGACGATCGAGCAGCTGCGGATGCTGACGCTGGTGTGCGGGCACTGCCACCACCAGTCCGCGCACAACCTGTTCCGGCGCTACACCAAGCCGACGATCTTCTTCATCCCGCTGTTCACGATCAGCAGCCGGTACGGGCTGCAGTGCACGTTCTGCGGCGTGTCCTACGACATCAGCAAGATGCACGCGCATCAGCTGGTCTGACAGGCAGGGCAACCGGGCGCGTACTCGTCGGTGGTGACGCGCCCGCACTCCGGGCAGATCAGTTCAAGTAGGCAGGCCGGCTCAGCCTCAGGGACACGAGCGAGGTCCAGATCCAGCCGATCGTCGCCACCGCGTAGAGCAGCACCGTGCCGCCGGGGTTGCCCAGGAACGCCATCGGCACCATCAGGAGCACGCCCGTCAGGCCGCTCATCACCGCCAGCCATCCCCCGAGCCTACGCGCGAACACGAAGCACGCACCGATCCAGCCGATCATGGCGAGACCGAACGCCACCGCGTGCAACATGCCGTGCCACGACAGCGCAGACGGCGGCCCATCAGGCGTGCCGAGAGGAAAGCCCAGCGCGGGATCGGCGGTGAAGACCCCGCCGAGGATCATTCCGACGCCCATCAGGCCGATCAGACGCGCACCCCAGCGGGAGAACCGCGCCATGCCCGTGGCGGCGACGACGAACAACGCGCCGCTCACGATGAAGTTCGCGATCTGGATCCAGCCCAGCGAGCCCAGGCTGAGCATGCTGAACGGGTGTTCGGCCAGGTCGAAGCCCTCGCGGGTGAACGCCTGGGCGTACCCGACGACGAGGTAGAGCGGGCCGGCGACGACGCCACAAGCGATGCGGGACATGAGTACCTCCAGGGAGTTCGGCTGTGGCGAGAACGGAACCACCGACAACTTTTTTTGTCAAGACTAGTGTCGCTGTCTTGACGAAGGGAGTTGTCGGCGCCAGGATGGGACCATCCACGAACCTGGAGGGAGATCTGATGGGCCACGCGTTCGAAGGCACCGAGGAGATCGAGGTGCCGGCGTCCGTCGAGGACGTCTGGCAGGCCATCGCGACCGGGCCTGGGATCGACTCGTGGTTCATGGGTCGCAACGAGGTGGCGAACGGGCAGGTCAAGCTCGCGTTCGGCGAGTACCAGCCGACGCACGAGATCACCGCGTGGGACCCGCCGCACCACTTCAAGCAGGAGAGCGACAAGGAAGCCGACGGCAGGTTCATCGCCTACGAGTTCATGGTCGAGGGTCGTGACCACGGCAGCACCGTGCTGCGGATGGTGACGAGCGGCTTCCTGCCCGGTGAGGACTGGGCCGACGAGTTCGAGGCCATGACACTGGGCGGCGCGCTGTTCTGGCGCACGCTGGTCGAGTACCTGAACTTCTTCCCCGGCCGCACGGCCCGCCCGCTCACGGTCTTCGGGCCGGTGGTCAGCGACTGGGACGAGGCCTGGAAGAAGATCGACGAGGCGATCGCCGAGAAGCTCCCCGGCGCCGTCGTGTTCCACCGCAACGACCACACCCTCGGTCTGCGCACCGAGCGGGGCATGTACCGGTTCCTGCGCGGGTTCTTCGGCCCGATGATCGCCGCGCACCACGTCTTCGACGGCGACGAGTCCGAACAGGACTGGCAGCGCTGGCTCGACATCACCCTGGGAGAGAAGAAATGACGCGCTTCACGACCTCCGCCGACGGCACCGAGATCGCGTACTCGATCACCGGTTCCGGACCCGCGCTGATCATCGTCGACGGCGCCATGTGTCACCGGATGTTCGGCCCGACCACGGAGCTGGCGTCCGTGCTGGACAAGAACTTCACCGTCTACACCTACGACCGGCGCGGTCGCGGCGAGACCGGTGACGGCGCCACGCCGTGGTCCCTGGAGCGCGAGATCGAGGACATCGACGCGATCATCAAGGAGGCCGGCGGGTCGGCGTTCGTGTTCGGGGTGTCGTCGGGCGCGGTGCTGGCCGTGGAAGCCGCGTCACGGCTGCCGGGCATCTCGCGACTCGCGATCTACGAGACGCCGTTCGTGGTCGACGACACCTACACCCCGCGCCCCGCGGACATCGTGCAGCAGATGAACGACCTGCTCGCGCGCGGCGACCGTTCCGGCATGCTCGCGAAGTTCATGAAGATGGTCGGCGCGCCCGGCTTCGGCGTCGCGATCATGAAGCTGACCCCGATGTGGAAGAAGCTCAAGCTGGTCGCGCACACGCTGCCGTGGGACCTGACGATCCTCGGCGACGACGGCCGCGGCTCGAAGCTTCCGACGGACCGCTGGCACGTGAAGGTGCCGACGCTCGCGATGGACGGCGGCAAGTCGCCCGAGTACCTCCGCAACACGATGAAGAACGTCGCGGAGGTGCTGGGCGCGGACACCGAGTACCGGACGCTGCCCGGTCAGACGCACATGTACAAGTCGTCGGTCATGGCGCCGGAGCTGGTGGAGTTCTTCTCACGGGCCCAGCGCACCGCCGGCCCCATCGCGTAACCGGCCACGACGAACAGCCCGCCGACCACGAGCCAGCCGATCGTGCCCCAGCCGAGCACGACGGTGGTGAGCAGCGCGGGGCCGACCATGCGCGCGACGGCCGTTCCGGTCGCGAAGAAGCCCTGGTACTGGCCCTGCCGGTCGGCGGGCGCGAGGCTGAAGCTGATCTCCCACGCGCCGGAGGCCAGCATCATCTCGCCGAGCACCTGCAACGCGGCGGCCGCGATCAGCAACGCCGCCGCGGGCCAGGCTCCGAAGCTGAAGGCCGTCACCGCGAACACCGCGCAGGACGCGAGCATGATCAGTCCGGCGTGCCTCACCAGCTTCGAGGCGGCGGCCAGACCGTTGGCACGTCGGGCGATCCGCACCTGGAACAGCACGACGGCCGCGGTGTTGAGCACCAGCAGCGCGGCCGCGAGCCACGTCGGCGCCTCGGTCCGCTGCACGATCCACAGCGGGATGATCAGGCTCAGCAGCGGCATGTAGAGCAGCATCACGGCGTTGATCAACGTGATCAGCGCGTACGGGCGGTCCTTCAGCACGTCGAACTTGCCCTTGGCGCGCGTCATCACGGTTTCCGGGAGCGTGGCGAGAATCCCTGCGGCGGCGAGGAAGCTGACGGCGTCGAGCACGAACACCGCCGTGTAGGCGACCTCGGTGCCGAGGTGTAGCGCGAACCCGCCAGCCGCCGCGCCGATCGCGATGCCCGCGTTGGCCGTGGACTGGATCCTGGCGCGGGCTCGCGTGCGTTCCTCGGGCGTGGTGAGGCCCGCCAGCAGGGCCTGCCGCGACGCCTGGAGGCCGCTCTGGAAGCTCGCGTACAGGCACATGACCAGAACGAACGCCGTGAAGTTCCGGGTGAAGAGCAGGATTCCGATGCTCGCTGCGGTGGCCAGCGCCAGCACGACCGCCGTGGTGCGCGGTCCTAAGCGGTCCGCGACGTGTCCTAACGCGACACCCGCGACGGCTCCGACGCCCCACGCGAGGGTGAGCGCGAGGCCGACCCGTGCCGCGCTCAGGCCGACGATCTGGGTGAAGTAGAGAGCCGAGACGACGAGGAAACCGCCGTCCCCGATCGAGTTCGTCAGCTGTGCGTACGCGAGTCGCCTGGTCATGCCTTAGAACCTAAGGCGGCGATTGGCCCTAGTCGTGGGACAAAACAGGGCTGTTTCTCTGGGCCAATTTGGTGCCGGTCCAGGAGACGAAGAAAGCCAGCGCGCCGAGGATCACGGCAACGGAAACGCAGGTCAGGGCCACATCGGCGTACCCGTGCGGGCGTGGGTCGAGGAACGGGTACGGGTACCAGTCGACGATCGGCCCGCGGAGCAGCGTGCAGGCGAGGTAGACGGCCGGGAACGACAGCCACAGCCAGGCGCGCGTGGTCCGTTGCGGGGCCAGCAACCACTCCACGACGACCAGGATCGGGACGATGACGTGCAGCACCCAGTTCGCATAAGCGGGTGTCTGCACGTCCACGCCCCTCAGCAAGATCGCGTACACGATGCCCGTCGTCGTCATGTAGAGCACGGCCGCGCCCCTGATCTGCGCGGACACCGGCCGGAACACGCCCAGCAACGCCACGCACGCCGCGAAGATGTTCGACAGCACGGTGAAGTAGCCGAGGTGGTTCGCCAGGCGGAACCGGTCCCCCAGCACGACCACCAGGTAGACCTCTGCCGACAGGACCAGCAGGAACACGGCCATCCGGAGCAGCTTGATCACGCACAGAATTAGAGCGCGGTTTCGAGCACTGCGCTGGCTGTGCTGACGCGCCGGCGGCGCGACGGCATCAGGACGGTCGGGTGCGAGATGCTCCAGGCCGCGGCCGTGCAGATGAACTCCTTGATGCGGACGGCAGCCTTGCCGGTGACAGCCGACGGCTTGGGCTTGTCGTCGGGAGTCACCCACTGCATGACGGCGTCGTTGCGACCGAGGCTGATGCACTGGCCGTTGTAGCCGATCTTGTTCTTCGGAAGCTCACGGCCCGTGAGGCGCGCGGCGATCGCGTCGGCCGCAAGGTGCGCCGTCGGCACGCCCGAGGCACACGACATCCGCAACGGCGTACCACTCCCGCCGTGCGCGAACGCGGCGTCACCGATGGCGTAAACGTCCGGGTGCGAAACCGAACGCATCATGTCGTCCACGACGATCTGCCCTGCCGCGGTGACCTCCAGGGTCGTGGCCGCGGCGATGGGGTGGACGGCGAACCCGGCGGTCCACACGGTCACCTCGGCGTCGATCGTGCGACCGTCGACACCTTCGTGCACGGTGATGCCGAGCCGGTCGAACACCTTGCGCAGGTGCTGCTGGGCCTTGTCGCTCAACCAGCCCCCGAGCTCACCGCGCACCGCGAACGACACGTGGAGATCCGGCCGCGCTTCGGCGATCTCGGTGACCGCCTCGATGCCGGTGAGACCGCCACCGACGACGAGCACGGTGCCGCCCGCGCCGAGGTCTTCCAGCCGGGCGTGAAGTCGTTGCGCGGCCTGCTTTCCGGCGATGTTGTAGGCGTGCTCGGGAACGTCGGAGGCGGTGCTGCCGAGCGCGTAGACGAGGGTGTCGTAGGCGATCTCGCCGCCGTCGGTGTCGACGACCTTGCGTTCGACGTCGACCGCGGTGACCCGCGCGATCCGCACCTGAACTCCGGTGCCCGCGAAGACGTCGTCCAGCCTGCGGACCTTCAGGTCCTGACCGGTCGCCACCTGGTGCAGACGCACCCGCTCGACGAACTCGGGGTCGGCGTTGACGAGGGTGATCTCGGCGCC
This sequence comes from Lentzea alba, assembly GCF_047445655.1. Taxonomy (GTDB): domain Bacteria; phylum Actinomycetota; class Actinomycetes; order Mycobacteriales; family Pseudonocardiaceae; genus Lentzea; species Lentzea alba_A. Next base: position 181,883 of record NZ_JAJAEG010000002.1, read on the forward strand.
GTGCAGCCGCTTGGCGAGGCGTCCGGCCGCGTTGGCTCCGGCGTATCCGGCTCCGAGAACGACGATGCGGTGCGTCATGGTTTCGCTCCTGTCTGGTCGGTTGTCGCTTCCTGAACCGGACAGCGACGCGAAACCTGACAGGTGCCGACTGTGAGCTGGGTCACCAGCTTTCGACGAGGGCTCCTCCGTGCTCGGACGTGGCCCACCGGCTGTTGACGCGGTCGAGCTTGGCGGGGTTGGCCAGGGTGTGGACGGCGGTGATGCCCTCGGTCGTCACCTCCAGGGTGACGACGGTGACGACCCGGCCGCCGACGACCAGCACCAGCGCCGGCATGCCGTTGACGACCTCGGCGAACACCGAGGGACTGCCGCCGACCATCTCCCGCTTGGCCTCGTCGATGGTGAACAGGGTGCGCAGGAACCTCGCCACCTTCAGCGCGCCGGTGATCGGCTTCGGCAGGCTGATGAACACGCCACCCGCGTCGCCCGCACTGATCGCATCGTCCGAAAGCAGCTTCACCAGCTCGTTCGTGTCGCCGCTGAGCGCCGCGGCGAGGAACTCCTCGACGATCTTGCGCGCATCGGCCGCGTCGACCTCCACGCGGGTCCGGCCGGTGGCCAGGTGCTGCTTGGCGCGCCGGTAGATCTGCTGGCAGTTCGTCTCGGTGATGTCGAGGATCTCGGCGATCTCGCTGTGCGCATAACCGAACGCCTCACGCAGCACGTACACGGTCCGTTCGTTGGCCGAGAGCCGTTCCATCAGCGTGAGCATCGCGATCGAGACCGATTCGCGCTGCTCGACGGTCTCAGAGGGGCCGAGCATCCGGTCACCGGCGAAGACCGGCTCCGGCAGCCACTGGCCCACGTACGTCTCGCGCCGGGCCCTCGCCGAGGTCAGCCGGTTGAGGCAGATGTTGGTGAGCACCTTCGTGAGCCACGCCTCCGGCACCTCGACGAGCGCGTGGTCAGCGGCCTGCCAGCGGAGGTACGTGTCCTGCACCGCGTCCTCGGCATCGGTCGCCGACCCCAGCAGCCGGTACGCGATCGCTTCCAGACGCGGCCTGGACTTCTCGAACGGCGCAAGCATGGTTCGCAGTCAATCACGGATGCATGCGGGAGCCCTTGAAGATCTTGTCGACGGCGTTCTTCTGGCCGTGCACCGCGATTCCGACCAGATCGAGGTCCGGCGTGTGCACCTTCCTGACCGCGGCCCGGTTGTCGGCGTCGTTGCCCGTCGCGAACAGGTCGGCCGTGAAGATCGCCATCGGCTGGTTGCGGTTGAGGGCGCGTTCGTGAGCCTTCTTGAGCAGCTCCTGGTCGCCCTGCAGGACCACCACGGGCTGGCCGAACATCGGCAGGTAGTTCACGTCGTCGGCGTCCACATAGGGCTCGCCGCGAAGCTCTTCGGGCAGCCCGCTGACGAGGAAGGCGGTGACGTTCAGCGCCTGCCAGCCGGCCAGGTCGTCGCGCAGCAACACAGCGATCTTGGTGTCGAACATGGGGTTCACGATCGCGGGCACCCGGCGGTGCGGTCTTGTACGTTCTTGACATGGACGTCGCGGCTTGGAAGCCGGACGTGGAAGGCATCCGGGAGGTCTTCCACGCCTCCTTCACCACGCACGCGTATCCGACCCACACGCACGACGCGTGGACGTTGATGCTGGTCGACACGGGTGCCGTGCGGTACGAACTGGACCGTCACGAGCACGGCGCGCTCGTGAACGGCGTGACGCTGTTGCCGCCGCACGTGCCACACGACGGCCGGTCCGCGTACCCGACCGGTTTCCGCAAGCGCGTCCTGTACCTGGACGGCCCGGTGCTGCCTGCCGACCTGATCGGCAAGTCGGTCGACACCCCGATGCTCGTCGATCCGCTGTTGCGCCAACGGCTGCACCAGCTCCACCTGTCGTTGGAGGACACGTTCGAGGCGGCGAGCCGGCTCGCGCTGATCACCGAGCGGATCACGCACGACTTCGCGGGCACCTCGGCCGCCGTGTACGCGGATCCGACGCTCGCCGACCGCCTCAGGCAGTTGCTCGACGCCTCGTTGCCGGACGGGATCACGCTCGCCGAGGCCGCTGCCGAGTTGGAGGCCAGCCCCACGCACCTGGTGCGGGCGTTCAGCAAGCGGTTCGGGCTGGCTCCGCACCAGTACCTGACCGGGCGCCGGGTGGATCTTGCGCGCCGGTACCTGGTGGAGGGACTGCCCGCGGCGGAGGCGGCGGTGCTGGCCGGATTCCACGACCAGTCGCACCTCACGCGCCATTTCCGCCGTGTCCTGGGTACGAGTCCCGGCCGGTTCGTACGCTGACACCGTGCACGTCGGCATTCTCGGCCCCGTTGAAGCGCACTCCGCGGACGGCAAGATCGCGGTGGGTGGGCCGCGGCCGCGCACCCTGCTCGCGTTGCTGGCCATGCGGGTGGGCGAGATCGTTCCGCTCGACCGGCTGGTCGACGAGCTGTACGGCGCCGAGCCGCCGTCCGATGCCGCCAACGCCCTGCAGGGTCAGGTGTCCCGGCTCCGGCGTGCGCTCGGGGACGCTTCGCTGATCGAGTTCCACCCGGCCGGGTACAAGCTGGCACTGGTGGCAGATCAGGTCGACGCGCACAGGTTCGCCGCGTTGGCCGCCGAAGGTCAGCAGGCGCTGGAGCAGGGTGACCCGCAGGTCGCGGAATCCCTTTTGTCCGAAGCACTTCAGCTGTGGCGTGGGCCCGCGCTCGCCGACGTCGACGCGGCCGACCACGCGACCCGGCTCGAACAGCAGCGCTCGACCGCGACGAGTGCGCTGATCGCCGCGCGGATCCGGCTCGGCAAGGCCGACGTGCAGGAGATCTCGGATCTGGTCCAGCAGCACCCGCTGGACGAACGCCTGCGCGGTTACCTGATGCAGGCGTTGAACCAGCAGGGCCGCCAAGCCGAGGCGTTGCAGGCGTTCGAGGACGTGCGAGCACTGCTGGCCGACGAGCTGGGCACCGATCCGTCACCTGAGCTGCGGGCGATCCACCTGCAGATCCTGCGCGGGCAGACCCACCGCGAACTGCCCGCTCAGCTCACCAGTTTCGTTGGCAGGCAAGAGGAACTCCAGCGGCTCGCCTCGTTGACGTCCCGGCTCGTCACGCTGACCGGGCCCGGTGGTGCGGGCAAGACTCGGCTCGCCCTGCAGAGCGCCGACGCCGGGGCGATCTTCGTCGACCTGGCGCCGGTGAAGGACGTCGCGGCGGCGACGTTGCAGGCGTTGGGACTCAAGGAAACCGTGCTGGCGCCGGAAGATCGGCTGACGCTGGCGTTGCGCGAGCGGGACAGCGTCCTGATCCTCGACAACTGCGAGCACGTGATCGTCGAGGCCGCCCGGCTGGCGCAGCACCTGCTCAGCACGTGTCCGTCGTTGCGCATCCTGGCCACGAGCCGGGAACCGCTGGGCATCACCGGCGAGACGCTGTGCCCGGTGCCGCCGCTCAAGCCCGAGCAGAGCGTGGCGCTGTTCGCCGACCGAGCCCGCCTGGTGAACCCGGCGTTCGTGCAGGACCAGCACACCGTCGACATCTGCCGCGAGCTGGACGGCCTGCCGCTCGCCATCGAGCTCGCCGCCGCTCGGACCCGGACGTTGACCACCGAGGAGATCGCCAATCGGCTGGGCGACCGCTTCCGGTTGCTCATCAAGGGAAACCGCGCTGCCGCACCACGCCACCAGACCTTGCGCGCGGTCGTCGAGTGGAGCTGGGACCTGCTCGACGCGGACGAACGCGACCTGGCCGCCTCGCTCGCCACGTTCAGCGGTGGCGTGACGCTGGAGGCCGTCGAGCAGGTGTGCCGGCACGACATCGAGGTGCTGGAAGCGTTGGTGGACAAGTCCCTGGTGGAGGCCGCGGACGGCCGCTACCGGATGCTGGTGACCATCCGCGAGTTCTGCGCTCAGCACAAACGTGTCGACGCCGAGCACGCCAGGTATTTCCTCTCCCTCGCCCGGCGCGCGGATCCCGAGCTGCGCCAACGTGATCAGGTCCGGTGGTTCACCCGGTTGACCGCCGAGCACGCGAACCTGATGCAGGCCGTCGAGTGGGCCACCGAGCACGACCCGACGCTCGCTCTGGAGCTGGTCGGTGCGCTGTCGTGGTACTGGTACGTGAAGGGCAGCCGCACGGAAGTCCAGGGCGTGGCCAGGAAACTCCTCGCTCAGATCCCCGAACAGTCCACAGAGGAATACGGGATCCTGCTGGCCCTGGCCGCACCCGAACGCGCGCAGAACGTGTTGGAGGGCCTGAGCGGTCCGATCAGGCTGCCGTTCGTGCTCATCGCGTGGGCCATGCTGAGCGGCCCGCCGGATCCCTACGCTCCGCGCACGCAACTGCAGGACGACATCGAGGCCAGCGACGACCCGTGGATCAAGGGCCTGATGGGCTTCAGCAACGCGCACGTCGTCTGGGCGGTGCAAGGCGACCGCGCGGCGGCGATCGAGAAGGCCCGCGAAGCGCTTCGACAGTTCCAGGACCTGGGCGAACGCTGGGGCGCGGCCCAGGTCCTGGACGTGCTGGCCAACCTGACCGAGGACCCGCGCGAGGCACTGGCGCTGACTGAAGAAGCGCTTCGAGTCGTCGGCGAACTCGGCGCCAAGGAGGAGCTGGCCGAGCTGCGCGGACGACGTGCGGACCGGCTGCTCGACATCGACCAGGACGAGGCCGAACGCGACTACCACCTGGCGTTGGAGATGGCGACGCAGGCCGGGCTGGCGGCCACGCGGGCGTACGCGAACGCCGGCCTGGCCAAGATCGCCCAGCGCAGGGGCGATCTGGCCGGCGCCGAACAGCTGTTGCGGGAAGCCCAGCGGGAACTGGGTTTCGGGTGGATGCACTCGGCGGCCAAGCAGCACGTCGAGGAGTCGCTGGAAGAACTGGCGCACGCGCGGGAAGCGCTCAGCGAACCAACTCGTACTCAGGGAGCTTGATCGCGGTAGCCCGCTGCATGTCGATCCTGGCGAACATCGGCGCCTTGGGCAGGAACCCGAACATCCTGTCCCGCACCCACATCCCGAGCCGCGTCCCGGGCGCCAGGAACGGCCCGGGATTGCCCTGGCACCCCCGTGCGTACGGTCCGATCAGGGCTTCGTAGCGGGCGAACGCGTCGCCACCCGCCGCCATCTCCCCCGCCAGGACGTAGGCCGAGACGACCGCGATCCCGGTGCCCATGCCGCCCAGCGTCGACCCGTAGCCGGCGTCCCCGATCAACGTGACCCGGCCCGAGCTCACCGTCGGCATCCGCACCATGCTGATCGAGTCGAAGTAGACGTCCGGCGACACCAGCTCGTCCGGCATCATCTCGGGCGGCACCGACGACTTGAACATCACCCAGCCCGGCGCGGTGTTCACGCCCGGCACGCACGTCATGTCGCGGTCGTCGCCCTCGGCGTCCCAGATCGCGAAGTAGTAGCCCCCGAACTTCGGCCGGTACTCCGGGAAGACGAGCCGCCGCACCACGGACCGCATCCCGTCCGCGCCGATGACGAAGTCGAACCGCCTCGGCGGCCCGTGCGCGAACGTCACGTCCACCCCGGCGCCGTCGTCGTGCAGCGAGGTGATCGAGTCGCCGAACACGTACTCGGTGTCGTCGGCACTCGCCTCGTAGAGGATCTTCGACAGGTCACCGCGGCGGATCTCCACGTCCCCGCCGGTGTACCTCGCGGGCAGCCGGCACCGTTCACGTCCTGACGGGTCGCGGAAGACCATGTCCGGCAACGAGACCTGCTCGGCTTTGATCGCGTCGAGCACGCCCATCCGTTCAAGGACGGACAGGTGTGCGTGGCCGCGGAAGTCCACGGCCTGGCCGCCGGGGCGCAGGGCCGGCGCGCGCTCCACCACCGTCGGTGAGAAGCCGAATCGCGCCAGCCAGTAGGCGAGGGCGGGCCCGGCGATGCCCGCTCCCGAGATCAAAACGTCCATGACCCGGAAGGGAACGCCGAGCCGCTGACCAAACGCCTACTGTTCGCTGATGAGACCGAGCATCTGCTGGATCTGGCCCTGCCTGGAGTTCATCACGCGCTCCGCGTAGGCCACGGCCTCCGGGTTCATGCCGTCCTTCTTCTCCGCGAGAGCCATCTCCACGCCGGCTCCCTGGTGCCCGGCCATCAGGTTGAGGAAGGAGAGGTCGAACTCGGCCCCGCTCTTCTCCTTGGTGTCGTCGATGACCTTGTTGTCGAGCAACGGCTGGCCGCCGTGCGCGGCGTGCAGGTCCGCACCGCCACCCTCTGGCTTGCCCCAGAGCTTCAACCACGACTTGAGCGTGGAGAGCTCCTCGCGCTGGGTCGTGTTGATCGCGCCGGCGAGGTCCTTGGCCTGCGGTTTGGTGGCTTTGTCCATCGCCAGCTGCGAGAGGCTGATGCCCAGCTGCAGGTGGTCGACCATCATCTGCACGAACATGACGTCCGCATCGTTGAACCTCGCGCTGGCGGTGGGAACGGGTGGTGCGGCGGAGTTGGCACCGTGTCCGTGGGCTCCCTGGGAACCCTCCGGCACGATCGCCTCTCCGCCGCACCCCGCCAGCGCCAGGACCGCGGCCGCAATCGCGATCAGGCGCTTCATCAGATCAGATCCGCTCCCACAACGACGCCGCGTTCGGCGGTTCCCAGCCGGTCAGCGACGTGTGCGCCTGCCGGCACTTGTACGACGACCCGCCGTAGGTGACGGTCGCCCCGACCGCGTAGGCGGTGTTCGCCGCCCACGTGCCACCAGCAGGAGGTGGCGTCGGGTTGGTGGTGGTCGGAGGCGGGGTCGGGTTGCCGCCACCGCCGCCGATGTTGAGGTCGATGCAGGAGTAGAACGCCTTCACCGTGTCGGCGATGTTCCAGACCGCGCGGAGCTTCTGCCGGCCGGAGAACCCGCTCAGGTTGATGGTGTGCCGCACCGGGTCGACCGGCGCCGCGTTGTTGCCGCTGACGAACCCGACCCGCGTGCTGCCGATGTAGTACTCGTAGTCACGCGTGCGGTGTCGAGCGGTGAACGTCCACGTCATCGTCAGGCTGGTACCGGTGGCAGTCGCCTGCCAGGGCTTGCTGTCGTCGTTGAGCACGGCGAAGTCCCGGCGGTCCTCGCCGCTGCAGGTCACCAAGCCCTTGTCGCCTTCGGCACTCTGCGGCTCCCACTGGGGACCACCGCAGTTCGGCACCACTCCCGACGCGCACTGCGCCTGCCGGCTGGGCGGCGACGACACGTAACCGTGCGCGCTGGCCGTGCCAACAGGCGAGATGAACATGATTACAGGGACCGCGGCGAACAGGACCGCCGCTTTTCGAGCATGTTTGATCATCCGAACTCCTTGGATCGTTCCCAGGCGGGTTGGACCCGTGGCAGGGGGCGGGAACCGGGAGCGTCTAGATCGCTCGCCGATCCAGTTTCGGTGTGGTCTAGACCATAAACCTGGGTTCGGAAAGTGGTCAAGCGGTCACCGGGTGGTCACCAAAAATCGGTGGCTGTCAACAAGTCCACGCTCCGCGGTGGTCCTGTCACCGACAAACCAGGTCACCGGACCGAACCAATTGCTTCACTGGTACTGGGTACAAACCACGGCTTGCCGGGTAGCCCTCGGCATGCGCGATTTCAGCCAGCCCGCCAGGGCAACCGGACCCGGCGTGGTAGCCGACGGCCCGACCGGAGCGGCAACAGTGCTCGTGATCGATCCAGCAGGCGAGGCCCTGCACGACGAGATCCCCGCAACCTGGCGCGCACTGGCGGACCAGATGCGAATCGTGTGGCTCCGCGTCCCCGCCGCCCCGTCGTGGAAGTCCACAGTGGACAAAGTCCTGAGCATGCACCGCGACGACACCCGCACCGTCCTGGACGTGGTGACCAGCGGCCCGATCGCGGCCGACGTGATCGACCTGGCGCACGGCCACGAAGACCTGGTGCGCTCCGTGCTCCTGGTAGACCCCGAGGTCGACGTCGACCCCTCACTCGCCCAAGTCATCGTCCGCAGCCACGGCGGCCCGGACGACCGCATCCCGGCACCGCTCCCGCTCGGCCACCCCGACGTCGTGTCCGGCGTGGTCAAAGCTCTGGACGCGATGATCCCTTAGGTTCCGGAAGTTTCGCTGAACCGGACACATCGGCCACCCGTATGCCCAGTCAGGGAACCGAGACGGGAGGCTTCATGCGAGCGCGTCTGCTCATCATCGTGCTAGGCCTGCTAGCGCTGACGGGCTGTTCGATGTCCGGAGCCAGCAGCTCCGGCGAACCAGCGGCCAACGAAGCGGATGCGACATTCTCGCTGAGGATGATCCCCCACCACCGGCAGACGATCGACATCGCCAAGGTCGCGATGGAACGCTCAAAAGACGAGTTCGTGGTCAACGTGGCCGACAAGATCGCCACCGCCGAGGCCGGCGAGATCGAGCAAATGGCCACCTACCTGCGCTCCTGGAACATCCAGGTCCCCGGCGACGACCCGCACGGCACCCACAAGATGGCGGGCATGATGACCGCCAAGGACGTCGAAACCCTCAAGGCAGCCCAGGGCAAGCAGTTCGACGACCTCTTCCTCGCCACCCTGTCCCGCCACCTCCGCAGCGGCGTCGACATGGCGAAGGACGCCCAGGCCAAGGGCGAGCACATCGGCTCGAAGGCTCTGGCCAGCAAGATCATCGTGTCGCAGACCGAGGTCCTCGACCAGATCGCCGCCAAGCAGAAGCCCTGACGCTCCAACGCTCTTAACGCACGCCACTCACACGTCCACCGCGCCGCGCAGTGGGCGTGTTGGCGTATCCGGGATTCGCGGTGCCGGGCGGGTCGGCTTGCGTTGGCGGGCGTCGGTTCCCTGGCGGGCGGGTCGGCTTTGCGTGCGCTGGTCACGTTCCAGCGGAAGGGTCGCCTTGCGTGCGGGCGGTCGCCTTGCGTGCGTGGCCGGGCGGGTCCTTAGACGAGCTTTGGTTGCGTCATCGCCGCTTCGCGACGATTGCGATTGGGGCTTGACTTCGGGGCCCTCACGAGGCGCTGGTCGGCCTTAAAAAGCCGGGCATGTAAAGCGCCCGGCCGATCCGAAACGGTAGCACCTCGAACCCAAAGTCAAGCCCCAATCGCCAGCGTGCGTGGTTGCGTTGACACCGGACCTCACCAATACCGGTACCCAGTCGGGCATTAGGCCTGTACGGGCTCGCTTCGCGTCGCCACAGGCGGGCAGCTCGGGCGATTCATCCGATCGTGTGCGGCTTTACGCGTTATCTTATCGTGATCTTGCGGTAGATTAGAACACGTGATCGAATGTCTCCCACTCCTCTCCACCGACGATGTCCTGCGCGACATCGTCAATGATGTGATGGAGATCCGGATTCGCGAACACGCCGTCATGCAGAGAATCGCCGAATTGGATCGGCGAGGCGCCGCATCCGAACTCGGCTACAAGAATTTGGCGTACGTGTTGCGCGACGCGGTCCGCTGGGATCGCACGATCGCCAAGCGCCGGATTGATCACGCTCGCCTGTTGGCGTCGGAAGTCACCCCGACCGGCAGCGAACTCCCTCCCGAACTTCCCGTCACCGCCTCCGCGGCGGCAGAGGGCGCGCTGTCGATCGAGCACGTCGCAGCGGTCGCCGAGGCCATGAAGACCCTGCCCGCCGACGCCGAGGCATCGGTAGTCGACTTCGCCCGCGAGCACGAACCAAGTTCGGTGCGCTCGTTCGGCAAGGAGCTGGCCTACCGCCTCTACCAGGACGACCCCGAGCCTCGCGACGCCGATCCCGCGCCACAGGTCAACGACCTCACGCTGCACTGGCGCGGCGACCTGCTGAAGGTCTCAGGCACCCTGGACAAGGTCACCGGCGCCAAGTTCGAAGCGCTGATCGACCCCTTGGCCAAGCCCCGCCCGACGTCGGAAGAAGGCCCCGACCCGCGCTCCCGCACCGAACGCCAAGGCGACGCTTTCGCTGAGCTGGTCGACCTGATGCTGCGCGCCGACCAGATGCCCGAGCACGGCGGCGAGCCGGTCACCCTCACGCTGACCATGCGCTACGAGGACCTCGCAGGCCAGGTCGGCTCGGCGACGCTGGACACCCGCGAACGCATCCCGGCCGACCAGATCCGCCAACTCGCCTGCAGCGCGGGCATCATCCCGCTGGTGTTGGGCACGCAGTCGCAGCCGCTGGACGTCGGCCGCAAGGCCCGCACCTTCACCGCCGGAATCCGCCGACTCCTGGTCATCCGCGACCGCGGTTGCGCGTTCCCCGGCTGCGACCGGCACCCGAAGCACTGCGACGCCCACCACATCAAACATTGGGCCGACGGCGGCGCCACCTCCGCAGAAAACGGCGTGCTGCTCTGCCGCCACCACCACACACTGATCCACCACAGCGGCTGGACAGTGAAAATGGCCAACGGCATCCCGGTCTTCTCCCCACCGAAATGGCTCGACCCCGACCGCAGACCCAGACGCAACCTCATCAACGCCTTCTAACAGACAGGCCGGTAATCGCCGTGCCTGAAACGGCCTGATCCCGCGCACGGTCAACGCCGAAGGCGAGGCGCCCCGGCAATGGCGACGCGAAGCGAGCCCGTAAAGGCCTAATGCCCGACTGGGCGCCGGTAATGGTGACGTGTCGTGCCAACGCAACCACGCACGACGGCGATTGGGGCTTGACTTTGGGTTCGAGGTGCTACCGTTTCGGATCGGCCGGGCGCTTTACATGCCCGGCTTTTACAGGCCGACCAGCGCCTCGTATGGGCCCCGAAGTCAAGCCCCAATCGCAATCGTCGCGAAGCGGCGATGAAATGACCCGGCCCGTCTAAGGACCCGCCCAGCCACGCACGCAAGGCGACCGCCCGCACGCCACGCGACCCCTCCGCTGGAACCGGCGGCCAACCACGCAAGCCGACCCGCGCAAACCCAACAGAAACCGGTCGCACCCCCCACCCCACCAAAATAGGCTCAACCCATGTACCCCATGGTGGAGCCCTACGACCAGGGCATGCTCAACGTAGGCGACGGCCAACAAATCCACTGGGAAGTGAGCGGCAACCCGACAGGCAAACCAGCAGTGGTCTTCCACGGCGGCCCAGGCTCCGGCCTCAACCCGAAATGGCGGGAAGACTTCGACCCCCAACACTGGAAACTCGTGCTGTGGAGCCAACGAGGCGCCGGCAAGAGCACCCCGCCGGCCAGCGACCCGTCCACCGACATGAGCCTCAACACCACCCAGCACCTGATCGACGACGCCGAAAAGCTCCGGGAACACCTGGGCATCGACAAGTGGCTGCTGATCGGCGGCTCCTGGGGCTCGACCCTGATCCTCGCCTACGCCATCCAGCACCCGCACCGGGTCAGCGAGATCATCATCCCGGCGGTGACGGCTTCCCGCCCAGAAGAACACGAGTGGATCACCAGAGGCCTGGGCCTCTTCTTCCCTGACTACTTCGAGGCCTTCCTGAACGGCCTCCCGGAAGAAGACCGTGACGGCAACCTGGCCCTGGCCTACAACAAACTCCTCAACTCCCCGGACCCGGAAACACGCGAAAAGGCGGCCTGGGACTGGTGCAAGTGGGACATGTCCACGGTGACCGGAGGAGACAACGACTTCACCGGCACGCGGTGGGACGACCCGGAAACCCGCTACCGGCTGGCCAGGACGGTCACGCACTACTGGGGCAACGACGCGTTCATCGAACCCGGCTACATCTTCGACAACCTGCACAACCTCAAGGGCATCCCGGGCGTGCTCATCCACGGCCGCAACGACTTCGGCGGCCCGCTGCAGACGGCGTGGGAAGTCGCGAAGAGGTGGCCCGACGCCGAACTGGTGATCCTGAACGACGCCGGCCACGTCATCATGGAAGGCAACAGCATGGACCGCGCGATCGCTGCCGCGGTCGAAAAATTCCGTTAAGGCGCAACGGGTCCGGGCCGGTGATACAGGTCCTCACCGGCCCACCGCACCCGGTCCACCGTCTGAAAGCCCGGCGCGGCAACGAAGTTCGAAGCATCGTCCACCGAACCCGAACCGTCATACTTAGCCCGCAACGGATACGGGAACACCGGACGAGTCCGCACGACGTTGCCGTCAGCGTCACGCCCCTCCGCGATCACACGATCAGGCGCCGCACCTCCCTCGACCCACGACACGAGCGAGCGGAACGGGTCGAAGTGGGTCAACGTGTCGCCGCCCTCGCAGTGCGAGATCGACGGCACGATGAACAGGCGTGCCCAGTCCGGTGTCCGGCCTCCGGTCAGGCGCTGCCAGTAGTCGATCGTGCCCTGTGCCGGGATGGCCTGGTCGGCGGCGCCGTGCCAGAGGATCAGCTTGCCGCCCGAACGCCGGAACTCCCGCAGGTCCAGCGAAAGTGAGTTCGCCTTCACGGTTTCCGGGACCAGGCGGCGGAACTCGCGCACCGTGAACTCGAACTTCTCCAACGACGAGTGCGGCTGACCGATCGGGTAGACGAGGTTCTTCAACCCGTTGTCGGCCAGTTGACCGGCGATGGAGCCGCCGAACTCGGCACGCGGGTTGATCCACCAGAGCCAGCCGAGCTCCGAGCCGTAGGCCTGCCCCGCGGGGTACAGACGCACGCCTCTGTCCACAGGACCTGAGTACAACCGTTTCGCCCGAGCGATCTCCTCGTCAGTCAAAGAACCCGCAAGCGTGGCCGGGTCGAACCTGCACAGCCGCGGCTCGTCGATCTGCTTGTCCACCAAGCCGTCGAGCCCGTCGCAGGCCGCCATCACGGCCGAGTGCAGCAGCACGACCTTGTCGTCCGGGATGGCGTTGCGGGCGAGCCAGCCCTGGTACGCGATCAGGCCGGTGTAATGGGAAGCGGGTGCGGCGGCGATGATGCCGTCGAAGTCGTGCGGGTAGCGCTGGGCCAGCACCAGCGCCTCACGGCCGCCGTTCGAGCAACCGGTGAAGTACGACTTCCGCGGCGCCTTGCCGTAGAAGACGCCGACCAGGTGCTTCGACACCTTCGACAGCACGTGCGGGGCGCGGAAGAAGAAGTCGTCGCGCGCTTTCTGGTCGGCGCGGGCCCACTCGGTGTCGAACGGGTTCTCCTCAGGCCACTGGTGGCCGTCGTCGGTTGCCGCCACGGCCGCGTCGCCGAAGGCCGGCCCGCACTTCGGGAAGGCCGGATCAGTGATGAAACCGCAGAATCCGCCACAGCCGTACTGGACGTAGCGGCCGCGGTAGGTCTGCGTCGGCAGCTTGAGCTGGAAGCCGATGTTGGGCTCGATCTTGCCGCGCACGTCGCAGAACTCCGGCACACCACCGGAAGCCGGCACCACCACTGCCGACGTGACCTGCGTTTTAGCGTCCGGCACGGCGTACGAGCGCACCAGCTCCGCACACGAACGCGTCGGCTGGACAACAGAATGAGACTCGCTCGCGACAGCGGGAGACATTCCGGCCAGCACTGTCGCGAGCGAGACACAAGCGATGAAGATCTTGCGATGCAAAGACATTCGTCCTTCCCCCTGTAGTCGGACGTACAGGGGGAGTCTGCCAGCTATCCGACGTGCACGCGTGGCCGTAGAGAGGGATCTTCCTCAGCCGAGCGGATGATCTCGCGTACGACCGGAGGCGTGTCGCCGCGGCCCAGGATCAGGTAGCGGAAGAGGTGCCCGAGCGGGTTTCCCTCCGACCACTCGAAGTGCGCGTGCGGGATCACGCCGGTGGAGTCGCGCAACGCCAGCAGGATCGCCGCAATCGCGTTCGGCGCGGCGGGTGCGGAAGTGCGCAAGATGCGATGCCCGTCCACCTCGACCCCGGAAACGCACAGCACGTTGCTGAACGCCGACGGGTCCACGATGTCGATCTCCAGGAACATCACGTCCGCGGTGCCCGGCACCGGGTTGATGCCGCGCTGCTCGTTCTCCTTCTCGTCGTACTCCGCCTTGTCACCGGCCTGACGGCGGTTCGCGATCAACGTGATCCGGTTGTCGTACGCGATCGTGTCGGTCACGAACTGACGTGCCCGGTCGTCGAACTTGATCTTGTCGACGCGCAGCTCGGTGGTGCGGGAGACGCGGGACACCAACGAGATCACGACGATGCCGAGGATGAAGCCCAGGGAGATCGTGATGCCGTCCGGCTTCTCGATCACGTTCTCCACCAACGCGTACAGCAGCACCAGCGTCAGCACCGTGAAGCCGATCGTGGCGCGGCGCTGCTTCTTGCGCCACGCGGACACCGTCACCGCGAACGAACCGGAGACCATCATCGCCAGGATTCCGGTGGCGTACGCGCCGGCCTGCGCGTTCACGTCGGCCTTGAAGATGATCGTGATGATGATGCAGATGATCGTGTAAACGATCACGACCGGCCGGACCGCGCGGCCCCATTCCGGTGCCATGCCGTAGGACGGCAGGTAGCGCGGCACGATGTTGATCAGGCCCGCCATCGCGGACGCGCCGGCGAACCACAGGATCAGGATGCTGGAGATGTCGTAGGCCGTGCCGAACGCCTCGCCGAGCAGCTCGTGCGCCAAGTACGCCAGCGCCCGGCCGTTCGCGGGGCCGCCCGGCGCGAACTTGTCCTGCGGCACCAGCACTGTCGTGATGAACGACGTCGCGATCAGGTACACCGACATGATCAGCGCGGCGGTCGTCAGCAGCTTGCGGGTGTTGCGCACCCGGCTCTCCATGCGCTCCGCGGGCGTCTTGCCGGAAGCGGCGACCAGCGGCATCATGCTGACGCCCGTCTCGAAGCCGGACAGGCCCAGCACCAGCAGCGGGAACGCCAGGATCGCCGGGCCGATCACCCCGAAGAAGCCGTCGCCGTGCGAGCCCAGCGCGGCGATCCAGCGATCAAGCGCGTCCGGCGTCGCGAAGACGTCCACGAGGCCCACCACGGCCAGGACGGCGTTCAGTGCGAGGAACACCGCGACCAACGGGATCGCGACGCCCACGGCCTCGCTGAAGCCCATCAGGAACACGCCGCCGAGGATCAGCAGCAGCACGATCGTCAACGCCAGCTCGTAACCGTGCAGCGACTCGGGAACGTACGGGTTCTCCAGCGCGTGCACAGAAGCGTCGGCCGCGGACAGGGTGATCGTGATGATCCACGACGTCGCCACGAACCCCAGCAGCACCAGCACGAAGATCTTGCCGCGCCAGAACGGCAGCAGGTCCTCCAGCATCGCGACCGAGCCCTGCCCGTTCGGACTCTCCCGCGCCACCCGCCGGTACATCGGCAGCATGCCGAGCAAGGTCAAAGCCACGATGAGCAACGTGGCCAACGGCGACAGCGCGCCGGCCGCCAGAGCGGCGATGCCCGGCAGGTACGACAGCGTGGAGAAGTAGTCGACGCCGGTCAGCGTCATGACCTTCCACCACGCGTGCGGCTTGGCGTGCGAGTCGTGGCTCTCCGGACCTGAGGGCGCCACGCGGTCCGCGAGCAGCCACCTCCCCACCGGACCTCCCGGTGGCGCCGGACGTTCCGGGCTCGGCACCTCGGCGGGGATGGCGTACTCCGTGCTCATGGCGCAGAGCATGCCATCACCAGGTGATCAAGGCCTGAAGTCCGCCGGGAAACCCGCCTCCTGAACGGACAAACCGGACGGACGCAACGTTCCGATGGTGCCCTGGGTGTGCAGATCCAGGAACATGTCCACTACGTCCGGATCGAACTGCTCGCCTCGTCCGGCCCACAACTCGCGCCGTGCCCGGTTCTCGTCCAGCGCTGTCTGATGTGGACGATTCGACCGCATTGCCGCCCACGCCACGCAAACGGACAAAATGCGCGCTTCGGCACGGATGTCCGCACCTCGCAGCCCGTCCGGATAGCCGGCGCCGTCGTAGCGCTCGTGCTGCTGCCTGATCACGTGCGCCACGCCCGCGAACCCCGGCACCATGCGCGCGAGCCGGTAGCCGAAGTCGGGATGTTGCCGCAGCAACCGCCATTCCTCTTCGGACAGTGCGCCCGGCTTGGTCAGCACGACCTCGGGAATGATGATCTTGCCGATGTCGTGCAGCCGGCCTGCCAGCTGCGCGACCCGGACCGTCGGCGCATCGAGCCCGAACTCCCCCGCCGCCACACCCGCCCAGCGCGACACCGAACGGCTGTGGTCGTAGCGGTGCAGCCACCCGTCCACCCGGTCGGCGACCTGGCAGAGGAACTCCGCCATCGCGCCGTCGGTGTCCGGGTCGACCGCGGGCAACGGCTCAGGGCCGACCGCGATCCGGTTGCGCCCGGCCGCTTTCGCCGCGTACAGCGCGCGGTCCGCGATCACCACGACCTCGTCCGGCCCGTCGCCGTGCGTCGGGAAGCTCGCCGACCCCACGGACACCGTGACGGACAACGGGATGTCGTCGTTGCCCGCGTTGACCGGGATCGGTTTCTCCGCCACCCGTTCGCGCAGCCGGTTCGCGATCACGGACAGCCGGCCGGGGCCCGCGTCCGGGACGAGCAGCGCGAACTCCTCGCCGCCGTACCGCGCGAGCACCTCACCCGATCGGGACGCCGCGCGCAGCCTGGCCGCGACCTCCATCAGCACGTCGTCCCCGGCCGGGTGGCCGTAGTTGTCGTTGATCGACTTGAAGCGGTCGACGTCGATGATGAACACCGCCACGGAACCTTCGCTGCGGCGTGCGCGAGCGATCTCCAACGGCAGCTGGGCTTCGAAGAACCTCCGGGTGTGCAGCCCGGTGAGGCTGTCGGTGATCGCGAGCTTGCGCTGGTCCGCGACGAGCCCCGCGAGCCGGGCGATGATCAGCAACGACAGCAGCGCGCCACCCGCCGCGAGCACCAGTACGTCCTGCGACGACTGGCGGACGTCGTGCACCAGCATCAGCACCGGCGCGGCCAGTGCGGCCGACGACAGCGCGATGATCCGGCCGCGGGACAGACCCTGGTCGTGGACGTGCGCTCGATCGACGAGGCGCGCCATCGTCGGGTGCAGCGCCGCGGCACCCATGCACAGGTTGGCGGACAACCAGATCGCGTCGAGGAAGTTGCCTGCGTGGTAGCTGCCGTCGAGGCGCTGCAGCACGTAGATCGTGTCCGCGGTCAGGATTCCCAGCAGGTTGCACGTCAGCAGGATGAACGCCCGCGGGCGCGGACCGGCTCCGAAGATTAAACGGAGTGCCACGACGAAGAGCGCGAGATCCATCATCGGATAGCCGAGCGACGCGATCTTCACCAGCGCCGGTGACGTGAGACGGGCCTGCGGGCCGATCACGTAGAGCCAGGACGCCATGCCCGCGACGACCGCGAGCACCGCGGCGTCGAGCAGGCTCGGCAGGTCGAGTCCCGGAGTGCGGCGGCGGATCAGCAGGATCACGCCCGCCACCATCAACGGGTAGTGGCCGAGGTAGAAGATGTCCGCGTACGACGGGTAATCCGTGTACTTGAAGACGTAGTGCGATGTGTAGAACGTGAGGTCGGCGATCGCGTAAACGACCTGGCTGAGTGCGAGGAACACCCATGGCCGCCGCCATTGGGGGCGGTTGTGCTTGACACCTGTGAATGTCGCGATCGCGGCAGAGGCGCTGATCGTGCAGTAGAGCACCACACGCACCGTTTGTCCCGTTGTCCCCGCAGGGCTGACCGGAATCAGGTAGTAGACACCCAGCAGCAGGTGACCTGCCACCAGGTACATCCACCACGCTCCGGTCCGGCCGGCACGGAAGATGGTCACACGAGACCCCTCGTTCTACGACTTGGTCGAGCCAGGTGATGATGCCCGACTTGGGATGATCGCGGCACCGCCGTTACTCCAATGAGGTGACCCACTAATACGGACGCTACCGCAAATCCCCGTTCTGCTTTCCGTGTGAAAGAAATCCGAGTGCCGCTGCGGCAGCCGGGTATGCCAGCTCACCCAATCCGCCCACGGGCTCGTCCGACGCCACCACGACGACGGTGATCTCGGGTGTGTCGCCGATCCGCGCCCACGGGTAGTCCCCGAACGATTTTTGCACGACTTTTCCCTGCTTGACGGTGATTCGCGCACCTCTTGTCGTCGACACCGCGTCCATGATCGCGCCTTCGACCTGTTGGCGGACACCCGATGGGTGCAGTGCGACACCCACGTCGACGGCCGCGGTGATTTTCGTACGACCGTCCCGTCCGGTTTCGGCGATCACCGCGACGACCGAGCCGTAGTCCCGATGACAGGCAACGGCTTCCGGTTCTCCGTCGTGCGCTTCCGCGGCCGCTTCGAGAACCTTTCTGACCCGTTGGTCGGTCAACAGCTTCAACCGGCGTTCCAGCTGGTTGTGCGGCATCTCCAGCCCGCTCAGGAACATCTCTTCGGCATAAACGAACTGACCTGCGTAGACGCTGCGCCAGAAGCCGGTTCTGATCGGCGGTTCGGAGATGGCGAAGTGGACCTCACCCTCCACGCCGTACGGATACTTGTTCGCCATCATCATCTTCAGGATCTGCGGGTTGCTCGTGACTTCGAGCATCGCCGAGAGAGGCCACGTGGAAACAGCGTGATCCCGCCAGACAGGTAGACCTTCGTCGTTGACCGTTGCTCGTATGCGGTGGACGGACAATGGACGGTAGGAGTCGTGCTGCATGTCGTCGTCTCTCGTCCACAGCACTTTCACCGTCTTGCCGGTGTGCCGTGCGAGTTGGACTGCCTCCAGCACGAAGTCGACTTCGAACTTCCGCCCGAACGCACCACCCGCACGTGTCGGGATCACCGTGACCTTCTCGAAGTCCTCCTCCAGAAGTTTGCGCACCTTGTCAGGTGCCTGGGTCGGCGCCCACAACGTCACCTCCTCCTCCGTGGCTTTCGCCGTCGCCGTTGGCGGCTCCATCGGCGCGTGGGCGAGCATCGGCGTGACGAAGATCTTCTCGACGTACTCGCCTGGTGGCGTGCTTCCTTCTGGCAAGGCGGCCCTGAGGTCGGCCATCCACTGGTCACTGTCCGCGTCGGGACTGCCGCCCTGCCAGGTCGTTGCGAGGTTCTCCCGCGCCTTGATCGCGGTGTAGGTGTCCTCAGCGAGCAACGCGAAGCCGTGCTCCAGCTGGACCACGTCGGCGTTGTGGACCTTCGCGGCGTCGAAACCCGTTGGGGTGGCGCCGATCCACGGTGGCCTGGCGATCACCGCGACCAGGTCGGCCGGCTGGTCTACGGCGTACGCGAGCCTGCCCGTGACGATCGCGTCCTGGTCGACCCGTTTGATCGCCGGATTTCCGAGCGTCTTCCACTCTTGCTGCGGAGTCAGCTTGATCTCGGTCGGGGTGAGGGCTGCGGCTTCCTCGGCCAACTCCTGGTAGCTGAGGCAGTCCTCGCCGTGGCGCACGAAACCGTTGTCCGCGTCGCACTCGTCCTCCGCGACCTGCCAGCGGTGCGCGGCAGCCATGATCAGCTGGTGCCGGACGGTCGCCGCGGCCGTGCGGATCGGCTCGTGGATGCGCTGCATCGTGTTGGAGTTGACGGCGAGCTGCGGGCCGTAGGTGTCCGGGTCGCCTTCCGCCTGCTCGATCACGAGGCTCTCGACGGAGACCTTGAGCTCTTCCGCGACCATCATGGCGACGGCCGTGCGCACGCCCTGTCCCGTGTCGGGAACCGGGACGGTTACCGTGACCAGACCGGATTCCGCGTCGATGCGGACGAATGGATTTCCCGTGGCGGGGTTCACGCCTCGGCTCGCATTCGTTCGACGGCCCTCTTGATCGCCTTGCGGATCCGGGGATAGGTGCCGCACCGGCAGACGTTGTCCCGCAACGCCTCGTCGACGTCCTCATCGGTCGGGTCCGGGTGCTTGGCGAGCAACGCGATGGTCGCCATGATCATGCCGGGCTGGCAGTACCCGCACTGCGTGACGTCCTCGTCGAGCCACGCCTGCTGCACCGGGTGGTCCTCGACGCCTTCGATGGTGAGGACGTCCTGTTCGGCCGTGCTCGCCACGGAGTGCTGACACGGCCGGAACGACTGTCCGTCCACTATGGAGGTGCACGCCCCGCACGCACCCACCCCGCAGCCGTACTTCGTGCCGGTCAGGCCGAGGTGGTCGCGAAGAATCCAGAGCAACGGGGTTTCCGGGTCGGCTTCAAC
This sequence comes from Lentzea alba, assembly GCF_047445655.1. GTDB lineage: Bacteria > Actinomycetota > Actinomycetes > Mycobacteriales > Pseudonocardiaceae > Lentzea > Lentzea alba_A. Next base: position 201,854 of record NZ_JAJAEG010000002.1, read on the forward strand.
ATCGCGGATCTCACCGTTGACTCGCAGCCGGTGCATGGTCACGTCACCGAGCGTAGCGGCCGCAACACCGTTATGGACCGGATATCGTTGGCCGGTGGACGGCGTTCGGTTCGGGGTGCTTGGGCCGCTGCTCGTCACTCACGGGCAGCGGGACGTGCGCGTTCCCGCAGGTCAACCGCGTCAGGTCCTGGTGCTGCTGCTCGTGCACGCCGGCCAGACCGTCAGCGTCGACCACCTGATGTCGATCTTGTGGGACGGCGACCCGCCGGCGAGCGCGCGCAAGGCCGTGCAGGTGCACGTCTCGCAGCTCAGGAGGGCTCTCAAGGACCTGCCGGGCGTGAGTCTGCGGTGGTCCCAGCAGGGCTACCGGCTGGACGTCCCGCCGAACTCGCTCGACCTGCAGCTGTTCCGCGACACCGACGACCCGGACGAGGCGCTGGGCTACTGGCGCGGGCCCGCGCTGGCCGAGCTGACCACGAACACCCAGCTCGCGAGCCAGCTGGAGGAAGAGCGGCTCGCGGCCGTCGAGCGACGTGTCGACAAAGCGATCAAGGGCGGCCGGCACCTGGACGTGATCGGCGAGCTGACCGGGTTGGTGACCCAGCACCCGACCAGGGAACGGCTGCGCGGCGCTCTCATGGTGGCGTTGCACCGCAGCGGACGGCAGGCCGACGCGCTCAGGATCTACGACGAGGGCAGGCGGCTGCTGGCCGACGAGCTCGGGCTCGATCCGGGGCAGGAGCTCAAGGACCTGCACGCGGCGATCCTGCAGGGCGACATCCCGGCCGTTCCCCGTGAGCTGCCCAAGAAGCCCGAGCCGTTCGTCGGGCGCCGCGCCGAGATCGACCTGATCACCGGCTCGGCGGAGACCGTGATCGCCGTGCACGGGCCGGGCGGGCAGGGCAAGAGCGCTCTCGCCACGACGGCCGCGCACGCGATGGCGGACCGCTTCCCGGACGGTCAGCTGTACGTGGACCTGCACGGCGCCACACCCGGCCGTGCGCCGCTGTCCCCCGCCGAGGTGATCAGGCGGTTCCTGCGGGCGCTGGGCACGCCGCCGCTCGCGGTGCCGACGGACACCTCGGAGGCCGCGGCGCTCTACCGGTCGACGCTGGCCCGGCGCAAAGTGCTGGTGCTGCTGGACAACGCGGTGGACGCGGCCCAGGTCAGCCCGCTGCTGCCGGGCGAACCCGGTTCGGCCGTGCTGATCACCAGCCGCCGGATGCTGGCCACGCTCAGCGCGCGGCACGTCCGGCTCGACCCGTTGCCCGAGGACGACGCGGTCCGGTTGCTCGGTGACGACTGCGAGGCGGCCAAGCAGGTCGCGAAGGCGTGTGACCACCTGCCGCTGGCTTTGACGATCGCGGCGGCGCGGCTGCGGTCGCGGCCGGACTGGACCACGAAGACGCTGGCCCGCCGGCTCGCGGACCAGCGGCATCGGCTGGACGAGCTGAACTTCGACGACCTCGGGGTGCGGTCGAGCTTCCAGTTGAGCTTCGAGGGCTTGGATCAGCGGGCGACCAGAGCGTTCACGCTGCTGTGCTGTCTCAACGTGCCGACGGTGAGCGAGGAGACCGCTTCCGCGTTGCTCGACCAGGCAGACGTCGACCGGGTGCTGGATCCGTTGGTGGACGCCAAGCTCGTGGAACCGTGCGGGCCGGAACGCTATCGGGTGCACGATCTCTTGCGGCTGTTCGGCGCTGAGCATCCCAACGACGAGAAGCAGGACGCTCTCACTCGTGCGCTCACCTACTACCGCGAGACTTTGACCGCTGCGCTGAAGAAGCTGCGTCCGCACGCTTATGGCGCGCTCACGAACTCCGCTACCCAGCAGGACATCGACGAGCCGTTGCAGTGGCTCACGGACGAGGCCGAGAACCTGCTGGCGGCGACCCGATCGACGATGACCGAGCCGGCGTTGGCTTCGCATGCGTTGGCGATCGCGCACATGCTCTACCCGCATCTGTTCAAACAGGACAGAGTCGCCGATCTGGTCGAGCTGGGCCAGATCGCGGACCAGGCGGCGCGGACGATCGGCACTTCCGCCGCGTTGCAGACGGCGTTGCTCGTGCAGTCCGCTGCCAACCGTCGGATCGGCTCGTTCGAGACCGCCCGCGCTCAGCTGGAAGAGGTCCTGGAAGCACGCGCCGACGACCCGTTCGGGCAGGGTCGTGCGCTCGCCGGCATCGGGACGATCCAACGTGAGCTGGGCGAGCTCGACGCGGCCCTGGGCACGCTCGCGGACGCCGTGAGGCTCATCGAGGAGCACGGACCTGCTGGTGCGCAACGGGTTCCGCTCTCCGCACTGGCTCAGGTGCACCAGGTCGCCAGCCGTTACGAGCAGGCACTCGAGGCCGCTGTGCTGAGCCTGAAGTACGCCCGCGCAGACCAAGACGCCGCCGGGACCGCGTATGCGTTGGCCTCGCAGGGGCAGGCGCTGTTCAAGCTCGGCAGGTTGAGTGAGGCCGAGGTCGCGCTGGACGAGTGCATCGAGCTGTGCCGGGCGACCGGCGAGCACAACGACGAGTGGCAGGCTCTGCTGTGTCGCGCGGAAGTGTTGCTGGCGAGAGGTCATCGCGAGGAGGCCACAGAGGACGCCCAGCGGTGTCTGGAGATCACCAGTGCTCGCGGTGACCGTTACGGCGAGGGTGTCGCGCGGCGGACGTTGGTGAAGGCAGGCCTGGAAACGCACGCGGACCGGGCGGCCGAACTGCTCGGCACACCCGGTCTGCGTAGGGACAACCTGTTGGACAGTGTTCTGGGCTGATCAGCCGCAGTGCTCGAAGCCGCTGGTGTAGCCGCCCGTCGTACCGACCTGGCCGCCCCACTTCACGCACGTGCCCGGCGCCGCCTTGCGGATCGGACCGGCGTAGTAGCCGTAGTCGCCCTTGTCGGTCTTGCGCGCCTGGCCCTTGACCTCCAGGAACGCCGAGACCTCCGATTCGGTGCCCAGCTTGGTGGACTTCAGGGTGACGACGCAGTTGTTGCCGTTGGAGGCGTTGTACATCAGGTGCACGCGGCCACCGGTGACGGCCTGCGAGTCGACCTGCTTGTAGCCGGCGCCACAGACTTCCTCAGCGGTGTAAGGGTTCGACGGCGTGCTGCCACCGCACTTGTTCTTGCTCTTGTAGTCCTTGGTGCCGTAGTACAGCGCCTGCACGCCGTCGAACTTCACGCGCTTCGGGTCGCCGTTCTGCAGCTGCTCGAAGTGCAGGTGCGGGCCGTCCGAACCGCCGGTGCTGCCGACCTCGCCGATCTTCTGGCCCTGCGAGACGGCCTGGCCGACCCGCACGCTCTGCTCGGACAGGTGGGCGTAGCGGGTGGTCCAGCCACTGCCGTGGTTGATCTCGATCCACTTGCCGTAGCTGTCGCTGCCGGTGTTGGCCACCCGGCTCACGGTGCCGGCCGCGGAGGCGACGACCGTGTCACCGATGTCGTTGGAGCGGTTGAAGTCGATGGCCTCGTACGGCCGGTGCGGACGCGGGTGGTCCGGGCCGCGGGTCTGCCCCTCCCACACCTGGCCGCACGGGAACGGCAGCTGGAAGTTCGTCGCGGCCTGAGCCGCCTGGCCGCTGACGACGAGTGCGCCGAGGCCGATCGCGAGGCCCGCCACCGCGGACAGCATTCTCTTGACGTGCATGGATTTCCCCTCAGTTATCCGAAGATCCGGCGGACCTTGGTGTACGGCGTGCCGTGGCTGTTGAGATCACTGATCCGGATGCTCCTGCCGTCACGCGGCGGCGAGGCCTCCAGAATCTTGTTGTCGCCCAGGTAGAGCGCGACGTGCGTGGTGACGTCCGCGTCGTTGTCGGCGCGGCCCCAGAAGACGAGGTCGCCCGGCTTGCGGTCCGCGATCGCCACCGCGCGGCCCTTGGTGTTCTGCGCACCGGTCCACGCGCCGATGTCGACACCGGCGCCCTTCCAGAAGGCGTAGAGCGTCAGGCCTGAGCAGTCGAAGCCGAGCCGGTTGTAGTCATCGCCCTGCGACGGGTCGTTGTCCGGGTAGTGGTGGACTCCGTACGACGCGCCACCCTTGCCGCCCGCGCCCCACGAGTAGAGATATCCCTTGTTCAGCTGGGCTTTCGCGGTGTCGATCACGCGCTGGACCTTCTCCGCGTTGGTACCGGTGGTCGGGCCCGCCGGACCGTTGCTGCGGCCGTGGACGGCGTTGCCGGGCGGCGCTTCGCCGGGCTCGATGCCGTCGGTGTCGCACCGTGCGAGGCCCTGCACGAACCCTTCGGTGCCGGTCTTGACGTAGTGGTCGGGCACCCACAGGTTGTCCGTGGTGAAGTCCCAGATCGTGCCGTTCTCGGCTTGCGCCTGGCACTTGACCGGAACCTGCTGCCCCGCCCGGTACTTGTCGACGACCGAACCGGGTGCGGTTGCGGCATCACCCTTGTTCTTGCGGCCGTTGAGATCCACCTTGGCGGGGAACGACTTCGAGGTGACGCACTTCGGCAGCACCATCGTCTCCGAGGTGTTGCTCGTGTAGCCGTCCGGGATCCACAGCCCCTCGGTGGTGAGGTCCCAGATCTTCTTGCCGCCGTACTCGGGACCGGTGTCCTGGCAGACGACGTTGACCTTCTGCCCCTTGAGGTACATGTCGGCGACGCGCTGCTTGCCGACCGGGACGTCCGGGTTCTTGGCGGTGCGTCCGTCGAGTGCGGTCGTGGCGGTGAACGTGCGGACCTCGGCCTGGGCCGTGCCGGCGCTCAGCAGCGGTACGAGCACGGACAGGGCCGCGACCGCCGTGAGCGCGGTCTTGCGGAACATGCTTCTCCCTCAACGGTTTCTGCGAAAGTCAGTCAGTGATGTAGCCGGTCACGGCGAGCCCCCTCAGCAGTCGCTCGACGCGAGGCGGGCGGTGCGGTGAACGCCGTCGGAGTCGACGTAGAGCACCTCGCCGCGGGCGCAGCCGGGCGCGTAGACCATGTTTCCCCAGTGGTTTCCGGGCGTTCCCGGCGCGACGAAGCCGACGTTGCCGTGGCTCGACCACACGGTGATGCGCAGAGCCGAGTCACCGCCGGAGTAGTTCGAGACCCGCACCCAGTTCGTCTTGCAGCCGGCCGACCAGCGCAGCTCGGCCGTGCCGCCCTTGAACATGGCCGCGGTGTCCGCAACGCTCGTGCTGCTGCACCCGGCGGCGACCGGGTCTTTGCCGTTGCAGCCGGTACCGCTGCAAGACGCCGCTTGAGCGTCCGGTGCCGCGAGGAGCACCAGCGCCGCCGCCGCGATCAGGCTTGTCGACTTCATGGCGCTGACACTGCTGATGTGCGCTCACAGCGACCTGACAGCTACCGCGGGTCAGCTGTCAGCGAGGTGTCAGAAGGCCACGTCAGCGAGCGGTGCGTGATCGGTAAGCGGTGCTTGTGATCGTGCTTGTATGACCTGGTTGCGCAAGCCTTGGGTGGGCCCGTTGGCCTTCGTGGTGGTGGCGTTCGTGGCGTTCTCGCTGCCGCCCTATCTGACCGGTGACCGACTGCAGGCGCGCGTGCAGTCGGACTGGGGACCGCACTACCCCCTGCTGGTGATGCACGTCGTCTTCGCGTCGGTCGCGATCATCACGTGCGTGGTGCAGATCTGGCCGTGGTTCCGCTCCCGGTTCCCCGCGTGGCACCGGCGGGTCGGCCGGGTCTACGTGTTCGCGGGTGTGCTGCCCGCGGGCCTGTCCGGGCTGGTCATCGGCTGGATGACGCCGTTCGGGCCGGTCGCCGTGGTCAGCACCGTGATGCTGGCGGTGCTGTGGCTGTGGTTCACCGCGCTGGCCTGGCGGGCGGCGCGGCGGCGGCAGTTCCGCGACCACCGGAAGTGGATGATCCGCAGCTTCACGCTGACCGTTTCGATCATCACCAACCGGATCTGGGGTGTGTTCGGGTTCCTCGCGTTCTCGGACCGGGTGCCGGAGGAGCAGCTGCCTTGGGTGCTCGCGGGGATCTCCACGTGGGCCGGGTGGGTGGTGCCGTTGCTGATCTCGCAGTGGTGGCTGGAGCGCAAGCCGGCGAGGCGCGGCGCCCCGGTTGAACAGCGTGAAACCGTTCCCGTGTGACGTTCCGGCGGCTACGGTCGGCGTTCATGAGGCTACTGCTCGCTGTGTTGATGATGGTCGTGCTGGCACCGGCAACCGCGCACGCCGGCCCGCCGACCGCGAAGTGCGAGTTCATCCCGACGCCGGAGAACCCGGCCGCCCGTCCCGTCCAGCCGCCGCCGGCCACCGTTCCGGCGAAGGGCAGCGTGAAGGTCACCATCGTGACGAACTACGGCGTGGTGGTGGCGAAGCTCGACCGCGCCAACGCGCCGTGCGGGGTGGAGAACTTCGCGCACCTGGCGCGGAACTGGTTCTACACGATGACGCAGTGCTGGCGGCTCACGAACACCGCGCGCCTGGGCGTGCTGCAGTGCGGTGACATCTACCGGGCCGAGGAGGGTGGGCCCGGCTACCGGTTCGCCGACGAGGTGACCGGCAAGGAGACCTACCCGCGCGGCACCATCGCGTACGGGAACCAGGGACCGGGCACGAACGGCAGCGAGTTCTTCATCGTGCACTCGTTCGCCAACATCCGGCCCGTGTACACGGTGATGGGCCACGTCACGCACGGCATGGAGACGCTCGACCGGATCGTCGCAGCTGGGATCGTGCCTCAGCCGGACGGGACGCTCGACGGCGCGCCTAAGAAGCCGGTGCGGATCCTCCACGTTCTCGCTCACTGAGCGCGCCGAGGATCTTCGACACGATCCCGGTGGGGAGCATTCCCAACCCCGCCAGCAGTTCGGGGCCTCGCTCACCGGCCAGGACACGGTGCAGCGCGTGCAGCAACGGCTCCGTGCCGGCGCGCTGGTCCAGGTCGGTGAGCCAGGCCCGCAGGTGCTCGTCCAGGCCCGGCTGCTCGTCCCCAGAAGCCTTCAGCACCACCGCGGACATCAACGGCGTCCAGTCCTGCATGGTCTGGCCCGCCCGCTGCAGCACGGCGTCGAACACCTGCTGCAGCTCGTCCGGCGCCTGTTGCGGCAGGCGTTCGAGCAGGTCACCCAGGTGCACGCCCTCGGTCTGCTCGGCGAGAGCGATCATGTCCTCCAGCGCGATCTGCGGCGGGAGGCCGTGGGCGAAGGTGAACATGGCCAGCATGTCGATCTCGGTGGCCAGGGTCCCGGCCTGCATGCGGAACGCGATGACCGCCGACGCCACGTAGTTCGCGAGCACCCGCGGTGACGCGCTGTCCAGGCGGCCCAGCAGGACCGCGAGGTCGTGGTGTCCCTCGCCGATCGCGGTCAGGTTCCCCGCCGCGTAAGCCGCCCGCAGCGCGTCGGCCTTCAGTTCGGCGGCACGCGAGTGGTTCCCGGCCCGGTCCTCGATGCCCGCGAGCACGCCGCTCACCGCGCCGTCGTCGGACACGCTTTGGCACCACAGCAGATGCTCGCGCGCCTCGGTGTCCCTGCCGGCGTCCACCAGCCGATCGGCCAGCACGAACCTGGCCTTCGCGAGGTCCGGCAGGGTGGCGTTCCTGCTCGTCATGCTCGCGACCAGTTCCTCGGCGAAGTGCAGGCCGTCGCCGACCGTCGCGCCCACGTAGGAGCCCAGGTTCAGCAAGCCTTCCCGCACGTGCCAGAGCGTCGTGGTCTCCGGCTCACCGGAGGTCGCGGGCAGCTCGGCGAGCAGCCGCCGCACCTCGTCGAGCACAGCACGGTCGGCGGGCAGCGCCTGCAGCTCCCGCAGCCTGGCCAGCGCACGGCTCCACGGGCCGAGCCCGGCCGAGGCCGTGTACTCGCTCGCCTGCCTGGCCAGCGTCGACGCCTCGGGTGATCCGGCTGCCCGCAGCACGTTGCTCAGTTCGCTCGCCGTCGCCGCCGCCAGCCGGAAGTCGCCCGCCGCCACCGCCGCGGCCAGCACCTCACGGCTCTGCGCCAGACCGCGTTCGCGATCGACCTCGATCAACACGCGTGCGTGGAGGGCACGTTCGCCCAGTCCACCCTTTGCGGCGGCTTCAGCGAACGGCAGCAGCAGCGCTGCGGTAGAAGGGGAGGTGTCTCGGGCCAGCGCGGTCTCGCACACCCACGCCAGCTGGTCCCAGCGCTCCAGCCGGCGCAGGTAGGGCGCGGCTTTCAAGGCGAGGCTCACCACCTCACCGACCTGCCCGTTGTCGCGGGCGACCACCATGGACGCGGTCCAGTTGGCCGCCATCCCCTCGTCGACGGACCGCGCGAGCTCACTGTCGATCGCCGCCCGGCCGAGCTCCGCCGCAGCGGGGTCCACCAGCAACCGCTGGCCGTCGGTCTCGACCACCCCGTGTTCGGCCAGCACCGCCAGCTGATCACCGGAATCGGGGAAGAAGAACGTGTACCGGTCGTCCTCCTCCATCCGGCACAACCTGAGGAAGACCTGCTGCGCCCGTTCCGGCAACGACCTCATGCGTTCCCCTCTCCGGTCCAAGCTTCGGTGGCACTCGAACCCCGGGTCAACGCCCGATTCCCGTAACTCCCGGCGGCCGGGCGCGGCACAGGAGCGTCTCGCAACTTCCTTGTGTTGGCACGGAAATAGCGCGAGAAGAAGCATGGGTGTTGACATATGACAGAAACGTGGAGGGTGACCCCGATTACAGGACGAAGGATGCTGAAAACCTTTGAGGAAACCCAAGAAGCGATCCCGATCACAGCAGTGATCAAGCTTTCAACCAGCTAAGACTCCCCCAGAAGGTGGAACGGGGCCTTTAGGGTTAAGGCGGACTTGATAATTCCTGTGATCCCGCTCGCCATCAGGAATCAATCGCGCAGCTCCGGCGCTTCTCTCACCTGAACGGCGGTTGTACCAGCCAGTAGCCTGGAAATAGGTCAACCCCTCGCATTAGCAAGAAGTCGGTCCACGCATCCGCCAGCTCCGTGCACCGGCTTATTTCGTGTGCGTCCGCAACGGGATACGAAGGAGGCATTGCAGTGGCACCCGAGTTCGAGCCGGCCCGACTCGACGACATCGACGACCTGCTCAGGCTGTACCGGCGGGCACACGGCGCGAACTACCCGATCGCGATGGGCACCGACCCCGCCGTCATGGCGGCCGAGATCGAGTCCCCCGGCACCACGTGGCTGGTGTGGCGGCAGAACGGCAAGGTGGTCGCCTCGATCACCGGGCACGTCGAGACCTCCGACCGCATGGGCAAGATCGCCGGCCTGGTCGTGGACCCCGACGCGCAAGGTGGCGGCATCGCGCACCACGCCGTCGGCCAGATCACCGATCGGATGCTCGCTTACAACGACATCGACTCGGTGTACGGCACCGCCCGCACGGTGCACATCGCGCCGCAGAGAGTGTGTCTGCGCAACGGATTCCACGCGCTCGGGCTCGTGCCGAACCTCTTCAAGCACGCCCGGCGCGAGACCATGGCGTTGCTGGCGAAGCACCGCGACGGCGTGCTCGACAACCGCGCCGAGGTGCACAAGGCGCCCAAGGGCCTGGAGAAGCTCATCACGGCGGCCCACCGCACGATCGGGCTCCCCGTGCTGCCGGAGTTCGTCGAGGACACCGACTTCCCCGCCGCCGAGCCGTCGCGCCTCGAAGTGATCGAAGCACCGCAGTTCGTCCAGCGGCACTTCGAGCGCAACATCAACGACCCTGCGCGGCGCTTCTACCCGATGCACAAGCCGAACGTGCTGCTCGCCGACGAACAAGGCCAGTACCAGATCTACGGCCACCTCAACCGCCACGACGGGTACTGCACGATCTTCGGCAGCACCCCCAGCGCCATGGCCGTCGTGCCGCACCTCGGCGGCGTGATCGACACGCTCGCCGGCCTGGGCGCGCCGCACGTGGAGACGCTCGTGCCGTTGCACGAGTTCGACGAGCTGAGCGCGCTGCTGGCGTTCGGTTTCCTGCCGGTGGCGTTGTACCCGGCGATGCGCAAGGACGGCGACCTCCACCACGACTACGTGGTCATGGTGCACACGCCGCAGCCGCCCGACTTCCGCGGGCTCACGATCGACGAGGCGTTCCGGCCCTTCACCGAGCAGTACATCGAGCTGTGGACGCAGAAGTTCCTCAACACCAACGGAGTTTTCCGCGCATGAACCCCCACCTCGGTCCAGCAACGGTGCCGGACCGGTCGTTGAGCGCTGTCCAGGCGCTGTGCGACATCGCGGCGCCGTACGACCACAGCGACGACGCTTTGTTCCTGGAGGCCATGAACGAGTCGAACCGCTGGCACGCCCAGCGCAACGACTTCTTCCGCAGCCTGTGGAACGGCAAGCCGATCAAGGACATCAGCGAGCAGCCGTACGTCCACGCGAACTTCTTCAAGATGCACGAGGTGCTGTCGGTGCCGCGCGACGAGGTCGTCGTGCACGCCACCTCGTCCGGCACGACCGGCCAGAAGTCGCAGATGTTCTGGGACGCGTGGACCCTGCGCGCCGGCCAGCGGATGGTCGCGCGGATCTACGACCACAACGGGTTCATCGACGACACCGAGCCCGTGCACTACCTGATCAACCTCAACCAGCCGACGCCGTCGGTCAAGCTCGGCAGCTCGTTCACCGGCCAGTTCATGACCGACTTCGCCCCCGTGCAGTCGGTGGACTACGGCCTCGCGCACACCGGCACCGGCCACGAGTTCGACGCGTTCGGCAGCATCCGCGCGCTGCAGCGGTTCGCGGACAGCGGCCTGCCCGTGCGGATCTTCGGGTTCCCCGCGTTCCTCAGCTTCACCATCGACCGCATGCGCGCCATGGGCGTGGAGCCGGTCAAGCTCAACGAGCGCTCGCTGGTGTGGTTCGGCGGCGGCTGGAAGGGCAACGCCGACAAGCAGATCTCCAAGTCCGAGCTGCGTTCCAAGGTCACCGAGATGCTCGGCATCCCCGACAACCGGATCCGCGACAGCTACGGCTCGGTCGAGCACTCGGTGCCGTACGTCGAATGCGCGCACCACAACCTGCACGTGCCGACCTGGTCGCGCGCGCTGGTTCGCGACGTCCGGACGCTGGAGCCGTTGCCGTACGGCGAATCCGGCTACATCCAGTTCGTCTCCCCGTACATCACCTCGGCGCCCGCGCAGAGCGTGCTGATGGGCGACCTCGCCGCACTGCACGCACCTGAGGAGTGCGGTTGCGGCAACGAGACCCCGTGGTTCGAGATCCTCGGCCGCGCCGGTGTCTCCCGCAACCGATCCTGCGCCATCGCCGCAGCAGAGCTTTTGAAGGGCAAGGCATGAGGCACTTTTGGCAGGGCGAGTGGGTCGACGACGACGCCGTCGGCCACCGCCTGGACACGTTGGAGGACCGCACACAGCAGGTCATCGCAGGCCCGCGGCTGAACCCGCTCGTCGTGCTCGCCGCCGCCGAGAAGCTCGACCTGGAGAGCCACCGCGCGGCGCTCGTCGCGTGGGGCCTGGACTCGTTGGAGATCGACGAGACGCTGGAGGCGCTGCGGCACGCGCTGTCGCGGCCCGAGCTGGAGCGCAAGCTCAAGCGCGAGCTCGGCAACCTCGACCCGGCGCGGCTGGTCCGGTTCGACTTCCGCACGCCCACGTACGAGGCCTGGGTGCCGCTCGGGCTGCTCGCCCACGTGACGGCGGGCAACGCGCCCGTCTCCGGGGTGCTGAGCGCCGTCGAGGGCCTGCTCTCGGGCAACCTCAACGTCATCAAGGTCGCGTCCGACGACTCCGGCTTCACCGCCGAGGTGCTCGCCGCACTGGCCGCCCTCGACCAGACCGGCCAGATCGCGGCCCGGCTCATCGTGCTGCGCTTCTCCTCCTCGCGGGCCGACTGGATGTCGCGCATGCTCGGCGCGGCCGACGCCGTCGCCGTCTGGGGCGGCGAGGAAGCCGTCACCGGCGTCACCGAACTGGTCCGGCCCGGCACGCGCGTGATCGACTGGGGCCCGAAGCTGTCGTTCGCCTACCTGACCCGCGACCTGTGGTCCGATGTGGACACCCTGCACGCGCTGGCGGCGGACGTGTGCCAGCTGGAACAGCAGGCGTGCTCCAGCCCGCAGGTGATCTACCTCGACACCGAGGACCCGAACCAGGTCTTCGCGTTCGCCGAGCGCTTCGCGAACGTGCTGGAGCTGACCGGCCCGCCGACCCGCGAGCCGTCGCAGGCGGAGTGGGCCGAGATCACGAACACCGTGGTCGTCGCCCAGCTCGAAGAGCACCTCGGGCTCACCGAGGTGCACACGGGCGAGCACTGGCGGGTGCTGGCGGACGTGCGGTCCGCGTTGCGCACGTCGCCGCTGTACCGCACGGTGTGGGTGAAGCCGTTGCCGCGCAAGCAGATCACCTCTGTGTTGCGGCCCATGCGGCGTTATCTGCAGACCGTCGGGCTCGCGGCCGAACGACCGGACGCCGCAATGCTCGCGCGGTCGTTCGTGTCGGTCGGCGTGCAGCGGATCACCACGCCGGGCTCGATGCTCGGCGGTTACAGCGGTGAGCCGCACGACGGCGTGTACGCGTTGCAGCGCTACAGCAACCGCGTGTCCGTGCAGCTGGACGACAGGTTCGCGCTCGACGCGTCGCTGGACGACCTGACCGAGTCGCGGCAGTTGCCCGTTCCCGCGGTGCCGGTGACGTTGAAGTCCGACTTCGAGACGCTGCAGGACCGACCGGCGGACGTGTACTTCCGCAGCGGCGGCAGCTCCGGCGCACCGAAGCTCTCCGCGTACACGTGGGCGGACTGGGACGAGCAGATGTGGGTCGGCGCCGAGGCGTTGCTGGCCACCGGGCTCGACCCGCGGCACGACCGGATCATGAACCTGTTCTTCAACGGGCACATGTACGCGAGCTTCGTCAGCTTCTTCTCCGCGCTGGAGCGGATGAACGCCGTGCAGTTCCCGATGGGCGGCGAGTGGGGCCAGCTCGACGCGATCGCCCAGGCCATTGTGGACAACCGCGTCGACACGCTGCTGACCGCGCCTTCGTTCGTGCAGCGGCTCTTCGCCGAGCACGGCGAACTCCTGAAGGAGTACGGCGGCATCCGCAAGATCTTCTACGCGGGCGAGCACTTCGGCGCGCAGGCCATGGCGCGGCTGCGGGACGAGTTCGGCATCGAGATCATCCGCTCGGCTGCCTACGCGACGGTCGACGCGGGCCCGGTCGGGTACCAGTGCGAGGCGTCGTCGGGCAAGGTGCACCACCTGTTCACCGGCCTGCACACGCTGGAGATCCTCGACCCGTCGACGGATCGCCCTGTTGTCGCCGAGGAGCCTGGCCGCCTGGTCTTCACCACGCACACGCGGCGTGGTCAGCGGTTGGAGCGTTACGAGATCGGCGACCTCGGCCGGTGGGTGCCCGGCTCGTGTGCGTGCGGCCGGCAGACGCCGCGGTTCGAGTTGTTGGGGCGCACCGGTGACGTGTTCCGTGCGGCCGCGCAGACGTTGAACTACCGGCGGTTCCTGACGATCCTCGAAGACGAGTACAGCTACTCGGGTGCGTTGCAGATCGAGCTGAACGAGGACGCTTCCGGCGAGGAGCTGGTGGTGCGTCTCGAACGCGGGCGGGCGCCCGAACCGGCCGCCACCCAGATCACGCTGCTGTCCCGTTATGCCGAGGTCGCCGAGGCGGTCGAGAAGGACAGGCTGCTGAACGTGCGCGTGGAGAACGTGCCGTTGGCTGACTTCTTGAGGACGAAGAGCAGCGGCAAGTTGATCGCCGTTGTCGACCAGCGCAGCAGCAGGAGCGTGTGAGATGTCCGTTCTCGACCTCATTTGCTACGCCCGCACGCACTCGCCGTTCTACAAGGAGCTGTACGACGGGATCGAGGGTTCGTCGCTGGCCGAGCTGCCGGTGATCGACCAGGCGGCGTTCTGGGCCGCGAACACCGTGCGCGACAACCAGGTGTTGACCCGTGCGCACACCGACGGGCTGATCTTCAAGACCGGCGGCACGACCAAGGCTCCTCGGGTGTCCTTCTACACCAACGAGGAGTGGGACGCGATGTGCCGCACGTACGCGGAAACGCTGCCCGCGGCCGGGTTGCGGCACGGTGACCGGATCGCGAACCTGTTCGCGGCCGGCGAGCTCTACTCCAGCTTCATCTTCGCGCTGAACTCGCTGCAGCGGTCGCCGATCGACCTGGTGCAGCTGCCGGTCACGGGCAGTGCACCGGTCGAGTTCACACTCACCACGATGCAGGACTTCGACGCCAACGTCGTCGCGGGCTTCCCCACGACGTTGTGCCGTCTTGCCGCACATGTGGTCTCCGAGGTCGGGTCGTTGGACGGCGTGCGGCTGGTCCTGTTCAGCGGTGAGGCGTTGTACGACGACCAGCGCGCGTTGCTTGCGAAGGCGTTTCCCCAGGCCGAGTTCCGGTCGTTCGTGTACGGCAGCGTGGACGGCGGGATCATCGGGACCGCAGTGCTGGGATCGGACGACCCGCGGGTGTTCCGGTCCTTCGTGGACAGTTCGGTGCTGGAGATCGTCGACGTCGAGACCGGTCGTGTGATCACCTCACCGGGCAAGCCCGGACGGTTGCTGCAGACGGATCTGACGCGGCGGTTGCAGCCGATGATCCGTTACCCCGTCGGGGACCTGGCCGAGTGGGTCGACGTCGAGGACGGGATCTTCCGGCTGCTCGGGCGTGCCGACGAGGGCGCGAGGGTCGGGCCGGTCACCCTGCACCTCGATCATCTGCGGGACGCGGTCGATCGCGCCGGGGTGGTGCACACCGGCGTGCAGGTCGTGATTCGGCGCGTGGACGCGCGGGATCAGCTGGTGTTGCGGATCGCCGGTTCGCCGCAGGACGTTTCGGCGGTGCGCGACGAGGTCTACGTGATCAGCCCGCGGTTCGAGCTGCAGGTCGGTCGTGGGACGGTGGCTCCGTTGGCGGTGGAGTGGGTCTCCGCTCTGGAGGTCAACCCCCGCAGCGGGAAGACCGTGCGGCTGATCGACGAACGCCCGTGCTGACCCGCGACTTCCGGCTGGTGTGGCTCGGCCAGGTGCTGTCGCAGGGCGGCACCCGGCTGTACCAGATCGCATTGCTGTGGTGGCTGCTTGAGCAGATGCCCGCTTCGTCACGCGGGTTGGCGGCTGGGGCGTTCCTGGTTGTCGGCGTGCTTCCTTCGTTGACGTTGGTCGGTTACATCGGCCGGGTCATCTCGCGGGTACCGTCGCGGGTGGTGATGCTGCGGGCTGAGGCCGTTGCTTTCGTTGCGGTGGCTTCGTTGTTGCTCGTCGGCGACCCTCCTGTGTGGAGTGTCTACGTCGTCGGGCTGGTGCTGGCGACCTGTCAGGCGTTCTTCGATCCGACGTTGATGAAGGCGTTGCCGGAGTTGGTGCCTGCTGCCGATGTGCCGCGGGCGGTCAGCTACGGCTCGTCCACTCAACCGGTCGCGAACTTCGCCGGTGCGGCGTTCGGGGCGGTGTTGCTGGCTTCGGTCGGGTTCTCCGGTGCTGTGGCGGTCAACGCCTTGACCTACCTGATCTCCGTGGTGTGCCTGCTGATGGCTCGGTTCGCGGCTGCTCCCGTTGCTGGTCCGGGTGAGCGCGGCACGTGGGCGTTCCTGGGCACGTTGCCCGGGGTGAAGCCGGTGCTGCTGGTGTTCGCCGGGGTCAACTTCTTCTCGGCGCCGACCGTGCTGGTGCTGCCGCTGTACACGAAGTCCGTACTGGGTGCGGGTGCCGGCTCGCTGGCGTTGCTGGAGTCCGCGGTGTGGCTCGGGCTGATCGCGGGAGCGCTGCTGGCGCCGAGGATTCCGGTTCGCGGCTCGATCACGTCGTTCGGTGCCGTTTGCGTGGCGTTGTTCGGGGTGTTCCTGGCGGTGCCCGGTGTGGTGGTGTCGCTGCCGGTCTACGCGGTGGCGCTGGTGTTCAGCGGGTTCTGCCTCGGGGTGTGCAACGTCAAGTTCATGACGTTGTTCCAGCAGGTCGTGCCGGCCTCGGTGAAGGGCCGGTTCTTCGCGGCGTTGACGGCGGTGCTGAGCCTCACCTATCCGGTGGCGTTCCTCAGCTTCGGCGTGTTCGGCGACCTGTTGGGCGCCCAGGTGCTCGTGGTGGCGCAGGGTGCCGGATTGCTCGCTCTGGGCGCGGTGCTGGCGCGCGTTCGGGAGCCCGCGCTCGTGTAGCTAGTGTGTCCGGGTGCGAAAGATCCTGGTCATCGGTATCGGCGCGGGCAACCCCGACCACCTGACGTTGCAGGCCGTCAAGGCGCTGCAAACGGTCGACGTGTTCTTCGTGCTGGACAAGGGCTCCGTGAAGGACGAGCTCGTCGACCTGCGCCGGTCGATCGTCGACGAGCACGTGACGCGGCCCTACCGGTGGCTGGAGGGCCGCGATCCGGAGCGCGACCGCAACCCTTCCGACTACGTGGCGACGATCGACGCGTGGCGCCGGGCGCGCGCGGACGTGTGTCAGGGGTTGCTCGCGTCGCTGGGCCCAGATGAGGTCGGGGCGTTCCTGGTGTGGGGCGACCCTTCGTTGTACGACTCGACGCTGGCGATCCTCGACGACCTCGCGTCGCGCGGGGAGTCGTTCGAGGTCTCGGTGATTCCCGGGGTGACGTCGGTGGCGGCGTTGACGGCCGGGCACCAGGTGGCGCTGAACCAGGTCGGACGGCCGGTGCAGATCACGACCGGGCGCAGGCTGGCTTCCGGGTGGCCTGACGGTGTTTCCGACGTTGCCGTGATGCTGGACGCTTCCTATTCGTTCGAGGGAGTCGACCCGGACACGTGGATCTACTGGGGCGCCTATCTGGGCATGCCGGACGAGATCCTGGTGGCCGGACGGGTCGGTGACGTGGCTCCGCGCATCCGTGAGCTGCGGGACGAGGCTCGGGCGCGCAAGGGGTGGATCATGGACACCTACCTGCTGCGCAGGACCTAGTTCACTCGGCGACCAGTCTCCTGACCGTGCGTTCGACGAGATCCCTGGTCGCGTACGGGGTGCTGAAAGCCAGTATCGACGTGTGCACGACCAGGTCCAGCAGGTCTGAGGCGTTGAACGCGGCGGAGACCTTGCCCTCCATCTGGGCCTGCGCGACGGCGGCGACCTTGTGCTGGTACGCCTCGGCCTCCGCCTTCGGGACGGCGTCGAAGCCGTTCTCCAGCCGGTGGTAGGCCGCGAGCCGGAGCAGCTCCGGGTGCTCCGCGTAGGAGTCGAACAACCGGCCCGCGTAGCCGGGGAGGTCGTCGGCGGTGATCGGCACGGACTTGACCATGCGGTCGATCTGGATCCTCAGCAGCTCCTCGAACAGGCCTTCCTTGCTGCCGAAGTAGGCGTAGATCATCGCTTTGTTGCAGCCGGCCTTGGCCGCGATTCGATCGACCCGCGCGCCGGCGATGCCGTACCGCGCGAACTCCTCGAGCGCGGCCTCCAGCAGCTTGGCCTTGGTCGCTTCCTTGTCCCTCACCACGCTCCGCATTCTAACCAACCGGTTGGTAGAAGCAACCAACTAGTTGGTTGACAGGCCGGGCGAGACGCGGTTGCCTAGTTAGCAACCAACCAGTTAGTTATCGCGAGTGGCAACCAACTGGTCAGTTACGCCAACCAAACGGTTAGTTAGGAGCGGGCATCATGAAGGTCGCACTGGTCACGGGCGCCTCGTCGGGGATCGGCGAGTCCACGGCGGATGAGCTGCACAAAGCCGGCTACACCGTGTACGCCGCGGCGCGCCGGGTGCAGCGGATGGAAGGGCTGGCCGCGAAGGGCATCCGGGTGCTGGAGATGGACGTCACGGACGACGACTCGATGGTCGCGGGCGTCAAGCAGATCATCGCGGAGACCGGCCGGATCGACGTGCTCGTGAACAACGCCGGTTACGGGTCGTACGGGGCGTTCGAGGACGTGCCGCTCAGCGAGGGCAAGTACCAGTTCGAGGTGAACGTGTTCGGGCTGGCGCGGCTCGTGCAGCTGGTCGTGCCGCACATGCGTGAGCAGAAGAGCGGGCGGATCGTGAACGTGTCGTCGATCGGCGGCAAGATCTACGAACCGCTCGGCGGCTGGTACCACTCGACGAAGTTCGCGGTGGAGGGGCTGAGCGACTCGTTGCGGCTGGAGCTGAAGCCGTTCGGGATCGACGTCGTGGTGATCCAGCCGGGTGCGATCAAGACCGAGTGGACCGGGATCGCCGTCGACAACCTGCGCAAGCGGTCCGGTGAGGGTGCGTACAAGGAGCAGGTCCGCCAGCTGTCGGCGTTCTTCGGGCAGGCCGACCGCGGGTCCGAGCCGAAGGTCATCGCGGACGTGATCGTCAAGGCGGTGCGGGCTCGCCGGCCGCGCACGCGCTACGCCGCCGGCTTCGGTGCGGGGCCGATCCTGTTCGCGCGCAGGGTGTTGTCGGACCGCGGGTTCGACGCGCTGTTCCTCGGGGCGATGCGGCGCGCCGCCAAGATCTGAGCGGGTACCTTCGGTCGCAGAACCGAAGGGAGACTTGTGCACGAGGGGCTGTCGCCGGAAGCCGAGCAGCTGTACCTGGCCATGTTGCGCGGCGCGAACAGTGAACCCGGTGCGGCACAAGAAGAACTCGTCCGGCTCGGCCTGATCCGCAACGGTGTGGCGCGCCCGCCGCGCTCGGCGCTGGCCGCCATCGCGTCGAGCCACGAGGCCGCGGCCGTCCGGGCCAGGGAGACCGCCGAACTGCTGGCCGCCGCGTACGCCGAGCACGGTGCGAAAGAGGTCGACTTCGTCGAGCTGCTGAAGGGCGCCGACGAGGTGATCAGCGCGTTCGAGGAGATGCAGAGCCAGGCCAAGACCGAGATCCGGGCACTGGATCCCGGTTCGTACCTGAGCCCGCAGCCGGAGGCGAGTCCCGCACAGCCTCCGGCGCTGGCCCGTGGCGTCGGCTACCGGGTCGTGTACGAGTCGGCGCTCCTGCAGAGCGAACTGGGGTTCGCGTCGGTGCAGGAGAGCATCGCGGTGGGCGAGCAGGCGCGGGCGTTCCCCGGCGTGCCGCTCAAGCTCGTGATCGCCGACTCGGACCGGGCGTTGATCGCGGTGCCGACGGTCACCGGTGGCAACGTCGTGGCACTGCTCATTCACCCATCTGTGCTACTGAGCGCGCTCATCGAGCTGTTCGAGGCGTTCTGGCGGATGGCCGTGTCGATCACGCCGGGCAGCCAGGAAGCCGGCGACGAGGAGCCGACGACCGTGACCCGGCGGCTGATGGCGCTGCTCAGCGCCGGTCTGACCGACGAGTCGATCGCGCGCGAGCTGGGTGTCAGCGAACGAACGGTGCACCGCCGGGTGAGCCGTCTGCAGCAGTTGCTGGGCGCGCAGACGCGGTTCCAACTGGGCGTGCAGGCGTCACGGCGAGGTTGGCTCTAGTCACCCAAAGTCACCGATGTGAGCAGTGTTCATCACTCTGTGAACACCTTTCGTGACAGTTTCCAGACATGGCGGCTTTCTGCCACCCCTCGCGAGTGTCAAACGAGGGAAACCCCTTTCTCCCCCTTCTGAAAGCGCGGCCTCACCCGGCCGTGCGGGGGCAGGAAGGGATCGACCGTGAGGAAGTACTTCAGAGGCGGCATCGCCGCGCTGACAGGGGTGCTGGCCGCCACCAGCATCGTGCTCACGCCGACGGCGAACGCGGCGGCACCACAGGACCCGGACACGGCCAAGCTCTCGGGCGCGCTGGCCACCCAGACCATCAACTGGGAAGAGTGCACGTTCCCCGGCGTCGCCGAGGAGACCGTCAAGAAGTTCAAGACCGTCAAGGGCCTGGCCTGCGCCACCGTCCAGGTGCCGCGCGACTGGCACAACCCCGCCGACGGCAACACGATCGGCATCCGGGTCTCCAAGACCGAGACCGCGTACAAGGGCACCAGCCGCCAGGGGATCGCGCTGGTCAACCCCGGTGGTCCCGGCGGCTCCGGCCTGCCGTGGGGCGCGGCGATGGCCCTGCGCTCCCCGGTCCTCGCCGGCCAGTACGACTTCATCGGCTTCGACCCCCGCGGCGTCGGCCTGTCCACGCCTCTGAAGTGCAGCTACACGGTCCCGAGCAGCACTGATGTCAACGTGATCAACAAGGCGAAGGTCCAGGGCTGCCTGGAGAACCCGCTCACCCAGTTCATCACCACCGAGCAGACCGCCTACGACATGGACTTCATCCGTGTCCTGCTCGGCGAGAAGAAGATGAGCTACATCGGCTACTCCTACGGCACGTGGCTCGGCACCTGGTACGCCGCCACGTTCCCGAGCAAGGCGCACCGCTTCCTGCTCGACTCGGCCGTTGACGCCTCGCAGTCGACGCTGGAGAACACCTGGGACCTGCAGCCGCGCACCCGCGACCGCCAGTTCCAGGAGGCGCTGCTGCCCTACATGGCGCGCAACAACGCGACGTACGCGCAGGGCACCGACCCGATGGAGATCCGCCGCAACTGGGAGAAGGCCGGCGGCACGCGCGAGTTCGTCGGCATGCTGTTCACCGCGTGGTTCATCATCCCCGCGATGTACGACACCACCCAGTACCCTTCGGCCGCCTCGGCCGTGGCCGCGGTGATCGGTGAGCAGCCTTCCGGCACCGACTCGGAGAAGGTGTCCGCGCTCGTCGCCAAGATGCTTGCCACGCCTGGGCTTTCGGCCGAGAACAAGGCGTTCATCGCGAAGGGCAAGGAGAACGCGCTCGCCGCGATCGCCAAGAAGGAGCGCGTCGCGGTGAAGTCCACGACCGCCGCCGCCGAGGTCGAGACCTGGGACGCGACGTTCGAGGCCATCCGCTGCCAGGACGGTCAGTGGAACCAGAACCTGCACTACTGGAACTACTGGCTGGCCGACCTGACCGTGAACGCGCCGTTCATCGCGCCGTTCATGAGCACGCCGCTGTGCGCGTACTGGCAGACCAAGAACTCGATGCCGAAGCCGGACAAGAAGACGTTCCCGCGCCTGCTGGTCGCGCAGAGCGAGCTCGACGCCGCCACGGCGTACGAGGGCGGCCTGGCCACGACCAAGGCTCTGCCGGGCGCGAAGCTGATCAGCGTTGACAACGAGGGCTCGCACGGCCTGTTCCCGTACAACACGGACTGCGTCGACGACCCGATCGTCTTCTTCTTCCAGACCGGTGCGACCCCGCGCAAGCAGTACACCGGCTGCCAGGCGCTGCCGTTGCCGGGCGAGGACAAGACGTTCGAGGTCGGCGGCAAGCTGACCAACGGCAAGGTGAAGATCAAGATGATCACGCCGGCCGTCAAGGAGGCCAACAAGATCGTGCGCGACCTGCTCAGCGGGTCCGCTACGGCTCCTGCCGACGAGTCGGGCATGCCGGCCAACCTGTAACACCTTTTAAAGCTGCGGCCCCCGGCACGTTGTGTCGGGGGCCGTTTCCATTTTTCTCAGCGCCGCCACCACTTCTTCTTCGCCACGTCCGTGATCACGCAGGTGATGTTGTCCGGGCCGCCGTTGCCGTTGGCGAGCGCGATCAGCTGCCAGGCCGCTTCCGTGCCGTCCTCTGTGGACAGCAGGATCTCGTGGATGTCTTCGATGTGCGCGTAGTCCGTGAGGCCGTCGCTGCACAGCAGGTAGCGATCTTCGATGTTTGCCTGGTGCCACGACAGGTCCGGGTCGTGCGAGTTGCCGGACTGCAGGGCACGCAGCACGTACGCGCGGCGCGGGTGGTTCGCGGCCTCTTCCGGTGTCATCCGGCCGGCGTCGACCAGAGCCTGCACCATGGTGTGGTCGTGGGAGATCTGGCGGAGTTCGCCCTCCCTGAGCACGTACGCGCGGGAGTCGCCGATGTGAGCGAGTTGGAAGGCGAGGCCCTCCCAGCGCATCGCGGTCAGCGTGGTGCCGGCGCCCTGCGGGGCTTCGGCGTCGAGTCTGCGCGCGATCTCGGCCACCGCGGGGCCGAGGTCGCCCCGCCAGGCGGCGAGGACGTTCACCGCGATGGCACTCGCGAGCTCGCCGTGCTCGTGGCCGCCCATGCCGTCGGCCACGGCCTGCAGGTCCGGGCGGACGTAGACCGAATCCTCGTTGTGCTCGCGAACGAGCCCAGGATCGGTCGCCACGGCGATGCGCAGCTCGTGTGTCATGTCTCCAGTAGATCAGTTGTGAACTCACTTCACAAGCAATACGGTTGTGAACATGGATGAGACGGTCAACGCCGGTGACATCGCGCGCCTAGCCGACGTGGGGCGGGCGGCCGTGTCGAACTGGCGGCGCCGGTTCGAGGACTTCCCGGCGCCGGTGGGCGGGACGGCCTCCAGTCCGTTGTACCTGCTGCGCGACGTGGAGGCGTGGCTGCGCCGCAACGGCAAGCAGTTCCGCGTCTCCCCCGCCGAACGCCTCTGGACCCAGCTGCGCACGGTCGACGATCTGCGGCTGGGCGAGGCCCTGGCTGCCGTCGAAGCCGATGCGGTGACCTTCGAGTTCCTGCACGAGCGCTACCTGGAGGCGCACTCGCGGCTGTTGAACCCCACTCCACCCGAGGTGATCGAGCTCGTCCTGGCCACGACCGACGGCTCGACGGTGATCGACCCCGCGTGCGGAACCGGTTCTTTGTTGAAGGCCTCCTCCGCCCGGCACAAGATCGGGCAGGAGCTGGACCCGGTGTCGGCGGTGATCGCGCGGCGCCGGCTGCCCAAGGCGCAGATCATCACCGGCGACTCCTTGCGGCACAACGGCATCGCCCAAAAGGCCGACGCCGTGCTCTGCGATCCGCCGTGGCACGACCGGGCGTGGGGTCATGAGGAACTCGTGGGCGACGCCCGTTGGACCTACGGCCTACCGCCGCGCGGCGAACCGGAACTGGCGTGGCTGCAGCACTGCCTCTCCCTGGCCAAGCCCGGTGGCCAGGTGGCGGTACTGCTTCCATCTGCGGCGGCTTCTCGCCGCCCAGGCAAGCGAATCCGCGGCAACCTGTTGCGCGCCGGGGCGATCCGCGCGGTGATGACCGTGCAGCCGGGCCGCGACCTGTGGCTGCTTCGCAACCCGATCGGCCGCGTGCCCGAACACATCGCCCTGCTGGCCGCCCCCGGCCCTCTTGAGCCGAACACGCGCGTGATCGACCTGCTCGACGACGACGTCGACCTCAGCCCGGCGCGCCGCAGCGGCACCGACGTGTCCGCCTACCTCGCCTTGCAACCGACCTTCCACCTGCCTCAACTCCCTGAGCTGCAGGAGCAACCCGTGCCGCCGATGACGACGATCGGCGAACTGATCCGCTCGGCGCCCGGTACCCACGTCGTCACCTCGCCCACCGGCGCGACGTACGAGATCGACCCGCGCAAGCTCGACCCGGACTTCCTCGAAGGGGTGCTGCGCGCCGCGTTCGCCCGCACGCCCACCGGCTCGACCAGGCTGGACGTGCGACGCCAGCAGGTGCCATCGCTGCCGATCGACGCGCAGCGCCGGTACGGGCGGACGTTCGCGCAGCTCAAAGCGCTCGAAGAGAGCCTGCAGGAAGCCACCGGGCTGATCAGGCTCGGGTACGCGGGCCTGCTGGGCGGGCAGATCGGCCCGGCGTGAGGGTTAGGCTTCGCGGGTGTTGATCGCCGACCGCTACGAGATCGACGACCTGCCGTTGGGGCGGGGTGGCATGGGTGCCGTGCACAAGGGCCGGGACCTGCGTCTCGATCGACGCGTTGCAGTCAAGCTCCTCCAGCTCCCCACCAGTGACGACGAGGTGCAGCAACGATTCGCGCGCGAGGCGCGGATCGTGGCGAAGCTGGAACACCCCGGCGTCCCGGTGCTCTACGACTTCGGCACGCACGACCAACGCCTGTTCCAGGTCATGCAGTTCGTGGACGGCGTGACCGTCGCGGACCTCGTGCAGGAGTTCGGCCCGCTGCCGGAGGCGTGGGCGGCGACCATCGCGGCGCAGACGGTTGCGGTCCTCGCCGAAGCTCACGAACAGGGCATCTGCCACCGGGACCTCAAGCCCACCAACCTGATGCTGTGCCCGGACGGCGCGGTGAAGGTGCTCGACTTCGGGCTGGCGCTGTTGCGGGAGAGCGACGTCGCGCCGTTCAGCCGCACCGGACAGATCCTGGGGACGCCGTCCTACATGGCGCCCGAGCAGATCCGGCGCGGGATCGCCGAGCCGCGCAGCGACCTGTACGCGGTGGGCTGCGTCCTGCACGAGATGCTGACCGGCGAACAGCTCTTCACCGGGCCCACCGCGTACGCGGTGTTCGACAAGCACGTCAAGGACGTGCCGCGACGGCTGTCGAGCCCGCTGGACCCCGTGGTGCAGCGGTTGCTGGCCAAGGATCCTCAGGACAGGCCGGCGAGCGCGGGCGAGGTTTTCGGCGACCTGCAACGGTTCGCGCACGACCCGCCGGCGTTGCCCGGTTTCGTGCGCGACGGGTCGGCGGCCGCGATGTACGCGAGCGTGCAGCTCAGGCCGGGATTCGGTTCACCTCGTGATCACCGGTCGCCCACAGGTGCTGCACCGCGTAAGCGCGCCACGGCCGCCACACCTCCGAGCGCCTGACCAGAGCCGCCGGCGTAGAAGGCAGACCCAACGCCTCAGCCGCCAACCGGATTCCGAGATCGGTCGGCAAGAACGCGTCCGGATCCCCCAGAGCGCGCATCGCGATCGATTCCACGGTCCAAGGGCCGAAGCCCGGCAGAGAAGTCAGCCACGAGCGTGCGGCGGCACGGTCCGCACCTGGCGACAGGTCCAAACCAGACTCGAGAGCCGAGAGCAGGGCGGCCATCGTGCGGCGCCGGGACTCAGGCATCGCGAGGTCCGCGGGATCGAACGAATGCGGGAACAGGAACAGGTCTCCGACAGGCGTGCCGTAACGCGACACGAGACGAGCCGCGTGGGTGCGTGCGGCTTTTGTGGAGACCTGTTGGCCCAGCACCGCTCGGATTGCGAACTCGGCGCCGTCGACCGAGCGTGGGACACGGCGGCCGGGCGCGCGGGAAACCAGCGGTGCCAACAAGGGATCCGCAGACAGCGCCGAATCCACGACCATCGGCGAAGCGTCCAGATCCAGCAGGAAGCGGCAAAGGTCTAGAGCACTGCTCAAATCTCGTGGATCGGACAGCTCCACAGTGCACGCGACGTGATCGGTCAAGGGGCGCAAAGACGCGATCCCGCAACCGAAAGGGAGCCGCAATGTCCGCCTGTACACGCCGTCCCGCCACTCCTCCACGCCGGGAACGGCGGTGGCGATCAGGTGGCCGAACAAGTTGTCGGGGCAAAGGGGTGTTTGAAACCACAAGCGTTCCGAGAACTTGTGCAGCCGCATGCGACCAAGCATGACGTCATTCCAACCGAGACGCTGGCGGGAAAAGGACATCATTCTGGACGGGGCCAACCGGGTGACGCGCTTCGCCGCACGGAAAACCGTGGCTAGTCTGACTGCTGCGCCGTTGCAGCAGTCAGTTCAGCAGGGAAGGGCGGCGTCGCGTGCGATGAGAGCGGCCTGGACGCGGTTGTCGCACCGCAGTTTCGTCAGCAGTCGGCTGACGTGGGCCTTGATCGCCCCCTCCGAGAGGTACATGAGCCTTGCGATGCGTGCGTTCGCCATGCCCTGCGCCAGGTACACCAGCACTTCCTGCTCCCGCCGAGTGAGCAGGCTGATGCGGCTCCTTGCGGCGTCACGACGTTCTGAGTCGGCGCCGGTGAAGTGGTCTACCAACGCGCGGGTCGCGGACGGCGAGAGGATCGCCTCTCCCGCTGCCACTACGCGGACTGCGTTCACCAGGGCGTCGGGTTCGCCGTTCTTGAACAGGAAACCTGCCGCGCCGGCGCGCAACGCCGGGAACAACATCTCTTCGGTCTGCGGGGTGCACAGCATGATCACCTGTGTTCCCGGTACGTGCCTGCGCACCATGCGCACCGCCCCGAGGCCCTCCATGCCGGGCATCGCGGCGTCCATCAGCAGGACCTGCGGGCGGTGGCGGCGCGCGAGCTCGACGGCGCTGCTGCCGTCGCCCGCCTCGCCCACCACGACGACGTTGCCGGAACGCTCCAGCACGCCGCGGACTCCCGTGCGGATCAGAACCTCGTCGTCAGCGATGCCAACGGTGATCGTGCGCGGCTTGTCCACCAGTTGCAGACCTGCGCTCGCCCACGAGGTGCTGGTTGTCAACGTCATGCGCACTCCCTGTGAGACCGGACCAGTCACCAGTTTGTTCCCGAACGAGGGTCTCGGGAAGGTAGGCATAACGAGCACAGTGCGAACCGTCTCGCGCCCACAGACGTGTAACGGGTTGCACACAGCGGGTCACCACCCACGACCTGCGATTTCGCCGGACCGAGACAGGGACGGCATGCCGTTACGGCTGGAGGAGAGGTACTGATGATCAGCACCGGACGTTGCGCCCTGTGCGACGGCACGCTGCCTCCCGCCACCTCCGAGCAGCGCAGGTCCTACTGCTCCAACGCATGCCGCCAACGGGCCTATCGCCGTCGCGCGGCCGTTCCGGTGGCCGCGCCTGTGAGCAGGCAGAACCTGCGAGTGCTCTCCAACCTGCCCGCTGCGCGCGACACGTTCATCGGCCGCCAGCCCGAGCTCTCGAAGCTCGACCAGCTCATGCGCAGGCACCGTCTCGTTACGCTCGTCGGCAGTGCGGGTGCGGGTAAGACCCGGCTCGCTCTGGAGGCCGCCGGCCGGCTGCGCCGCGGGAGAACGGACAGGGTTCTCCTCGTCGAGCTCGGCGAGATCGTCCACGGGCAGGACGTCATGCCGGCCGTGGCGGCCGCGCTGGGTGTCGTCGCGGAGTCCGACGAACCGTTGCGCGACACAGTCACAGAAACGCTCGTGAACATGAAAGTGGTCGTGGTCCTCGACAACTGCGAACACCTTCTCGACACGTGTGCCGAGCTCGCCGACCTGTTGCTGAACCGCTGCCCCGGCGTGCGGGTGCTGGCGACGTCGCGTGAGGCGCTGTGGATCACAGGTGAGGTGAGCTTTCACGTCGAGGGGTTACCGGTGCCGTCGACGGACCGGGATCTCGTCACGACGGCGGCGCCGCGCTCGGAAGCGGTGAAGCTGTTCGTGGATCGAGCGAGGGAGCGCAAGCCCGACTTCCGGCTCACTCCCACCAACACCGCCGCCGTCGCGCTCTTGTGCGCACGGCTGGAGGGTATGCCGCTCGCGATCGAACTGGCGGCGCGGTGGGTGCAGTTGTTGCCGGTCACCGACATCTGCGACCGGATGGACGAGCCGCTTGAGCTGTTGACACTGGGGTGCCGCAAGTCGCCTGCACGGCAACGGTCTCTGCGTGAGGCGATCGACTGGAGCTACCAGCTGTTGCAGCCGGACGAGCAGTTCGCGTTGCGACGACTATCGGTCTTCGACGGTGGGTTCGATCTAGCCGCGGCCACCGAGGTCTGCTCTTCCGAACGGTCGGCGGAGCCGGTGCTGGACGTGTTGTCACGACTGCAGGCCAAGTCGCTCCTCACGGCCATCCCCGGTACGACCCGGTTCCGGCAGCTGGAGTCGATTCGGTTGCACGCCAGGGAGAAGTTGGTCGCAGCCGGCGAGCTGGACATCGCTTACGAGGCGCTGGCGCGGTGGTTCACGGACCTGTCGGACGTGCTGATCACCGCACCGTTGTCGGTGCCGGCGGAGGTTCAGCACAAGCTCGACAACCACGTGGATTCCTTGCTGGGCACGGTCGAGTGGGCGGCTGAGCGCGTCGACGAGCGGTTGCTGCTGCTGACTTCCGCACTGGCCGACTGCGCCGCGAGGCGCGGGCGGCTGGGGCAGGCCCGCGTGATGCTGCGGGACGCGTTGCGGCGTCCGTCCACTCGGGACGATTACCGGTGCGTGGCGTTGAACCACGCCGCCCGGTTCGCCACCGAGCAGGGGGATCACGACGAGGCGATCGAGCTGTCCGGTGAGGCTTCCCGGTTGGTGCGCTCGCTGGGGCAACCCGCGCTGGCGATGAGCTGCCGCAGCACGTTGGCGGCCGTGCAGCAGTCTTCGGGCGAGTGGGAGGCGTCCGACGAGAACAACACCGAGTGCCTGAGGGTTGCCGAGTTGTTGGGCGAGCCCCTCGCGCGTGCGACCTGTTTGGTGGACTTGGCTCGTACAGCACTCTCTCTCGGTAAGCACGAACGAGCCGAGAAGGCCGTCATGAAGGCGTTGCCGATCTCGCGCGCGTCGGGCGTGCCCGCGCGCATTGCTTCGGCTTTGAACACACGCGGTGCGGTGGCGTTGGTGCAGGGCGACTTGGACGAGGCCATGCACGCCTTCCAAGAGGCGTTGCGGATGGACGGGATCAACCCGTTGACCGCGCCTGACGCCCTCGAAGGTCTAGCCGTGGTGGCGTTGATGCGTGGTCAGGCCGAGCGCGCGCTACGGCTTGAGGCGACCGGGCGCGCACTACGACGGTCGGTCGGCGTGGTGCCGGATCCGTTCTGGGCGGAGAAGGTCGCCGGCGCCATGCGTACTGCACGACTGATGCTGCCTGTTGCGCGCGCGGAGGCCGCGTCCACGCCCTTGACCGCGGCGGACACCGAGGCCTTCATCCAGGACGAGGTGTGGCTGGATCGGACCGAGGCGGCGCACGACTCGTTGGACGATCACGAGCGGCGGGTGATCGCGTTGCTCGCCACCGGGCTGACGAACAAGCAGATCGCGAACCGGTTGAACGTGTCGGTGCGGACGGTGGCGTCGAGGTTGCAGCGGTTGCGGGACAAGCTGGGGCTGCAGAGTCGTGAGGACATCGCGGCCTGGGGTGCGGAGCGCGCGATCGGTTGACCCGCCGCCTGAACGCGGCAGGATGCCTGCATGACACTGCCTGCGCTCCCAGAGGAGTCCTTCCAGCGCGTGCTCTGCGTCGTCGCGCACCCCGACGACATGGAGTACGGCACGTCCGCGGCGGTCGCTCGGTGGACCGCGCGCGGCATCGAGGTCGGCTACCTCCTGCTCACCCGCGGCGAGGCCGGCATGCCGAACCACCCCGAGGAGACGGCGCGGCTGCGCGTCGCGGAACAGCAGGCCGCCTGCACTGTCGTCGGCGTCAAGCACCTGACCGTCCTGGAGCACCCCGACGGCGTGCTCGTCTACGGCCTCGACCTGCGCCGGGACATCTGCCGGGAGATCCGCCGCTTCAAGCCCGACGTCGTGCTCGGCGCCGGGTACGACGTCGAGACGCCCTACGGCTTCGACCAGGCCGACCACCGGGCGGCCGGGCTCGCGACGCTCGACGCGCTGCGCGACGCGGGCAACCGGTGGGTGTTCCCGGAGCAGATCGACGACGAGGGCCTCGAACCGCACTCGGCCCGCTGGTACATCGTCCCCGGACTCGCCGGCTCCGCGACCCACGGCGTCGAGGTCACGGGAGAGCCGCTGCGCCGTGGAATCGCCTCTCTGGAAGCGCACGCCGCGTACCTGGCCGCACTCCCGGACCACCCGGCCCCCACCGACTTCATCCCGAAGTTCACCGCCATGAGCGGCGAGGCGATGGGCGTCGAGCACGCCGTGCTGTTCCGCGCCCACGACCTGCAGGCACCGTTCGAGTTCTGAAACGCTTTGGCCTGGAACGAAAAGAGGACCTGGGTCCTCTGTGTGCAGATGTCTCGGAACCCTCGAATGGTTAACCGAGTAGACAAAGAACGGACATCGAGCGTCTCGCAACCGTTTTCGGACTACTCCATTCGAGTGACGGCAGAGGTCTAGACCTTGACCGCTGAGTGGTCTAAACCACATCGTTCCGGTACCCCTGCGACTGAGGAGACCGATGTCCAAGTTCCGATGGCATCTAGCTGCTCTCTTCGCGGCCGTCGCCGCGATGGTCCTCGGGCTCGCCGTTGTGCCCGCCGCTAGCGGCGCCGGTGGCGTGTCCGCCACGTTCTCCAAGACTCAGGACTGGGGATCTGGTTATGAGGGCAAGTACACGATCACGAACAACTCCACGGCGGCCCTGACGTCGTGGACCGTGGAGTTCACGCTCCCGGCCGGCCACACCTTCCAGTCCGGCTGGGAGGGCTCGTACACGCCGTCCGGCCAGGTCGTCACGGTCAAGAACACCTGGAACGGCAACGTCGGTGTCGGCCAGTCGGTGAGCTTCGGGTTCAACGCCAAGTACACCGGCGCGTTCAGCGCACCGACCAACTGCAAGCTCAACGGTGGCTCGTGTGAGGCGGGCGGGACGAACCCGACCACGTCGACTACCACCACCACCACTACGACCACCACGACGACGACCACGACTGGTCCGCCGCCGCCTCCCGGGAAGATCAACCTGGGCTACTTCGCGGAGTGGGGCGTCTACCCGGCCCGCAACTACCAGGTGAAGAACATCGACACCTCGGGTTCGGCGTCGAAGCTGACGCACATCAACTACGCGTTCGGCAACGTGTCGGGCGGCAAGTGCACCATCGGTGAGTCGTTCCCCGCCATCGAGAAGTCGATGACCGCGGCGGAGTCCGTGGACGGCGTCGCCGACCAGTGGGACCAGCAGGTGCGCGGCAACTTCAACCAGCTGATGAAGCTGAAGAAGAAGTACCCGCACATCAAGGTGCTCTACTCGTTCGGTGGCTGGACCTGGTCCGGTGGCTTCGGCCAGGCCGCGCAGAACCCGGCGGCGTTCGCCGAGTCCTGCTACCAGCTGCTCGAGGACCCGCGCTGGGCGAGCCTGTTCGACGGCATCGACATCGACTGGGAGTACCCGAACTCCTGTGGCCTGTCCTGCGACACCAGCGGCCCGGCGGCGTACAAGAACCTGATGCAGGCCCTGCGTGCCCGCTTCGGCTCGAACTACCTCGTCACCTCGGCGATCACCGCTGACGGCTCGGCCGGCGGCAAGATCGACGCAGCCGACTACGGTCCCGCGGCGCAGTACATCGACTGGTACAACGTCATGACGTACGACTACTTCGGTGCGTGGGCGGCACAGGGCCCGACGGCTCCGCACTCCCCGCTGACGTCGTACAACGGCATCCCGCAGGCCGGCTTCAACTCCGAGGCCGCGATCTCCAAGCTGCGCTCGAAGGGTGTTCCCGCCTCCAAGCTCCTGCTCGGCATCGGCTTCTACGGCCGCGGCTGGACGGGTGTGACGCAGGCGGCGCCCGGCGGCACGGCGACGGGTCCGGCTCCGGGCACGCACGAGGCGGGCATCGAGGACTACAAGGTCCTCAAGACCAAGTGCCCCGCCACCGGCACCATCGCCGGCACGGCCTACGCGTTCTGCAACGGCCAGTGGTGGAGCTACGACACCCCGCAGACGATCGCCAGCAAGATCGCCTGGGCTCGGGGCCAGGGTCTCGGTGGAGCGTTCTTCTGGGAGCTCACCGGTGACACCGCGAACGGAGAGTTGATCACAGCGATGAGGAACGCCCTCGGGTAGTTCTTCTAAACGCCGGGAGGGGAGCTGGGTCAACCCAGCTCCCCTTTTGTGTTCAGCAGAAGACTTCGTTCAGCAACCGGAAGCCGGCGTCGCCGGGAGTGCCGCCGTTCGCGGCCTGGTTGATCGACAGAGCCATCCGCTTGTCGGGCGTGCCGATCATCATCGCCGCGTAGCCGGGGATCGTGCCGTCGCTGCCGTGGAGTGTGACGCCGCAAGGCAACGGCAGGACCGAGATGCCCAGGCCGTAGTTCGGGCTCACGGCAGTCGTCTTCATGAGTTCCTGTTGCTGCGCGGGCTTGAGCAGCTTCCCACCGAGCAACGCCTCCAGGAACGCGTCCAGGTCGCGGGTGGTCGAGATCATCTCGCCTGCCGCCCATCCCCACGACGGGTTGAGGCGCGTGACGTCGACGGGTTTGCCATCAGCGTCGGGCAGGTAGCCGTGCGCGTGCAGCCCGGGAACGTCGACGGAATTGAGTGGCAGTGAGGTGTCCTTGAGGCGCAACGGTTTCAGGATCCGCTGCTCGACCTCGCGCTGGTACGGGCGGCCGGTGATCTTCGAGATGAGCAGGCCCGCGACGATGTAGTTCGTGTTGGAGTAGCTGTGTTCCGCACCGGGTTCGAAGCCGAGCGGGTGGCGCAGCGCGATGTCCACCAGTTCGTGCGGATCCCACGTGCGGAAGCGGATCGACGGGAAACCGGCCGGATCGAGCGGCAGGTCCTCCGTGTAGTCGTGGAGGCCGCTGGTGTGCTGCAACAGGTGCCGGACGGTGATCCGGTCGTCGATCAACCCGGGCAGGTGACGGGAGACCGGCTCGTCCAACGAGACCTTGCCCTCGCCGGCCAGCTGCAGCACCACCGTCGACACGAACGGCTTGGTCACGCTGCCGATGCGGAAGGTTCCGTTGTGCGGCACGGGTTCTCTCGATCCCAGCACGGCGGAACCGGAGCGAACCGTGCCCAGGCCGGTGATTCTCGCCTGGACGCCGAGCGCGCCGCCGGAGGTGGTGAGCTGGTCGATGATCTGTTGCACGGCCTCCCGCTCACCCGCCGGTGCCGCGGAAGCGACACCGGCGGTGGTGAGCAGGGCGGCCGCGGTGAAAGCGGCTACCAGTTTCATGGTTTAGCAGAACACCTCGTTGAGCAGTGCGAGATAGGCCTGGCCGGGGTCGCCCCCGGTCGGCGCGGAGGTCGCTGACAGTTCCAGGCGTTTCTTGGTGTCCGGCGTGCTCAGCAGGTCCGACGAGTAGCCGGGGATGCCGCCGCCGTGGCCCCAGACCTTGGTGCCGCACGGCAGGGTCTGCACGCCGAGGCCGAGACCGTAGTCCGGGCTGACGGCCGTGGTCTTGCTGATTTCCTGCTGCTGGGCGGGCTTGAGCAGCTTGCCGCTCGACAACGCCACGATGAACGTGTCGAGGTCGCGCGTCGTCGACACCATCTCGCCGGCCGCCCAGGCGACGGACGGGTTGATGCGGGTGATGTCGGACGGCTTGCCGTCGACCGTCCAGTAGCCGTGAGCGTGCGGGCCCTTGATGTTCGGGTTGTCGCCCGGAACCTCGGTGTCGTTGAGCCGCAACGGCTTCAGGATGCGCTGCTCGACGGCACGCTCGTACGGCTTGCCGGTCAGCTTCTCGATCAGCAGGCCGGCGACGATGTAGTTGGTGTTGGAGTAGCTCCACTTCGTGCCGGGCGGGAAGTCGAGCGGCTTGCTCGTCGCGATCGCGACGAGCTCCGCGGGCTCCCAGTGCTTGTAGCGGATCTTCTCGAAGTCGGCCGGGTCGAGCGGAAGTGCGTCGGTGTAGTTGTAGAGACCGCTGGTGTGCTGCAGGATCTGCCGCACGGTGATCTGCTTGTCGATCAGACCGGGCAGATAGCGGTCGACCGGCGCGTCCAGGTCGACCTTGCCCTCACCCGCGAGCTGCAGCAGCACCGTCGACACGAACGTCTTGGTGATGCTGCCGACGCGGAACCGGCCGTCCAGCGGAACCGGCTTGTCGCTGTCCAGCTCCGCCTTGCCGGAACGGGCGGTGAAGCGCTGCCGTCCGTCGGTGACGCGAACCTGCACGCCGAGGGCTCCCCCGCCCGACGAGAGCTGGTCGATGGCCTGCTGAACGACCTTGCGGTCCACGCTCGCCGTGTCGGCCGAGGCGACGCCCGCGGTGGTCAGAGCCAGCAGGCTCGTGGCGGTAACAGTGGCTACCAATCGAATCCCCATGTCCGCCACCCTGCCGCCGCAGGGCTGAGAGCGCATCGGACCTTGGTCTGAACTCACCTCAGGGAAAACCCTTGCTCCTAGCAGAAGATCTCACCGAGAACCTTCTGCAGCCCAGGCGCGGGATCACCCACGATCGGACCGGTGTTGGCGCTCATCGCGACGCGTTTCCCGGTGTCCGGGGTGGTCAGCACGAGTGAGCCGAAGCCCGGCACGCCGCCGTCGTGGCCCCAGACCGTCGTGCCGCACGGGAGGGTCTGGACCGTGAGTCCCAGTCCGTACTCGGGGCTGATGGCCGTGGTCTTCACCAGTTCCTGTTGCTGGGCGGGTTTCAGCAGCTTGCCGCCCGCGAGCGCTGTGTAGAACGTGTCGAGGTCCTTCGTGGTGGACACGAGATTGCCCTCCGCCCAGAAGACGGACGGGTTGAACCGGGTGATGTCCACCGGCTTGCCGTCGATCGCCCAGTAGCCGCGGGCGTGCGGGCCGTGGATGCGGTCGTCGTCACGTGGCAGCTCGGTGTCGTTGAGGCGCAACGGCTTCAGGATCCGCTGCTCCACCACCCGCTCCAACGACCTGCCGGTCAGCTTCTCGATCAGCAGGCCGGCGACGACGTAGTTGGTGTTGGAGTAGTCGTGTTTCGCACCGGGTGGGAACTCCAGCGGATTGCTCGTCGACAGAGCGACGAGCTCCGCGGGCTCCCAGTGCTGGTAGCGGATCTGCTCGAAGCCGGCCGGGTCCAACGGGAGCAGCTCGTTGTGGTCGGCCAGGCCGCTGGTGTGCTGGAGCAGGTGGCGCACGGTGATCCGCTGGTCGATCAGGCCTGGCAGGTAGCGGCCGACCGGCTCGTCCAACGAGACCTCGCCCTCGGCGACCAGCTGCAGCACCACCGTCGAGACGAACGTCTTGGTGATGCTGCCCGCGCGGAACCTGCCGCTGAACGGCACCGGCCGGACGCCGTTCAGTTCGGCGAGACCCGAACGGGCGGTGAAGTGCTCGCGGTCGTGCGTGACGCGGATCTGTGCTCCCAGCACTCCCGCCTGCACGACCTCGTCCAGGCCCTGCTGGATGACCTCGCGATCGGTGTCCGCGAGCGCCGTGCCACCGGTGGTGGCGACCAGCAGGGCCACCACCACCGCGATTCGAATCCCCATGGCACTCCACGATGCCGGGCGTTCGTGGAACGCCCTCAAAGCGTTCCGCTCAGCAGAAAATCTCGTTGATCACCCGCTGGTACGCCGGCAACGGGTCACCGGTGCCGAGTCCGGCCGTGGCGGAGAACTGCACGCGACGCTTCAGGTCCGGGGTCTGGTAGGCGTAGGTCAGGGCACCCGGCACGCTGCCGGGGTGCCCGACGATCGTGGTGCCGCACGGAGCCTTCTCGACGAACAGACCGAGGCCGTACTGGGTGCTGACGGACGTGGTCTTCGTCAGTTCCGCCTGCTGGGCCGGGCGCAGCAGCTTGCCGCCGAGCAGCGCAGCGAAGTAGGTGTCCAGGTCACGGGTGGTGGAGATGATGTCGCCGGCGGCCCAGAAGATCGACGGGTTCCAGCGGGTGGTGTCGATCGCCCGGCCCTGCACCATCGCGTACGAGTGGGCGTGCGGCCCGTGGATGTTCAGGTCGTCGCCGGGGAGCGTGGTGTCGTTGAGGTGCAACGGCTTCAGCACGCGCTGTGCGACGGCCTTCTCGTACTTCCCGCCGGTGACCTTCTCGATCAGCAGGCCGAGGACGACGTAGTTGGTGTTGTTGTACTCCCACCTGGTGCCGGGCTCGAACTGGAGCGGCCTGCTCGTCGACAGGGCGACGAGCTCCGCAGGCTCCCAGTGCCTGTAGCGGATCTCCTCGAAGCCTTCCGGGTCGAACCGGAGTGCGTTCGTGTAGTTGTAGAGGCCGCCGGTCATCTGCAGCAGGTGGCGGACGGTGATGCGCCGGTCGATCAGGCCGGGCAGATAACGGTCGACCGGGGCGTCCAGGTCGACCTTCCCCTCGCCGGCGAGCTGGAGCACCACGGTCGAGGTGAACGACTTCGTGACACTGCCTGCGCGGAACCGGCCGGTGATCGGCACCGGGCGCGGGTTGTCCAGCTCGGCGGTGCCGGACCGGACGGCGAAGCGCTCCCGGCCGTCCGCGACGCGCGCCTGCGCTCCCTGCGCGGCCGTGCGCGTGATCTCGTCCAGCCCCTCCTGGACGATCCTGCGGTCCACCGAGCCCTGAGCGTCGGCGACCGCGGTTCCGGTGAAGAGCAGGCTGAAAACGGCGGCAGTTGCCAGTAATCGAGTCCCCATGGCATCCAAGATGCCGTCAATAGGGCCTGTGTGCCGCTTTCATGGCCGAAACGAGCATGGAACGCACTTTCGGCCAATGCACGTCCTTCTGGCACGAGTACGGCGGCGTGAACCCGCCGCAGGTGCCCGACGAGGCACCGATCTCCCACACGAAGCTCGGCACGCCCAGGTCCTCGTACACCCAGTCGTCGGTGGCGCCGGACGCGTTGTAGAGCAGCTCGCCGGGCTGGCCCGCCTTGAAGCCGGACAGCGCGGCCATGTCCTGGGCGATCTTGCGGAGCGACGCGTCGTTGCCGGTCTTCTGCGTGCTCCAGCCCCACGGGAAGAGCACGTAGTTGCCGTAGCTGTGCATGGAGATGACGGCGCCGGTGGTGTCGGGCGAGGCCGCCGCGGTGTCCCCCGGTGCGCGGGTGTCGCGGTAGAGCTTGCGCCACAACGACTCCAACGCCTGCGTCTCGACCTCGGAGTCGGCGCGCGGGCCGCGGTAGACCTCGCTGCACTTGTTCGAGGACGTGCCGACCTCACCCCAGTGCGACCCGGCGTTGCGGTTCAGGTCGACGCCGCGCTGGCCGTTGGTGCACGTGCCGTTGGTGTTCTTGCGGTGCAGGACGGGTTTGTCGCCACCGGACTCGACGATCTCCACGCCGTCGGGGTTCGCGATCGGCACGACCCAGACCTCGAGGGAGTCCAGCATCGCGGTCAGGTCCGAGCCGACCAGGTCGTCGATGAACCGCCACCCCATGTCGCCGGTGGTGATTTCGCGCGCGTGGAGCTGGCCCATCACGAACAGGCGTGGTTTCGGCGCGGTCGGCGTCAATGCGCAGTCACCTGGCGCTTTGCGCGTGATGCAGATGGCTTTCAGGTCGTATCCGCCGGCGCCCTGGGACTTGCGCCACGAGTCGCCGTAGTCGACGACCGTGGCGAGTTCGGGATGGGCCGCCGAGATCTCGTCGAGATGGGCGAGATGCGCGGGAACGGTCCGGTAGCCGCCGTAGTAAGTCGAATCCCCGAGAGAGCGCGGCGCCCATTGAGACGGAGGCATCACCGTCTCGACAGACGGCTGGAAACCGTCGGCTCGCAGCTCGTCGGCGGTGTGCTTGGAGCCGATCACGAACAGGTCGTCGCCGTCGCGCTGCTCCACGACGTCGTAGCCCTTGGCGAGCAGCCGTTGGGCGGAATCCCCGAGCGGGGCGGGCACACGCAGCACGAACGTCGCTTGTGGACCTTCCGCCGGGGCCGGTGAGGGGCTGAGCAGGAGGGCCAGGCAGGCGAGCAGGGCGACGGCGGTGCGCATGATCAACGATGATGGGCTGTCCTGGCGAGTCCCGCCAGTTCGTTCGACCGACCGGATGATTACCGTCCGGTGCTTGGGATCGGGAACCCGGCCACTTGGCGCGTTGTGACGAAAATCAATAGGATTTCGACCAGTATCGCAGCGGTTATTGTGCTGGTCAGGCCGAAACCGACTCGACAACAGCGAGGTCCGCTAATACACCTTGGGAAGTTGACGGGAGCGCAAGCCATGGATCATCTCTACAACGACAACGTCGCTGAGATCTCCCAGCACTTCCCCTGGCGCGGTTCACTCACGGACGACGACGAGGGGTTGGAGCCGACCATCGTTCGCAGCATGGACTGACGAAACTCGGGGGTCCCCCATGTCCGGCCTGTCCACCGTCGTCAAGGGCACCGGCCCGGCCCTGCTGCTCGTGCACGGCGCGGGCGGCAGCGTCCAGGCCAACTACGGCCCGATCCTCGGGACCCTCACCCAGTACTTCACCGTCATCGCGCCGGACCTGCCTGGCTCCGGCAACTCGCCGAAGGCCGCGGGCCCGCTCGACCTGGACGAGCTCGCCGACGACCTCGTCGACGTCGCCGTGAAGGCGGGCCACGACTCGTTCTACGTCTCCGGCTACTCGATGGGCTGCGCGGTCGCGGTCACGGCGGCGGTGCGGCATCCGGAGCGGGTGCGCGGGCTGGTCCTCAGCACGCCGTTCACGAAGATCGACGCCGCGACGAAGGCCAAGATCGACCACTGGAAGTCGTTGCTGGACGGGTCCCGCGCGGTGCTGTCGCGGTTCATCCTTTCGGTGATGTGCAGCAAGGAGTACCTCGCCCGGCTCACGCCCGCGCAGGCCGAGGGCTTCGCCGAGCTGATCGGGTCGAGCGTGCCGACCGGGTCGCCCGCGCACGTCGACCTCATCCTGAAGATCGACCTGTCCGACGTGCTGCCTCAGGTCACGCAGCCGACGCTGGTGATCGGCGCGTCCGGCGACCAGCTGCTGTCGCGCAACCTCGGCAAGGAGGTCTCGGACCTGATTCCGGGTTCGAAGTACACCGACATCGCCTGCGGGCACGCGATCGCGCTGGAGTCCGCGATGCCGTGGGCCCGGCTGATCACGGACTATCTGACGTCGGTGTAGTGCGGAGGCGGTGGGCCAATGCTGTGTGGCGGCGGCCCGCCCCGACGGTTCTGACCGCCTGGCCGATGGCCTTCTTGCTGCCGACGAGGACCACGAGCTTCTTCGCGCGCGTGACGGCGGTGTAGAGCAGGTTGCGCTGCAACATCATCCACGCGCTGGTCGTGATCGGGATGACCACGCACGGGTACTCGCTGCCCTGCGAGCGGTGGATGGTCATGGCGTAGGCGTGGCTCAGCTCGTCCAGTTCGGAGAAGTCGTAGTCGACCTCTTCGTCCTCGTCGGTGCGGATGGTCAGCTTCTGCTCGACCGGGTCCAGCGCGATGACGTTGCCCAGGGTGCCGTTGAAGACGCCGTTGCGGCCCTTGTCGTAGTTGTTGCGGATCTGGGTGACCTTGTCGCCGACCTTGAACACCCTGCCGCCGAAGCGCTTCTCGGGCAGGTTGTCGCGGGACGGTGTCAACGCCTCTTGGAGGATGGTGTTCAGCGCGCCGGCACCTGCTGGGCCGCGGTGCATCGGCGCGAGGACCTGGATGTCCTTGCGCGGGTCGAGCCGGAACTTGCGCGGGATGCGGTTCGCGACGACGTCGACGGTCGTGGTCGCCGCTTCCTCCGCTTCGTCGGTGCTGAACAGGAAGAAGTCCGGAAGTCCCTGCACCACCGGGTAGTCGCCGCTGTTGATGCGGTGCGCGTTCGTGACGACGCCGGACTCCTGGGCCTGGCGGAAGATGTGCGTCAGGCGCACGTTCGGGATCGGGCTTCCGTGCGCCAGAACGTCTCTGAGCACCTCCCCCGCGCCGACCGACGGCAGCTGGTCGACGTCGCCCACGAGCAGCAGGTGGGCGCCGGGCGGGACGGCCTTCACGAGTTTGTTGGCCAGCAACAGGTCCAGCATCGAGGCCTCGTCCACGACCACGAGATCCGCGTCGAGCGGGTGGTCGCGGTCGTACGCCGCGTCGCCGCCGGGCCGCAGTTCCAGCAGGCGGTGGACGGTGCGGGCCTCGTGGCCGGTCAGTTCGCTGAGGCGCTTGGCGGCCCTGCCGGTCGGGGCGGCCAGGACGATCTTGGCTCGTTTCGCCTGTGCGAGGCGGACGATCGAGCGCACGGTGAAGCTCTTGCCGCAGCCCGGTCCACCGGTCAGCACCGCCACCTTCTGCGTGAGGGCGAGCTTGACCGCTGCTGCCTGATGTTCTTCGAGGTCTGTGCCCAGCCAGGCGAAAGCCTTGTCCCAGTCGACGTTCGCGAAGCTCGGCATGCGGTCGGTGTCGGAGTGCAGGAGCCTTTTCAGCTGGGAGGCCATCGAGATCTCCGCGCGGTGGAACGGGACGAGGTAGACGGCGATCTCGTCGTCCGGGAGCTCCTCGCGGACCACGCCCTCTTCCTCGACGAGCTCGGCGAGGCAGTCGATGACCAGGCCGGTGTCGACCTGGAGGATCTTGACGGCGTCCGCGATGAGGGCCTGTTCGGGCAGGTAGCAGTTGCCGTCGGTGGTGGCCTCGGAGAGCGTGAACTGCAGGCCGGCCTTGACGCGTTGCGGGCTGTCGTGCGGGATGCCGACGGCCTTCGCGATCACGTCGGCGGTCTTGAAGCCGATGCCCCAGACGTCGCTCGCCAGGCGGTAGGGCTCCTCCTTGACGACCTCGATGGCCTTGTCCGTGTACTGCTTGTAGATCCGGACGGCCAACGACGTGGACACGCCGACGCCCTGGAGGAAGATCATGACTTCCTTGATGGCCTTCTGCTCTTCCCAGGCTGCCGCGATGGCCTTGGTGCGCTTGGGGCCGAGCTTCGGGACCTCGACGAGGCGCTCGGGTTCGTTCTCGATGACGTCGAGCGCCTGCACGCCGAAGTGGGTGACGATCTTGTCCGCGAGCACCGGGCCGATGCCCTTGATCAGGCCGGAGCCGAGGTAGCGGCGGATGCCCTGGATCGTCGCGGGCAGGATCGTCGTGTAGTCGTCGACGTGGAACTGCTTGCCGTACTGCGGGTGCGAGCCCCAGCGGCCGCGCATGCGGATCGACTCGCCCGGCTGCGCGCCGAGCAACGCGCCGACGACCGTGACCAGGTCGCCGCGGCCGGTGTCCACCTTGGCGACGGTGTAGCCGTTGTCCTCGTTGGCGTAGGTGATCCTTTCCAGGACCGCTTCGAGGACGTTCATGGGCCGAACTTACAGAACGCCTCCACCAGGGCGCGGCGGATGTCGCGCGGGTCGCTGAAGGAGGAGCAGGCCGTCTCCGCGATCATCGTGACGTGCGCGGGTCCCGTGACCAGCGTGATCCGGGGGACGTGGCTCTCCGCGAACGCGTGCAGCAGTGCACCGCCGTGCACTTCCCCGCCGGGTTCCGGTGAGCCGGCGACGGCGATGAGCGGGATGCCGAACGCATCGCACAGGCGCACGAACCGCGCGCCCTTCTCGGCCGCAGCGGCGTCGAGCGGGCCGGTCTCCTCGACGACGCCGACCGTGCGGCCGCCGAGCCTGCCGAGGCTGGTCTTGAGGGAGTGGCCTTTGCCCAGTCGCAGTGGGACGGCGTCGAGGAGCTGGTCCGCGTCCGCGGGCTCGCTGAAGGTTCCCTGCTCGCGGAGGAGCTCGACGAGCCGGCGGGCTTCCTGTTCGTCGGCCACGAGATCGAACAGCGAGGTGAGGCCGTCCATGTTCGGAGCCTAATTAAATGGTTCGCTTTGTTAACAGTGCGCGCGTTCCTCCGCCCGGTCACCGAGCGGTAACTGATCGATCTCTGCACACGATCTTCACAACTTGTCCCGGCGTCCTCCACGTCGTGCCCATAAAGTCCCCGTCATGACAGGTCAGCGCCGGGTGCTCGTCGTGGAGGACGACATCACGATCGCCGAGTCCGTGGCCGCGCGGCTGCGGGCCGAGGGGTTCGTGGTGTCGGTGGCTCATGACGGGCCGTCGGGGGTTGCTCTCGCGGCCTCTTTCCTGCCTGACCTGGTCGTTCTCGACGTGATGCTGCCGGGGTTCGACGGGCTGGAGGTGTGCCGGCGGATCCAGGCGTCGCGTTCGGTGCCGGTGCTGATGCTGACCGCGCGGGGGGACGAGACCGATCTGCTGGTCGGGCTCGCCGTGGGGGCCGACGACTACCTGACGAAGCCTTTCTCGATGCGGGAGCTGGCTGCGCGTGTGCACGTGCTGTTGCGCCGTGTGTCGCGAGCCGTTGCTTCCACGTCTTTGGAGCTGGGCGATCTGGTGATCGATCTGGCCGCACGACGGGTGCGGCGGGCGGGGGTCGAGGCTCATCTGACGCCCACCGAGTACGACCTGCTGGTGTTCCTGGCTGAGCGGCCTTCCGCCGTGCAGGCCAGGGAGCGGTTGCTGGCGGAGGCGTGCGGGTGGCACGAGGGGGCTTCGTCGCGGACGGTCGACAGCCACGTGAAGGCGTTGCGGCGCAAGCTCGGGGCGGATCTGATCCGCACCGTGCACGGGGTGGGGTACGCGCTCGAGGTGCCGCGATGAGAACTCTTTCGGGCTGGCTGGACAGGGTTCTGGGCTGGCTGGACCTGTTGCCGCGGCCGTTGGACTCGGTGCGGTCCATCAAGCTCAAGCTCGGGATCGTCATCGTGGTGTCGGGGTGTGTGTCGTTCGCCTACTTCCGTTACGTGACCGGGTGGTTGCCGCCTCGGACCACGCTGATCGCTTTGGTGCTGGGCTTGCTCACGTCCCAGTTGCTGGCGCACGGCATGACTTCGCCGTTGCGGGAGATGACTTCCGCGGCTCGGTCGATGGCTTCCGGGGATTACTCGCGGTCGGTCCGTGCCACGTCCTCTGACGAGGTCGGGCAGTTGGCCGAGGCGTTCACGGTGATGGCTGCCGATTTGGCCGCTGCCGATCAGCAGCGGCGGGAGCTGATCGCGAACGTGTCGCACGAGCTGCGGACTCCGATTTCGGCTTTGCAGGCCGTG
The DNA here is from genome assembly GCF_047445655.1 of Lentzea alba. Taxonomy (GTDB): domain Bacteria; phylum Actinomycetota; class Actinomycetes; order Mycobacteriales; family Pseudonocardiaceae; genus Lentzea; species Lentzea alba_A. Next base: position 243,835 of record NZ_JAJAEG010000002.1, read on the forward strand.
TTGGAGAACGTGGTCGACGGGGTGGCTACCGCTGATGCGGCGACCATGCGGACCGCCCTGGCTCAGACCGAGCGGCTGGGGCGGCTGGTCACCGAGTTGCTGGATCTGTCGAAGATCGACGCCGGGGTGCTGTCGCTGAACCGGGAGACGCTGTCGGTCTCGTCCTTGGTCGCCGACGTGGTGGCCGAGGCCGCGGTGGCCGCACCTGCCGCGTCGTTCTCGATCGACGTTCCCGGGGATCTTTCGGTTTTCGCTGATGGGGAGCGGTTGCACCAGGTGCTGGTGAACCTGGTGGACAACGCTGCCCGGCACGGACCCACCGGGGGGTTGGTGTCCGTGGTCGGGTCTTCCACCGGGAGTTCGGTGGTTCTGGAGGTTCGGGACGAGGGGCCGGGGATCGCTCTGGCCGACCGGTCGCGGATCTTCGAGAGGTTCACCCGAGGGGAGAGGGCGGGCGGTGGCGGGACCGGGCTCGGGCTCGCCATCGCCCGGTGGGTGGTGGACCTGCACGGCGGGACGATCGCCGTGGTGGATCCCGGGTCGTGCATCCGGGTGACTTTGCCTCGCTGACTTTCTTGTTCGCACCCGTGGTTGGTGTGACGGTGGAGCACGCCCTTTTTCGGGGCTTGGGAGAGAGAAATGACTGACGAGAAGCCTGACGCCGGGTCGCCCGAGGACGCCTCGGAGGGGATGGCTGCTGCGCGGCGGAGGTATCGGAACTTCCGGAAGGTCGGGTATCGGCCCGTCTCCGGGGGTGCGGAGCCGGCGGAGGCCGGGGGTTCGCCGGCTCCCGAGGACGTCGAACCTGCGGCGGAGAAGCCAGTGGAGCCGGAGAAGGTCGCTGAGCCCGAAAAGGTCGCTGAACCGGCTCAGGTCGCCACCGCCACCCTGCCTCCGCCGTCAGCGTGGCAGAGCGTGCCCCGCTACCCCGTCGCAGGCCCGACCGCGGCCGGCGCGATCGTTCCCCCGGCACCGGTGCCGCTCCTGACGTGGTGGCGCCCACCCACCACCGGCGCCCCCGCCCAGGTCCTGGTCGTGGGCCTCATCGCGGGCCTGGCCGGCGCCTTCCTGGCCCCGCCGAACAACGGCATCGGCTGGTTCCTGGCAGGCCTGTTCGGCGTCGGCGCGGTCCTGTTCCACGCGGGCAAGCCGTCCGTCGAGCGGGCCCTCTGGCTGGCGGCGGCGCTGGCGTTCCTGGCGATGGGCTTCCTCAGGGCGGCCGAGTGGATCTTCCCGCTGTGCCTGATGGCCTCGATGGTCTGCGGCTCGATCGCCATGGCCGGCGGCAAGACCGTGCGCGGGCTCGTCTTCGGCGCGCTCGGGGTCGGGCTGGCCGGGTTCAGGTCGATTCCGTGGGTCGCGAAGGGCCTCAGCAAGCGCGGGCCGGTCGGCATCAGGCCGTTCATCTCGGTCGGCGTGGCGTTGGCGCTGCTGCTGATCTTCGGGTCGCTGCTGGCGGGCGCGGACCAGGCGTTCAGCGACTTCCTCGAAGGTCTGGTGCCGGACCTTGAGATCGGCGTTTACGTGCGGATGGCGTTCTTCGGGGCTGTTGCGGCGTTTGGTGCGGTCGGGGCTTGTTACCTCGTGGCGGCGCCGGCGCAGATCAACGAGGACGCGGAGAGCAAGCCGGGTTCGTTGCGGGTCAAGGACTACGCGCTGCCGGTCGGTGTGCTCGTGTTGCTGTTCGCCGGGTTCGTGGGGACACAGCTCGCGGTTCTCTTCGGTGGCGAGCAGTACGTCATGGAGACGGCCGGGGTCACGTTCGCGGAGTACGCGCGCAGCGGCTTCTGGCAGTTGCTGTGGGTCTCGATCCTGACGCTGGGCGTCATCGCGGGTGTTGCGCGGTTTGCAGCCAAGAAGACGGCGAAAGAACAGTTGTGGCTGCGGATCCTGCTCGGGTCGCTGGCGGTGCTCACGCTGGTGATCGTGGCGAGTGCGTTGAGCCGCATGTGGTTCTACCAGCAGGCGTACGGGTGGACGGTGCTGCGGCTGTTGGTGGCGTCGTGCGAGATCTGGCTCGCGGTCGTCTACCTCATGGTGATCGCCAGCGGGATCACCTTGCGCGCCAACTGGTTGCCCAAGGCCATCATCGGGACCGGGACCGCTTTCCTCCTCACGGTCATGGCGATGAACCCCGAACGGGTGGTCGCCGACTACAACGTGTCGCGGTTCGAGGCGACGAAGAAGATCGACACGTACTACCTGTCGCAGCTGTCGGAAGATGCGGTGCCTGCGCTCGTCAGGCTGCCTGAAGAGCAACGATCGTGCGCCCTGAGGTACGTCAGGTTCCGCAACGTCGAAGAGGACTGGCGGGACTGGAACTTCGCGCGGTACACCGCTCGCAAGTCACTCGAAAGTGTTGCGGTGACTGAGCGCACCTGTGAGTCCCCTTACTCGGGTGAGAGGTAGTGCGTTAACTCACGGTAAAGTGGCTGGTCCACAAGTTTCCGAGAGGGTGAGAAGTGACGCTGTCGTGACCATTGCGGCTGAACCCGTTGTTCTTCGATCGATGTTCACGGCAGGGGATGCGCCCACCCCGCGCACACTCCTGGACATCCTGCGCGCGAGTGCCGAACAGCACCCGAACGCGCTGGCCGTCGACGACGGCACCACCGCGCTGACGTACCGCGCACTGATCACAGAAGTGCTGGAGCTCAAGGAAAAGCTCGCCGCCGACGGTGTCGGGGTCGGCGACCGGGTCGGCATTCGCGTGCCGTCCGGCACCGTCGACCTCTACGTCTCGATCCTGGCGACCCTGGCGGCGGGCGCGGCCTACGTGCCCGTCGACTTCGAGGACCCGGACGAGCGGGCCGAGCTCGTTTTCGGTGAGGCACAAGTGAGTGCCGTGCTCGGCGAAGGCCGATCGCTGGTGCTGCAAGGCACTCCGCTCGGAGTGCCCGGCGAACCCGGTCTCGACAACGACGCGTGGATCATCTTCACGTCCGGCAGCACCGGCAAGCCCAAGGGCGTCGCGGTGACGCATCGCAACGCCGCCGCGTTCGTCGACGCCGAGGCGCGGCTCTTCCTGCAGGACGAGCCGATCGGACCGGAGGACCGCGTGCTGGCGGGGCTTTCGGTCGCGTTCGACGCCTCGTGCGAGGAGATGTGGCTCGCGTGGCGTCACGGCGCCTGCCTGGTGCCCGCGCCGCGTTCGCTGGTGCGCACCGGCATGGACCTCGGCCCGTGGCTGGTCGAGCAGGAGATCACCGTCGTCTCCACGGTTCCGACGCTGGCCGCGCTGTGGCCGGTCGAGGCGCTGGACGACGTGCGGCTGCTGATCTTCGGCGGCGAGGCCTGCCCGCCGGAGCTGGCCGAGCGCCTCGCCGTGGACGGCCGCGAGGTCTGGAACACTTACGGCCCAACGGAAGCGACCGTCGTCGCCTGCGCCGCGCAGATGACCGGCGAGGGTCCCGTGCGCATCGGTTTGCCGTTGGACGGCTGGGAGCTCGTCGTCGTCGACGCGGCCGGTGAGGTCGTGCCGATGGGCGAGTCGGGCGAACTCGTGATCGGTGGTGTCGGTCTCGCGCGCTACCTGGACGTCGCGAAGGACGCCGAGAAGTACGCGCCGCTGCCCTCGATGGGCTGGGACCGCGCGTACCGCAGCGGTGACATGGTCCGCGCCGAGCCTGAAGGCCTCGTCTTCCTGGGCCGCGCGGACGAGCAGATCAAGCTCGGCGGCCGGCGCATCGAGCTCGGCGAGGTCGACGCGGCACTGCTGGCGCTCGAAGGTGTCGCCGGTGCAGCCGCCGCCGTGCGCAAGACGCGTGGCGGCAACCAGATCCTGGTCGGCTACGTCGTGATCGACGGGGAGTTCGACCAGGAGACGGCGATCGAGCAGCTGCGGGCCGAACTGCCCGCCGCGCTGGTGCCGTTGATCGCAGTGGTCGACACGCTGCCGACGCGCACGTCCGGCAAGGTCGACCGCAACGCGCTGCCGTGGCCGCTGGAGTCGATGGACACCGCGGGCGTGGTGTTCTCGGGTCTCGAAGGCTGGCTCGCGGAGCAGTGGGCTGCCGTGCTCGGTTCCGGCCCCTCCTCTGAGGCAGCGAACTTCTTCGCGTCCGGCGGCAGCTCGCTGGGCGCCGCGCAGCTCGTCTCGATGGTGCGCACGCGGTACCCGAGCATGTCCGTGTCGGACATCTACCAGAACCCGACGCTGCACAAGCTGGCGCGACGCCTGGAGTCCTACGGCGAGACGGCCGAGGTGCGCGAGGTCGTGCCGACGCCGCGACTCACCGGCATCGTCCAGACGCTGCTGATGATCCCGCTGCTGACCGTTTCCGGCGCGCGGTGGGTCGTTGCTTTGACCGCACTTTCGAACGTCCTGGGCTGGACTTCCGTTTCCTGGTGGTGGGTCGTCGCGGGCTGGGCGGCGTTCATCTCGCCCCTCGGCAGGCTCGCGATCTCCGCCGGTGGCGCACGTTTGCTGCTGCGCGGCGTGAAGCCCGGCCGGTACCCGCGCGGTGGATCTGTCCACTTGCGACTGTGGACCGCCGAGATGCTGGCGCAGATGTCGCGCGCCACCGAGCTTTCCGGCTCGTGGGTGACGCACTACGCGCGGGCGCTGGGCGCCAAGATCGGCCCCGGTGTCGACCTGCACTCGTTGCCACCGGTGACCGGCATGCTGAAGGTCGGCCGCGGTGCGGCCGTCGAGCCCGAGGTCGACCTGTCCGGCTGGTGGCTGGACGGCGACCAGCTGGTGCTGGGCCGCATCCGGATCGGCGGCGGCGCGACGGTCGGTGCGCGCAGCACGCTGTTCCCCGGTGCCCGCATCGGCAAGCGCGCCGAGGTGGCGCCCGGTTCGGGTGTCGTCGGTTCGGTGCCGACCGGTCAGCGCTGGGCCGGCGTGCCCGCGATCCGCGAGGGCAAGGCCGCGCGCTCGTTCCCGTCGCGGCGGCCTTCCAGGTCGTACTTCTGGAACCTCATGTACGGCTTCTCGTCTGGTCTGCTGGGCGCGCTGCCGTTGCTCGCGGCGGCACCGGCCCTGCTCTACGTGCTGCGCCAGCCGGTCACGTTGACGTCGGCGCTTTGGGACGTGCCGGTGGCTTCGGCGATCTGGTTCGGCTCCTACGCGCTGCTGGTCCTGGTTTCCGTGCGGTTGCTCGGCATCGGCATGCGCGAGGGCTACTACCCCGTGCACAGCCGCGTGGCGTGGCAGGCGTGGACGACCGAGCGCCTGATGAACAACGCGCGTTCGGCGCTGTTCCCGCTGTACGCCTCGCTGTTCACGCCGGTGTGGCTGCGTCTGCTCGGCATGAAGGTCGGCCGCGGCGTCGAAGCGTCCACTGTGGTCGCCCTCCCGAAGATGACCCGAGTGGGCGACGGCGCGTTCCTGGCCGACGACACAATGGTCGCGTCCTACGAGCTCGGCGGCGGCTGGCTGCGCATCGCGAACGCGCGCGTCGGCAAGCGGGCGTTCCTGGGCAACTCGGGCATGACCGCGCCGGGCCGCAACGTGCCCAAGGGCGGGCTCGTCGGCGTGCTGTCGGCGGCTCCCAAGCGGGCCAAGGCCGGTTCGTCGTACCTGGGCATGCCACCGATGAAGCTGCCGCGGGCCGCCGAGGTGTCCGACCAGTCGCGCACGTTCGACCCGCCCAAGCACCTGATGTGGGCGCGGGCGTTGGTCGAACTCTGCCGGTTCGTCCCGGTGATGCTGAACGTCGCTTTGGTCGTGCTCGTGCTGTTCGCGTTGAAGGAGTTCGGGCTCTGGTGGTCCGGCGTCGTGCTGCTGGGCGCGGGTGTTCTGGCCTGCCTGGTGGCCGTAATTGCCAAGTGGACGCTGGTGGGCCGTTTCAAGACGCGCGAGTACCCGCTGTGGTCGGCGTTCGTGTGGCGCAACGAGCTGGCGGACACGTTCGTCGAGGTGCTCGCGGTGCCGTGGCTGGTCGGGTTCTCCGGTGGCACGCCGCTGATGAACCTGTGGCTGCGCTCGCTGGGCGCGTCCGTGGGCCGTGGCGTCTGGTGCGAGTCGTACTGGCTGCCCGAGGCGGACCTGGTGTCGCTGGGCGCCGGTGCGTCGGTCAACCGCGGCTGCGTCGTGCAGACACATCTGTTCCACGACCGGATCCTGCGGATGGACCGGGTTTCTCTGGGCGAAGGCGCTACTTTGGGCCCGCACGGCATCGTGCTGCCGGGCGCCTCGGTGGGCGCCAACACCACGATCGGACCCGCCTCCCTGGTCATGCGCGGAGAGGATGTACCGTCGGGAACCCGTTGGCTGGGCAACCCGATCTCCGCGTGGACATGAGCTTCTCCGTACACCATTACGCGCTAGAGCTTGACTACAAGCCGCACTCCGCACGCCTCTCCGGGCGTGCGGTGCTGCAGGCTTCCTGTACTTCGCTTTCGTCGTTCTCCTTGTCGTTCGGCCCTTTGCGGGTCTCGAAGGTCCTGGTGAACGGCAAGCCCGCCCGCTACGGCCACGCCGGCGGCGTGCTGAACATCCGCGCCGCGGTGCGCGGCTCGTTCTCGGTCGAGATCCGCTACTCGGGCACGCCGGTGCCGGTGCACACGCCGGAGTGGGGCGACCTCGGCTGGGACCAGCTGACCGACGGCTCGCTGGTGGCCTCGCAGCCAATCGGTGCGCCGTCGTGGTTCCCGTGCCTCGATGTCGTGTCCTCGAAGGCCTCCTACCACCTGGACGTGACCGCACCCTCGTCGTACACCGTGGTGTGCAACGGGGTCCTGGTCGACGGCAAGGTCTCCGGCAGCACGACGCGCTGGGTGTACTCGATGGCCGCGCCGATGGCGACGTACCTGGCGACCGTCCAGATCGGCCAGTACGTCGAGGCCCTGCCCGGGGTGTGGGCGCCGGCCCGGCTGCGGCGGCTGGTCGCGCACGACTTCGGGCGGCAGAACCAGATGATCTCGCTGTTCTCGTCGTTGTTCGGGCCGTACCCGTTCGCCACCTACTCGGTCGTGGTCACCGATGACGAGCTGGACGTTCCCGTTGAAGCGCAGGGATTGTCGACGTTCGGCGCGAACCACGTCGACGGGCGGCGCGGGTCCGAGCGGTTGGTGGCGCACGAGTTGGCGCACCAGTGGTTCGGCAACTCGGTCGGGATCGCCGCTTGGGAGCACATCTGGCTCAACGAGGGCTTCGCCTGCTACTCGGAGTGGTTGTGGTCCGAGGCTTCCGGTGGCCGCTCTGCCGATGCTTGTGCAGCTGGAGCGCGGGACTTGCTGCGGCGGTTGCCTCAGGACCTGGTGATAGGGCGGCCTCCACGGACCGACTGGTTCGACGATCGGGTTTACAAACGCGGGGCTTTGACGTTGCACGCGTTGCGCGGGGCGATGGGTGACGACTCGTTCTTCGCGTTGCTGCGGGAGTGGTGTGCGCGGAACCGGCACGGGGTTGTGACGACCGAGGACTTCATGGCGTTGGCAGGGCATCGGGATCTGCTGACTCGCTGGCTGTTCGAGCCCGCGCTGCCGCTCTGACTAGGCGTCGTACGGGTAGAGCTCGATTTCGGGCACCCGGAATGAGATGAAGCGTCCCTCGGGGAGCTCCGACGTCCGGTTCGGGATCTCGACGTAGAAGATGTGCGGGCCCATCCTGGCCACCACCACCGCGTCGTCGTAGACCCGCTCGACCTGGCACCTGAACCACACGTCGGAGCCGGGTTCGGCGGCACCGGAGAGGGCGGGCTCCTCACACGTGGCCGCCGTCCACTCCTCGGCCGCGGGGAGGGTGAACTCGACCGCGAAGTGCCCGGTTTCGGCAGGCTCGTGGCCCTTCCAGCGGCCAGACGCGGAGCCGAAGTCACCCCTGAAGAAGACGATCCCCTCAGCAGGGTCCAGGACTTTCAGGACGTCCACTCTCATCTCCTAGACCTTCCTGACCTTGTCGTGCCACGGCAGCCACGGCGTCAGCCCCAGCAGGGCCTTCGCAGCCTCCTCGATGGCAGCCGGTGAGTACGAGACGTGGCCGGGGAGCGCCTGAGCCTGCTCCGGCGGGATCGGCACCTCGGTCGCAGGTGGGCAGTTGCCCGCCACCCTCCAGATGCCTTTGTGGATGCTGCGCGGGATCGTCGCCATCAACAGCGAGGGCTGGGCCGTCCGCAAACTGCCGACGTCCACCTCGTCACGCGACCTCACCTGCACCGCATGGAGGACGAGCAAGAGGCTCGGCTCCTTCAGCACCACCCTGGCGAGCGCGAACGACCCGTCGGTCACCGGGATGAGCAACACGTCGTTCTCGCGGTACTTGAATGGCACATCGCACAGTTTGACCCAGCCTGGTGTGCGGTCAGCCAGACAGCGGGTACCCGGCCCGGATACGGGAGGAGGAAACGTGCTGTTCGTAATACTCGGCTGCTCTGTGGTCTTCGCGTTGCTGGTGGTGGAGGTGATCCACCGACTGGTCCGCCGCTTCACCCACAGCGGCAAGATGTATCGACCGGGTCAGGTGTTCGGCGCCCTGCTGGCCGCGCAGATAACTCTTAGCGTGTACCCGATCCAAGCCCCGATCACTCTGCACGTGCTCGGAATCGCGCTGATCCTGGCCGGAGCGTGGCTGCTCTCGGCCCTGATCAGCACACTTGTCGACATATCGCTGTCGCGGATCCGGACGGACGTCACGGACAACCGCCACGCACGACGCGTGCACACGCAGGTCACGCTCATAAGGCGGCTGGCGTTGGTGATCATCGGGGTCCTGGCGATCGGCGCGATCCTGATGACTTTCCCCGGAGCGCGGGCGGTCGGATCGACCGTGCTGGCGAGTGCCGCGGTGATCGGTGCGGTGGCGGCGTTGGCGGCGCAGTCGTTGCTGGGCAACGTGATCTCGGGGATGCAGATCGCGTTCAGCGACGCCATCAGGCTTGATGACGTTGTGGTGGTCGAAGGTGAGTGGGGGCGGGTCGAGGACATCACGCTGACGTACGTGGTGTTGCACCTGTGGGACGACCGGCGGCTGGTGCTGCCCACGTCGTACTTCCTCAAGACCCCCTTCGAGAACTGGACTCGGACGCAGTCGGCGTTGCTCGGGACCGTTGAGCTCGATCTCGACTGGACGGTGCCGGTCGAGGCGATGCGGCAGGAGATGCGGTCCATGTTGGAGGGCAGCGACCTGTGGGACGGGAGGGTGTCCGTGTTGCAGGTGACGGCCGCTACCCAGGGGTTTGTGCGCCTCAGGGCGCTGGTGAGCGCCGAGGACGCGGGCAAGTTGTGGGACCTCAGGTGTGTCACGAGGGAGCACCTGGTGGATTGGGTGCAGCGGCAGCACACCGGTGCGTTGCCGCAGGTCAGGACGCGGGCGGTCACCGGGTCCAAGAAGCAGCAGCCGGCCAGCGATCACCACACCGACGCGCGGGTGTTCGGGGAGAGCGTGGACGGCGAACAGCGGGAGCAAGCGTTTGCGGGGCCTAAGTAGAACGCTCCAGGATGCCCGTGATCAGGCTGCGGCAGCGGGCGATCTCGGCTGCTTGGGAGTCCAGGCGGGCCACTTCGGCGTTCAAGGTCGCGATCAGGTTCGAGCACGGGTCCAAGCGCGGTGAGGCGTCCACGACGCACGGCAGCAGCTGGGCGATGGTCGCGACCGGCAGACCCACGTTGAGCAGCGCCTTGATGCGGCGCACGGTTTCGACGTCGGCCGGCGTGTAAGTGCGGTAGCCGTTCGAGGAACGCGAGGACGACAAGAGCCCGCACTGCTCGTAGTAGCGGACCGAGCGGGTGGAGACGCCGCACAAAGCGGCCAGTTCACCGATCAACACGCCTTGACCTTGACACTGATGTCAAGTCTTACGGTCCAGATCATGAACGTGATCCTGCATGGCGCGCAAAGTGTGGCAACGGACTGGGACCAGGTGAAAGCCCTGCTGGGGCCCACCGACGTGCCCGAGCGGCGAGGGCGCAACGGGGTGCCGCTGCCTGACGACTACAGCCTCCGGACCGAGATCGACGACCTGCACAAGGCCCTGGACCGGCACGAGAACCCGACGCTCATCGGGCACAGCTACGGCGGGCTCGTCGCCTTGATGACGGCTCAAGAGCGCGACGACCTCGAGGCGCTCGTGCTGTACGAACCGTCGCTGCGAATCAACAGCGCGACGGTGGAGAGCTTCCAGCACGCACTCAAAGCAGGCGACAGGGATCTCGCCCTGGAGATCATCGTGACGAAGCTGGCCGGGGACCCGTCGTTCCGCGACTCCGACCCGGAACGCTGGCTCGCGGCGCAGGAGCTGCTGGAGACGTCGTCGCGCGAGCTCACCGTCGTCGACAACTACCGCTACGAGCCACCAAAGCTGGACGTCCCGGTCACCGTCATCGTCGGCGAGCACACCGACCACATCTTCGGACCGGGCGCGCGGGACCTCGTGCGGGACACCGGCGGCACCTTCGTCACGCTGCAAGGTGAGGGGCACGTCGCGCACTTCACGAACCCGGCGCTGTTGGCCGCGACGATCCGCGACGCATCCACCACACTGGCTGGATGAGAACCGGGGATCAGGTCGTCCAGAGCCTGCCGTGGCGGTGGCGCGCGCAAGGCACGATCTTCGTCATCGGCGGGCTCGGCTTCCTGTTCGACGCGTGGGACGTCACGCTCAACGCGTTCCTGATTCCACTGGTCAGCGCCGAGTGGAACCTGACCCTGGGCGAACGCGGCTGGGTCGGGACGGCGAACCTCATCGGGATGGCCGTCGGGGCGTTCGCGTGGAGTGCGGTCGCGGACATCATCGGACGCAAGAAGGCGTTCAGCCTGACGATCCTGATGTTCTCGGTGTTCACCGTGGCGGGGGCGGCGAGCCAGGACTTCGTGACGTTCTGCGCGTTCCGGTTCCTCGCCGGGGTCGGGCTCGGCGGGTGCATCCCGGTCGACTTCGCGCTGGTCGGCGAGTTCACGCCGACCAGGGTGCGCGGGCGGGTGCTGGCGGCGATGGACGGGTTCTGGCCGCTCGGCGCCACGTTCTGCGGACTCACCGCGGCCTTCCTCGCCGACCTGGGCAGCTGGCGGCTGCTCATGCTCACGATGGTGGTGCCCGCGTTCCTGCTGTTCTGGATCCGCAAGGGCGTACCCGAGTCACCGATGTTCCTCGTGGCCAAAGGCAGGCCGACCGAGGCCAAGAAGGTCATCGACGACCTGATCGCGAAAACCGGGGCGCCACAAGAGGAGTGGCGGCTGCCGGAGCTGAAGCAGGCCCAGAAGCTCTCACTCGGGGCCATGTTCGGGCAGCTCAAGGACATCTGGCGGTTCGACCCGAAGCGGACGGGCGCGATGTGGGTGATGTTCGTGGCGGTGTTCCTGCTGTACTACGGCGCCGTCACGTGGCTGCCGAGCATCCTGAAGGCGCAGGGGTACGGGACGTACGCGGCGTTCATGGTCACGACGGCGACCGTGGCGGTGGGTGTCGTGAGCGCGCTGATCAGCGCGTGGCTGGTGGAGGTGTTCGGGCGCAAGTGGGTCATCGCGATCACCGCGCCGCTCTCCTCGGTCGCCCTGGTCATGTTCGCCGTGCAGATCAACGTCGACACGGCCGCGAAGCTGTGGATCACGCTCTACGGTGCGTTGATCCAGGTGGCGATCCCGGCGCTGTACGCGTTCGCGCCGGAGCTGTACCCGACACACCTGCGGGCCAGCGGGTTCGGGTGGGCGTCGTCGATCAGCCGCGTCGGGGCCGCGTTCGTGCCGGTGCTGTTCGGGGCGATCCTGTGGCCGCAACTGGGGCTGGCCTGGACGTTCGCGGTGATCGGTGTCGTGGTGGTGGGCGGGGTGATCGTGATGCTGGTCGCGGTTCCCGAAACGAAGATGCAACCGCTCGCGGAGGCCGTTCCGTCCTAGGCGCATGAGAAGACCGCTCGCCGTCGCGTTCTGCGCGCTGGCTCTCGGAAGCTGTGGTACGAACGGGACAACCGCGCCGACCGTGCTGTTCTCGGAGGTCCCGACCGTGTCTTCAGCCAAGCCGGACAAGCTCCGGATCGAGCAGGCGAAACGCGACGGCCACCTCACCGTGCCACTGATGATCTCCGTGCAGCCGGGACGCGACGAGGAGGTCGAGCAGGCACTGCAGAAGCTGGGCGCGACCGTTGAGGCGCGTGATCCCAGAATCGGCTACCTGCGCGCCGAAATGCCCGTGGACAAAGTGGAAGCGACCTGCTCGATCGACGGCGTGTCCAAAGTGGACGTGGATGAGCCGCTCAGCAACAGGCTCCCTGAACCGTAGAAAGCCCCAGGATCACGTGGACCCTGGGGCTTTCTGCGTACTACCGGGAACTAGCTGAGCGACTGGACGATCACCGAGCCGCGGCCGAGAACGCTCTCGTCGGCCGTGCGGATCTCGAGCTCGCCACGCAGCACGCGGCCGGCACCGGGCTGGCCGAGCGGCGTGAACACGGCCGGGACCGTCCAGGACGAGCTGGCGTCACGCGCAGCGTTGGCGTCGGACACCGTCAGCGTGCCCAGCGAACCAGCGGTGTAGACGTCGACGTAGTCGTACTGCGTGGTGCCCGCGGGCACCGCGAAGCCGTCGACCTGGACGCGCCACAGACCCGCTGCCGGGTTGTCGATCGTCACCGACTCCTCGGAGTCCGCGTCCGCGTCGTCGCCTGCGGGCACGCACGTCCCGGTCGTGCAGTTGAGCACGAACAGGTCGAGGTCGGCACCCTTGTCGGACGTTTTGCCGATGGTCGCGACGAGCGACGTGGCGCCCGCCGGAACCTGGACGTCGAACTCCTGCGCGGTGTGGTGCGCGATCGTCGGACGGTCCTGCTTCACGCTGCCGACCGCACCGGCCGCGAGCCTGCCGTTGAACGCCGACTGCGCGTTCGTGACGGTGTAGCTGCGGTTCAGCGGGGCACCGAGGGCCGCGGACGCGATGACGTCCGGGTTCGGGTTGATCGACGTCGTGAACACCGACGCGGTCACCGAGTACGGCGCCTCAGCGGCGTCGGAGGTGCGGCGCGCCTCGACCACGATCTCCCAGACACCGGCCATCGGGTTGACGACCGTGCGGCTGGTCGGGGTACCGCCGGAACAGCCGGCACCCGCGTCGGGGTTGTAGCAGTTGGTCGAGCTGGTCACGTCGAGCGGCAGGCCCTGCGGGGTGAAGCGCAGGAAGCGGACCTGGCCCTTGCCGGCCTCGGCGCCGCCAGCCGCCATGTCGACCTTCAGCGAGCCCGTGCCCGCAGGCACGTTCACGAGGAGAGTCGTCGACTGGTTGCGCGCGATGGTGCCGGACTTCGTGACCGAGAACTTGTTGGCGATGCTGAACTGCTCGACCGCGAACACCGTGTTCAGCGTCTGCACGTCGACACCGGGGGTCTCCGGGTTGTCGAGCTGCAGCACGGCGCTGTGGATGCCGGCCGAGGTCGCCTTGATCTTGACCGGGAACAGCACCGGGGTGTTCAGCGGCAGGTCGACCGTCTTGGCGGCCTTGAACGTGCCGTCGTTGCCCTTCCACGACACCTTGTAGGTCTCGTCGTCGTGGCCCGTGGTGCGGGTCAGGGTGTAGGTCCGGGTGTACTCCTGGCCCGGCGCAACGCCCTCGCGGTCGTGGATGCCGACACCGACGTTCGGGGTGGCGAGCTGACCGGACTGGATGGTGCTGACCGGAACGGCCGTGGTGACCTGGTCCGGCACGGAGTGCTTGTCCAGCAACGACCACGCGGCGTTGGTGTTGAACAGACCGGCACCCTGTTCGTAGGCACCGAGGGTGCTCACGTAGGAAGCGGAGCGCTGGATCGCGTAACGCAGCTCCGCGCTCGTCGGGCGCTGGCCGTCGTGCGTGGCCTTGAACGCGCTGATGAGCAGCGCGGCGGCACCGGTCGCCTGCGGGGAGGCCATCGACGTGCCGTTGAACATCGCGTAGCCGGCCGGGAGCTGGTAGGTGCCGGCCACCGGGCCGGGGTTCTGCCAGCGCGGCGTGGTGGAGATGGCCGAACCCGGCGCGACGATGTTCGGCTTGAAGCCGCCGTCCTCACGCGGGCCGCGCGACGAGAAGCCGTGCAGGTTCTGCTTCTGCGCGGTCGTCGAGCCGTAGTTGGAGAGCCAGGTCTGGCTGGTGATGTACGAGCCGACGCTGACGGCGTCCGTGGCGACCGACGGGTCGCCGACGGTGTTGGCGCCCGCGCCCGAGTTGCCGGCCGAGATGAACAGCTGGACGTTGTACTCGTTGATCGTGCGGTTGTAGAGCTCCGCACGGGCGTTGTTGCCGTCGTTGAGCGCCGGGAGGCCACCGATGGAGATGTTCACGACGTCGGCGCCGTTGCGCGCCGCGTAGAGGACACCGTCGATGAGGCCGGAGCTGGTGCAGGACGGCGTGGTGAGGCAGGCCTTGATGGACATCAGCTTCGCGCCGGGCGCGGCACCGGCCATCTTGCCGTCGAACATCTTGTGCGCGGCGGTGATGCCGGCGACGTGCGTGCCGTGCGCACCCGAGATGCCGATGTTGACGAACGGCGTGCCCGCGTTGTCGTAGATCGAGCGGTCGGTCTGCACGACGAACGCGATGCGGTCGATCACCGGGGTCGCGGGGTTGTCGGCACCGAAGAAGCCGACGTCCTTCTTGACCTTGTAGTCGATCATCCGCTTGTTGTTGGTGAAGTTCGCGTCACCATCGGTGTCGACGAAGACTTCCTTCGTGGTGATGTCCTGGATGACACCGAAGGAGTCGACGCGGTCGCCGTCGCGGTTGATGTCGCCGCCGACCTCGCTGTTGCCGAGGGCGAGGTCGCCCGCGGTCTCGCGGAAGAGACCGAACGAGTAGGGGCCGCCGGTCGAGGGCGCCGTCCACTCCTTGCCACCGTTGGTGAACTTGCCGGTGACGCCGGTCTTGGTCATGGTGACCCAGGTGCCGTCGCCGGAGTTGGTGGCGTTCGCGTTGTACCAGTCGACGATCTTGCGCTCACCGGTGCTGGTCGTCGCCAGCGCGGGCGAGTCCAGGTCGATGCCGCCGTCGATCACGGCGATCGTGGTGCCGCGGCCGTCCCACTTCGGGTGCGCGGTGGCGAACTGCGCCGCCTGCGTGTCCTGCGTCGGCATGTACGGGTTGGTGCGCGGTGTCTTCGCGTCCGGCGCCTTCTGCGGGGCCGGGTTCTCCATGCCCTGCGGGCGCGGGTCGTCGAGCGCGATGAGGCCGTCCACGTCCAGCGTGTTGACGGACTTCAGCTTGGCCGCCTTCGCCGCGTTCTCACGCGGGATGGTCACCTTGACGTAGTCGACGTCCTTCTCGGTCTTCTGGACCGTGGCGCCGAGCGCCTTCAGTTCGCTGACCGCGGCGTCGGTCTTGCCGTCTTCGGCGGCGACCAGCAGGTCGACGGTCGGCTTGCCCTCGCGGGCGGCCTGGTCGACGAGCTCGCGGTCCTTCTTGTCGAGCTGCTTGTCCGCAGCGGGTTGCTGCTGCGGAGCGTTCTGCGCGACGGCAGGGGTGGCGGCGAAGCCGAACCCGGTAGTGCCCAGCACCGCGGTCAGCAAGACCGTTCCGGTGCGGCGTCTCCAGTTCTTCACGGCGCAAAAGCCCTTCGTGGGGTAAGAGTGCACAGAAGCACATCTCTTCGCCTCGCAAGGGGCAATCGTCTGCCCGGAGCATTCCTCAGATCCACATTGGACTGTTCAGAGTCTTGTCCGGGCGCGCTTTTAGTGCTGCCCGTTTCGGTTTAGCCGTGGAACGAGCGCTCACCCTCCAGTCAAGAGCTGAAGGAGGGGAATGTCAAGGCCTGCGTCAACGGTGAACACGCTTGCCGTGTAACAGGATCAAGGCACCGGGCGATGCTTTACCGAAGAAGTGCGGAGCTAAAACGCCTGCGCAGTCGAGACCACAGGGTCGGCCGCACTTCGAGTTCTTTCGGCCGCGCGCCGCAGATCGAACAACGCGCACGGTGCGCGTTCAACGCCTGCCGAAGATCGGTGACGTAGCGCTCGGCACGTTCGGGCACCGAATCCTTCCTGACCGACAACAGGGACAACTCGGTCAGCTTTTCCTCACCGCCCGGCCGCAATCTCACGACCGGCGCGATGGTGTGAAAGAAGATCAGGTTGCGCCGGCGCGCGGGTTCGATCGCCTGGACGTCGCACCAGTCGATGGACGTGCGGCGGTCGAGACTGCTCGACGTGATGCCCTCAGCGCCGACCTTGGTGCCCATGCCGAAGCTGCGCCACGCAACGGTGCCGCCCATGAGCGACCACAGACCGCCGAAGACGTAGCCGTACCACGGGCCGCCCGCCATCGCGATCGGTCCGCTCACGGCGACCGCGGCGCCGAGCCCGAAGAGAACCCATCTCCACCTGGTGTGCATGTCCCCATCCTGTTTACCTGATGCGGCTGCCCCACTTCCTCAACGCAGGCCGGCCGCGCCCCGTTGAGGCGATTCAGCAGGACTGAGGGCTGATCAGGCGCTACCTTGCGCGCATGGACCTCAAGTCGGTCGCCGACGAGCTCTACGGGCTGCCCCCGAAGGAGTTCACCGCAGCCCGCAACGCCGCGGCCAAGCAGACCGACGACAAGGACCTCGCGAAGGCCATCGGTGACCTGCGCAAGCCGACCGTGGGCGCCTGGGCGGTGAACCGGCTGGTCCGGGACGCGCCGAAGGGCCTGGAGGAGGCGCTGGGGCTGGCCACGGCGCAGCTGACCATGCGGGAGCTCGGCCGCAAGCGCAAGGAGCTGATGGAGGCGCTGGTCTACCGCACGCTGGAGCTGACCGGGCCGCTCGCGGACGACGCCGTCACGCAGGTGCGCAACACCCTGACCGCCGCGATGGCCGATCCCGAGTCCGCCGAGCAGGTGCGCGCCGGGCACCTCACGAAGGGGCTGGAGTACTCCGGGTTCGGGTTCGCGCTGCCGGTCCCGGAACCCGCCCCCGACGACGGTGAGGACGCGCTGGCCCGCAAGCGGCGCGAGCGGCAGGAGCGCAAGCGGGCCGAGGCGCAGCAGGCGTTGGACGAGGCGGAACAGGCGCTCGGGGAGGCGCAGGCCGATCAGCTGGCGGCGCAGCGGGCGTTCGACCGGGCGGCGGAACGGCTGGAGGACGCCAAACGGGTCACCTCGGGTGCGGAGAAGGCCAGGAAGGCCGCCGAACGCAAGCTCAACGACCTGAGTTAGAGCGGTCGAGCGGGCCCCACTCGTCGGAGTGCTGAGCGTTGACGAGGTCCTCGCACTGGCTCAAAGCCGAATCGGCCACCCACGCCAGCGGCTCCAGGCAGCGGACCAGCGGCTCGTTGTCCGGGCCGCGGCCCACCTCGGCGCCGCGGAGGACCCACGCGCGGACGCCCAGGCCGCGCAGCTCGCGCAGGTGGCGGTAGTCGAAGAGCCGGCGTGCCACCCACAGCTCGTGGGAGCGCTCGCCCCACCAGGGTTCGACCCGCAGCGGGCTCGCGGACAGGCCGGGCAGCTCCACGCCGGTCAACGAGTCGCGTGACGTCGAGGCGGCGTCCGCGGCCGGGCCTTTCGACCAGCGCACGTAGACGTCGTCACCCAGAAGGCCTACCAGTTCGGTGAGGTTCGTGATCGTGGGCAGTTCGTCCGTCACACCAGGTGACATACCCACGCCGAACCTGAAGACAACCTGAAGGATTTGAGCCCGGTCACAGTGAAAGCCGACCGGAACACCACGGTCCGGTTGTACGTTCAACAATGTGGTTGGCCGTCGGCGTTCGAGCCCGCGCCAGGACGATCCGGCACCCCCAGGCTGGAAAAGTCCTTCCGCAGGCGTTGTGCGCTCACGCCGCGGTCAACCCGCCGTCGACCGACGCTCCGGAAACCCCCCTCACCGGGTGTGGCGGTCGGCGGCACCCGGAACGTGGGGGGGCCCCCCCCCCCCGGCCCCCCCCCCCCCGAGCGGGTTTCCCCTAGGAGTTCGTCGTGATCCGCTACATCATCCGGCGCCTGCTGATCTCAATACCCATCCTGCTGATCGGCAGCTTCGCCTGTTATCTCCTCGTCGCAACCGCCGGTAACCCGCTGGCCGAGATGCGATTCCGGCAAGGCGTCACCGAGGCCGACATCAAGGCCNGTCGTGCCGCGCGTAGAACTCCGCCAGCGCCTCCGGGTCCAGCCCCTTGGCCTGCCCCACCTCCAGGAAGAAGTTCTCGCGGGCGATGCCGGGTGAGAACAGGATCAGCATCCGGACCTGAGCGTCGCTGTCGTTGCGGAACGCGTGGGGCCGGTTCGGCGGCACGTAGAGGAAATCCCCCTCGCCGCCCTTGATCCACTCGTCACCGTCGAACAGCGAGATCTCGCCTTCGAGCACGTAGAACGACTCGGAGAACGTCTTGTGGAAGTGGGGCCGAGCTCCGGGCTGGCGGGCGTCCATCTGCCACTCGAACAGGCCGAACTCCCCGTTCGTGACCGATCCAGGCGCCACGAACCTGGCCGACTTGGTGCTGAACCCCACTTCAGAGGCCGGTCTGAACGACATCTGGCATCCTCCCCAGAAAGTGAACTTGATTCAGGTCTCGTGCGTGACCAGCGGTGGATCTATGCTCGGCCGATGGCACATGACGCGGATGTCATCGTCGTCGGCGCGGGCCTCGCAGGTCTCGTCGCGACCGCAGAGCTCGCGGACGCGGGCCGCAAGGTCATCCTCCTCGACCAGGAGCCGGAAGCGTCGATCGGCGGCCAGGCCTGGTGGTCGTTCGGTGGGTTGTTCCTCGTCGACACGCCCGAACAGCGCAGGCTCCGGGTCAAGGACTCGCACGAGCTGGCGTTGCAGGACTGGATGGGCTCGGCCGCGTTCGACCGGGAGAGCGACCACTGGCCGCGGCTGTGGGCACAGGCCTATGTGGACTTCGCCTCCGGGGAGAAGCGCTCCTGGCTGCACGCCATGGGGGTGCGCTGGTTCCCGTTCGTGCAGTGGGCGGAGCGCGGCGGGTACCTCGCGAACGGACACGGCAACTCGGTGCCGCGGTTCCACGTCACCTGGGGCACCGGGCCGGGCGTGGTCGAGCCGTTCGAGCGCAGGGTCCGCGAGGGCGTGGCGAAAGGGCTCGTGACGCTGAAGTTCCGCCACCGGGTCACCGGCATCAGCGTCACCAACGGCGTGTGCGACGGCGTTTCCGGTGAGGTGCTGGAACCTTCGTCGGTCCAGCGCGCGGAACCCAGCTCGCGCACCGTCGCCGGCGACTTCTCGCTGTCGGCGCAGGCCGTGATCGTCACGTCCGGTGGCATCGGCGCCAACCACGACCTGGTGCGGAAGAACTGGCCCGAGCGCATGGGCACGCCGCCGAAGTTCATGCTGTCCGGTGTGCCGGACTTCGTGGACGGGCACATGCTGGAGATCACCCAGAAGGCCGGCGGCGCGATCATCAACGCCGACCGCATGTGGCACTACCCCGAGGGCATCGCGAACTACGCGCCGGTGTGGAGCGGGCACGGCATCCGCATCCTGCCCGGCCCGTCACCGCTGTGGCTCGACGCGGACGGCGAGCGGTTGCCGATCCCGTTGTTCCCCGGCTTCGACGCGCTGGGGGCGTTGCAGCACATCACGAAGCACGGCCACGAGCACTCGTGGTTCGTGCTGAACAAGAAGATCATCGGCAAGGAGTTCGCGCTGTCGGGCTCCGAGCAGAACCCGGACCTGACGGGCAAGGACACCCGCGCAGTGCTGAAGCGCGCGTTGCCGGGTGCCGTCGCGCCGGTGGAGGCGTTCGCGCAGAAGTCCAAGGAGTTCATCCAGGCCGGGACGGTCGCGGAGCTGGCGCGCGGGATGAACGCGCTGACCGGTGACTCGCGCATCGACGCCGCCGCGCTGGAGAAGACGATCATCGAACGCGACCGGCAGGTGACTTCCGGCCTCGGCAAGGACATGCAGGTCAACGCGATCCGCGCGGCGCGGCACTTCCTGACCGACAAGCTGATCCGCGTGGTCGAGCCGCACCGGTTGCTGGACCCGAAGGCCGGTCCGCTGATCGCCGTGCGACTGTCGGTGATCACGCGCAAGACGTTGGGCGGCTTGCACACCGACCTGTCGTCGCGGGTGCTCGACACGTCCGGTCAGCCACTGCCGGGGCTCTACGCAGCCGGTGAGGCCGCCGGGTTCGGTGGCGGCGGCGTGCACGGATACCGTGCGCTGGAAGGGACTTTCCTCGGCGGCTGCCTGTTCTCCGGGCGCGTGGCCGGACGTTCCGCGGCCGAAGCGGTCTCCTAAGTTACAAGGCCGAACTGAGACAGATCATTCGCCGTTCTTCGCCGCACAAGAAGGATTTCCTGCGGAAGGAACGGCGAATGCTGTTACGAGGTGGAATCGCGGCTGCCCTGGTCGTGCTGACGATGGCGGGCACGGCGGTCGCGGATCCGTCCGTCCAGGTGGTCGGAGGCACGCGAGCGTCCATAAAGGACAACCCGTTCGCGGTGTACCTGGCGCCCACGGCCGACACGAAAGATCCCCGGTGCACCGGTGTGGTCGTCGCACCGAACAAGATCCTCACCGCCGCGCACTGCGTCGACGAGGGCGTGAGCGAGCCGAAGCCGATCCCGTTGAACAAACGGGTGGTCGTGGCCGGCCGGGAGAACGTGCACAGCACCGGTGAGGGTGTCGTCGCGAAGCTCACCAAGATCGTCATCAACCCCAAGTACGACGGCATCTCGTTCGACTCCGCGGTGTTGACGCTGGACCGCAACCTGAAGCAGAAGCCGATCAAGATGGCCGGCGCTGCCGATCGGCACCTGTACGCGCCCGGCAAGTCCGCCACGGTGATGGGCTGGGGCGCGGTCAAGGAGGGCGGCGACACCAACGGGTACCTGATGAAGGCGTCGATCCCGATCCTGGAGGACGAGACCTGCCGCGTGTTCTGGGGCGACGACGGCGCCGGCAACGACTTCTACGAGAACCGGTCAATGATGTGCGCCGCGGTGATGAAGGGTGGCATCGACGCGTGCAACGGTGACTCCGGTGGGCCGTTCGTCGCGGGCGGCAAGCTGATCGGTCTGGTGTCGAAGGGCGACGGGTGTGCACGGCCCGGCCACCCCGCGATCTACGCGCGAGTCGATGCCATCAACTCGTGGGTGACGAAAGAGATCTTGCTCTGATTTTGCTCTGTTCTCGCACTGATCTCGCGTGGTGGACGCGGGTTGACGGTCCTGCTGGTTGCGGCTGTGCTGAAGGCATGACGCACATCGGTGTTCTGGTCGGCAACCCGCGGCCCGCTTCGCGCACTCTGCAGGCGGCCCTGGCCCTGCGTGAGGCTCTCGCGGGCGTGCTGGGCGTCGAGGCTGATGGTCCGGTGGT
This sequence comes from Lentzea alba, assembly GCF_047445655.1. GTDB lineage: Bacteria > Actinomycetota > Actinomycetes > Mycobacteriales > Pseudonocardiaceae > Lentzea > Lentzea alba_A. The sequence goes on from NZ_JAJAEG010000002.1 coordinate 264,991, forward strand.
CGACGCGGCGACGCTGGCCGCTGAGGTGTTCACTTCGCCGGACACCATCAAGGCGGCCCTGGAAGCGTTGGGGCAGGCCGAGGTGCTGGTGGTGGCGACACCGACGTACAAGGCCGCGTACACCGGTCTGCTGAAGGCGGTGCTGGACCAGGCACCGTCGGGCTGGTTGCGCGGCAGGGTCGTCGTGCCACTGCAGATCGCCGCGTCGGACAAGCACGCGCTGGCCGTCGAGGTGCATCTGCGGCCGGTGCTGACCGAACTGGGCGCGTTGGTGCCGCAGGCGTTGTTCCTGAACGAGACCTCGTTGCCGGCGCACGTCACGGACTTCGCGCTGGACGCCGAGGTGCTGAAGGCGCTGGTACTCCGATGAAGCAACAGCTGCGCGACGCGTTGAGGCATCACGCCCAGGCCGTCACGATCGTCACGGCGTCGGGGGCTGAAGGGCCGGTCGGCACCACGGTCTCCTCGTTCACCTCGGTGTCGTTCGAGCCGCCGCTGGTCGTCGTGTGGATCGGCGAGGGCGCCTCGGTGTGGCCGGTGCTGCGGACCGCGCCGCTGTTCGCCGTGCACCTGTTGGACGCCTCGCAGACCGGGCTGGCAGATCTGTTCGCCACCAAGGGAGTCGACCGGTTCGGCCCCGGCACTCGGTGGCAGCACGACAACGACGGCGTGCCGTGGCTGCTGGACGCGCCGATTCGGTTGCGGTGCCGGACTTCGCGGCGGATCGCGGTCGGCGACCACATCGCACTGGTCGGCGAGCCCCTGGACATCGCGCACGCCGACATCGCCGCGCCCCTGGTGCGGCACCAGGGGCGCTACACGTCAGTCGCCTAGGGTTTTCAGGATCGCCCGCGCCAGGACGTCGTTCTGCCGGAACGCCGGCGCGTTCGTGTTCGGCCGCGCGAACGCCGCGAAGGCTTTCCCCGTCGTACAAGGCCCAACGGCGAACCGCACAGGGTCCTCCTCGCCACGCTCGTTGATCAGACGGCCTTCCGCGGACACCCGCACCAGCCCGGCGTCGTCCTCCGAGACGTCCCCGATCGCGCGCAACGACTGCAGCACCGGGTCAGCAGTGCGGCTCAACGTGTGCGTGGGCAGGCGCGCCTCGATCAAACCGTTGGCGCGCACCACGTCCGGCGTGGTCGGACTGCCCGCCACGAACGCGCCGTCCACCGCCTCCACCCACATGTCGGCACCGACGAACCGCACGACTCCCGCACGGGACAACGCCAGCAGCTCCTCCAGGCGATCCGGCGGCGGACCGGAGGCCAGGTAGCTGAAGTAGCCGTGCCACCACCCGTCGTGCGGCATCACCTGCGCCATCTGACCGTAGACCGACAGCAGGGCCAGGAACGCCCCCAGATCGGCGCTGTACCGGGGATCGGAGCGGCGCGCCACATCCTCCTCGACGTACGTCCGCAGGTACGCCTGGAACTCCTCGGCCGACGCGAAGGTGAGGCCGGTCAGCGGGCGGTCCAGGCGTTCGAAGTCGATGCGGTCGGCCGGATCGGGCACCGCGAGGAGCTCCAGCTCCCGCATTTCGTCGCTGTACCAGGACAGAGCGGAGAACGCCGTCGCGAACTCCACGAACGACATCCGCACCAGGCCGGGGTGACCGGTGAAGAGCTCGTGGTAGTGACCCCAGGCGATCTCCTTGGCCATCAACGGCCACACGTCGTCACGGAAGTCCAGATCGCGGCCGCGCAAGGCATCGGCGGCGAAGAAGTGCGGCAGCGCCGGACGGGTTCCCTGCAGCCGGTAGCCGGTCTTCGAGTGGTAGGGCACGCCTCTGCGCGAGCCCACGTGAAGCGTTGGCTCCGCTCCAGAAGGGATGTACCGGAGCTGATCACCTGAGCCCACGTACCTGCCACCGCGACCCTCGGTCAGCAACACCATGAGGTCGATGAAGGCCAGCCCGAAGCCGCGCAACACCACATCACCTGTGACCTCGGACAGATCCGCGTCGGCCGAGTACAGCGGCGGCACGTAGACCAGGCCGTGCTCCGCGGCGTGCTCGGCCAGCTTGCGGTGCTCGGGTTCGGGCTCGGCGTCCAGGTGACCGAGCGCCAGCACGAGGACGTCACCCTTCAGCGACTCCCCGCTGTCCAGCCACACCCAGTTGCCGACGACCTTCAGCGCGGTTGCCCGATGCACGGTCACCGAGATGTTCGGTGGCAGAGATTTCCTCACGTGGTCGAAAAACCACGCCAGGTACGTGCTCTGCACCTGACGTGACGGGAACGACGTCGGGTCGACGTCACCCCACTCCGCCAGCGACGGACCAGGACGAACCGGACCAGCGCCGTCAAAGCTGGCGTCGGTGAAGACGGTGACGTCCTCAGCCATGGAGTTCATGCGCAGCAACGGGGACTGCGCGTGCCGCCACACCCGGCCCGCGCCGGGCGGGTACGGGTCGACGACGTGCACGGTCAGAGGTAGCGAGGGTGACTGGGCGGCGATGCGTTCCAGCAGGCCGGCGGCGCGCGGGCCGCCACCGATGACGACGAGGGTGCGCATGCGCGTCTTTCCGTTGAAGGGCAACGAGAAACGAGCCGCGCCCCTCAACGCGAACACCACCACAGTACCCCGCGCGTGCAAGCAAATCCCGCTCTGTGGACGTCGTTGCGACGAGCGGATGACAGGTGTGCACTCGAAGGGCGTCTCCCTCAACGCACCCGCCAAATTCACCACCAGCCCTGGGGATCGGCCATGCCAGTTGAGTTTCTCGGGATCGCCGCCACGAACAACGGGTCGGAGACGACACCGCGGTCCGGTGGAGCGTTCGACAAGGACTACACGATCAGGCTCGCTCGGGCGCACGAGGAGCACGGCTGGGATCGCGTGCTGTTCGCGTACGGTTCAGGCGCACCGGAGCCGGCTTCGGCGGCGGCCTACCTGGCCAGCAAGCTCGACAAGCTGCAGATCCTGCTGGCGCACCGGCCGAACGTCTCCTACCCGACGTTCGCCGCCAAGACGTTCGCGACGCTCGACCAGATCAGCGACGGCCGGCTCACCGTGCACTTCATCACCGGTGGCACCGATCACGAACAGCAGCGCGAGGGCGACTACCTGACGAAGGACCAGCGCTACAGCCGCACCCGCGAGTACATCCAGATCGTCAAGAAGGCCTGGACAAACAGGTCCGCCTTCGACCACGACGGGGAGCACTACAGGTTCGCGGACTTCGTGAGCGATGTCTTTCCCGTGCAACAACCTCGCCCGAACGTGTCGTTCGGCGGCTCCTCCCCTGCGGCTTACGAGGCGGGCGGGGCGGAAGCGGACATCTTCTGCCTGTGGGGCGAACCGTTGGCGGAGACGGCACAGCAGATCGAGTCGGTGAAGCAGGCCGCGAAGAACGCGGGCCGCACCGACGTGCCGAGGATCCAGGTCGCGTTCCGGCCGATCATCGCACCGACCGAGGAACTGGCGTGGGAGAAGGCTTATCGGACGCTGGACCGGATCGAGGCGCGGAAAGCGAACGGGCCGTTGAGCCGCCGTCATTCCCTGACCAATCCGGAGAACACCGGTTCGCAACGGCTGCTGGAGGTCGCGGAACGCGGTGAGCGTTTCGATCGTGCTTTGTGGACGCCCACCGCGAAAGCGACGGGTGGTGCGGGCAACTCCAACGCGTTGGTCGGCACGCCGGAGCAGGTGGCGCAGGCGTTGCTGGACTACTACGACCTCGACGTGGACATCCTGTCTGCGCGCGGTTACGACCTGCTCGACGACGCGATCGACTTCGGCCGGTACGTGATTCCGCTGGTGCGCGAGGAAGTCGCGAAGAGGGACCGGGCCAAGGCCGCATGACCACGCTCGAAGTGCGCCGTGTCCGGCAGTCAGACCCGGACGCGGCGCCGTTGGTCGCTGAGCTGACGTACGAGTACACGTCTCGCTACGGCCCTCGCGGGGCGGAGGAGATGAAGCGACAGGCGGACGTCTTCGAACCGCCGCACGGACAGTTCCTGCTGCTCATGGAGGCCGGAGAGGCCGTCGCGGGCGGCGCGTTCATGCGTCACGACGAACACACCGCCGAGCTCAAGCGGATCTGGACGCACTCGCAGCACCGCCGGCGCGGTCTGGCACGCCGAGTTCTGGTGGAACTCGAGAACGAGGCACGGACGTTCGGATATCGCCGGATCTACCTCACCACGGGGCCACGTCAGCCGGAGGCGAAAGGGCTGTACCTGGCGACCGGGTACACGCCGTTGTTCGACGTTGACGCGGACCCACTGACAATAGGTCCGCTGGCCTTCGACAAGGTGATTCATTAGTTCAAACGAGTGAATTCCTGGGCGAACCCATGATTCGCGACCGGGAATCGGGGTTCGGTTGGACACATCAGGCGTGATCAGTAAGCTTGAGCGTTGGACCCACACCCGGTGGTGGTACCGGACGGGGCTGTCACCCGTTCGACCGAATCTGGCGGAAGTGGGTTCGCAGGCGTATCGATTGGCGCCCGACGATCGATCAACGGATCACCCCGGTCCCCACGAATGGCCACCTGAGCTGAATGAACATGGTCGACAGCCGAGAGCCCGCCGTTCGCTGGGCGGCGGCGATCTCCAGCACCCTTCTCGCGAACTTCACGCGCGAGAAGCTCGAGGAACTGCTCGGCGGCTTCGTCGAGCAGTTGCTCACGGGCGGTGTCGCCGAGGCTCGGCGGGTCGGGCGATCCATGGTGGAGAACGACTTCATCGCCTCCGCGACGCTGGAGCTGACGCTCACGTACCTCGGTGACCACACGCCGGTCTCGCCGGCCCAGCTCGGCGCGCTCGCCGCCGGGTACGCCGAGGGTCTGCGCGACCGCACGCTCGACCAGCAGGAGATCAGCCGCACGGCCGCGATCAACACGATGCGCCGGGCCGAGAACGCGGTCAGGGCGAGCGAGGCGAAGTTCCGGGCGATCTTCCACAGCTCGGCGTTCGGCATCGTCGTGAGCAGCCTGACGGGCGAGATCATCGACGTGAACGAGTCGTTGCTGGCGATGCTCGACTACAAGCGCGAAGACCTGCGCACGATGAGCGGCCGCGACCTGGTGCACCCGGACGACCGGGCCGCGCTGCGGGAGCTGGCGCAGCAGCTGATCGCGTCCGACTTCGACAACATCCGGGTCGAGAAGCGGATGATCCGCAGCGACGGCGAGACGATCCAGACGCACATGGCGATCTCGCTGGTGCGCGAGGACGAGGACGCGCCGCCGTACTTCGTCACGATGATCGAGAACATGAACGAGATGCGCGCGCTGCAGACGCAGCTCGTGCGGCAGAGCCTCAACGACATGCAGACCGGCCTGCCGAACCGGGCGCAGTTCCTCGGCTGGCTGGAGGGCGCGGTCGGCACGAAGGGACCGGAGGCTCTGGCCCTCGTGCAGGTCGACATCGACGGGTTCCGCGGCGTGAACGACGCGTTCGGGCACGAGGCGGGCAACCGGGTGCTGATGCACGTCGCGACCCACCTGCGGGCCGTGTTCTCGGAGCAGGTCGGCAAGGTCGCGCGCATCGGCGAGGACGAGTTCGGCGTCCTGATCAAGGACCCGCGCGACGTGCGCGGCGTGATCGCGCTGGTCGACGAGTTCACCGCCCGGCTGGAGGAGCCGATCTGGATCGGCGCGAACGGCGTCGGCGTCACCACCAGCGTCGGCATCGTGGCGCGGGCAGCTCGTGGCGGGGACGCCGTCGACCTGCTCAGAGCCGCCGACGTCACCGTCGGCTGGGCCAAGCGCGACGGCAAGGCGCAGTGGGCGTTGTACGACCGCGAACGGGACCTGCGCGACAAGGAGAGATACGCGCTCGCCGCCTCCATCCCCGGCGCGCTGGAGGAGGGCCAGTTCCGCGTCGACTACCTGCCGATCTACTCGTTGACCGACGGTTCGGTGCTCGCGCTCGAAGCGAAGATCGTCTGGAACCACCCGGCACACGGGGTGTTGTGCCCGGACACGTTCATCGACCAGTCCTCCGACAACGGCATGATCGTCCGGCTCGTGCACTGGGCACTCTCGGAGGCTTGTTCCCAAGCGAGCCAGTGGTATTCCGCGCTGGGTTCGAAGGCGCCGGCGTTGTCGATCGACCTGCCGCCGCGGCTGTGCCAGGAACCCGAGCTCGTCGCCGAGGTCTCCCGCGTGCTCGACCGGACGGGGTTGCCCGCTTCGCAGTTGCGCTTCGAGCTGCACGAACACCTGCCGGCGTTGCTGAACGACGAGCAGATGGAAGAGCTGACGATCCTCGCCGAGCGCGGCATCGGGCTCGTGCTGGACCAGATGAACGGCGGCAACGTCGGCGTCGACCGGCTGAGGTTGCTCCCGCTGACCGGCGTGAAGTTCACCGGCGCCGTCGTGCACGGCCTGGACGCGGGCGCGAACCGGGTCGACGAGAGCGCTGCGGTGGCGCTGCTGAAGTGGGCGTCGGTCCTGCGACTGCCGCTTTACGCCGAGGACGTGCGGACTGCCGCCGAGGCGTCCCGGCTGGCTGCGCTGGGTGTGACCGGCGGGCAGGGATCGCACTTCGGGCCGCCGCTGTGCGCCACCGAGGTCGCCGCGCTTCTCAGCTAGTTCTTATCAGGGTTTTTTCGGGTTTCCGCACAGGTTGTTCACATGATGGCGGTCCATCGTGGAGTCATGACCGAGCAGAGCTTCCCCGCGATGAGCGGGTCACTGGTGGAACCGCAGCCAGCCGTTGCGCCGGCGCCGAAGTTCTGGCGCCGCACGGCCCCGATGCTCACCGCGGCGGCACTCGTCGCGGGGTTGTTCGGAGGTGTCACCGGCGCGGTGATCGCCTCGCCGGACACCCCGGCTTCTTCTACGTCCGTGTCGGCGCAGACGGTCCTGAACCAGTCCACTGTGGACTGGACGTCCGTGGCGTCGAAGGTCCTGCCGTCGGTGGTCCAGGTGAACCTCCCGAACGGCGTCGGCTCCGGCGTGATCCTGACCGCCGACGGCCAGATCCTGACCAACAACCACGTCGTCGCGGCCTCAGGTGGCCAGCTGACCGTGAAGCTGAACGACGGCCGCGAGGTGCCGGCCACCGTCGTCTCGACCGACCCGTCGTCCGACTTGGCCGTGATCAAGGCTTCTGGCGTCTCGGACCTCACGCCGATCAAATGGGCGGACTCGGGTTCCGTGAAGGTCGGCGACGCGGTGATGGCGATCGGCTCACCCTCCGGCCTGCAGGGCACCGTGACCACCGGCATCGTCTCGGCGCTGGACCGCAAGGTGACCGTGCCCGGTGAGGGCCGGCGCTCGTCTTCCGTTTCGTACCAGGCGATCCAGACCGACGCGTCGATCAACCCCGGCAACTCCGGCGGTGCGCTGGTGAACGCGGCCGGTGAGCTGATCGGGATCAACTCGGCGATCTACTCACCGGCGTCGAGCAGCGGTGAGGCCGGGAGCGTCGGGATCGGGTTCGCCATCCCGTCGAACACGGCGAAGCAGATCGTGAACCAGCTGAGTTAATCCCTCTCGCGAAGAGCGGCGGTGTGGTCGCTGACGAGCTGCCGGTACGACCGGAGCAACTCGATCAGCCGGACCACATCCCGCTCTTCCTGCTGTGCGGCCACTTCTCCGACGGCGTCGTAGAGGCCCGCGAAGAGTCCGTATGCCTGCTGGGTTCCCTCCGGTGAGGCGTGCAGCAGCACGCGCCGCCGATCGTGCGGATCCATCTCCCGGCGCGCGAACCCGCCCGCCTCCAGCCGCCCGGCCATGGTGCTGATCGCCGCCGTCGTGAGCCCCAGCGCTGCTGCGACCTCCCCCGCGCTCATCGGACCGTTCCTGACGAGCAGGTGCAGGCAGATCAGGTCGGTCTGGTGCACGCCGAGCTTCGCCGCCGCTGCCTGCGCGATCAGGTCGACGGCCGCGCTCAGGTCCATCAGCTCGTGGGTCAGCGTCTGCCCGAGATCCTCAACCAACTTAATATCCAAACGGCTTGACTGTTAAATGATTTAAGCGAATCCTAGCAGCCATGCGACGAGAACAGGTGTTCATCGGAGCTCTGCTGACTGCCGGAGGCCTCGCGGTGGTCGCCGCCGCCTCGCTGCCGTCGTTGCTCCCGGTGTGGCGGGCCGGCGCGGTCGACGCCGTGCGGATGATCGGCGAGAACCTGGGTGCCTACCAGGTGTCGAGCGTGCTGTTCGCGGTGGGAGCGGCGCTGACGCTCGCCGGCCTTGGGGCGCTGACCAGGTTGCTCGGCGGCCCGGTCGCGGTCACCGGGCTCGTGCTGATGTCGGTGGCGACCGCGCTGTGGCTGGGCAACCTGGCGTTCCGGCTCACCGTGACGGTGCAGATGGCGCGGGAGGGCGGCGTGGTGCCGTCCTGGTACGTGGCGATGAACGCGTGGACCGTCGGCCTGCTGGCCGTCGCCGCCGTGCTCGCCGGTCTCGCCCTGCTCTGCTACGGCGTCGCGGTCCTGAACGTCTGGCCGCGGTGGGCCGGGTTCGTGGCGCTGGTGTTCGGTGCCGGTGTGCTCGGGTTGTTCCTGGCCACGCTGAACGTGCCGCCGATCCTGCTCTACCTCGCGCCGCTCGCGCTCGGAATCGCCGCGCTGACCCGAAAACCTGAGCTCGGCTGAGCCTTGTGCGGGTCGGTCCGGCAGGTCTAGACCGGGGTGATGCCCAGTCGACGACAGTTCATGGCCGCGGCAGCACTCAGCCCCGCGGTCACGGCCGTTACCCCTGCGAACGCGTCCCCGTCTGCTTGGCCCACCGGACCCGGACGTCCGACCACCCCTCAACAACCCGACCGCGAGCTGCGGCGGTTGCTCGGCGAGATCGACCAGCGGCGGATCGAGGCGTCCGTGCGCAAGCTCGTCTCGTTCGGCACCCGCCACACCCTGTCCAGCCAGACCGATCCGGTGCGCGGCATCGGCGCCGCCCGCGACTGGATCTTCCGCGAGCTGCGCTCCTACCCCGGTCGCCTGACCGTCGAGCTGCAGTCGTTCGTGCAGCCGCCGTCGCCTCGCATTCCGGTCGCCACGACGATCACCAACGTCCTGGCGACGTTGAAAGGCGGCAAGAACCCCGAGCGGATCTACGTGGTGTCCGGCCACTACGACTCGCGGGCGTCCGACCCGTTGGACGCGGTCAGCGACGCGCCGGGAGCCGACGACGACGCGTCCGGGGTGGCGGCGGTCATGGAGATCGCACGGGTCCTCGCAACGCGCGACGTCGACGCGACGATCATCTTCGCCGCGGTGGCCGGCGAGGAGCAGGGCCTGTACGGCGCGGCACACCTGGCGTCGAAGCTGACCGGCGTGCAGGGGATGTTCACCAACGACATCGTCGGCGCGGCCCCTGCTTCAGCGTCACGGGTGGTGCGCCTGTTCGCGGAAGGCGTGCCGACCTCGGAGACCCCCGAGCAGGCCGCGATCCGGCGTTCGGTGGGCGGCGAGAACGACTCGCCGTCGCGCCAGCTCGCCCGGTTCGTCACGGACCTCGGCGGCACCGGGATGTCCGTCGAAGTGATCTACCGGCGCGACCGCTACCTGCGCGGCGGCGACCACATCCCGTTCCTGGAGCGGGGATTCCCGGCCGCGCGGTTCACCGAGCCGCACGAGGACTACGCGCACCAGCACCAGAACGTGCGGGTCGAGAACGGCGTGCAGTACGGCGATCTGGTCGAGTTCTGCGACTTCGCGTACATGGCACGGGTGGCGCGCGTGAACGCCGCCGTGCTGTGGTCACTGGCCACAGCGCCGGGAACGCCTCGCGGGGTGCGGATCCGGACCAACCGGCTCACCAACGAGACGGACCTGGTGTGGGACGTCGATCCGGCGGCGGCCGGGTACGAGGTCGTGTGGCGACCGACAGAGGCGCCGGACTGGACGCATCGGATCCCGGTCGGCGTCGTTGGCGCGCACACCGTGGATCTTTCGAAGGACAACGTGTTCTTCGGGGTGCGGGCGGTCGGGGCTGATGGGCGGCGCAGTCCGGTGGCGTTCCCGGTGCCGGCGCCTTAACAGGTCCAGAGCGCGGAGATCGGCAGGCAGGTCATGCCGTTGCCGAAGCTGAACGACTCACGGCCGGTGTAGAGCACGAACCCCGCGTGGAACTGGTCGCCGAGTTTGCGCTGCAGCAAACGCAGGCCGCGGAAATCCTCTGCTCGCACGGTTTCCGCGGCCTTCACCTCGATCCCGACCACCCGGCGAGCGTTGTCCTCCAACACCGCGTCGACCTCGTACTGGTCCCGGTCCCGGTAGTGGTGCAGCGACGCGAACGTCTCCGACCACGTCAGCTGGCGCGCCAACTCACCAAGTACGAAGTTCTCGAGCAATGCACCCTCTCCCGCACCCAGATGCGCAGCGATCCCGGAGTCGACGAAGAACACCTTCGGAGTCGCCACCGCCCGCGTCGTCGCATTGGCAGACCAAGCCGGCACAGTGCGCACGAGGTACACCGTCTCAAGAATCTCCAGGTACTTCCGCACGGTTGGCGCGGTCAGCCCAAGATCGCCGGACAGTCGGTTGTAACTCACCAGACCGGTGGTCTGCGCCGCCAACAGCGACACGAGCGTCCGCATGTCGCTCGCTCGCTCGACATCAGCCACCTGCTTCACGTCACGCGCGATCAGGTCGGCGACATACCCGTCGAAGAACCTGGCACGACGACGCGGACTATCCCTGCGCAACGCTTCGGGATAACCCCCTCTGGCCGCACGAGCCAGGTAGTCCTTCTTCCTCAGCTCGCTCGGCTCAGCTCGCAGTTCCGCTCCTGCCGCGAAGGCCGCATCGACGAAACCATCCGGGGCGTCGTCGATCTCCCCTTGAGAGAACGGCCACAGCTCCACTGTTTCCGAACGCCCCGGCAAGGCGTCCGGCAAGCTGCGCAGCCCCAGGAGGCGGGCCGAACCAGTGAGCAGAAACTGACCCGGCCGCTGGTTGCGATCGACCAGGTACTTGATCTCCAACCACAGGTCCGGCACCCGTTGAACCTCGTCGATCAGCATCAAGCCGTCGTGCTGAACGAATGCCGACGGGTCTGCTGCGGCAGCCGCCCGAGTCACGCCGTCGTCGAGGAACCGTCCCACGCCACCGTGCTCGCGCAGCACCTTCTCGGCCAACGTGCTCTTGCCGACCTGACGAGCGCCGTTCACCACGATGACGCGGGTGTCCGACATCGCATCGGTCACCCGCTCCGCCGCCCGCCGCGGCAGGTAGTCGATACCTTCTCGCACTACCTCATCGTACCGCTCATTTTAGATCTGCCGAGTTACTGCCTTTACATCTGCCGAAGATCACCGTTTCGATCTGCCGAAGATCACTCCTTAGGTTTGCCGAAGATCAGGACAGCCAGTCCGGGCGCAACGGCATGTGCGACTCGGTGCCGTCCAGCTTCACCCCGAGCACCTGGTGCAGCTGGATGTTGTTGCGCTCGAACCCGAGCCGCGACGCCGCCAGGTAGAGCCGCCACACCCGAGCCCGGGCCTCCCCGACCTCCTTCACGGCCTCTTCCCAGTGCGCCTCGAGGTTGCGACCCCACGCGGCCAACGTCAGCGCGTAGTGCTCGCGGATGTTCTCCTCGTGCCGCACCTCGAACCCGGTGTCGTGCATCTGGGACACGATGTGACCGGGCCCGACCAGTTCACCGTCCGGGAACACGTACCGGTCGATGAACGGCCCGGACAACGCGCGCTGCTTGTTGTCCGGCCGCGTGATGCAGTGGTTCAGCAAACGGCCGCCGGGCTTCAGCTTCCCGTACAAAGACGAAAAATACCCGGGCAGCTTCGCCTTTCCGATGTGCTCGGTCAGCCCGATCGACGACACCGCGTCGAAACCGGTCTCGCGCACATCGCGGTAATCGAGGTGACGCACCTCGGCCAGATCCGCCAACCCGGCCGAGACAATGGCTTTCTGCGCCCACTCGGCCTGGTTGCGGGAAAGCGTCACACCGATGGCGCGCACCCCGTACTCACGGGCCGCGTGCATGACCATGCCGCCCCACCCGCAGCCGACGTCCAGCAGCTTCATGCCGGATTTCAGACCCAGCTTGCGAGCCACCAGGTCGTGCTTCTCGAACTGCGCTTCCTCCAAAGTGGACTCGATCGACGGGTACACCGCGCAGGTGTAGGCCATCGACGGACCGAGGATCCACTCGTAGAACTGGTTCGACACGTCGTAGTGGTGGGCGATGGCGGCCTGGTCGCGTGCCTTGGAGTGCCGCAGGCCGCGCAGACGGGTCTCCTGCGGCGGCGGGGAGACCTTGTGCGACAACCGGATCCGGCCGAGGAAGCGCAGCAGTTCGACGCGCTGCAGCCACGGGAGCTCGCGCAGGGAGAACTCGGAGAGCCGGGAGAGGCCGGCGTGCACGTCGCCGAGGATCTCCAGGTGACCTGTCACGTAGGCACGCGCCAGGCCGAGCTCACCAGGTGCGGAAGCCAGGTAGGACAAGGCTTCCGGTGTTTTGATGTCGATCGATACCGGGGCCGCGGAAGGGCCTGCGGTGCTGCCGTCGTAGGCCTGGAAGCGAACGTCGCTGCCACCGGTGATGCGCTGAAATATGGAGGCCAACCGCATTCATCGTCCCCTGACACACTTGGCGTACAGATCGGGCAGGCGGTTCGTCTGGTCGTACCGGGACTTCACGGCCCGGTAGTGCGAACCGTTGTAGTGCCGCCAGAACTCGTCCTCCTCGTAGTAGGAGTCCGAGTACAGCGACTTGTGGCCGCCCAGCCGCGCCACCTCGCGCTCGATCAGCCGGTTGCGGTCACCCATCCGTTCTCCCGGCCGCACCGGGACCTCCGACCAGAACCCGACGTTGACGTACAACGTGTCCGCGTCCATCGGGTAGAGCGGCCAGCCCGTGTTGTCGCGCAAGCGAACCGGGCACAGCCACACCGGCGAGATGCCGATCTCTCGGTCGAAGAAGTCGAGGAAGTCCGGCAGGGCGGAAACCGGGATCTCCACGTCCTGGATCACCGGTTCGACGTCGACCCGGGGCCGTACCTGCCGGTGCTTGGCCACGAGTTTCCGGTAGACGTCCGAGCGCAGGTAGCGCTTCGGCCACATCCGGCGCACCACCGGGTTCTGGGCGCCGAACGCACGTGAGCACCAGAACCAGTCGGTGTCCCAGCGCCACAGGTAGTCGTGGATCGTCAGGTGGTCCGTGCGCCGTTTCTGGATGGACCGGTAGTAGATCTGGTTGCCTGTGTAGTCGGACGTGTACGGCGCGATGTCGGCGTAGTGGCCCAGCGTCAGGTACATCTCACCTCGTGAGAACACCGTGCCGTCGACGAAGTCCGCCGAGCCGTCCGAGCAGACCTCCTCGATGACCGCGGCGCATTCGGCGAAGGAGCCGAAAGGCACGTGCCGCAGCCGCACGTACTGACGGACCGGTTCCAGCTCGATCTCCAGCCGCAGCGCGTAACCGAGAGTCCCGTACGAGTTCGGGAACGCTCGGAACAGGTCGTCGTCCGGTTTCGCGACGACGACCTCGCCGTCACCGGTGAGGATCTCCAGCTCGCGCACGGACTCGTGCGGCAGGCCGTTGCGGAAGGAGGTGGACTCGATGCCGAGTCCTGCCACCGCACCACCGATCGTGATGGTCTTGAGCTGCGGCACCACCAGCGGCATCAGGCCGTGGCGCAGCGTTGCGGCGACGAGGTTCTCGTAGGTGGTCATGCCCTGCACCTGTGCGGTGCGTCCGACCGGGTCCACCGCCAGCACCCGGTCGAACCTGCCGACGTCCAACCCGCCCGACTGATCGGCGCGGAACCGGAACAGGTTCGACGTCTTCTTCGCGAGCCGCACCGGCGCACCTTCGCGCATCGCGGCGTACTGCGCACTCAACGCAGCCACGGCCGAGCTGTGCCCATGGTCACTCACGAGAACGACGTTATTCCGCATCAACGCCGTTGGCACGCCCAAACGTCCTAATGGGCCAATGGTCTCCTGTTCAATAGATGCGTGCGGGTACAACTGCTGGGGCATTTGACCGTCGAGGGCGTTTCGCTCACCGATCGGCAACGCCGTCTGCTGGCGGCTCTGCTGCTCGAACCGGGACGGGCTGTGCCGCAGTCGAGGTTGCTGTCCGCGATTTGGGACGACGATCTGCCGACCGGTCCGGAGGTCGCGCTGCGCACCCAGGTGTTCCGGTTGCGGAAAGCGCTCAAGGACGTGCCGGAGCTGGCCGTCACCACGGTCGGCCAGACGTACTCGATCGAGGTCGACCCCCACCTCGTCGACCTCCACCGGTTCCGCCGGCTCGTTGCCGAAGCACGCACCCTGCCCGACCCCGCCCTGCTCGAGTCCGCTCTGGAGCTCTGGCAGGACGACGCCCTGCGCGACCTGCCGGGAACACCGCTGTGGAACGGAGTGCGCGCCGCACTCGGCTACGAGCGCCGGGCCGTGCAGGACGAGTTCGACGCAGCCGGGAAAACGGTTGCCGCACCCGCACAGGTTCCGCACCAGCTGCCGGCCGCGATCCCGGGATTCACCGGCAGGGACGACCAGCTGCGCGAGCTCGCCGACCGCTCCGGCACCGTGCTGATCACCGCCATCGACGGCATCGCGGGTGTCGGCAAGACCGCGCTGGCACTGCACTTCGGCCACTCCGAGGTGGCGCGCTTCCCCGACGGGCGGCTGTACGTCAACCTGCGCGGGTTCGACCCCCAGGACCGGCCGCTGGCGCCGTCCGACGTGCTCACCCAGTTCCTGCGGGCGCTCGGCGTGAAGGCGCAGCACGTGCCGCTCGGTGAGGCCGAGCAGTCGAAGCTGTACCGGTCGCTGATGGCCGACCGGCGGATGCTGGTCCTGCTGGACAACGCCGCCCACGCCGACCAGGTCCGGCCGCTGCTGCCGGGAGGCTCGTCCACGTGCCTCATCACCAGCCGCAACCGGCTCGTGGACCTCGACGCCGTCCCGCTGTTCCTCGACGTGATGACCGAGCAGGAAGCCGTCGCGCTGCTGCGGCGCGTGCTGGGTGACGACATCGACCTCGCCGCGGCACGTGAACTGGCGCGGCTGTGCGGGTACCTGCCGCTGGCGCTGCGGATCGCGGCGGCCAACGCCGGGGAGTTCCTCGCGGACACCGTGGCCGACCTGCGCGAGCAGAACCGCCTCGCCGCACTCGTGATCGACGACGACGAGCAGGCGGCCGTCCGAGCCGCGTTCGACCTGTCCTACCTCGCACTGGACGACGAACACCGCACGCTCTTCCGCAGGCTCGGGCTGCTCGCGGGCCTCGACTTCACCGCGGAGTCGGCGGCGGCACTCGCCGAGGGCTCGCTCGACGTGTTGCACGCCGCCAACCTGGTCGAACAGCCACAACCCGGCCGCTATCGCCTGCACGACCTGTTGCGGCTGTACGCGTTCGGCCGGGCACAGACCGACGACTCGGCTCAGGCGCGGGAGCAGGCGCTGGACAGGCTCCACCGCTGGTACCTGGACGCGACCTACACCGCGGCGCTCAGCATCGCCCCGGAGAAGATGCTGCTCGAGCGGGGCACCGAGGTGCCGCTGCCGTCGAGTGCGGCGGACTGGCTGGACAACGAGCGCGCGAACGTCGTCGCCGTGGCCGCCCAGGCGCCCGGACGGGTGCGCTACCTGCTGCTGGACCGGATGCACACGTACCTGAAGATCGGGCGGCACACCGCGGAGCAGGTCGCGATGGCCGAGTCAGCGCTGGAGACCGCGACCGCCGCGAACGACGAGCAGGGTCTGCAGGTCGGCCACCTCGGCATCGCCGCAGGGCACGCGAGCAGCGGCAGGCTGCGCCAGGCGGCGGACATCCTCACCGAGTCGCTCAGGACGGCGTGGCCGGAGGCACGGGTCCGGCTGCTGCACGTGCTGGGCGACGTCCTGCGCGAGGAGGGCGACGTGGACAGGGCGCTGGCCTGCTACACCGAGTCGTCGGAGCTCACGGCGGCGATCGGCCTCGACGACATGCTGGCCTCGCAGTACTTCTCGCTCGGCACGACGTGCTGGATGCAGAACCGGTTGGAGGAGTCCCTCCGGTACCTGATGAAGGCGCACGAACTGGCCGCAGCGCACGGCAGGCACTACTACTCGATGTTCTACCTGGCCGTGTGCGGTGGCACGCTCCGCGACCTCGGCAGGTACGAGGAGGCGGCCGACAACCTCAGCCGTTTCATCGTGGAGGCCCGGGAGCAGAACATGACGGCGCACCTGTCGTCCGCGTTGAGCGACCTGGCCACGGTGCACACCGCGATGGGTGAGCACGAGCTGGCGGCACAGCACGGCGAGGAGGCGCTGACCCTCGCGCGGGACATGGGCGATCCGGCGTTCGAGGCGGACGTCCGGGTGGCGCTGGGCGCGCTGGCGGTGCGCCGGGGGCAGCCGGAAGCCGCAGCCGAGCACCTGGACAGGGCGGTCGCCGCCGCGCGCGAGGCCGGCTACCGGCACGCGGAGGCGGCGGCGCTGATCGCCAGGCGCACCGTCCCCGACGTGCTGCAGGGCCTCACCATCGCGCGCACCTCCGGTTATCGGCTGCTGGAGCACAAGGCGTTGAAGGTGCTGGCCGAGATCCACCCGGACCACGAGTTCTACGCCCGGCAGGCCGCACAGATCGGTTGACGCTCGGCGCGCTGCGGCCGGTCCTCGGGACTGCCGAAAGTTACTGATGAGTAGTAGCGTGCGAGGCATGGCTACGCACGAGGTGACCAACCAGGTTCCGCCGCTGACCGGTCACGACGTCGCGGACGACCCGGCGCTGCTCGCGTGGGTCGACGACGCCGACGTGCACGCGCTGGGCAGGCTCGCGGGCAGTGCCGAGTGGCAGGAGCACGGCCGGCTCGCGAACGCCTACCCGCCGGTGCTGCACACGCACGACCGGTACGGGAACCGGGTCGACGAGGTCGAGTTCCACCCGGCGTGGCACGAGCTGATGAACGTCGCCGTGTCGCACGGCCTCCATGCGTACGTGGACGGCGAGCACCTTCAGCGTGCCGCGAAGTTCTACGTGTGGTCGCAGGTCGAGGCCGGCCACGGCTGCCCGATCTCGATGACCTACGCCTCGGTGCCCGCGTTGCGCGTCGCACCGGAGCTGGCCGGGATCTACGAACCCATGCTGACCGCGCGGAGCTACGACTTCGGGCTCCGGGCGCCGCTCACCAAGCAGGGCCTGATCGCCGGCATGTCCATGACCGAGAAGCAGGGCGGCTCGGACGTGCGGGCGAACACCACGGTCGCGAAGCCGGTCCAGGACGGGTACGTGCTGACCGGGCACAAGTGGTTCACCTCGGCGCCGATGTCCGACGTGTTCCTCACGCTCGCCCAGGCACCCGGCGGACTGACGTGCTTCCTGGTGCCGCGGGTGCTGCCGGACGGCACCCGCAACCGGTTCTTCCTGCAGCGGCTCAAGGACAAGCTGGGCAACAAGTCCAACGCGTCCGCCGAGATCGAGTACGACGAGGCGTTCGCCTGGCGGATCGGTGACGAGGGCCGCGGCGTGCGGACGATCATCGAGATGGTCAACATGACCCGGCTGGACTGCGTGCTCGGGTCGGCAGCAGGCATGCGCGCCGGGCTCAGGCAGGCCGCGCACCACGCCGCGCACCGCAAGGCGTTCGGGAAGTACCTGATCGACCAGCCGGCGATGCGGAACGTGCTGGCGGACCTCGCGGTCGAGTCCGAGGCGGCGACCACCGCCGCGATGTGGCTGGCGGAGCACCGGCCGCGGCTCGGGCTCGCGGTCACCAAGTACTGGGTGTGCAAGCGCGGGCCGGTGCACGCGGCCGAGGCGTTGGAGTGCCTGGGCGGCAACGGGTACATCGAGGACAGCGGGATGCCGCGGCTGTTCCGGGAGTCGCCGCTGATGTCGATCTGGGAAGGCTCCGGCAACGTCGCCGCGCTGGACGTCCTGCGCGCGATGAAGAAGGAACCCGAGTCGGTGCAGGAGTTCCTCGCCGTTGTCACGGGCGTCGACCCGCGGATCGACAAGGCGCTCAACGAGCTCGGCACGGCGTTGTCCGATGTGGACGAATCGCAGGCGCGTCGGGTCGTCGAGAAGATGGCGTTGATCCTGCAAAGTGCCCTGTTGGTCAAGCACGGACACCCTGCGGTCGCGGACGCGTTCGTCGGCTCACGGCTCGGCGGTGACTGGGGAGTCGCGTTCGGCACGCTGCCCAAGACCACCGACTTCGCCGCGATCATCGACCGCGCTGTGCCGAAGCTCTGAGCGGGACAACCGTTGGCCTGGAACGGCGAGTCCTCGCCGTACAGGTCGCCGGTCAGGTAGACGCACACGGGTTGCCGGCCGAAGTCGTGGATGTCGGAGACCTCCAGGATCGTGAGGTTGCGCCGCTCACCACCCGTGACGTGCTGAAGCCCGTGCGCCCGGCGGCACCGTGGAACTTCAGCTCGCGGAACTCCTGCGCGACCGTGCCGCGGACACGTCGACATAGGCGTGCGGAATTGCCGGAGAACCCGCGTCGAGCTTCGCCTCCAACGTGCGCAGAGATGCCGTCGGGCTGGCTTCACTTCCAGGCAGAGGAGCGGAAGTGGCTGGTCACCGACCACTTCACAGAGCCCGCATGACTGCGAGGAGCTCTCGCAATCCGGGAAAGACCGGTTCTGGCCGGCTACCTCTCATCTGCACCCTCACACTCGTGCGGAAGGCAGATGGCGGTAGCCGGGCTCAGCGAATTGAGGCGGCAGTTCCGGTTCACTTACTCAGATCGGCCCAACTGGGCTATTCCGTGCGAGCACGAATGCCCACTCAGAGGCCCAGTTCGCGGGCGATCAGCATCTTCTGCACCTCGGAAGTGCCCTCGCCGATCTCCAGGATCTTGGCGTCGCGGTAGAACCGGCCGACCGGGTACTCGTTCATGAAGCCGTAGCCGCCGAAGATCTGCGTGGCGTCGCGGGCGTTGTCCATCGCCGCCTCGGACGCGACCAGCTTCGCGATGGCCGCCTGCTTCTTGAACGGCTCGCCGCGCAGCATCCGGGACGCGGCCTCGTAGTAGGCCAGCCGCGCGGTGTGGGCGCGGGCCTCCATCTCGGCGATCTTGAACTGGATCGCCTGGTACGTACCGATCTTCGCGCCGAACGTCTCACGCTCGTGGGCGTAGCGCACCGACTCGTCGACGCAGCCCTGGGCCAGGCCGACCGACAGCGCGGCGATCGCGACGCGGCCCTCGTCCAACGTGCGCAGGAACTGGGCGAAACCGCGGCCGCGGGTGCCGAGCAGGTTCGCGGCGGGCACCCGGCAGTCCTGGAACGACAGTTCGCGGGTGTCCGAGGCGCACCAGCCGACCTTGGAGTACTTCTTCGACACCGTGAAGCCCGGCGTGCCCGACGGGACGATGATCGACGAGATCTCCTTGCGGCCGTCCGGCAGGGTGCCCGTCACGGCGGCGACGGTCACCAGGCCGGTGATGTCGGTGCCGGAGTTCGTGATGAACGCCTTGGTGCCGTTGATGACCCACTCGTCGCCGTCGAGTCGCGCGGTCGTCGCGAGAGCACCCGCGTCCGAACCGCTGCCCGGCTCGGTCAGGCCGAACGCGCCGAGCTTCTCGCCGGAGGTCAGCGAGGGCAGCCACTCGGCCTTCTGCTCGTCGGTGCCGAAGCGGTAGACCGGCATGGCGCCCAACGAGGTCGCGGCCTCCAGGGTGATCGCGACCGACGAGTCGACGCGGGCGAGCTCCTCCAGCGTCAGGCAGAGGGCGAAGTAGTCACCGCCCATGCCGCCGAAGTCCTCGGGGAAAGGCAGGCCGAACAGGCCCATCTGCCCCATCTTGGCGATGATCGGGTACGGGAACTCGGTGCGCTCGTAGTACTCGCCGATGACCGGGGCCACCTCGTCGCGGGCGAACTCCTCTACGGTCTTGCGCAGGTCCTCGTACTCGCTCGGGAGCCGGAAGTCCAACATCTGTGTCACTCCTCGTGAGAGACGACGACGGCCAGCACCTGGTCGAGTGCGACCTGCTGACCTGCTTGCACGTTCAGTTCGGTGAGCACGCCGTCGACCGGTGCGGTCACGGTGTGCTCCATCTTCATGGCCTCGACCACGAACAACGCTTGACCGGCGGTCACTTCCTCGCCGTTGCGGGCCCGCACCACCAGCACGGTGCCGGGCATCGGCGACTTCACCGGACCACCGGAGGCGGCGGCGCCACCCGCGGCGGCGCCCACCAGGAACTCGGCCTCGGTCAACGCCCAGGAGGCGCCGTCGTGACCGAGCCACAGCACATCGCCGTCGCGCGCCATCGCGTACCGGCGCGAGCCGACCAGCAGATCGGCGCCTTCACGGCGAGCCCGCGCGCGGACCGGTTCTCCAGCGCCCACAACGACTTCGTCGCCACGAACGCGCACGTCGACGTCGTTGATCCGCCAGGTCGTCCACGCGTGCTCGCCGACGCGCCAGCCGGACAGCTGGTCCCACGGGTCGTCGCCGCGCGGCTCCAGGGACCGTTCCAGGCCGGCCGCCACGTACACCTCGTCCGGGATCTCGGTCGAGGTCAACGAGTCCAGCTTCCGCTCGACCAGACCGGTGTCCAGCGCTCCGGAACGCACGTCGGGATCCCGCAGAAGTGCCCGCAGGAACGGGATGTTCGTCGTGACGCCGAGCAGCACCATCTGACCGAGAGCGTGATCCAGGCGCCGCAACGCTTCCTCGCGGGTGCGGCCGTGCGCGATCACCTTGGCGAGCATCGGGTCGTAGTCCGAGCCGACGACAAGTCCTTCGTACAGACCAGAATCCACGCGGACGGACGTGGGTTCGCCGAGTGCCAGCACCCGCCCGCCGGTCGGCAGGAAGCCGCGCGACGGGTCCTCGGCGTAGACACGAGCCTCGACCGAGTGGCCGGTCAACTCGACCTCGAGATCCAGCACCTCACCGGAAGCCACGCGGAGCTGCCACTCGACCAGGTCGACGCCGGTGACCATCTCGGTCACCGGGTGCTCGACCTGCAGCCGGGTGTTCATCTCCATGAAGAAGTAGTCGCCGGTCGAACCGTCCACGATGAACTCGACGGTGCCCGCGCCGACGTAACCGCAGGACTTGGCCGCGTCGACGGCCGCTGAACCCATCGCGTCGCGCACCTCGGGCGTGAGGAACGGCGACGGTGCCTCTTCGATGATCTTCTGGTGCCGGCGCTGCAGGCTGCACTCGCGCTCACCGAGGTGGATCACGTTGCCGTGCGAGTCGGCGAGGACCTGGATCTCGATGTGCCGCGGGTTCGTGATGAACCGCTCGATCAGCAGCGTGTCGTCACCGAACGACCCGCGCGCCTCCCGCCGTGCCGACTCGATGGCCTCACGCAGCGCGGATTCTTCGTGCACCAGCCGCATGCCCTTGCCGCCACCGCCCGCGGAAGGCTTGAGCAGCACCGGAAAACCGATCTCCAGCGCGGCGTCGACGATCTCGTCGTCCGACATGCCTTCTTTTGTCCGCCCAGGAACAACAGGCACACCGGCCGCCGACACGGTCAGCTTCGCGCGGATCTTGTCGCCCATCGCGTCGATCGCCGACGCGGGCGGTCCGACGAACACGATCCCCGCTTCGGCGCAGGCGGCCGCGAACGCCGTGTTCTCGGCCAGGAAGCCGTAACCGGGGTGAATCGCCTGGGCGCCAGTGGAAACAGCGGCCGCGACGATCTTCTCGATGGACAGGTAGCTCTCGCGAGCCGCCGCGGGCCCGATCCGCACGGCCTCGTCGGCCAGCCGGACGTGCAACGCCTCGGCGTCCGCGTCGGAGTACACGGCGACGGAACGAATCCCGAGCGACCGCAACGCGCGGATCACCCTGACCGCGATCTCCCCGCGGTTCGCCACCAGAACGCTGTCGAACATGATCACATCCGGAAGACGCCGTAGGAAACATCGTCGATGGGGGCGTTCGCCGCGGAGGACAACGCCAGCCCGAGCACCATGCGGGTGTCGCGCGGGTCGATCACGCCGTCGTCCCACAGCCGTGCGGTCGAGTAGTACGGGTTGCCCTGGTCCTCGTACTGCTGACGGATCGGAGCCTTGAACGCCTCCTCGTCGTCAGCGGACCAGGAGTCGCCCAGCTGGTCGCGACGAACCGTCGCGAGCACCGAAGCCGCCTGCTCGCCACCCATGACGGAGATGCGGGCGTTCGGCCACATCCACAGGAACCGCGGCGAGTACGCCCGGCCGCACATCGAGTAGTTGCCGGCGCCGAAGCTGCCACCGATGATCACGGTGAACTTCGGGACGCGGGCGCAGGCCACCGCGGTCACCATCTTGGCGCCGTGCTTGGCGATGCCGCCCGCCTCGTACTCGCGGCCGACCATGAAGCCGGTGATGTTCTGCAGGAACACCAGCGGGATGGACCGCTTGTCGCACAGCTGGATGAAGTGCGCGCCCTTCACCGCGGACTCACCGAACAGGATGCCGTTGTTGGCGACGATCCCGACCGGGTGCCCGTGGATGCGCGCGAAGCCGGTCACGAGCGTCGCGCCGTACTCCTTCTTGAACTCCTGGAACTTCGAGCCGTCCACGACCCGCGCGATCACCTCGCGCACGTCGTAGGGCGTCCGGGAATCCGTCGGCACCACACCGAAAAGATCGTCGGTGACGGCCGGGGCCTCGACCGGCGCGACGTCCCACGGCCGCTGCACGCGCGGGCCGAGCGTCGAGATGATCGAGCGGACCATCCTGAGCGCGTGCGCGTCGTTCTCCGCGAGGTGGTCCGTGACGCCGGACGTGCGCGAGTGCAGGTCGCCGCCGCCAAGATCCTCAGCGCTGACAACCTCACCGGTCGCGGCCTTCACCAGCGGCGGACCTCCGAGGAAGATCGTGCCCTGGTTCCGCACGATGATCGCCTCGTCGCTCATCGCCGGCACGTACGCGCCACCCGCGGTGCACGAGCCCAGCACGGCGGCGATCTGCGGGATGCCGCGCGCCGACATCGTGGCCTGGTTGTAGAAGATCCGGCCGAAGTGCTCGCGGTCCGGGAACACGTCGTCCTGCTTGGGCAGGAACGCGCCGCCGGAGTCGACCAGGTAGACGCACGGCAGGTTGTTCTGCAACGCCACTTCCTGCGCGCGCAGGTGCTTCTTGACCGTGATCGGGTAGTAGGTGCCGCCCTTGACCGTGGCGTCGTTCGCGACGATCACGCACTCACGGCCGGAGACCCGCCCGACGCCGGTGATGATGCCCGCGGCCGGTGCCTCGTCGCCGTACATGCCGTTCGCGGCCAGCGGCGACAGCTCCAGGAACGGCGAGCCGGGGTCGACCAGCGTGTCCACGCGCTCACGCGGCAGCAGCTTGCCGCGGTCGACGTGGCGCTGACGTGCCTTCTCAGGGCCGCCGAGTGCGGCGGTGGCGAGCTTGCCGCGCAGCTCGTCGACGAGCGCGGTGTGCTCCTTGGCGTAGCGGTCCGATGGCTCGGCGGCGCTGCGCAGGACCGGTGCGTCCATGCTCCCCAGACCTCAGGTTAGCGGGCGTTAACTTCCTCATGTTAACGCCCGCTCACCTAGTGGTCCACCGGAACAGCTGGAGAGTGACCAGAACGCAGGTCAAGCACCACATCAGGCACTCTCACGTTCCGGAATCAACCTAACCGACGACCGCCCGCAACGCGGGCAGGTAGCCGCTCTGATGACCGGCGCGGTTCGGGTGGTACGACTCCTCGACCGGCCAGCTGAGGCTGTTCAGCCACCAGCTCGACGAGCAGATCTCGTGCCCGGTGAACGCGGGCCGCACGTCGATGTAGCTGAACCCGGCCGCGCCGGCCCGCGCACTGATGCCCGCGTGCAGCGCGTCGGAACCCGAGTTGATCGCGGCCCGCTTGGTGTCGCTCAGCCCGACGTTGCACGTGCCGGGCACCTTGTAGATACGTGGGTACCCCAGGACGACGACCCGAGCCGAGGGCGCCTTCGACTTCACGGAGCTGTAGACGTTGTCGAGGAGCCCGGGCAGCGTGTTCTGGATGTAGGACTTCGACTGGTTCACCCGGTTGACGCAGTCCTGGTCCGAACCGAACGTGCAGGTCGTGATCACGTCGGTGAAGCCGGCGTCGTTCCCGCCGACCTGGAGGGTGACCAGCGTGGTCGACGCCGACAGCGCCGCCACCTGGCCGTTGAGCACGTCGGATGTTCGGGCGCCGGAGCAGGCGACGGACTTGAAGCTCGCGGGCGCCGTCGCCGCCGCCCAGAGCGCCGGATAGGCGAGCGGGCCGCGCTTGCAGCTGCCGCTGGAACCGTCATAACTGCCGGTCCCGAGCCCGGAGGCGTACGAGTCGCCGAGCGCGACGTAGTTGACGGGTGCCGCGCTCGCGGGATTGGCGAGGGCGATGACGGCCGCGGCGGCGGTGACCACCGAGGCGAGGAAGTGAGCAGGACGCATCGAAGACTCCCGAAGGGGCCGCAGGGATGTGATGCATTGCACGCCAATGGTTACCCACGAGTAAGACCCGTGTGAAGTATTCGTGAAGAGTCAACATTCAGGGCTTGCACCTGCGGAGATTCCACCCATCGGGCGAGGCCGCGTCCGGCAAATCCGTTCGATGAGAGTCACGTCCGAGAGGTGTTCTGACGGTGCCGCCGCGTCCCCCTCATACCGGGCGTGTTCGGGGGTCGCGGCGGTGCCGTCAGAACGCCCCTCGGGCGCGACTGTCGCGGACGGATTTGCCGGACTCGGCCTAGGTAAACGCCTGCTAACCTCCCGGTGTGGCCGAGAAACCCTCACGTCGGGACCAGATCCTCAACGCCGCGGCGGAACTGTTCGCCCGGCACGGCTTCCACGGGGTGGGCATCGACGACATCGGCGCGGCCGTCGGAATCTCCGGCCCGGCGCTCTACCGGCACTTCCGCAGCAAGGACGCGATGCTCGGCGAGATGCTGACGTCGATCTCCGAGCGGCTGCTGGACGGCGGCCAGTCACGCGTGGACGCCGCGTCGACCGCCGAGGAGGCGTTGCGGGAACTGGTCGGCTGGCACGTCGATTTCGCACTGGACGACCCCGCGCTGATCACCGTGCAGATGCGCAACCTCGCGAACCTCACCGACCCGGACCGCAGGCGCGTGCGGGCGTTACAGCGCCGCTACGTCGAGGTGTGGGTCGAGACGATCCGGCGGACCGTGCCGGACTTCGACGAACCGACCGCGCGGGCGGCGGCGCACGCGGTGTTCGGGTTGATCAACTCGACCCCGCACAGCGCGCACCTCGACCGCGACCAGATGGCCGCGCTGCTGGCGCGAATGGCACTCGCCTCGCTCACGCCCGCGGTTGTGACCTCGTAGATTGGCGATCAGCCGAGACCGTTCCGTAACCTGACGCGACAATGGGCGCGCGCACACTCCTCCTCCGGCTCCCGGCCTGGTTCCGGTTCACGGTGATCACGCTCGCGGTGTTCGTCTGCGGGGTGATCGCCTCACGCCCGGCGAACGGCGACGACGGGGTGCCGCAGAACGGTGACGTGGTCGCCGCGGCCAACGCCGTCAAGGCGTTCGCGGCGCCGTCCGCGACCCACGACCCGCGGCTGAACCTCCCGTCGGACTTCGCACGCGAGACCGGGCGCAATCCCAAGACGGTGCAGGCGCCGGACGGGACGCTGCGGGCGGTCGACGCCGGCGGCGGGTGTTCGGGGCCGGCCGGCGACACCGAGTGGGACTTCAGCACCGCCTGCCGCGCGCACGACCTGGGCTACGACCTGCTGCGCTACGCCGAGCACAAGGGACATCCGCTCGGGCAGGACGCGCGCAAGGCGTTGGACGACCGGCTCGCCGCGGACCTGCACACGCAGTGCCGGGTGAACCCCCGCAGCGCCGAGCAGACCTGCCACGCGGTCGCCGAGACCTATGCGATGGGGCTCAAGTTCAACTCGTGGCGGCAGCGGTGGGGGCCGCCTGGGCACGAACCCGTGGTGGCGTGGGCGTTCGGCAGCGCGATCGTGGTGTTCCTCCTGCTGGCGCGCCTGCACGGCCGGCGCCGCGAGGATCTGCCGCGCTCGCTGCCCGCGCAGGGCAGCGCTGCGAACTCCCTGCCGCTGGTGCAGGCAGACGCCGAACAGGACCGGTACGCCACCTTCCTGCGGCTCCTCAGCGTCGCCCTGCTCGTGCTCGGCGAGACCGTTGCGACGCTGGCTCACCTCCGCGGTTCCAGCCCGCCGTGGCTGTGGGCGTTGCAAGCCGTGCCGTTGTTCTTCTTCGCGGGCGGGCACGCGAACCTCCGTTCGTGGCAAGCACATGAGGGCGGCTTCGGCTGCTGGGTGTCGTCGCGGACGTCGTGGCTGCTGCGGCCGGTGCTGGCGTTCGTGCTGCTGTGGGTGGTGCTGTTCGCGGCGCTGAACCTGCTGGACGTGAAGGTCGAGGCGTACAGCCGGCTGATCACGCATCCGTTGTGGTTCCTCGGGGTCTACCTGCTCGCGGTCGCCGCGACTCCGGCCGCCGCGTGGCTGCACCAGCACTTCCGCCGCGCCGCGCCGTTCGTGCTGATGCTGCTCACGCTCACGGTCGAGGTCGCGCGCACGTCGACGGACTGGAAGACCGGCGGGTACGTGAACCTGATCGTCGGCGCGTTGCTGATGCAGCAGATCGGGTTCTTCTACGCGGACGGCACGCTGCAGAAGGTCTCCCGCCGCGTGCTGGCAGCGCTGGGCGCGATCACGTTGCCCGCGTTGGTGTTCTTCAGCGACTACCCGCGCTCGATGATGGTGCTCGGGGTGGCGCAGGTGTGCCTGGCGCTGCTCGCCCGCGGCCGCGTGACCGCGTGGCTCGAAGGCCGGTCCTGGCACGTCGTGAACTTCGCGCGCCGCGCACCGATGACGGTCTACCTCGCCTATCTGGCCGGGGTCGGCGCGGTCGTCGGGTTGCTCGGGCTGACGCAGGCGCCGATCTGGTTCGTGTTCGTCCTCCTGCCGCTGGTTCTGCTGTTCCACCGGTTCGAGGCGCGGAAGGTCCGGTTCCCCCGGCTCTCGCACGAGTCGCACCGGACCCGGCTCGCGACCGCGATGGGCGTGGTGTTCGGGACGCTGGGCGTGCTCGGGTTCGTGGTGAGCGGGTTCCTCGGCGAAGGGGTGCTGGTGCTGCTGCCGGTGGACCCGCTGCAGAACCTCATCCACCTGCTGCTCGGCTGGTACCTGATCCACACCGCCCGCACCGGCAGCTGCGACACCCGGTTGCCGTGGCTGCTCACGGCGCTGGCGTGCGTTCCACCGATGCTGGCGCTGGATCCGACTCCGCCGGTGGTGGTGCTGCACGCCGCGGCGATCGCCCTCGCAGTGCTCGGAGCCATCCCCAGGTCACGGCCGCGCACACCGGCAGCCACAGCAGTCGTTGCCACACCCAGCCCGGATGATCTGGTGGCAGTTGGAGTCCCGGCAACGGCCCCCACGCGCTGAGCGCCAGCGTCACGGTGATCAACGCGCTCTGGTGCGTCAGGAAGATCCCCAGCGCCCGCTTGTTCAGCCACAGCACGGGTTTCGTCGTGCCGATCCGGGTCAGCAGCGGTGCGATCGTGAGCACCAGGCCGATCTGCGCCAGTGCCAACGCCAGCGTGGCGTAGTTCGGCGGGTTCAGGTTCGAGACGGCCTCGCCGGGGATGCCGACCGCGGACGTCGGGTAACCGCCGAACGTCGTCAGCATCGCGTAGCCGACCACTCCGACTGCGAGCAGCGGCGGACCAGGAATCCTCCTGCGCGCCAACGAGTAGCCGAGCTGCCAAGCCGCCCACCACACCGCGTACGGCACCACGAGCACCAGCGCGATCGGGACGAGCACACCCCACGAGTACTCGTCCAGCTTGCGCACCAAAGGTTTCATCGCCAGCAGAACCAGATACACGCCGAGGAACCACAACGGCGTCGTGACCAGATAGCCGATGTTGTAGGCGGTGCCCTGGTCGACTCCGCGCATCATCAGTCCGAAGAGGACAGCGGCCCAGGCGCCGAGCATCAGCAACGTGGGCGTTGCGAGTTGCTTCAGCCTCACGAAGAACGGCGTCTTCGAGTGCGCGGCCGCATAGCCGCCCACGAAGAAGAACAGGCCGAGCGTCTGCAGGACCCACGAAACCGGTGTGAGGCCGGGTAAGTGCTTGAGCGGACTGTCGATGTACATACCGGTGGGCGTGTCCACCAGCGCGGTCACCAGCCAATGACCGAGTACGACGGTGACGACGGCGATGGCTCGCACGGCGTCCACAAATGGATTCCTACACATGTTCATTTCCCCCATCACTGCTCTTCCCCCGTCGCGATCTGGACGAGCGCGCTGAGCGTTGCGCTACCTGGTTCGTAGTAGGTGTCGTGCTTCCCGCCCTCGAACCGCAACACCGTGGCGCCAAAGCCGGCCGAAGCCGGATCGGTGCCGTGCCCCAGATCGAACAGCCGCACGCTGGGCACGAACCGCATCCAGTCACCGCTGGACCGCAGCGCCCAGACCTTCGCCCGCGTCCCCAGCTCCGACACCGAATCCGCCCGCACCCCAGGACTCCCGGTGAACACGATGTCGTCCACCTCCAGCTCGTGCGCCGCCAGCGCCACCACCACAGACCCGTAGCTGTGCCCGAAGACGTGGATGCGCGCGTTGGTCTGCAAGGCCCGCACGAACTCCACGAGCGCGGCAGCTCCCTGGCGGGCAAGCCCGCCTGTGGCCGCGTCCACGCCGAGCCCCTGCGGCGTGCGGTAACCGAGCCACGCGACCACCGCGAGATCGGCACGCCCAGCCTGTTCGTAGAGGTTCGTCGCCATCCTCCCGACCGTCCGGTCGAACCGGTCGACGTCCACGTCGGACCCCGGCACCACGACCACGACATCACGTGCGGTGGCGAGGTCACCGACGATCGCGACCCGGCGGCCGACGTCGGCACGCCATTCGGCGATCGACGGCGAGACCGCGGGAACGGCGATCAGCAGGAGGAACAGGACAGCTCGGCGCATGAACCGAAGCTAGGAGGACGACGGGTCGCCGATCATCCCTCTGACGTGCCGTTTTACCGCTGCTACCCCGGTACTACGAGGCCGCTCTCGTAGGCCGCGATGACGGCCTGGGCCCGATCCCGCAACCCCAGCTTGGTGAGCACGCGGCTCACGTGCGTCTTGACCGTCTGCTCGGCGAGGACGAGGTGCGCGGCGATCTCGGTGTTCGACATGCCCTGCGCGATCAGCACGAGGATCTCGGTCTCGCGTTCGGTCAGCACCTCGAGCTGGGCGGGCCGCACGCGTTCGGTGCGGCGGGACTTCACGAAGTCCTCGATCAGGCGTTTCGTGATCGACGGCGCCAGCAGTGCTTCGCCGGCGGCCACCACGCGGACGGCGTTGAGCAGCTCACGGGCGGGCGCGTGCTTGAGCAGGAACCCGCTCGCGCCGGCCACCAGCGCCTCGTAGACGTAGTCGTCGAGGTCGAACGTGGTGAGCACGAGGACCTTGGTCTCGACCGATCCGTTGAGCAGCAGGCGGGTCGCGGTGAGGCCGTCCATCTCGGGCATGCGGACGTCCATCAGCACGACGTCGGGCTTGACGCCGCGCGCGAGGGCGACGCCTTCCACACCGTTGCCCGCGGAGCCGATCACCTCGATGTCGTCCTGGGCGTTGAGCAGCGCGGAGAAACCCTCGCGCACCATCTCCTGGTCGTCGACCACGACCACCCTGATCACTTGTCCCCCAAGGGAATCCTGGCGCGCACCATGAACCCGCCGTCTTCCGTCGACTTCACGGTCAGCGTCCCACCGTGCACCGCGACGCGCTCACGCATGCCTACCAGGCCCTGCCCGCTGCCACCGCCCATGGACGGTCCACCGGCGGTGTTGATGACCAGCACGTCGAGTTGGTCGTCGTTCTTGTGCACGTGGACGGACGCCTTCGAGCCAGGTGCATGCCTGGTCGCGTTCGTGAGCGCCTCCTGGACGATCCGGTACGCGGTCAGCCCGACCGCCTCCGGCACGTCGTCCACGTCGACCTCGGCCTCGTCGCCGGGCCTCGCCAACTCCGGAATACGGCTGATGCCGGGCTGCGGTTCACGTTCGGGAGCGTCGCCGTTGGTCCTGAGCACGCCCAGCAGCCGTTGCATGTCGGTGATGGCTTCACGCGCGGCCGTGCCGAGTTCCGCGAACTCCTGCTCGGCCTCCTCGCTCAGTCCCTTGAGGCGGTAGGGCGCGGTCTCGCACCTGACGACGACCATCGACATGTGGTGCGCCACGACGTCGTGCATCTCGCGCGCGATGCGGGCTCGTTCTTCCAACGCGGCTTTGGCGTTCTGTTCTTCTTCGAGGCGCTTCTCCGCACGTCCGCGCGCGCCGAACAGATAAACGACAGCCATGACCATCGGCACGGCGAACGCCATCCCCGCGTTGACGCCGTCGGAGTTCGCGACCACCAGCATGCTGACCAGCGCGACGGTGATGACGATCCCGCCCGAGTAGAAGGCCGCGACCAGCACGATCAACGGCAGCGCGGCCCAGTACTGGAAGGACGGAACGCCCGTCCAGTCCATCAGCCCCGCAACGGGCCAGAACGCCGCCGCGGACAGCCGCCACGCGTAGAGCGGCGACCAGATCAGCAGCACGTACGGCACGAGCATCGAGGCGAACACGGCCGGCCACCAGCCGACCGGCTGCTCGTGATCCGCGTACTGGACGCTGCCGACGATCGCGAAGACGAACCCGTAGATGATCAGCGCGGCGTGGAAGGGGACGCGGAACCGGCCGAGCGCGGTGACGAGCACCCGCGTGCGGTCAGGGCCGACGAACGTTCGGTACAGCGTGCGAAACACGACCCGATGCTAGGTGGATCCGTTGATTCCCACATTGACCTGCGGAGTGACATACCCGGGTAGCACTCTGATCAAGATGGGGCATTGCGAATGCGTCACACGGCGCGGTAGGCAGTACCAGTGAGACCACCACAGGATCCAGATCGCTGGGCACGGCTGACCGCCGTGGCCGGCGAGGCGCTGGCTGCCGCCAGGGCCGGTGAGGACGCTGTGGCGGTGGATCTCGTGACCGGCTACCTCAGCGGGTCGCCAGAGGGCAACGAGGAGATCCGCGAGCTCGTGTTGCTGCTGTTCGCCGAGTGCAGCAGCATGGTCGGCGCGCTCGGCTCCGGCGGTGCCACACCGGTGAAGATGCAGGTCTTCGACGAGGAGGGCCGCGAGGTCCAGATCGACGACGCGGACCCGCCCGTGCGCACGGCGATCCGCGCGTTGCTGGCCGAGGTGCACGGCGACCAGGACGCGGCCTCCGAGCAGATCGAGATCGCGCTGGCCAACGGGCAACCGCAGGAGCTCGCGACGGTCGTTTTACAAGCCCTGCGGTGGACCCTGAAGCTGGCGATCGAGTGCGAGACGCGCGACCTGCCCGTCGCGCCGTGGATCACCGCGTCACTGGACGACCAACCCTGACGTGCAGCAGCGCGTCCACTCCGGCCATCAGATGCTGATCAAGCGGGAAGTACGCCCACACCTGCTTCGCGTCCTCCCTGGTCTTGCCCTGCGGCTTGTCCTCGGTGATGCCCCAGGTGGTGAACCGGCTCTGCAGTGAGCCTTCCAGGGTGTCTCTGTCCGGTTCACCCAGTCCGAAGCTGTCGTTGCGGCCGAGAGCGCCTCCGATGACCGTGTACTGATCACCCAGCACCGGTGCCACGAGCGCGCCCGCGGAGAACCACTCGATCCGCTCGCCCGCCATCTCCATGCTGCTGTTCGTGCGCTGCAGGTGGGCGTTGTGCGCGTGGACGAACGTCGGTCCCCTGCCCGCCTCCAGCCGGCGGATCTCCAGCAGGTTCCGCGCCATCACCCCGTCACGCATCTGGCACAGCCGGTTGAGGCGCACGCCGAGGGGGTTGGGCTCCGCACACTCCCGGTGGTACCGGAGCAGGCTCAGCCCGGCCGTCAGGTGCAGCTCGGCGGCGTTCCACTCCTCGTACGACGTGTCGGCGACCAGCTCGGGCATGCGCTTGTGCAGCCGCCTGAGCATGCCGGTGCCGATCTCCCGGAACCTGATCGCCTCCTCCGACTTGCCCGGCGACCGGGTGAGGTCCATGACGGCCTCGTCCCGGCTCCACTTCTCGTCGTCGGTGCTCAGATCGACGTCCTCGCCGAGGTAGTCACGCGCGTGCTCCAGGTACGGCCGCGGGCTGGGCGCGCTGGACGTCTCGGTCTGGAAGTCGAAGCCGTAGAACGCCAGCCGGTCCTCTTTCGGCTTGCCTTCGTTGTACTCGCGCATCCAGGCGACCAGCTCGCGGTTGGCGGGCCAGTTCTCCCCGAACGTGTGCGAGAAGCCTTCCTTCACGACCGTGTCGAGGTCGCCCATGCCGTGCTGGACGAAGTCGTTGACCGCGGTGCCCCGGACGCGGCAGCTCTCGAGTGCGATCGACCGGTAGCCCAGCGCGGCCAGCTGCTCGAACAGCTCGTTGCGGATCCAGGTGTGGGCGTGCTCCAGGTGCGTCGGCTCGCCGAACGCCAAGATCTCGGTGAAGGGGCTGATGAACTCACGAATGTCCTGGCTCATGTGGTTCAACCGTAACATTGAAACGTCCGTTGAGACTTTGGCGCGCTTTACACGTACTTCTGTTCTAAAGTCTCAACCGTACGTCCAGCCAGCCTAGCCCGCGGGCACGGCATCTCGACCCAGGCGCGCCACGAACAGCTCCTCCACGACCGCGAAACGCTCAACTCGGTCAGCCGCGCGGTCCACGACCTGGCCGACTGCGAACCGGTCCTGGAACCGCGCTCGATCGGCGAACTGGCCCACCGCCCCGACGTCACCCGGCAACGCTTCGCGCGCGGGAGGAAGCCGGCATCTTCGTGCCGTCGCGAGAACGCACCGGCTACCGCACCTTCACCGCCGAGGACGTCCGCGCCGCCGAACTGGCCCACCTGCTCCGCCGCGGCGGCTATCCGTAGGCCCGCATAGCTCTGGTGGTCCAGCAACTCCGCACCGCGCGCAGCACCGACACGCTGACCGCGACCCTGACCGACTGGCGCCGCCGCCTGACCGCCCAAGGCCTGGCCATGATCACGGCCTCCGCACGGCTCAGCGACTACCTGACCGCACGGGAACCAACTCCCTGACCAACGCCCCGACCTGCTCGCTCTCGATCAGGAACGCGTCGTGCCCGTACGGCGACGCGATCACCCGCAGGCCGTCCGCCCCCGGTATGCCCGCCGCCAGTTCTCGTTGCTGCGCCAGCGGATAGAGCCGGTCGGAGTCCACCCCGGCCACCAACGTGCGCGCCTTGACCCGTCGCAGAGCGGCCTTGACGCCGCCCCTGGAACGCCCGACGTCGTGCGAGTTCATCGCCTCGGTCAGCGTGACGTAGCTGGCGGAGTCGAACCTCCTGGTCAGCTTCGCCGCGTGGTGGTCCAAATAGGACTCGACCTCGAACCGCCCGTCCTCTTGCCGCCCTCTCTCGAACCTGGCCTGCAACTCCTGCTCGGTCCGGTAGCTGATGTGCGCGATCCGGCGCGCAACCCCAAGCCCTTCAACAGAGTTCGCCCTGATCGCGTGCAGCTGAGCGCTGGCCAGCCCGATCTGCTCCGCGGACGCCGCCGCCGTGGTAGCCAGCAACAGCAACGACTTCACCCGGTCCGGTTCACCGACAGCCCACTCGACGGCCCGCATGCCACCCATCGAACCGCCCAGCACAGCCGCCCACTGCTCGACCCCGAGGAAGTCCGCGAGGTGAACCTCGGCCCGCACCTGATCACGAATCGTGAGACCGGGGAAGTCCGGGTACTGCCACGGCCCGGTGCTCCCCTGACACCCGCCCAACACGTTCGGCGCCACCACGAAGAACCCGTCGAGCGGCCTGCCAGGCCCCACCAGCGCGTCCCACCAGCCCGGCGTCGGGTGACCCGGCTCCACACCCCCGGCGACATGACTGTCACCGGTGAGGGCGTGAAGCACGAGCACCGCGTTGGAGGCCTCCGCGTTCAAGGTCCCCCACGTCTCATACGCGAGCTGAAATCCCGGCAGTCCCGCGAACGGTTCGGCGTGGCTGAACCACTTCCGCCGCCCGTTCGGATCCCCGAACCGCCAGCCGCCCACTACAACTCCGCTTTGGCCGCGCGGAACCCGGCCTCCAGATCAGCCTTGAGGTCCTCCAGCCCTTCCAACCCGACCGACAACCGCACCAGACCAGGCGTGACCCCGGTGACGAGCTGCTCCTCCGGCGTCAACTGGCTGTGCGTGGTGGAGGCGGGATGCACGATCAACGACCGCACGTCCCCGATGTTCACCAGGTGGCTGAACAAACTCGTCCCGTCCACGAACGCCCGCCCGGCCTCAGCCCCACCCCTGAGCTCAAAACTGACCACCGCACCCGCCCCCTTGGGCAAGTACTTCCGCGCACTCTCGTAAAACGGCGAAGACGGCAACCCGGCGTAGTGAACCCGCTCGACCTCGTCCCGCTCCTCCAACCACTCCGCAAGCGCTTGCGCGTTCTGCACGTGCCGCTCGATCCGCAGCGACAACGTCTCAATCCCCTGAATCACCAGAAAACTGGTCAACGGCGCAATCGCCGCGCCCGTGTCCCTGAGCCCCTGCACCCGCAACTTCGCCGCAAACGCCCCATGTCCCAACGCCGGCCAGTACTCCAGCCCGTGATAACTCGGGTCCGGCTCATGGAAGTCCGGGAACCTCTCGGCCCCGTACTCGAACTTCCCTCCGTCGACCACCACACCGGCAACGGCCGTTCCGTGACCTCCCAGGTACTTCGTGGCCGAGTGGATGACGATGTCCGCGCCGTGCTCCAGCGGCTTGAGCAGGTACGGAGTGGGCACCGTGTTGTCGACGACCAGCGGTATGCCACTCTCGTGCGCGACCGCCGCAATCCCCTCGACGTCAAGCACATGGCTGCGCGGATTGGCCAACGACTCCCCGAAGAACAACTTCGTGTTGGGCCTGACCGCCCGCCGCCACGCCTCAAGGTCGTCCGGATCATCCACAAACGACACTTCGATGCCCAGCTTGGGCAACGTGTAGTGGAACAGGTTGTACGTCCCGCCGTACAACGACGCACTGGACACCAGATGATCGCCGGCCCGAGCAAGGTTCAAGATCGCAGCAGTCTCAGCCGCCTGCCCCGACGCGAACGCAACAGCGGCCACCCCACCCTCAAGCGCCGCAACGCGCTGCTCCAACACGTCCTGCGTGGGGTTGTTGATGCGCGTGTAGATGTGCCCAGCCTCAGTCAGCGCAAAAAGATCCTCCCCGTGCTGCGCATCCCTGAACACGTACGAAGTCGTCTGATAAATCGGCGTGGCACGAGCACCAGTGGCCGGATCGGGCGCAGCGCCCGCGTGAATCTGAGCAGTCTCGAAGGACCAGGACATGGCTGTGCTCCATCTGTCGGCTGACCGGGGGGTTCTCAGATCACCGGGAGCAACAACAAGCCATGCTGGTGACGCGCACGTAATCCACGTGGCGCCGACTGACCAGCAGCTTGCTCATGCCACGAACGTAGGGGTCCACCGGGCACTCCAACACCCCGTCCACCAGGTGAGACCGCTTAGGCTGACCCTCATGCGCACAGCACTCGTCGGCTACGGACTAGGTGGGGCGGCCTTCCACGCCCCGTTCATCGAGGCAACCCCAGGCCTGACCCTCTCCGCCGTGGTCACCTCGAACCCAGCCCGCCAAGCCGAGGTGTCAGCGCGCTACCCCAACGCCCGCCTCCTGTCCTCTCTGGACGAAGTCTGGTCAGGCAACTTCGACCTGGTAGTGATCACCACCCCGAACCGCTTCCACGCAACCCACGCCCGCCAGGTCCTGGAACACGGCCTCAACGTCGTAGTCGACAAACCCTTCGCAGGCTCAGCAGCAGAAGCAAGAGCCCTGGCCTCAATCGCCTCCTCCCGCGGCTTGATGCTCGTCCCGTTCCACAACCGCCGCTGGGACGGCGACTTCCTGACCGTCCAGAACCTCCTCACCGCCAACACCCTGGGCAAGGTCCACCGCTTCGAGTCCCGCTTCGAGCGCTACCGCCCAGAAATCAAGTCCTCCTGGAAAGAATCAGGCGACCCAGCCGACCTCGGCAGCATCCTCTTCGACCTGGGCACCCACCTGGTAGACCAGTCCGTAGCCCTGTTCGGCCGCCCGCTCTCAGTCCACGCAGAGATCGCCACCGTCCGCCCCGGAGCCCGAGCCGACGACGACGTCTTCCTCTCCCTGTCCCACGAAAACGGCGTCCGCTCCCACCTCTGGATGAGCGCCCTGGCCGCCGACCTGGGCCCACGCTTCCGAGTGCTGGGCCA
Source organism: Lentzea alba (assembly GCF_047445655.1). Classification (GTDB taxonomy): domain Bacteria; phylum Actinomycetota; class Actinomycetes; order Mycobacteriales; family Pseudonocardiaceae; genus Lentzea; species Lentzea alba_A. Next base: position 301,082 of record NZ_JAJAEG010000002.1, read on the forward strand.
CGACGCCGCCTACGTCAAGTACGGCATGGACCCCCAGGAAGAACTCCTGAAGGCAGGCGATACCCCCGCCGGCCCAGGCTGGGGCGAGGAGCCGGAGGACGCCTGGGGCACCCTCGGCGGCAAGCCTCACCGCACAGAACCGGGCGCGTACCAGAACTTCTACGCCGCAGTAGCAGCCGGAACGGCTCCGGTCTCACCGCAAGACGCGGTCACGGGCCTGGAAGTGATCGAAGCCGCCAAGCAGTCGGCAACGACAGGCGACTCCGTCACGCTCTAACGCACATCCCGCGAAGCCGAAGGCGAGCCGCCCTGCCGCCCCCGCCCTTACGTGCCGGGTGAGCCGACTGCTCTTATGCGATGCCGAAGGCGAGCCGTTCTTCCCGAACGGGCCGGGTGGCGTGGTCCCGTCACGAGTCGTGCCACAGCTCCTGGCGCGACTCGTGACGGGACCACCTACGGACTCTGAACCGGCGCCCGAACCAACGGCGGATACAACACGGCGGCCGAACCACGCCGATACAACGCAGCAGGCCGCCCCCCGTCCCGAGCAGTGCTCTCCCCAGTGGGAACCAACAACCCCTCCACCCCGGTCACCTTCCGATGAAAGTTCCGGGCATCCAACGAAACCCCCCAAACAATCTCGTACACCCGCCGCAACTCGGCCACCGTGAACTCGGCCGGACAGAACTCCGCCCCCAAAGGCGTGTACTCCAGTTTGGCCCGAGCCCTCTCCACACCGTCCTCAAGGATCCGCGCGTGATCGAACGCGAGTGACCCAACCTCCGACACCGGAACCCAAGAGGCCGCAGCCGCGTCAGTCCCGGCAACAGGAACCGGCAAGTCAGGCGCCAACGCCAAGTAAGCCACCGACACCACCCTCATCCGAGGATCCCGCCGAGGCTCCCCGTACGTCCCAAGCTGCTCCAGGTGCAGCCCAGACACCCCGGTCTCCTCACCAAGCTCCCGCACAGCCGCGTCATCCACCGACTCAGCCACCTGAACGAACCCTCCAGGCAACGCCCACCGCCCCCGAAACGGTGCCTCCCCCCGCCGAACCAGCAGTGCACACAGCGCATCAGCCCTCACGGTCAGCACCACGAGGTCGACCGTGACAGCGAAGGGAGGGAAATCACTTGGCGAGTACACACCCCTGAGCATAGACTTATCGTCAAGACGACGATAAGTCCGCCGACCACCCGCCGGCGGCCCGACAACAAGGAGCCACCGACATGGCCGACATCAGCAGCTACCCAGGCCTCCGCCACCTGCGGGGAGCCCCCACGGTCCACATCAGACACGTCCGCAAGGGCAAGCTGATCCACGAGGGCACCGGCCAAAGCTTCTGGTTCCGCCCAAGAACAGCAGTCCTGAGCGAGGTACCGGTGGACGACCGAGAACTCCCCACCCTCTTCCACGCCCGCACCGAGGACTACCAGCAGGTGACCGTCCAGCTGACCGTCACCTACCGCTGCACCGACCCGGAAACCACAACAGCACGGATCGACTTCTCGATCGACCCGGACACCGGCACCTGGCGCCAGGACCCGCTGAGCCAGGTGGCGAGCATGCTCACCGAACGAGCCCAGCAACTGGCTCTCAAAGTCCTAGCCACCATCGACCTGGAAACGGCCCTGCGCACCGGCGTAGAACGCGTGAAGGAGGCAGTCAGCACGAACCTGACCGCCGAACACATCGGCCTGGACATCATCGACGTCCGCGTAGTGGCCATCCGTCCAGACGCGGACATGGAGAAGGCCCTGCAAACCACCATCAGAGAAAGAGTCCAGCAGGAAGCCGACAAGGCCACCTACGAACGCCGTGCCCTGGCAGTAGAACGCGAGCGAGCGATCAGCGAGAACGAGCTCCAGAACCAGATCGAGCTGGCGAAGCGCGAAGAGCTCCTGGTAGTCCAAAAGGGAGCCAACGCCCTGAAGAAGGCCGAAGACCACGCAAGGTCGAGCCGAATCTACGACGACACCAAGGCCGAGGGCATCCGCAAGCTGGCCGAAGCCGAAGCAGCCGGCGAGAAGGCGCGCCTGGAGGCCTACAAGGAGATCCCCCAAGGAACCCTCCTGGCGATGGCAGCCAAGGAACTCGCGGGCCACCTTCCGGAGATCGGCAGCATCACCATCACCCCGGACATGCTCGCCCCGGTCCTGCGAAAGCTGGCGGAATGAGCCTCGCCCCGAGAATTGTGCTGGTGCACAGACGCACCGAGCTGACAGAGTTGCTGGCACGACACGGCACCAGAGGCCAGGTCGAGTTCTTCCTGAAGTCCCGCAACAGAACCCTCACCGAGGTGGTGGACCGTGACCAGCAGACCCGCAAAGCGTTGGGAGAGGTCGGCGCCGCAATCCCGCTGGACTGGCGCCGTGGCGTGGTCGAGAGGGAAGACCTGTCGCGGTTCCTGTTCGCGCCCGAGGACGTAGTCGTCATCGTCGGGCAGGACGGGCTGGTCGCGAACGTCGCGAAGTACCTCGACGGCCAGCCCGTGATCGGCATCAACCCGGAGCGCGGCGTGCTCGCCAAGCACGCCCCTCAGGACGCCAAAGAACTCTTGCACAGCACCAACAACACCGAAGACCGCACGATGGTCGAGGCGAGGACCGACGACGGTCAGACCCTGCGTGCGCTCAACGAGATCTACGTCGGCCACCCGAGCCACCAGACCAGCCGGTACCGGATACACGCAGAACGGCAGGCGTCGTCCGGCATCCTGATCGGCAGCGGCACCGGCGCGACGGGCTGGTGCTCGTCAGCCCATCGCGAACGCCACAGCGCGATACGACTCCCCGCCCCCACCGAGCACAGGCTCGTCTGGTTCGTGAGGGAGGCGTGGCCGTCGCCGAGCACCGGCATCGAGCACACCGAAGGCGAGATCACCAGCGAAAGCCTCCACATCGACGTGGAGTCCGACGGGCTGGTGGCGTTCGGCGACGGCATCGAGAGCGACGCGCTACGCCTGGGCTGGGGTCAGCGGCTCAGCGTCGGACTCGCCTCCCGCCGGCTCCGCCTCGTGTGCTGAGCCGATCACCAGCAGGCACACGCCGGACAGCACGGCACCGGCAATCAGGTACACCGCGATCGCCCAGGTTCCGGTGCGCAGCAACGACTGCGCGACCAACGGCGCCAGCCCGCCACCCAGTACGGCGCCGAGCTGGAAGCTCAAAGCCACGCCGCTGTAGCGCACGCGAGTGCGGAACAGCTCGGCGAAGTACGCGGCGGACGGGCCGAACAACGCCGCCGAGCCCACGAAACCGAGCACCATCGCGAACGTGAACCAGCCCGAGTCCGTGAGCCAGAACAACGGGAACGCGAACGCCGCCTGGAAGACCGCGCCACCGAACATCACCGGCAACCGGCCGACCCGGTCCGAGAGCCACGCGAACGCCGGCACCGCGATCACCTGGGCGAAGGAGCCGACGACGGTCGCGATCAGCAGGTCGTCGGCGGAGATCTTCAACGCGGTGCGCCCATACCCGATCATGAACACGCTCAGCACGTAGATGAAGATCGTGAAGCCCAGGTTCACGCCGGCACCCAGCAGCACCACGCGCCACCGGGTGCGCAGGACCTCGGCGATCGGCAGCCGGGACTTCTCGACCGAGGCGAACCGCGGCGACTCCGTGACGCGCAACCGGATATAGAGACCGATCCCGACCAGCACGATCGAGAACAGGAACGGCACCCGCCAGCCCCAGCTCAAGAACTCCGGCCCGGACGCGCGCGACGACAGGTACATCGCCAGGTTCGCCAGCACGAGCCCGACCGGCGAGCCGATGAACACCCAGCTCCCGTACCAGCCCCAACGGCCCGCGGGCGCGTGCTCGACCGCCATCAGCGACGCGCCACCCTGCTCGCCGCCCATGAAGAAGCCCTGCACGAGTCGCAGCAGGACCAACAACAGCGGCGCGAGGATCCCGACCTGTGCATAGGTCGGGAGCAGCCCGATCAACGCCGTCGACAGGCCGGTCACGGACAACGTCAGGACCAGCATCGAGCGCCGCCCGATCCGGTCGCCGAGGTGCCCGATCACCGCGCCGCCCAACGGTCGCGCGAGGAAGCCCGCACCGAACGTCGCGAACGCCAGCAGCACGCCCACGCGCGAGTCGAACTGCGGGAAGAAGATCTTGTCGAACACAAGCGCCGAGGCCGTGCCGTAGAGCAGGAAGTCGTACAGCTCGATCGTGTTACCGACCGCGGATGCCACAGCTACTTTGCGTACCCCCGTCATCGTTCCAGCCTGGTCGAGGGATTGACACTGCGCAATGGCCCGGTCACCCTTCGTCCTACGTTCCTACTCTTCAGTAACGAGGTAGCAATGACGCGCCGAGTGACTGTTGTTTCCCTGCTCACCGCCCTGATCGCGGCACTTCTCGTCCCCTCCGCCACCGCCGCGCCGAAGTATCGGAACTACGTCTCACTAGGCGACTCGTTCGTCTCCGGACCGTTCATCCCGCTGCAACGGCTTGATCCGCTGAGCTGTTTCAAGTCGACGCAGAACTACCCGTCGGTCATCGCCAGGAAGCTCGGCATCGCCAACTTCACCGACATCTCCTGCGGTGGCGCGCAGACCAAGGACATGGCCGGCGTGCAGAGCGGCATCCCTGGTCAGTCCGTGCCGCAGCTGTCCGCGCTGAAGCCGGACACCGACCTGGTGACGTTGTCCATCGGCGGCAACGACATCGGCTTCATGGACATCATCCTGACCTGCGCCGGCAAGAGCGTCCTCGACCCGCACGGCGCACCCTGCAAGGCGAACTACGGCGACGAACTGGCCCAGCGCGTCGCCGCCACCGCCCCGAAGGTCGCCGAGGTCCTGAAGGGCATCAAGCAGCGCTCCCCCAACGCCAAGATCGTCGTCGTCGGCTACCTGCGGATCCTGCCACCGTCGCAGGGCTGCTGGCCGATCGTGCCCATCTCGAAGGGCGACGTCCCGTATCTCGACAACGTGCAGAAACAGCTCAACGGAATGCTCGGCGCCCAGGCCAAGGCCGCCGGTGCCTCTTTCGTGAACCCGTACGACATCAGCCTCGGCCGCGACACGTGCGCGGCGCCGTGGACGAAGTGGGTCGAGGGCATCATCCCGACCAGTCTGGCGTTCCCGGTTCACCCGAATGCCAGTGGCATGGCAGCGGTGGGTAAGCAGGTCGCCGCGGCACTGGCCGGGACGGAACTCACGACCGTCTAGTTGCACCGAGTTAAGGCGGTTTACACGATCTGGTGTTACCGCTGAGTTGATTGGAATTCCGGGTCCTTGCCGCGCCACTCTGTTGGCATGGCAAGGACCCGACTTCTGTTTGCCTGCCTCGCGCTCGCAACGCCGCTCGTCCCCGCGACGGCCCAAGCGGCACCACTGTCAGCGCCTCTTCCCGCGAGCGGCCTGGTGCTGTCGACGCGGTCGGAGATGGGCACGCTCGGCACCACGCAGCTGAACTGCGAACCCGCAGGCGGCCTGCACAAGCACGCCAAGGAAGCGTGCGCCGCCCTCACACCGCACGAGGGCGACTTCACCAAGATCGAGAACCCCGACGCGGCCTGCACGATGGAGCTCAACCCGACGAAGGCGACCCTGCGCGGCAAGTGGCGCGGGAAGAAGGTCGTCTTCGAAGAGGTGTACTCCAACCGCTGCCTGATGCTCGTCAAGACGGGCAAGGTTTTCGACTTCTAGACCGCGTCACCGGTGTTCCAGCGCACCGCCGTCGCGCTGGAGCACCGGTGGCGTTTCTTCCTCGCTGTTAACGAGCAGTGCTAACGAGAAGCACTGTCGTTGAGGCGGCCGCGCACGAACTTGCGCCCCTCGTGGATCCGGAACCGAGCAGTGCTCACGGACACGCCCAGGCGCGCGGCGATGTCGCCGTACTCCAGGTCGGCGAAGTCGCGCAGCACGAACGCCGCCGCCAGGTCCGGATTGAACTGTTCCAGGCGTTCCACCGCGTCCAGCACGTCGATGCGCGCCCCGGCGATCACGCTCGTGGTGCGCGGATCCGGCCGTTCCGCGAGCACCTCGTCAGGTGTGACGTCGGCCGCCCGCCTGCGCAACGACCGGTATGTCTCCCGCACGCAGTTCGACACGACGACGTGCAACCAGGTCGTGAACGCGGCGCGCCCCTCGAAGGTGTGCACCGAGCGGGCCACCTGCAGCAACGCGTCCTGGCAGGCTTCCTCGGCGTCCGCGCGATGGGCCAGCAGTGCCCCGCACCGCCGCAGCACCGACGGCTGGATCAGCCTCAGCAGCTCGTCGAGTGCCTGCCCGTCCCCCGCCGCCGCGCGCGTGGCGACGGCGTCCACCTCGACCGGGATCACCCAAACCCCCATTTGCACCAGCGCTGTTCGGCCATCATAGGCACGTGCGAAGACCTTCGAAGATCGGTCGCTACCCCGTGCACGCCCTGCTCGGGACGGGTGCGTTCGCCGTCGTCTGGCTCGCCGAGGACGAGCGGCTGCACGACCGGGTGGCGATCAAGGTCCTCGCCGAGAACTGGGCGGAGCGGCTCGACGTCCGGCAGCGCTTCGAGCAGGAGGCACGGGTGCTGCGCCGCACCCGCTCGCACCGCGTCGTCGAGGTGTTCGACATCGACGAACTGCCGGACGGCCGCCCCTATTTCGTGATGACGTACGCCGACGGCGGCAGCCTCGCCGACCGGCTTCAGGACGGCCCGCTGCCGGTCGAGCAGGCACTGCGGTACGGCGTCGAGCTCGCGTTGGGCGTGGAGGACCTGCACACCGCGGGCGTGCTGCACCGAGACGTCAAACCGTCCAACGTGCTGTTCCGCTCCGGCTCCGGCGAACCCTCACTGCTCGTCGCCGACCTGGGCCTCTCGCGCGAGCTGTCCCAGGGTTCGCGGTTCACGCTGCCGGTCGGCACCGCCGGCTACATGGCGCCGGAACAGGACGATCCAGAACGCGTGCTCGACGAGCGAGCCGACGTCTACGGAGCGGGCGCCACCATCTACCACGCGCTGACCGGCCGCACGCCGAGCCAGCCGCCCGCACCGCCCAGCAGCCTGCGCCCCGGCCTGCCGGAAGGCACCGACACGGTGCTCCTGCGGGCGTTGACGGCGAACCCGGACGACCGGTGGCCAAGTGCCGCCGCTTTCGCCGAGGCACTCGACGGCCTGCTCAACCACAGCCGGATCCCCGCGCCACACAAGCGAATCCGGGCCTCCGCGGTACTCGTGGCGGCGTTCATCGGTGTGCTCGCGCTGGCAGGCTTCACGGCCCTGCGTTGGGCACCTGCGACGCAGACACCCGTGGCTCAGACGACGGTGACCATCACGTCGACGACCACCCCTGCCCCCGAATCCACGAGCGCATCGCCGAGTGCGTCCGCGATTCCGCTGGCAGACAAGAAGGTTCCGCCTACCAGCGAGACCAGCGAGCGCACGCAGACGAGCAACCCGGCCGTCCCTCCGCCACCGTCCCAGACCCCGCCGGCGGCACCGCGCGGCACACTGGCCAACTGCCAGCACACCCAGGGCAGCGGCAAGTACCAATCGGCGAATCTCGTGAAGCAGCAACCGGAAGGGACTGATCTCGGGTCGGTCCAACTCTGCCGGGACAGCGCACAGAAGTACTGGGCCTACGTCGTGCTGCACGCACCGCTTCCCGAGGGCACCTGGGCCAACGCCTATCTGGAGCTCTGGACCGACGGCAAGTACGTCGGTGCGTACACCTGCTGGAGGACCGAAGACGGCGGCAGCGGTTTCGTGAAGGCCGGCCAGACCACCTGCTGGAGCCCCAAGATCGACGGTTCCGACGCCCGGCACACCTTCCTCGCCCGCGCGAAGGTCTGCCGCAGCCCGCATCCGTCCGAGACCGACTGCTACGCGAGCAGCCAGACCGCCCGCCTCCGATGACGTTATCGTTCCGTTACTAACAGACTTGCCGCCACGGCCATCTCACCTTGTGCACGAACCAATTGCTCCACAGACACAAGGGGACTTCTTCGATGGCAAGCATCAACATCCGCAACGCGGCCGTCGCGATCGGCATCGCACTGGCAGCGGTCGGCACCACGACCGTGGCCGCGCACGCAGCGGAAGAGACCGCCTTCTGCGTCAAGGACGGACACACCCTCAACGCGAAGGCGCACTACGTCAACAGCGGGGCGTACCACGTCTGGACGTCCATGTCGTACAGGGTGAGCGGCGGCCAGCTCGGTCCGCAGAGCGACGTGTTCTGGACGATCAAGGCGGGCGGTGAGGACGCCTACTCCGGCGGCGACACCGAGGTTCCCCCGAACGTCTGGAAGAACACGCCCAACACGAAGCAGGTGCGCACGTACGGCGGCTACGAGGAGTACGTCGTGTTCCGCGCCGTGTTCGACGAGCCCTTCCAGTTCGACCCGGAGTGCTACGCGTCGACCAGGAAGATCTGATCCAGCGCTGACCCGACCGGCTGCGGCAGGCGTCGCAGCCGGTCTGTCCGAGGAGACTCGTCATGATCAGAGCTCTGACCGCGGCATTGCTCGCCGCAGCGCTCACGGGCTGCACCGGGACGGAAAGCCCCGAACGCGCCAACACCTGGTACCTGCTCGACGCGGACTCCAGCGGCGCGATCGTCATCGGCGGAACTCCGCTCATGATCCGTGGTGTCGACAGATCCGGCCGAGTTGCCTGGGAGAAACCCGCATCCGACACGCCCGTCGTGTGCGAAGAGCGCTGCCCGGCCGTGCACGACACCGCCCCGGTCGCGGGATCCTCGGCGTGGCAACCCACGAGCGACGACTCGGTGGCACTCGCGATGATCCCGCGGCAGAACGATGTCCAGGTGCGTCGCTATGTTCGCGAGCCGTCCGGCTGGGCGTTCGACGAGAGCAGTGCGTGGACCGCTGCCACCGAGTTCGGCTGCACCGCGGCGAATCGTGCCGCGGTGATCCTCGCGATGCCGTCGCCCACGTTGCGCACGAAGGAAGGCGATCGGCCGATTCCGGAACTGGAGGCGGGCAGCGAGTGCGCCTTCAACCGGGACGGCGCGGTGATCGTCCAGAACGACCTGCGCGGCAGCAAGGTGGTGACCGTCTCGGCGGACGGAAAGCTGCTCACGACCAAGAACTTCGGCGTGGAGGCACGGGTGCGCGCCGATGCCCGTAGCGACGCCGTGGCGGTTGTCTCAGGGGGTACCGCCACGGCGTCGACGTTGACCGGCGAGGTGCTCAAGCGGGAGACCGGCGTGGACGACGCGCGGTTCGACGAGACGGGTGCTCTCGTGCTCGTCGACCGCGCCGGCGTCGTCCGCTGGAGCTAGGGCAGACCCCATGAGGGCGCCGGAGCACCGATCACCGGGCCGACCTTCAAGTCCGGCTTGTCACCGGACCGGTGAATGACGGCCTCTTCGCCGCGCCGCAGCTCAATGCGCAGATCTCCGTTGGGCAGCACCGAAAAACGCTTCGGACGACCCCAGCGGTCCCGCACCACCGGATCCTTGATGTCCGTGCGCACAACGCACGGCGCACCGGCCTCGGACCGCAGCTTGATCCACCGCGTCGCGCCCTTCTGCCGTGAAGCAGAGAGCAGGAAGGCGCCTTGCGTCCGGAAGTTGTCGAGCGAGATCTCCGGCCAGGTGGCGGGAACGGCCGGGAACACCCGGATCACGCCGCCCCAGCTCTGGCAGAGCATGTCGTACATCGACTGCACCGCCGACAACGGCGTCTCGATGACCGGGCCGGACTCCTGGTACATCGTGTTCGGCTTGATGTAGCGGCGCATCAGCTCGCCGAGGTAGAAGTCCGCCTTGTCACCGCGCAACATCTGCGCGCTGATCGACGCCGCGCCCGTGAACGTGTAGCCCTGCAGCGCGCCCTCGAAGCTGATCCAGTGGTTGAGCGACGTCTCGATCAACGAGCGCTGGGCCGGGTCCTCCCACGTGATCTCGTACAGCGGGTAGATCTGCAGCAGGTGCGAGTAGTGCCGGTGCGACTTCGCGAACGGCACCCCGGCGCCGATCATGTACCCGTTCTTGTCCACCGGGTACGGCGTGAGGTTCGCGAGCGTGTCCTGCCACTTGCCGACGAGAGGATCGTTGATGCGCAACGACTTCGCGGACTCGATGAGCGTCTGGCAACCCCACCGGATCAGCGCGAGGTCGTAGTTGCAGTCCGGCGCGTTGACGCCGTACTCGGGCGAGAACGTGATCGGCAGGTGCCACTTGCCGTCCGCGCCCTTGGTCAGGAAGTGGAAGTAGTAGTTGATGGCCCTGCGCAGCAACGGGAACAGCACGTTGCGCAGCACCCGGTCGTCCATCGTGTGCCGGTACGTGAGCCAGACGTTGTGCAGCGTCCAGGTCAGGTTGCCGACCTCGGGCGTCGGCACGTCCTTGCCGGGAATGCCCACGCCGTAACCGGAGTTGCCGATGCCCGCGCCGTTGTTGAGCACGGTGTCGGTGGTGCGCGGGATGCCCGCGGAGTCGTGCCGGTACTCGGCCGGCACCTGTTCGACGAGCACGTCGCGGTACCGGTCGACCGAGTACGTGACGGCGTCGAAGTCGACGTGGTTGGAGCCGTGGATCAGCCAGTACTCCAGCTGCACGTTGAGGTTCCACCACGTGTTCGGCCACGGCGTGTTCTCCAGCCACGGCCCGCAGGTCGCGATCGCGGGCGCCTCCTTGCGGGCCGCGGAGGCGAACTTGTAGAGCTGGATCCAGTAGAACGCCTGCAGCCGCTTGTCCGGAATGGACAGGAAGCTCTTGCGGTAGAAGTCGTGCCACCACAGCCGGTGGTCGACCGCGAGGCCCTCGATCGAACCGCACCGGACGTTGCCGATCGCCTTGCGCACAGCGGTTTTCCGAGGATGCGACCAGGCAACGCTCGTGAACAGCGTGCGCCGGGTGCCGCGGGTGACCTCGCGCCACGCCGTCACGTGCTCACCACCGGCGTTCAACGGCTGCACCGCGAGCTGCACGTCACCAGAACTCGTCAGCTGCACCGGCGGATTGTCGGTGAAGCCGGCGGGGGCCGGGCGGTTCCACTTCGGGTCGACCCGCGGGCTGATCGCCTTGAGCGGGTGGAAGACCCACTTGAACGCGCGCTCGCCCTCGCTGGCCTGGATGTCGATCGCGTAGAGGTCGCGCTTGGTGTGGATGAACGCTCTTATCCGCAAGCTTCCGGCAGCGGTGGTGATCGTGCCGGTGAGCTCGGCGTTCCACAGGTCCATGCGCAGGTCGACGCCGGTGATCGCGCCGACGGGTTCGAGCGTGAAGTAGCCGATGGGCAGCCGGGCGAGGCCGAACAGCGCCCCGAACTCCGGCCGGTGGTCCTGCACCTGGGAGTGCTGGACGTTGAATCTGATGGCGTTCGCCCCGGGTTCGGCGTAGATGCCGGAACCCAGGTATCCGTTGCCGAGGTACGGGCCCTCGAACCAGGTGGCGGGCATCTTTTTCCAGATGAGATCCGATGACCCGACGAAGTCACGCCAGTTGAAATCGTCACCCGCGGACGCGATGCCAGGGAGCAGCGCACTGCCCGCTACCCCGGCCAACGCGCCTCCGATCAGCGTGCGCCGGTTGAGTTCGACCACGTTTGGGCACCTCACTTCAGTGTGCGGTCAGGTCCACGCGGGCGGCGATTCATCGGATCTTTCGTGACCGGTCTGCCTGAGTCAAGACCCGTGTCTAGGCTTCGATCATGGGGGACTTCCTCGTCTACACGATCGGCTTCCCGATCACGTTCCTGGTGCTGGTCATGGGCATGGCGCTGGCCGCGCGCCGGATTCTCGGCCTGCGGATCGGCCTGATCCGCACGGCGCTGGCGTGCCTGCTGGCCATGTCGATCGCGTCGAGCGCCTTCGGTGAGACCACCGTCGAGCCGTCGGCAGGCCTCGCCACCCTCCAGCTGGGGCTCGCGATCCTCGCGGTGATCGGCGTGCTGGCGTTCGCGGAGATCATCGTGCCCACCGGCTCGATCCCTCCGCCGACGGAGTGGTGGGGCATGCTGCGCCGCCGCATCAAGCGCACCCGGCGCTACTCGCGCATCACCGCGATCGCCTTCCGTCACGGCCTGGGCCCGTACCTGCGCGGCCGCGAACGGTCCGGTGAGGGGCTCGCGCGGTCGCTGCGGCTCGCGTTGCAGGACGCCGGCGTGACCTTCGTGAAGCTCGGTCAGGTGCTGTCCACGCGATCGGACCTGCTGCCACCCGACTTCGTCGACGAGCTCAGCCTGCTGCAGGACAAGGTGCCGCCCGCGCCGTGGAAGAACGTCCGCGCGGTGCTGGAGGCGGAGATCGGGCTCGACCAGTTCGCGTCGGTGGACGAGACGCCGCTGGCCGCCGCGTCGATCGCGCAGGTGCACAAGGCCGTGCTGAAGACCGGCGCCGAGGTCGTGGTGAAGGTGCAGCGGCCGGACGTGCGGGCGGTGGCCGAGGGCGACCTGGACATCGTGTCGCGCCTGGCGGAGACGTTGCAGCGCACGCGGTGGGGTTCGGCGCTGGGGGTGCGGGACCTCGCGGCCGGGTTCGCGGCGGCGCTGCGCGAGGAGCTGGACTTCCGGGTGGAGGCGCGCAACATCGCGGCCGTGTCCGCGACCGCCGATGCCTCGGTCGGCCTGCCACATGTCCACATGTCGACTCCGCGCGTGCTGGTGATGGACCGGCTCGACGGCGTGCCGCTCAAGGGCGCGATCGAGGACGAGGGCCTGGCCCGGACGCTGCTGCGGTTCGTGCTGCGCCAGGTGATGCTGGACGGCGTCTTCCACGCGGATCCGCACCCCGGCAACGTGTTCCTGCTGTCGGACGGCCGGCTCGGGCTGCTCGACTTCGGATCGGTCGGCCGGATCGACTCCGCGCTGCGCTCGGCGTTGCAACGGCTGCTGCTGGCGATCGACCGCAGCGATCCCGCCGGGCTGACGGACGCGTTGCTGGAGCTGACCTCACGCCCGGAGGAGATCGACGAGCAACGGCTGGAGCGCACGCTCGGCCAGTTCATGGCCCGGCACCTGGGCGCGGGCATGCGTCCGGACGTCGAGATGTTCGGCGACCTGTTCCTCATCGTGTCGCGGTTCGGGCTGAGCGTCCCGCCGGAGATCGCGGCGGTGTTCCGTGCGCTGGCGACGTTGGAAGGCACCCTGGGCGTGCTCGCGCCGGGCTTCAACATCGTGGTGGAGTCGCGGGCGTTCGCGACCGAGCAGATCTCCGAACGCCTGACGCCGGAGTCGGTGAAGCGCACGATGGCCGAGGAGCTCCAGGCCGTGCTGCCGATGCTGCGCCGCCTGCCGCGCCGGATCGACCGGATCACCGGCGCGATGGAGCAGGGCCGGCTGAGCATGTCGATGCGGCTCTTCGCCGACGAGCGCGACCGGTCGTTCATCACCGGCCTGCTGCACCAGGTGATGCTCACGGCGCTGGGCGCGGCCGCCGGGGTGATGTCGGTGCTGCTGCTCGGCGCGTCCGGTGGACCGCAGGTGTCGCAGGACATCGGGTTCTACCAGGTGCTCGGCTACAACCTGCTGATCATCAGCGTCCTGCTGGGTCTGCGCGTCGTAGTCACCGTGTTCCGGCCCCGCGCTTGACCAATCAGGTTTGTAATGCAAACCTGATTGCAGTCGAGTGCAGTTGGGGGACTGATGATGACCGAGGATCCGAAAGGTCTGCTCGCCGAGCTGGGCGACCTGCGCAAGCGCGCCCGTGTCGACCGGCACGGCTACTGGCTGCCGTTCCTGCTGTTCGGGTTGATCACGCTGGGGGCGACGCCGTTCTACGGGCCGATGCTGTGCGCGGACGGCGGGCAGAACCCGGAGCTGGTGGAGCCGACCGTGTGCTCGTGGAGCTCGGCGGACCAGCCGTGGCTCTACCACTGGCTGCACCCGACCGGCCAGATGAGCGGCCCGGTGTTCGGCCTCCACCAGCCGGGCGTCGCCGCCGACATCTACTGGATCATCGCGCTGCTGTGCGGCTATCTCGCGGTCGTCTGGTGGTACCGGTGGCGCGCGGCGCAGGTCGGGGTGGAGACGCCGACCAGGCTCTACGCCCAGGTCACGATCTTCATGCTGCTGTTGCCGCTGATCGGTGTCCCGGTGCTGAGCGAGCTGGTCTTCGGCCGGCTCGGCTGGCAGATCGCGCTGCCGATCACCGTGCTGCTGATCGTGGCGGCGACGTGGCGCGTGCGCAGTGTCCGTTTCACGCTCGCGGTGCTCGCTCTGTTCGCTCTCGCGCACTTCGTCACGTTCTACCCGTACGGGCCGATGTTCGTGCTGGCCGCGGGCCTGGCCGGGCTCGCCTACCTGGAGCGCAGCGTGGTGTGCACGGTCACCGTGGCGATCTTCAGCGCCACCGTGCTCTTCGTGAACGAGGCCGGCCGGTTCTTCTTCTACTGGCCGTACGCGGTGGAAGACTTCGCGAGCACCGCCCTGCCCGCGCTCGTGCTGCTGGTCGGCGGGATCATCGGGTCCGTGCGCCGAGAGATGGCGCGATGAGCGAGAACCCCACGGCGGGCCTGGACGACACCGTCCACCAGCGACACCGACTCGGCGTGCTGACCATCGCGGCCGAGACGAAACGGGTGGAGTTCTCGTACCTGAAGTCGGCACTGGAGCTGACCGCGGGCAACCTGTCGCGGCACATCACCGTGCTGGAACAGGCCGGCCTGGTCGAGGTGGAGAAGGGCTACGAGGGCAAGCGCCCCAAGACGTGGCTGCACATCACCGACGCCGGCCGCACCGCCCTCGCCGCGGAGATGGCGGCGTTGCGGGCACTGCTGGAGCGGCACGACAGTCGCTAGTTCCGGGCGTCAGAACTGCCTGCGGTACACGGAAACGTCGTCGCGCCACACTCCGAACTGGTCAGGGGCGGACTGCACGATCGTCATCTCGTTGAGGTTGCCGAGGATTCGCCAAGCTCGCGCAACCGCTTGCGAGCCGGCGAAGGCGATCGTGCAGAACTTCCGCGGCTCGACGACCGTGCGCACGCGGTCGACCTTGCCGACGTTCATCGGCGTGTCCTGCCACAGGTCCAATGTGTACCCGGTGCGGATGGGATCACCCGATCCCAGCACTCCTTCGATGTCGACGACGAGCCTGTCGCCGTCGAGGCGCAGGTTGTAGTGGCCGCTCCTGGGCGGGGTTCCGCCGGTGTACGCGGAGCGCGCGGGATCGAGCACCCAGTGGCCGAGAAACGGCACGAGGTCGTCACTCATGTGTGTCTCCTTCGCGGAACCTGCGCCACTGGCGGATTGTCCGGCGCATCGAGGTGGGCGACCATCACCCGATGAGTTATGAGACGGGCGTTCGGTGGAAGTGGATTCCGTTCGTCGTGCTCGCGTTCGTGCTGCTGAGCTGGCTCGTGTTCGAGGCGCTCGACCTCATCGACTTCGAAGGAGTCGTGGCGTGGGTGCGCGGCATCGACCCGGTGTGGGCGGCGGTGGCGATCTTCGCCCTGCTCGTCGTGGACGTGCTGCTGCCCGTGCCGTCCACTCCGCTCATCGTGCTGGCGGGAACGGCACTCGGCCTGCCCTTCGGGCTGGCACTCGCGGTCATCGGATCCCTGGGTTCCTCTGCCGCAGGATACGCGCTCGGGAGGTATGCCGGTCCGTGGTTGGTGCGCCGCGTTGTAACCATTGAGGAACTAACCGAAATGCGGCGCTGGGGCCGGCAGTTCGGGCCGTGGTTCTTCGGCGTGGCGCGCGGCATTCCGATGATGGCGGAGACGGTGTCGGTGTCCGCCGGCGTGTCGCGGGTGTCGTTCCGGACTTTCATGTTGTTCACGCTCATCGGCACCGTGCCGATCTGCGGCGCCTACGTGTTCGCGGGGTCGCACGCGGAAACCGTCGAACAGATCGTGATGATCAGCGCGGTCGGGTTCCTGCTGACAGTCGGCCTCTTCTACCTGCTGCGGCGGCTCGTGAAGACGGCGCCATAAATCGCTGGCGCATTCAATCGACAAAGCCGCTTATCCTTGACGATCGGGGAAGTCATGACTGAACGGATGCCGTTGGAGTAGAGCTCAGCCATGTTTCTCGATACCTCCGGCTTTGCCGCGCGCGAACTGGCGCGACGTTGGGGTTGTTGAGGTGCTGGTAGTTTGCCGTCAACGAGTGGCAGTTGGGGCAAAGCAATCGCACCTCGTGCGGTTGGTTTCTTTGTCGGTCACCTGTGACGTGGTCAACATGCAGTGGAACTCGTCCGCTCGTCGGGTTGATCTCGGCCCACCCGCATTCCTCGCACTGCTGTCCGCGAAGGAACACGAGTGCTTGCCGCACTCGGTCGTCGGGCTTCCCGTTCTCAGTCGTCCCTGAGACCTGACCCGAGGTCCACGCTGTGATCCACCTGGCGAACGAGCCAGTGCGTTCGTACCGGTCTTCGTTGAAACATGCCCATGAGCAGTACGGCCCTCCACGACGACGCCCGACCCGCTCGCGTGAACCACATCGGCGGCATGGGTCGGGCTGACGACGGCGCATCGCGTCTGAACACGGTCGGCTACACGTTTTCGCACCGCGCACGACGGCGCCGACACCACACTGAGGGCACGTTGGTTGCGGCTTGCGCAGCCGTGCCGATCGCTGTTCCTGGGTACCACTGAGGTGACAGGCATTACTGCAGAAGCGCGGGTTACACGTAGTTGTCCCACAGCGTTCACATGGATGTGGATCGACACGCGGAGCAGGCAAGGCTCACCTCTCGATGAAACGGGAGCGAACGGTCCCATACGTGGCCCGAGGTCATGACGGCGAAGGCAACAAGGTTAGGCGCTCCCGAGGTCAAGGCCAGAACGCCACCTTGCCGTTTGAGCATGAAGGGCCCTTCGTCCACTTGAGGTGGACAAAAGAGCCCTTCATAAATGCACTAACTATCGGTTAGTATGCAGGTGTGGAGTACAACGTGTTCGCGAAGGCGTGTCCGTCACGCCCGACGCTGGAGCACGTCACCGGCAGGTGGGGCAGCCTGACGATGGGCGCGCTCGTGAACGGTCCGCTGCGGTTCAACGAGCTGCGCCGCAGGGTCGACGGGGTCAGCGAGAAGATGTTGTCCCAGACGCTGCAGGCGCTCGAACGCGACGGGCTCGTGCACCGCGACGCCCAGCCGACGAACCCTCCGCGCGTCGACTACACCCTGACGCCGCTCGGGCAGGAGACGGCCGAGCTGTTGCTCGCGCTGATCCACCACCTGGAGGCGCGGATGCCGGACGTGCTCCAGGCGCAGCAGGCGTACGACGCTCGCTGACACGACAAGGCAGGGTCACCACTCGACCATCAACCGGGCCGGCACGCGCGTGCGCAGGTCCGGCCGGAACGTGATCTCCTGGCCCGGTGCGAGCCGCAGTCCGGGCAGCCGGGACGTCAGTTGTTCAAGCGCCACACGGGTTTGCATGCGTGCGAGCGGCGCGCCGACGCAGAAGTGCTGACCAGCTCCCAGCGAGAGGTGCACGCTCGGCATCTGCCGCGACGGGTCGAACGACTCCGGGCAGTGGTACACGGCTTCGTCGCGGTTCGCCGCCGCGAGCAGCAGCTGCACCTTCGCCCCTGCCGGTACCAGGTGTCCCCCGATCTCCACGTCCTCGGTGGCGTAACGGAAAAGGCTCATCATCGGGCCCTCGTAGCGCAGCAGTTCCTCGATGACGGACGGGATCGTGGCGGGATCGTTGACGACACCGATCCAGTGCCGGCGCCTTTCCCCCAGCAACGAGCGCAGACCGAGCGCCAGCACGTTGACGGTCATGTCGAACTCCGCCAACGGTTCCTGCTCCTCCGGTGACAGGGTGCCGATCGCGACGCGCATCACCATGGCGGGGAACGGGTCCGCGAACAGCTGCACGAAGTCGCCGTACCCGTGCCGCGGGAAGCCGTCGATCAGGCGGTTGGCGAAGTCGCGGACCAGGGGTTCCAGCTTGATCATGCGCCGGGGCGAGAACGTGGCCTGAAGTGCCTTGCGCACCTGGGGATCGAGGTGGTGCGAGCGGGCGACGAAGATGGGGTCCCGCAACACCTGCGCGACGTGCTCGTACCGGCTGACGACCCAGTACCCGTTCTCCTCGCTGAAGAACACCGGTTCGCTCGCCCGCAGGTGCACGAACAGCGGGTACGGGTTCGCGATGTGCTGCGAGTTCAGAGGTTCGTACGCGGTGGACACAAAGGCCGAGTGTGGCAGCGAGCGCGCGTCACGAAAGTGCACATGAGCTGTTGAGACGCGCGCTCCGCCTGAACTTGTCCTGTTTAACACTCGATGACGTTGACGGCGAGGCCGCCGCGAGCGGTTTCCTTGTACTTCACCGACATGTCCTTGCCGGTGTCCCGCATGGTCTTGATGACCTTGTCGAGCGACACGAAGTGCGAACCGTCTCCGCGCAACGCCATGCGCACCGCGGTGATCGCCTTGATCGACGCGACGGCGTTGCGTTCGATGCACGGGATCTGCACCAGGCCGCCGATCGGGTCGCAGGTGAGGCCGAGGTTGTGCTCCATGGCGATCTCGGCGGCGTTCTCGACCTGTTCCGGCGTGCCGCCGAGCACCTCGGCGAGTCCGCCGGCGGCCATCGAGCAGGCCGAGCCGACCTCGCCCTGGCACCCGACCTCGGCGCCGGAGATGGAGGCGTTCTCCTTGAACAGCACGCCGATCGCGGCCGCCGTCAGCAGGAAGCGGACGACCCCGTCGTCGTTCGCTCCGGGTACGAACTTCGTGTAGTAGTGCAGCACCGCGGGCACGATGCCGGCCGCGCCGTTGGTCGGTGCCGTGACCACCCGGCCACCGGCCGCGTTCTCCTCGTTGACCGCCAACGCGAAGAGCGTCACCCAGTCCATGACCCGCAGCGGATCGGTGGCGAAGTGTTCGCCCTCCAACCGCTTGCGCATCTCGGCGGCGCGGCGGCGGACCTTGAGGCCGCCGGGCAGGATGCCGTGCTCGGTGCAGCCGCGTTCCACGCACTCCTGCATGACGTGCCAGATGTGCAGGAGTCCTTGGCGGATCTCGTCCTCAGTCCGCCACGACTGCTCGTTGGCCATCATGATCTCGCTGATCGACAGACCGGTCTCCCGGCAGCGCGCGAGCAGCTCGTCGCCGGTCAGGAACGGGTGCGGCAACGGCGTGGTGTCCGGCTTGATCCGGTCGGTGCCGCTGGCGTTCTCGTCGACGACGAAGCCGCCGCCGATCGAGTAGTAGACGGCGTGCTCGACGGACTCCTCGCCCTGGTACGCCTCGAAGCTCATTCCGTTGGGGTGCAGCGGAAGCGACTTGCGGCGGTGCATGACGAGGTCGCGGTCGTGCACGAAGTCGATCTCGTGCACGCCGCCGAGCTTGAGCCGTCCGCTCGTGACGATCTCCTCGACACGGGCGGCTGCGACCGCGGGGTCGACTTCTTCGGGGAGGTTGCCTTCGAGGCCGAGGAACACGGCCTTGGGGCTGCCGTGGCCGTGCCCGGTCGCGCCGAGCGAGCCGAAGAGCTCGACGTGCACGCGGTCCACTTCGGACGCCCGTGCCCCGAGCTTCTCGACGAACATCGCCGCCGCACGCATCGGGCCGACCGTGTGGGAGCTCGACGGTCCGATGCCGACGGAGAAAAGGTCGAAAACGCTGATCGCCACTGATCAGTCCTTCGCGGTGGGGAGGTCAGTCAGTCTTTGGTGAGCTCGGCGTACTTGGCCGCCGTCAGCAGGTTCTCCGCCGACTCGACGCGCACCTTGAACAGCCAGCCCGCGCCGTACGGGTCGTTGTTGATGACGGCCGGGTCGTCGACGACCGCGCCGTTGACCTCGATCACCTCGCCGGTCACCGGGGAGAACAGGTCGCTGACCGACTTGGTGGACTCAAGCTCGCCGCAGACCTCGTTCGACACGACCTTGGCGCCGACCTCCGGAAGCTGCACGAAGACGATGTCGCCGAGGGCATCGGCCGCGTACTCGGTGATTCCGCAGGTCAGTGGGTCCTGGGTACCCGGTGTCCAGTCCACCCACTCGTGCTCGACGGTGTAGAGCAGGTTCTCGGGGAACTCCACGGCGACTCCTCTGGCTGTGACGGGTCAGGACAACTAACGCCCCCTCCGCCGTGCAGAGTTGCCTACCCCGAGCGGTCTTGCTGCCTGAGAGTGTGCGGGAGCTTGCCCCTTCGGCGCCCCGACTTCGTGCGTCGAGGTCTCTCCCACTCGGGTTCTGATGCCGTGCGGCATCGCGGCCGTATTCAGTTCTGGACACCGCGAACGCTAAGTGGGGCCGGTGCCGAGTGTCAACGCGGCACGTCACCTCGTCGGGCGAGCCGTGGTCACACCACGTGGTCAGCGCTCCGGCAGTTCCTCGTCGGTGTGTCACGGGGTCGGGAAGTGGCCCCGGTCGGGTGGAAATCCGGTGGTCGGAGGGTTACTCGCGGGTGACTCGCACGCAGCTGTGACCCAGGTCGCTTTGTCCTAGGTGAACAACTCCAGGGTTACCGGATAGTGCGATCCGCACGGTGACATGACCTTCCGGCTGCCCCACATTGTGAGACAGAGGCCAGCCCCGAACGGAGGAGTCATCGTGCGGATCGCAGTTCCCCGCGAGATCAAGAACCACGAGTACCGCGTCGCTCTCACCCCCGCCGGTGCGCACGAACTGACCAGCCGCGGCCACGACGTCTTCGTCGAGCAGGGCGCCGGCCTCGGTTCCGCCATCACCGACGAGGAGTACCTCGCCGCGGGCGCCAAGATCCTCGCGACCGCCGACGACGTCTGGGCAGAGGGCGATCTCGTCCTCAAGGTCAAGGAGCCCATCGCGGAGGAGTACCCCCGCCTGCGCGCCGGCCAGACCCTCTTCACGTACCTGCACCTCGCCGCCGACAAGCCGCTGACCGAGGCCCTGCTGGCCTCCGGCACCACGGCCATCGCCTACGAGACCGTGCAGCTCCCGAACCGTTCGCTGCCGCTGCTGGCCCCGATGTCCGAGGTCGCGGGCCGCCTGGCCCCGCAGGTAGGCGCGTTCTCCCTGATGAAGCCCTCCGGCGGCCGCGGCGTGCTGCCCGGCGGCGTCCCCGGCGTCGCCCCGGCCCGCGTGGTCGTGATCGGCGGCGGCGTGGCCGGCATCAACGCCGCCACCATCGCCGTCGGCATGGGCGCCGACGTGCAGATCCTCGACACGAACGTCGACCGCCTGCGCCAGATCGACGCCCAGTTCCAGGGCCGCCTGCGCACCCTGGCGTCGAACTCCTTCGCGATCGAGCAGGCCGTCCGCGAGGCCGACCTGGTCATCGGCGCCGTGCTGGTGCCGGGTGCCGCCGCCCCGAAGCTGGTCTCGAACGCACTGGTCGCCGACATGAAGCCGGGCTCGGTCCTGGTGGACATCGCCATCGACCAGGGCGGCTGCTTCGAGGACTCGCGTCCCACCACGCACGCCGAACCGACCTACGAGGTCCACAACTCGGTGTTCTACTGCGTGGCGAACATGCCGGGCGCCGTCCCGCGCACCTCGACGTACGCGCTGACCAACGTGACGCTGCCCTACGCCGTCGCGCTGGCCGACAAGGGCTGGACGCAGGCGCTGAAGGACGACCGCTCGCTGGCGCTCGGCCTCAACGTGCACGCCGGTCAGCTGACCAACGGGCCGGTGGCGGAGGCTGTCGGCCTCGCGCACACGCCGCTGGAGACCGTCATCTAAGGCCAACTGAATGAATGAGGCCCCCGCACGCGATCACGCTGCGGGGGTTTCGCCTATCCGGCGAGTTCTGGCCTGTCGTCGAGGCACCTCGCGGGCACGCCGCGGAAGTGCGGAAACCTCGATCGGGCGCCGGATCGAGCCGTCGACGCTCCAGCTCATGACCGCAGCGCGCCGACGCTCGCCTTGATCCCGCTGAGCACGCAGTCCAACCCGAACTCGAACTGCCGGTCCAGCGACCACAGCTCAGGCTCGTTCATCATCTCCACATAGCGCGGAAACCGGTCCCGGTAGAGATCAGCGAACCGAGCCACGTCCGGCGGCGGAACATCAAGCCGCCCCCGATCCCCGAAGTTCACCTCGGCCAGCGCGAACCCGATCACAAAGCTCGACATCGTCGACACCGACTGCGAGGCCTCAACGGGCGTCAACCCAGCGTTGCGCATGGGTTCGAGCATCGCGTCGGAGATCCCCACAGCGTTCGGCCCGATGCTCATGTACTCGCCGATGGTCCGCACCCACCACGGATGCCGCAGCGCGAGATGACGCATCGAGTGCATCATCCCGCGCAGTGCGGTCTCCCAGTCGACGTCCGGGTCCGGCGGCTCCAGCTCGGCGAACACCGCGTCCAGGCAGAGCTCCATCAGCGCGTCCTTGGTCGGCACGTGCCAGTACAACGACATC
Source organism: Lentzea alba (assembly GCF_047445655.1). Lineage (GTDB taxonomy): Bacteria > Actinomycetota > Actinomycetes > Mycobacteriales > Pseudonocardiaceae > Lentzea > Lentzea alba_A. The sequence goes on from NZ_JAJAEG010000002.1 coordinate 323,303, forward strand.
GGGGCCGCGCCCAGCTCCGCCGCCAGCTTGCGCATGGAGAGCTTCTGCAGGCCGTGCTCGTCCAGCATCTCCAGGGCCTTGCGGACGATCGCCTCCCGGCTCAGGCCGAGGGGCTGACCGCTGCTGGGCCTGGGTTTGCTGAACCACACGCTGTCCACAGCAGCGATCCTAGGCACGTCGCAGCAACACGCTGGCCACAACACCTCCCAGGAACACGGCCAGAGCACCGATCAACAGGCTGACGCTCATGCCCGAAGAGAAAGCGTCGCGCACGACCGTGAGGTCCGCACCGCTCCCCAACGCCTCGGACAGCGAACGTCCGGGAACGCCGTCGGGCAGCGAAGCCACGAACCGCGCGGACAGCAGCGCGCCCAGCACCGCGATGCCGAACGAGGAACCCAGCTCGGACAGCGTGCCCGACAACCCGGACGCGATGCCGGCCCGTTCCGGTGGGATTGAGCCCATCAACGCGTTGACCGCAACCGGTTGTGCCACACCGACACCCACGCCGATGAGGATCAGTCCGGCGAGCGTCAGCGGGTAGTTGGTGCCGATCGACAGCAGCACCACGCCGCCCGCGACGATCGTCATGCCGAGCAGCATCGCCTTGCTGGCGCCCAGTTTCATCACGAGCTGGCCCAGGGTGTTGCTGGTGACGAGCAACGCGATCGCCATCGGCGCCACGCGGATGCCTGCCTCCAGCGGGCTGTAGCCGAGCACGCCCTGAAGGTGTTGCGTCAGCAGGAAGAGCGAGCCCGCCATGCCGAACGCCGCCAGCACGCCCGACGCCACCGCGCCGGTGAAACGACGGTCGGCGAAGAAGCCGAGATCGAGCATCGGTTCCGCGGTGTGCCGTTCCCACAAGGCGAACGCCGTCATGGCCACGAGTCCCAGTGCGATCGGCACACCGAACTCCGCAGAACCGAAACCGTGCTCCGGCACCGAGATCACCGCGTACACGATCGACACCATGCCGACGACGGACAGCACCGAGCCGAGGACGTCCGGCTTGCGCACGGTCGGGTCCTTCGACTCCGGCACCAGCGTTGCGACGGCCGCGATCGCGAGGACCGCCACCGGCACGTTGATCAGGAACACCGAGCCCCACCAGAAGTGCTTGATCAGCGCGCCGCCGATCACCGGGCCCGCCGCGAAGCCGAGGCTCGTGACCGCGGCCCAGATGCCGATTGCCTTCGGGCGTTCCTTCTCGTCGAACAACTGCATCAGCACGGCCAGCGTGCCCGGCATCAGCATCGCGGCGCCGATGCCCATGAAGCCGCGGGCCGCGATCAACGCCTCGGACGAGCCCGCGTAAGCCGCGACCGCTGAGCCGGCACCGAACAGCACCAGGCCTGCCAGCAGGGCCCTCTTGCGGCCGAACCTGTCGCTCAGCGCGCCGGTCGTGAGCAGCAGACCGGCCAGGGCCAGCGAGTACGCGTTGATCATCCACTGGATGTCCGCGGTGCTCGCGCCGAGACCGGTGGAGATCGACGGGATCGCCACGTTCAGCACGGTGTTGTCCAGCACCACGACCATCACGGACAGGCAGAGCACGCCGAGCACGGCCCAGCGTTGTGGGTGCGGCTGCACCCCGACCTTCTCGGTCACCCCAGTCGTCATCAGTCCCCCTTACGATGTACGAGGACCATACAGCGTACGAGACACACGCACACAAGCCGTTTTCACTGAGAGAGGAAGGGGCTAACGAGTCGCGAAGGGGCTAAACGAGTCGCGCAGGCGCAACGCGCCTGAGCCTCGGGGGTTTGAGGGGTCGTCCCTCCAACAAATACTGCGGGCTCCGGCGAAGTTGGCCGAAGGCCAACGAGCAGGAAAGCCCGCCTCGGCCCGCCACGTAAAGGGCGGCCGCGCTCAACCAGCCTGGGGGTCACTGGGAGCGGGGCCGCCGTCACCAAATATAGCGGGCTTCAGGCAGCCGCGCCCAGCACCCCCGCCCAAACGCGACCGAAAAGTTTCCCCGACTGGACCACTGCCCGTGTTCACACGGTCCAGCAAACGAGTGAATTCCGGGATGCGCGGTGCGGCGAGCAGGGCCAACGGCCGATGAACACGGAGTCGGGTGTCCCTCGAAGGGAGATTCCATGGCTGAACCACAGGGATGGATCCACTGCCACGACCCGTTCGGTCGGGACAGATCGATGACCGTTCTGGTCGAGAACGACCGAGTTCTGCTGGTCACGCCACCGGGCGAGACCGCTGTGATGTCCGCCACTCAGACGCGTCGGCTGGGCTCTTTGCTCGACCAGGCCACGGCGAAGATGTGATGGACGAAGCTCTGCGAGACGCGGTGCTGCAGAGGTTGGCGCTGCTGGACAAAGTCGCTGAGCACGGCGAGGCCGAGGCGCTGGTTCCGCTGGCACGGGCGGAGATCCACCGCCTGGCGGACGGCTGGCGGCTGCTGCTCACGGTGCACCAACCCGACGAGGACGGCCGGTGCAAGGCGTGTCCCGGCTGGTTGCGACGGCGCAGGTGGCCGTGCCAGGTCTGGAACATGGCGCACCAGCACCTGATCGGCGAGGGTCTGCCGCATCGCGAGCGCCGCAAGCCGTTGCGCAACCCTTTCACCCGATCGGGCACGATCGAAATACCGGAAGAGACACCGGTCGAGCTCACGGCTGAGCTGCCGATCTTGACCGACGCACCGCCCGTGGTGCATCGCGCACCGGTGGTGACACGGCCGAAGCACGCCTTGCCGGACTGAGCCATCAGGCAGGATGGGCTGCATGCATGACGGCAGCGGCCTCATCGCGGTGCAGAACCTGACCAAGCAGTTCGGTTCGGTGACCGCGGTGCAGAACCTGAGCTTCACCGTGTCCCCCGGCAGCGTGACGGGCTTCCTCGGCCCGAACGGCGCCGGCAAGACGACGACCCTGCGGATGTTGCTGGGACTGGTGACGCCGACCAGTGGCACCGCGACGATCAACGGGCGACCGTTCCACCAGCTCGGCCAGCCCGGCCGGGTGGTGGGCGCGGTGCTGGAGGCGCAGGGGTTCCACCCCCGCCGGACCGCGCGCAACCACCTCAAGGTCTACGCGGCCGCGATCGGTGTGCCGGACTCGCAGGCCGACCAGGTCATCAACCTGGTCGGCCTGGCTTCCGCGGCCGACCGTTCCGTGGGTGGGTTCTCACTGGGCATGAAGCAACGGCTGGCGGTGGCCACTGCGCTGCTCGGTGACCCGCAGGTGCTGGTGCTGGACGAGCCCGCCAACGGCCTCGACCCCGAGGGCATCGCCTGGCTGCGCACGTTCCTGCAGTCGTACGCGCGCATGGGCCGCACGGTGCTGATCTCCAGCCACCTGCTGGCAGAGGTCGAGCAGACCGTCGACCAGGTCGTGATCATCTCCCGCGGGCAGACCATGTACTACGGGCCGCTGGATCACCTTCGCCAGCAACAACAACGCCGCGTTCTCGTGCAGCCGTCGGACATCAACGCGCTGGCGGCGGCGTTGCGGGAGGACGGCGTCCAGCACATCGAGCAGCTCCAGGACGGCCGGCTCGCGGTGTCCGGAGTGGACTCGAAGCACGTCGCGGACGTCGCGTTGCGCGCGGGCGTGTCCGTCTACGGCATCCAGGAGGAGCAGGTCGACCTCGAACGGCTGTTCTTCCAGCTCACCAGTGGCCAGTACGCCGGCTACGCCCCGGCGCCGTACCAGCAGCAACAGCAGGGTGGTTGGGCCTGATGGGCAACCTCGTACAGGCGGAGCTCCGCAAGACGACGACGACCGGACTGTGGTGGGGTCTGCTGATCCCCACCGTGTTGGTGGCGTTCGGCGGAGGCCAGCTCTCCGGCCTGATCGGCCAGTGGTTCGTCGATCTCACGTCGACCTCGGACGCCGAGCAGCTCTCGGACATGCTCGGGGTAACGCCGGACCAGTGGAAGTTCTCGCTGTTCGGCATCGCCCGGTCGATCAACCTCGCCACGATGTTCCCGTTGATCTTCGGTGCGCTGGCGATCTCCAGCGAGATCGGTCAGCGGACGATCACCACGACGTTCCTGACCGCTCCGTCACGCATGCACACCATGCTGGCGAAGATGCTGGTCTACGCGTTGTGGGGCGCGATCTACGGGCTGGCGATCATGGCTTCCGTCGCGATCGGCGTCATCCTCACCAGCGAGCCCGGACAGCGGCCCGACGCGGGCGGCTGGGCGATGATCGCGCTGGTCTGCGTGCTGGCGTCGGTGCTGATGACGATGTTCGGCGTCGGCCTGGGCGCCTTGGTGCCGCACACCGCCGGCGTGGTCGTGCTGCTGATCATGTACTTCCTGGTGGTCGAGAACGCGCTGCAGCTCGGCCTGCGGATCGGCGGCGTGCCGGAGACGGTCGTCGGGTTCCTGCCGAACGGGTCGGTGGACGGCCTGACGGGATCGGTGGTCGTCGACCTGTTCCTGTCCAAGGCCGGTGTGGTGCCGCCGGAGGCCATCGAGGTGCTGCGGATGTTCGCGGGCGCGGGTGGAGCGCAGGCGTGGTGGCTGTCCGGGCTGATCTTCCTCGGCTGGGTCGGTGCCGTGTTCGGTGGCGGCTGGGCGCTGGTGGCTCGCAAGGACATCACCTGACCTGCGGTCACTAAGGTCACCATTTTCTGTCGGACCTCGTCCGTAGCCTGAGACACGTGACGAAGGGCTGGATCCGCCGACTGATCGCCGCGTGCTGGCAGCACCCCCGACTGGTGGTGCTGTCGGTGGTCGCGGCGGTCGTCGGCGTGGGTCTGCAGGCGGCGGGTCCGCTGCTGCTCAAGACGGCGGTCGACGACTCGACGGCGGGCCGCACGGACCGGTTGTGGCTGCTGACGGTCGTGCTGGTCGTGCTGGAGCTGCTGACGTTCGGGTCGGCGTTCTTACGCCGCTACCTGGGCGGCCGGCTGGCGTTGGGCGTGCAGCACGATCTGAGACTCGGCGTGTTCTCGGCGGTGCAGCGGCTCGATGGCGCGAAGCAGGACGAGATGCGGACCGGGCAGATCGTGTCGCGGTCGATCACGGACCTGCAGCTGGTGCAGTCGCTGCTGATGATGGCGCCGCTGGCGGTGGGCACGGTGGTGTTCGCGCTGGCCGCTCTCGCCGCGATGTTCTACCTGTCGGTGCCGCTGACGATCGTCGCCCTGGTCGTGTTGCCGCTGGTGGCGTGGCTGGCCGGGCGGACGCGGCTGACGTTGTTCCCGGCCACGTGGTCGGCGCAGCAGCGGGCGGCCGATCTCGCGCAGCACGTCGAGGAGACGGTCACCGGCGTCCGCGTGGTGAAGGGCTTCGGCCAGGAGGCGCGTGAGGTCGCCCGGCTGGAGAAGCACGCTCGCACGCTGTTCGCGGAACGGATGCGCACCGCCCGCCTGTCGTCGCGGCCGCTCGCGACCGTGACGGCGCTGCCGCTGCTCGGCCAGGTCGGGGTGCTCGGGCTCGGCGGCTGGCTGGCGTTGAACGGCAACGTCACGCTGGGCACGTTCCTGGCGTTCACGACGTACGTGGCCAACCTCGTCGGCCCGACCAGGCTGCTGTCGAGCCTGATGGTGTCCGCGCAGCTGGCGCGCGCCGGCGTCGAGCGGGTCTACGAGCTGATCGACTCGCAGCCGGACGTGACCGACGGCCCCGGCGAGGTGCCGGACGGCCCGCTCGGGATCTCGTTCTCGGGCGTGACGTTCGGCTACACGCGCAGCGAGCCGGTGCTGCAGGACTTCTCGATCGCCGTGGAACCCGGCGAGACGCTGGCGCTGGTCGGCACCGCGGGTTCGGGCAAGTCGACGGTCTCCCTGCTGGTGCCCCGGTTCTACGACGTTCACGCCGGTGCCGTGCGGGTGGGCGGCGCGGACGTGCGGACGCTGCGCCTGGAGTCGTTGCGCGGCGCGGTGGGCGTGGTGTTCGAGGAGGCGTTCCTCTTCTCCGACACGGTGTACGCGAACATCGCCTACGGCCGCCCGGACGCGTCGCGGGAGGACGTCGAGCGCGCCGCCAAGGCCGCCGAAGCCCACGACTTCATCGAGGCCCTGCCGAAGGGCTACGAGACCGTGGTCGGCGAGCGCGGCCTGACCTTGTCCGGCGGCCAACGCCAACGCGTCGCCCTGGCCCGCGCACTGCTCTCCGATCCCCGCGTCCTGCTGCTGGACGACGCGACGTCCGCCGTCGACAACGCGACCGAGGCCGCCATCCACGCGACTTTGGCCTCGGTGACCGCGACCCGCACCACGCTGCTCGTGGCCCACCGCCGTTCCACGCTCTCGCTCGCCGACCGCATCGCCGTCCTCGATCAGGGCCGCGTGATCGACGTCGGCACCCACGAAGAGCTGACCGAGCGCTGCGCCCTCTACCGCGACCTGCTGGCCGGCCCGGACGAGGCGATCGAGAGCACGCCCCCGGCCGTGACCGGCGAGCTCTGGCCCGAGCTGAGCCGGGAAGACCTGGACAAGCGCCTGATCGACGAGGCCAGGGCCCCCGCGCCGGGCGGCTCAGGAGGCCGCAGAGGCGGTGGCGGCGGAGGTGGCGGCGGGATGTCCGCGCTGGCCGGCGGCCCACCGACCCCGGAACTGCTGGCCCAGGTCCGCAAGCTGCCCCCGGCAACCGAAACCCCGGTCCTGCACGGCGAAGACCCACGCGCCCCCGACCCCGGCTTCCGCTTGGCCCGGCTCCTGCGCCCGGTCCGCTGGGCCATGGCCGGAGTAGGCGCACTGGTGGTGCTGGACGCCCTGGTGGGCATGGGCCTGCCCGCGCTGGTGCGCCTGGGCGTCGACGGCGGCGTGCTGACCGGCGCCGAATCCGCCCTCTGGCTGGCCGTGGCGCTCGGCGTGGGCCTGGTGGTGGCCGGCTGGCTGACCACGGTGGGCAGCACGATCTTCGCCGCCCGCCTGGGCGAACGCCTGCTCTACCTGCTGCGCGTCCGCAGCTACGCCCACCTGCAACGCCTGGGCCTCGACTACTACGAGCGCGAGATGGCCGGCCGCATCATGACGAGGATGACGACGGACGTCGACGCCCTCTCGACGTTCCTGCAAACCGGCCTGGTCACCGCCGTGATCAGCCTGCTGACGGTCGTGGGCATCACCGCGGCCCTGGTGGTCACCGACGCGTCCCTGGCCCTGATCGCCCTGGCCGTGCTCCCGATCCTGCTGATCGCCACGGTGATCTTCCAACGCCTCTCCTCCGTCGCCTACGCAGAAGCCCGCGAACGCGTCAGCGCGGTGAACGCCGACCTCCAAGAAAACGTCTCGGGCCTGCGCGTCTCCCAGGCCTACACCCGCGAACGCCGCTCAGCAGAAGCCTTCGCCGAACGCAGCGACGCCTACCGCCGCACCCGCCTGCGAGCCCAGCGCTACATCGCCACCTACTTCCCGTTCGTGGCAATGCTCTCCGGCGTGGCCCAAGCCCTGGTCCTCTCCGCAGGCGCCCACCGAGTGGCCGACGGCACCCTGACCCCTGGCGTCCTACTGGCCTTCCTCCTGTACCTGGGCCTCTTCTTCAACCCGGTCCAGCAACTCTCCGGCGTCTTCGACGGCTACCAACAAGCCCGCGTGGGCCTACGCCGCATCGGCGACCTCCTGCGCACCCCGACCACAGTCGAACCGCCAGAAACCCCAACCCCGGTCCCACCCCGCCTGCGCGGCGAGGTGGAACTCCGCAACGTCACCTTCACCTACCCGGGGGCCGACAACCCAGCCCTGGACAACGTCACCTTGCACGTGACCCCAGGCGAAACAGTCGCCCTGGTAGGCGAAACCGGCGCCGGCAAATCCACCCTGGTCAAACTCGTGGCCCGCTTCTACGACGCCACCAACGGCACAGTCCTGGTCGACGGCACCGACATCCGCACCTACGACCTGAGCGCCTACCGCCAACGCCTGGGAGTAGTCCCCCAAGAAGCCCACCTGTTCGGCGGCGACGTGGCAGAAAACGTCGCCTACGGCCGCCCCACCGCCACCAAAACAGAAATCCAGCAAGCAGTAGAAGCCGTAGGCGCCCTCCCCATGGTCGCCACCCTCCCCAACGGCTTCCACCAACCGGTGGGCGAACGCGGCAACCACCTCTCCGCAGGCCAACGCCAACTCCTCGCCCTGGCCAGAGCCGAGTTGGTGAACCCGGACCTCCTGCTCCTGGACGAAGCCACAGCAGCCCTGGACCCGTCCACCGAATCAGCGGTCCTGGCAGCCAGCGACCACCTGACCGGCACAAGAACCACCTTCGTGGTGGCCCACCGCCTGGCCACAGCAGCCCGAGCCGACCGAATAGTCGTCCTGGCCAACGGCAAGATCGTCGAGCAGGGCACCCACACCGACCTGCTGACCGCCAACGGCACCTACGCCCGCCTGTGGCGCCACGGCACAACCCCAGAAGCCGCCGCCTGACCCACGCCCCACGCACCCGCGCGCCACGCACCCGCGAAGCCGAAGGCGAGCCCGAAACGGCCTGCTGTCACGCAGGGCAAAGCCGAAGGCGAGCCGCCCTTCCGCCAGTGGCGATGCGAAGCGAGCCGGACAGGCCTGCTGCCACGCAGGGCAACGGCGAAGCCAAGCCACCGCCTTCCGCCAGGGGCGAAGCGAAGCGAGCCCGTAAGGGCCTGCTGCCCGCATGGGTAGCGGTGATGGTGACGTCCGGTGTCAACGTGCCCACGCACGACGGCGATTGGGGCTTGACTTTGGGTTCGAGGCGCTACCGTTCGGATCGGCCGGGCGCTTTATCAGCCCGGCTTTTTAAGGCCGACCAGCGCCTCGTAAGGGCCCCGAAGTCAAGCCCCAATCGCAATCGTCGCGAAGCGGCGATGAAATGACCCGGCCCGTCTAAGGACCCGCCCAGCCACGCACGCAAGGCGACCGCCCGCACGCCACGCGACCCCTCCGCTGGAACGTGACCAGCGCACGCAAGCCGACCCGCCCGCCAGGGAACCGACGCCCGCCAACGCAAGGCGACCACCCGGCCGACTACCGCGAGCCCGCCACCGCAAGGCGACCACCCGCACGACTACTGCGCGCACACCACCTCAATGCGCGCACCAGGCCACCCCGTGGCCCAGAACACGAACCCTCGTCGCCACCCCCACCCATGACGTACAACCACTCCCCAGACCGCCGCAGGTCAAAGGAGTCCCCGCCATGCCACCGCGCTCCACCCCCCGCCCCAAACTCCTCTACGTCTCAGACCTCGCCTACCCGGCAAAGGGCAGGCGCTACTGCGACGAGGACATCTACCTGACCAAAAACCTGAGACCCCACTTCGACCTGGCCATCTGCCACCCGGAAGACGCCGCCTCCCTGATGGCGAACTTCGACACGGTGATCGTCCGCAACAGCGGCCCAGTGATCGACTACCCAGAGGCCTACGCCAACTTCCGCACCCAGGCCAAGCGCACCAACCACCGCATCTACAACCCCCTGACCGGCAAGGCGGACATGGCCGGCAAGCAGTACCTGGTCGACCTGACCACCGAGGGCTACCCGGTGATCCCCACCGTCGACCACCGCGAAGACCTACCCCGCCTCCCCGCATCAGCCGAGTACGTCGTGAAACCCAAAGCCGGCGCAGACTCACACGGCCTGGAGTTCGTCCCCCACGACGCCCTCCCAGCGAGGCTGAACAACACAGACACCAGAGACCTGCTCATCCAGCCGAAGATCGATTTCGAGTACGAGGTCTCGTTCTACTTCGTGGACCACGACTTCCAGTACGCCCTCCACGCCCCGGACCCGGCTCACCGCTGGGAACTGACGGCCTGCACCCCAACCCCGGCAGACCTGGATTTCGCACAGAAGTTCATCGACTGGAACACCCTCGACCACGGCATCCAACGGGTGGACGCCTGCCGCACAAAAGCAGGAGACCTGCTGCTCGTGGAGCTGGAAGACCTCAACCCGTACCTGTCCCTGGACCGCACCAGCGACGAAACCAGGCAGAGGTTCGTCAAAGCCATGACCGACTCGATCCGCCGTTCACTGACCTGAACCAGGAACTGAACCTCTGAACCGGCACCCGGCCACCCGACAAGATCGACAGGATCAATCGGCGGAGTGCCGTTGTTGTACCTATCGTGAACTGATCACTGCTCTCGGTGCGTATGCCCGTCCAACAGCCCAGTGGACATTGCCCGAAAGGGAGGCGACGTAGTGAGACGCACATCAAGAATTGCTCAACTGCGGGTGACGCCAGGCCCGTCCTGATCGATCCTGTGACTGAGCACTCCTTGCCAGGTGCCTCCAGCGTGTGAAGGCCGGGGCCAGGGGGACTAGCCTGACTACCGCATGAGTCAACACCAAGAGCGAGATGGATAGAGGCGAGCGCCAGCCGTGTCCAGCAGCAGTCCTGCGTCACAATTCGGGCCGAACGAGTGGCTCGTCGAGGAGATGTACGAGCAGTTCCTCGCGGACCCGTCATCAGTAGACCCGGCATGGCATGACTTCTTTGCCGACTACAAGCGTGCCGGCGGCAACGGCAGCGCCGCCACGGCGAGCGCGGGTGGTACGACGACCACCACGACCGTGACGCCGCCCGCAGCGGACAACGGCACCGCCGCGCCCGCCGCCGCGAAGCCGCAGCCCAAGCCCGCCGCCTCGCTGCCGCAGACCGGGAAGCCGGCGCCGCAGCAGGCCGCGAAGGCCGCGCCGGTCAAGCCGAGTGCGCAGCCCGAGCAGAAGCAGTTGCGCGGTGCCGCCGCCGCGATCGCGAAGAACATGGAGCTCTCGCTCACCGTTCCGACCGCGACCAGCGTGCGTGCCGTGCCCGCCAAGCTGCTGGCCGACAACCGCATCGTCATCAACAACCACCTGAAGCGGACGCGCGGCGGGAAGGTCTCCTTCACGCACGTCATCGGCTACGCGGTGGTCCGGGCGCTGCAGGCGTACCCGAACATGAACCGGCACTACGCCGAGGACAACGGCAAGCCGTTCGTCGTCACGCCGGAGCACGTGAACTTCGGCCTGGCGATCGACCTGCCGGGCAAGGACGGGCAGCGCACGCTGGTCGTCGCGTCGGTCAAGGGCTGCGAGAACATGACGTTCACGCAGTTCTGGCAGGCCTACGAGGACCTGATCCGCAAGGCGCGCTCCGGCTCGCTGACCACGGACGACTTCTCCGGCACCACGATCTCGCTGACCAACCCCGGCACGATCGGCACGAACCACTCGGTGCCGCGACTGCAGGCCGGTCAGGGCGCGATCATCGGCGTCGGCGCGATGGAGTACCCCGCGCACTTCCAGGGCACCAGCGAGCAGGCCCTGACCGACATGGGTGTCAGCAAGATCATCACGCTGACCTCCACGTACGACCACCGCATCATCCAGGGTGCGGAGTCGGGCGAGTTCCTCAAGCGCATCCACCAGCTGCTGCTGGGCGAGGACGGCTTCTACGACGACATCTTCGCGTCGCTGCGGCTGCCCTACGAGCCGATCCGCTGGGTCGCCGACATCCCCGAGGGCGCTGTCGACAAGACGGCCCGCGTCATCGAGCTGATCGACGCGTTCCGCACCCGCGGCCACCTGATGGCCGACACGGACCCGCTGAACTACCGCCAGCGCTCCCACGCGGACCTGGACGTGCTCAGCCACGGCCTCACGCTGTGGGACCTGGACCGCGAGTTCCCGGTCGGCGGGTTCGCCGGCCAGGAGCGGATGAAGCTGCGCGACATCCTGGGTGTGCTGCGCAACTCGTACTGCCGCACGGTCGGCGTCGAGTACATGCACATCCTGGAGCCTGAAGAGCGCCGCTGGATCCAGGACCGCGTCGAGGTTCCGCACGAGAAGCCGCCGGCCACCGTGCAGAAGTACATCCTCAGCAAGCTGAACGCGGCTGAGGCGTTCGAGACGTTCCTGCAGACCAAGTACGTCGGCCAGAAGCGCTTCTCGCTGGAGGGCGGCGAGACCGTCATCCCGCTGCTCGACGCGGTGCTGGACAAGGCCGCCGAGCACGAGCTCGACGAGGTCGTCATCGGCATGCCGCACCGCGGTCGCCTGAACGTGCTCGCGAACATCGTCGGCAAGCCGATCTCGCAGATCTTCCGCGAGTTCGAGGGCAACCTCGACCCCGGCCAGGCGCACGGCTCCGGCGACGTGAAGTACCACCTCGGTGCCGAGGGCAAGTACTTCCGGATGTTCGGCGACGGCGAGACCAAGGTGTCGCTGACCGCGAACCCGTCGCACCTCGAAGCCGTCGACCCGGTGCTCGAGGGCATCGTGCGCGCCAAGCAGGACCTGATCGACCGCGGCGGCGACTTCTTCCCCGTCCTGCCGGTCGCCCTGCACGGTGACGCGGCGTTCGCGGGCCAGGGTGTCGTGGCCGAGACGCTGAACCTGGCGCTGGTGCGCGGTTACCGCACCGGTGGCACGGTCCACATCGTCGTGAACAACCAGGTCGGCTTCACCACCGCGCCGGAGCACTCGCGGTCCTCGAAGTACTCGACCGACGTCGCGAAGATGATCGGTTCGCCGGTCTTCCACGTGAACGGCGACGACCCCGAGGCCTGCTACTGGGTCGCGAAGCTGGCCGTCGACTACCGCCAGGCGTTCCACAAGGACGTCGTGATCGACATGGTCTGCTACCGCCGCCGCGGCCACAACGAGGGCGACGACCCCTCGATGACGCAGCCGGCGATGTACGACGTGATCGACCAGAAGCGCTCGGTCCGCAAGACCTACACCGAGGCCCTGATCGGCCGCGGCGACATCACGGTCGAAGAGGCCGAGAAGGCGCTGCAGGACTTCTCCAGCCAGCTGGAGCACGTCTTCAACGAGGTCCGCGAGCTCGAGAAGCACCCGGTCACGGTCAGCCCGTCGGTCGAGGCCGAGCAGCAGATCCCGGCGAAGCTGCCCACGGGCATCTCCCGCGAGACGCTGGAGTACATCGCCGACGCGCACGTGAACCTGCCCGAGGGCTTCACGCCGCACGCCCGCGTCAAGCCGGTGCTGGAGCGCCGCGCGAAGATGGCGCGCGAGGGCGGCATCGACTGGGCGTTCGCCGAGCTGCTCGCGTTCGGCTCGCTGGCACTCGAGGGCCGCAACATCCGCCTGGCCGGCCAGGACTCGCGCCGCGGCACGTTCGTGCAGCGCCACGCGACCCTGATCGACCGCAAGTCCGGCGACGAGTACACGCCGCTGCAGCACCTCTCGCCCGAACAGGGCAAGTTCATGGTCTACGACTCGGTGCTGTCGGAGTTCGCCGCGCTCGGCTTCGAGTACGGCTACTCGGTCGCGAACCCGCAGGCACTGGTCCTGTGGGAGGCGCAGTTCGGTGACTTCGTCAACGGCGCGCAGCCGATCATCGACGAGTTCATCTCGTCCGGTGAGGCCAAGTGGGGTCAGCGTTCCGACGTCGTGATCCTGCTGCCGCACGGCCACGAGGGCCAGGGCCCCGACCACACGTCGGGCCGCATCGAGCGCTGGCTGCAGCTGTGCGCCGAGGGCTCCATGACCGTCGCGGTGCCGTCGACCCCGGCGAACTACTTCCACCTGCTCCGCCGCCACGCCCTCGACGGTGTGGACCGGCCGCTCGTGGTGTTCACGCCGAAGTCGATGCTGCGCCTCAAGGCCGCGGTGTCCGGCACGGACGAGTTCATCAACGACCGCTTCCAGTCCGTGATCGACGACCCGACGATCAAGGACCCGAACGCGGTCACGAACGTCCTGCTGTGCAGCGGCAAGATCTCCTACGAGCTGCACGCCGAGCGCGAGAAGCGCGGCAGCGGCGAGGTGGCGATCGTGCGCGTCGAGCAGCTCTACCCGGTCCCGGCCCGCAAGCTGACCGAGACCCTGGAGCGCTACCCGAACGCGAAGACCGTCCGCTGGGTGCAGGAGGAGCCGGCGAACCAGGGTGCCTGGCCGTTCTACGGTCTGGCCCTGCCGGAGCTGCTGCCCGAGCACCTGGGCACCGTCCGCCGCGTGTCGCGCCGCCCGATGGCCGCTCCGTCGGCCGGTTCGAGCAAGGTGCACGAGGTCGAGCAGCGCGAGATCATCACCCGCGCGTTCGAGTGATCACTGGTTGACCGAACCGAGCCGCCGGGCCCTCCTGAAGGGTCCGGCGGCTCGTTTTCTAGGACTACACAGGAGTTTTGAGCATGTACCACACCGATCGCGGCATCGAGGAGCTCGAGAAGCGGCGCGGCGAGGAAGAGGTCACGCTCGCGTGGCTCGCCGACAAGCTCCGCTCGTTCGTCGACGCCAACCCGGACTTCGAGACGGCCGTCGAGCGGCTCGCCACCTACCTGGCGCGCGACGACGAGGACGACTTCGAGGACTGACGAAGTCTCGCCCCAGGCCTCACCTTTTGATCATTTCAGGAAGACGACGGACGTTCTCGCGGCGTCCGCACTCGCCCTGCCAGGCACCGCGAACGCGGTACCGGCGCAGTACCTGCAGACCGGGGCTGTCGCCGTGCCCGTTGCTGGACGCGCACCCGGACACCGTGCACCAGAACGGCGGCAAGGTGCCCTGAGCCGTGTCCTGACCTTTTGGCAGCTTTTGGCTATTTGCCAACGTTTTTGAGCATCCCGATGCTCAGGCGCTCCCCCTCGGGCCTAGCGATGATCGATTCGTTCGATCAACGAACTCCTGAGGGGGAGTCTTGCTCAAGAAGATCATGATCGCTGCGGCGACACTCGCGCTGACGGCACTGCCGGCCGTCGCGTCCGCGGCGCCGGTGGGTGCGCAGGCCATCGACGGTCCCTTCGTGCTCACGGTCGGCACTCCGCCGGGCCGGGCCCTGGAGGTTCTTCCCAACGAGGTCAGCAAGAACGGTGGCAAGGTCATCCAGTACGCCCGCGACAACGCCAACCAGCAGAAGTGGATGTTCTACGACGACCGCACCATCAGGCCGATGCTGAACACCTCGATGTGCCTCGACGCCGACCCCAAGGAGAACTGGGACGGCGGCAAGGTCTGGGTCTGGCAGTGCAACGGCACCTCGTTCCAGAAGTGGGCACAGGCGCCGGGCCTGCCCGGCACGCTGCAGAACGAGCACAGCCTGAGGTGCCTGGACGCCAACCCGAACGAGAACTGGAACGGCGGCAAGATCTGGCAGTGGCGCTGCTGGGGCGGAGCTCCGCAGCAGTGGACGCGCAACAAGGTCTGACCTGACAAACGGGCGTGGGGGGCCCCCANGAGCACAGCCTGAGGTGCCTGGACGCCAACCCGAACGAGAACTGGAACGGCGGCAAGATCTGGCAGTGGCGCTGCTGGGGCGGAGCTCCGCAGCAGTGGACGCGCAACAAGGTCTGACCTGACAAACGGGCGTGGGCGCCACCAAGTGCGAGTTGGTGGCGCCCACGCCCGCGTTAGGCCCCTACCAGGCGTAAGCCTCCGGGGCCGGCTTGGAACCGTTCGGCGCGGGCGCCGGGAACAGCTCGTCGAGCTTGCCGAGCACCTCGGCGTCCAACCGAAGCTCCGCCGCACGCAACGAGTTGTCGAGCTGCTCGGCGGTGCGCGGGCCGATGATCGGCGCGGTCACACCCTCCTGGTGCAGCAACCACGCGAGGCCGACGTTGGCCGGGTCCTCACCGAGCTCGGCGCAGAGCTTCTCGTAGGCGTCGATCCGGTCGCGGTACTTCTCCAACGCGTCCGCGGAACGTCCGGACGACGAACGAGAACCGCCGCCCTCGCGCTGCTTGCGCAACACACCGCCGAGCAGACCGCCGTGCAGCGGCGACCACGGGATGACGCCGAGGCCGTAGTGCTTGGCCGCCGGCAGGACCTCCAGCTCGACCCAGCGGGTCATCAGGTTGTAGATCGACTGCTCAGACACGAGCCCGAGGAAGTTCCGCGCCAGAGCGGCTTCCTGGGCCTGCGCGAGGTGCCAGCCGGCGAAGTTCGACGAGCCGAAGTAGATGACCTTGCCCTGCTGGCGCAGCACCGAGAACGCTTCCCAGATCTCGTCCCACGGCGTGTCCCGGTCGACGTGGTGCATCTGGTACAGGTCGATGTAGTCGGTCTGCAGGCGCTTCAACGAGGCGTCGGCGGCGCGGCGGATGTTCAACGCCGACAGCTTGTTGTCGTTCGGCCAGTCACCCATGCTGCCGTAGAGCTTGGTGGCGACGACCGTCTTCTCTCGACGACCACCGCCCTGCGCGAACCACCGGCCGATGATCTGCTCGGTGACGCCCTCGCCCTGCTTCCAGCCGTAGACGTTGGCCGTGTCGAAGAAGTTCAGGCCGTGTTCGTGCGCGCGGTCCATGATCGCGTGGCTGTCGGCCTCGGACGTCTCGGGGCCGAAGTTCATCGTGCCGAGGCACAGCCGGGAGACGGACAGGCCGCTGCGGCCGAGGTGGGTGTATTCCATGTCCTCCACCCTGCCTCGCGGCGCGGCATTGTGCCACGTGGAGCTGCTCCAGCTCGCCACAGATTTGACAGTATTGGGGACCAAATTTTCTCACCTGTCATTTCACCCACACGTGAAGTTACGTTTCATCGCGTTCAACCCTGCCAGGAGGAACTCGATGAGAACCAAGATCTGCATTGCTGCGGCATTGATCGCGACCGTTGTCAGCACTCCCACCGCCAATGCGGAAAAGGACGTCATCGGCACCGGTGAAGCCGTCGCGAACAGCTACATCGTCGTGCTGAAGGACGGCGTCAAAGCCTCCCCGCAGACCTTGTTGAGCAAGTACAAGGGCACGCTGAAGCACACCTACCGCGCCGCGCTCAACGGTTTCTCCGTGCACGACATGTCCGAGACGCAGGCGAGGCGACTGGCGGCCGACTCACGGGTTTCCTACGTGCAGCGCAACCTCCGGACGAAGATCCAGCAGAACCAGTTCAACCCCGTGTGGGGCCTGGACAGAATCGATCAGCGCGCTCTGCCGCTCAACGGCCGCTACACCTATCCCGATCAAGCGGGCGCGGGCGTGCGGGCATATGTGATCGACAGCGGAATTCGCACCACCCACGTCGATTTCCAGGGGCGCGCTTCGCACGGATACGACGTCGTCAACAACGACCCGATCGCGGACGACTGCAACGGGCACGGCACCCACGTCGCGAGCACGATCGCCGGCAGGACCTACGGCGTGGCCAAGCAGGCACGAGTCATCGGCGTCAAAGCGGTCGACTGCAACGGTTTCTCGGTCGGCGACAGCATCATCGCCGGCATCGACTGGGTCACCGACCACGGTGTGCGCCCCGCCGTGGTGAACATGAGCGTCGGAGGCTTCGGCCAGGACCAGGGTCAGACGGATGCGCTCAGGCGGTCGATCGCGGCCGGGTTCACCTACGTGGTGGCGGCCGGCAACGACGGTCAGGACGCATGCCAGTACTCGCCGGCGGGTATCGAGGAAGCGATCACGGTCGGTGCCACCGACCGCAACGACATCCGCGCGGTGTTCAGCTGGCGCGAGTCGTCGAACCACGGCCGCTGCGTCGACATCTGGGCGCCGGGCGGGCACGTCCAGGCCGCTTCGGCCAGGGGCGACCTCGTCACCGAGACCAGGGGCGGTACGTCCATGGCCACCCCGCACGTGGCCGGTGCTGCGGCGCTGCACCTGGGCGCGAACCCGAACGCGACGCACCAGCAGGTGCGCGACGCGCTCGTGAACAACGCGACGACGACGGCCAACCTCCGCGACCTCCGCGCCGGTTCGCCCAACAGGCTGCTGCACATCGGGAACTAGGGGAACAGAACCCTCGATGTGCAGTCGTGGGAGTAGCGAGCGAGGGCCGCTACTCCCACTCCCACTTGATGCCGTAGACGCAGCCCGGCTGGGCCTCGTGCACCACGAGGTGCGCGGCGGCGGTGGTGCCGATCCACAGGTCGCCTGTGTCGACGTCCGGCCCACCCGGCTCCGACCGCACGTAGCCGTAGCACCGCACGGGTACCGCGTCGGGGTGGAACTCGACCTCCAGCACGTAGTCGCGCAGCGGCCGCACGAAGCTGCGGTCCGCGTACACGCTGTCCGCTCCGGGGTCGGAGATGTACCTGAGATCGATGAGCGCCGTGTCGCCCGCTCGCAGCACGCGGTCGAGGATGATCTCCGCGACGAGCAGCTTGTGCTCGGAGTCCCGGCGCACCCTGCCCACGCGGCACGACTTCTCGGCGAGGATCTCGCCGGGCGAGTGGTCGGTCTCGTCCGCGGTCCTGGCGACGAGGATCCGGTCGACGCCGTCCTCGAACGCCTCGATCACCGAGCTCGTCCGCATCTCGATCTCGCGGCGGTCCGGCCCGATCACCGCCAGGTCCCGCACGGAGAGGTACTTCGCCGGGTACGGCATCAGCTTGTCGACGCGGGCGATCGCGCGGCCGAGGTCGATGGCGGCCTCCTGCCAGATCCCCTCCAACGCGGCAGCCCGCTCGACCCACCGCCCACGCGGCCGCTTCTCGCCGAGGCTGCCAGTCAGCGCACCCGGCTCCAGCCGAAGGATCTCCTCGAGCGCGGCGACGGCGGCGAGTGACTCCGGCCGTTCGGGACGGCTGCGGCCGCGGCGCCAGTAGCTCAACGTCGACAGGCTCACCTGCACACCGCGCAACTCCAGGTGGTGCTGGATCCGCTCCAGGCTGAGGCCGCTCGCCTCGACGGCCTTGCTCAACGCATCGGCGAATTCAGCCATGGCGGAATGCTACGGCCCGTGATCGAATCCGGCTCACCCAGCACCAAGCGTGCGCAAAATCGGGGTTCGCCACAGTTTTGACAGTATTGCGGACTGAAGTTTCGAACCTGTTATGCGGACCACATGTCGCGTTAGTTTTGTCGTGTTCCCCAGTTCATTCCCTGCCAGGAGGAACTCATGGCAAGACTTCGGCGTCATGTCGCCATTGCGGCGGCATTCGGCATCGCTTCCACGGCGATGCTGACGCCCACCGCGATGGCCGAGGAGGCCGTGCTGCCCGGTGCGGGCACGCAGGCGGTCGAGGGCAGCTACATCGTGGTGCTCAAGGACGGCGCGCGCACCCCTGCCAGCGCGTTGGCCTCCCGCTACCAGGGCTTTGTCAAGCACACGTACAGCACCGCGCTGAACGGTTTCTCCGTCACCGGCATGTCCGAGCGCCAGGCCCGGCGGCTCGCGGCGGACCCGGACGTCGAGTTCGTCGAGCGCAACACGTTCGCGACGATCCAGGACACGCAGTCCAACCCGACCTGGGGGCTCGACCGGATCGACCAGGCGAATCTGCCTCTCGACCGGAAGTTCACGTACCCCAACACGGCGGCGAATGTCACGGCGTACGTTCTCGACACGGGAATCAGGAAAACGCATTCCGAATTCGAGAACCGGGCTGCGGACGGTTACGACTTCATCGACAACGACGCGGTCGCGCAGGACTGCCAGGGCCACGGCACGCACGTCGCCGGCACGGTCGCGGGCAAGACGTACGGCGTCGCGAAGAAGGCGAAGGTCGTCGGTGTCCGCGTGCTCGGCTGCGACGGCAGCGGCGCGTGGGACGGCATCATCCGCGGCATCGACTGGGTGACGGCGAACGGCAAGAAGCCGGCCGTGGTCAACATGAGCCTCGGTGGCAGCGGCACGAACAGCTCGCTGGAGAACGCCGTCCGGCGCTCGATCAACGCGGGCTTCACCTACGTGCTGGCGGGCGGCAACAGCGGCCAGGACGCGTGCAACTTCACCCCGGCCCGCACGCCGGAGGCGATCACCGTCGGCGCGTCGGACCGCAACGACAAGCGTTCGATCTGGACGGCCGGTTCGTCGAACTGGGGCAAGTGCCTCGACATCTGGGCGCCCGGTAGCGAGATCGTCTCGGCCTCGCACAGCAACGACACCGGCACCCGTTCGATGGGTGGCACGTCGATGGCCTCACCGCACGTCGCGGGTGCGGCAGCGCTCTACCTGAGCGCGAATCCGGGCGCGACGCCCGCCCAGGTGCGATCCGCCCTGGTCGGCGCGGCCACGCCGAACAAGATCACCGACGCGAAGACGGGTTCACCGAACCTGCTGCTGAAGGTCTAAGAGCATGCCGGCGCCGCTATCCCTGCGGCGGCGACGGCCATCCTGGCGCCCTCGATGCCCAGGCCGAATGCGGCTCGGCTGAGGCATCGGCTTCCGATGGGGGCGCGGGTGGTGGGAGTGGGTCCTACTCCCACTCCCACCTCACCCCGTAGATCCCCGGTTTCTGGTTGCGCACGTGGATGTGCGTGGACGCGGTCGTCCCGATCCACAGGTCGTTCAAAGCGGTCTCCGGCTCGTGCAACGAGGGCCTGGTGAACGAGTAGCACCGGGCGGGCACGGCGTCCGGGTGGAAGTCGATCTGCAGCACGTAGTCGCCCACCGGCCGCAGAAACCGCCGGTCGCACACCTCGCTGTCCGCGCCGGGTCTCATCCGGACCGTGTAGTCGACGAGAGCGGTCTCCCCCGCTCTGAGCATCCGGTCGAAGAGGATCTCCGCGACGAGGAACCCGGTGCTGTCCTCGCTGCGCACCCGCCCGAGCCGGCACGGCGCCCCCGCCTCGATCAAGGCCACCCCGACGTCGGTGGGGTCGGCGAGCTGGATGGCGAGGAACCTGTCGACGCCGTCCTCCAGCGCCTCGACCACGCCGGTGCAGTGCATCTCGACCTCGCGCCGATCCGGTCCGACCACCTGCCGGTCCTTCACGCTGAGATACCTCGACGCCGCCGGCTGCAGCCGGTCGATCCGCGCCATGACCTCACCGAGGTCGGTGGCCCGAGAGTCCCACATGTCCTCCAGCGACATCGCCTGCCCGACCCACCTGCCACGCGGCCGCTTGTCGCCCAGCCGGTCGGTGAGGAACCCCTCGCCGAGATCCAGCAGCTCCTCCAGCGCCGCGACGACCTTCAGCGACTCCGGGCGTTCCGGCCGGCTGCGACCGCGGCGCCAGTAGCTGAGCGTCGAGATGCTCACCTGCATGCCGCGGGCGGCCAGGTGGTGCTGGATGCGTTCGAGGCTGAGGCCACTGTTGTCGACGGCTTTGGTCAGCGCCTCCGCGAAGTCCACCACGGGCAGCACCGTACGGCGGCGGCACCCTCCGCCAGTAGGCCCACACGGAGGGTTATGAGACCGCTGTCTCGTTTGGGCCTAGACCACCCGTTCGCCGCGCTGCCAGACCGCGTGCGTGAGCGGCACGCCGGGCCGGTAGGCGAGGTGGGTGATCGACGGCGCGTCCAGGACGTGCAGGTCAGCGCGTGCACCGGGCCGGATCACGCCCACGTCGTCGCGACGCAACGCCTGCGCACCACCGGCCGTCGCAGCCCACACGGCCTCCTCGACGCTCATCCGCATCTGCAGGACCGCGGTGGTCACGCAGAACGCCATCGACGAGGTGTAGGAGGAGCCCGGGTTGCAGTTGCTGGCCAGCGCGACCGTCGCGCCGGCGTCCAGCAGGGCACGGGCCGGCGGCAGGGACTGACGGGTCGAGAGATCGCACGCCGGGAGCAGTGTGGCGACGGTGTCCGACGACGCCAGCGCGTCGATGTCCTGCTGCGACAGGTAGGTGCAGTGGTCGACCGAGGCGGCGCCGAGCTCGACGGCGAGCCGCACGCCGGGCCCCTCGCCGAGCTGGTTGCCGTGGACGCGGAGGCCGAGGCCCTTTTCCTTGGCCGCGACCAGGACCGCCTTCGACTGGTCGTAGTCGAACGCGCCCTTCTCGCAGAACACGTCCGCCCAGCGCACGAGCGGGGCGACGGCGTCGAGCATCTCCCCGCGGACCAGGTCGACGTAGGTGTCGGCGTCCTCGCCGGGCGGCACGAGGTGGGCGCCGAGGAACGTGACCTCGTCGGCGTGCTCGGCGGCGATCCGGGCGCTTCGCACCTCGTCCGGGACGTTCAGACCGTAGCCGGTCTTGGTCTCGACGAACGTCGTGCCCTGCCGCAGTGCTTCGGCGACGTGCTTCCTGATGATCTCCGACAGCTCGGCGTCGGAGGCCTGGCGGGTCGCGTTGACGGTCACGGCGATGCCGCCCGCGGTGTAGGGCTTGCCCGCCATGCGCGCGCCGAACTCGGCGGTGCGGTCGCCCGCGAAGACCAGGTGGGTGTGGCTGTCGACCCAGCCGGGCAGCACCGCGCGGCCCTCGACGTCTGTTTTCGAGTCGGCCGCGGGCGCCTTGGACGCCTCGCCCACCCACGCGATCCGGTCGCCGTCGATGATCAGCGCGTCGCCGGTGGTTTCGGCGTTCGTGGTGAGTTCGCCGATACCGGTGATCAGCACGCTCATGCCCACAGCTCCTCGATCGCGTCCGTCAGCAGCCTGCCGACGTCTCCCAAAGTCTCGTGCACGCCACCCGACACGACCACCCGGCCGCCGACCACCACTGTGTCCACATCGGACGCGGTTGCGGAAAGGAAGACCTGCTCCGGCAACGAACCCGCGGTGCGCGGGGTCGAGCAGCTGATGGCCACGAGGTCGCACGGCGCACCCGGTTCGATGCGCCCGCCGTTCCAGCCCAGTGCGTCGTGGCGAGTGGCGGCTTCGAGCAGTTCCGCCGGCGAGAAACGGCCGCGCCGGCCGGTGCGGAGGCGTTCGTTGTGCTCCAGCGCGCGGGTCTCCAGCAGCGGGTCGATCACCGCGTGCTGGTCGCTGCCGAGCGACAACGGGCTGCCCGCGTCGGCCAGTTCACGGGCGGGGCCGATGCCGTCGGCGAGGTCGGCCTCGGTGGTCGGGCAGAAGCACGCGCCCGTACCGGATTCGCCGAGCAACGCGATGTCCTCGGGTGTCAGGTGCGTTGCGTGCACCGCCGTGGTGCGCGGAGAGAGGGCGCCGGCTTCGTTCAGCAAGCCGGTCGGAGTGAGGCCGTACGCGGCGAGACACGCCTCGTTCTCGGCTGGCTGCTCGGAGAGGTGAACGTGCAGCGGTGCGTCCGGGAACGCCTGTGCCACCACGGAGAGCTCGGCTCGCGGGACGGCACGGACGGAGTGGATCGCGGCACCGACGCGCATCACGTCGTCGGACTTGAGCTCCCGCACGCGGTCCGCCCACGCCTCGGCGGAGCCGTCGGAGAACCGTTGCTGCACCTCGTTCACCGGCTGGTCGATGCCACCGGCGAGGTAGCAGGTGTCGAGCAGGGTCAGCCGGACACCCGCGTCACTGGCGGCCTCGCGCAGGGCGTACCCGAACTCGTTCGACCTGTCGTGCACGTAGTGGAACTCGCCGACCGCAGAGACTCCGGCGAGCGCCATCTCGCCGTAGACCGCACGGGCGAGGCGGTAGTAGGACTGCGGGGTGAGCTTCGAGGCGAGGGCGTACATGCCTTCACGCCACGTCCAGAACGTGCCGCCGCCGTCGTGCGTGCGGCCCCTGAGCGCGCGGTGGAAGGCGTGCGAGTGGGCGTTCGCGAAGCCCGGCACGACAACGCCGTGCAGCCTTCTGACGCCGAGCGGAATCGTGTCCACAGTGGACACGCTCTTGATCACGCCGGCCTCGACGCGGACCAGCACGCGTTCGGCGAGCCCGTCAGGAAGCCAGGCCCGTTCGCACCAGAAGTTCACCACACGCCCACCTCTCGGCCGCACACGTACTTCGCGTCCACCGTCGTCGTCCGCACGCCCCACTTCGGCTGCGGCACGGTGATCTTCTTGAACGTCACGCCGTCGTCGGTCGTCTCGATGCTGTCGCCGAACTTGAGCACGACTCGCTTCCGTCCTTGCGTCCCAACGCAGTCACGCCCGGCCAGCTGGGTGCGCCCGACGACGAACCCGCGTTTGGCGGCGACAGGCTTGCGCGCGGAGCGGTGCAGGTACTTGACGTCGCCGTCCACGGTGCGCGCCTCGACCCACAGGTCACCTTCGACCCGCCAGTCCGGGACGAGCCGCGCCGTGCCCGTCGTCGGCGGGCTGACCTGACCGCCGTTCTGCGAATAGATCGTGTAGACCGCACCGGGACTGTGCCGGGGCCACGTCACCAGCGTGTCGCCGTACCGGTGCATTTTCAGATCCGGCTCCCACAGCACGAGGTCCGGCACCCGTTGCGGATCGTTCTCGTTCTTGAAGAACACCTCGGCCGACACTCCCCGGTCGCCCCACTCGGCGACCACCGAGATCTGCTTCTCCCGCACCATTTCCGGCGGGAAGCTGTAGGTGCCCTCCGGCGTCTGCTTGACGTACTTCGGTTCCGCGCAGGCACCGACCGCACACGACAGCCCTGCGGTCACCAGCAACCCGAGCAGCTGCCCGTCCTCCCACTGCCGGACGCCGACCGCCGCACGCGGTGCCCCCGTACCGGACGCGTGCATGACCCGGCCGTAGAGCGCGCCTTGCACAGGCGGCTCCACGGCCGGGGTCGTCGGCTCCGCACCGTCGTAACGCGGTGTCGGTGTCGTCGTGCACGCGGCCAGCATCATCACCAGCGCAATCCCCCAGAAACGCATGGGCGGACCGTAGCGAGGAATGCCACCGGCCGGGTCATGATCCGAGATGTTCGAGCGTCGCCGCCAGGGCCTTGACGCCTTCGTCGACATCGGACTGCTCGGCGAACTCCTCCGGCGCGTGGCTCACGCCGGTGGGGTTGCGCACGAACAACATCGCGGTCGGCACGTGCGCGGCGAGGATGCCCGCGTCGTGGCCCGCGCCGGTCGGCAGCGCCGGAACACCGCCGAGCGCTCCAGCGATGTCGTCCCGCAGCTGCGGATCGAAGTGCACCGTGTCGCCGTACGACTCCTCGGTGATCCGCAGTTCGCAGCCCTCTTCCTCGGCAGCGTTGTGCGCCGCCTCGGAGATCTCCGCGACCATCGCACGGGTGCGCGCGTCGTCGGTGTCGCGTGCGTCCAGCCAGACGTCCACAGTGGACGCGATGACGTTGGTGCCGCCGGGGTTCGGAACGAGCCTGCCGATCGTCGCCCGCCCACCGTCTCTCGCGGCTTTTCGTGCTGCCAGCACGAGTTGCGACGCCGGGAGCATGGGGTCGCGGCGGTCCTCGATCAGCGTGGCACCGGCGTGGTTGCCCTCGCCGCTGAACGTGAAGCGCCACCGGCCGTGCGCGAGGATGCTGCTCGCCACGCCGACCGGGACCGTCAGGCCGCGGCCCTGTTCGACGTGCAGCTCGACGAACTGCCCGATGCGCCGCAGCGCGCGGTCGTCCTTGCCCACCAGGTCCGGGTTGTAGCCCGCGGCCTTCATGGCCTCGCCGAGCGTGATGCCGTCCGGGTCCTTCAGGTTCAGCGCCTTCTCCGGAGCGATGGCACCGGTGAGCAGGCGGCTGCCGAGGCAGGCGACCCCGAACCGGCCGCCCTCCTCCTCGGCGAAGACCGCGATGGCGAACGGCCTGCGCGGCGTGAACCCCTTGGCCTGCAGGAGATCCACCGCCTGCAGCGAACTCGTGACGCCGAGCGGGCCGTCGAACGCACCGCCGCCGGGCACCGAGTCCAGGTGGCTGCCGGTGACGAGCGCGTTGTCGCCGCGCTCGCCCCACCACGCCCAGAGGTTGCCGTTCTGGTCGGTCTCGACGTTCAGGCCGCGCTTGACGGCCTGCTCGACGAACCAGTGCCGCAGCTCCAGCTCCGGCGTGTCGTAGCCGTGGCGGGAGTAACCGCCGCGCTTGAGGTCACGCCCGACGGTCGCGATCTGGTCGAGCATCAGCCCTCCATCGGAATGCGAACGCCCTTGTCCGCCGCCACCGTCTTGGCCTCGTCGTACCCGGCGTCGACGTGCCGGATGACGCCCATGCCGGGGTCGTTGGTCAGCACGCGCTCGATCTTCTGCGCGGCCAGCTCGGTGCCGTCCGCGACCGTCACCTGACCCGCGTGGATCGAACGCCCGATGCCCACGCCACCACCGTGGTGGATCGACACCCACGTCGCACCCGAGGCCGTGTTGACCAGGGCGTTGAGCAACGGCCAGTCGGCGATCGCGTCCGAACCGTCGGCCATCGCCTCGGTCTCGCGGTACGGGGAGGCCACCGAGCCGCAGTCCAGGTGGTCGCGGCCGATGACGATCGGCGCGGACAGCTCGCCGGACGCCACCATCTCGTTGAACTTCAGGCCGGCCAGGTGCCGTTCGCCGTAACCGAGCCAGCAGATGCGGGCGGGCAGGCCCTGGAACTCGACGCGCTCACCGGCCATCTTGATCCACCGGTGGAGCTGCTCGTTCTCCGGGAAGAGCTCCAGGATCGCGGCGTCGGTCTTCGCGATGTCGGCCGGGTCGCCGGACAGCGCCGCCCAGCGGAACGGGCCCTTGCCCTCGCAGAACAGCGGCCGGATGTACGCGGGCACGAAGCCGGGGAACGCGAACGCCCGGTCGTAGCCGCCGAGCTGGGCCTCGCCGCGGATCGAGTTGCCGTAGTCGAACACCTCGGCGCCGCGGTCCATGAACCCGACCATCGCCTCGACGTGCGCGGCCATCGACTTGCGCGCCCGGTCGGTGAACTCCTCGGGCTTCGACGCCGCGTAGTCCTGCCAGTCGTCCAACGAAACACCGATCGGCAGGTAGGCCAGCGGGTCGTGCGCGGAGGTCTGGTCCGTGACGATGTCGACCGCGACCTCACGACGCAGCAGCTCGGGCAGGATCTCCGCCGCGTTGCCCACGACACCGACGGAAACGGCCTCACCGGCGGCCTTGGCGGCCAGCACGCGTTCGATGGCCGAGTCCAGGTCCGCGGCGATCTCGTCGAGGTAGCGGGTCTCCAGACGACGCTGGGCGCGGTGCGGGTCGACCTCGATGCACAGCGCGACGCCCTCGTTCATCGTCACGGCGAGCGGCTGCGCGCCACCCATGCCGCCGAGGCCTGCGGTGACCGTGAGAGTTCCGCGAAGCGTGCCGTTGAAGCGCTTGGTGGCAACGGCGGCGAACGTCTCGAAGGTGCCCTGCAGGATGCCCTGCGTGCCGATGTAGATCCACGAACCGGCGGTCATCTGCCCGTACATCGTGAGGCCCTCGGCCTCCAGGCGGCGGAACTCGGGCCAGTTCGCCCAGTCCGGCACCAGGTTCGAGTTCGCGATCAGCACGCGCGGGGCCCACTCGTGCGTGCGCATGACGCCGACCGGACGGCCGGACTGCACGAGCAGCGTCTCGTCGGCTTCGAGGTTCTTGAGCTCACGGGAGATCGCGTCGAACGACGGCCAGTCGCGGGCGGCCTTGCCGGTGCCGCCGTAGACGACGAGGTCCTCGGGACGCTCGGCGACGTCGGGGTCGAGGTTGTTGTGGAACATCCGCAGCGCGGCCTCTGTCGACCAGTTCTTCGCGGTCAGCTCGGTTCCTCGGTCTGCACGAACGGTGGTCATCACAGAGCTCCACTTCGAATGAGGGCCTCGGCGGCAGCGATCTCGGGTGCGAGGTGGCGGTCGGGACCAGGGCCCTGGACCGTCTCGCGCAACTTCGCCACGGCGGCGGCCGTCGCGGGGGCGGGCTTGAGGGGTGCGCGCAGGTCGAGAGCGCGCGCGGCGGTGAGCAGTTCGATGGCCAGGACGGTGGTCAGACCGTCGACGGCCTTGCGCAGCTTGCGAGCCGCGGACCAGCCCATCGACACGTGGTCCTCCTGCATCGCGGAGGACGGGATCGAGTCGACGGACGCCGGCACGGCCAGGCGCTTGAGCTCGGACACGATCGCGGCCTGGGTGTACTGGGCGATCATGTGGCCGGAGTCGACGCCGGGGTCGTCGGCGAGGAACGGCGGCAGGCCGTGCGAACGCGAGACGTCGAGCATGCGGTCGGTGCGGCGTTCGGCGATGGAGGCCACGTCCGCGAGCGGGATGGCGAGGAAGTCCAGCGCGTACGCGACGGGCGCGCCGTGGAAGTTGCCGTTGGACTCGACCCGGCCGTCGGCCAGCACCACCGGGTTGTCGATCACCGACGAGAGCTCGCGGTCGGCCACCGTCGCCGCGTACGCCACGGTGTCGCGGGCCGCGCCGTGCACCTGCGGTGAGCAGCGCAGCGAGTACGCGTCCTGCACGCGGGTGCAGTCCGGGCCGCGGTGGGAGGCGACGATCTCGGAGTTTTTGAGGAACGCGAGCATCCGGGCAGCGGACAGGTTCTGACCGGGGTGCGGGCGCAGCGCGTGCAGCTCCGGTTCGAAGACACGATCGGTGCCGAGCAGTGCCTCGACGCTCATCGCGGCGGTGAGGTCCGCGATGTCGAGCAGCCGGGTGAAGTCCGCGATCGCCAGCGACAGCATGCCGAGCATGCCGTCGGTGCCGTTGATCAGCGCGAGGCCTTCCTTCTCGGCCAGCTGCACGGGCTCGATGCCGGCCTTGGCGAGGGCCTCGGCGGCCGGAACGAGCTCGTTGTCGGCGTTGCGGACCATGCCCTCGCCCATCAACGCCAGCGCGCTCGCACTCAGCGGGGCCAGGTCGCCGGAGCAGCCCAGCGAGCCGAACTCGTGCACCACCGGGGTGATGCCGGCGTTCAGCATCCCGGCCATCGCGTCCACAGTGGACAGCCGGACGCCGGTGTGACCGGTCGCGAGGGTGCGCAGCCGCAGCAGCATCAGCGCCCGCACGACCTCGCGCTCGACCTCGGGGCCGGCGCCGGCGGCGTGCGAGCGGATCAGCGACCGCTGCAGCTGGGCCCGGCGGTCCGGCGGGATGTGCCGGACGGCCAGCGCGCCGAACCCGGTCGAGACGCCGTAGGTGGGGCGTTCGGCCGTGGCGAGCTGTTCGATGTGGCCGCGGGCGGTGGTGACCGCCTCACGGGCCGCCTCGGTGATCGTCACCGGGGCGCCGTCACGGGCGACGGCATGAACGTCCTCGAGGGTCAGAGGCTTCGGACCCAGCTCCACCGCTTGTCGCATGGACACATCACAGCGCTCCGGGGCCGACTCAGCGACCCCGGAGCGAGTGATGGCGTCTGGGATCCCAGACAGCCTCGGTTACAACCCTTGGCCGAGCCAGACCGTGTCCGGCGACGGCTGGATCTGGAGCTGCACGCGGTTGGCCACGTCCACGGCTGTGTCCGCCTTCTCCGCCGTCGCGGTGATCCAGAACCCGCTGCTGTCCCGCACCACGACGGTTCCCTGCTCGACGACCGCGCCCTGCTTGCCGCGCACGGTCACCGGCTCGCCGTCGGTCTTCTGCGGCTGGCTCGTCGACACGGTCACGCCGTACTTCTCACCGGCCCAGCGCGCGGTCCAGTCGTAGCCCGAGGTGCCCCAGATCTCGTTCGCGGGCTTGTCGTCGAGCCGGAACGCCGGCAGGTAGGTGAGCTTCGAGTCCGCTCGCACCGAGTCGGCCACCTGGAGAGCGACCTGACGGGCGTTGTCGAGCCCGCTCACCGTCACGTTGAGCACGTCCTGCGCCTTCCAGAAGAGCTCGGCGACGGCGCCTCTGCCCGGGTCCTGGAACGTCTGCACCCAGGCCTGCAGGCCGCGGACGCCGACCTCCTGGAACATGCTGCGGTCGTCCGGCAGCTTGCCGATCGTCCGCACGGTGACGCGCGGCTGAGCGGGCTTCTCCAGCGGGTTGCCGACGCTGCCCTTGGGCGAGTAGTCGCGCTGGACCTGCTCACCGACGACGCGGTGGGTCTCGACGAACCCGTTCGGCAGCCAGTGCGGCGCGTACTTGAGCGCGACCGTCTGCGCGCCCGCCTTGTCCGGCATGAGCGCGGCGGCCGCGTTGTCCCCGTCGAGCGGCTGGTAGCGGCTGCTCGCGACGAGGCCGGTGAAGATCAGCACGGCGACGGCGGCGACGCCGGCGGTGGCGATGAGGAAGATGTTGTTGCGCTGCCTTTTGCGCTTGCGGCGCAGGGCGTTCAGTGTCGGCCCCGGGTGTGGAGTCCGTTCGGCGAGCTTGCCGAGCGCCTCCTTGATCAACTGTTCGGTGTCGTTCACGACAGGCCCTCCCCGAGCCGCAACCCGACACCTGCGGGCTCCGGCGTGTGGTCCAGGCGGAGTGTGGCCAGCGCACGCGAGATGTGGCTGCGCACGGTTCCCTCGGCACAACCGAGCATCTGTGCGATCTCCGAGTCCTCGTAGTTCTCGTAGTAGCGGAGCACGATCGCCGCCCGCTGTTTGCGGGGCAGCTTCCCGATCCGCTGCAACATGGCTTCCCGCTCGTCGTAGTGGTGCGTCGTGTCTCCGACGGGCGGGGTGACGGACTCCAGCGTCGTCATGCAGAGGGCGACGTCCTTGGCGGCTCTGCGTCGGCGCCACGAGAGGTACTCGTTGGTCACCATGCGCTTGACGTAGGCGTGAGGGAGGTCGACTGAACCGATGCGATCCCACTTCTGCTGCGCGCGCAGCAGCACTTCCTGGACCACGTCCTGGGCCAGGTGCGGGTCACACGTGAGCACGGTGGCGTAGCGCAGCAACGGGGTCACCTGTTCTGCCACGAAGTCATCGAAACTCGGTGTCAATCCCGACCCCCTTCAAAACCGTCACGCCCCTACAACGCACGTGTGGCCTGTTCTGTTGAGTGTGCCCTGATGGCGGAACGGCGTGGGCTGCATCACGTGGGAAAATCACTTTTGTGGGCAGCAGCAGTGACGTTCCCGCGCTGCGGCGAGGTCTCTCGGTCCTTCGGCTGCTGGCGGGCAGACCAGGTCCGGTCTCCGCGGCGTCGGTGGCGCGCGAGCTGAATCTGCCCAGGTCAACGACCTATCACCTGCTGTCTGAGCTGACCGAGGCGGGCTTCGCGACGCACTTCCCCGAGGAGAAGCGGTACGGCCTGGGCGTGGCGTCGTTCGAGCTCGGGTCCGCGTATCTGCGCCACGACCCGCTGGAACGGCTCGCCCGCCCGTTGCTCAGACGGCTCGCCGATCGGATGGAGAAGGTCGCTCATCTGGGTGTTCTGCACGGCGCGGAGGCCCTGTACCTGGTCCGCGAGCAGCCCCGGCAACCGCAGGCGATCGTGTCCGACGTCGGCGTCCGGCTGCCCGCGCACCTGACCGCTTCGGGCCGCGCGATGCTGGCGCACGTTCCTCCGGCGCAGGTCAGGGCGCTGTTCCCGTCCGTCGCCTCGTTCGTCGACCGGACCGGGCGGGGTCCGCACAACCTGCCCGCGTTGCGCCGGCTGCTGACCGTCGAGCGACGTCAGGGCTGGGCGGTCGAGGACGGGTTCGTGACGGCGGGGTTCGCGTCGGTGGCGGCGCCGGTGTTCGACCACGGGGAACGGCCGATCGCGGCCATCACGCTGACGTTCCGGCACGTGTGCGACACACCGTGCGGTCAGGCGTGGCCCGACCTGGCCAAGGAAGTGCGCAAGGCGGCCGACGAGCTGACTGGGCGGATCGGCGGTCACGCGGCGCCGGTTTAGTAGCCATGTACATAGTAGACATGTACCGTATCTGCCATGAGCAGTGCGGGAGCGACGCCTGGGCACCTCGTGTGGCGGCTGGCGATGAAGTGGCGAGTGGCTGTGGACCGGGCTTTGGCGCCTTTGGGGCTGACGCACGCCCAGTACGTGGTGCTGGCGTCGTTGCTCGCGTTCGACACCCCGCCTTCGCAGCGTGAACTGGCCGACTTCACCGGACTCGAAGCTTTGTACGTGTCGAAACTGGTGCGCGCGCTCGACGCCGAGGGCCTCATCTCACGCACCCGCGACACGGTCGACACGCGGACCATCCGGCTCGCCCTGACCGACCGCGGCCGTTCTGTCGTCGAACCCGCCGTCGCCCTCGTCGGCGCGCTGCTGGACCGCCTGCTGGAGCCGCTGGGCGGACGGTCCGGCGACCGCACGGAGGCGTTGTCCCGCGAGATCACGGCACTGCTCGCCGTCCCACTCGACTAGGGAGCTCTCCGATGCCTGCTGTGCACGTTCTCGACTCGACCATGCACTACGAATCGTCCGGCTCCGCGCCGTTCGTGTTCCTGCACGGCAATCCCGGCTCGTCACACATCTGGCGCAACGTGTTGCCCGAGTTGGGCGGGCTGGCCCCTGACCTCATCGGGATGGGCCGCTCCGGCAAGCCGTCGATCGACTACTCGTTCGCCGACCACGCGCGCTACCTCGACGCGTGGTTCGACGCCCTGGAGCTGGAGCGCGTGGTGCTCGTCGGCCACGACTGGGGCGGGGCGCTGGCGTTCGACTGGGCGACCCGGAATCCCTCGCGCGTGGCCGGTGTCGCCTTCTTCGAGACGATGGTCAGGCCGTTGAAGATGACCGAACTCCAGCCCGCCGCCCAGGAGCGGGTGCGCAAGCTCCGCACTCCTGGCCTGGCCGAGGAACTGGTGGAGGGGTTCGTGCAGAAGGCGTTCACCGGCGGTGTGCGCACGCCGGTGTCGGAGGAAGACCTGGCGGTGTACCTCGCGCCGTACCCGGATCGGGAAAGCCTCCGCCCGGTCGCCGCCTGGGCGCAGCAGCTGCCGGTCGACGGTGAACCTGCGACGCTCGTGCCCCGGATGGAGGCTTACGGGGAGTGGCTCCGGACTTCGGTCGAGGTGCCGAAGCTGTTGGTCACCTTCGAGAACGCGCCGACGTTGCTCATCGGGCCGGAGCTGACGGCTTGGTGCTCCGCGAACATCGCGGCCTTGGACGTCGTGTCCGGTGGCGAGGCCGGGCATCACGCGCAGGAGGACCGGCCGAAGGAGATCGCGGTGGCCATAACTGCCTGGGCAGACCGGCACGGGCTTGCTTGAATCGAGTGCATGGGGGTTGAGGAGCTGGATTTCGCGCACGCGTCCGAACTTGATCGACGCGGTGTGCACGCGGTGCTGGCGGCCGACGGAGAAGCGCTCTCCTACGAGGACACCGTCACCGCTTGGCTGTCCCGCAACGACATCGGGTTCGAGGCTCCGCGCTTCGCGGTGGTACGCGAGGGCGAGCGGATCGTCGGCTACGTGTCGGCGCGGATCTCCGAGGAGAAGGCGAACGCGCACGTCGCCCTGTTCTACCTCGCGGTGCTGCCACAACATCGCCGCCGTGGCATCGGTACCGCGCTGCTGGGTGCCTTGCCGACGCTGATCCCAGGACGGACCGTCGCCGAGTCGTGGAACGTGTTCAAGGACAGCCCCGGCGAGCACTTCGCCGCCGCCCGCGGGTTGCGGGTGGTCACGTCGATGACGCGGCAACGGCTGGATGTCACCGGCCTGCCCGAGATCGGCGCGCTCCCTCCGGGGTACGAGCTGGTCACCTGGACCGGCCGGACACCGGACGAGTTCGTCGAGACGTACGTCGAGGGGCTGAACGCCATGGCGGACGCGCCGTTCGGCGACACCGCGATCGACTCGGCGGGTTTCACCGCCGATCGCGTGCGACGGGAGGAGGCCGGCACCCTCACGGCAGGAGGTGACCGGTGGGTCGTGCTCACGTTGCACGACCGCGAGATCGCCGGCCTCACCGTCGTGGAACGTCAGGCCGGTCAGCGCACCCGAGCCGAGCAGCTGCACACCGTCGTGCTGCCGGCGCATCGCGGCCACGGGCTGGGCCTGCTGATGAAGGCACGCATGCTGCACGAGCTGACCGGTGTTGAGGTCATCTTCACCCGTACCAGCAGCGACAACCGGCACATGCTGCGCGTGAACCATTCGCTGGGCTACACGGACCTCTACACGTACCTGGCCGTGCAAGCACAGCTGTGAAACGGCGACGGGGCGGGCACCGTGCAGTGCCCGCCCCGCCGTTGCGTTCAACCGGTCAGATGCCCGCGGAGGCGAGCCACTCCTTGGCGACCTTCTCGGGCTCCGGCTTGTCCGGCGCCGCGAGCTTCTGGTTCAGCTCCAGCAGGGTCTTCGTGTCGAGCTTCTTCGAGATGGCGTTGAGGGTGTCGCGGACCTGCTGCGACGCCTTCTTCTCGTTGATCAGCGGCAGCACGTTCTGCGCGGCGAAGACGTTCTTCGGGTCTTCCAGCACCACGAACTCGTTGGCCTTGATGGCGAAGTCCGTCGTGAACAGGTCGGCCGCCTGCACCGTGTTGTCCTTCAGACCCGCGACGGTCAGCGGGCCGCCGACGTCGAGCGCCTTGAACTCCTTGAACTCGCAGGCGTACTTGGCCTTCAGGCCGGGCAGGCCGTCGGGGCGGTTCTGGAACTCCGGCGGGCCACCGAAGACGAAGTCCTTGCAGTACGGCACGAGGTCGTCGATCGACTTGAGGCTGTACTGCGCGGCGATCTGCTTGGTGACGACGACCGCGTCCTTGTCCTCGGCGGAGGACTTGTCCAGCACGATCAGTCCGGCCGGCAGCGCCTTCTTCAGCGCTGCGTAGACCTCGTCGGAGCCGACCTCGGGCGCCTCCTTGTTGACGTGCTTGAGCAACACGCCGGAGTACTCGGGGATCAGGTCGATCGAGCCGTCCTGGACGCCCTTGAAGTACAGCTCGCGGTTGCCGATGTTCGGCCTCTTCGAGACCTTGATGCCCTTGGTGGCCAACGCTTCCGCGTAGATCTCGGAGAGCAGCCGCGACTCCGGGAAGTTCGCGGAGCCCACCACGATGGTGTCGGTCGGCGCCGGGGTGCCGTTGCCGCCCTGCAGCGGGTCACCGCCGCACGCCGACAGAAGCATCACGGCAGCGACAGCCGTGGCGATGCGCTTCATCATTTTCCTCCGGTTCCCACTGGACGCAGCCCTGGCGAGACCGTCAGCCGTTGCAGGCCGGCGAACCCCAGGTCGACGAGAACGGCGAGCAGTGCCACGAGCACCGCGCCGGCGAGCATCTGTCCGAACTCCTGCAGGGCAAGACCGTCGAAGACGAGCCTGCCGAGGCCACCGGCGCCGGTGTAGGCGGCGATGGTGGCGGTCGCGACCACTTGCAGCGCGGCGCCGCGGAAACCGCCGTAGATCAACGGAAGCGCGTTCGGGATCTCCACCTGGAGCAGCACACCCGACTCGCGCATGCCGACCCCGCGCGCGGCGTCGACCGTCACCGGGTCGACCGCGCGGATGCCCGCGTAGGTACCCGCCATGATCGGCGGAATCGCCAGCAGCACCAATGCGACGTACACCGGGAAGTCGCCGAGACCCGCCCACAGCACCACGAGGATCAGCACGGCCGTCGTCGGCAGGGCACGCAGCACGTTCGAGAGTCCGACGACCAGGAACCCGCCCTTGCCGGTGTGGCCGACGAACGCGCCGAGCGGGATCGCGATCACCGCGGCGATCAGCAACGTCAGCAACGTGTAACCGAGATGTTCCAGCAGCCGCACCGGAATCCCGGTCGAGCCGGACCAGTGCGCGGGGTCGAAGAGCCAGCCGCCCATCAGCTCACCTCCCCGCCCTTGCCCACGGCGTGAGCAGTCGTCCGGCCAGCAACAGCAAACCGTCCGCGAGCGCCGCCAGCACGACCGTGCCGATGAGACCCGCGAGGACCTTCTCGGTGTGGTCGGTCTGGTAGCCCTCGGTGAAGAGCTGGCCGTAGCCGCCGAGTCCGACGAGCGCGCCCACGCTCACCATGCTGATGTTCGACACGGTCGCGACCCGCAGGCCCGCGATCGTGACCGGCAACGCGAGCGGGAAGTCGACCGTGAGGAACCTTCGGAGCGGCCGGAATCCCATGGCGTTCGCCGCGGCCGTGACGTGTCCCGGTACCGACGACAGCGCGTCCGCGATCGAGCGCACCATCAGCGCGACCGTGTACACCACCAGGGGCACGATGACGTTGATCTCGTCGAGGATCTTCACGCCCAGCAGCACCGGCGTGATCACGATCAGCGCGATGGACGGGATCGTGAACAGGATGTTGGCGAGCGGGAACAGGATCGCGCGCGCCGTGGACCACCGGCTCGCCAGCCACCCGAGCGGGATCGACAGCACGAACCCGATCAGCACCGGCACGACGGAGAGCCGGACGTGCACCTCGGTGACTTCCCAGAACCTTTCCCAGTTCTCGAAAATCCAGGTCACTTCGGGACCTCACCCGCCGCGCGGGCCTTCGCGAGCGCCTTGATCACGTCGTCGGCCTTGACCACGCCGCTCACCGCGCCTTGGTCGTCGACCACCACGCCGAGCGCGGACGGCGAACTGAGCGCCGCGTCCAGCGCGCCCCTGAGCGATGAACCGTCGTAGAGCGAGCCTCCGGAGATGAGGTCGCGTTCGTTCACCTCGACCTCACCGTCCACACCGGACAGCCAGCCCTTGGGCCGGTTCTCCTCGTCCACGACGAGCGTCCAGTCGGCGACGGAGATGCGCTCACCGAGCTTGGCCGTGGTGACGGGGTGCACGGGCACTTCCGCGTGCAGGAACGTCAGCGTGCGGTACCCGCGGTCCCTGCCGACGAACGACGCCACGAAGTCGTTGGCGGGCGCGGCCAGCAGCTCCGTCGGCCGCGCGTACTGCGCGAGATGCCCGCCCGTCTGGAACACCGCGACGCGCTCGCCGAGCTTCAACGCCTCGTCGATGTCGTGCGTGACGAACACGATCGTCTTGTCGAGTTCCGCTTGCAGGCGAAGGAGTTCGTTCTGCAGGTCCTCCCGGACCACCGGGTCGACCGCGCTGAACGGCTCGTCCATCAACAGCACCGGCGGGTCGGCGGCCAATGCGCGGGCGACACCCACACGTTGCTGCTGACCACCGGACAGCTGCGCCGGATACCGCTTGCCGAACGCCGGGTCGAGCCCGACGATCTCCAGCAGCTCGGCCGCGCGAGCACGG
This sequence comes from Lentzea alba, assembly GCF_047445655.1. Lineage (GTDB taxonomy): Bacteria > Actinomycetota > Actinomycetes > Mycobacteriales > Pseudonocardiaceae > Lentzea > Lentzea alba_A. Next base: position 359,608 of record NZ_JAJAEG010000002.1, read on the forward strand.
GCCTTTCGTCTGTCCCAACCGGACAGAAGCGGCACCGTCGCGACGTTGTCCAGCACAGTGCGGTGCGGGAAGAGTCCGGCCTGCTGGATCACGTACCCGATGCCGCGCCGCAGCGTCGGCGGATCCACGGTGAGGACGTCCTTGCCGTCCACCAGGATCGTGCCCGACGTCGGGTCGATCATGCGGTTGACCATCCGCAACGAGGTCGTTTTGCCACAGCCGGAAGGACCGACGAACACCGTGATGGTGCCCGCCTCGACCGTGAGGTCGAGCTCGTCGACAGCGATGGTCCCGTCCTCGAACCGCTTGGTGACGGCCCGGAACTCGATCACCCTTCGGATCCCTCCGGTCGTGACGGTCTCCCCGATTCGGACCGCCCTGGATGTAGATCTGAAAGACCTTAACTCGTTCGGCGTACCCCGGCACAGCATTCCACCATGTGGCAGGCCGTATGGTTTACCGCTTGTGACGATCGACCAGGTTCGCCAGATGGTGTCGGAGCGCGGCATCCACGCCCGCAAGCTCCGCGAGGTGTTGTCCCTGCTCAGCGAGGACTGGCACCCGCTGGCCGAACTCGTGCGCCTGCCCGCCGTCCCCCGCCGCACCGTTCAGGACCTGCTCAGGGCTCTGGGCGACGACGCTGAATCTTCAGGCGATCGTTACCGCATCGCGCCTGGGGTGGTCGCGTCTTATCGCGCCGAGTTCGGTGTTCCTGGAGTGCGCGATCACACGGACGTGCTGCGCCAGATCCTCGTCGACATCGCCGACGTGCCGGCGCCTTTGTCCTCGTTGGACCACGTGCAGGCGACCGCCGAGACCGCCCTCAACCGCGCGGTGTGGCTGGACTCGGTCTACGACCTGTCAGGCAAGCGTTTGCTGTGCCTCGGCGACCACGACCTGACGTCGCTGGCCGTCGCCGCGGTCAACCCGTCCGTGTCCATCACGGTCGTGGATCTCGACGAGCGGCTGCTGGAGTTCATCGACTCCCGCGCTTCCGCTCGCGGCCTCGATGTGCGGACGTTGCACTGCGACATGCGTTTCGGGCTGCCGGCGTCGGTTCTGGAATCTTTCGACCTGGTTTTCAGCGACCCGCCGTACACGCCGGAGGGCATGGGTCTGTTCGCCGGCCGCGCGGTGGAGGCGTTGTCCGATGTTGCCGACGGACGCGTGCTGCTCGCCTACGGGTTCTCGGACCGCACACCCGCTTTGGGGTTGAAGGTGCAGCAGGAGCTGCAGAAGCTCGGGCTGGTGTTCGAGGCGATTCTGCCCGCGTTCCACCGGTTCGACGGCGCGCAGGCCATCGGATCGGCGGCGGATCTGTACGTCTGCCGGCCCACCGGGCGGCGTTCGGTGTCCGGTGGGACGCGGATCTACACGCACGGCGCGCAGTCCGTGGAGTCGTCCGGCCCGTCTCGTGAGGCGCTCACCGCGCTTTCGGAACTGGCTCCGCGCCCGGAGTCCTCGCCGCCGCCGAAGCCGCGTTCCGCTGGGTGGGCCGAGCCCGTCGGCAAGGGGGCGGCGTCGCTGGCCGTTGACCTGTCGGCGGATCCGGGGCCGTGGTTGCTGCGCACCCTCCTCGCCTCGTCACCAGCGCGGCTGGCGTGCCTCGTGCCGAACAACCACCCCGCCGTGTCGTCGGAGGCCGGGCAGAAGGAGCTGCAGGAACTGGTGGCGACGCGGTTCACGCTGAAATTCCTGCGCAACAACCCAGATGGCAAGACGACGATCGTCGTCGCCGATCAAGTTCTCGCCGGAACGCTGTCACTGGGCGACCGCACGGTCCGCGAGGTGCTCATGAAGGCGCACGGCAAGCTGCGCAACGTGTGGCGCGAAGCGTTGATCACCGCGTCGCAGGGCGTGCTGACCAAGAAGCAGGCAGCGGAGATCGTCGACAACGCCCAGGTGGCGTCCGACGACCTCGAACTGCGGTTGATCGACCTGCCCAAGCACCGGATCGCGGCACTGCTGCCGGAGATCTCAGCCAGCGCGCGGTATGTGGAGCGGTCCGAGGGCTAGAACCGCGCGGAACTCCTTGGGCGGCACCGGACGCGAGAACAACCAACCCTGGTACGCGTCCACCCCGACCCCGCGCAGAACGTGGAACTGCGTAGCAGTCTCCACACCCTCGGCCACGCACTTGCGTCCCATGGCCCGCGCCATGTCCACCACCGCACGGGCGACAGCGAAGTCCGAGGAGTCGTTGCCCACACCGGAAACGAACCGCCGGTCCACCTTGATGATCTGCGCCGGCAGGTCCTTCAAGCGGGCCAGCGACGAGTACCCGGTGCCGAAGTCGTCGACGGCGAACTGCACGCCGCGCTGCACCAGCTCGTCCATCGACTGACGCACCCGCGAGGGCAGGTCGACGAACGCGGTCTCGACGAGCTCCAGCACGACCCGTTCCCAGGGCACGCCGGACTCCATGATCGCGTTCGACACGATGTCGACGAACTCCGGATCGCCCGGCACCAGACCCGCCAGGTTCACCGCCACCGACACCGGCCGGCCGTCGGGCGCGGGCCAGGTCGCGGCCTCCTTCAACGCCGTTCGCAACACCCAGCGGTCGAGCTCGCGCATCAGGTCGCCCTGTTCGGCGACCGGCAGGAACACGTCCGGCGGCAGCAATCCGCGGTCCGGGTGCGGCCAGCGCACCAAGGCCTCGGCGGTCAGCACGGCACCGTCGACACCCACGACCGGCTGGTAGTGCAACGCCAGTCCGTCGTGCTGCAACGCCTCGCGCAGCTGGCCTTCGAGGTGCACCTGGCGGTCCGCGGAAGCGATCAACGCCGCGGAAGCCAACGACACCCGGCCGGCACCGTTGCGCTTCGCCTCGAACATGGCGGCATCGGCGAACCGCAGCAGGTCCGCGCCGTTCGCGCGCGAGCCGTTCGGCACGGCGGCGCCGATCGAAGCCGAGACCCGGACCAGCTGACCGTGCACCGGAACGGCAGTCCTCAACAGAGAAGCGACCCTGGTCGCGAGCGCGTCCACGCCGCCCACGGAGTCGATGTCCTCGGAGATGATCACGTACTCGTCGCCGGACAGACGAGCGGCGGTGCAGCCTTCCGGCAGGCCGCCTTCCAGCCGCCGGGCCAGTGCCACGAGCAGTTCGTCGCCCGCGTCGTGGCCCAGGGAGTCGTTGACGCGCTTGAAGTTGTCGATGTCGCAGAAGAGCACGGCGACCTTGGACCGGCCCGGGCCGTCCAGCACCTTGCCGAGGATCTCCTTCACCAGCGCGCGGTTCGGGAGGCCCGTCAGCTCGTCGTGGGTGGCCTGGTGCCGCAACGCCTCGGCGGCGCGGCGGCGTTCGGTGATGTCGAGGAACACGATCAGCCAGAAGCGGCGGCCGTCGTCCTGCACGGACAGAGCGATGTGCAGCTCGCAGTACACCTTCTCGCCGTCGGGGCGGACCAGGATGCGCTGCGGGATCTTCTGCGTGCGTTCGGCGGCCCACTGCAGGCCGGGCGAGGTGTCCTCGGGGTGGGTGAGCTGCTCGGCCGTGACGCCGCGGAGCTGCTCCAGCTCCATGCCCAGCAGGTCGCACAACGCGTCGTTGGCGTCCACGAGACGTTCGGCCTCGTCGAACAGGCCGATGCCGACCGGCGTGACGGACACGAGGTCGGTGAAGCGCTGCGAGGAACGCTTCATGCGGGCCTCGGCGGCGCGCTGTTCGGTGACGTCCTGGGCGGTGCCGACGGCGAGCTGGTTGCCGTGCGGATCGCGGACGATCATGCCGTGGCAGCGGAAGATGCGCAGCGAGCCGTCGCTGCGCACCACGCGGTGTTCGCACTGCACGGCGACCTCGTCGACGGCCAACTGGCGCCACAGGTCGTCGACCCAGCCGCGGTCCTCGGGATGCACCAGGTCGAGGTAGTGCTGGTAGGTGCCGTCGACGTCGGCGGGGATGAGGTAGAGCTCACGCAGCATGTCCGACCACACGACATCGCCGGTGCCGGGGTTCCACTCCCACATGCCCAGGCGGGCGGCTTGCTGGGCGTCGGCCAGTCTTCGGCGGTCGTCGCGCATCTGGCGTTCCAGCGCACGCGCTTCGGTGACGTCCTGGATGGTGCCGTGGTAGCGGTCGACGCGGCCGGACGAGGAGATCTCGGCGCGGGCGCGGCAGATGTAGACGCGGTCGCCGATCTCGCTGCGGACCTCGACCTCGACGGGCTCGTCGTCGACGGCGTGGAGCAGGCGGTGGCGCAGTTCCTTGACGGACTCGCGGTCGTCCGGGTGCACGCCGCTGAGCAGGTCGTCGTCCGGGGTCATGCCGAGCTCGGCGTACATCTCCATCAGCACTTCGCTGCGGTGCACGGCGCGAGTGCCGGTCTCGTACGCCCAGCTGCCGATGCGGGCGATGCGCTGTGCTTCGAGCAACCGAGCGCGTTCCTGGGCGAGCTCGGTGGCGGCGCGCTTGGACTCGGTGATGTCGCGGATGTAGCCGGTGATCTTGTCCAGCCGGCCCTCGTCGGTCAGCCTCGCCTCGGCGACGCCGCGGATCCACCGCAGCTGGCCGTCCGGGCGGACGATCCGGTACTCGATGTCGATCGGGTCGCCGGTGATCTCGCGGCCCTGCCAGTACGACTCGACGTAGTGGTAGTCGTCGGGGTGCACGACGTCCAGCACGGCCTGCGCGCCGGGCACGACCGCGCCGCGTTCGACGCCGAGAAGTTCGTAGTGCGTGTCCGACCAGACGGTCAGGCCGGTCTCCGGGTCGTACTCCCACGAACCCAGCTCCGCGACCCGCTGGACCTTGCGCAGCCGGCGCTGTTCGTCGCGCAACGCGTCTGCGGCGGCGGACAGGTCGGAGACGTCGATCAGCAGCACGGCCTGCAGCCCCGTTCCCGGAACGGCGTGGCGGGCGACGCGGACCGGCAGTTCGCTGCCGTCCGCGCGCAACAGGCGCAGGTCGGACTGGTTGCCGAGCAGCAGCTCACCGAGCGGGTGCCCGACGAGGTCGTCAGGTCCCTGCGCGCCGGCCAGCTCCACGGCGGCCGGGTTCGCCTGCATGACGACGCCCTTGATGTCGACGAGCAACGAAGGCGCGTCGGGCAGGGTCAGGCCGTCGAGCGTCACCGGAGGTTTCCCCGACGCGGGCTTCCCCTTCGTCGGCACAGCCGTCCGTGCACGGCCGTTCACCACCGTCGCGCGTCCCACCCACTTGGGCACCGGCCCACCCTCTCCCGTATCCGCCGCCCGCGGCAATTCGGGTGGGCACGACAACGGCACCCGAACGGCGGCAAACACGAACCCTCTCCTCGGGTGAACACCCGAGGAGAGGGACGGTAGCGCTTCGGAGCGTCATCGCCCACCCCTTGACGGGTTAACGAAAAGCCACGTTCGTGGTTCCGGTACCCGTGTACATGCAAAAGGGTGGCGAATAGCGGGCTGGATCAGGCGACTCCGTCGGCCTTCGCCGCGATCGCGACAGCTGCCGCGACCTCGGGTCCGACGCGCGGGTCCAGTGCGGACGGAACAATTCGGTCCGGGCCCAAATCATCTTTCGCCACGGCCAGAATGGCATCCGCCGCCGCGAGCTTCATGCCCTCGGTGATCCGCCGCGCGCCCGCGTCGAGAGCCCCGCGGAAAATGCCGGGGAACGCGAGCACGTTGTTGATCTGGTTCGGGAAGTCGCTGCGGCCGGTCGCCACGATCGCGGCGTGCCTGGCGGCGACGTCCGGGTGCACCTCGGGGTCCGGGTTGGACAGCGCGAACACGATCGAGTCGTCCGCCATGCTCGCGATCAGGTCCTCGGACACCTTCGACGACGACACGCCGATGAAGACGTCGGCACCCCGCAGCGCCACGTCGATGCCGCCGTCGAGGTTCGTCTTGTTGGTGACCGCCGCGATCTCTTCCTTGACCGGGTTCAGGCCGGCGCGGCCCGTGCGGACGATGCCGCGCGAGTCGAGCAGTGTGATGTCACCGGCGCCGGCCGCGATCAGGATCTTCGCGATCGCGATGCCCGCGGCGCCCGCACCGGAGATGACCACCCGCTGGTCGCCGATGTTCTTGCCGAGCACCGTGTTCGCGCCGTTGAGCGCGGCGAGCGACACGACGGCCGTGCCGTGCTGGTCGTCGTGCATGACCGGGCAGTCGAGCGCCTCGATCAGCTTCTGCTCCAGCTCGAAGCAGCGCGGCGCGGAGACGTCCTCCAGGTTGACCGCGCCGAACGACGGGCGCAGCCGGACGAGCGTCTCGACGATCTCGTCCACGTCCGTCGTGTTGAGCACGAGCGGGATGGAATCGAGGCCGCCGAACGTCTTGAACAGCGCGGACTTGCCCTCCATGACGGGCAGCGACGCGCTGGGGCCGATGTCACCGAGGCCGAGCACCGCGGTGCCGTCGCTGACGACGACGACCAGGCGGTGGGCCCAGGTGTACTTCGCGGCGAGGCTCGCGTCCTGCGCGATGGCCTTGCTCACTCGTGCGACACCAGGGGTGTACGCGATGGACAGCGCCTTCGGGTCAGCGAGCGAGGCGGTCGCGCCGACCTCGAGCTTCCCGCCCAGGTGCGCGTTGAAGATCTCCTCGTCCGTCAGCTGAGTCGGATCGGAGTTCTCGGTACGGGCTTCGTTCACTGCTGTCACGGCGTCCCTCCTGCGGTGCGGGCGGCGTAGTAGCCCCAACTGTGGGCTCATCACCAAACGGCGCACCGGCCCAGCGTTGTCACGCCGGGTGCACGGGGCCTGGAAACTCGGTCGATGCCTCCGACGAGTTGCGTCGGAGAAGCTCCCGAGTGCTGCGGGTGACGGAAGTGTGGCAGGGTCCCGCTCCGCTGTCTGCGGCGGGGATCACACTTTTTCCGCAGGTCAGAGGGCATGTAGCAAGACGTCCGTCCGGTTTTCTGCACCGACCGGTCGGTTTATGCAGGCAGGAAGCACCCGATCGGTCAAGAAACTTTGACGCCTTAGAGTGACGGCATGCAGGCGAGTTCGCTGAAAATTGACGGCGCGTTCGAGTTCACTCCCCGGACATTCCCCGACGACCGCGGCGTGTTCGTCTCGCCGTACCAGGAGGCCGCCTTCATCGAAGCGGTCGGGCACCCGTTGAAGGTCGCCCAGACGAACCACAGCGTGTCGCGCGCGGGCACCATCCGCGGCATCCACTACGCGGACGTCCCGCCCTCCCAAGCCAAGTACGTCTTCTGCCCGCGCGGCTCGTTCATCGACGTGATCGTCGACATCAGGGTCGGCTCGCCCACGTTCGGCCAGTGGGAGGCGGTGCTGGTCGACTCGAAGAAGAGCAACGCCGTCTACCTGGCCGAGGGGCTGGGCCACGCGATGATCGCGCTGGAAGACGACACGACCATGAACTACCTGTGCTCCACCGTCTACAACCCGTCCGGCGAGCACGGCCTGACGCCGCTCGACCCGGCGCTCGACCTGCCGTGGCCGCGCGAGCTGGAGTTCCTGTTGTCGCCGAAGGACACCGAGGCGCCCACGCTGGCCGAGGCCTACGAAGCGGGCGTGCTGCCGCGCTACGAGGACTGCCTGGCGCTGTACGCGTCCCTCAAAGCCTGAGCCGGGGCCTCGGCCACAGTCGAGCTTTGACGACTCCGAGCACCTCGGCCGGCCCGAGTTGCTCGGAGTCCGTGCTCGCGAACGGGTTGTCTCCTACTACGTACCACCCTCCGTCCACTTCGTGAGAGGCACGTTTGACGGACAGCTGATCCGGTCGCTGAGCCCACCTGACGAGGACCACTTGACCCGCTCGGGGCCTCGCACCCCATCTGACCAGCACGATGTCGTCGTTCTTGAGCGCAGGCGCCATCGACGGCCCCCGGACGAGCACGGTGGAAAGGCGCGGTCTCAACGATCACCCTTCGGTCAGCCGGAGTAGGGTCCTTCTTGTCGGAGCATCCACTGTTTTCATTCTGGGAGGAACGATGCGACTCGTGTCGCGCATTCTCCGCCCGCGCGTCGAAGCAACCGCGCACTGCGACCTGCCCTGTGGCGTCTACGACCCGGCGCAGGCCCGCATCGAGGCCGAGTCGATCAAGGCGGTCCAGGAGAAGTACCAGGCCAACGAGGACCCGGAGTTCCGGGAGCGCGCTGTCCTGATCAAGGAGCAGCGCAGCGAGCTCGTCAAGCACCACCTGTGGGTGCTGTGGACGGACTACTTCAAGCCGCCGCACTTCGAGAAGTACCCCGAGCTGCACGACCTGTTCAACCGCGCCACCAAGGCCGCGGGCGCGGGCGGCACCAAGGGCTCGATGGACCCCGCGTCGGGTCAGGCTCTGCTGGACCTGATCGCGCAGATCGACAAGATTTTCTGGGAGACCAAGCAGGGCTGAGCCCTTCTTCGTCTTGTGAACGGCGCCGCTCCCCTGGGCAGGGAGCGGCGCCGTTTTGTCGTTTGGGCGCGTAACCCTGAGTGAATGGTGTGCGATGTGACCTGATGCACACGCTTTGAGGGTGAGGTCCGGGTGGCTGATTTCTTCGTGTCCTACACGGGCGTCGACAAGGCCTGGGCCGAGTGGATCGCCTGGGAGCTCGAAGCCCAGGGCCACGAGGTGCTGGTGCAGGCGTGGGACATGGTGCCCGGCACCAACTTCGTCGACATGATGCACCGGGGCGTGCAGGAGTCCGAACGCACGATCGCGGTGCTGTCGTCGGCATACCTCGACTCGGCCTTCGCGACCGCGGAATGGCAGGCCGCGTGGCAGAACGACCCGTCCGGCGCCAACCGCAAGCTGCTGGTGCTGCGCATCGAGGACTGCGACCGGCCTGGGTTGCTGGCCTCCGTTGTTTCAGTCGACCTGTTCGGGCCGGACGAGGATGTTGCCCGCACCCGGCTGCGTCAGGTCGTCCAGGGCGCGCTGACGGGGCGGATGAAACCGCTTGAGGCTCCTCGTTTCCCCGGCCGGCCCGGGAAGCCGAGCTTCCCCGGTGCATTGCCGGACGTGTGGAACGTGCCGCCCCGCAACCCGAACTTCACCGGCCGCGTCGAGTCGCTGGATCGGCTGCGCAAGGCGATGCGGTCGAACCAGGCGGTCACCGTGCATTCGTTGCGCGGCATGGGTGGCGTGGGCAAAACGCAACTCGCGATCGAATACGCCTACCGGTTCGCGAGCGACTTCGACATCGTCTGGTGCGTTCCGTCTGAACAACCGGCGCTCATCCCCGAACACCTCGCTCAGCTGGGTATCGCGCTGGGCCTCGACACCGATCCGTCGGACACCAAGCGCGTTCTGAAGGCTTTGCGCCGTCGACCACGGTGGCTGCTGGTGTTCGACAACGCGGAAGACCCAGCGGAGTTGCTTTCCTTCCTGCCGTCCGGACCTGGCCAGGTCGTGATCACCACCCGGCGTAGCGGGTTCACGGCGGTAGGCGTCGTGCTGGAGATCGATGTGCTGGACCGCAAGGAGAGCATCGCGTTGCTGCGCCGCCGCGTCCCCGCCGCATCGAACGAGCAGGTGGCGACGCTGGCTGAAATGCTGGGAGACCTGCCACTGGCTCTCGAACAGGCGTCGGCCTACCTGGAAGCCACCGGTCTTTCTGTCGAGGAGTACACAACGCTGTTCAAGGAACGGGCTGCGGACATGGTCGGTCGCGGGCGGGTGATCGGCCAGAAGGAAACACTCGCCACTCTGTGGGACCTGTCGCTGACCGCTCTGGGTGAAGAGGACCCCGCCGCACTTCAACTGCTCGACCTGCTCGCGTGGATGGCGCCGGAACCGGTGCCCTTCGACCTGTTCACCAACCATCCGGATCTTCTGCCGGAGGCACTCGCAGGCGCCGCTCGGGATCCGCTGGCCTGGTCCGAGACCGTCGGCGCGTTGGCCGACTGGTTCTTCATCCGGCGGAGCAGCAACGACATGCTCATCGCTCACCGGCTCCTGCAACAGTCACTGCGAGTCCACGGTGATTCGTCGTCGCACGCCGCGGTGCAGAACCTTCTCGCAGTGGACCTGCCGGACCCGACGAAGAACGCGCCAAGGGCATGGCCACGATGGCGAGCGCTGCTTCCCCATGTCCTCACCTGCATCGACGACGCTGAAGACCAGCCCACGTCGCTTAACCTTTGGCTGCTCGAACACGCGATGATGTACCTCATCGCCACCCATCGTCTGCACGACGCCCGACGGTTGGCTGAACGCACACTCGCCATCCACGAATCTGCACCGGACGCCGACGACATGAAAATCGCTGGAAGTTTGAACAATCTCGGTTTCATGCTCAGCCGCCTCGGCCACAACGAAGAAGCGCAGCCCTTGCTCGAACGAGCGCTCGCCATCCACGAGGTGACAAATGGCCCTGGGTTCACCGACAGCCTCACCAACCTGGGCAACGTACACAGCAGACTGGGGAACTCCGAAGCGGCCTGCGCTCTATACCAACGCGCTCTGGACATCTACGCAGCCGCCAATGGCCCCGACCACCCGTACGCCGCCGAGATCTACAGCAACCTCGCTATCGCCTTACTGGATTTGAACCGCAAGGACGAGGCCCTGATCGCGGCCGAACGGGCAATGACCATCTACGAGGCATCCGTCGAGCCCGATCATCCCAGCAAGTCGACCATAATGATCAACTTGGGCCACACCCTGTACGCCCTCGGCCGGTACGAAGAGGCGCTCCGACTGTACGAGCGGTCACTCAGGATCCGGCAAGCCATCTACGAACCCGACCACCGCGAGGTCGGAGTGGCCATGAGCTGCCTCGCTCTAGCACTGGACGCGCTCGGCCGCCACGAGGAGGCCCAGACTGCGAGAGACCGCGCTGAGGAGATCGCACAGCAAGACGGTGCCGCTTCCTGAGCTGGAAGCGGCACCGTACCTGGCCTACTACGCGGCGTCAGCCACCTTGCCCGTCACCTCGAAGCCGGGGCCGGCAGGCGACCGGCCCTCGAACTTGAACCGCACCGACTCCTCCGCCTCGGTGTCAGAGTCGACCACGGTCGGCACCGTCACGTCGTAGGTCGTCTCGCCGGGGTTGACGAACGCCAGCACCTGCAACCGGGTGGAGGACAAGGGCCGCGAAGGCAAGGCCTGCTCACCGGAGTTCCGCAGGAACCACTGGGCATCGACGTCCGTTGTGGACAGTTCCATGCCCGAAGCCGGTGCCACCGGCTTCCCCACGAAGACGATCGGGGAGTCGGCCGCCTCGGACAGCGTCACCCTCCAGGTGAGCGGGCTGCCCTCCTTCACGTTGTCCGCGACCGGAGCCACGGAGACCGTCGGCACCGGGTCGTCGTTCTTCACCAGCAACGCGCCGAAGGCCGCGCCGACGAAGGCGTTGGAGATCGCTTGCACGCCAACGGGATAGCGGGCGTCGCTGCTCCACCTGGTGTTGCCTTCAAACGAAACCGGCACCGTGGCGCTGTGCTCGCCCGGCGCGAGCGTCACGAGCTTCGTGGCGGACTGCCCGGTCGGGTCGGTGTAGAAGAGGCGGACGGCACGGGTGCCGTTGCCGCTGACGCTGACCGTGATGTTGTGGGTCTGGGTGCCGGAGTTGCCCTCGTCCACCGCGGCCACGATTGCGTCCACACGACCCAGGCGGGCCGGCAGGACCGGGACGAGGCCCTTGTTCCAACCGTAGGCGTCGATCAGCCACGCCTCGCCGGCACCAGACTCCGGAGTCAGTTCCAATGACGCCGCGCGGCTGAGTCCTGCGGGCACAGCGAGCCGAACTTCCTGGGCCCACAACGCACTCACGCGGTCAGTGCCCGGAAGTCCGGTCACCGACACCGAGCCCAGCGCGTGCTTCTGTCCATTTTGGTCGGTCACAGAAACGCCGAACTTGGTGGCCGGCGCGTTGGCGGGAACGGCCAGGCGCAGTGCCAGCGAGCCCTTCAACGACACCGGCTCGGCGAGACGCACAACGCCGGCAGCACCCGCGTTGGACCACTTCAGCGCCACCGCAAGGCGTTCGGGTTGCGAAGAAGCGAAGCGGAAGCCCACGAAGTGCGGTGAGCGGAAGCCACCACACGCGGCGTCGGTGTCACGAGCGACCTGCTGGCACACCCGAGCGCTGCCGGAAGCCACCGTAGAACCATCCGGCACGACGAACGGCTTGCGCGCACCACCAAGAGCGTGGGACAGCACGCGAGCCGGGTCGGCCGAAGGCGCGCGAACACCGGAGCCGTCCAACAAAGGCAGCACGGACTCGTCGCGTGCCAGGAACAGACGTGCAGACGCCGCAACATAAGTAGCGCCCATGGTCTGCTGCTGATCAGCGCTCAGCCGAGTCGCGGTACCGGGCGCACAGACCGGGTCCGGTGTCTGGCCCGGCCAGAAGTCGTCGTTCGCCGGGGCCACGGCCTGGCCGGGCGTCCACTCGCTGTTGAAGAAGTTGTGGTTGGCGCCGACCATGTACAGCGCGCTGTGCAGGGCGGTGCCGCGGCTCAGGCCTCGGGTCTGGTCCAGGAACATCTGGCCCTGCAGGTCGGACACGTCGCCGTCGCAACCGGGCAGGAAGGTCACCGAGGGCACGTCCGGCGCCGGGTTGTGGCCGAAGATCGTGGGGCCGATCAGCACGTCACCGCGGATCGTCCAGCGCACCGGGCCGTTGAAGCCTGTGTCGCCGGGCGGCGGGTACAGGCTGTCCGAAGCTGCGCGGTTCACGCCCTCGCCACCGCGGGAATGGCCTACCAGCAACACCTTCGACATGTCCGCGGGAACCGAGCCGGGCACGGTGCCGCGACCGGCGGACCAGTCGGCCCAGTGAGCCAAGTGCTGACGCACCAACGAGGAACGGCCCTGCGCGCCCGCGTCGATGGTCGCGGCGTCCTGGGCGTTGATGCCGTTCGCGGAGATCGACACCGTCACGTAGCCCTGTGAAGCCAGCAGCTCCTGCGCCTTCAGATAGCCGCGGTGGCTCGGGATCGCCTTCATCCCTGCCGGGCACGGCCAGTTCAGGCCCACCTGGCCCGCGGTGCTGTAGCAGGTGGCGTGCCTGCCGTGCAGGAACAGCACCAGCGGCCGCTTGCCCGGCGCACCCTTGGGCGCGACGACAAGTCCCTCCATCTCGATCGCCGCCGGGTAGTCCGGCAACCGGATCGGATCGAGCGCGTACGAACCACTCGTCGTGGCGTACGGGCCGGGCACACCGGGATCGACAGAAGCGGAAGGCAACAGCGCCGGCAGCTCCCCGACAGAACCCAGCGAGGACGCGGAGGGCTCAGTGACGTCCAGCCGCCGCCCGGCAGAACGTACCTGCAGCGCCTCGGGATTCCGCAGCGAAGCGTTCAGCGTGAACGTCCGCAGGTCGGATGATTCCCTGGCCACGCCGAGAAAACGGTTCCCTTCCCAGAACTCCACGCCGGCGTCCGACAACGGCAGTTGCGTGGGAGCGGTCCACTGGATCACGTCACCGGCAACGGCCCAACCCGGAGCCGAGGACGGTGAAGATGCCGCGGAAGCCGGCAGGGCCGGTACGACTGCAGCGATCAAAGCAGGTATCAAAAGCGCGACTATGCGGCGCATGTGCGGGTCCCCCTCAGAAAGGACGATCCACTCCGTTCTAGCCACGCCGTGGAGCACACTGCACGCGAAAGTGCCGGTAATCCGCCAAACAAAACAACAAACAGACGATCGAACTACGCTGTTCGGCGCAGCGACATCGCACGACGACGAACTGGGGGCGCGAAATGGGGCAGGCGAACGGACTCGTGGCAACCGACGCGGGCATGCAGGTGCTGTGGCACCGCAAACCGTTCAGCCACGTCGTCGACTACGACACGTGGGACGAGGAACTGCTCGAAGACGGCGGCATCCCCAGGCACATCGAGGCAGGCTCGATGGTCCCGCTCAGCACCGGAATGGACGGTGCGTGGGAGTACATCGTGCGGTGGGGCGCCGACGCCGCGCTCACCGAGGCCGAGCAACAGCACGTCGTCGTCAGGTCCGAGCCGTATCTGCTGGTCAGCGAGACAGACGTGCGGGTGAGCGGGATCGAGCACATCACCGGGAACGCGGAGGAAGACGAAGGCTTCCCCGTCCAGCTGGAGCCGGGCAGGTGGAGCGTGACCACGCACCTGATCGACGCGGAGGCGTTCGGAGAACCGCTGGACTTCGTGGTGCTCATCAAGCCCAGCACCGGGCAGGAGCGCTACCGGACTTCGGAACAGCCGTTCGAACGGAAGTAGGCGCTCACTCGTTTCTGGCGTCCGGGTCGCGCTCGTTCTGGCGCAGTTTGTTCCACGTCGAGGTCAGCTCCGCCCGGATGCGCGCGACGCGGACCCCGAAGGCCTCGCGGATCTCCTGGGGGTCGACCTCGTCGGGTGCGCCGTGGTCGGGGTGCTCGGCGGTCATGGCGCGCTGGGTACCTCCAAGCAGGACTCCCCCAAACGTGCTCCCCGTCACTCCCTAGGATCGAACAGGTGAGCACCCACCTCTACCTGCTGCGCCACGGCCAGACCGAGTGGTCCGAGAGCGGCAGGCACACGGGACGCACTGACATCGAGCTGACGCCGGAAGGTGAGCAGCAAGCACGCCGCGCGGGCGCCACGCTCGCGCGGTTGCGGGGCACCGACCAGGCGCCGGCCCTCGTCCTGACGAGCCCGCGGCAGCGCGCCACCAGAACGGCGAAACTGGCCGGCCTGGAGATCAGCGCCACGACCGAGGAGCTCGCCGAGTGGGATTACGGCGACTACGAGGGCATCACCACGCCGCAGATCCGCGAGCGCGTGCCGGGGTGGACGGTGTGGACGCACCCGATGCCGAACGGCGAGACGCACGCCGAGGTCCAGGACCGGGCCCGCAAGGTGCTCGCCGAGGTGCGCAAGATCCTGCCCGGCGGCGACGTCGTGCTGGTGGGACACGGGCACTTCAGTCGCGTGCTGATCGCGGCGTGGCTCGGGCTGGCGCCGGACCAGGGCGTCCACTTCGGATTGGACCCGGCCGGCATCTGCCAGCTGGGCGACGAGCGGGGCGACCCGCAGGTGCGCAGGCTCAACGTGCCTGCCTGGGAGGTGTGATGATCCGGCGGGTGGAACCGCGTGACGTCGACGCGGTCGTCAAGCTGGTGCACGAGCTGGCGCTGTACGAACGTGCGCCCGAGCAGTGCCACCTCACCTCGGAACAGCTGCACACCGCACTGTTCGGCGAGCACCCCGCACTGTTCGGACATGTGGCCGAAGTGGACGGTCAGGTCGTCGGAATCGCGTTGTGGTTCCTCAACTTCTCGACGTGGGACGGCGTCCACGGCATCTACCTGGAAGACCTCTACGTCACGCCGGAGCAGCGCGGCAACGGCCTGGGCAAGCAGCTTCTCGAAGTGCTCGCCCAGGAATGCATTGCCAAGGGATACACCAGATTGCAGTGGTGGGTCCTCAACTGGAACGAGCCGAGCATCGGGTTCTACAAGTCCCTGGGCGCGATCCCGATGGACGAGTGGACCGTCATGCGGGTCGCGGACGAAGCGCTGGCCAAACTCGGCTCTTCACTCTGAAGGTTGACAGAAGGTCTCGAAACGCTCACGAAACGGGAATTCCACACAGGACGGGTCCACGGTCCTGGCAGCGTCCCCGCTCGCCGATCCCCCGGCAGCAAGTAAGCGTGGAAAGAAGGAAAGACCGTGGGCACTGACCCGACTACCGTTGACCCGGCCGCGACTGGCATCGGCGTCGTCGGCCTGATCATCTACTTGGCCCTCATCGCGTTCAGCATCGTCGTCTTCTGGAAGACCTTCACCAAGGCGGGTCAGCCGGGCTGGGCGGCGATCATCCCGATCTACAACATCTACGTGTGGCTGAAGCTCGCCGGCCGTCCCGGCTGGTGGTTGATCCTGCTGCTGATCCCGATCGTGAACATCGTGATCGCGCTGATCGTCTCCATGGACGTCGCGAAGTCCTTCGGCAAGGACTCCGTCTTCGGCGTCGTGGGCCTGTGGCTGTTCAGCATCATCGGCTACGCGATCCTCGCGTTCGGTGGCGCGCAGTACCGCGGCCCGGCCGGCCTCGGCGGTGCCCCGAAGGCTGCGTACTGACACACCTGAGCCCCCCTGTGCTCAGGCGAGGCCGGGTCTGTACTTCGGGCCCGGCCTTCACTATGGTCGTTGATGAAACCGTTTTCAGAACGTTTCAGACGCCGAGTTAGCCGCCGCCCTCGACGCACGACGAGGAAGGACCTCTCAACGATGAGGCGTCGACTGACCGGCGCGTTCGTCGCGCTAGCGGTGGTCGTGGCACCGGTGGGCGTGGCGAACGCGGCCAGCTTCAACGTGAAGGACTACGGCGCGAAGGGCGACGGCAAGGCGATCGACTCGGTCGCCATCGACAAGGCCATCGCGGCGGCTTCCAGCGCGGGCGGCGGCATCGTCGAAATCCCGCCGGGCACATACCTGTCCCGCTCGATCCACCTCAAGAGCAACATCACCATCAACATCCAGCAGGGCGCGCGGATCGTGGCGTCCGGCAGCGGCATCGACGCACCGGAACCCAACCCGACCTACCGCAAGTACCAGGACTTCGGGCACAGCCACTTCCGCAACGCGCTGCTGTGGGGCGAGAACGTCGAGAACATCAACTTCACCGGCAAGGGCGTGATCGACGGCGCCAACAAGCTGGAGACCGGCGAGAACATCCCGGCGGGCAAGGGCGACAAGATGCTGTCGCTCAAGTTCTGCAAAAACGTCAACATCACCGACGTGACGTTCCGCGAGGCCGGCCACTTCGCGATCATCGTCAACGGCTGCAACGGGATGAAGCTCGACCGGATCACCGTCGACAGCCCCGACGACCGCGACGGCATCAACTTCATCAACAGCTCCAACATCGAGCTGTCGAACTCCACGATCATCTCCAGCGACGACGCGGTGGCGTTCAAGAGCGACTACGCCACGGGCAAGACCTTCTTGAGCGAGAACAACATCGTCCGCGACTCGACCATCCAGTCGACCGAGAACAACGCGATCCAGTTCGGCTCGGAGACCTGCGGCAGCTTCAAGAACATCCAGTTCCGCAACCTCAAGGTCACCGGCGCGTCGAAGGCCGGCCTGGGCATGGTGTCGATGGACGGCGCGGTGATCGAGGACGTCGTCTACGACAACATCCAGCTCACCAAGACCGCGTCACCGATCTTCATCCACATCGGCAAGCGCGGCCGCTGCCCCAATTCGCCACCCACCGGCAAGATCCGCAACATCACGTACAGGAACATCACCGGCACGAACCTGACCGCGCCGCGCGACATCCCCGGCGACCCGGAGTACGCGTCGACCATCTCCGGCCGGTCCGACTCGAAGATCACCGGGCTGACGTTCGACAACGTTAGGTTGACCGTTCCCGGCAACCACAAGGAATCTGACTCGTCGCGGGTGCCGCCGGAGGTGTCCGGTGAGTACCCGCCGCGGATCTTCGGGGTACGGCCGGCGTTCGGGTTCTGGATCCGCAACGCGGTTGACGTCAAGTTCATCGACAGCACCATCGAGTTCGACAAGAGCGATGGGCGGCCGGCTTTCACGACCGACAGCGTTTCCGGGATCTCGCTCAACGGTGTGAAGGTTGAGCGGAGCACGGGTGCGAACGACCTGCAGTGGCGGAAGAGCAGCGGGACGTCGGTCACCAACAGCACTTCGACCAGCGGTCAGGCGCTGCGGGCGAAGGCGAGCTAGACAGGAACGTGACGACCGGGCAGCTCGCCGTCCACCGTCCAGTGGGCGGCGAGCACGTCAGATGACGCCGACCGCCCCATAAGTCGAAGCATCAGCCGCAGCAGAGGTCCCAGGCAGCTCGCCGTCCGCCCGCCAGTGAGCGGCAAGCACCAACCCGGGCTCCAACAGCTGCAACCCGCAGACGAACTCCTCCACGTCCTGCTTGGACCGCGGCACCAACTCGGAATCCATGCCGTCAGCGAGCTTCACGAGCTGATCCACCAGGTCGGGCTCGACATCCTTGGTCAGATGCGTCAAGGCCAGGACGCTGCCCTCGCACAGCGCCGCGCGGTACCGGGCCACGACGCCGGCGGGCTCATCGAGGATGTACGGGAGGATGCCGACCATCAGGACCGCGGTCGGCTGGGTGAAGTCGATGAGGCGGCGGGTCTCCGGGTGGCGCAGCACGGCGCCGACGTCGCACATGTCGGCCTGGACGATCGCGGCGCTCAGGTTGTCGCGGAGCATCGTGCGGGCGTGGGCCACGGCTACCGGGTCGTGGTCCACGTAGACGACGTTGCAGGACGGGTCGATGGACTGGGCGACCTCGTGCACGTTGCCCGCTGTGGGGATGCCGCTGCCCAGGTCCAGGAACTGGCGGATGCCCAGTTCTTCCACGCACATGCGCACTACGCGGCGGGAGAAGGACCTGATCGTGCGTGCCATCTCGGCCACGGGGAAGCGCTTGATGCTTTCCTCGGCCAGGGCGCGGTCAACCGCGAAGTTGTGCGCGCCGCCGAGGTAGTAGTCGAACAGGCGAGCCACATTTGGGCGTTCTGAGCCGCCGTTTGTCGTCACCCGCTTCGGGCCGTCCTGCACTGCGCACCTCACCCTGCTCCCGAGCGGCGCGAACGCTGGCAGCACGGTAACTGGCTACTCCGTTCGTGTCCATCCACCATTCGTGAACACGTAGGGTGATGGCCCCCGGCCGGAGCCGAGGGCCATCGCAGGGTTACCGCTGATCAATCAGGGTGTGTCAGACGCCCGCGGTGTTCCGGATCCAGGTGCGGTACGGGGCGTGGTTGATGCTGGTGTAGTTGGAGCGCGTCGCGCGGTCCGACGTCGAGGCGACGCCGACCTGACGGCCGTTGGCGAACATCGGGCCGCCGGAGTCGCCGCCGGCCGCGATGCCGTCGACACGCTGCACCGAGATGGCGACGCCACCGCGGTAGTCACGACCGTTGGTGCTGGTCACGCGGGTGTTCGCGACCTTCAGGTAGCGCGACTGGCAGTTGATCTCGGGCTGGTTGGTGCAGGTGGCGCCCCAGCCGTAGAGCTGCACGGTGTTGCCCACCGAGACCGGGTTGCCGAGCGGGGAGAACGGCGAGGACATCGACGTGGTCACGTGCACCAGCGCCAGGTCGGCGGACGGGTGCTTGATGACGCGGTCACCGGTCACCAGCTGTCCACCGGAGGTCTGGTCCAGGCTGCCCGCCCGGAACGTGTACCTCGCGGTGCTCGACGCCACGCAGTGCTCAGCGGTCAGGATCCACTGAGGTGCGATCTTGGTGGCCGAGCAGTTCTCCCGCCCGTTGGCGAACAGGCGCGCCGCGTAGGGGAAGTTCTGGGCGTAGCTGCCACCGATGATCATCGGCGACATGTCCGGGTCGTCCGGAGCCGCCGACGCCGTCACAGGTGCGAGAGAGAGTGCCGCCAGGACGGCGCCCGCGATCGCGGTCAACAAACGCATGGTTGGTCACCTCGTGAGTGCAGGGAGTGGTTAAACAACCACGCACAGCTTCACTCGGTCGTGTGACCGTGACCACCCTCCGTTAGTCGGCTTTGTCACCTTCGGCCAAATCTGCCGGTTCGCCCAGACCGAGCGCCCACTCACGGCCTTCGCGGGTGAAGAGCAGCACCAGAACCGCGACGCAGTAGAAACCGGCCAGCGAACCGAGCAACGGCTGCTGCGACGCCCCGTACGCGTACCAGGCACAGCCGAGCAGCAGCAGTTGCGTGACGATCACGGGAGTGCGCGCGCCGTGGCGACCGCGGAACAACATGATCGACGCGAAGATCGCCCCGCCGAACCAGAGCACCAGCACACCGGCGGCGCCGAGGATGGGGCCAGCTGGCGTCGCTCCCCCGATCACCCGGACGACGAGCGCGACAGCCAGCGCGATACCGCCCAGGCACTGCAGGAAGGTGAGCGCGGCGGCGATGCGCACCGAGCGGGGTGGCGCAGTGGTCACTGGAGACCTTTCCTCACGTTCTGTACTGGTCACGGATCGTAGGCCACCCGGTTGGAGGGCTCACTCAGCACGTCCGGCGCGGGAAGATCAAGGGGCCTTCAGCGAGCCGGCGGTCGTCCGGGGTGCACTCGTCTGGGAGGCGCACGCGGTGCTACCGGAAGGGAGATTTGCGCCACTTTCGTGAAGCAGGAGCCACCCTGAGGGAGGACATGCGCGCGGCTGACCGTCACGCACTGTCTTACTCTCAAGTAGTGCGCGCTCTTCTCGTGGTGAACCCTCAGGCGACTACAACAACGCCGGCGGGCCGTGACGTGTTGGCGCACGCACTCGCCAGCGACGTCCAGCTGGAGATCATCGAGACCTGCTACCGCGGCCATGCGGCAGACGCTGCGAGCAAGGCCGCGGCGGACGGGTTCGACCTGGTCATCGCCCACGGCGGCGACGGCACGGTCAACGAGGTCGTCAACGGCATCCTGCGCGACGGGCCACGCCCCAACAAGCCGATGCTCGGCGTCGTGCCGGGCGGTTCGGCCAACGTCTTCGCGGGCGCGCTCGGCATCCCCCGCGACCCCGTCGAGGCGACGCACGTCCTGCTTCAGTCGATCGAGAACGGCACGAAGCGCCGGATCGGGCTCGGTCAGGTCTTCGCGGACGTCGTCGAGGGCGGTAAGGGCCGCTGGTTCACCTTCAACGCGGGCATGGGCCTGGACGCGGACGTCGTCGCCGGCGTGGAGAAGAAGCGAGCGAAGGGCCGCAATGCGAGTCCCGCTCTGTATCTGACTGTCGCTTTGAAGGCTTATGCGCAGAACGTGCGCAAGCCTCAGCACTTCACGGTCGAGGTTCCCGGTGAGTCACCGTTCAACGACGTCGGCATGGTGTTCGTGTCGAACACCGACCCGTGGACGTACTTCGGCGACAAGGCGATCCAGCTCAACCCCAGCACGTCGTTCGACGGAGGCCTCGGCCTGTCCGCGCTGAAGACCCTGCGCGTGCCCACGGTGGGGCGCTACGTGGCCCAGGTGCTCGCGACGGGTAACCCGAAGAGCGGAAATCTCGTTCGGCGTGATGACGTGGGTTATGTCAGAGTGAAGTGCGAGGAGCCCGCCAACCTCCAGGTCGACGGTGATTTCCTCGGCATGACGACTGCGGTGGAGTTCCGGGCAGTCCCCGACGCGTTGACTGTTGCCGTATAAGCAACTTGACAGCCCGTGATCGGTTCGTGACTGTCTCGGTATCGACCCGCGATGTACTGCAGTCGAGTGACAGCAGAGCGTTAAACCCCAGGTGAACGCTGTCGATCTTTTGGGTGAGTTCACTCACCGGGTCAGTGCTAACCCCTTGACATCCCAGCCGTTCGTGAAAGCATTCACAAGCACCCCAAAACGACCGCTGACAACCGGCGTGCCCTTGTGCGCGCCTAGCTGAGGAGTAGTTCCAATGGACTGGCGCCACCGCGCGATCTGCCGCGACGAGGACCCCGAGCTGTTCTTCCCCGTTGGGAACAGTGGTCCCGCGCTGCTTCAGATCGCCGAGGCGAAGACCGTCTGCCGCCGTTGCCCCGTCGTCTCCGACTGCCTCGCGTGGGCACTGGAGAGCGGCCAGGACGCCGGCGTCTGGGGCGGGATGAGCGAAGACGAGCGCCGCGCTCTCAAGCGCCGCAACGCCCGCACGCGGGCCCGCAGCAACGCCTGAGCAGGCAGTTAGCCGCGAACGACACATAAGAAGAAGCCCGACACCGTGCCAGGTGTCGGGCTTTTTCTTTGTTTGCACACCCTCCCGCATGACCACGTGAGAGCCGCTGAGGCTGGCCGTCACGTGTGCACGGCGTTAGTTTAGCGCCGCCCTCTGAGGGGCACGCGCAGGACCGCCTCTGTACCGCCTCGGGGCCTTCGCCGCAAGCTCAACGAGCCTCTCAATTCGGAATCAACAAGGGTCCGAACGATCTGCAAACCGAGACGATCCGTGCGCTCCAGGGAGAAACCGGGCGGAAGCCCCTTGCCGTCGTCGGTGACCGTCACGTCGAGCCACTTCGCCGACCGCTCGGAGTGCACGACGACCTCTCCGCGCTGGCCAGGGGCGTAAGCGTGCTCGAAGGCGTTCTGCACGAGCTCGGTCAGCACCATCACCAGCGGGGTCGCGATCTCGGCGGGGACGACCCCGAAACCACCCTCGCGGCGCACGCTCACCTGGGTCTCGGTGACCGCCACGTCGCTCATCATCGGGATCACCTTGTCGACCACGTCGTCGAGATCGACCCGCTCGTCCACCGACATCGACAACGTCTCGTGAACCAGTGCGATGGAAGTCACACGGCGGACCGACTCGGCCAGCGCCTCCTTCGCCTCCGGGTTCGTCAACCTGCGACTTTGCAACCTCAGCAGCGCTGCGACGGTCTGCAGGTTGTTCTTCACCCGGTGGTGGATCTCGCGGATCGTGGCGTCCTTCGACATCAACGCCCGGTCGCGCCGGCGCACCTCGGTGACGTCGCGGCACAGCACCAGCGCGCCCGCGGCCTGGCCACGCGGCCGCAACGGCAGCGCACGGAACAGGACCGCCGCACCACGCCGTGACTCGGCCTCCATGCGCATCGACGGCTTGCCTTCCAGGGCGAGCCTGATGCGTTGCGCGACCTCGGTGGCGTCGAACGGATCGCCGATCAAACTCCTGGTCAGCGGCGCCAGGTGCACGCCGACCAGGTCGGAGGCGTGCCCCATGCGGTGGTAGGCCGACAGCGCGTTCGGCGACGCGAACACCACGGCACCGGACGGGTCGAGCCTGATCAGGCCGTCACCGACGCGCGGGCTGGTGTGCACGTCCGGGGACGGTTCGGGCGCGGGGAACGTGCCGTCCGCGATCATCTGGCACAGGTCGGCAGCCGACCCCAGATATGAGATCTCCAACGGCGACGGCACGCGCGGGACCGCCAGGTTCGTGCTGCGGCTCAGCACCGCGATGACCTGGTTGCCCAGCCGGACCGGGATGGTCTCGCGCCGCACGGGCACGCCCAGGTGCCAGCGCGGGTCCTCCTCGCGGCAGATCCGCGACTCGTCGATGGCCCGGCGCAGCTGCGGGTGTTCCTCGGTGTCGACCTCGCTGCCGACGACGTCCTCGGGGTGAGCCGTGGGCGCCGTCGTGGGACGGGCCTGCGCCACGCAGAGGAACTTGTTGTCCTCCAGCGGCACCCACATGTTGAAGTCCGCGAACGACAGGTCCGAGAGGAGTTGCCACTCGGCGACGACCAGCTGGAGGTGGTCGACAGCGACGCCGGAGAGCTTGGTGTGCTCGGCCAGCAGGTCCGTGAGCGTGCTCAGAACTCCTCCATGAGAAAATGGTGGGTGAAGCAGTTCTGATCCTAGGAGACACCCATGTCGAAGCGTGCTCGCAAGCGCCGCGACCGCAAAAAGGGCGGCGCCAACCGAGGCAAGCGCCCCAACGCCTGAGTGCTGCGAAAAGGCCTGGACACCGAGACGGTGACCAGGCCTTTTTGTCGTTCAGGGGACCGTTCAGTCCTCCGTGCGGATCTCCACGATCGTGGCGCGGATGCGCGCCTTCAGGTCGGCCGGGGCGTAGTCGCCTCCGCACTTGCGCGCGAGCAACGCCTTGAGGTGCTCCTCCAGCCCGAACTGCTCCAGGCACGGGTGGCACTCGTCGAGGTGTGTCTGCAGCGCCTGGCGCCGCGTCTGGTCGCACTCCTGGTCGAGGAACAGCCACACCTCGGACAGGACCTCTGAGCAGTCGGTCTCGTGGGGTTCGCCGCAGTTCATGACGCGTCTCCGTTGTTGCCGCGCAGGAAACCGCGCTCACGCGCGACGTCGGCGAGCTGGTCGCGGAGCTGGCGACGGCCCCGGTGCAACCGGGACATCACCGTGCCGATCGGGGTGCCCATGATGTCTGCGATCTCCTTGTACGCGAAGCCTTCGACATCGGCGAGGTAGACCGCGATCCGGAACTCCTCCGGCAACCGCTGCAATGCTTCCTTGACGTCGCTGTCGGGCAGGTTGTCGAGTGCCTCGACCTCGGCGCTGCGCAGCCCGGACGAGGTGTGGCTCTCCGCCTGCGCCAGCTGCCAGTCCGTGATCTCGTCGGTCGGCTGCTGAATCGGCTGGCGCTGCTTCTTGCGGTAGCCGTTGATGTAGGTGTTCGTCAGGATCCGGTACAGCCACGCCTTGAGGTTCGTGCCTTCACTGAAGGACGCGAACGCCGAGTAGGCCTTGAGGAACGTCTCCTGGACGAGGTCCTCGGCATCAGCCGGGTTGCGCGTCATGCGCAGGGCAGCCGAGTAGAGCTGGTCGAGCATCGGCATGGCGTCGCGCTCGAAACGCGCGGCACGCTCCGCCGTCGTCTCAGTCGTGCCGGTGGCGGGCACCGCGCTCCCTTCCCACTGGTTCTGGGTCGGGACCGACAATACGCGGGGCCGCTCAAGCATGTTCGTCACCACGTCCTGAGTAACAACGGGCAGGCTGGTAGTAATTCCGCATGGCCGGACGTGGGACGCCCGCCACAGCGCTGCTGGACAAGCAGCGGGTGGCGCACACCTTGCACTCGTACGAGCACGACCCCCGCCACGAGTCCTACGGGCTGGAGGCGGCGGAGGCGCTCGGACTGGTCCCCGGACGGGTGTTCAAGACCCTGGTGGCCGAAGTGGACGGCAAGCTCGCGGTCGGCGTCGTGCCGGTGACGGGGCAGCTCGACCTCAAAGGACTGGCGGCTGCTCTCAAGGGCAAGAAGGCGAAGATGGCCGTCATTGCCGACGCCGAGCGCGCCACCGGGTACGTCGCGGGCGGGATCTCGCCGCTGGGACAGAAGAAGCGGCTGCCGGTCGTGGTGGATGCCTCGGCGCTGGAGTTCGACACGATGTTCTGCAGCGCCGGGCGGCGCGGGCTCGAGGTGGAGATCGCGCCGGCCGACCTGGTGAAGCTGACGAACGCGGTGGTCGCGCCGATCAGCGCCTGAGGGTCATTCGCCGGTCTGGCCGTCGATCGACTCGCGCAGCAGGTCGGCGTGACCGTTGTGGCGCGAGTACTCCTCGATCATGTGCGTGAGGATCCAGCGCAGGTTCGGCACGCGGCCGTCCCGCCACGGTGCTCGCTTCGCCGGCTGACCGAGGTCGCCGGTCTCCAGGGCTTCCGCGACGGCCTTGCGGGCGTTCTCGACCTCGTTCTGCCAGAGGGCGAGCAGGTCCTCGACGGTGTGGTCGGCCGCCGTGTGCCAGTCCCAGTCGTAGTCGGCCTTCCAGTCGACACTCGCCCACGGTTCCAGCGGCTCGCGGTCGTGCAGGACGACGTGGAACCACTGCTGCTCGACGTAGGCGATGTGCCTGAGGATGCCGCCGAGGGTCATCGTGGACTTGGCGGTGGTCCTGGCGAGTTGCTCGGCGTTCAGGCCCTGCGTCTTCCACGCGAGGGTGGCGCGCTGGAACTCCAGGAAGCCGTTCAGGGTGGCGAGTTCGTCGCCGTCCATGGGTGGTTCGGGCCTGCCCTGCTCATCGAAGACTGTCATGGGCGCGGACGATAACGCCGCGACCGCCGATCAAGCAGGCGAATTAGTCGAGCGGCCGCAGCACGCGGTCCAGCCACTCGCCCACCGACCGGCCCACGTCAGCGACGGAGGCCTTCAGCGAGTGGTCGCCCTTCAGCAGGACGACCTCGCGGTGGTGGGCACGCGCGGGCTGACCGAACGGGTCGTTCTCGCCCTGCACGACCAGGGTCGCGACCTCGACGCCGTCCAGCTCGGCCATCCGGGACTTCTCCGGCTTGCCCGGCGGGTGCACCGGGAACGCCAGGCACAGCACCGCGACGGCCTGGCCCTCGACGCTCGTACGACAGGCCACGCGGGCGCCGGACGACCGGCCGCCGAACACCAGCGGCAGGCCGTCGAACCAGCGTTCGCCCAGGTCCTCGACGACCGAGAGCCACGCCGTGTCGAGCTGCTTGGCCGGGGCGGGGGCGCGGCGGCCGGCGACGCGGTACGGCTGTTCGATCAACGCCACGTGCACGCCGACCTTGTTGGCGGCGTGGCACGCGGCGACCAGGTCCGGGGCCTCGACGCCGCCACCGGCGCCGTGCCCCAGAAGTAGTGCTGCACGCGGTTCGTGGGCACAGTGCAGTGAGGCCCGCGCGGGGCCGTGCGGCGTGTCCACCAACAGCGTCGTCACGACAGCTCGAACAACGTGGGTGCGGGCTTCTCGTCCTCTTCCAACGAGACGCGTTCCATCAGCGACGGGTTGTTGTTCTTCACGCTGTTCACCGCCATCGACACCGGACGCAGCTCAAGTGCGTCGACGATCGAGGGATCCGGCGCCAGGAGCGCGCTCGGGTCCAGGGAGGTCGGGTCGAGCCACGACGACCAGCGGTCCTGAGGCAGCAGCAACGGCATGCGGTGGTGCACCTCGGTCATCGCGCCGATGGCGTCCGTGGTGAGCACCGCGCACGTGACCGTCGGAACGTCGTCCTTCCACCACACGGACCAGATGCCGGCCATCGCGAGCGAGGCGTCGTCCCCGAGCGTGATGAAGTACGGCTGTTTGCGCCCCTCGCCCGGCTGCCATTCGTACCAACCGGCGGCGGGGATGATGCAGCGGCGCTTCATCGCGGACTGCTTGTACGCGGGCTTCTCCAGCACGCTCTCGGAGCGGGCGTTGATCATCTTCGCCGCGCCGGAGAGGTCCTTGGCCCAGTGCGGAACGAGGCCCCAGCGCATGACGCGCAGGCTGCGTTCCAGCTCCTCGTCCTCGGGTTTGCGCTCCACCACAGCCATGACGTGCTTGGTGGGCGCGATGTTGTAGTCCGCCCCTGGCGCCTCGTCGCCGGTTCCGTCCACCGCGTCGAACTCGGCCGCCAGCAGCGCCGGGTCCTTGGTGGAGGCGTACCTACCGCACAAAACCGATCACCTCCGAAGTCGTCATCGTCGCACGTCGGGAACACCTGTGCGAGCCGCCCCAAGTGGGGTGCGGGATCATTGCTGCATGACTCAGCACTGGTCAGCCCCCAGCGCACCCGGTCCAGTCCACTCGACCGTGCCGGTGCCCGGCTCGAAGTCGATCACGAACCGCGTTCTGGTGCTCGCGGCACTGGCCGACGGGCCCTCCGCGGTGCACGCGCCGTTGCGCAGTCGCGACACCGTGTTGATGGCCGCGGCGCTGTCGTCGCTGGGCGTCGGGTTCGCCGATCGCGAGGACGGCGGCTGGGACGTGACGCCCGGTGTGCTGCGTGGTCCGGCCGATGTCGACTGCGGGCTCGCGGGGACGGTCATGCGGTTCCTGCCGCCGGCCGCCGCACTGGCCGAGGGCGAGATCCGGTTCGACGGCGACCCGCACGCGCGCACGCGGCCGATGAGCACCGTGCTGGGTGCGTTGCGGTCGCTGGGCGCGGACGTCGAGGGCGACGCGTTGCCGTTCACGTTGCGCGGCACGGGATCGCTGGCCGGTGGTGAGGTGACGATCGACGCGTCGGGCTCGTCGCAGTTCGTCTCCGGGCTGCTGCTGTCCGCCGCGCGGTACGACAAGGGCGTGACGGTGCGGCACGACGGCAAGCCCGTGCCCTCGTTGCCGCACATCGACATGACGGTGCAGACGCTGCGTTCGGTCGGGGTTCACGTGGAGACCGAGGCGAACCTCTGGCACGTCGAGCCGGGCTCGATCGCCGCCCGCACGTGGCACGTGGAGCCGGACCTGTCGAACGCGACGGTGTTCCTGGCGGCGGCCGCGGTGACCGGCGGCGAGGTGACGATTCCGCACTGGCCCGCTGAGACCACTCAGCCCGGTGACTCGGTGCGCGACATTCTTCAGCGCATGGGCTGCGAGGTCGAGGTGTCGGAGCGCGGCCTGACCGTGCGCGGGCCTGCTCGACTGTCCGGGTTGGACATCGACCTGCGCGACGAGAGCGAGCTGACGCCGACGGTCGCGGCTTTGGCGGCGCTGGCGGAGGGGCAGACGATCATCCGCGGGGTCGCGCACATCCGCGGCCACGAGACGGACCGGATCGCGGCTCTGGTCAACGAGATCAACGGGTTGGGCGGCAACGCTTCCGAGACCGAGGACGGGCTGATCATCAACCCGGCGCCGCTGCACGGTGGCGTGTGGAAGGCCTACGCGGACCACCGGATGGCGACCGCCGGCGCGATCATCGGCCTCGTGGTGCCGGGCGTCGAGGTGGACGACATCGGTTCGACGACGAAGACGATCCCCGACTTCCCAGGAATGTGGAACGCCATGCTCACCGGGGGCGCGTAGAAGTGAGCAAGCGGGACTGGCGCAAGCTTGACGAGTCCGACGTGCGGGTGCGCCCCGGCAAGGGGACGCGGCCACGCAGCAAGAGACGGCCCGAACACGCCGACGCCGAGAGCGCGATGGTGATCGGCGTGGACCGCGGCCGTTGGACGTGCGCGTTGGACAACGACGTAGTGGTGACGGCGATGCGTGCGCGCGAACTGGGCCGCACGCCCGTGGTCGTGGGCGACCAGGTCGGCATCGTCGGTGACACGTCGGGCCAGCCGGACACGCTGGCCCGCATCGTGCGCGTCGAGGAGCGGACCTCGGTGCTGCGCCGGACCGCGGACGACACCGACCCGTTCGAACGCGTCGTCGTCGCGAACGCCTCCCAGCTCATCATGGTGGTCGCGCTGGCGGATCCCCCGCCGCGCACGGGTTTCATCGACCGCTGTCTGGTCGCCGCGTACGCCGGCGGCCTGGAACCGGTGCTGTGCCTGACGAAGTCGGACCTGGCGTCCGCGGACTCGCTGCTGGCCCTGTACACCGAGCTCGACGTGCCGGTGATCGTGACGCGGTTCGACGAGGAGCCCGCTGAGCTGCGCGCACGCCTGTCGGACACGGTCTCGTGCCTGATCGGCCACTCGGGCGTCGGCAAGTCCACTTTGGTCAACCGCCTGGTGCCGGACGCGAACCGCGCGGTGGGCGTGGTGTCCGGCGTGGGCAAGGGCCGGCACACCTCGACCCAGGCGGTGGCGCTGCGCCTGCCCGACGGCGGCTGGGTCGTGGACACGCCGGGCATCCGCTCGTTCGGCCTCGCGCACATCACGCCGGACGACATCGTGAAGGCGTTCCCGGACTTCGCCGAGGCCGCCGAGGAATGCCCGCCCGGATGCGGCCATCTGGGTGCCCCGGAGGATCCCGGCTGCATGCTGGACGAGCTGGTGCCGGACGCGCCTGGCCGGCTGATCTCGCTGCGCCGGCTGCTCGCCTCGCGTGCCGGGATGGACGACTACACGGATTGAACTTGCGCTGATAAGTCACACTTCACCGCATGAGCAGACTTCTGGGGGCTGCTGTGCTCTGCTGCGCGCTCGCGGCGTGCACGGCTGGGACCCCCGGCACACCGAGCCCGGTGGCGACGACGTCGCCGCGCATGGACAAGCCGCGCAACGTCGCGAATCTCGACCCGTGCAAGCTCGTCACCGAGGACGACTTCAAGCGCAACAAGTACGGCCCGTTCGCCGCTCCGCCCGAGCTCCACAAGGAGATCCCCGGCACCTGCGCGGTCTGGGTCAGCACCAGTGAGCCGGGCAACTACCTCGTCGTTCTCGCCGGTGTGCTGCCCAGCCCGTACGAGGCGGAGAAGGCGAACAACCCCGACGGGTGGCAGGGTCTGATCGAGGGTCACCACGTGTGGTTCTACTGCGGCGGGGAAGAGCGCGACATCAGCTGCGTGGCCTGGGCGGCTGTCGCGTACGAACGGACGCTCATGGTGTCGTTGTCGCGCAAAGACGCGAGCGAGTCGCACCTGCTGCTCAACACCCAGGGGCTGATCACCGAACTGCTCGCCCGGATGCCGTCATGAGGCGCCTTGTCCTGGCCGCTCTGCTGGCGCTGAGCGCGTGCACCGTCCAGGTCACCGGGGCGCCGAAGCCCGACCCGGCCAAGCCCGCGCTGCCCGACCTCAACACCGTCGACCCCTGCACGCTGCTCGGCGAGTCGGACTTCAAGAAGCCGTTGCTGGGCCCTCCGAAGCGGTTGACGGGCGAGCTGGAGTGCACCTGGGCCACCGAGGACGAGGCCGTGTGGCTGAGCGTCGAGGACGAGTCGCTGGAGCAGGCGAAGGACCGACTGACCGAGGGCTCCGAACTGACCGTCGAGGGCCGCAAGGCCTGGTGGGGTGTCGAGCGGGAGGTCGCCAGCACGGGACAGGCGTTCATGGTGGGGATCGTCGTGACCGAGCTGGAGCCGGACTCCGTGATGGTGCTGAGGTCGCTGATCACGCCGCCGAGCTACAGCGTTGGGATGGCCGCCCGTGAGCGGTCGGTCAAGGTGCTGCAAAGGTTGAGGCCGTGAAGAGGCTGATCCTGCTGCTCGGCGTCCTGACGGCGTGCACCGCCGCGCCGCCCCCTGCCCCGAAGTTCGCGGACCTCGACGCGTGCGTGCTGCTCGCGTCCGGTGACGCGGGCAGCCTGAAGAGCACGGCCAAGGCTGATCGGGCGTGCGACTACACGTTCGACTCGCTGACGGTCCGGCTGACGCTCGTGACGTCGAGCTACAACGACGCCGCGAAGCCGCTGCAGGACGACGGCGGCTACGGCGCGGTGATCAACGACCGTGCGATGACGCGCCGCTGCACCGATGCCTCGGGCGAGGTGACGTGCGACGCCGTCGTCGAGGTGCGGGACGGGCAGGTGCTGGGGCTGAAGGTGGTCCAGCGCAGCCACGACCCGAACGTCGTCGGGCAGGTCACGCAGGGTCTCGCCGCCAAGGCGTTGGAGCGGTTGCCGAGGTGAAGCGCTGGTTGCCGCTCCTCCTGGTGCTGACCGCGTGCTCGCCGAACGTGCACGTGGCCGAGGGGCCCAAGACGTTCGCGACCGTCGACGTGTGCACGCTGCTGAAGGACTCCGACGTGGAGAACCAGCGGCTCGTCAAAGCCACGCAGGGACAGGAACGGTCGTGCCACTTCGAGTACGGCGCGGACGAGGGCAAGGTGTCCGTGCAGGTCACGCTGCTGGCGAAGACCCAGCACGAGGCCAAGATCCAGTTCTGCCCGGAGACCGGCGACTGCGCCGGCATGGAGACGACCCAGTACCGCTCGGTCAGCTACCAGTGCGACGACACCGTGCGGTGCGAAGGCCTTGCCTCGGTCGGCGAGAAGGAGACGATCGGGTTCGTGGTGCGCCGGACGCCCGACTCCCGTCAAGCGCTCGGTGAGGTCACGGGCGCTGTAGCGCGCACGCTGCTGGAACGGGTGCCTGTCACGGACTGACGCGCTACCTCGTCCACCTGTCATGAAGGTATTCGTGATCGGTGCGTCGGGTGTGCTCGGACGGGAAGCGGTGCCGCTGCTGCGGGCCGCCGGACACGAGGTCGGGGTGCTGGACCGGCACGCGACCTCGATGTTCGACGTCGACCAGCTCACCGCGGCGCTGACGGGCTACGACGCCGTCGTCAACCTCGCCACCCGCATCCCGCTCAGCATGAAGGCCGTCATGGCCAGCACGTGGGCGGAGAACGACCGCATCCGCACGGACGGCAGCGCGGCGCTGGTCGAGGCCGCGTTGCGGGCGGGCGTCGGGCGGATCGTGCAGGAGGGCATCTCGTTCGTGTACGCGGACGGCGGCGACCGGGAGCTCGACGAGGACGCGCCGCTGAAGCCCGTCGGCCACGTCGCGAGCTCGGTGCAGGCGCAGCGGAACGTGCTGCGGCACCCCGGCGGTGTGTTCCTGCGCATCGGCCTGCTGACCGGCGGCGAGGCCCAGACGCCACCGGTGCTCGTGGGCGACGGCTGGATGTCCGTCGTGCACCCCGGTGACGCGGCGGCCGCGGCTGTCGCGGTGCTCGACGCGCCGCCGGGGATCTACAACGTCGGGTCGCCGGTGTTGAAGCGGGACATGGGCATCACCCGGATGCCCAAGTTCATGGGACGGTTCGCCGCGGCGTTCGAGGTGTTCGGACGGTCGCAGCGGGTCGTGAGCACGAAGCTCACCGAGGCCACCGGCTGGAAGCCTCGCTAGCCCATGTGCGGGTAGGTGTGGTTCGTCGGCGGCACCAGGGTTTCCTTGATGGCGCGCGGGCTGGTCCAGCGCTGCAGGTTGTAGATCGAGCCCGCCTTGTCGTTGGTGCCCGAGCCGCGTGAGCCGCCGAACGGCTGCTGCCCCACGACCGCGCCGGTCGGTTTGTCGTTGATGTAGAAATTGCCGGCGGCGAACCGCAGTGCTTTGTGCGCTTGCTCGACGGCGACACGATCGCGCGCGAAGACGGCGCCGGTCAGCGCGTACGGGGTGGAGCTCTCGATGGTCTCCATGATCTTCGGGAACTCCGCGTCCTCGTAGACGTGCACGGCGAGGATCGGGCCGAAGTACTCGGTCGTGAAGATGTCGTGGTGCGGGTCGGTGCCGAGCAGCACGGTCGGGTCGACGAAGTAGCCCACGGAGTCGTCGCACGTGCCGCCGGCCAGCACCTCGACCGACGTGGACGCCGACGCCATCAGCAACGCGTCCTTGTGCTTGGCGAACGCACGCCGGTCGATCACCGCGCCACCGAACGCCGACAGGTCCGTGACATCGCCGTAGGACAAGGACTTCGTGACGTCGAGCAGACGTTCGCGAACCTCGCTCTCCCACAACGAACGCGCGACGTACGCCCGTGAGGCCGCACTGCACTTCTGGCCCTGGTACTCGAAAGCGCCTCTGACGAGCCCGGTGACGAGCGCCTTGGGATCGGCGGACGGATGTGCCAGCACGAAGTCCTTGCCGCCGGTCTCACCGACGATGCGCGGGTAGGCGCGGTAGTGGTCGAGGTTCGCCGCCATGGTCTGCCAGAGCGCTTTGAACGTGCGCGTGGAGCCGGTGAAGTGCAGGCCGGCGAAGAACCTGTCCTTCAACGCCACCGCACCGATCGCCTGACCGTCACCCGTGACGAGGTTGATCACGCCCGGCGGCAGACCCGCCTCCTCCAGCAGCCGCATGGTGAAGTGCGCCGCGAGCTGCTGCGTGGGACTCGGTTTCCAGACCACGGTGTTGCCCATCAACGCGGGCGCAAGCGGCAGATTCCCCGCGATGGCGGTGAAGTTGAACGGCGTGATCGCCACGACGAACCCGTCGAGCGGCCGGTGGTCCATCCGGTTCCACACGCCAGGGCTGGAGATCGGCTGCTCCTCGAGGATCCGGCGGCCGAAGTGGACGTTGAACCGCAGGAAGTCGATCAGCTCGCACGCGGCGTCGATCTCGGCCTGCTGCACGGACTTCGACTGCCCGAGGATCGTGGCGGCGTTGAGGGTGTCGCGGTGTGGGCCGGCCAGCAGGTCGGCGGCCCTGAGAAGCACCGCGGCGCGTTCGTCGAACGGCAGCTCCTGCCAGCCGGGCGCGGCGTGCTGAGCTGCACGCATGGCTTCCGCGACGTCTGCGTTCGTCGCCTGGTGGGTCACGCCGAGGACGTGCCGGTGGTTGTGCGGCTGCACCACGTTGATGGGCTCGCCACCGCCCATGCGCTGCTGACCGCCGATGGTCATCGTCAGCTCGTGCGTGGTGCCTTTTAGTTCTGTGATGCGTTGTTCAAGACTGGCGCGTTCGGCGCTGCCTGGCGCGTAGGTGTGCACCGGCTCGTTGACCGGTTCGGGTGCAGACGTTACGGCGTCCATTCCCCCATCGTGGCACGCGGTAGTAGGGTCCGTCGGGTGGCGCGGGTGACTGGCATCGGCGGGGTTTTCCTGCGTTCCCGAGATCCCGTGCGCCTGGCCGCCTGGTACCGCGACAACCTCGGCGTGCCGATGAGCGAAAAGGGCACCGTCACCTTCCACTGGCTCGACACGGCCACGACCGACCACCCCGGCACGACGACGATGGCGTTGTTCGCCCAGGACACCGAATACATCGGCGAGCCGCACCAGCGCACCATGCTGAACCTGCGCGTCGACGACCTGGTGTCGTTGATGGCGAAGCTGAAGGCGCGCGGGGTGGAGGTGCTGCCGGAGACCGAGGACTCGGAGTTCGGGCGGTTCGGGTGGTGCGTGGATCCGGAGGGGAACCGGATCGAGCTGTGGGAGCCCGCCGAGGGCATGTAAATCCGGATGCGGCCGACCAGCCCGTGGTGTGTGATCGGCCCGTGTTGCGAACGCCGCAAGTCAACGAGCTGACCGCAGCCGTGCAGGCCCTCCGCGAGTGGCAGCACGACGACGCGCCCATGCAGCTGCATCCCGGCGACATCGGCTGGGCCTGGCGACTCGGCGCCGAGGCAACAGCCGCTGCAGTCCGCACCTGGAGCCGCGACGGCAGGATCCTCGCGGTCGGCTTCCTCGACCAGCCGGACCTGCTCCGCTTCACCATGGCCCCGGATGCCCACCACGACGAGGACCTCGCGCAACAGCTGGCAGAGGACGTCAAAGACCCGAGCCGTGGCGTGCTCCCTGCGGGCAAGGTCTACATCGAGTCCCCGAAGCACACCCGCTTCCAGGAACAGATGTTCAGCGACGGCTGGCAGTCCGACGAACCGTGGACCCCACTGCGCCGCGACCTCTCCCAGCCGGTCGAAGACCCCGAAGCAGAAGTCGAGGTGATCGGCCCCGGCCAGGCACACGAGTACGCCGAAGTGATCAGGGCGTCGTTCGACCGCTCGACCTTCACCGAAGAGCGCTGGCACAACATGGCGAGCGGCCCGTACGAAGACGCCCGCAGCCTCGTCGCCTACGCAGAGAGCCAGCCGGTCGCAGCCGTGACCGTGTGGTCAGCGGGCCCCGGCAAGCCCGGCCTGCTCGAACCCATGGGCGTGCACCGCGACCACCGCGGCCGGGGCTTCGGCAAGGCCATCACCATCGCCGCGGCGAAAACGCTCCAGCAACTCGGCTCGTCCACGGCACTCGTCTGCACACCGAGCAGCAACGAAGGCGCCGTCGCCACCTACAAGGCCGCCGGTTTCCAGCCGATGCCCGAGGTCTTCGACCAGCGGCGGGACTAGAGCAGCTCCAGGACGAACGCGAGCTCCTGCGGTGCGTACCAGGCCAGTTCGTGGTCCTCGGCGCTGCCCAGCGTGAACTCGGCGTCCGGGTCGCCCATGTCCGCGGCGTCGACGACCTCCGCGGCCGCGCGCACGTCCTCCTCGGCCTCGGACGTGTCGAGGTGCACCGAGGCGACGTCCTTCAACGTGACCGAGCCCGCGACCTTCACCACCGAGTAGTCGAGGTCCGGACGCAGCGTCACGTCGTCCATGTCCACGGCGAGCACTGCGCGGCGTGGCTCGGCCTTTTCGTCGCCGGCCAGCAGGCGCAACGAAGCACGCGCGGCGTCCAGCATTGCGGCGTACTCGAGCTCTTCGGTGTCGCCCGCCGCGTAGGACTCGCGCAGTGCGGGAGTCAGGGCGAACGCGGTGCCACCGATCGGGGCCAGTTCGCCGCTGTCGACGAACGTGCGCAGCATCGACACCGTGGCCGGGATGTAGACCCTCATGACGTGCTCGCCGTCCCCATCAGTTCCTCCACCGACTCCTCGACCATGGTCGCGAGAACGTCCACATCGGACATGGCGTCGCGGTCGCCGTTCAGTCCGAAGTAAACACCGCCGTCGTACGACGTCACCCCGATGGCCAGCGCCTGGTTCTTGGCGAGCGGGACGACCGGGAAGATCTCGGTCATTCTCGCCCCCGCCGCGTACAGCGGCACCTGCGGGCCTGGAACGTTCGTGACGATCACGTTGAACAGCCGGCGGCTGAACGAGCTGGCCGCCCGCGCGCCTAGTGCGTGCAACGTCGGTGGTGCGAAGCCGGAGACCTTCACCAGCGCGTCGGCGGCGACGGACTGGCCGGACTCCTTGTGTGCGCGCATCGCGTGCGAGACGTGGTGCAAGCGCACGACCGGGTTCGGTTCGCCGACCGGCAGATCGACCAGATAAGCGGACACGTTGTTGCCGGAGTCCGGGTCGGCCTCGCGGACGGACAGCGGCGCCATCGCGCGGATCGTCGTGCTGCCGGTGACGTTCTCGCCCCGGCTGAGCAGCCAGTTGCGCAGCGCACCGGACAACGCCGCGAGCACCACGTCGTTCACGGTGCCGCCGTGCGTCTTGCGGATCGCGCGCAGGTCGTCGAGCTGAGCGCGCGCTACGGCGAAACGGCGCTGCGGCGATGTGATGCGGACGTTCAACGGGCTGCCAGGGGCGGGCGTCGCGGCGGTGTGGATTGCGGCGGCCACTGCACCGAAGGCGTTGATGACCTTCCCGACGGTGGCGACGGTGTCCATCGCGGCGCTGCGGACGTTCTCCGCGAGCTCGCCGGGGCGCTGCACGATGTCGGTCACGGCGTCGGCCACGAGCTGCAGCCCGCTCGGCTCCGGCTGCGGCATCCAGAGGTTCTCGACGTTGGTGCGCGGCGACGGCGACACGTCCAGCATGACCTGGCCGATCTCCAGCGACGCGATGCCGTCGATCATGGCCTGGTGGGTCTTGGTGATGACCGCGGCCTGGTTCTTCGCGAGGCCCTCGACCAGGTAGATCTCCCACAACGGGCGGGAGTGGTCCAGCGGCCGCGACATCAGGCGCGCGACCAGGTCGTGCAGCTGGGTGTCGTTGCCCGGCTTGGGCAGGGCCGAGCGGCGCACGTGGTAGGTCACGTCGAAGTCCGGGTCGTCGACCCAGACCGGGCGCGCGATGCGTCCCGGGACGTGCACGACCTTCTGCCGGTAGCGCGGCACGAGGCTCAGGCGCTGCTCGATCAGGTCGACGAGCTTGTCGTAGTCGAAACCCGCCTTGGGCCGTCGGAACACGGCCACTCCGCCGACGTGCATCGGCGTCGTGGAGTCCTCCAGGTACAAGAACGAGGCGTCCAGCGCTGACAGACGGTCCGGCATGGGCCTCAGCCTAGTGGCGTTTGCGATCCATCAGTTTCTGAAGTGCCGCGCGTTCTTGCGGATCGCGGTCATGACGTTCCAGACGGATGCGCGCAGCCTCCGGGATCGCCTCGATCGCCTTCGGGTCCACGTTGGCCATGAACGACCTCAGGAACCGCCACCGCGTGAGCTTCTTGACCGGCGCGAGGCGGGCCACGGCCAGGGACACCCAGCTGAGCGCGACGTCGAGCCGGCGGTCGCCCTTGGTAGCGCACGCCCAGTCGAGGACGACGGGACCTTCCGGGCCGAGCACGACGTTGCCGGGGTGCAGGTCGAGGTGCAGGAGGTTGCCCTCGCCGCTGAGGAAGTCGGGCGCCTGGATGAGGTCGAGGCGGTGGTGCAGCTCCGCGAGGTCCTCGCCGAGACGGCCGGCGAGCCACGGCTTGCGGCCGATCTCCTCGGACATCCGCGGGCCGGGCACGTACTGCATGACGAGCTCGTCCTCGGTCGCGTCGTGAACGCGCGGGACGGGGATGCCGTGACCGCTCAGGTACAACATCATCTCGGCCTCGCGCCGCAGGTCACGGCCGGTGCGCGTGCGCTTGACGAGCAGCCCGTCGGACCGGATGAACACATCCGAGTCCTGACCGCTCGCGAGATGTTGACGTTGCGCGACGCTGCGCATACCTGCCGTCATGTGACGATCATCATGCATATGATCCAAAGCACAAGGGCCGAACGGCTCTACTGGAGCTCTTCACCCGTTTGAGCCGACTGTGCTGCCCTCTGACACCCTCTTGCTGTGGAAATTTCACCCAAGGACCGCTTCGTCACCGTCTACGGCCGCAAGCCCGTGCTGGAGGCGCTGGACGACCCGGCGCTGTCCGTGGACAAGGTGGTGCTCGCCGACACGGCTCGCGGCCCGGCGGCGCGCGAGATCCTCGACGCAGCGCGTTCCCGTGGTGTTGCCGTGCAGCGCGCCACCGCGCAGCGCGTGAAGGTGCTGGCCGGCAACGGCAAGCAGGACCAGGGCGTGCTCGCCGACGTGGTGGCGCCCCGGATGAAGCCCCTTGAGCTGGCCCTTTCGGAGGGCGGGTTGCGGTCCGTGCTGGTGCTGGACGGCATCACGACGCCCGCGAACGTCGGCATGATCCTGCGCACCGCGACCGCCGCGGGCATCGACGGCATCGTGGTGCCGCGCCGTGGCGTCGCCTCGATCGACCCGCTCGTGGTGAAGGCCTCCGCCGGGGTGGCTTTCCGCGCGCCCGTGCTGCGCTGCGGCACCGCGGCGGAGGCCTCGGCATTGTTGCGCTCGTCCGGCTTCCCGCTTTACGCGCTGGATTCACACGCGTCCGACACCCTGTATTCCGCCTCTTTCGGCGGACGCGCTGCTTTTGTGCTGGGCAGCGAAACCTCCGGAATCACCGACGACGTGCGACCACACATCACGTCGTGGCTGTCGATTCCGATGGCGGCAGGCGTGGAATCCCTGAACGTGGCGTCAGCGGCGGCCGTGCTCTGCTTCGAACTCGTGCGCCGCTCTCAGGACCGATAACGCTCAGAGCCAGTAGACGTGGTACCCGTCGACCCTCGGGTAGCCCAGCAGTGACGTGCACACGGCGACCGACGACGAGCCCCTGACCCGGCCGATCGTGCCGTACTGGTCCCAGAACGCCAGCCCGTTCGAACAGTGGGCGACGGCCCGGAAGCGCCCCGGCCTGCCCTCGTCGCAGTAGACCTCGACGCTGCGACCGTCCCGCAGGAACTCCTCGAAACAACCGCGCTCCTGCGCCTGCGCGGGTGATGCAATTGCCGTGGCTGCAATGGCGACTGCAACACAAGCGACAATTCTTCGCATTTTCTCCCCTATGTATTCGACTGCTTGCCTAATTGACCGTAGTGCGTCGTCGAATACTCGGCAATTACGCTGCGGGGTGAATGGTCAATCGCGGAGTGCGATCGCTAGCAGGATTTCCAGCTCCTCGAGGGTGGACCGTGTCGACCGATGGTGGACGCCTACCATGCCCGCCTCTGCGGCGCCTCTCACGTTGATGGCCAGGTCGTCCACGAAGACGCACTCGCTCGGCTGGAGTCCCAGTTTGGCGGCCGTGAGCAGGTAGATCTTGGTGTCCGGCTTCGCCAGGCCCACCTCGCCGGAGATGATCGTGGCGTCGAAGAGCGCTTGCCAGGTTGCCGGTGGCTGCCACCAGCCGTCCGCGTTGGACAGCAGGGCGGTTTTCAGGCCGTGTTGTTTGACTGTTCTGAGGGCGGTGAGGAGCGGGGGTTCTTCGGCGTTGTCCTCGCCGGGATCGGTCAGTACGCCGCCGTAGTCGAGCACCAGGGCTTTGAGCACCTTGTGGACGGTACCCACTCTTTGGGGTGGATCGCGTCCTGATGTTCGCGGTGGCGCGCCTGGTTCGGCATGCCCCCAGTTGTTCGTCGTCTTGCTGCTTATGAGCCTCCGGCCGGGATGGGTGTCATTCCTCGGCCGCGGCCTCCGCTGGCGCCTTGGGTGCCTCCGCCTGATCCGCCGCCGCCTGTGCTGGATGCCGGGCGGCTCGTATCGGTGGTGTTGGAGGTGTTGGACGGGAGGCGGTCTGGGCGGTTGTTGCGGGAGGTCGCTGTGCCTCGGCTGGCTGCCCGGCTGGGAGCTGCGGTTCGGGCTCGCACTACTCGGCTGATGCGGCCACCTCGGGTTTGTCATCCGTCGCGGTTGGTGGCTGAGATTTCCGCGGTTGTGCGGAGGGAACGGCGGGTGCTTGCGGTTGCTGCTCGGGTTGAGCACCGGGGTGGGCGGTGGTGGTTCACGGCGTTCTCGGTGCTGGAGTGAGTGGTCCCCAGTGGCCGGACGTGCGAGTCGGCTTGCGGGCGTTGGTCGCGTTCCAGCGGGGTGGTCACCTGGCGTGCGGGCGGTCACCTTGCGTGGGTGGTTGCTCAGGTCCTTAGACGGGCTTTGGTTGCGTCATCGCCGCTTCGCGACGATTGCGATTGGGGCTTGACTTCGGGGCCCTTACGAGGCGCTGGTCGGCCTTAAAAAGCCGGGCTGATAAAGCGCCCGGCCGATCCGAAACGGCAGCGCCTCGAACCCAAAGTCAAGCCCCAATCGCCGTCGTGCGTGGGCGCGTTGACACGACACGTCACCATCACCGCTACCCATGCGGGCACCAGGCCTTTACAGGCTCGCTTCGCTTCGCCAGTGGGGGAAGGGCGGCTCGGCTGCGCCGTTGCCCAGCGCGGCAGCAGGCCGTTTCGGGCTCGCCTCGCTTCGCCCTTGGCGTTGGCCGTCAGCCGGGGTGTCGACGCGCCGACTGCGGAGATGCGGTGGCGGGTGCTTGCTCCGGGCCAGCCCTGTTCGCCCCCGCCAGCCGACCTGCCCGCGCGGCTGTGGCGGGTGCGCGGTGCCGTTGCTTGGTCCGGAATGCGCGTGGGCCGCGCTCCCTGAGGAACGCGGCCCACGTGGTGGTGCAACCGTGCGTGTCAGCGCTTCTTGCGCTGGTTCTTCGCCTCCTGGCGGGCTGCCTCGCGGCGCTCCTTGCGGGTGCCGCCGCCCTGCTGGCCGCCGCCCGTGGGCTCGCCGTGCTGTTCGACGCCGCCGTCTTCGGCCGGGCCGCTGTAGCTCAGGTTCTGCTGGCCGGGGCCGCCGAGGCCCTTGCCGCGCAGGGCCGGCGGGATGGCGTTGCCGCTGGCCAGCTGGGCCATTGCCGGGCCGGCCGGGGCCTGGGCCTGCTGCTGGGCCTGTTGCTGGGCGGCTGCTGCTGCGCGGGCTCGGGCTCGGGCGCCTCCGCCGTTGCCGGAGACCTGCGGGAGGGCCTGCGGGGCCGCGCCCAGGGTCACCGGGACCTCGGGCTCTGCCGGTTCGGGCTCGGCGGCTTCTACCTGGAGGTTGAAGAGGAAGCCGACGGTTTCCTCCTTCAGCGCGTCGAGCATGGCGCCGAACATCTCGAAGCCCTCGCGCTGGTACTCGATGAGGGGGTCGCGCTGCGCCATCGCGCGCAGGCCGATGCCCTCCTTCAAGTAGTCCATTTCGTACAGGTGCTCGCGCCACTTGCGGTCCAGGACGGACAGCAGGACGCGGCGTTCCAGTTCGCGGGTCGCGCCTTCGCCCACGCGGCTGTCGATTTCGTCCTCGCGGGCCTGGTAGGCCTCGAGTGCGTCGGCGACGAGGAGGTCGCGCAGGTACTCGCGCGTGATGTCCTCATCGGACTCGAGCAGTTCCTTCGCGTCCAGCTTGACCGGGTAGAGGGTCTTCAGGGCCGTCCACAGCTTGTCGAAGTCCCAGTCCTCGGCGTAGCCGTCGGCGGTGGCGCCGTTGACGTACTCCTCGACGACGCTCTCGATCATGTGCTGGACCTGTTCCTTCAGGTCCTCGCCCGCGAGAACGCGGTGGCGCTCGGCGTAGATCACCGTGCGCTGGCGGTTCATGACCTCGTCGTACTTGAGGACGTTCTTGCGGATCTCGAAGTTCTGCTGCTCGACCTGGGTCTGCGCGCTGCGGATGGCGCGGGTGACCATCTTGTGCTCGATCGGCACGTCGTCCGGCACGTTCAGGCGCGTCATGACCATCTCGACCATGGACGCGTTGAAGCGGCGCATCAGTTCGTCCTGCAGCGACAGGTAGAAGCGCGACTCGCCGGGGTCGCCCTGACGGCCGGTGCGGCCGCGGAGCTGGTTGTCGATGCGGCGCGACTCGTGGCGCTCAGTGCCGAGGACGTAAAGGCCGCCGGCCTCGCGGACCTCGTCGGCCTCTGCCTTGCCCTGGGTCGTGAGCTCCTCGACGACCTTGGCCCACTCGGCCTCGTACTCCTCCGGCGTGGTCACCGGGTCGAGGCCGCGGTCGCGCAGCTCGTGGTCGGCGATGATGTCCGGGTTGCCGCCCAGCACGATGTCGGTACCGCGGCCGGCCATGTTCGTCGCGACCGTGACGGCGCCCTTGCGGCCCGCCTTCGCGATGATCAACGCCTCGCGGTCGTGGTGCTTCGCGTTCAGGACCTCGTGCGGGATTCCGCGGCGCAGCAACAGCTTCGACAGGTACTCGGAGCGCTCGACGCTCGTGGTGCCGATCAGGACCGGCTGGCCCTTCTCGTGCTTCTCGGCGATGTCGTCCGCGACCGCGTCGAACTTCGCCTCCTCGCTCTTGTAGACGAGGTCGGGCTGGTCGGTGCGCTGCGGCGGGCGGTTCGTCGGGATCGGGACGACGCCCAGCTTGTAGGTCTGGTGGAACTCGGCCGCCTCGGTCTCGGCGGTACCGGTCATGCCGCCGAGCTTCTCGTACAGGCGGAAGTAGTTCTGCAGGGTGATCGTGGCGAGAGTCTGGTTCTCCGCCTTGATCTCCACGCCCTCCTTGGCCTCGATGGCCTGGTGCATGCCCTCGTTGTAGCGACGACCGGAGAGCACACGACCCGTGAACTCGTCGACGATCATCACTTCGCCGTTGCGGAGGATGTAGTCCTTGTCGCGGTTGTAGAGCTCCTTCGCCTTGAGGGCGTTGTTCAGGTAGCCCACCAACGGCGTGTTCGCCGCCTCGTACAGGTTGTCGATGCCGAGCTGGTCCTCGATGAACTCCACACCGAGCTCGGTGACGGCGACCGTGCGCTTCTTCTCGTCGTACTGGTAGTGGTACGACTTCGACTTCTCCTCGATGACCTCGATGCGGTCCTTCTGGGAGAGCTGCGTGACGTCGATGCCGCGCATGCGCGGGGCGAGGCGGGCGAACTCCGTGTACCAGCGGGCCGACTGCTCGGCCGGGCCGGAGATGATCAACGGGGTGCGGGCCTCGTCGATGAGGATCGAGTCGACCTCGTCGACGATCGCGTAGTAGTGGCCGCGCTGCACGCACTCGTCCAGGCTCCACGCCATGTTGTCGCGCAGGTAGTCGAAGCCGAACTCGTTGTTCGTGCCGTAGGTGATGTCCGAGTTGTACGACGCACGACGCTGCTCCGGCGTCATCTCGGACAGGATCGCGCCGACGGACATGCCCAGGAAGCGGTGCACGCGGCCCATCCAGTCCGCGTCGCGCTTGGCCAGGTAGTCGTTCGTGGTGATGACGTGGACGCCCTTGCCGGCGATCGCGTTGAGGTAGACGGGCATGACCGAGGTCAGCGTCTTGCCCTCACCGGTGCGCATCTCGGCGATCTGCCCGAGGTGCAGCGCTGCGCCGCCCATCATCTGGACGTCGTAGGGGCGCTGGCCCAGGGTGCGCTTCGCGGCCTCGCGGGCCACGGCGAACGCCTCGGGCAGCAGCTCGTCGAGCGACTCCCCCTCGGCGTGGCGCTTCCTGAACTCCTCGGTCTTGCCGCGCAACTCGGCGTCGGAGAGGTCCACCACCTCTTCTTCCAGGTGGTTGATGTGCTGTGCGATGTTGCGGAGGCGCTTGAGCATCTTGCCCTCGCCGGAGCGGAGCAGTCGGGACAGCACCATCTGGATAGACCTCATCACCTGTATCGCGGCGCGCCCACGTCGGACGCCTTTCCCCTGCCCATCGTAGGCAAGTCGCCAAGATGTGCGCACAGACACAGGCGGATTGGGCCCCACGACCTGGTATATGCAGGTCAGGTGCCTACGCGAGGTGTGCCGCCACCTTGAGCTACTGGTGTTCTGAACGCATGAGACCCGCGTAAAGGTTCCTGGTCGGCGCAACTTCACCTTGACGGTGAACGCTCCGGCTCCGATCGGCGGTCGAAGGTGTGGTTACCGGTGTCAGGCCAGCCTGATCACGCCGTAGTCGAATCCCTTCCGGCGATAGACGACGCTCGGGCGCCCGCTGTCGGTGTCGGCGAACAGGTAGAAGTCGTGTCCGACCAGTTCCATCTCGTAGAGGGCCTGGTCGACGGTCATCGGTTTGGCGGCGTGCTCCTTTTCGCGTACGACGCGTCCGGGCAACTTGTCTTCGAGGCCGTCGTCCCAACGCTGCGCGGGCACTTCCGCCATGCCCTCGTAGTCGGCCTCGGGTGCGTCGAGCACCGCGGTCTTCGCGCGGCGCGACGTCATGCTTTCGCCGGCGGCGGAGGAGATGTCCCCCAGTCCGCTTGTCGCTTCGGCCACCGAGATCGGGGCCCGCGCCCCGTGGTGGACTCGCCTGCGGTCGTGCGACCGACGCAGGCGGTTCTCGAGCTTCGCGACCGCAGAATCGAGCGCGGCGTAGAAGTCACCCGCGCAGGCTTCGGAACGGACCACAGGTCCACGTCCCTTGCCGGTGATTTCGACCCGCTGGCAGTTCTTCGACTGTCGGCGGTTCGGCTCGTGGAAAAGCTCCACGTCGAAGCGGATGACCTTGCGGTCGTAGCGCTCAAGCCGGGCCAGCTTTTCG
Organism: Lentzea alba; assembly: GCF_047445655.1. Taxonomy (GTDB): domain Bacteria; phylum Actinomycetota; class Actinomycetes; order Mycobacteriales; family Pseudonocardiaceae; genus Lentzea; species Lentzea alba_A. The sequence goes on from NZ_JAJAEG010000002.1 coordinate 403,448, forward strand.
GCGACGTGCACCCTGTAGTGATCGGGCACCTCGACGTTGCGGCCCTTAACGACGATGTCCATACACGACCTCCCTCGCTTTGCTGCGAGCTATGGCTGGACTGCTTTAAAGCGCCGTGGCGATCTTGGATCGCGGATGTGTCGCAGAGGGTCGTCTCCCTCAGCTCTCACGGCGCCAGGGTCATGGGCTGTTCGCCTCCTCCCCGCGGGCCGGGAACGCTGATAGCGGTGCACGTTAGCTTGGGATTCACCGTCGCGTAAGCCCCCTTGACGGGGGAACACGCAGATTTTTTGGTGACTACGCAGCGCGACGACACCGCGTTGCCAGTCGTGTCCCGAGCGTGCCACGAACCGAGCTCACCGGCATCTCGCTCACCCGTACGGCGCAGCCCCAGACCGGCACTCGACGGCAGTCTCGCTGCGTCGAACGGGTCCAGTCGCGGCCTCATACCCAGCCAACGGGCGACCGCCGCGTCATGTTCCCGAAACCTGGAAGAGATCGATTCCGATCCACCAAGTGGGACCGCGGCGCACTTCTTCCGAGGGAACTGATCCGTTCCGATGCCCGATCACGAGCCAGTCACGCCTGGCTGAACGGGGGATTTCGCCCAATGGCGGACAACGGCGTTGATCACCACCCTCACCGGACATCCCGGCATTTCCTCTGGTCAGATCGACAAGTGAATAATCGTTAACCAGTACCCGCCCCGCCGGCGGTCTCGCCGGACAGACCGCGGGTCAGGCCTTGCGTGCGGCTGCGACCAGGTTCGCGGCCTGGCGGACGCCCAACGTGCGGACCGCTCAGTTCAGAAACATCCCGTCAACAGACGTTGGGACAAACGGGTCGAAACGAGTTACGTGATCTTGCCCGGTCGTCACAGAAGCCTTCGCGAGCAGGGGATTTCGTCCATCCAGGACCCACCGGAGATCGACAACGTCACCGGAACTTCACCCTTGTGGGCGGTGCCGAAAGTCCCGCCCGGCGCGACCACGATTTTCTGTCAGACCCCGTCGTCATCCTGGTGCCATGAACGGACTCGACCTGCTCCTGCCGGCCTACTGCTCGGGCTGCGGTGCGCGCGGCGCCGCCTGCTGCGTCTCGTGCCTCGACGGTTTCGGGCCGCCCGAACGCATCCAGGTGCCCGGTGTCGGGCCGCCTGTGTGGACGCTGGCCGCCTACGACGGTGCCGCAAGGGAACTCGTGCTGGGCTTCAAGGAACGTGGCGCACGAGCGCTCTCAGCGTGGTTCGGCGCGATGGTCGCGGCGGCGCTCGTCGTGGTGGGCCCGCGTCCGTGGACGCTGATCCCGGCTCCGTCGCGGAGGACCGCCGCGCGGGCTCGCGGTGGAGACCACATGCTGCGGATCGCCGAGGCGGTGCACCTCGCCGCGGTGGCTCCGGTGCTGGGGTTCGGCGCTGGCGTGGCCGATTCGGTGGGGCTGAACGCGACCGGGCGAAGAGCGAACCTCGCCGGGCGGGTCGAGGTCCACGGCAGACCGCCGCCGGGCACGACCGTGCTCCTGGACGACGTGATCACCACAGGCGCCACGGCGGCTGCGTCTGTGCGTGCCTTGCGCAAGGCGGGGGTGCGCACGCATGCGGTGCTGGTGCTGACCTCGGCACGTCCAGCAACCGGCCACGCCTGACACCGGCACGCGCACTAGGGCCGCATCCGTACGCGCCTTACGCAAGGCAGGCGTGCGCACCCATGCCGCGCTCGTGCCGACCTCTGCACGCCCGAAGAACTGATTCAGCCCGGGTAGAACACCGACGCGCCCGGCGAGACCCGGATCGCGCTCGACTTCCACACGTCGGTGATGTCCGCCGCCGACCAGAGACCGGACGAGTCGATCACCTGCACCTGCCGCGCAGGTGCCGCCGCCACCGGACCGACCGGCACGGTCAGGTTCGACTGGCTGTAGCGGTCCAGCTTGGACCCGTCCGTGTAGACCTTGCTGACCGGCAACGAAGGGAGGGACGACGACACGACCAGCACGTCCTGGGAGAGCCAGTCGATCGACTGCACCGACGAGCCGAACGCGGACGGCTGCACCGGGCGTGGAGCGCGCAGGGCCACGTCCTGGTTGTTGCGCACCACGGACGCGACGTAGAGCTTGCCCGCGATCACCAGTGCCGCGCGGGTGCCGTCGCGGGACAGGCGGAGTTCGCTGATCGAGCCGAACGGCGCGAGCTCGGTGATGTTGACGCCCTTGTCCGTCCAGCTGCCGTTGTCGGAACGGGTCACGCGCGCCACGGAGGAGCCGTTGACCACGGTCCACACCTCGCTGCCCGGTTCCTTCGGGCCGCTGGAGAGCTGCCACGTCGGTCTGCTCAGCGTGGTCGCCCGGAGGTCCACTTCGGACAGGTCGCCCTCCAGCTCACCGACGCGCAGGCGCATCTGGCCGCCGCCGCGTGACACCACGGCCAGGCGCGAGCCGTCGAGTGACTGGGCCGCGCTCACCGCGTTGTACGCGCCTGCGCCGGCGGGGCCCTTGATCGGGTTGCCGTCGGCCAGCGACCGCACAGCCCCGTCCATCGTGACCAAGCCCTGGAGGTTCGAATTCAGCGCCAGCAACGCCTCGCCCGCGATCGCCGACACGTCGGACGGCCGGTAGTCGCGCTGGTCCGGCAGGATCTGCTGCCCCTCGACCAAGACCCTGACCCGGGAGGTGGTCACACCGGAGTACGACTTCACCACCTGCGCCACGATCTGCTTGCTCTTCTCCGGCGTCAGGTCCTTGCCCACCTTGGTGAGGTTGACCTCCAAGGCCCCGTCGTCGGATTCCTTCGTCTCCGAGAACGCTTCCGTGTCCGGACCGAGCGCGCTCACCAACGTGTCGCGCAGCGCCTCACCGGGGCCCTTGGTGAGCAGTTCGGTGACGCGGAACGGGATCGAGGTGGCCGGCGGGACGACGACGTAGCGCGCGTCCGGCACCAGCACGGTGAACTCGGGGTTGTAGAAGTACAACGTCACGCGGCGGTACGTGGTGCTGAAGAGGTTCTGCGGCATGTAGACGCCCGGCGGCGGCTCGGAGATGCGCCACTGGCCGTCGCTGTTCTTCTCCAGCTTCACCGGCTGCTGGAAGTCGCCGAGCTGCGGCGTGAACGCGTTGTCGTTGCCCAGGCGGCCGACGTTCTTGCCTTGCAGCAGCACGGTTTGCGTCTTCTCCTGCGGCGCCTGCGAGGTCGGCACGGTGGAGAACGACGTCTCGATGATGGTGGGGTTGCGGGTGTCCCAGTTCTTCGCGGCTTCCGGCGTCAGGTAGGCCTTGGCGGCCGCGAAGCTGCCGCCGGGGTTCGAGGTCGACTCGATGAAGTCGCGCACGATCTGGAACGGGTCGGCGCCGCGCGACGGTTCCGGTGCGTTGACCGTGTTCGACGCCTTGCTGTCCTTCGACCCGATCGGTTTGGGCTGGGTGTTCGTCGGGATCGCCGCGCACCCGCTCAAGGTCAGGAGCACCATCGCCAACAACGCCAGCCGCTTCACCGCACTTCCTCCGAAACCTCATCAGCCACGGCGTCCACCGGCTCCGCGGGCTGCCAGGTGATCTCCTCGGGGGTCAGCTCGACCTCCTCGGGTTCCTCCGCCACGGCCGGTTCCTCAACCACCGCAACGGGTTCGAGCTCGAGCGCGGGCGCCAGCGGCAGCGGGCTCTCCCGCACCTCCTCGCCGTGGCGGCGCGGCAGCGTCAACCGGAACACCGCGCCGTGGCCCGGTTCGCCCCAGGCCTCCAGCCAGCCGCCGTGCAGCCGCGCGTCCTCCAGTGAGATCGAGAGACCCAGGCCCGTGCCACCGGTGCGGCGGTTGCGGGACGGGTCGGCGCGCCAGAACCGGCTGAACACCAGCTCGGCCTCGCCCTTGCGCAGGCCGACACCGTGGTCCCGCACGGTGATCGCGACCGCGTCGGCGTTGCCGCGCATGGTCAGCTCGACCGGCTGGCCCTCGCCGTGGTCGATCGCGTTCGCCAGCAGGTTGCGCAGAATCCGTTCCACGCGGCGGGAATCGAGCTCCGCGGTGAGCTCGGTGTCCGGCAGGTCCAGCACCACCGGCGAGTTCGCGGTCGTCGAGATCGCGCGCACCGAGTCGTGCGCGCGGCGCGCCAGCACGCGGATGTCGACCTGGTCCGCGGTCAGCTCCTCGACACCGGCGTCCAGCCTGGAGATCTCCAGCAGGTCGCCCAGCAGCGACTCGAACCGGTCGAGCTCGTCGACCAGCAGCTCGGTCGAACGGGCGAGCCCCGCCGGGAACTGCTCGCGCGAGGCGTGCAGGACGTCCGCGGCCATGCGCACGGTCGTCAACGGCGTGCGCAGCTCGTGCGAGACGTCCGAGGTGAACCGGCGTTGCAGCTGGCCGAACTCCTCCAGCTGCTTGAACTGGGCCTGGATCGACTCGGCCATCTCGTTGAACGACTCGGCCAGGCGCGCCACGTCGTCCTCACCGACGACGTGCATTCGTTCGTGCAAAGTGCCGTCCGCGAACCGTTCCGCGACCTCGGCCGCCTGCCGCACCGGCCGCACGACCTGGCGCGTGACGAGGTTCGCGATCAGCGCGAGCAGGACCAGCAGCACGATGCCGCCGATCACCAGCGTCGACTGCACGACCTCGGCCGTGCGCTGCTCGGCGGCCAGCGGGAAGATCAGGTACAGCTGCATCGAGCGCGCCGACGTGCTCATCGGCATGCCGACGACGTACAGGGTCGTCGGCTGTCCGTTGCGCTGCACCGTGTGGATCTGGGTGCCCTCGTCGCCGAGCTCGACCATCTCGCGCAGGCCGCGCGGCACGTCGTCGAGCGGGCCGACGAACGGCACGCGCCCGGCGCCGAGCCCGTCGGCCAGCACCGGTTCGAACGCACCGGCACCGGCCGTCGTCGCGTCCGTGCCGACGCCACCGGTCGCGAGCTTGTTGATCGCGCTGGTGAACCGCGTCTGCACGCTGTCCGGGCCGGGGTTCAGCCCGATCAGGTCGGACTGGATCAGGTTGCGCGACGCGTTCGCCTGCCGCACCGCCGCCTGCTCCTTGGTGTCGAGCAGCTGGTTGGTGATCTGCATCTGCAGCACCATGCCCAGCACGAACACCACGGCGGACGACAGCGCGAGCGTGGACACGACGACGCGCAACTGCAGCGAACGACGCCACAGGTCACCAAACGCGGCCCACCGCTTACGCGCCTCCTCGACGAGGAACTGCGCCTTCGCGACGACCGGACGAACGAACTTCATACGCCACCTGTCACGGAGGGCCGGCCTTGTACCCGACACCGCGGACAGTCAACACCACCTCGGGGTGCTCCGGGTCCCGTTCGACCTTGGAGCGCAGCCGCTGCACGTGGACGTTCACCAGGCGCGTGTCGGCGGCGTGGCGGTAACCCCACACCTGCTCGAGCAGCACCTCGCGGGTGAACACCTGACGCGGCTTGCGCGCCAGCGCGACGAGGAGGTCGAACTCCAGCGGCGTGAGCTGGATCGGCCTGCCCTCGCGCAGCACCTCGTGGCCGGGGACGTCGATCGTGAGATCACCGATCTGCAGCACCTCGGAGGGCTCGGCCTCCGTGCGGCGCAGGCGCGCCCGGATGCGGGCCACCAGCTCCTTGGGCTTGAACGGCTTGACCACGTAGTCGTCCGCACCGGACTCGAGGCCCAGCACCACGTCGACCGTGTCGCTCTTCGCGGTGAGCATCACGATCGGCACGCCCGACTCGGACCTGATCGCCTTGCAGACGTCGATGCCGTTCATTCCCGGCAACATCAGGTCGAGCAGCACGAGGTCGGGCTTGAGCTCGCGCAGCGCGGGCAGGGCACGGGCACCATCGGCGACCACCGCGGTGTCGAAGCCCTCCCCGCGCAACACGATCGTCAGCATCTCCGCCAGGGCGGGGTCGTCATCGACGACGAGCACGCGTGCCTTCATGCTCAACATCGTCGCACTCCCGGTCGCACGTTCGCGCACCACCCACGTTCCGTTGCCGCTGGTGGCGGTGTGCGCTCGCTCGGTAACCGGCCGGAACTGTCGCTCCACGTACCCCACCTCGCCCGATTCGGCCTGTTCGTCGCGGGGTTATCCGCGCGACGCTCACCTTTCGTTACCAGGCGTTCTCAGGCCGTGCGGATGGCCGAGGCCAGCCAGATGCGCGCATCACCCACCTTCCGCGGGTCGGTGATCGCCGGAACCGCGCGGTCGTGCTGGGCGGCCAGGTCGACCTGGTGGGTCACCGTCGCGTGCCAGCCGTGCCCGGCCAGCCACTCGATCGGGTCCTCCACGTCGGACTGCCAGCGCGCGTCCATCCTGCCGAACCGCTCGTGCACGGCCCTCATCTGCGGCAACTCGCGGAACTCGCGGTTGACGTGTTCGAGCGCGAGCGTGCTGCCGGGCGCGGACAGCGCACTCACCCAGTACAGGATCTGCTCGCCGGCGTCGGGCGGCAGGAACATGAAGAGGCCCTCCAGCAACCAGGCTGTGGGCCTCTTCGGGTCGAATCCGGCGTGGATCAGCGCTGTCGCCCAGTCCTCCCGCAGGTCGCAGGGGACGACGACCCGTTCACAGGCGGGCCGGGCGAGCAGGTCGTGCAGAGCGTCTTCTTTGAACTCGAGCAGGTCGGGTAAGTCGAGTTCGAAGAGTGTTGTGCCCGGTGGCCATGTCAACCGGAACGCTCTGGTGTCGAGGCCCGCTGCCAGGATCACGACCTGGGGCTGGGCCGAGCTGAGGAGCTGGTCGTCGAAGTACCGGGTGCGCAGGACGAAGTGCTCCCCTGCGAGGGTGCGGACGCCGTTCAGGTCGTTCGCGGAGCCGGCGGCCTCCACGAGTCCTGCGGCCAGCGGGTCATCGAAGAGGCGGCGGAGATGACGTTGCTCGTTGGCGCGGGCGGCAGCGATCAGGACCGCCGTACGGGCGACTCCGACCGGGGGGCGCTGCAGAACACGCTTCAAGTTGTGATCTCCTATTCACTCACAGTGACGTGCCGGATTCACGATCGTGTCAACCGGTACGCACGTGAGCGACCACTCAAGGAGTGAAGAGTGGTTCCAGAAGCGAATGAAAGTTCACGTTTGACCGCCCGTCGACCACTTGCCACGGGGCGAGCCAGCCGATCTTCGCCAGTCCGTCGTAGACCGCGCCGCACCGCGCCTGCAGCCCGCCATCGGATTCGTAAATGTCCCGGGCACGCGAGTCGTCGTCCTGCTCGCGCTTGGCCGCCCGCTCCGCCGCGACCTCCACGGGCACGCGCAGCAGCAGGTGAAGATCGGGAACGGGCAGGCCGAAGCGGTCGATCTCGAACTCGCGGACCCACCGCACGAACTCGCCGTGCTCGTCCTGGTGCAGTCGCGCGGCGCTGTAGGCGGCACTGGAGGCCACATAGCGATCGAGCAACACGACGTCGTGCTCATCGAGGTCCTTGCGGATCTCGTCGGCCGCGCCGCGCCGGTCCAACGCGTACAGCACGGCCATCCCGTAGACCGAGTCGCTGGTGTCGCCGAGGTTGCCGTAGAGGGCGTCGCGGACCAGATCGGCGTGCACGCTGATGCCGTAGCGAGGGAAGGCGTGGCTGGTCACGGTCCTGCCCTGGGCGTGCAGCGCCTCGGTCAACCCGTTGGCGAGAGTGCGCTTGCCGGCCCCGTCCAGGCCTTCGATGACTACGAGCTTTCCCACGCCGCGACCTTAGTGGCCACTCACACGGCCGCCGTGCATCCCCCACACGGGCGAAATCCGATCTTTCGATCACCAGAACGAGTGACTACGGTGAACAGTCACACGGCGCGTGTGTGAAGGGTAGGTGCCGCGGTGGCCGCGGAATCCGGGCACGCCGGGTCGGTCGAAGAACCGATCGGTAACCCGACCGGGGGTCTGCCGACCCCGCTCGCCGAGACGCTGCGCTACGGGCCGTTCCACCGCGCTCTGCGGGAGGCGATCGCCCACCGGGGCCTCTCGCTCGCCCGGCTGCGCGCCCACCTCGAACAACTGGGCGTCCAGGTCGGCCAGTCAACGCTGTCGTACTGGCAACGCGGCCTGCGCCATCCCGAGGTCCCCCGCGCCATCAGCACGGTGCGCGCGCTGGAGACCGTGCTGCGCCTACCGCCGTCGTCGTTGCTCGACCTGATTGGCCCGCGCAACGCGAACACCTACGCCCCGCGCCCCGTCGCAACCTGGCCGGAGCCCGCGCCGCTGCTCGCGTCGTTCGACTCCGTACCTGAGGCCGCGCGTGGGAACGCCGACCTCGAAGTGCTGTCCGTGCACGACACCGTGCAGATCGGCATGCACCGCGAACAGCGCTCGATCACCACGCGGCTCGTCGTGCGCGCGGTGCGGCAGGGCCCTGATCGCTACCTGGCTCTGCACCACGGCGACGAGGGTTCGTTGATCGAGAACGCCTTGGTGAGAGCCGGCGAAGGCTGCCGGCAGGGGCGTCTGCGCCGGGAAAGCGCTTCCCGCAACCTGGCCGTGGAGATGCTGTTCGACCGGCGGCTCGCGGCGGGTGAGGAGCACGTCTTCAGCTTCACCATCGTGGACGACACCGGCGGCTCGACCTCGGGGAACCACCGGACTTTCCGCGACGTCTGCGGCTCTTACCTGGTGCAGCTCTCGTTCCACCGACGTGCGATGCCCGCGCGCTGCATGAAGCAGTTCCGCGCCTCGGCCGACGCGACGCCGGTCGACGTCGAGGAGCTCGTGTGCGGGCTCGGCGGCGTCGTCAGCGCCTACTTCGGTGAAGTGGGGCCCGGAATCGCGGGCATCGCCGTCGAGTGGAGTTAGACCCGGGGTCTGGGGTGTCCCCAGAGGACACGGCGAGTGACGTGGTCCGCGCACTCCGCGGACACACGTCCCCTGAGCGAGCGAGGAAAGCGAGAGGGCTAAGAAGACCGGCGGTCCGAAGACCATTCCGGTTCCGGAGTTTAGAAGGAAGCTCTCTCATGGCCTCGCTTCTGCCACGGTAGCAGCGAAACCTCTAGTCCGACAGGAGGTTTCCGAGTTCGGCCACCGTCGTCACGCCGCCCGCCTCCGACCGCGTCAGTCCGATGTGGATGGACGGTGCGTCCGGAGTGGAACCCTTGCGCCCGAACAGCTCCACGAGCCTGCGCACGGTGAAGTACCTGCGGTGCAACGCCGCCGAGGTGATCAGCTTGACCAGGTCGCGGTTCTCCTCGATCCGGTTTCCCCAGGTGATGCCGCGCAGGTACAGGTGCAGCCAGGTGCCGTGCCAGGTGTCACCGTCGCGTTCGAACATGATCGGCAGCGCGACCTTTCCCCTGCCGCGCATGGACGAACGCGCCCGCACCGTGCTCGGCTCGAACGGCTTGCCCTGCTGGTCGAGGTCGCGACTCATGAACCCGAACATCGACTCGGCGACGTCGTCGAACCCCTCCCCCGTGTAGATGTTCACCTGTGGCACGACGTACTTCGCGTTGAACGCGTTGTGATGCAGGTCGATGAACTCGGTCGCACCGTCGGTGGCGTCGGTGATGTCACCCGAGTGGAAGGCGCCGGAGTCCTTCAGCCGCGTCCACGACACGTACCCGCAGAACTCGAAGTTCTCGTTGAGCAGCGCGGCGGACAGGTCGTAGTCGGTGCGCTTGGACGTCTGCCGCCAATGCACGAAGAACCGCAACACGTCGCCGTCGAGCCGCAGCTTCGAGCCGCGCGGCAGCACGCCGAAGCCTTCCTCGGTGGCCGCGCCCGACACCGGCACGGCGACATCGAGCACCTCCGGATCCACGATCAGCTCGGAGAAGTCCGGCAGCCTGCGCACCAGTTCGTCCTCGATGACGCCGATGATCGCTGCGGCGTCGATCGGCGGGCGCGTGTCGTCCGCGATCCACACCTTCCGGCTGCGGTTCGCGAACACCCTTGCGGCGTCCGGTTTCTCGCGGTTGCCCAGGTGTTCCAGCACCGACACCAGCACGCGGCCGGACACGTCGGGCACGGCCGCGCGAACGGCTTCGGCAACACCCGTGGCGCCGGTGCGGACCAGCCGGTCCACCTGGCGCAGCAGCATGCCGGGCGCCTTGCTCAGGATGCGCAACGCGAGGTCGGGGTCGTTGTCCGCGAACGCCACTTCGACCTGCCCGGCGAACGACCGCGCGGTCTTCTCCTTGCGCGCCACGGCGAACACGTCCTGGGCCTGCTCGAACGGGTGCTCGTGCGGGTGCAGCCGCTCACCGAGCCGCTTCCACGCCTCGCGGTGCTGGTTGACATCCCCGAACTTGCTCGTGTCCACCTCGTTCAACGCGGCGAGCAGCGCCCGGCGCTCAGGCCTGCGGAACGACCGGAAGCGCGTGGGTTCCCGCAACGTGACGTCACCGCCGGAAGCCTCGCAGGCCAGGCGCAGGACGTCCGTGACGGTGTCGACGTCGATGAGCGGCCGCTGCGCGACGAGCCGCGCGGCGTTGAGGATCGCGCGGTTCTCCCTGGTCGGAACGGCTTCCGGCACGAGGTCGAGGCGTTGCGTCGCGAGCTCACCGAGCAGGGCGCGGTCGTCCTCGCCGAGCGGGATCGGGCTCGCCGCGAGCTCCAGGTAGAGGCGGGTGATCTCGTCGTCGAGGGTGCCGCCGAGGTGCAGGACGGTGGCGCGGTCCTTCAGCGACCCGATCAGCTCGTCGTGCGCTTCGAGCATCTCCTCGTAGGCGTGCTGGACGCGGCCGTACCGGGGCAGGTCGAGCAGGTTGCCGCGGAAGCCGATGCCCTGCGCGAACGCGTCGTCGATGCACTCCAGCCAGAACTCGACGGTGTCCGGCACGTTGTGCGGGAAGTCCTTGAAGTACGGGTTGTGCTGGGCCTGCCCGCCGACCAGCTCCCGAACCGCACGCACGACCGTGACGGCGTACTCCTCGGCATCGGCGAGGGTGCCGACGTGGTCGAGCAGCTCGCGCGAGGCCTTGAAGCCGGCCTTGATCAGTGCGACGTCGAGCTGTCTGGCGGTCGTGCCGCCATCGCCCGCCGCACCGTCGGACAGAGGCACGCGCAAGGTCTTCTTGATGATGGTCGTCCGCACCACGTCAGTAAAACCCGCACGTCAACCGAGTTCCGAGAGCTTTTCCAGCGCGGCTTCGTACTGCGCCCGGTCGAAGCGGAACGGCCCGAAGCGCGTGTAGTCGCGATCCTCGCGGTAGGGCTGACGGAACTCGTTCCAGACGATCGTGTCGCCGTCGACGGTGATGTCCGCGAGCAGCGGCCAGCACCCCACGTCGCCACACGAGCAGCCGAGCACGGCGACGCCGCGGCCAGGCCTGAGCAGATTGGAGCCCGAGGTGAGCCCGCCGTACGCGTCGCCGGCCGGTTTCATCCTGGCGCGCAGCTCGAAGGTGTCGATGCGCTCGGTCAACGGGACACCGTCGATCAACGGCACCCGCGTCTCCGCATCGATGCCGAGCTCGTTCATGGATCTGAGGGTAATTCCACCCGTTTGGGCACGCCGTTGTTTTTCCTCCATCACCTAACGTCGAGTTCCATGAACGGCGATCCGTCCACTCCGTACAGCCGTGACCTGGGCGACGAGTTGCGTCAGGTGCGGGAGCGCTACACGACGTTCCGGGGGCGGAAGATCGCCCGAATGCTCGGGTGGGATCCGGGCAAGGTCTCCAACATCGAGCACGGCAAGGTGCGGGCGAGTGAGATCGACATCGTCCAGTACCTGGGCCGCTGCGGCCGCCCCCAGACCTTCATCGAGGACTTCCTCAACAGGTACCGGTCCGCGTTCGATCACTATTTTGTGCAAGTGCCGACCAACTTGCGCACGATGTCGATGGCGGAGTCGAGCGCAGACAAGATCACCACCTACGACCTGACGACGATCCCAGGGCTACTGCAGGTCGAGGAGTACGCGAAAGCGCTTTACGAAGCCCGTGGCGTACTCGCTCCAGAACGGATCGAGGCAGCGGTCCGCTTCCGCATGGAACGACAGGCGATCATGCGGCGACACGATCGCCCAACGTGCACCTTCTATGTTCACGAGAACGCACTGCGGCTGAAGGTCGGCAGTGACGAGATCATGGAGGAGCAGCTCATGAGGCTCCTGTTCAACACACATGCCCTTCGGATCGTGCCGTCGGCAAGTGGTCCGGCAGGTGTCTTCATGGGGCACTACGTGTTGTGGGAGTACGAGAAGCGCAGCAGCGTCGCCTATACCCATTCCGATCTCGCCAAGGTGTTTGTGCAGGACGAAGTCGGGGTCAAGCGTTGTAAGTCGATCTTTGCGCGCCTGGATGCGCTCGCTCTCGATGAGGAACAATCGCGAACGATGGTGGCGGATCTCGCCAGCCGATCGCGGGAGGACCTCAGTGGCCGGAGACTGCACCTGGCGTAAGAGCAGCTACAGCGGCGGCGACGACGTCGATGACGACTGCGTCGAGGTGGCGTTTGCCCAGGTCGTGCGCGTCCGTGACTCCAAGAACGCCGCTGGCCCCGAGCTGAAGTTCAGCGTCGAGGCCTGGCGGGCGTTCATCGACTGAGTTCGGCGGGCAGCGGCAGGTCCAGCGCCGTCAGGAACTGCGCCGTCTTGAGCTCGACGAACACGTCGACGTCCTCGACGTCCTGTTCCTCGTCCAGCGAGAAGTCGTCCGGGTTCTCGTCCGAGGCCAGGTAGCCGAGGATCTCCGCCTGCTTGGCGGTGGCATCGCCGGAGTTCTGCAGCGCCCACCACGCGGCCAGCCCCGCCGCCTCGCGCAGGACGTCCGTGGGGTCTGAGGCGTTCGGGTTCTCGAAGTAGGTGCGCGGCGTCAGGCCGAGGTAGGCGACGCCGCTGCCCGGACCGGCCGGCGCGTAGACGACCGAGGTGATGTCGCTGTCGTGGATGTCGATCCACAGCGACGGCTCGTCCAAGGGCGGCAGCTCACCCTCGGACAACGTCTTCCACTGGCCGTGCTCGTAGGCATAGGTGCCGAAGAATCCCACGCCGGACATGAAACAGGGGCCTCCCGCGACGCGCGCGGGAGGCCCCTGAAAACCAGAACTCAGTAGCGGTAGTGCTCCGGCTTGAACGGGCCCTCGACGTCGACGTCGATGTACTCGGCCTGCTCCTTGGTGAGCTTGGTCAGCTCACCGCCGAGCGCCTCCAGGTGGATGCGGGCGACCTTCTCGTCCAGCACCTTGGGCAGGCGGAAGACCTCGTTGTCGTACTCCTCGTGCTTGGTGAACAGCTCGATCTGAGCGATCACCTGGTTCGAGAAGGAGTTCGACATGACGAACGACGGGTGGCCGGTCGCGTTGCCGAGGTTCATCAGGCGGCCCTCGGACAGCACGATGATCGTGCGGCCGTTCGGGAACACCCACTCGTCGACCTGCGGCTTGATGTTGTTCTTGCGGATGCCGGGGTAGCGCGCGAGGCCGGCCATGTCGAGCTCGTTGTCGAAGTGGCCGACGTTGCCCAGGATCGCCTGGTGCTTCATCTGCGACATATGCTCGGCGGTGACGACGTCCTTGTTGCCGGTCGTCGTGATCACGATGTCCGCGATCGGCAGGACCGACTCCAGGCGCGCGACCTGGTAGCCGTCCATGGCGGCCTGCAGGGCGCAGATGGGGTCGATCTCGGTGACGATCACGCGGGCACCCTGGCCGCGCAGGGACTCGGCCGAGCCCTTGCCGACGTCGCCGTAACCGCAGACGACCGCGACCTTGCCGCCCATCAGGACGTCCGTGCCGCGGTTGATGCCGTCGATCAGCGAGTGGCGGATGCCGTAGCGGTTGTCGAACTTCGACTTGGTGACGGCGTCGTTGACGTTGATGGCCGGGAAGAGCAGCTCACCGGCGGCGGCCAGCTGGTACAGGCGCATGACGCCCGTCGTGGTCTCCTCGGTGACGCCGCGGATGCCCTCGGCGATGTTCGTCCACTTCTTGCCGTCCTTGGCGAGCGAGTTGCGGAGCGTCTCGAGGACGATCGTCCACTCCTCGGAGTCGTCCTCGGAAGCTGCGGGAACGACGCCCGCCGCCTCGTACTGGACGCCCTTGTGAACGAGCAGCGTCGCGTCGCCGCCGTCGTCCAGGATCATGTTCGGGCCCTTGCCGTCGGGCCAGGTCAGCATCTGCTCGCACGTCCACCAGTACTCCGGCAGCGTCTCGCCCTTCCAGGCGAAGCAGGAGACGCCCTTGGGCTCCTCCTCGGTGCCGTACGGGCCGACGACGACGGCCGCGGCCGCGTGGTCCTGGGTCGAGAAGATGTTGCAGGAGGCCCAGCGGACCTCCGCACCCAGGTCGACCAGCGTCTCGATGAGAACGGCCGTCTGGATGGTCATGTGGAGCGAGCCGGAGATCCGGGCACCCTTCAACGGGTAGACGCCGGAGTACTCGCGGCGGAACGCCATCAGGCCGGGCATCTCGTGCTCAGCCAGGCGGATCTCCTTGCGGCCGAACTCGTGGAGTGAGAGATCGGCGACGGCGAAGTCGATCCCGTTGCGGGTCTGCAAGCGGTCCGCGGTCATTGCGAAGTCCTCCAGGGCACTTCAGAGAGGGTGTCGTCCGACCATACCGCCCGCCGATGCACCACTATGACCCCCACGTTGGGTGAGGGAGGTCTCGGGTGTTGATTGCGGGCCCGGACACACGTGTCGTCGAACTGCGGGTGCACGGCGTGCAGGGCACGACGCCGCAAACGCTGGTCGACGCCGTCGCGGCCGTGGACGTTGCAGGAGACGGCATCGGGCGCATCGTGCGCCCGGCCGACAGACTCCGCAGGCCCGCGCCGGGTCCGGTGCTGCAGACGGAGGGGCGGCCGGTGCCCCGCGTCGTCGAGGGATACCTGTGGGGAGGCATGACGTCCGGAGGTGTGGCCAAGGCCACCTGGGCGCTGCTGTTCCCGTTCAGCATCGCGAACGTCGCGCACTGGATGCTGCCTCCCGTTCCGGAGCGGAACCTGCCCGCCCACCTGCTCGGACTGGGTCTGCGGTCGTTGTTGCGGGTGTTCGCGCTGCTGCTGACGGTGTTGCTGATCGCGCAGGCCTCCGTGGTCAGCCTCGACCTGCTCGCCGCCCAGTGTCTGCGACCGGGCACTGCGTGTTTGACCAGCATTCCAACCGATGTGCGCACGTTCCCGTGGTTCCGCACGTTTCTGGGACTTTTGCCGATTGTGCTGGTCATCGCGGTGATGCGGCGGGTGTCGCACGTCGACTGGCGGATCGAACGCCGGGAGATCGCCGAGGCCGAAGAAGAGGAACGCCAGCCTTCGTCCGGGTTGCCCGGCGCGCACGTCGCGACCGATCCGGACACGCCGGCCTTGCGGTCTCTTCATGTCGTGGCGGCTTTGGCGACGGCTTCTCTGATCGCTTTGGGCGGGCCGTTGAAGCAGCTCACGGCCTCGGGGGCGATGGGCGTGGCTGTGACCGTCGCGTGGGTCGTGTCGCTCGTGTTCATCGGACTGTCGTTCTTGGGCGTGCTGCTGCTCGACGACCCGACGGGCGGTGCGCCCCATCGCGGCGGACGGTGGTTGCGCGCGGCGTTGGCTCGACGGCCTCGGCGGGTTTTCTTGATGCTGTCCGCGCTGCTTCTGCTGACGACTTTGGGTCTGCAGGAGCAGCTGCCTTTGCGCGTGCCCGGCGCTGACGTGACCGTGCAGGTGATCGCGCTGCTGATGGCTTTCGTGCTGATCTTGTTCGGGCTGATGCTGGTGCCTGCTGCTTTGTTGGCGCGGCGGACGTGGACTTCGTTGCCGCGCGAGCTGCGGCCGTGGGCGGGCGGCTGGTTCTCGGCGCCGGTGCTGGCGATCGCGGGTCTGCTGGGCGGTGGCTTCGGTGCCGGGGTCGCTCTGCCGGTGCGGAAGGCGCTGGGCGACGGGTTGCAGCTGCCCGTCGGGTACTCCTACATCACCCTGCTGTGGGGCGTTGCCGGAGTGTTGGCGCTGATCAGCATGGCCGCGGTGGCTTCTTTCACCGGCGCCGTGCGGTGGCGGGCGTTCCGCAAGGGCAAGCTGTGGGCGCGCGAGGCTTCTCTGCTGCACTCCGGCCGGATGCGTGACCTCCGCGCCGCGACGCGGGCGTGGTGGTGGGCGCGCTGGGAACGCAACCACGGCCATCACCTGATCATGATCGTCGCGGGTGTTCTGTTCGTCGGCGCCGTGCTGGCCACTTTGCTGCGCGTGCGTGACGTGCCCCTTGCCTCTTGGACCGTGCCGTTCTCGGCTTTCGGTGTGTTCGTGCTGGGCTTGCTGGCCGTGTCGTTGCTTCGGGCCGTGTATCTCGCGGCGCGGCAGCCGGAGTCCGGGCGGCGGCTCGGGATCATCGCGGACATCGCGCAGTTCTGGCCGCGCGAAGCTCACCCGATCGTTCCTCCTTGCTACGCGTTGAAGGTCGTGCCGGAGCTGGTGGCGCGCGTGCAGGACCACTTGCGCGATCCCGGCACTCGGGTGGTCCTCTGTGGACACTCTCAGGGGTCGTTGCTCGTCACTGTTGCTGCGGCACGGCTGTTGGAGGAGCTTCCCGCCCACGATCGCGAACGGATCGGGCTTCTCACGGCCGGTTCGCAGCTGCAGTGGGCTTATCCGCGGGCGTTTCCCGCCGTGGTGCCGCATGCGTCTCTGGCGCGGCTTGCCGGTGGGTTGGACGGGCGCTGGCGTGCACTGTGCCGGGGTACCGATCCGTTGGGTGGCGCGGTGATGACGTGGCGGCGGCAGGTCTTCGACGGGATGCTGCTCGGCGTCGGGTATCGGGAGGACGGCTCGGAGGGAGCGCTGGCGCCGGCGTTGCGCGGGCCTACCGGGGCTTTGGTGCTGGGTGGCGATCACTGGTTGCCGGATCCGCAGCGGGGGCCTTTTCCCGGGCGGCGGTGGCGGTCCGGGGTGTCGGCGCACTCCGACTACACGTCGGACCCCGAGTGGGATCGGGCGGTGGCGATCGCAGCCGGGTTGCTGCAGGTGGACGCGCCGGAGTCGCCTTCGCTGCCGTTCGCGCGCAAGCCCGAAACTCGGTCGCGGGACGCGTTGGGCGGCTCTTAGTCTGCCGCTCATGCTGACCGGGGATCTTGTCCGACTGCGGCCCGTCGAGCCTGAAGACGCAGACGCGCTCTACCGCTGGCACAACGACGACGACGTGATGCGCTGGCTGCAGAGCTACTTCCACGAGTCGTTGGCGGGCCTGCGCAAACGCATTGCCGAGCGCGAGGAGAACTCGCACGAGAAGGTCACGCTCTGCATCGAGACGCTGGAGGAGCGCAAGCTCATCGGCATCGTGGCGTTGCGGGACGCGGACCCGATCAACGCGCGCGCCAAGGTGGACATCTACATCGGTGAGCAGGAGTACTGGGGTGGCGGCTACGGCACCGACGCGCTGCGCAGGGTGTGCCGGTACGGGTTCGACACGATGCGGCTGCACTCGATCGAGCTCACCGTGGTCGAGGCGAACGCCCGCGCGATCCGGTCCTACGAGAAGATCGGTTTTCAGGTCGACGGGCGGCTGCGGCAGGCGTTCTTCCGTGACGGCGAGTGGCACGACGAGCTGCTGATGTGCGTGCTGCAGGACGAGCTCACGTGAGAGAGCACATCGACGCCCCGATGGCGGAAGCCGTGATCAGGTGGCGTACCGCGGAGCAGGGAGGGCGGCTGTCCGGTCCGCCCACCGCCGCCGTGTACATGGCGACCACCGTGTTCGAGCACCTCGACCTTCATCTCAGCATCCTGATCGAACAACTCGAAGAGCGAGAAGACGGCAGCCGCACCTGCAAGCTCGACTTCCTGGTGCGCGAGCTGGCTCAGCCCCACCTGTCCCCTGGCGTGAGACTGCCCGTGATGGAAGGACCCCGGGTGGTGGCGGAGGTCGAGCTCACCTGAGCGCGGGCGCGAGGTGACCGATCGCCTCACGCAAACAGTCGTCGACGGACGCCTCCGACACCACGACCAGGCCGGACGGGCGCAGGTCCACCCACCGCTGCACGGCGACGCGCGCCGCCGCCGACACCGCGGCGGCCAGCACCTCGGCACCCAGCGCGTCCGTCCCCAGCCGTGCAGCGATCACCTCGGCGATCGGCGGCTCCATCGACGACACCGAGTCCAGGTAGGCCTCGCGCAACGACGGCGACGAGGTGATCAGGGCCAGCGCCTCGGACGGCGGTTCGCGGTACTGCTCGGCGAATGCGGCAATGATCGACTCGACCAGGGGCTCGGAAGCCGGCCGGGAGCGCAGCGCGGAAGCCACCGCCAGGGCGCGCGAGGCAGTGATGCCCGCGACGATCGCGTGTTCGCGGCTCGCGAAGTAGTTGTTGTAGGTGCGGGGCGAGACGTTCGCCGCCTCGGCGATCTCGTCGACCCGCACGGTGTCGGCGCCCTTCTCCAGCGCCAACCGCAGGGCGGCGGCCGCCAGTGCCGCTCGGGTCTCGGTCTTCTTGCGCTCACGCAGGCCCACGCGATCACTCTAGAGACCTGTTGCAACACGATCACTACCGATTGACTTTCGATAGATCACTACCGATACTCGATCGCATGATTGCTGAGCGTTGGGCGGTGACCGCCCTCCGGGTCTTCCTGGTGATCCTGTTCGGGATCCTCGTCGTGTTCGAGACGCTGTCCCTGCCGGGGAAGTTCATGTACATGGCGCAGCAGAACCCGAACGATCCCCTGATCTGGCCCGGCGCGATCATCTCGATCTTCTGGGTGATCTGCGTCCAGGTGGTGATCGTCGCGACGTGGAAACTGCTCACGCTGGTGCGCAAAGATCTGATCTTCACCGAGGCCGCGCTCAGGTGGGTCGACGTGATGGTGTGGGCAATCGCAGCCGGGTGGGTGGTGTTGGTGGGTGTGTTCCTCTGGGTCGGCTTCAACGCCGACGACCCTGGCGCGCCGATGGTGCTGTTCTTGTTGACGACGGGTGTCACCGCGTTCGGGCTCGTGCTGATCGTGATGCGGGCGCTGCTGCAGCGCGCCACGACGCTGCGTGCCGACATGGAAGCGGTGATCTGATGGCCATCGTCGTGCGCATCGACGTCGAGCTCGCCAAGCGCAAGATGAGCGTCGGCGAGTTCGCGGAGAAGGTCGGGCTGACGCCGGCCAACGTCGCGGTGCTGAAGAACGGGCGGGCGAAGGCCGTGCGGTTCAGCACTTTGGAGGCGATGTGCCGGGTGCTGGAGTGCCAGCCCGGCGACCTCCTGGAGTTCATCGACGAGGAAGAAGAAGCCTCCTAACCCAAGCGCTTCGCCAGTCGGTCGGCGGCTTCGAGCCGCCCCGACTCGGCGAGCAGGCCCACCGGCGCCAGCACGTAGTCGCGGTCCACGGTGATCTCGGCAGTGCGCAGGATCGGCCGCAGCACCGGGTCACCGCGCAGAGCTTCGACCACCGGGCCCAGGTCGGGCGTGTGCCGGAAGACGCCGCCGGAGAGCACCAGCAGGCCCGCGCCGTGCGGTCCGAGTTGGCCGTCGACCTGCCTCAAGTGCCTGCGCACAGCCAAGATCGCGGCGAACGACGCCAGCTTCACGTCCACGGCCGGGTCGTCGGGAAGCCAGCCGACGTTCTCGGCTCGCAAGCGGGCTTCCTCAGTGAGATCCTCGGTGGTCAGGCGTTCCGCGTGCGCTTCCTTGACCACTCCGGGCGCGGACCAGCGCATGCCGAGGTCGCCCTCGACGGTGCGGCGGTCCGGTGGCAGGGCGACCGTCCGTTCCAGACCCTCGCTGTCCGCCGTGGACACCGCGGAGTAGACGTCCGTGGTCGCGCCGCCGACGTCCACCACCAACACGGCGCCCTCACGGTCTTGCGCCGCCAACCGCGAGACGCCCGCCAACACGGCGTCGGGCGTCACGGCACGCACGAGCTGCCGGAACCGTGGGCCTCGCGACAGGCCCTTGCCGCCGATCACGTGCTGCAGGAACGCCGCGCGGATCGCCTTGCGGGCCGGCTCGGGGGCGAGCCGGCCGACGTCGGGGAGCACGTTCGGGCAGGCCACCACCGTGCGAGCGCTCAGCAGCCGCAACGCCTCGGGCTGCGCCTCGATGTTGCCCGCCAGCACGATCGGCACGGCCACGCGGGCGAGCTTGGCGGCGTTGTGCAGCAGGACGGACTGGTCGCCGCCGTCCGTGCCGCCGACCAGCAGCACCAGATCAGGGGCAGAGGCTCGCAGTGCCCGGACATCCACCGGACCCGCGCTGACGTGCACGATCTTGGCGCCTGCGGACAGCGCGACCCGGTAGCCGGCCTCGGCGCTCACGACGCGTTCCTGGCCGACGACCGCGAGCCGCAGCCCACCGCCGGCCGACGAGCACGCCAGGATCTCCCCGTCGCCCACTTCGGAGCGCAGCGCGTCGATGCCGTGCAGCACCTCGGGTGGCGTGGTCGGGTGCTGTCCGGTCCGGATCAGCTCGCCCTCGTGCGAGATCAGCGCGGCTTTGGTCCAGGTGGAACCGACGTCGAGGCACAGGATCACAAGGCAAGCTAACAGCATGAAGCTCACGCCCAAGGTGATCCTCGAAGGCACGCGGCTGACCGGCAAGACGGACCTCGCCTACGCGCTCAACGAACACCCCCGCCTCGTCGGTCACCGCAAGTACCGCTACCACTCGCCGTTGATCTCGGCGGAGTGGAGCTCCTTCAGCAACGAACCGTGGGGCCGTGGGCTGATCAACTTCGCACCCGAAGAGACGGAACACGCGTTGGAGACCTACGAGACGTGGGTGCGGCTGTTCGAACTGCAGCGCTTCTACTCGTGGATCGTCGACCGCTTCCACCTGTCCACGCAGGCCTATCAGGCGCAGCAGGGGCGTGAGTTCGACTTCGCGTGGCTGGAGGAACGGCTGAAGCCGCTCAACTTCGCGATCGTGCTGTGCACCCGGCCGGAGGACACGTTCGAGGAGGCGCGCGAGGAGCGGTTGAAGATCAGCGCGAACCCGAAGCAGTACGTGTCGCTGGAGCCGTTCATCGAGGAGCAGCAACAACTCCGGGAGCTGGCCAAGAAGTCGGTCCTGCCCGTGTTCGAGTTCGACGTGACCCGGCACGGGCCCGACGACGTGGCCGACTTCCTGGAGGAACGGGACCTGCTGACGCTCTAGTCGTCCGCCTTCTCGTGCACGACCTGCATGAACGACCCGAGCTGCGCGAGCTGCTCCGGTGTGAAGAGGTCGATCAGGTACTCGCGGACCGTGTCGACGTGACCGGGCGCGGTGGTCTTGAGCAGCTCCTTGCCGGCGTCGGTCAGCACGGCGAGGATGCCGCGCTCGTCGGACTCGTGCGGTTCACGCCGCACGAGTCCGGCCTTCTCCAGCTTGCCGATCTGGTAGGTCAGCGAGCTCTTCGACACGACCACACGGCGCGCCAGCTCGGTCATCCGCATGCGGTTGCCCGGCTGTTCGGACAGCACGACCAGCACGTTGTACTGCGCGTGCGAGAGGCCCGCATCGCGCTGCAACTGCTGTTCGATCTGTCTCTCGAGGAGGTGGTACGCCTGAACGAAGTGGTGCCAGGCGTGGCCCTCCTCCTCAGAGAGCCACCGCGCGTTTCCCATAGGTCCGCAGGTTAGTTGGTGTAGAGCTGTTCCTTGGGGACAACCTGCTGGTTTTGGTTCGCCGAAGACCACAGGAGCTTGAAGTGGGCCTCGCCGGTCTGCTCCGCGAACTCGACCTTGATCGCGTGCTTCTTCCCGGCCTGCAAGGCGATGGTGGCCTTGTCGATGCGGGCCTGGTGGGCGGCGGACGCGTCGATGACGAGCTTGCCGTCGACCCACACCTTCGCGATCTCGTCGGAGACCGCGAGGAAGGTGTAGGTGTCGCTGAACCTCGGCTGCACGAACCCGGTCCAGCGCGCGGAGAAGTTGTCCGCCTTGATGTTCGTGGCCGGTGAGCCGTCGAACCGCCAGGCGAAGTTCAGCGTCGGCTCGACTCGCGAGGTCGGCGTGCCGGTCCAGTTGTTCGTCGGGAAGTACTGCGCGTTCAGGCCGTTGCCCGTGCCTTTGGGTGCCGCCTGTTCGCCCTTGACGGTCAGCTCGATCACCGTGGCGACGTCGTTCGTCTTGGCACCACTGGGTTTCACGTCGTAGCCGTCGCCGGCCTTCGTGACCGTGACGGCCTGCGGGCTGTTCAGGACGCGGGCGTTGAGGACGTCGAACTGTTCGAGAACCTTGAGGTGCAAGGAGTTCGACCAGTCGTAGACGCTCAGGTAGAGCTTGTCGCCCTTGCGCGACACGGCTCCCCAGGCCGGGTCGGCGACCCAACTCGCGGCACCCGCGCCGTAGACCGCGTCACCGTGCTGCGCGAGCCAGGAACCCATGGCGCGCAAGCGATCCGACTCGCCGGCAGGGATGCGGCCGAGCTTGTCCGGGCCGACGTTGAGCAGGTAGTTGCCGCTGCGGCTCGCGATGTCGACCAGGTTGCGGGTCAGCGTGGTGGCGCTCTTCAAGTTCTTGTCCCACTTGGCGTATCCCCACTTCGTCGGGATCGTCATGCAGGACTCCCAGAGCTGGCCGTCGATCGGCGCGGACGGGAAGGTCTGCTCCGGCGTGCCGAAGTCGCCGTCGACGACCCGGCGTTCCTTCACGCCCGGCGCGCGCTTGGAGATCCGGTTGTTGATGAGCAGGTCCGGGTCCTTGGCCTTGAGGAAGGCCTCCAGGTCCGCGCCGTCCTGCTTGGTCCAGGGGTTCGGCGGGTTGTTGGTGTCCCAGTCGCCGTCGAACCACAGCAGCGCCGGGTCGTAGTTGTCGATCAGCTCGACGAGCTGGGCGCGCATGCGTGCCTTGTAGCGCTGGAAGTTCTGGGTGCTGCGGGCGTCCGGGTCGTGCCAGTCCCAGGTCGAGTAGTAGAGCCCGAACTTGATGCCCTGACGATCGGCCTCGGCCTTGAGCTCGGCCAGCACGTCGCGCTTCTTGTCGAACGCCGAGTGGTCGCGCAGGCTCCACTTGTTGACCTTCGTGGGCCACATCGCGTAGCCGTCGTGGTGCTTCGACGTGATGACGATGTACTTCTGCCCCGCCGCCTTCGCCGTGTCGACGATGGCCTTGGCCGAGAACTGCGCGGGGTTGAACTGCTTGACCAGCCGCTCGTAGTCGGCGGTCGGGACCTTGCACTTGTTCATGATCCACTCGGCGTCCTGACAGATCGAGCCATCGGACCTCTTGTACTCACCTTCGAGCTGTGAGTAGCCACCGAAGTGGATGAACATGCCGAACCGCGCGTCCTGGAACCACTGCGTGCGGGGTGACGTGAACGGATCGTCTGTCGCATGATTCGTGCCGGGACCAGCCAAAGGCAGCACCGCCAGCAGCGCTGCGACCAGCGCGTGGAGCATCGGATTCCTCCTCCAAGCTCATGGCGGCACCATGAGCTTGGAGGAGAAGAGGTCCGATGTCTAGTGCCCTGGTTCTTCGCCGCGCTTGATCACGGGCTCGTTCTCGACCGCACCGTGACCGGTCTTGCCGAGCACCGAGTTGCGCCGGCTGTAGACGAAGTAGACGACCACGCCGAGCGCCATCCAGATGAGGAACCGGACCCAGGTGAGCGCGGTCAGGTTCAACATCAGCCACAGGCAGGCGAGGATCGCGAGAATCGGCACCAACGGCACGAGCGGCACCTTGAACCCGCGCGAGAGGTCCAGCCGCGTCTTGCGCAGCACCATCACGCCCGCCGAGACGAGGATGAACGCGAACAGCGTGCCGACGTTCACCATCTCTTCGAGCTTGCCTGCCGGGAAGAAGCCCGCGGCGACCGCGACCAGCACACCGATGATGATCGTGATGCGCGTCGGCGTGCCGTGGCTACCGGTCTTCGCGAGGTTGCGCGGCAGCAGCCCGTCCCGCGACATCGCGAACAGCACCCGGCTCTGGCCGAGCATGAGCACCATGACGACGGTGGTGAGACCGGCGAGCGCACCGACCGAGATCACCGTCGCCGCCCAGTCGACCCCGTTGTCCGCGAACGCACTGGCGAGCGTCGCGCGCGTGCCGTCCGGCTGGGTCGCGAGCTTCGTGTACGGCACCATGCCGGTGATCACCAGCGTGACGGCGACGTACAGCACGGTGACGATCGCGAGCGAACCGAGAATGCCCCTGGGAACAGCCTTCTGCGGGTTCTTCGTCTCCTCCGCCGTGGTCGCCACGACGTCGAACCCGATGAACGCGAAGAACACGATGCTCGCCGCCGCCAGCATGCCGAGCACGCCGTACGTGCTGCCCGAGTACCCGGTGATCAACGAGAACAGCGACTGCTCGATACCCGTGTGCGCAGCCGGACCGCTCTCCGCGGCCGGCGGGATGAACGGGCTGTAGTTCTCGGCCTTGATGTAGCTGATGCCGAGCACGATCACCAGCAGCACCACCGCGACCTTGATGGCCGTGATGACCGCACTGACCCGCGAGCTCAGCTTCGTGCCGACCACGAGGAGCACCGTCAGCACCGCGACCAGCAGCACCGCACCCCAGTCGAACTTGAAACTGCCGACCGCAACCTCGGTCTTGGCCTCGATACCCATCAACCCGAGCGTGGTCTGCAGGTACGCCGACCACCCCTTGGCCACCGCCGCCGACCCGACCGCGAACTCCAGCACCAGGTCCCAGCCGATGATCCACGCGGCGAACTCACCGAACGTGGCGTAGGAGAACGTGTACGCGCTACCCGCAACCGGCACCGTCGAGGCGAACTCGGCGTAGCACAGCGCCGCCAGCGCACAAGCGATCGCCGCCAGCACGAACGACAGGCTCACCGACGGGCCTGCGATGTTGCCCGCGGTACTCGCGGTGAGCGTGAAGATGCCGGCACCGATCACGACCGCGACACCGAAGACCGTGAGGTCCCAGGCCGTCAGGTCCTTGCGGAGCTTGGTGTCCGGCTCGTCCGTGTCAGCGATCGACTGCTCGATCGACTTGGTGCGCCACAACCCGTTCCCCGGCACGGTGCATACCTCCTTGATGTACCTATTCGGCCCACCCTAGAGGTATCCAGCATGCGGGATCCCTACAGCTCTGTACGGGGGTTGTACGGAGATCTTGTCTCGAATGGGCGCGGTGGCCTGGTGGTCCCGTTGCGTGCGGGCGGTCGCCTTGCGTGCGTGGCTGGGCGGGTCCTTAGACGGGCCGGGTCATTTCATCGCCGCTGCGCGACGATTGCGATTGGGGCTTGACTTCGGGGCCCTTACGAGGCGCTGGTCGGCCTGTAAAAGCCGGGCAGATAAAGCGCCCGGCCGATCCGAACACGGTAGCGCCTCGAATCCAAAGTCAAGCCCTAATCGCCGTCGTGCGTGGTTGCGTTGACATCCGGACCTCACCATTACCGGTACCCGGTCGGGTATTAGGCCTTTTCGGGCTCGGCTTCGCCTTTGCCACTAGCGGGCGGGCTCGGTCGATTCATCCGATCGTGTGTCGCTTTACGCGTAATCTAATCGTGATCTTGCGGTAGATTAGAACACGTGATCGACGGTCTCGCGCTTCTCTCCACTGACGATGTGCTCCGGCGTATCGTCGGTAAAGCGATGGAGATCCGTGCTGGCGAGCACGAGTTGATGGAGATGATCGCCGAATTGGATCGGCGAGGCGCCGCATCCGAGCTTGGTTATAAGGATCTGCCGTATGTGTTGAAGCATGCCGTGCGGTGGGATCGGACTGTTGCCAAGCAATGGGTCGAGAACGCGGCGTTGCTGAGCGCCGAGATCACGCCTACCGGCGCCGAGCTCGCTCCGAAACTCCCTGCCACCGCGTCCGCGGCGGCCGAGGGCGCGTTGTCGGTCGAGCACGTCAAGGTGGTCGCCGAGGTCATGAAGAAGCTGCCCGCCGAAGCCGAAGCCTCGGTGGTGGATTTCGCCCGTGAGCATGAGCCGAGTGCGGTGCGGTCGTTCGGCAGGGAGCTGGCCTACCGGCTCTACCAGGACGATCCCGAGCCGCGCGACTCCGATCCCGCACCGCAGGTCAACGACCTCACGCTGGACTGGCGGGGCGACCTGCTGAAGGTCTCGGGAACGTTGGACAAGATCACCGGCGCGAAGTTCGAGGCGCTGATCGACCCGCTGGCCAAGCCCCGTCCGACCACGCCGGGGGAAGGCCCAGACCCGCGTACCCGCACGCAACGCCAAGGCGACGCGTTCGCTGAGCTGATCGACCTGATGCTGCGCGCCGACCAGATGCCCGAACACGGCGGCGAGCCGGTCACTCTCACGCTGACCATGCGCTACGACGACCTCGCGGCCCAGGTCGGCGCCGCGACGCTGGACACCCGCGAACGCGTCTCGGCCGATCAGGTCCGCCAGCTCGCCTGCAGTGCGGGCATCATCCCGCTGGTGCTGGGCACGCAGTCGCAGCCGCTGGACGTCGGCCGCAAGGCCCGCACCTTCACTGCCGGAATCCGCCGACTCCTGGTCACAAGAGACCGAGGCTGCGCGTTCCCCGGCTGCGACCGGCACCCGAAGCACTGCGACGCCCACCACATCCAGCATTGGGCCGACGGCGGCGCCACCTCCGTCGACAACGGCGTGCTGCTCTGCCGCCACCACCACCGGCTGATCCACCACAGCGGCTGGACGGTGAAAATGGCCAACGGCATACCGATCTTCACTCCGCCGAAGTGGCTGGACCCAGACCGCAGACCCAGACGAAATCTGATCCACGCTTTCTAGGGGCACGGCACTAACTGCCATGCCGTGTAACGGACGCCTGCCGTCGCGAAGCGAAGCGAGCCCGTAAAGGCCTAATGCCCGCATGGGTACCGGTAATGGTGAGGTCCGGTGTCAACGCAACCACGCACGACGGCGATTGGGGCTTGACTTTGGGTTCGAGGCGCTACCGTTTCGGATCGGCCGGGCGCTTTACATGCCCGGCTTTTAAGGCCGACCAGCGCCTCGTAAGGGCCCCGAAGTCAAGCCCCAATCGCAATCGTCGCGAAGCGGCGATGACGCAACCAAAGCCCGTCTAAGGACCTGAGCAACCACCCACGCAAGGCGACCACCCGCACGCCAGGCAACCCCTCCGCTGGAACTGGCACGGTCGCACGCAAACCGACCCGCCCGCAACGGGACCACAACCTGCCCAAAAGACGCCAAAAGGCCGCCCCAGCAACCACCGGGACGGCCTAAAAGCAGATCAAACTCAGGAGCTGCTGACCGTGGTCCGGTCCAAATCCGGCTCCAAGTAGATCAACCGAGCATGCGGCACCTTGTTCCGCACCCGCTGCTCAGCATCGTTGATCGCCTGAGCCACCTGATCCAACGGCAACTGCGGCTCCAGCGCGATCTTGGCCGCGACCAGCATCTCCTCAGGACCGATGTACTGCGTCTTGATGTGGATGACCCGCTGCACCTTCCCGGCGGCCAGCTCGTCGATGATCACATCGAGGTCCTTGTCGGACGCGCCCTCACCGATCAGCAGCGACTTCATCTCGATGATCAGGATCACCGCGATGATGCCGAGCAGCACACCGATGCAGACCGTGCCGAGCGCGTCGAAGACCGGGTTGCCCGTGATCATGGTGAGACCCACGCCGGCCAGCGCGAGCACCAGACCGACGAGCGCGCCCAGGTCCTCCAGCAGCACGACCGGCAGCTCCGGCGTGCGGGAGTTGCGGATGAAGCCCCACCAGCTGGCGTCGCCCTTGATCTTCTTCGACTCGCTGATCGCGGTGATGAAGCTGTAGGTCTCCAGGCCGATGGCGACCACGAGGATGCCGACCGCGACCAGTGGGCTGGTCAGCCCCTCGGGGTGCTGCAGCTTGTGGATGCCCTCGTACAGGGCGAACACCGAGCCGAGGCTGAACAGCAGCAGTGCCACCACGAACGACCAGAAGTAGCGGTCGCGGCCGTAGCCGAACGGGTGCAGCTTGGTCGCCCTGCGCTGCGCCGTTTTCTGGCCCAGCAGCAGCAGGCCCTGGTTCGACGTGTCCGCCACCGAGTGCACCGACTCGGCCAGCATCGACGACGAGCCGGTGATCAAGAATCCGACGAACTTGGCCACCGCGATACCGGCGTTCGCCACCAATGCCGCGACGATTGCCTTGGTTCCGCCCCCTGCTGACACGCCATGTCTCCTTGCTAGCCCGTCCCGGCCAAAATAAGTCTGCTTTGTCCGGTCGGAACCTTAGTCCGTTCCCGCTGTCGCGCGGAAAAGTTGGGCGGATTCAACACCATCCGGGCGGACGAGCACCGCCGGGTCCGACGCGGGCAGCCACACGGACTGGCCGCGGACCAGGCGCAGCTCCTCGCCGCGGGCGTTCGTCAACAGAGCGGCGCCGGCGGTGCAGATCAGGATCTGCGGGCCGTCGTGGTTGATGCGCGTCTCGTTGACCAGGTCCAACCTGGAGAGTTCGAACTCCGGTGCGGGTGTGCGGTAGACGCGGACGCCCGGCGAGACCTCCTCGCCCGTCGACACCGGCATGTCGCCGCACGTGAAGTCGAGCACTCGCAGCAGTTCGGGCACGTCGACGTGCTTGGGCGTGAGGCCGCAGCGCAGGACGTTGTCCGAGTTCGCCAAGATTTCGATGCCCGTACCCCGCAGGTACGCGTGCAGGTTGCCGGCGGGCAGGTGGATCGCCTCGCCGGGCTGCAGCACGATGCGGTTCAGCAGCAACGCGGCCAGCACGCCCGCGTCGCCGGGGTAGGACTCGCCCAGCTCCAGGATCGTGCGGCACTCCAGGTCGAACTCGCCGTGCTCCTTCACGTGCAGCACGCACGCGTCCAGCACCTGCGGCAGCAGCACCGACAACGACGTCTGCGGCAGCGTGATCAGCATCGTGAACAACGCGCGCAGGCCCGAGGAATCCGGCTGTGCCACCAGCATTTCGGTGTACGGCGAGAGAGCGGGCGCGTCCAGCGTGCGCAGCAACGCGACGGTCCGGGACGGCTCGCGGAAGCCCGCCAGCGCGTGGAACTCGGTCAGTGCGCAGATCAGTTCCGGCTTGGCGGCCGGGTCCTTGTAGTTGCGCACCGCGGCGTCACGCGGCACACCGGCGGCCTCTTCCAGAGCGAAGCCCTGGGCCGCCTGTTCGGCGGACGGGTGCGCCTGCAGGCTCAGCGCCTCCTCGGCGGCGAGCACCTTGAGCAGGAACGGAAGCCTGCTGCCCCACCGCTCGGACACGCGCGTGCCCAGCTGGCCGTCGGGGTCCTGGGACAGCAGTTCGAGCAACGAGCGCTCCACGCCGTCCGCTCCGGTCACGCGGGACGGGTCGCCGGGGTGGGCGCCCATCCACAGTTCGGCCTCGGGATGGGGTGCGGGCACCTCCTTCCCGAGCAGCTCGGCGATGGCCGTGCGTGAGCCCCACGCGTACGGCCTTACCGCGTTGTGCAGCAGGTCCACTTCTCTACTCAGCTCCCAAATCAGTACGGGTTGCCGCCGAGCGTTCCGGCGGCGAGCCCGAGATACAGCGCGGCCAGTTCGAAGCGGAGGGCGAGAAGCGCGGCACTGACCGCGTCGCCTCCCGCCACCTCGACGGCCGGCTCCAGCACGTCGGCTCCTGGCAGGGCGTCCTCGGCGGCGTGCCGCACAGCATCGGCCACCGGGCCCTGGCGCACGGCCAGCAAGAGCACGCGCACAAGTCCACTGCCCGGCTCGTCGTCCGGGTCCGCGAACAGATCTGCACCGGAAGTCCCCTGGACCGCGCGGCGGTGCAGCACCGAACGGGTCAGTGCCTGCGGATACCCGGCCACATCGCTCGCCACTCCGGCGAACGTCGCCAGCACGCCGGCCCCGTGCACGCCCACCGACGTGGCGACCTCGTCGAGGCCCCACAGCAGCGGCGTGCGGTCGGCCACGCGCAGCGCGAGCGACTTCGCCGGGTTCACGAACGACTCGTGCATCGGGTGGTCGCGCTCGGCCTCGCGGTCGAGCTCGTCCGCGACCAGTCCGACATCGACCTTGAGCAGCCCCAGCGAGTTCAGCACCACCAGCCACGCGGCGAGCGCGCGGTGGAAGCTGAAGCCCGGCGGCACCTCGACCCGTGGCGAGAGCAGGATCGCCTGCCCCGCGGCGGCCGCGGCGACCGGACCGGAGTCCGGCGCGGTCACCAGAGTGCGCGCGCCACGGCGTGAAGCGCGGTCGATCGACTCGGCCAGCACCCGGTCGCCGGGGTCCTCGGTGTGCGCGAGCACCACGTCGAGCGCGCCGACCCACGGCGGCACCTCGTCGGACACCACCACGGGCACCGAACAGCCCGAGCCGAGCAACGCCACGACGACGTTGGCGACGGCGACCGCGTGGCCGGGCCGGGTGACCAGCACGACCGCGCGGGGGCGTTCGGAGAAGATCCGCTCGACCCCCGCCTCGGCCGCGGCCTCGGCGGTGGACCGAACCTGCGCTCCCGCCCGTGCGGCAGCCCTCAACCAACCACCGGTGTCGGCGTCGGCGAGGCGGCTCGGGTCGTCGAGCAGCGTGTCGTCGAGCACCGGATCACCCAGCCGCGGGCGGCTCGACCGCCTCGTCCAGCAGCAGCACCGGGATGCCGTCGCGGACCGGGAACGAACGGCCGCACGCGGTGCACGTGAGGAAGTCCGCCTCAGGATCATCGGGCGTCCCGACCTGCAACGGCGCGTGCTCTGGGCACGGGCAGGCGAGGATCTCCAGCAACTGCTCTTCGAGCTTGACGGCCACGGTGTTCTCTCCCTCAGGCCCGCACGATCGCGAGGACCTCGTCGCTGAGCGCGACGACGGCCTCGGGGGTGGCGGCTTCGACGTTCAGGCGCAGCAACGGCTCGGTGTTCGAGGCCCGCAGGTTGAACCACGACCCGTCCGCCAGCTGCACGGTGAGACCGTCGAGCTCGTCGATCGTGACGCCGTCCTTGGAGCCGTACGCGTCCTTGATGGCGGCGATCCGGCCGGCCTGGTCGGCGACGGTCGAGTTGATCTCCCCGGAGGCGGCGTAGCGGTTGTAGACCTCGGTCAGCTTCGACAGCGGCCCGGCCTGCTCACCCAGCGCGGCCAGCACGTGCAGTGCGGCCAGCATGCCGGTGTCCGCACGCCAGAAGTCGCGGAAGTAGTAGTGCGCCGAGTGCTCGCCACCGAAGATGGCGCCGGTCTTGGCCATCTCCTCCTTGATGAACGAGTGGCCAACGCGCGTGCGAACGGGCTGGCCGCCGTGCTCCTTGACGATCTCCGGCACGGCGTGCGAGGTGATCAGGTTGTGGATGATCGTGCCGCCGGGGTCCTTGGCCAGCTCGCGCACGGCCACCAGCGCCGTGATCGCGGAGGGGCTGACCGGGTTGCCGTTCTCGTCGACGACGAAGCAGCGGTCCGCGTCACCGTCGAACGCGACACCGGCGTCCGCACCCTCGGCCTTCGTGCGGGCCTGCAGGTCCACGATGTTCTTGGGGTCGAGCGGGTTCGCCTCGTGGTTCGGGAAGCTGCCGTCGAGCTCGAAGTACATGGGGATGACCTCGATCGGCAGGCCCTCGAAGACCTGCGGAACCGTGTAGCCACCCATGCCGTTGCCGGCGTCCACGACGATCTTCAGCGGACGGATGCCCTTCAGGTCGACCAGGTCGTTGAGGTACGCCGCGTAGTCGACGAGCATGTTGCGCTCTTCGTAGGTGCCCTGCTCGACGCCTTCGGCATCCGGGACCTGGTTCTCCGCGTCGCTGCGGATCTGCGCGAGACCCGAGTCCTGCCCGACCGGCGACGCGCCCGCACGGCACAGCTTGATGCCGTTGTACTGCGCCGGGTTGTGGCTCGCGGTGAACATGGCACCCGGCAGGTCCAGCTTGCCGGACGCGAAGTACAGCATGTCCGTGCTCGCGAGCCCGATGCTGATGACGTTCACGCCCTGCGCCTGAACCCCCTCGGCGAAGGCCCTGGAGAGCCCCGGCGAGGAGTCGCGCATGTCGTGACCGATCACGACCGCGGGTCCACCGACCAACCGTGCGAACGCTGCGCCGAAGTCGCGAACCACGGCGGCGTCCAGCTGCTCACCGACCACCCCGCGGATGTCGTACGCCTTGACGATGCCGGACAGGTCACGCACGCCGCACACTCCCAGGAAACTCGCTCTTGACGGCCACTGGTTGGGCAGCCTACCGGCGAGCGGATTAGTGATGCGTGTGGTCGTTCAGTCCTCGTGCGGATCGGGCAATACCCGCAGGTGACCGCGCCTGTGCGTGCCGATGGGCACATCGGACACGACCGGGGTCACATCAGCGCGCCCGGCCTCACGCACGGCCTCGGCCAACGCCGTCAGGTCGTCCACACTCGGCTCGGGCGCCGCGAACTCACCCTGATGCCTGACGACCTCCCACCCGCGCGGCGCCGTGAGCCGCAACGCGTGCTCCTCGCACAGGTCGTAGCTGTGCGGTTCGGAGTACGTGGCGAGCGGTCCGACGACTGCGGTGGAGTCCGCATAGGCGTAGGTGAGCGTGGCGACAGCCGGGTTAGCACACCCGGTTCGCGAGCACCGTCTCACGCTCCGCACGATCGGGGACGATAGCGCGTCCACACGAACCTGTGTGTGAGGCACGCTGTGTTTGCTCGCCCGCGGCAACAACTAGGCTGCTCGGTTGTGGTGATGGCACGGGGTTCACGGCGACAAGACTCGCCCCGCCGACGCAACCGCGACCGACACGGCCGCGGCCTGCGCGGCCCGCTGTACCCAGCCACGCTCCCAGCAGCCCGCTCCCGAGCCGAACGCTTCGACGCGCTGGTCATCGAGGCCCTGGAACCCATCGAGGCCCGCTGGCGCACCGAGCTCACCCAGCTCGACGTGGCCGTGGACGACGTCCCGGACGTGCAGGTCGAAGGCGAGGACGGCGTGGTCGAGGACGGCTCCGTCCCGCTCGCGCGCCTTCTGCCCGCCGCCACCGACAGCCGGGCTCGGATCGTGCTGTACCGGCGCCCGCTGGAGGCTCGGGCGAAGGACGGCGCCGACTTGGCCGATCTGGTGCACGACGTGCTGGTCGAGCAGGTGGCCAACTACCTGGGCCTGGACCCGGACGTGATCGACGAGGGCTGACTCGCCTTTCGGGGTCCGCTGGATCCGCAGGGTGGGCAGGGCACGCCCGGGTCGCCGGGCCACGGGTTGGCAAGGGACGCCTGGGGGCAGAGCCGCTGGGTGGCGATCCGCAGAGTGGCGGCTCTCACACCAGTCGAGCGGGCAAGCCCGATTTGGCGGTGGTCAGAGGCGTTTCGATCATGAGTTGGCGGTACTTGCAGACGCCACTCTCGCGCGATGGCGAAGCCGCGCCGTCCCGACGGCGAAGCCGAGGCAAGCTTTCCCGTGCGGTTCCGGTGGGTGGTCCCGTCACGAGTCGTGCCCGATCGTTTGCCGCGCCCGCGGCGCTGGCCGGTCTTTGATCAGATTGGCGGGGTCCCGAAAGCCCTGAACGTGACTCGCCGCCCGCCAACACACCAGGGGGACGACCTACGCAACCCGCGCGCCCCTACACCCCAGCCGCGCGCCGCCTCCCAGGAACCGCAGTCAAAACCGTGAACAACACCGCCGCAGCCTGCCCCAACAACAAAAAGTCCCTCAACGTCCCAGACATCCCAACCCGAACCTCAGCAGCAGACGCAGGCAGCGGCACCCCGACCAAATGCCCCCAAGCCCGAACCACAGGCACCCGAGCCCCGTCAACAGACACAGTCCACCCAGGCTCGTCCTCAGCGGCGAGAACGAGAACCCGCCCCTCCCCACCAGCAGAAACCCGAACAGCCACATCCGGCAACGAAACATTCACCGGCGCAACCCCAGCAGCAGCCAACTCAACGGGAGGCTCCCCACCGGTACGAGCCCGCCGAGCCAACTCCGGCGCCAACAACACCCCGGTGTCCCCAGCCAACCGCAGCCGCAAAACCGGCCGCCCATCCGAAGCCCCCGGAGCAACGGACACCAACTCCCCCGCAGCCCCCCGAACCCGCGATGCAACCTCCTCCGACGGCAACACAACGAACGAAACCCCAGACGAAGCAGCCTGAGCCAGCGCCACCTTCACAGCAGGCGCAGCCCCGTCCAACAACGCCGAGTTCCACCGCCGCAACCGAGCAGGCGAAGACACCGTCGGCACCAGATCGTCGTCCCCGAACGCAGGCATCCGCCCAGCCACCTGCCGCACCGGCGACCCGAGGATCAACACCGACCGCCCGGTCCGCTCCAACTCGGCCGTCAACGACGAGTTGAGCTGCACCCCGCCGTCAGCCCGCAACGGCCCAGACCGAAGATCCAAAAACCCGGCCACCCCGAGGCTGACAAGAGTCACAACACCAACGACGTACACGGCCCGACGCACGCGCGCCTGACCAGCAACTCCGGGCGCCACCCCACGCTGACACCCGGCCAGCACCACACACACGAGCCCCCACGCCAAGACCACCAACGGCGTCCCGGGCCACGCGCGCACCGCAGCCACAGCAGCCAACGACCCGATGGCCAGCACGACGACGAACAACCCGGGCAACATCGCCGAGCTCGGTCGCAGCACAGCGGCAGCAAAAGCGGCAGCCACGAACACCGAGCACACGATCAGGTTCGGCGGCGGAGACTCGAAGACCGCGCCGAGCCCGTTCAACACCATCTCCGGGTGCTGCAACAGCACAGCGGGCCAAGGCAACAGCAACGCCATCGGCAGCAACACGATGACGAACAAGGCCGCGATCCGCCGCGCCCCACCGGACACCGCGATGAACCCGCCCAGCGCCCCCACGATCACCAAAACGTGGGTCAACGGCGAGAACGCGCCCAACACCGCAACCCCGATGGCTGTCCCGGAGGCCATCGGCAACCAGGCGTGCGTGGACGACGCGCGCAACACCGCGTACACGCCGGCGAACACCACGGGGGTCACGACGTGGACGACGACGACGTCCAGCCGACCCTCGGCCACGGCCGTAGTGGCCACGGGAAGCAAGCCGTAGAACGCCGCCACCACCGCGCGCACGGAGCGCCGCACACGCATGCCCCGTGACGCGATGTAGGCCGACAACGCCGCGAGGGGGATATCGCCGAGCAACAACAAGGCGACAGCGAACGAAGGCCCGCCGGGGATCAGGCCGAGCACGGCCAACGCGGCGGGAGCCGGCGCCGCGGTCCCGCCGAAGACCGGATGCCAAGACGCGAGATACGTCGACCAGACCGAGCCCAAAGACCCGACCGGCAGCAAGCGCCCGCCGGCGAGGTCCAGGCCGAGCCGCGACCAGTTCGCCACAAGAGCGACCAAGGACAGCCCCAGCAGCAACCAGACCGGCGGCGCCAGCAGCAGCGACCGGAGCATTCGCCACTGATCGACTTCGACGAAGACCATGTCCGGGCGAGGCCCTGGAGATGGGCGCGGCCGAGGCGAAGGACGTAGCGCCCCCGGCAGAGCCGCGTCGACTGTCACCACAACGGGTGGTCGGCGGAGGCCGGCGACCCGAGGACGTCCGCGGGCGGCGCCGGCGGGCAGAGCAGAGGGGCCGACCAGACGGGAGTCCACTTCGGACGGTTCCAGCCACGCCGAGCGGGCATCGGAGGCGGGCAAACGGCCCAGTGCCGCGTCGGCCTCGACACGCCGACGGATCAGGAACGCCGCGCCGGCGCGGAGTGCGTTGCGGAAGCGGGTCAGGCGTGAGGTGAACAGGCCGCGGACGACGGCGGAACCGCGGCGCGCGCGGCGGCCTTCGAGCAGGCGGCCTCGGGTCAGGAGGTAGCGGGCGGCCCCTACTTCGGCGTGTGCGTCGGCGAAACGTCGGAGGAGAAGGAATCCCAAAGCGCGCAGCAAAGACAGCAGCAGCAGGCGTGGAAGTCCGATCAGGAACGAGAAACCTGAACAATTGACCAAGAATGTGCGCATGCCGTGTGCGCGGTCGACGCCACGAAAAGAGGGGCCAGGACGTGCCATGGCCGCGTCCAAACGACGTGCGCCTTTAGTTGCGGCGCGCGCATGTCGCATGCGTGCGACTGGTACGCACAGGACCAAATGACCTGCGCGGTTAGCGCGCCAGCCGAAGTCGACGTCGTCGCGCAGCAACGGCATCGCTTCGTCGTAGCCGCCGAGCGCGTGCCAGACCTCGCGGCGGATCAACGAACCCGCCGACGACACCGCGAGGACCTCGGTGCTCTGCTGGAACGAAGCCGAATGCTCGGAGGACGAGAGGCCCGTCTGTCGATGTCCTGAAGAATCCGTCGACAAACCTGCCTCTACGACCAGGCGAGAATCCACCCAATCGAGGCACAGCGGGCCCAGCACGGCGGCCGAGGGCGACACCTCGGCCGCGGTGAGCAACGCGGCCAGGCAGTCGGGTTCGGGCGCGCTGTCGTCGTGCAGCAACCACAGCCATTTGCCGGGGTCGCCCCACCGTTCGACGGCGTGCTCGACGGCGATGCGCACAGCGGTGCCGAAACCGGTGCCGCGAGGCACGGTCAGCACTCCGTCCAGCAGATCTTCCGCCTCCGCCAACACCTTCGGCGTGCGGTCGTGGGATCCGGTGTCGACCGCGATCACGTGCCTCGGGCGAATTCGCTGGCGCCGCAACGCGGACAGCGCCGTGCTGAGCCACTGGTCGCCGTCGTGGCAGACCAGGACGCACAGCACCGGCGCGGTCCGGAGCCTCGGGTGAGGGCTTGTCACGCCCTCAAGTTAAGGCAAAAAGATCACACTTCAGACGGCTCGCTTCTTCAGCTTGCGGCGTTCCCTCTCCGAGAGACCGCCCCAGATGCCGAAGCGTTCGTCGTGCTGGAGCGCGTACTCAAGGCACTCCGAACGCACCTCGCAGCCCAGACAGATGCGCTTGGCCTCCCGCGTCGATCCACCCTTTTCGGGGAAGAACGCCTCGGGATCCGTCTGTGCGCACAGGGCGCGTTCCTGCCAATCTTGCTCGTCGGCGGGGTCGAACAGGTACGACAGCTCGCCCTGTACAACCGGCTGCGCGACGTGATCTTCTTCGAATTCCTGCATTTCGTCCGCCTCCTCGCCTTCCGCTCTCCCCGGTTGGCGGACGCCAGTCGCCGCTCCCACAACGACGAATGACACCGATGTGATTACACCTGCGTCACAGCAGGGGGTCAAGTGGAGTCCACACGTCGGGGGATATTCGCGCGGATGGCCGCAAAAACCTTGACTGGTCGCACGGACAGTGATCCGCCTGTCGCAACAGGTGCCCGAACGGCCCACCACGCCAGCCGACACGCCACACTGGTGGGGTGAAGCGATCAGCGGTGCGCCCCAGTCCACTGTTCCTCGGCCTGCTCGCGGTGACGGCCGCCGGAGCCGTCCTCACGCTGCTGGAGGGCAAGGTCGCCGCCATCTCCGGCACCATCCTCTTCGTACTCGGCGGGTGGGCGGTGACGCTCTGCCTGCACGAGTTCGGGCACGCCGCCGTCGCCTACAAGGGCGGCGACTTCTCCGTGCGGGACAAGGGATATCTGACCCTCGACATCCGACGCTACACCGATCCGGTGCTGAGCATCGTGCTGCCGCTGGTGCTGCTCGTGTTCGGCGGAATCCCGTTGCCGGGCGGCGCGGTGTGGATCAACCACCACGCGTTGCGGTCGAAGAAGATCGAGTCACTCGTGTCACTCGCGGGACCTGTCACCAACCTGGTGATCGGCGTGCTGCTGGCGTTGGTCGTCACGCTGTTCTCGCCGCCGCTCGTGCTCGCCGCCGCGATTTCGTACCTGGCTTTGTTGCAGGTGTTCGCGTTCGTGTTGAACATCCTGCCGATTCCCGGTTTGGACGGCTGGGGTGTTTTGGAGCCGTTCATGTCGTACCAGGCGCAGCAGTTCGGTGCGAAGGCCCGGCCGTGGGCGCCGCTGGTGCTCTTCGCCGTGCTGATCGGCTTCTCCCAGGTGAGCGCGCTGTTCTTCGGGCTGGCCCAGGCCGTCTTCGAGCTGCTCGGCGGCAACTACCCCGTCGCGAGCTACGGGGCCGGCACCTTCATGTTCTGGCGCTCCCTCTAGGCGTGCGCACGCGCTGTGGAAGCATGGCAAGGCGTGAAGGTCGTAGCACTGGTCGGCGGGGTCGGCGGCGCGAAGTTCCTGCAAGGGCTCAAGACGTTGGGAGCCGACGTCACCGCGGTGGTGAACACCGGCGATGACGTGTGGATGCACGGGCTGCGCATCTGCCCCGACCTCGACACCTGCATGTACACGCTGGGTGGCGGGATCGACACCGAACGCGGCTGGGGCCGCGCGAACGAGTCGTGGACCGTCAAGGAAGAGCTGATGGCGTACGACGCCGACCCGACGTGGTTCGGGCTCGGCGACCGCGACATCGCCACGCACCTGATCCGCACCAGAATGCTGCGCGCCGGCTACCCGCTGTCGGCCGTCACGGAGGCGCTGTGCGACCGGTGGAAGCCGGGCGTGAAGCTGCTGCCGATGACGGACGACCGGGTGGAGACGCACGTCGTCGTCGAGCTCGACGACGAACCGAAGGCGATCCACTTCCAGGAGTGGTGGGTGAAGCACCGGGCCGGTGTGCCCGCGCAGTCGTTCGCGTTCGTGGGTGCCGAGAACGCCACCGCCGGGCCCGGCGTGCTGGACGCGATCGCCGAGGCGGACGCGGTGATCCTGGCCCCCTCGAACCCCGTTGTGAGCATCGGCACGATTCTCGGCATTCCCGGCGTGGCCGAGGCGCTGCGCAAGACCGACGCCGGCGTCGTCGGCCTGTCGCCAATCATTGGCGGGAAACCGTTGCGCGGCATGGCCGACGCTTGTTTGGACGCGATCGGTGTCGAGACCTCCGCCGAGGCGGTCGGGCGGCTCTACGGCTCCCGCAAGTGCTCTGACGAGGGCATCCTCGACGCGTGGCTGGTGCACACCGGCGACCGTGCGGACGTTCCCGGTGTCGCGGTGCGCGCGGTTCCGCTGCTGATGTCCGATGTGGACGCCACGGCGCAGATGGCCCGCGTCGCGCTGGAAATGGCCGGGGTGGACGTTGACTGACCACGCCGCCGCGGCGCTGGAGCTGCTGCCGGTACCGGGTCTGCCGGAATTTCGCCCCGGCGACGATCTGGCGGGCGCGATCGCCGCGGCCGCGCCCTGGCTGCGCGACGGCGACGTGCTGGTCGTCACGTCCAAGGTGCTGTCCAAAGTGGAAGGACGGCTCGTGCGCGTGCCGGCCGACCCGGAGGAACGGGACCGGATCCGGCGTGAGCACGTCGACGCGGAGTCGGTGCGGGTGCTCGCCCGCAAGATGCGCACGCTGATCACCGAGAACAAGCTCGGCATCGTGCAGGCCGCGTCCGGCGTCGACGCCTCGAACGTGGCGGGCGACGAGATCGCGCTGCTCCCCGTCGACCCGGACGGCTCCGCGGCGTCCCTGCGCAGCGCGTTGAAGGGGCTGCTCGGCGTCGAGGTGGCCGTGGTCGTCACGGACACCATGGGCCGCGCGTGGCGGATGGGCCAGACCGACGCCGCGATCGGCGCGTCCGGCATCCGCGTGCTGCACGACTACGCCGGCTCGGTCGACGAGCACGGCAACGAGCTGGTCGTCACCCAGATCGCGATCGCCGACGAGATCGCGGCGGCCGCGGACCTGGTGAAGGGCAAGCTCGGTGCGATGCCGGTGGCGGTGCTGCGCGGGTTCGACGTGGTGGACGACGGGTCGTCCGCCCGCGACCTGACCCGGCCGACCGACGAGGACCTGTTCCGGCTCGGCACCGAGGAGGCGCTGGCCCAGGGCCGCGCCGAGGCCGTGCTGATGCGGCGGTCCGTGCGGTTCTACTCGGACGAGCCTGTTGATCTCGCTGTGGTGAAACGCGCTGTCGGGGCCGCGTTGACCGCGCCCGCGCCGCACCACACGAAGCCGCTGCGGTTCGTGCTGGTGCGGGAGAAGCGCCAAGAGCTGCTGAAGGCCATGCGCGAGCAGTGGACCGCCGACCTGCGCGGTGACGGGTTCACCGACGAGCAGATCGCCCGGCGGCTCAAGCGCGGCGACCTGCTGGTGGAGGCGCCGGAGATCGTGGTGCCGTTCCTGGTGCGCGACGGATCTCACAGCTACCCGGATCCGCGCAGGTCAGAGGCCGAGAAGACGATGTTCACAGTCGCCGGTGGTGCCGCGGTGCAGGGTCTGCTGGTCGCGCTGGCCGCCGAGGGGCTCGGCTCGTGCTGGGTGTCGTCGACGATCTTCTGCGCCGACGTGGTGCGCGCCGTGCTGGGCGTGCCGGAGGACTGGGAACCGCTGGGCGCGGTGGCGATCGGGCACCCGACCGAACCGCTGACGCCCCGCGAACCGCTGGAAGGGCTGATCGAGCTGTGACACTGCACGCCGACGCGGTCTCGACGCTGAGCCGGTTCGTCGGACAGGACGCGTTGAAGGAGGCCTACCTGGGCTTTCTGGCGGCCCGTGAGGACGCCTGCCAGCGTTCCTGCGAGCCTGGGCATCTCACGGCCTCAGCGTTGGTCCTGGACGCCACAGCGGAGCATGCACTGCTGACGCTGCACCCGCGCGTGGGCCGGTGGCTGCAGCTGGGCGGCCACTGCGAGCCCGGTGACGTCTCGCTGGCGGCCGCCGCCTTGCGCGAGGCCACCGAGGAGTCCGGCATGCGCGGGCTGCGGATCGAGCCGACGCCGATCCACCTCGACGTGCACCCGATCACGTGCTCGCTCGGGAAGCCGACGCGGCACTTCGACGTGCGGTTCCTGGTGCGGGCTCCGGTCGGCGCGCAACCAGTGAGGAGCGCCGAGTCGGTCGACCTGCAGTGGTGGCCGCTGGACTCGTTGCCGGACAACGTCGACGACCTGCATCCGCTGATCGAGTCGGCCCTTCAGCGTCTGCGTTAGAACTTGCGGTAGTCCCGCGGCGAGAACCTCGGGGCTCGCCGCGGCCGCTGCATGCCCGCGGCCTCCAGGTAGCGAACGGCCCGGTGGCGCTGTGGCTTGTACGGCTCCAGCAGCTCCATCATCCCGTCGTCGTCCGTCGGCGTGCCGGTCAACGCCCAGCCGACGTTCTTCGCCACGTGGTAGTCGCCGACGCTGACCGCGTCCGGGTCGCCCCACGACCGTTGAGCCACCTCGGCCGACGTCCACACGCCGATCCCGGGCACCTTCTCCAGCAACTCCCGGCTGCGCATCTCAGCGGCCTTCTCCAGCCGGTGCGCCACCTGGGCGGCGTTGATCAACGTCCTCCGCCGCGCCCCGTCGAGGCCGCACTGGTGCCATTCCCAGTCCTGCAGGCCGAGCAGCCGAGAAGGCGTGGGCGGAACCTTCAGCGGCAACGGCCCCGGTGCCGCCGTGCCGAACCGGCGCCCCAGCTCGCGCCACGTCCGGAACGCCTCCTTGCCGGTGACCTTCTGCTCCAGGATCGAGGCGAACAGCAGGTCCCAGACGCGTCCGGTCGACCCGAGCCGCAGCCCTGGCCGTTGGCGACGGGCTTCCGCGACGATCGGGTGGTGGGCGACGAACTCGTCCAGCGGGTCGTCCGCGCCGAGCAGGGCGGGCAGGCCGTCCAGCAGCCAGACCCCGCCCTCGCCCCACGCTTCGGCTTCGATCACATCGGTACGACGAACGTGCAGAGTTCCCGGACCGCACGGGGTGTTCGCCGCGAACCAGATGCCGCCCTCCGTGGAGAAGGACGGATCACCGGGTCCGCGGCGCAGCGGTCCGAGCACCGCGCCCAGGTCGAGGGGGAACGGTGGTGTCCAAGATCTGCTAGGCATCCGTGCTGAAGCGCACGCCGGCCTCGGGCAGCACAACGCCCGGCCAGACCCGCGCTCCACCGATCAGCTCGCACCGCGCACCGATCACGGCCGAGTCGCCCACAACCGCGTCCCGCAGCACCGCACCGGACTGGACCAGCGCACCGGCACCGACGATCGACCGCTCCACGACCGCGTTCTCGCCGACGACCGCGCCGTCGAACAGGATCGCGCCGTCGAGCACCGCGCCGTCTGCGACCGTGCAGTTCGCACCGACCGCCGAGCCACCACGAACCGTGGCGCCCTCATGGATCGACGAGCCCTCCAGCACCAGGTAGTCGCCGGGCTGAGCGACCGCGGCCGACGGCGCGACACCGCGCACCAGGTCAGCGGAGCCCTGCACGAACGCCTCAGGCTTGCCGAGGTCGAGCCAGTACGTCGCGTCCACGTGACCCTGCAGCCGCTTACCGGCCTCCAACAGCCCCGGGAACGTCTCGCGCTCCACCGACACCGGGCGACCGGCCGGGATCGCGTCGATCACCTCGCGGCGGAACACGTAGCAACCCGCGTTGATCTGGTCGGTCGGCGGGTTGTCGGTCTTCTCCAGGAACGCCTGCACGCGCCCCTCGTCGTCGGTCGGCACGCAACCGAACGCACGGGGGTCCGCGACCTTCACGAGGTGCAGCGTGACGTCCGCTTCGTGCTTGCGGTGCGTGTCCACGATCCCCGTCAGGTCGACGCCCGACAGGATGTCGCCGTTGAAGACCATCACGTCCGGTTCGCGCAGCTTGTCCGCGACGTTGCGAATGGCGCCCGCGGTGTCCAGCGGCACTTCCTCGACCACGTACTCGAGCTCCAGCCCGAGCCTCGATCCGTCGCCGAAGTACTCCTCGAACACCTCGGCCTTGTAGGAGGTCCCGAGCACCACGTGGGTGATCCCGACCTCCTTGATCCGCGACAACAGGTGCGTCAAAAATGGCACCCCCGCGGTCGGGAGCATGGGTTTGGGAGCGGACAGGGTCAGCGGGCGAAGACGGGTGCCCTTGCCCCCGACCAGCACCACAGCTTCGACGCCGTGCACCTTTTTCCTCCTCCGCGTTACAGCAAGCCGTTCGACGGAATACTCTGACACGAAGCAGATCGTCATACGGGATCTGGTCCCGGCAAGGAGCTAAATCCGACATGGACCCCCGCGACCGGGCCGACGCCATGCTCGCCCGCGCCCGCGCACGTGGGCGGAACATCGTGACGCCGGACAACATGACGTCCCCGATGGACGCGTCCGACACGCAGCAGATCCCTCGCACGCTGGTCAACGCGATGGACCCGAGGCGTGACCCGGACTCAACGATGATCTTGCAGCCCGCCCAGATGGGGCAGCAGGCCCAGCAGCAGCGGCCACCTCAGCAACGGCCGGGACAGCCGATGCCCATGCCGACGCAGCCGATGCCGGTGCAGGCGGATGACGCGGAGATCACTCAGGTCGTGCAGCAGGGTGTGATCCCTACCGCGACGAACCACAAGCAGACCAGGACCTCGCTGACCCAGCGGCTCGACGGCGGTCTGTGACTTTCAGCGCCCGGCCCAGTCGCGCCACACGGTGCGGCGGGCGATCTTCGAGCGCGCCCCGATCACCAGCCGCTGGATCACCGTCACCGGCAGCCTGAGCAGCACCTCGCCGAGCACCCACAACCGCAGTCCGACCCGGAAGTTCGCGGCCTGCGGCACGTCCTTGCGGAACGGCAGCAACGCCGTGATCACCAGAAACCGCGCCAACTCCCGCACAGCCACGCTCAACGGCGCGCACCGCAGCAGCATCAGCAGCCGGTTGCGCTCGTTCCACCGGTGGAAGAGCGCCGAACCCGGCCGCGTGCTGGCACCGTGCCGGTGCCGCACCCGTGCCGGTCCGACCGAGATCACGCGGTGCCCCGCCAGCCGCAACCGCCAGGCGGTGTCGGTGTCCTCGTAGTAGCAGAAGAAATCCGCCGGCACGCCACCAGCAGCCCGCAGCTCAGACGTTCGCAGCAACGCCGCGCCGCCGCAGAACCCGAACACCTCGCGCCCGGCCAGCACGACGTCCTTGCCGTAGCCGTCCGCCGTCAGCGCCACCCCGACGGACTGCGTCGAGCCGTCCGTCAGCAGGATCGACGAGGTCGCCGCGGCCGCGCCGGGATCGGCTTCGAGAGCGTTCTCCAGCTCGGTCAGCCACGACGGATCAGGCGCCGCGTCGTCGTTGAGCCACGCGACGTACGGGGTGTCGACGAGGTCCAGCACGACGGCGAGCCCACCCGCGTAGCCGCGGTTGCGCGGCAGCCGCACGACCTCATGTCCGCTGATCAACGAGGCTGTGCCGTCGTCGGAGGCGTTGTCGACGACGATCGTCCTATGTGGACTCTTCTGGGCTTCGAGGGCGTCGAGGCACGCCGTGATGTGGTCACGGCCGCGCCACGTCACGACCACCACGGTGCTGAGTGCCGACACGGCGTGAGACGGTACGCGACGTGCCCGAGCTAGTAGTGCTGACCGAGCAACTCAACGCCCCGGTCCCCGGCGGTACCGGTCGCTACACGGCGGAGCTGCTCAAGGCTCTCCGGGAGACCGCGCCGGAGAGCTGGACCGTCACCACCGCGGCAACGGCGAACGCCGACCGCGTGATCAAGGTGCCGCGCCGCGCGCTGGTGGCGTTGTGGGAACGCGGTCTGCCACCGAAGCTCGGCCGGCACGTGCACGCCCCGACGCCGCTCGCCCCGTTGCCGGGCGCGGTCGTGACGGTGCACGACGTCGTGCCGTGGACGCATCCCGAAACCCTGACGCCGCGTGGCGTCGCGTGGCACCGCAAGGTCATCACGAAGGCCGCGGCTCAAGCACGCGCTCTGGTCGTGCCGACGCAGGCCGTCGCGGACCAGCTGCAGAACCTCGTCCCCGTCAAGGTTCCGGTCCACGTCGTGCCGAACGGCGTGACGCGGCTCGTTGGCCAGAAGCCTGACGATCTTCCCGGCACCTACGTGCTGGCCATCGGCACGATCGAGCCGCGCAAGGGCTTCGACCTCCTGGTCCGCGCGACCGAACGGCTCAAGGTTCCGCTGGTCGTGATCGGCCCCCAGGGCTGGGGAGATGTCGATCTGCGCGCCCCGCACGTGACGTTGCT
Source organism: Lentzea alba (assembly GCF_047445655.1). Lineage (GTDB taxonomy): Bacteria > Actinomycetota > Actinomycetes > Mycobacteriales > Pseudonocardiaceae > Lentzea > Lentzea alba_A. Next base: position 447,973 of record NZ_JAJAEG010000002.1, read on the forward strand.
CGGCCGAACCGACGACCAACGACTGGCGGACGTGCTGGCCGGCGCGACCGTGCTCGCCGCCCCCAGCCTCGCCGAGGGATTCGGGCTGCCCGTGCTCGAAGCGATGGCCGCGGGCGTACCGGTCGTGCACTCCGACGACCCGGCTCTGGTGGAGGTCGCGGGCGGCACGGGCACCGTCGTGCGGCGCGGAGATCTGGCCTCGTTGACGGAAGGTTTGCGGGCCGTGTTGGCGGATCCTCATCACACCGTCGAGGCCGGGATCACCCGCGCGAGTGAGTTCACCTGGGAAAAGACTGCGCGCGGTGTCTGGGACACACACGCGTAACGACCTGATTAGCGCATTCCCGCTAAACGCTTTCGCAAATGACATTACGCTTGCTGATCGTGTCGACCGTCGAACCCAGCGTGCTGATCGACGCCACCGCGGTGCCCGCAGACCGTGGTGGCGTCGGCCGTTACGTGGATTCGCTTGTCGCGGCACTGGATGCGGACGGCGCCAAGCTGTCGGTCGTCTGCCAGCCGCGCGACGAGGAGCTGTTCACCAAGATCGCCCCGAACGCCCGCGTGGTGCGGGCCGCGGACGCCGTCGCCACCAGGACAGCGCGCCTGGCCTGGGAGCAGACGACGTTGCCGCGGCTGGTGCGAACACTGGGCATCGACGTCGTGCACTCACCGCACTACACACTCCCGTTGGCCAGCAAGGCCGCTTCGGTCGTGACGCTGCACGACGCCACGTTCTTCACCGACGCCGTGCTGCACTCGTCGGTCAAGGCGCGCTTCTTCCGCACGTGGACGCGTGCCTCGCTGAAGCGCGCGGAACTGTGCGTGGTGCCGTCGCAGGCCACGGCTGACGAGCTCGTACGGGTCGCCGGAGCCGAACGGCGTGTGCTGCACATCGCGCAGCACGGCGTCGACACCGAGCGGTTCCACCCGCCGTCGCCGGACGAGATCACGGCGGTGCGGACCACGTTGTCGTTGGGAGACATGCCCTACGTGGCGTTCCTGGGCGCGCTGGAGCCGCGCAAGAACGTCCCGGCGCTGATCCGCGGATTCGCCCAGGCCATGGTCGGACGGGCGAACCCGCCTGCGCTGGTGCTCGCCGGTCAGCCCGGCTGGGACAGCCAGGTCGAGCGGGCGCTGGACTCGGTGCCGCACCGGATCCGCGTGATCCGCGCGGGCTACCTGCCGTTCGAGCAGCTCGCCGGTTTCCTCGGCGGTGCGGAGCTGGTCGCCTACCCGTCGCTCGGCGAGGGCTTCGGCCTGCCGGTGCTGGAGGCGATGGCGTGCGGCGCCTGCGTGCTGACCACCCGAAGACTGTCGTTGCCCGAAGTCGGTGGTGAGGCGGTCGCGTATTGCGGTGTCGGAGCGGGGGACATCGCAGCCGCGATCGCCGACTTGTTGGACGACCCCGCCCGTCGTTCGTCGCTGGCCGCATCAGGGCAACAACGTGCGAAGGACTTCTCGTGGGCCGTGAGCGCCGAACGTCATCGGCTGGCGTACGAGCGCGCGGCTCTGGTGCGTCGCCGACGGTGAATCGGACACCACTAATGTGTCGGCCGTGAACTACGGCGACGGACTTGGTGTCGTGACGGTCACGTACTCGCCGGGCGAGACGCTGGCACCGTTCGTGGACACCCTCGCGAAGGCGACCACCCGGGAGACACGGGTGATCCTCGCCGACAACGGCTCCACCGACGGCGTGCCCGAGCAGGTGGCGGCCGAACGCGAGCACGTCTCGTTCGTGCCCACCGGTGGCAACCTCGGCTACGGCGGCGGCGCGAACCGCGGCGTCGCGGCGCTCGGCCCCGAGGTCGGCTGGATCCTGATCTCCAACCCGGACATCGAGTTCGGGCCGGGCAGCATCGACACGTTGATCGAGGCGGCCGGGCGGTGGCCGCGCGGAGGCATGTTCGGTCCGCTGATCCGCGAGCCCAACGGCGAGGTGTACCCGTCGGCGCGGCTGTTGCCGTCGGTCGGCCGCGGCATCGGACACGCGCTGTTCGCCGTGGTGTGGCCCTCGAACCCGTGGACGAAGGCGTACCGGCAGGAGCAGACGCCGGTCGAGCGGACCGCGGAGTGGCTGTCCGGCAGCTGCTTCCTGATGCGGCGCGAGGCGTTCGACTCGGTCGGCGGGTTCGACGAGCGCTACTTCATGTACTTCGAGGACGTCGACCTGGGCGACCGGGTCGGCAAGGCCGGCTGGCAGAACGTCTACGTGCCCGAGGCCGAGGTCACGCACATCGGCGGGCACTCCACGGCGCGGTCGTCGGACCGGATGCTGCGCGAGCACCACCGCAGCGCGTACCGGTACCTCGCCGACCGGCACACCGGCGTGCTGTGGGCGCCGTTCCGGTTCGCGGTGAAGGCCGGACTGACCCTGCGGGTGAAGCTCCTCACGAGAGGCTGAGGGATGCGCGGGCCCTTGCTGCTGATCGGCTGTGGGTTCGCCGCTCTGGCACTCAGCACCGCGCTCGGCGCCACGTTCGGGCTCGGGCTGGTCTTCATCGGCGTGGTCGGCGGCCTCGCGTACGGCCTGGGCGTCGGCGGGCTGGCCGAGCGCAGGTGGATCATCATCCCGGCGTTGATCCTCGGGGTCGGGGCGGCGTTCTTCCTCGCGTTCGGCGTGCACAGCGTGCTGATGCAGCGGATCGGGCACGTCGAGCACTGCACGGTCACGCAGGCCGAGGAGCACCCGTTCACCAAGTACCCGTCGGTCGACTACGTGCTGGCGTGCCCGAGCGGTGAGGTCGAGCTGAGCCGCTCCTGGAACGACCGGCTGCTGATCCAGGAGACCGACGTGCTCGTCGCTCCGCCGTTGGAGCCGAAGTTCGCCGACGACACCCGATGGAACCTCTGGCTGGTCACAGGCGTCCCCCTGGCGATGATTCTTCTCGTTGGCGTCGCCAGGGCGGTCAGGAGAGTGCCGTGAAGCCGGTCCCGTTGATCGTGATCGGGCTGGCCGGGATGGCTGCGGCCGTCGTGCTGGGTGCGATCGCGCCCGAGAAGTACCAGATCGCGATCCTGGGCCCGTGCGCGCTGCTGTCGCTCGCGTTCGCGTGGGGCCTGGGCAAGCTCGGGCCCGCGTGGCTGATGCTGCCCGCCTTCATGATCGTGATTCCCGGCACAGCGGTGCTGGTCAGCGACGGTCACCGCGCGTTGATGGATCTCCTCGGCACGCCCGAGACCTGCGTGATCGAAACGGTCGGCGACCTCCCCGGTCCGGACAACCCGGCGTTCGCGCACCAGGTCGTCTGCCCCGACGGGATGGAGGAGCGGATCATCGTGCTGGGCGAGCAGGACAAGAAGATGCAGCCTGGTCCGGCCACCGTGCTGCGTCATCCGGTGATGCGCCCGCTGCTCGCCGATCGCAACAACTGGTCCGTCGAGTGGGTCTTCGGAGTACCAATCGCTGTCGTCCTGCTGCTGATCTGTGCAACCACACTGCGGGCGCGCAGAGTGATGAGGCAGGCTTAGCACGTGGATCGCGCATCTCTGCCCGTCGTCTCTGTCGTCGTCGTCAACTACCGCGGCGCGGAGGACACCATCACCTGTGTGCGTGGCCTGGCCGAGGTGGACTACCCGGCAGAGCTGCTCCAGGTGATCGTCGTCGACAACGAGCAGCACGACACCGCACGGCTGAAGGCGGAGCTGCCGGGCGTGAAGATCGTCCCGTCGGCGGGCAACCTCGGTTTCGCCGGTGGCTGCAACCTCGGTGTCGAGTACGCCACGGGCGACGTGCTGGCGTTCCTGAACAACGACGCGCGCGCGGACCGCAACTGGATCAAGGCCGCTGTGCGGGTCTTCCACGCGGAACCGTCGGTCGGCGCGGTCGCGAGCAAGGTGCTGGACTGGGACGGTCGCAAGATCGACTTCGTCGACGGCGGCCTGACGTGGTTCGGCATGGGCTACAAGCGGCACGTCGGCGAGGTCGACGACGGCAGCCACGACGCCCCGCGCGACGTGCTGTTCGGCACCGGCTCCGCGTTGTTCGTGCGGACGGCGCTGTACCGCGGGCTCGGCGGGTTCGACGAGCGGTTCTTCATGTTCTACGAGGACGTCGACCTCGGCTGGCGGCTGAACCTGCGCGGCTGGCGGGTCCGCTACGAGCCGGCGTCGCTCACGTTCCACCGCCACCACGCGTCGATGAGCACGATCGACCACAGCCGCGAGCTGTACCTGCTGGAGCGCAACGCACTCGCGACGCTCTACAAGAACTTCTCCGACGAGACGCTGGCTCGGGTGCTGCCCGCCGCCTTAGCTCTGGTGGTGCGCCGGGCGACTGCTCGTGGCGACATCGACGCGACGCAGCTGGAGATCACTCGCCGGCCCGCTGATGTTTCTGCGGATGCCGCACCGGTTGCCGTACCGCGGCAGTCGTTGGCCGGGTTCCTCGCGATCGACCAGTTCGTCGAGATGATGCCGGCGCTGGCCGAGTCGCGCCGGATCGAGCAGGCCGAGCGGCGGATGTCGGACACCGACCTGGTTCCGTTGATGCGCAAGGCGTTGGAGCCCGCGTACGACATCGGGCGCTACATCGTGGCGCACGACATCCTGGTCGAGGCGCTGGGCATCGACGAGGTGTTCGGCAAGCCGCGCAAGATCCTGGTGATCACCGGTGACGCGATCTCCGAGCGGATGGCCGGGCCGGCGATCCGGGCGTGGCACATGGCGGACGTGCTGTCCGGCGAGCACACCGTGCGGTTGATCACGACGAACCCGTTGTGCGACCCGCCGGACTCGCCGTTCGTGGTCGAGGGCGTGAAGCAGAAGCAGCTGCCGGAGAACGTCGCGTGGGCCGACGTGATCGTGCTGCAGGGCCACGCTCTGGAGATGGCTCACGAACTCAAGCAGCCGGGCTCCACCAAGATCGTGGTCTGCGACATCTACGACCCGATGCACCTGGAGCTGCTGGAGCAGGGCAAGGACGACAGCGACGAGAAGCGCGCCGCGGACCTGAAGAGCGTCACCCGTGTTTTGACGAACCAGCTGGAGCGCGGCGACTTCTTCCTGTGCGCATCGGAACGTCAGCGCCACTTCTGGCTGGGCCACTTGGCTGCGCTGGGCCGGTTGACGCCGACGTTGTACGACAACGACCCCACGACGACTTCGTTGCTCGGGATCGTCCCCTTCGGACTGTCGGGCAAGCCGCCGCAGCGCACCGGCCCGGCGATCAAGGGTGTCGTGCCGGGTGTGCTGGACTCCGACAAGGTCGTGATCTGGGCCGGTGGCGTCTACTCGTGGTTCGACCCGCTGTCGTTGATCCGCGCGATGGACCACCTGCGGCAGCGGCAGCCGTCCGCGAAGCTGTACTTCCTGGGGATGAAGCACCCGAACCCCGAGGTCCCGGACATGGACATCGCCGGCCAGACGCGGTCGTTGGCCGCGTCGTTGGGGCTGACCGGCGAGAACGTGTTCTTCAACGACGGGTGGGTGCCCTACACCGACCGGCAGAACTGGCTGCTCGACGCCTCCTGTGGTGTCACGACCCACTACGAGCACGTCGAGACCACGTTCGCGTTCCGCACGCGGGTGCTGGACTACCTGTGGGCGGGGCTGCCGATCGTCACCACGTCCGGCGACTCGTTCGCGGACCTGGTGGAGCGGGAAGGTTTGGGCGTCGTCGTGCCGCCGGAGGACCCGGTGGCGCTGGCCGACGCTTTGGAGAAGGTGCTCTACGACGAGGAGTTCGCGGCTTCCTGCCGTGAACGCATCGCCGTCGTCCGTGAGCGGTTCACCTGGGAGACGGCGCTCGCGCCGCTGGCGGAGTTCTGCCGCAACCCCAGGCCCGCGGCGGACCGTCTGCCGAGCAACGGGTTGCTGGTGCGCGCACCGCAGCTCAGCGCGGCGGACAAGGTGAAGCGGGACCTGCGACTGGTGCGCGAGTACCTGGACGCGGGCGGCCCGTCCGAGTTGGCCAAGCGGGCGACGGGGCGTCTGCGCAAAATCGCGCGTGGTGGCAAGCATGGCTAGATCCCCGAAACCGCTGTCCGTACTGCTGGACGGCACACCCTTGCTCGGAAACCGCACCGGAATCGGCCGCTACACAGCGGCTTTGGCCGAAGAACTGGCCTCCATGCCAGAGGAGGCCGACGTACGGGCGGTCGCGTTCACCTTGCGCGGCTGGCGCGCGTTGCGGACCGTCCTGCCGCACGACGTCACCGCGCGCGGCCTGCCCGTCGCGGCACGGGCGCTGCGCCAGATGTGGTTGCGTGCGCCGTTCCCGCCGGTGGAGATGCTCGCCGGGTTCTCCGACGTCATGCACGGCACGAACTTCGTGCTGCCGCCCACCATCCGGGCCGGCCGTGTCGTCACGATCCACGACCTGGCGTTCCTGGACTCGCCCGGTGACCTGCCGCCGTCGGACCGCCGGCTGCCCGAGCTGGTCCGGTTGTCGGCGCAGCGGGCGGACGTGATCTGCACGCCGACCGCGGCGGTGGCTTCCGTGGTGGCGGACCGGTTCTCGGTGCCGCTTTCGAAGATCGTGGTGACGCCGCTGGGCGTCGACCCCGCGTGGTTCGCGTCCCGCGCCCCCTCGGAGACCCTGCGGCGGCGGTTGGGTCTTCCGTCGGAGTACCTGCTGTTCGTGGGTGCGGACGGGCCGCGCAAGGGCCTCGAGTACCTGATCAAGGCGCACGCGTCCGACCCCTCGCTGCCGCCGCTGGTGATCGTCGGACCCGGTCAGTCCGGTGTGGATGGTGGGGTGCTGCGGACCGGGTATCTGTCGGACGTGCATCTGCGGTCGGTGGTGGCCGGTGCCACGGCGTTGGTGCTGCCGTCACGTGACGAGGGCTTCGGGCTGCCGGTGCTGGAAGCGTTGGCTTGCAACGTTCCCGTGGTGTGCTCGGACGTGCCGGCGTTGCGCGAGGTCGCGGGTGGGCATGCGCTGCACGTGCCCGTTGGCGATGTCGAGGCGCTGGCTGAGGGGTTGGCTCAGGCCGTTGCGGCTCCGGCCACTCCTGCTGCTCAGGCGGAACGGCGTGCGTACGCGGCCGAGTTCACCTGGCGGCGGTGTGCGGAGAAGACGGTCGAGGCGTACCGGCTGAGCAGGGCGTGATGTACGCGGGGCTCCTGCACGCGAACCTGTTGTACCGCATGCCTGAGCCCGAGCGGCGCAAGTTCGTGGCCGAGGTGATGGACACCGCCGGTGCCAGCACCGACGGCGAGATCGAGACGCTGCTGCGGTCGGGGTGGCGGGAGAAGATCGTCGGCGCCTACCTCGCCGGGTTTTCGCACCGCACGCAGTTCCGCGACCGGATCGGCGAACTCCTGGTGGAGAGCGCGACCTGCTTCGCGGGTCAGGGCTACTGCTTCGCGCTGGCCGCGTTCGGTGAGGCGGACGACGCCGAGTGGCTCGCGACGTATCTCGACAGGTGGCTGCCAGAACTGAACTGCCAGTACGACCAGCCGTGGGCGATGGGCGCGTTGCTGCACATCGACGCTCAGCGCGCCACGACGTACACGGACGCCTGGCTGAACTGGATCAACAACGGCTGCTGGGGAACCGGCTACCCGAACCTCAACGCCGAACACGAGACGATCAAGAGGCTGCTCGCGCTGTAGGGCGCCAGGAAACCCTGACGCCCCAACGGCTTCACCGAGAGTGCGGCCTCGGCGAGTGCTTGTCGAGCTGGCTCATCGACACCTGTCGCGAGCCCGTGACGGCGGCAACGCACTTGAGGAAGCGTTGCCGATCGGAATCCGCTGTCGCGGGACGCTGGGGGTTGCGCCCGGAATCGAACATGCCGAACAGGTTCTCGCACTTGGAACTACCGTGCCAGACCGGTCACTCCAATGGCGCAGCACCGGTACGGGGAGCTACCACGCCTGCCTTGAACGCCTCCGAAAGGGCGCTGCGCCACTGCGGCAACGGGCGTAGTCCGGCTGCTGCCCATGCCGCACCCGACAGCACCGAGTAGGCGGGTCGCGGGGCCGGTCGCGGGAAGTCCGCCGTGGTACAGGGCTTCACGCGCGCCGGATCGGCACCCAGCTCCTCGAAAATCGCCTGGGCGAAGCCGAACCACGTCACCTCGCCGCCACCGGTGGCGTGCAGGAGGCGTTCGGACGGCAGAACCGAGGCGAGCTCAAGAAGCCCGGCAGCCAGGTCGCGCGACCACGTCGGCGAGCCGAGTTGATCGTCCACAACGGACAGCTCGGGACGCGAAGCCTCCAGCGTCGCCATGGTCTTCACGAAGTTCGACCCGTGCGCGCCGTAGACCCACGCGGTGCGCACGACCCAGCCGCCCGCCTCCAGCACCCGACGCTCACCTTCGAGCTTCGTTCGGCCGTAAGCGGACTTCGGGCCGACCGGGTCAGACGGCTCGTACGGCCGCGTCCCGTCACCGGAGAACACGTAGTCCGTCGAGATGTGGATCAACGGAATGCCAACAGAAGCGCACGCCTCAGCCAGCAGACCAGGACCGACGGCGTTGACCGCGAACGCGCGTTCCTCGTCGGTCTCGGCCGCGTCCACGGCGGTGTAAGCGGCACAGTTGATCACCGCTGACGCACCGGCCAGATCAGCCGGAGTCACAGAAGTCACGTCCAGCGAAGCGGAGGACACCGCGCGGACGTCGGAGGACAGAGCGGCGAGGTCGTGGCCGAGCTGGCCACGACCACCGGGAACCAGGATCAACGCTCAGCCCTTCGCCAATGCAGCGCGCTCCTTGAGCGGCTCCCACCAGGCGCGGTTCTCGCGGTACCACTCGACCGTGTCGGCGAGACCGGTCGCGAAGTCGACCTGCGGCTTGTAACCCAGCTCCGCGGAGATCTTGGAGATGTCGACCGAGTAGCGGCGGTCGTGGCCCTTGCGGTCCTCCACGGGCTCGACGGACGACCAGTCACGGCCGGTCGCGGCCAGCAACTTCTCGGTCAGCTCGCGGTTCGTGAGCTCGGTGCCTCCACCGATGTTGTAGATCTCCCCCGGCCGGCCGCCCTCGGCGACGAGCTGGATGCCGCGGCAGTGGTCGTCGACGTGCAGCCAGTCGCGCACGTTGAGTCCGTCGCCGTAGAGCGGCACCTTCTTGCCGTCGATCAAATTGGTGACGAAGAGCGGAATCACCTTTTCGGGGAACTGATACGGCCCGTAATTGTTCGAACACCGAGTGATGCTCACAGGCAGTCCGTGCGTGCGGTGGAACGCCCGCGCCAGCAAGTCGGAAGAAGCCTTCGAGGCGGAGTACGGCGAGTTCGGTTCGAGGATCTGCGTCTCGGACCAGGAGCCTTCCTCGATCGAGCCGTAGACCTCGTCCGTCGACACGTGCACGAACCGGCCCACGCCCGCGTTCAGGGCGCCCTGGAGCAGCGTCTGCGTGCCGAGGACGTTGGTCAGCACGAAGTCGGCCGATCCCGTGATGGACCGGTCCACGTGCGACTCGGCGGCGAAGTGGACGACCACGTCGACGCCGCGCATCTGCTCGGCCACGACCTCGGGGTCGCAGATGTCGCCCCGGACGAACTCGAACTTGCCGGCGACCGGCGCGAGGTTCGTCTCGCTGCCCGCGTAGGTGAGCTTGTCCAGCACCACCACTTCGGCACCCGCGAAGGCCGGGTACGAGCCGCTCACCAACTCCCGCACGTAGTGCGAGCCGATGAAACCGGCCCCACCTGTCACCAGTACGCGCATGCCATTTCCTCCTGTGGTGTTCCTCGCTCGCAGTCTGTCACGTAGTCAATCGCTGCAACCCACAGCAACGTCACGTCGTGTGTCTTATAAACGACTAAACTCGGCGTAGTGGGGGAGGAAACGACTGTGGAAGGCAGGAGTCTGCCGGTCAGGGTTGAGGGGACCCGACCGACGGCGGCTTTCCGCGCGTTCCTGACGACAGGAAAGATCTTCGTCGCGCTCGTCTCGGCCGCTGTGCTCCTCGTCACGTCCTACGGGTGGGGCAAGTTGCGGGCGGCCAACAACGGGATCGTCAAAACCGAGGTCATCTCGGAAGACATCGCGAAGGACACGCGCAAGCCGCTCGACGGCGCCGTCGACATCCTCCTCGTGGGGATGGACAGCCGCACGGACGCACAGGGCAACCCGCTGTCGAAGGAAGTGCTGGCGCTGCTCAACGGCGGGTACTCGGACGGCGAGCAGAACACCGACACGATGATCCTCGTGCACATCCCGGTGGACGGCACGCGTGCGGTCGCCATCTCGTTCCCGCGCGACTCCTACGTCGAGATCGCGGACGGGTTCGGCAAGCACAAGCTCAACTCGGCGTTCGCCCGCCAGCGCAACACCGTCGACCAGCAGCTGCGGTCCAAGGGCGAGACGGACGAGGCGAAGATCCGCACCGAGTCGATGGCGGCCGGGCGCAAGACGTTGATCAAGACGATCGAGAAGATGACCGGCGACAAGGTCCGCATCGACCGGTACGCCGAGGTCAACCTCGCGAGCTTCTACGAGGTCACGAAGGCCATCGGCGGCGTCGAGGTGTGCGTGAAGGAAGCCACCTGGGACGAGGACTCGGGCGCGGACTTCAAGGCCGGGCCGCAGATGATCGAGGGCAGGGCGGCGCTGTCGTTCGTGCGCCAGCGCAAGAACCTGCCCGGCGGTGACCTCGACCGCATCGTGCGGCAGCAGGTGTTCATCGGCGCGCTGGCGAAGAAGGTGCTGTCGACCGGCACGCTGACCGACACGGACAAGCTGAACGGACTGGTCGAGGCGATCCAGAAGTCGGTGATCCTCAGCTCCGGCTGGGACATCACGACGTTCGCCGAGCAGATGCAGGGCCTCGTGGGCGGCAACATCGAGTTCCGCACCATTCCGGTGGGTGACCCGATGGACACCTACGGCGACGGCAACGTGCTGCCGGTGAACCCCAAGCAGGTGAAGGACTTCCTGAACTCGCTCGCCGCGGACAAGTCCCCCAGCTCGTCGGTGCCCACCACGACCACGACGCTGCCGGCGCCGCCGAACTCGTCGATCACCGTGCAGGTGTTCAACGCGGCCGGGCGCCAGGGGCTCGCGGCCGAGGTGATGAACACGTTGGCCGCGAAGGGTTTCAAGCGCGGCCCCGTCGCCTCGGCCCCGGAGAACAGCGACACCACGGTCGTGTACTACGCGGCCGGCGAGGAAGGGGCTGCCCGCAAGGTCGCCGCCGAACTCGGGCCGAACGTGAACGTCGCGGAGGAGAAGTCGGTCCGAAAAGGACAGGTGCACGTCTACGTCGGCACCGACTACTCCTCATCTTCCGACGAGGACGAGGACGTCGAAGCGCAGGGCGTTCCCGGTTCGTCGACCGCGCCTTCGAGCAGTGCGCCGCCCATCACAGCGGGCGGACTGGTCTGCGTGAACTGAATCCCCGGCGTAACGGGCTTCCGATAGTTACGCTGAGCACGCATATCCAGCACACGGAGGACCCACGTTGAGCGCTGCCACACGCGCGAAGAAGACCGTCCTGGTCATCGGCCGGACGGTCGTCGCGCTCGTCGCCGTGACAACGTTGGCGTTCTCCGGCTGGTCCTGGGTCACGTTGCAGCGCGTCCAGAACAACATCAACACCACCCAGATCCTCGAGGTGCTGGACGACATCCCGAACTCGCCGCCCGTCGAGGACGGCGCGATCGACATCCTGTTGGTGGGCAGCGACAGCCGGACGGACGCGCAGGGCCGCCCGCTTCCCGCGGACGTGTTGCGCAAGCTGCGCACCGAGGGCACCGACACGGTGAACACGGACACGATCATCGTGATCCGGGTGCCGCGCAACGGCGGCAAGGCGAACGCGATCTCCATCCCGCGTGACACCTACGTGCCGATCGCCGGCTTCCGCGAGGACAAGATCAATTCGGCGTACGGCGCGGTGAAGTACCTGACCGCCGAACGGTTGCAGGCCGAGGGCGTGAGCGACCAGCAGGAGCGCGAGCGGGCGTCCGACGAGGCCGGCCGCCGGGCGTTGGTGCAGGCGGTGCAGGACCTCACGGGGATGCGCGTCGACCACTACGCGGAGATCAACCTCTACGGGTTCTACCTGTTGACCGAGGTGATCGGCGGCGTGCAGGTGTGCCTGAAGGCCGGCACGTCGGACCCGAACTCCGGCGCGAACTTCCGCGCCGGCCAGCAGGTGATCTCGGGCAGCGACGCGTTGTCGTTCGTGCGGCAGCGGAACATGCCGGGTGGTGACCTGGGTCGCATCGCACGGCAGCAGGTGTTCATGTCGCAGGCGATGAAGCAGCTGCTGTCCGCGGGCACGTTCACCGATCCGGGGAAGATGAACGGGCTGTTGGACGCGGTGTCGAAGTCCGTCGTGGTGGACTCGAAGCTCGACCTGGCGACGCTGGCGGCGCAGGCGCAGGGCCTGGCGTCGGGCAACGTGGAGTTCGCCACGATCCCGGTGACGAACATCGACGCGCGCAACGAGCGTGGTCAGAGCGTCGTGACGGTGGACCGCGAGGCGGTGAAGGCCTGGGTGGCGCAGCTCATCGGTGAGACGCCGAAGCCGGCGCCTTCTTCCACGACCCCCACTACACCGGCGCGGTTCGGGGCTGAGAAGCTGCTCTCGCTGGACGGCGCGCATGCCGCTCTGGCGCAACAGGATGTGCCCTGCGTCGACTAGGAGTGCCGCGTGAGCGTGACCGAGATCCTCTTCACGCCGTTGCTGAAGGCTGATCCGGGTCGTCCGTTGATCACGCACTACGACGACGCTGCGGGCACGCGCGTGGAGCTGTCTCGCGCGACCATTGCGAACTGGGCCGCGAAGACGGCGAACTGGCTGCGGGACGAGCACGACGTCGAGCCGGGCGATCCGGTGGCGGTGCTGTTGCCCGCGCACTGGCAGACCGCGGGTCTGCTGCTCGGCGCGTGGTGGTGCGGCGCCCGTGTCGTTGGCGCGGGTGTCGACGCTCGGGTCGCGGTGGTGCCGCCCGGCGGTACGGCTGCCGCTGACGTCGTGGCCGTGGCTTCGTTGCACCCCATGGGTTTGGGCGCCGGAGCGGATGTCGACTACCTGGATGACGTTCGCGTGCACGGCGACGACTTCACGCCGTGGGAGCCGGTCCCCGGTTCCACGCTCGCGTTGGGCGAGTCCACTGTGGATGACGTGGTGGCCGCGGCACGTGGCATCGACCTGGGCTCCGAGCCTCGCATTTTGTCCACTTTGGAGTGGAACGCGCCTTCCGGTGTCGTGGAAGGTTTTCTCGCTGTGCTGGCGGCCGGTGGATCGCTGGTTCAGGTGAGCAATCCCGACGCGGGCCGGCTGGCCGCGCGCCGGGACAGCGAGAAGATCACACAGCTGCTGGGTTGAGAATCTTGTTGTTCTTGAACAGCAGGCGGTCCAGCGAGTAGGCGCCACCGTTGAAGCCGAGCGCGAGCGCGCCGGCACCGAGCGCCACGACCAGCTCCGAGCCGCCCTGCCCGAGCAGGCCGTTGGAGATGTGCACGAGGAACAGCGCGCCGAGCATGTTGGCAGCGAGCAGCAGACCGACGATCGGCAGTGCGACGCCGGCGATCAGCGCGAGACCGCCGGCGAGCTCGACGGTGGCGGCGAACGCGGCGGAGACCGCGGGCAGCGGCACGCCCATCTTCTCGAACGACGCCGTGGTGCCGGCGAGACCGAACTCCGTCCACTTCTGCCAGCCGTGCGCGACGAACACGATGCCGATGCCGATGCGGCCGATGAGTGCGGCGACGTCCTTGATCATGGTCCTGGCTCCCCGAATCCTGTCGTTTCGCTGTCGGTAGTTCAACTTCGAACCAAAACTAGTGCAGGTTTGAACAACCTCATGAAAACGACAGGAACCCAACAGCTACTTCTTAAGAACCACTCCGTCACCCTTCGCGGTCGTGAGGCTGAGGTTCTTGCGGTCGATCTTGTACGCGACCTGGCCGTTCAGCGCGTTGAGCACGGCTTTCTCCACCGTCATCTCGTTCTCGCCGCACGCCTTGTCGGTGTGCACCAACGACTCGAACGTGATCGTCTGACCGTCCACCTTGTAGGACGCGCTGCCGGTGTTGCAGCCGGCGAACACCTCGACCTTGCCGTTCTCGAACCTCAGCGTGGCCGGCACGCCACCGGGGATCGACGACACGGCTTCGCCGCTGACGATGCTCGTGAGCGTCCACTCGCCGTCGAGCTTCTCTTCTTTTTCAGCCGACAGCACGATCTCGGCGTCGGATCCGGTGATCACGAGGTTGCCGCCGTCGAGCTTCCACGCCGGTGACGCTCCCAGCACCTTGGTCAGCCAGTCGTCCTGCGTGTGGAGATCAGGGTTGGGGCAGCCCATCGCGGTGCTGCTGAGGTCCTTGGCCTCGATCTTGCCGTCGTCCAGCGTCACCGGACCTTGGATCATGTTGCAGCCAGCCCTGGCGATGACCCTGCCGTCGTCGGTGAAGCTCAGCTCGATCGACGTGCCCTCGACCAGTGCCTTGGGTTTGCCCTGCTCGGTGACGGACGTGGAGACGAACACCTTGCCCCGCAGGTCTCCACCCTGCCCCGCTGCCCGGTCGCCGCACCCCGTGACGGCGAGCAGCGTGACGACCAGCGCGGCGAGGAGGATTCGGTTGCTCATGAACCTAGGACGGAACACGCTCACTCCCTGGTTGCCCGGACACGGGTTTCCCCGTGCCCGGGCAGGTTTCCACGTCACGGCGACAGGGACTCCGCGAAGTCGTAGAGGCTCTTGATGTCGTTGTCGAAGTACGGCCCGTCCATCTGGTTCGGGTCGGAGTGCCGGTGGCTGACCACGCTGTTGATGTAGCCGAGCCCGTTCTGGTCGTTGTACTCCTGCAACCACGGACCACCACTCGATCCGCCGGTCATGTTGCACCAGGCCCTGACCTGCTGTCCGTGCCCGTTCCAGGTCGTGCCCTGGCAGAAGTACTGCAGCTCACCGGGGAACGGCGGCGCCGCCGGGTAACCGAGGATCGTCACCGCCACCGAGTAGCCCCAGTTCCAGCGCAACCCGTTGCCTCCCACGGCGTTCACGATCGCGGCGCCGCCGAGGGTCTGCATGATCACGATGCCCATGTCCTCGTCGAAGCTGCTGGAGCTCACCCACGCGGTCCTGGCCGTGAGCTGGTAAGCACTCCACGTGCCGAACGGCCGCACACCGTTGCGGTACCTCGGAACGAAGACCCAGTTGCGCATCCACTGGCCACCGGCACCGCCGTGCACGCAGTGCCCCGCCGTCTGGACCAGCTTCTTCTTGCCACTGTTGACTGTTGCGCCTGAGCACACGTAGTTCAGGCCGTTCGCCGGGTTGGTGAAGAACACCTTCCCGACCGTCTGCGACTCGTTGAGCATCGCGCCGATCCCCTTGACGGAGACCCCTTCGATGCTGCCCGCCCGCCCCTTCGGGTTGGGACTGTTGGGCGCCTTCACCGTGACAGGAGCCTGCGCCGGGATCGCACTGGCCATCCGTTCCGCGGTCCAGTACGTCTCGGCTGCGGCGGCCGACTGGATCTTGTTGTCGGAGGTTCTGGCCAGGCTGGCAGAGCTTCCGCCGGGTGCCGCCTGCGCGGTCGGCACGAACACGGAAGCGGCCAGCACAAATCCGAACGCTAGTGAAACAGTTCTTTTCGCTCTCATTCGAAATACCTCACTAAACGAGGTTAACTTGCGGCTTTCGGAACGTAGCGAGGCCCCTGACCAGCTGTCCAGCTCCGTCTTTGAAGTTGCTCTATTCAGCCTCACCCTTATTCCGTGCCCTGCAGAAAAAGGTCCATCCGGGCCATTTCCCCATTCGATGTGCAGGATCGGAAAGCGCTATCCACGTAGTCGATCTTGAAGTTGGGGCTTGACAGCCCGACACGGGCGGGGCTTACTTAACCCAGAGGTTAGATAACCAAGTGGTTAGGTACGAGATGGACCAGCTGAGCGCCACCTTCGCCGCACTGGCGGACCCGACCCGCCGAGCGATCCTCGCCCGGCTGACCGAGGGCCCGGCAACGGTGAAGGAGCTCTCCGAGCCGTTCGACATCAGCGGCCCGGCGATCTCCAAACACCTGCGCGTGCTGGAGAAGGCAGGCCTGATCACCCGAGGCAGGGAAGCCCAGTGGCGCCCCTGCCAGCTCGACGCGACACCCCTGAAGGAGGTCGCCGTGTGGGCCGAGAACTACCGCCGCTTCTGGGACGCGAGCTACGCCCGCCTGGACGCACTCTTGACCGAGATGAAGGAGAACGACCAATGACCACCAAGTTCGGCACCCTCGTCACCCTCCCGTCCGACACCGAGATCGCCATGTCCCGCGCGTTCGACGCCCCCGCCTCCCTGGTCTGGGACGCCTTCACGAAGCCGTCCCTGATCAAGCGCTGGCTGCTCGGCCCCGACGGCTGGGAAATGCCGATCTGCGAGGTAGACCTGCGCGTGGGCGGCAAGTGGCGCTACGGCTGGGCGCAACCAGACGGCTCCGGGGCGTTCGAGATGTACGGCGAATACACCGAGGTGTCTCCAGTGACGCGGATCGTCCACACCGAACACTTCGAGGACAACCCGCCGGCGGTGACGACCATCGAGTTCGTCGAGGCCGACGGCCGCACCACGATGACCACCACCATGCGCCTGGTCTCCCAGGAAGCCCGCGACGCCGTGCTCGCCACCGGCATGTCCGACGGCGCCGGCCGCTCCTACGAACGCCTCGGCGAAGTCCTCGCCACGCTCTGACATTCCAGTCGAGGCCGCTCATTCCGTTGGGCGGCCTCGACCTGGCCGTATTCGGTTGACTGATGTGCCGCGTCGATCCGGGATTTGATCCGGGGTCTTCCGGGAGTACCGTCCTCCAGTCATGGCGACCCAAACGGTCCGGATCTTCCTCAGCTGGTGCCGTCGCGACAAGGACCCCGCGCAGCAACTGGTGCACGACCTGCGGCCAACCCTGCGCCTCTTCACCGACCTGACAGTCGAGTGGTGGCAGGACTCCCACCTGACGTGCGGCGAGGAGTTCACCGGCTCGATCAAGAACCGCATCGACGAAGCGGACTTCGGCCTGCTGCTCCTCTCCTCGCACTACCTGGACAGCTCGTTCGTCCTGGAGCACGAACTCCCGCGCTTCGTAGGCCCCACCGCGGACAAGGGCGCCCTCCCGGTACGCCTCAAGCCACTGCTGTCCTTCGGCGCCGGTCACAACTTCCAGGGCGTGGACGCGTTGAACATGTTCGCCTTGGACGGCAAGGCCTACACCGAAACCCGAGGCAACCGCCGCACCGACTTCGCCAACAAACTCGCGGAGGAGATCCGCCGCAGCGCCCTCGGCGACAACGGTTACCGCCGATGACCCGCCTGACGCGGGCCGAGACAGCCGACCGCATCTCCGCGCTTCGCCCGTCCCTGACCACGATGCAGGCCGCACGCCTGACGACGCTGGCGGACCTGGTCGACTCGGACGGCCGCTTCCTCCTGCGCCAAGCCTTGGAAGTCGGCGAGTTCCCCTCGGGCGACGAACGTGCCCAGGACGCGTTCCGCGAGTTCCGCACCAGGGTCAACGCCCTGGCCCAGTCCGCGGGTGTGGACCTGGTGCTGGAACTGGATTCCCACAAGACCTCCCCCGACACCCGCTACGGCTGGTTCACCGGCAACCCGGTCGAACGCAGCCTGGTCGCGTTCACCGAGGATGCCGCGGAGAACATCGGCATCGCCAGGCCGGTGGCACCCGAGGTCACTGAATTGGGCGAGTCCCGCCGACTGCGGGTGTACGTCAGTTTCCACCCGACCACAGGAAGCCCAGCCCGTAGTGCGGCCGCGCTGATCGAGCAACTGACCGACACACTGCAGGCATTGGACGGACAGGCGTGGGAAGTCGCGGACTCAAGCTCGGTCCGCCTTGGAGAGGACACATACGAGGTCCGCTCTCGCTTGTGCGCTGAAGCGGACGTGTGCGTGAGCCTGATCAGCCCCGCATATCTCAACTCACCAGAACGCCACCAGGTGTTCAAGCGACGGGGCCGGCTCGTCGCCGTGTCGTTCGGCAGCCTCCCGCACGGCCCAGTGAACCTGAAGCCGTTGCAGCGACACGAAATCGCTCTGCTCGACTCACCTTGGGACACTCTGCGCACTCCGCAGCGCAAGAAGTACGTCAACGAACTCATCCGCGAGATCCAACGCGTCATCTCCACTCCACGTACCGACCGCGAGTGCAGCGACGAGGAGAAGTCGATCCTCAAGGCACTGGTAGCCAAGCAGGTACGCGCACGCCGAGGTGACGACAGCCAATACCTGGTGCCTTCGGAGCTGCGGGAAGCCTCGCTCCAGGAGTCGTTCCTGGAGCGCGAGGACCAACACTCGTCCGGCACCCCGTTGCGGGCCGTCGATCGACTGGTCGCCTGGGCGACTGATGAAAAACCAGGCGCTCCAAGGCTTTGCGCACTACTCGGCGACGTCGGCATGGGCAAGACCACCACAGCGAAACTGTTCACCCGGCGCTTGCTCGAACTGCATGAGAGCGACCCGTCCTCTCCGCTGCCGATCCTCTTCGACCTGCGAGACGTGCGCGCCGGTGAACTGACGGGTGCCATGGCCCTCGACCGCATTCTCGACAGCATGCTCGACGCGACTCGCCCGCCGGGCGTGCCCCGCGAGCGGTTGAACGCGGATGTCGTGCGCAAGCAGCTCGAAAACAGCCGCACAGTGATCGTCTTCGACGGCCTCGACGAGGTGTTGGTTCACCTCACGCCGCATGACCGCCAGCTGTTCACCCGTCAACTCTGGCGCGCATTGCCCGGCGATTCAGCAGCTCGAATGCTGTTGACGTGCCGGACCCAGTACTTCCGCACGATCCGAGACGAGGCCGACTTCTTCAACGGTCAGACCCGCCAAGGCCTCCGCGGGACCGACTACCTGGCCTTGTTGATGCTGCCGTTCCGCGACGAGCAGATCCGCGAGTACCTGGCCGGAAATCTGGGCCGGGACGGTCAGTGGGTGGAGAGGTTCCTGGAAACCATCGGCGCCGTCCACAACCTGACCGAGCTCGCCCAACGCCCCATCACGTTGAGATTGATCTCCGACCAAGTGGAGTTCATCGAGACGGCGAAACTACAGGGGCGAACGCTGCGTTCCGTCGACATCTACTCCGAGGTGGTCGACCGCTGGATCTCCCGCGACGAGGGCAAACACACCCTCATACCTGATCACAAGCGGTTGCTGATGGAGGAAATCGCCGCAGGTCTGTGGCAATCGGGCAAGAACTCCTGGAGCCCGGTCGAACTCGACGACTGGCTGCTCGCCCTGCTCGACGAGCGCCCGGACATCCGTCGCCACTACCGCGAGCATGTGCCTGATCTGTGGACCGCGGACTTCCGCACCGCGACGTTCCTCAAGAGGGAGGGCGACAGCTTCTCGTTCGCGCACCGCTCGTTGTTCGAGTACTTCCTGGCCCGCTACCTGTTCCGGACACTGAGCCGTGACGACGAGCGGCGCTTCGACGCCTTCGCCATGGTGGTGCCCAGCCAGGAAACCCTGGACTTCCTGGGCCAGTCGGTCACGGCGGCACCTGAGCAGGCCGTCGCCAGCCTTGAGGACATCAGACGCCGGTACCGGCCCGTGGCATCCGAACTCGCACTCGCCTATGCCCTGCACGCCGCCCGGAACGACTACCCGAGGCAGTCGCTCGTGGCGGTCGATCTCGCTGGTGCATCTCTCTCCGGATGGACGTTCGACGCGGGTCGCACGCTCGCCATGAACAGGGCGAATCTGTCCGGCGCGGATCTGCGAGACGCCAGGTTCACAAGGGCGGACCTCTCGGATACCGACCTCTCGGATGCCAAAGCAGCAGGTTCCGAGTTCCACAACTGCTTGCTAACTCGATCGTCGTGGACGGGTGCGGATGTCGCCGGGGCGATCTTCCGGCGCTGCGACACCGGCGGTGTCGATCTCAGCGGAGCCAATGCACACAGGGCCCAGCTACTCCTCTGCACATCGCCACCGGCACCCAGCCCTGGGCTCCGAATCGCGCCGCACCCGCGGAGCACCGACCTCACCGGAGAACCGCGGCTCACCTACTTCGCCGGGTTCATGGGCACCGCCAACGCGGTCGCCTGGTCACCCGACAACACCCGCATCCTCACCGGTGGCCTCGGCAGCACTCACATCTGGGACGCGGTCACCGGCGAGTTGCTCCACGAACTCCTCGACGCGGACCGGATCAGCACGGTCGCCTGGTCATCTGACAACACCCGTATCTTCACCAGCACCATCGGAAACCACGCTCGCATCTGGGACGCCACCACCGGCGAACCACTCCACCAGTTCACCGGCATGGACTTCGTCAACGCGGTCGCCTGGTCAGCTGACAACACCCGCGTCCTCACCGGCACCTCCGACAGCGTCCGCATCTGGGACGCCACCACCGGCGAACCACTCCACCAGTTCACCGGCATGGACTTCGTCAACGCGGTCGCCTGGTCAGCTGACAACACCCGCGTCCTCACCGGCACCTCCGACAGCGTCCGCATCTGGGACGCCACCACCGGCGAACCACTCCGCCAATTCGCCGAAGGCCTCGGCGTCATCAACTCCGTCGCCTGGTCACCCGACAACACACGCGTCATCGCTGGCTACGACACCTGCGCACTTGTCGTGGACGCCTCCACCGGCACAACACTCCAACAACTCGAACATCAAGCCCCCGTCACCACAGTCGCCTGGTCACCCGACAACACCCGCGTCCTCACCGGCACCCCCGACAGCGCCCGCATCTGGGACGCCACCACCGGCGAACCACTCCGCCAATTCGCCGAGGAGCTTGATGGCGTCGACTCCGTCGACTGGTCACCGGATGGCGACCGCATCCTCACCGGAATCCAAGAAGTGGCCTACGTCTGGGACGCCAACACCGGCGAGGTGCTCCACCGACTCCTCCACTCAAGCGCGGTCTACACGGTGACCTGGTCACCGGATGGCAACCACGTCCTCACTGGCAACTTCGACGGCGCACGCGTCTGGGACGCCAACACCGGCTTGCCAGTCCACCATCTAACCCACCCCAGCACATGGGTGCGATCAGTCGTGTGGTCGCCCGACAGCACCCGTCTGATCACCGAATCCGCCGGCGGACCCGCTCGCGTCTGGGACGCTGTCACCGGCCTGCTGCTCCACGACCTCCTCGACACGGACAGGGCAAGCGCGGTCGCCTGGTCACCGGACAGCCACCGCATCATCACCGGCACGGTCGACTGTGCCGACATCTGGGAGGCCACCACCGGTAAACCACTCGATCGACTCGATACAGGCCCTGGCCTCGTCTACTCGGTGGCCTGGTCACCTGACAACACCCGTGTCGTGACCAGTTCGGTGAACTCCACTCGTGTGTGGGACGCCATCACCGGCGAGCTCCTCGCCGAACTCACGGACCCCCCGCGCAGAGCACGTACCTTGGCCTGGTCACCCGACAGCACCAGCATCCTCACCGGCCACGATGCAGGAATTCGCCTGTGGGACGCCGCCACAGGCGGTCTACGCCACGACATCCGCGACGCCAGCACTTGGGGACGATCGATCGCTTGGTCACCCGACAACACCCGCATCATCTCCAGTAGCGACAAGGACGCCTCGATCTGGGACGCCACCACTGGCGACCTCGTCCACCGACTCGCTAGGAATCTCGGCGGCGTCTACTCCGTCGCCTGGTCACCCGATAGCTCCCGCATCCTCACCGGGACCTCGGTCGGTGCCCACATCTGGGACGCCGCTACCGGTGACCTGGTCCACCGACTGACCAAGCACCTCGGCGGCGTCTACTCCGTCGCCTGGTCACCCGACGACACCCGCATCGTCACTGGCACCGACAGCGGCGTACTCATCTGGGACGCCAACACCGGCAGCCTGCTTAGCCCTTGCTTCGCCTTGCTCCCGAACGGCGAATTCGCAGTGTTCGACGGACCGACGCACAGATTGATCAGGTGCACCGAGGGCGCGTGGAGGTGGATGGGCTGGACCGTCGCCAGCGAGCACGGCGTGGATCGCCTGCCCGCCGAGACGTTCGGCCCGCTTCCCACGTTGCCGGAGTAGGTCGAGGCCGCCCCCAGGGCGGCCCCGACTCAGCGGCTGTGCTTCAGGTAGGCCTTGTCGTAGACGGTCTCGTACGGCTTGACGCACTCGGCGTGGGCGGGCTCAGCCGCCTCACCCAGCTCGTACACGCCATCCGGGCTGCTCACGCGGAACCCCTTGCCGCGCATGCACTCCACGTAAGCCGAGAGAGCCTTCTTCACCGAAGGGTCGGCTTGGACCTTCGCCACCAGCTGCTCGGACTTCTCCGAGAGGTCTTCGAGGCCCTTCCCCCAGGCCTCGCGATACGTCTCGTTGAAGCACCCCGCGGTGGTGTCGGTGCCGTACAGGGCGTCGCCCCACGCCGCCTGGCGATCTGCGGGGAGCGCGGCGAGCAGCGTGTCGTTCGGGTTCGTGGGGCGTTCGGCGATTGCCTGTTCGAGGGGCTTGCCGGCTCGGCGGGCCTCTTGGACCGCCAGGTCGACCGGCACCGCGACGACGTAGTCGAAGCCGTTGCGGTGCATGCAGGTTGCTATCAGCTCCTCGTGCTTGAGGACCTGGCGGCGCACAGGGTCCTCCTGTGCGCCGCAGGCGGTCAGCGCGAGCACCAGGAAGCCCAGTGCCAGGCGCCTCATCACGTGCCGCCGCTGCCCCAGACGCTCAGGTAGCCCTTGGTGGGCTGGTAGGAGCGGGCGAACTGGTTGTGCAGGAAGGTGCGGTCGACCTGGTTGATCTTGATGCAGCCTTCGGAGCGGTAGTTCGAGTCGCTCCAGCCGCTGGTGCCCTGGGAGTGGATGAAGAGCTCGGTGCGCATGTTGCCGCAGCGGGTCTTCTTGTTGCCCAGTTCCCAGACCCAGCCGCGCACGACGGTGTGGCCCCAGGTCTTGTTGTAGTGCTTGAAGTGGCTGTTGCCGTCGGCGTCGGTGTTGCTGTAGACGCCGTCGGGCAGCCAGCCCTGGTTGTTGGTGCATTCGTTCTTGTTGCCGTTGCCGCTGCCCGCGCGCATCTTGATTCGGTACATCGTGGTGCCGATGCTCACGTAGGCCACTACCTGGCTGTTGAGCGGCGACGGGATGTTCTTGATGTAGTTGAACTGCGGTGGTTCGGTCCACTGACCGACCACTTCCTGCGTGTAGGCGTTCGCTGGGGCCGTTGCGCCTAGTGTCAGCGCCAAGGCTCCTAGCAACGCCAGTGCTTTCGCCTTCAAGGTTTCTCCCTCCTCGTGGGGGGACAGCCTTGCGATCCGCGCGAAACGGCCCTTGCCCGTAGCAAACCCGTACTACCGTGCCGCGCGTGGACGCCTTCCACTCGCTGTTGCGCTTGAGACGGCACGAGGCGTCGGTGAGCCAGCGTGAGCTCGCCGACCGCGCGGGCATGAGCGTTGCTGCTGTTCGCGACCTCGAACAGGGGCGGTCTCGCCGGCCGCACCCGCGGTCTGTCCGGGCGTTGATCGATGCGTTGGGGTTGACCGGCAACGAGGCCGAGGAGCTGCGGGCGGCCGCGTACATCGAGGTGCCGCAAGTGATGGACAGCGGTGAGGTTCGGCTGTCGGTGCTCGGGCCGTTGACGGTCCATCGTGGACAGATGGAAACCGGTGTCGGGCGCGGCAAACGGCGGGTGCTGCTCGGCCGGTTGGCGCTGTCGCCCGGTGTTCCGGTTGCTGTGGACGAGCTCGCGGAGCTGGTCGGCTCGGTGCAGGTGCAGGTGCACGTGTCGCGGTTGCGGTCGGTCGTGCCGTTGGAGCTGGTGCCGGGCGGGTATCGGTTGTGCCTGCCGGATTCCCGGCTTGATCTGGCTGCGTTCCGGTCGTTGGTCCGATCGGCCGACCAGGAGACCGCGCCGGAGTCGTTCGATCTGCTGGGCCGAGCACTTGCGTTGTGGCGTGGGCAGGTGCTGGCGGACGTGGACGAGCTGCGCGAGCATCCCCTTGCCACCGCATTGGTTTCCGAACGAATAGACGCGCTGCTCGCGTATGCCGTGGGCCGTCCGGCGGAGGCGTTGCCGTGGCTGCGCGCGTTGGCCGAGGAACACCCGCTGCACGAACCGTTGCACGCGCGGTTGATCGGAGTGCTGGCCGCTGCCGATCTGCGGGCCGACGCGCTGGCCGTTTTCGACCGGGTGCGGCGGCTGCTGGCCGACGAGCTCGGCGTCGATCCCGGTCCCGAACTGGTGGAGGCTCACCGGCGGTTGTTGCGGGCCGAGCCGCCGCGTTCGGTGCCAGCGCAGCTTCCGTTGCGGCTGGCGAGGTTTGTGGCGCGGGAGGCCGAACTAACAGCACTCACAGCGATTTCCGGCTCGATCGCGGTCGTGTCCGGGACTGCGGGCGTCGGCAAGACGACGCTCGTCGTCGAGTGGGCACATCGGGTTCGGGCACGTTTCCCGGACGGGCAGCTGCACGTCAACCTGCGCGGTTTCGACCCGGTCGGCCAGCCGATGCCCGCTCTTGAGGCCCTGCACGGCTTTCTGGAGGCGCTCGGGGTGCCGGCGGCGTCGATTCCGGCGGGTCTCGCGGCGCGCTCCGCACGTTTTCGCAGCTTGCTGGCGGACAAACGCGTGCTGATCGTGTTGGACAACGCCCGCGACGCCGAGCACGTCCGGCCGCTGCTGCCGGGTGCTCCGGGGTGCCAGGTCGTCGTCACGAGCCGGGTGGCGTTGACCGGGCTGGTCGCGGTCGAGGGTGCGGTTCCCGTGACGCTGGACGTGTTGTCGACGACAGAAGCCGACCGGCTTCTGGACTGCCGCGGCGTTTCTGCCGCTGCGAGGCCGGGCATCGTGTCCGTGTGCGCCGGTCTGCCGCTGGCGCTTGCGATCGCCGCCGCTCGCGCCG
Organism: Lentzea alba; assembly: GCF_047445655.1. Lineage (GTDB taxonomy): Bacteria > Actinomycetota > Actinomycetes > Mycobacteriales > Pseudonocardiaceae > Lentzea > Lentzea alba_A. The sequence continues at coordinate 472,703 of NZ_JAJAEG010000002.1, forward strand.
ATGCGGTGTGCTCGGGCCTGGACACGTTGTCGGACAACGATCCTCGCGCGGATGTCCGCTCGGTCTTCTCGTGGTCGCTCGGCGCGTTGAGCGCTCAAGCGAGACGACTGTTCTCGTTGCTGGGCCTGCATCCCGGACCGGATTTCGCCGCCCCGGCCGCTGCGGCGCTCGCCGGCACCGACGTCCTTCCGCTGCTGGACGAACTGGTCGAGGCTTCACTGGTCTTCGTCTCCGCTCCCGGCCGTTACGCGATGCACGACCTGGTGCGCGAATACGCATCCGAACTGGCCCCGGACGACGACCTGCGGTTGCTGGACCATTACCTGCACACCGCGCGTGACGCCGCGATGTTGTTGCAGCCCAACAGAGGTCCGTTCTCGCTACCCGAACCCGCAGCGCCTCCGGTCGTGCTGTCGACGGTGCGTCAGGCGTGGGCGTGGTTCGACGCCGAACGCCAGGTGCTGACCGCGCTCTCGCTCTCGTCCACTTCGGACATTCACGTGTGGCAGCTGGCCCGCGCGCTGGCGTCGTTCTTCAACTACCGCGGCCTTTGGGACGAGGCGATCCCGCTGCACACCGCGGCCCTGAACGCCGGGCTGCGGATGGATTCGCTGCCGATGCAGGCAATGGCGCACCGTCACCTGGCCGGTGTCCACGCCTACGTGGACCGCGACGACGAGGCCGACCACCACTACGACCGCGCGATCACGATGTTCGCCTCGCTGGGCGACGAGATCTCCGAGGCACACGCCCGCATGAACTTCGCCTGGCTGTTGTCCAGGCGCGGCAAGGAAACCGACGCCCTCACGCAGTACGAACGCGCCCTGCACCTCTACCGCCTGTGCGGCAACGAGTACGCGGAAGCCCGCGCTCTCAACGCCATCGGCGAGAAGCTCGCGATCATGGGCCGCGCCGCCGAAGCGTTGCCGTACTGCACTTCGGCGCTGGCGGTGATGGAGAAGCTCGGCGACACCCAGGGCATCGCGATCGTGCTGGACAGCCTCGGCTACACGCAGTACCGGCTGGGCGCCTTCGCGGTGGCCGTCGAACTCTTCACGCGGGCGGTCCCGTTGCGTGAGGAAGGCGGTGACCAGCACTCGATCGCCGAGCTCCACGACCGCCTGGGCGACGCACACTCCGCGCTCGGCAACTCGACGGCCGCCCGCTCGTCGTGGCGCCGGGCCCTGAGCATCCTGGAGGACGTGCGGCACCAGGACGCCGCGGACGTGCGCGCGAAACTGGACGGAGCGTAGTCACCGACCGTGGTCCCGGTTCCCCCGGTCGAGTCGCCGACCCGGAGTTACGTTCGAGCTCATGGGACGTCTCCTAGCAGCTCTCGCCCTCACGCTCGGCTTCGTCGTGCTGTCCGCCCCGTTCGCCGAGGCCTCGGAGGCGACAAGGTGGCAGGTCGCGCCGTGCCCGTCCGGCCAGAAGGCGTTGTGGCTACCTCGGGTCGACAAGTTCGGCACCGACATCAGCTGCACGACAGAGGAAGCCCGTGCCAAAGCGGTGAAGGAGGCCGTGGACAGCGGCAGCCCGACACGGATGATGAACGTCGCCATCGCTTTCGCCCAGCAGATCTCGGACAAGTCGCTGACCGCGGAGTCGGCGTGCGTGCTGGGCGCGAAGGGTGCGATCGGTGAGGCGATCGGCACCTGTGTGGCCGCCTGACGAAAACGGCCCGGAGGCGAGTGCCTCCGGGCCGTCCGCGTACGAACCTCAGCCGTTGAGCACGGCGCGCGACATCACGACGCGCTGGATCTGGTTCGTGCCCTCGTAGATCTGCGTGATCTTGGCGTCACGCATCATGCGCTCGACCGGGAAGTCACGCGTGTAGCCGGCGCCACCGAACAGCTGCACGGCGTCGGTGGTGACCTCCATGGCCACGTCGGACGCGAAGCACTTGGCAGCAGCGGTGATGAAGCCGATGTTCGGCTCCCCGCGCTCGGCCTTCGCCGCAGCGACGTAGACCATGTGGCGCGCGGCCTCGATCTTCATGGCCATGTCGGCGAGCATGAACTGCACGCCCTGGAAGTCCGAAATGGACTTCCCGAACTGCTTGCGGTCCTTGACGTACGCGACCGCGGCCTCAAGAGCACCCTGCGCGATGCCGACGGCCTGCGCACCGATGGTCGGACGCGTGTGGTCCAACGTCTTCAGCGCGGTCTTCAGGCCGGTGCCGGGCTCACCGATGATCCGGTTGGCGGGAATCGTGCAGTTCTCGAAGTAGATCTCGCGGGTCGGCGAGCCCTTGATGCCGAGCTTGCGCTCCTTCGGGCCCACCGAGAAGCCGGGGTCGTCCTTGTGCACGACGAACGCCGAGATGCCGGCGGACTTCTTGGCAGCGTTGGGGTCCGTGACCGCCATCACCGTGTACCAGGTGGACTCGCCGGCGTTGGTGATCCAGCACTTGGTGCCGTTCAGCACCCAGTGGTCCCCGTCCAAAAGCGCCCTGGTGCGCATCGAGGCCGTGTCCGAGCCGGCCTCGCGCTCGGACAGCGCGTAGGACGCCATGGCCTCGCCCGAGGCGATGGACGGCATGACGAGCTGCTTGAGCTCCTCGGAGGCCGACAGCAGGATCGGCATGGTGCCGAGCTTGTTCACGGCCGGGATCAGCGAGGAGGACGCGCAGACGCGGGCCACTTCCTCGATGACGATGCAGGTCGCCACGGAGTCCGCGCCCTGGCCGTCGTACGACTCGGGGACGTGGACGGCCGCGAAGCCGGACTTGACCAGGGCGTTGTGGGCCTCCACCGGGAAGCGCTCGTTCTCGTCGACCTCGGCCGCGAACGGCTTGATCTCCTTCTCGGCGAGCGAGCGGACGGCCTCTCGCAGCGCCTCGTGCTCCTCGGCGAGCTGGTAGGTGCCGAAGCTCGGGTTCACCTTGTTACCTCCCGGTAGCGAGTACTCAGCACGATGTTAGCGCCCGTTCACTACGGTCGCCGGTGTGCTGTTGAGCACTCAGAGGGACTTCTGCAGCGCCGCGTCCTTGTCTAGTACGAGCTGCTCGAGTTCTGCCTGGAAGCGGGCCACGCGCTCCTGCAGCGCGGTGTCCGAAGCAGCCAGGATGCGAACAGCCAGAAGGCCCGCGTTACGCGCGCCGGCGACTGAGACGGTGGCCACCGGGATGCCTGCGGGCATCTGCACGATGGAGAGCAGGGAGTCCATGCCGTCGAGGTACTTCAACGGCACGGGGACGCCGATGACCGGGAGCACGGTGGCCGAGGCGACCATGCCGGGCAGGTGAGCCGCGCCACCCGCGCCCGCGATGATCACACGAAGACCACGACCTGCCGCCGAGTTCGCGTAGTCGAGCATGCGCTGCGGGGTGCGGTGCGCGGAGACGACGCTCACCTCGAACGAGACGTCGAACTCGGCGAGCGCTTCGGTGGCGGCCTTCATCACCGGCCAGTCCGAGTCGCTGCCCATGATCACGCCAACCTGAGTCACTCCGCACTCCCGTGAATGTCGTAGCCGTCGTTCCAAACACCGGTGGACAGCCAGTCCGCGGCCAACCGGGCGCGGTGGCGGACATCGGTCATGTCGTTGCCGAGGAACGTCACGTGGCCGATCTTGCGGCCCGGCCGTTCCTCCTTGCCGTAGAGGTGCACGTGCGCGTCCGGGAAGCGTGCGAACAGGTGGTGCACGCGCTCGTCGGGGCCCATCGCGGGCGGTTCGGAAGCGCCGAGCACGTTCGCCATCACCACGGCCGGCGCCATCAGGTCGGTGCGGCCCAGCGGGTAGTCCAGGACCGCGCGCAGGTGCTGTTCGAACTGGGACGTGCGCGCGCCCTCGATCGACCAGTGGCCCGAGTTGTGCGGGCGCATCGCGAGCTCGTTCACGACCACGCCGTCCGCCGTCTCGAACAGCTCGACGGCCAGGACGCCGACCACGCCCAACGCGTCGGCGACCTTGAGCGCCAGCTCCTGGGCCGCGGCGCCGTCCAACCCGGGAGCGGGGGCCAGGACCTCGACGCAGATGCCCTCGGACTGCACCGTCTCGACGACCGGCCACGCCGCGCCCTGCCCGAACGGTGAGCGCGCGACCACGGCCGCCAGCTCGCGGCGCATCGGCACGCACTGCTCGACCATCAGCGGCGTCCCGGCCTCCAGCAGCTCGGGCACGACCAGCTCGGCGCTGTGCGGCTGGTTCAACATCCACACGCCGCGCCCGTCGTAGCCGCCGCGGACCGCCTTCAGCACGCACGGCCAGCCGTGAGCCGCACCGAAGCGCATCACGTCGCGCACTTCGTGGACCTCGGCGAACGGCGGCACGGGCAGCCCCAGCTCGGCCAGCCGCACCCGCATCTTCAGCTTGTCCTGCGCGTACTGCAGCGCGTCCGGACCGGGGTGCACCTTCACGCCGTCCGCGACCAACGCGCGCAGGTGCTCGGAAGGCACGTGCTCGTGGTCGAACGTGACGACCTCGCAGCCCTTCGCGAACGCGCGCAACGCGTCCAGGTCGGTGTGCGTGCCGAGCACCACGTCCCGCGCGACCAGTGCGGCGGGGTCGTTCTCGGAGACGGCGAGCACGCGAAGCGACTGGCCGAGCGGGATCGCGGCCTGGTGCGTCATGCGGGCGAGCTGCCCGCCGCCGATCATGCCGACGACGGGAAGACGGGTACGGGAGTCCACGGTTCAGGCATCCTACCTGCGGCTTCTTCCGCGCTCACCAGCAGAGCCAGCCTCCGCGAGGTGACGCTGCCCTCGGGTGCGGTGTGGATCACCAACCGCTGGTCGTGCTCGGGGGCCGTCGAGCTGCACCTGCTGAACGGCATCACCCCCAGTGAGGCCGTTCAGCAGGTGTTCGACCCGTGGCACGGGATAGTGTCGACGAACCGCGCGCAGCGGGAGCTCGCGTTCCGTCCGCGCTACCCCTCTGCCTGGGCCGCGGCGACCTCCGGCGTGCTCTGAACCGGTTCGACGGACTCCTCGGACTCGAGGCGGCGGTGGGAGCGGGACGGCTTCCACCCGCCGCCACGGCGCAGCAGCCGGAACGTGAGGAAGAGCAGGCCCGCGGCGATCAACGCGCAGATGACGAACTCGACGACCTGGAAGATCACCAGCCGATCGATCGGCTGGTAGTCGACGTACGTGCCGATGGCCGTCTTCGAGGCGCGCATGCAGCTGTTCGGGTTCGGCAGGCCCTCGCACAGGTCGGTCAGCGGTACCGGGTCGAGATCGGGTCCCACGAAACCGCGGGCGATCTCCAGCGCACTCGGTGGCACGTCGACCGTGCTCTCCCAGCGGGCGATCGAGCGCTCCACCGGCATGTAGTGATCACGCATCAGCGCGGCCTGCACGGCACGGATCAACGTGTAGAACACCAACGTCGCCGCGATCGCCGTCACCACGTGCCGGGTCAGCAGGCCGACGAGCACACCGAGTGCGAAGCCCAGGAACGCGTAGCCGGCCTGGACCAGCGGGCTCCCCTCGAACTGCGACCACGACTTCTGCGCACCGCTGAAACCGTCGCCGGCGCCCACGGCGAGGCCCAGCACGACGGCCAGTCCGCCGAGGACCAGCACCTTGCCGCGCAGCCACACTGCCGGCGTCACGTCCTGACCCCACGCCACGAAGTAGGTGCGTTCCTCCAGTTCGCGGGCGATCAGCGGGGCGCCCCAGAACATGCCGATCACGGCACCGAAGGAGAGCTGCACCATCAGCCCGTAGAAGCCCGCGATCGGCATCGAGTCGTACCGGGCATTCCCGATCTCCGTGGACAGCAGCGAGTACGCGCCCAGCAATGCGAGCGCTGCCGTGGCGGCGATCGTCCAGCGGTGCTGACGCCAGGTCAGCCACAACATCGTGTTCACGCGGCACGCTCCAGGTGCGCCACGACCAGCTCCTCCAGCGTCACGAACCGCGCTGTCCACGGTTCGGCGATCTGCGTGCCGCCGGAGCGCACGAGGTACTGCGACTGCGACTGGCTGTGCTTCGCGAGCACCACGCGTCCCTCCACAGGAGCGTCTGAGACCCGTGGCCCGGTGTAGAGAACGTGCTCCTCCAGCAACTCGTCGGTGCCGCCGTCCACGAGCAGGCGTCCGTTGGCGAGCAGCAGCAACCTGTCCGCCACGCCACCGATCTCGGCGACGACGTGGGTGGAGAACACCAGCGTCATGCCGTTGTCGTTCACCTCGGTCAACAACTCCCGCATGACCTTGCGGCGCGCCAGAGGGTCCAGTTCGGACAGTGGCTCGTCCAGCATCAGCACGTCCGGACGCGAACCCAACGCCAGCGCGAGGGTCACGTGGGTGCGTTGCCCGCCCGACAGGTCGCCGATCTGCAACCGGCGCGGCACCTTGTACCTGGTCAGCCAGTCGTCGGCGCGTTCGTTGTCCCACACGGTGTTCATGCGCCGGCCGAACTCGAGGACGTCCGCAACCTTGAAGCCCTTGTACATCGGCTTGTGCTGCGGCACGTACGCGACGCGGCCCGCGATCGACGTGTGCCCCGACTCCGGCGGCAGGTGCCCGGCCAGGATGTTCAGCAACGTCGACTTGCCAGAGCCGTTGGCCCCCACCAGGGCGGTGACACTGCCCGGCGGTAGTTCGAAGGAGACGTCACGCACCGCCCACTTCGACACCTTGGCCGCAACCACGCTCATTGCGCTCCCCCACTCAGCACCTCGCGCAGCAGCGCGTAGATGTCCTCGTCCTCCAACCCGGCGGAGCGTGCCTCCGCGACCCAGACGGCCAACTTGGCGCGCAACGGGTCCAGGTCCTCGGGGGCGGCGGACCCCAGGGAGGCCTTGACGAAGGTGCCGGAGCCCTGACGGGCTTCGACGAGGCCGGCGAGCTCGAGCTCGCGGTAGGCCTTCAGCACGGTGTTCGCGTTCACCCCGCTGCTCGCGACGACGTCGCGGACCGTCGGCAGCCGATCACCCGGCTGCAGCCAGCCGAGCCTCAACGCCTCCCTGACCTGCTGACCCAGCTGCAGGTACGCGGGATAGCCGCTGCCGCGGTCGACGTGGAACTCGACCACACACGCTCCCCAGATTGTTCTAGTGAACTAGGACAATAGAACACTTCTGCGGGCGTTGGGAAGCACCCCGGTGGGGACACGGGAGAGAACACGGGCGCGGGACAGGGGGAGTCAGCGCCCGAGCGAGGTGAGGAGCGTGCACGCCTCGGCGTGCGTGTCCGGCAACTTCTCGATCCAGACCTTCGCGGGCCCGGCAGGGCGCACGTTGGGGTCGTCGGCGAGCCGGTCGGCAGCTAGAACGCGCAGGTTGGAGACCCGACGCGCCAGCACTTCGTCACGTCTGACCAGCACCGCGGCAACGCACGGACCGAGGGTCGCCAACGTCTCGCCGCCGTCGAACACGGTGCGCAGGGCGTCCGAGACCAGGGTCATCGCGACGACGCGGGACCAGCCCGACGCGCGGTGCACGTCCAGCCGCAGCAGCACCAACGCGTAGTCGAGGGGCGCGACGGGGGACTCCCGGTACACCTCGCCCAGCCTGGTCCTCAGATACGCGGCTGTCGCCAGCCCGGTCAGAGGGTCCTCTGCCGCGCAGTCGCCGGCCTGCTTCGTCACCACGTCCGCCCACCCCAACGCCGTCATCCGCAACATCCGCGAAGGGAGCGCGTCGACGTTCGGCGACACGATGTGCGACGCGTCGGTCAGCACGGCGTGCAGCGCGGCCAGGTCGAGCAGCGTCTCACTGAGTCCCGCTCCCGCCTCGGCACGCGCACGGCCCAGCCGGACCAGCGCGTCACCGGGGTCGGTGTTCTCCAGCATCGCCGCGCACACCTCGTCGACCTCGGCGAGCGGCCAGTCTGCGGGGAACGCCCAGCCGGCAGCCATGGTGGCGGTCCGCCACCTCGACTTCAGCAGGCGTTCCGCTTGTGCGACACCCACCCGGTCTCCCTTCAGCTCTCCCGATTCCAGGTGGGAGACGCGCTCACTTCCGGTTCGTGACGCAACCCGCGTGGGGGATTGAGATGACTCTTCGCGGCGTCGTACGTCACACTGAGCGCCGCGAGGAGGGGACAGAGACTTGGCGACCGTTCCTGCAGACGTCCAGGGGCCAAGCGACGCGGAACTCATCGAGTCCGTGCGCGCGGGGACCATCGACGCCTACGGCCAGTTGTACGAACGGCACGTCTCGGCGGCCTACAACCTCGCCCGCCAGTTGGCCCGCTCGCAGGCCGAGGCCGACGACCTGGTCTCCGAGGCGTTCGCGAAGGTCCTCGACACGCTCCGGGCCGGCCGCGGCCCCGACTCGGCGTTCCGCGCCTACCTGCTCACGGCTCTGCGCCACACCGCCTACGACAAGACCCGCCGCGACAAGAAGGTCGACCTCACCGAGGACATGACCGACGTCGCGCCCGCCGTGGCGTTCAGCGACACCGCGGTGGCCGGGCTCGAACGGTCGATGGCCGCCCGCGCGTTCGCCGCACTGCCCGAGCGCTGGCAGATGGTGCTCTGGCACACCGAGATCGAGGGTCAGTCGCCCGCCGAGGTCGCCCCGCTGCTCGGCCTGACGGCGAACGGCGTGTCCGCGCTCGCCTACCGCGCCCGTGAGGGCCTCAAGCAGCAGTACCTGCAGATGCACCTGTCCGAGACCGAGGCCGAACGCTGCCGCGCGACCGTCGACCGGCTCGGCGCGTGGACCCGAGGTGGTCTGTCCAAGCGCGAGGCCACCCAGGTCGAGACGCACCTCGACGAGTGCGGCCGGTGCCGGGCGCTGGCCGCAGAGCTCAGGGACGTCAACGGCGCGCTGCGGATCTTCGTCGCCCCGCTGGTGCTGGGTGTGGGCGCCACGACCTACCTGGCCGTCGCCGGCACGACCACGGCTGTCGTCGGTGCCGGTGCGGCGGCCGGCGGTGCGGGCGCGGTCGGTGCCTCGATCCCCCGCCAGCTGGTCACCGTCGGTGGTTCCGCCGCAGCGGTCGCCGCCGCTGTCGTCATCGCGCTGACCGCGGGCGGTTCGAACCAGCAGGTGCCGACGGTGCAGGCCGCCGAACCGCCGCCACCAGCGCAGACCGTCGTTCAGCCGCCTCCGCCGCAGCCACAGGTGCCCACGCCGGCACCTCAGCAGCCGACGCCATCTCCGCAACTGCCGACGCCCGCGCCGCCTCCGGAGCCCCCGGCCCCGACGCCGACCCCGGAGCCGACCCCCGCACCGCCGTCGCTCACGCCGACCACGCCGAGCGGGTTCACACTGACGCCCGGCGAGGAGCCCAAGGACTTCCCGATCACCGTCCGGAACACCGGCGGCACCCCGGCACCGCCCGCGAGCATGGTGCTGAACCTGCCGCCGGGCGTGCTGTCGACAGGTGGACCCTCGTCGTTCGCCGCACGCCTGCTGCAACCGGACGGCGCCACCGACCAGACCGTGAACTGCCCGGCCGGTGGCGGCACGATCACCTGCTCGACGCCGTCCGGCATCGCGCCCGCCGGCCAGGCGACGTTCCTGTTCCGGCTGCGTGCGACGCCGGACGCCCAACCGGGCACGATCACCGGCACCATCAGCGCGGGCACCGCGATCTCGGTCAACGTCAGCGTCGCGGTCGACGTGCCGCCGGTGAACGACGACATCGAGCTGACCGTGTCGACGTGGCACGAGGTGTTCTGGGACCCGCGCGTCGACGTGCAGGTCCGCAACAAGGGCCCGCGCGCCGGCACGTTGAAGCTCGACGTGTCGTCGTCGGAGAACATCGTGATCTTCACGCCGTGCCGGGAGTGCTCGCGGACGGACAAGAACTCGATCCACTGCGTCACCGACCTGGACAAAGAGGACAAGTTCCGGATGTCCGTCTGGGCGTTCGGGCTGCCGCACCGGGGCGGGACGATCACCGTCACGGCGTCGCTGGGCAACGCGAAGAAGACCGTGACCGTGCCGGTGAAGATGCGGCCGGACCACCCGCCGGTCGACGACGTGGTGAAGCCGCCGGAGACGACCGCGCCCACCACCGTGCCGCCGACGACCACGACGCCGCCCGCCAAGCCGACGGTGCCCGCGGATCCGACGACCCCGGGCAAGCCGACGTTGCCGCTTCCGTTGCCGCTGCCGACGCCCAACCCGACACCGGCACCTCCGCCTTCGACGCCAACCCCGACCGTGCCACCGTCGACCCCGGTGCCGACCACGCCGCCGCCGACGTCCCCGCCGTGCGAGCCGTGGCCGGGCTGGCGACCGCCGTTGATCCCGGACCTCCTCGGCTGGCCGTGCAAGCCGCCGCGGAGCTGATCGGGAAGTCGATCTTTAGTTGATCTTGTCAAGTAACTGAACGCGCAGGTCCCATGCCTCTGGGTGGCCGAAGGTGACACCCGGGGGCGGGCGGCTCGGTCTTGATCCGTAAGCTGGCGCGGTGCTGCCAGTCGTTCGCCGTGCCATGAGCCGGTTGCCAGAACCACTCCAGTTCCTGCTTCACAAGCACCGCGAGATGATCCGGTTCGCGTTGGTGGGCGGCACGACGTTCCTCATCGACAACGGCGTCTGGTACGCGCTCAAGCTCACCGTGCTGACCGACAAGGTCGTGACGGCGAAGGTCATCGGCGTGCTGGTGGCGATCATCGCCTCGTACGTGCTGTCCCGCGAATGGTCGTTCCACACCCGCGGCGGCCGCGAGCGCCACCACGAGGCGGCACTGTTCTTCCTGGTCAGCGGCATCGGCGTGGGCATCAACATCCTGCCGCTGACGTTGTCGCGGCACCTCTTCGGCCTGCAGTCGCCCGTCGTCTCGGTGATGACCGAGGAGATCGCGGACTTCGTCTCGGGCTCGATCATCGGCATGTTGCTCGCCACGGGCTTCAAGTTCTGGGCGATGCGACGGTGGGTCTTCCCGGACGCCGGCGCTCGACCGGACCGGCGCGTTCACCCGATCTCCGTAGACTCACCCCGTGTCCCTAGCCGAAACAGTGGTCTCCAGGTTTCCGGAGCCGATCCGATCGATCGCGCTGAAGCATCGTGAACTAGTCAAGTTCGCCCTGGTCGGGGGCACGTGCTTCGTGATCGACACGGTCCTGTTCTTCGGGATCAAGACCATCATCCTGCCGAACAACCCGGTGACGGCGAAGATCATCGCGACCCTGGTCGCCACGATCGTGTCGTACATCCTCAACCGGGAGTGGTCGTTCCGCACCCGTGGCGGGCGCGAACGCCACCACGAGGCAGCGCTGTTCTTCCTGGTCAACGGCATCGGCATCGTGCTGAACTCGGCACCGCTGTGGGTCTCGCGATACGCGTTCCACCTGCAGGAGCCGCACGTGTCGCGGTTCACCGAGGAGATCGCGGACTTCCTCAGCGCGCAGATCATCGGCACGCTGATCGCGATGGCTTTCCGCTGGTACGGGTACAAGAACTGGGTGTTCCCGGAGGAGAACGCGCGCGGGCCGCGGCCGTTGGACGAGGAAGAGGCGCTCGGCCACTCGTAGGCCGTTTTCAGCGCGGGGTGCTCGGCGTCCTCCAGGAGATTCCCACCACATCCTGAGCCTTCGGCACCGGCAGGAAGACCGCGAACGTCGCCGGGCGCGCCGTCGAGAGTTCCAGCCTGCCGCCGTCCGCGTCGACCAACGCCCTGGCCAGCGCCAACCCGACGCCGGTCGAGCCGCCGCCGGAGACGCCGCGCTCGAAGATGTGCGCTGCCAGTTCGTCGGGCACGCCGGCCCCGCCGTCGCTGACCTCGACCACGACCGTGCCCTCTTCGCTGCGCGCGGAGACGACGACGTTGCCCTCGCCGTGCATCAGCGCGTTGTCGAGGAGCACGCCGATTGCTTCTCTCAGGCGAGCGGGTGTGGCACGGGCAAGCAGGCCTTCCGGCACGCGCACCCTGAGTGCCCTACCAGCGCTTTTGACCTGTTCGCGCCACTCCTCGGCGATGGCGTTCAGGGCCGGTCGCAGCTCCAACGGCTCGGCGCCGACGGCTCGGGCCGCGCGCGCGGCAGCGAGGAGTTCGTCCAGCACGGCAGCCAGGCGTTCGGCCTGTTCGAGAGCGGCGCGGGCCTCTGCCGCGGTGTCCGGCTCGGGGTGCTCGGCCAGGGCTTCGAGCCGGAGCTGGAGCGCGGTCAGGCGGCTGCGGAGCTGGTGGGAGACGTCGCCGACCAGCTCGCGTTCGCGTTGGACGAGGCGGGCCAGCGCCGTGGCCGAGGTGTCGAGGGCCTCGGAGACCGCGTCCAGCTCCTCGATGTTGTAGCGCTGCTCGTCGGCGCGGAAGTCGCCGGCGCCCAGACGGGACGCGCGGGCGGCGACGTAGCCGAGAGGTCGGGCAAGCGTTTGCGCGGTCACCAGGGCGACGACGGTGCCGGTGCCGACGGACAACGCGAGCAGGAGCAGGACCAGGCCCGCGACCTGGGCCTGGGTGGTGTGCATCGGGCCGGACGGGATCTCCAGCACGACCTTGCCCTGCTGGGCGATCGACAGTTCGACGGTCAGCGGGTCGGTGCCGGGCGATGGACCGGTGACGCTGGTCGTGCCGCCCGAGGTCACGGTGAGGCGGCCGTCTGCGGGCATGACGATCTTGACGGCCTCGACGTCGACGCTCTGGCGGTTGGCGAGCTGGTCGTCGAGGAGGGTCGCGATCCTCTGGGCGTCCTCGGCCAGGTCGCCGCGGGCGTTGTCTTCGACCAGCTGCAACGCCGAGTAGCCCAGCGGGAGGCCGAGCACGATCCCCGTGACGGCAACGGCGAGCAGGATCGCCCGCAGTATCCGGCGGCGCATCAGTCGGCGTTGAAGCGGAAACCGCGGCCGCGCACGGTCGCGATGCGCTTCTCGGCGGAGTTCGGGGTGCCGTCGCCGAGCTTCCTGCGCAGCCACGACATGTGCATGTCGAGCGTCTTGCTGCCCTTGAGGTCCGGGTCGTTCCAGACCTCGGAGAGGATCTCGTCGCGGCTCACGACCTGGCCCGCGCGCTGGATGAGCACCTTGAGGAGCTCGAACTCCTTGTTCGCGAGCTGGATCTCACCGCCGTCGACGGTCACGCGGCGGGCGGCCAGGTCGACGCGCACGCCGTTGACCTCCAGCGTTCCGGGCGCGCGGCGGCGCAGCAGGGCCCGGATGCGGGCCATCAGCTCGGCGAGGCGGAAGGGCTTCGCCACGTAGTCGTCCGCACCCGCGTCGAGCCCGACGACGAAGTCGACCTCGTCCGCACGAGCTGTGAGCATCAGCACGGGGATGCCTCTGCCGTTCTGCCGGAGTCTGCGGCAGACCTCCAGACCGTCCATGCCGGGCAGCCCGAGATCGAGCACCAGGAGGTCGATGCCCCCGGCGACCGCGGCTTCGAAGGCACTCGGCCCGTCCCCCACGACCTGCACTGAATAACCCTCCCGCGTCAGCGCGCGGGAGAGCGGTTCCGCGATGGCCGGATCGTCCTCGGCCAGCAACACCACGCTCACGGCGCCCAGCGTATTCGTGGAACGATCGCCGCGTGTCACGCCACGATGCTGATCTCGAACTGGCCCTCCGCCTCGCCGACGCCGCCGACGCGATCACCGCCGCACGATTCCGCGCTCACGACCTCGCGGTGGAGCGCAAACCGGACCGCACGCCCGTGACGGACGCCGACGTCGCGGTCGAGGACGCGATCCGTTCGATCTTGACTTCGGAACGCCCGGACGACGTCGTCATGGGCGAGGAGCGCGGCGGCACGCTGGACGCCTCGCGCGTCTGGGTGCTCGACCCGATCGACGGCACGAAGAACTTCCTGCGCGGCGTACCTGTGTGGGCTTCTTTGATCGCCCTGGTGGTCGACGGGGTGCCGGTCGTGGGTGTCGTGTCCGCGCCCGCGCTGGGCCGCCGTTGGTGGGCGGCTGCGGGTTCGGGCGCTTTCGCGTCGGATTCTTCTGGCACGCGCCCGATCTCCGTGTCCGGCGTGCGCTCTCTTGAGGACGCGTACGTGTCCACAACGGACATCAAGACGTGGGTGGAATACCACTCACGCGAGGCCTTCTTGGCGTTGGTGGACGCGACCTGGGAAAGCCGCGCGTTCGGCGACTTCTACCAGCACTGCCTGGTCGCCGAGGGCGCCATCGACCTCGCACCTGAGGCCGTGGCGAACCCGTGGGACATCGCCCCGTTCCAGGTGCTGGTGACCGAGGCAGGTGGCCGTTTCACCGATCTGTCCGGTGTGGAGCGTTACGACGGCGGCAACGTGCTGACGTCGAACGGCCACCTGCACGAGGCCGCGCTCAAGCTGTTGGCACGGTGAGGGTTCCGCGCGCTACCTGAGCCCACGCCAGCCGGCCGAAGAGGTAGTGGCACGCCACGCTCTCGTCGTCGAACCGGGCCCAGTCGTAGCGGTTGCCCTGCTCCTGCCAGAACACCTCGTGACCCTTGCCGTCCTCGTCGGTGAGGAGGCACCAGCGCTGGTCCGCCTCCTCACCGATGCTGAAGACGTCCTCGGGCACGCCGATCCTGGTCAGCCACTCGGGCAGCGACTCGACGTTCATGCGGTGATCTCCGTGAGGTAGCCGAGCGCGACGAGGTCCGCGACGGGGTAGGTGGTGCGGTACCGGGCACCGCCACCGGGCTGGCCGAACCAGGGCGCGCTGATCGTGCGGTGCACGGGCAGATCCCTGGTGACGCGGTACCGGTGGTAGCCCTCTTCCGCGGCCTGCGGGGGCAGCGAACGTTCCTTGTACGGGGTGTTCAGCGCCGACAGCACGCGGCCTTCCGGGGTGCCGAACCGGTCGAGCTCGGATCCTTCCTTCAGAACGTCGGGCTGGCTGTCCTCGTAGCCGCCCTCGCGTTCCTGCGGCCACCTCGGGGAGCCGTCCTCGTTGAGGAAGAGGCTCTCCCAGTCGCGTTCGTGCATGCCGGCCAACGGGTCGTAGCCGACCATCAGCTCTTGCACGATCGGGTGGTCCTTGCCGAGGCCTTCAGTCGTCGTCGCGGACTGGGGGAAGGCGGTGTCGACCAGGCTCGCCTGCGGGTGGTCCTGCGGGGCGAACGTCGGGGCCGTCTGCTGCTCTTCCTGCTGCGGTGGTGCGGGAAGCTGCCTGGCCGGCTTCCGGGACAGGCGCGGGGCCTGGTTCGAACCCAGAAAAATCGCCATGAACCAGCTGCCGACCGCAGCCGCGTTGAAGGAGTGGCGAGCCACGTCGTAAGCGACGCCGGGGGCGGCCAGGGCCTGATCCCGGCTTTCGAGCCGATCGGTGAGGGGGCTCTGGTGACCGCCCTCGACCGGCGCCGAGGCAACGGTCTGGTGAGCGCCGGCGCCGTGGTTCACGCCCGCGACCGGAGCTCCCGTGCCGAGGTCGACTCCGGCCCCCGGAGCCGCAGGAGCAGCGATGGTCTCGCCGACCTTCTGGGTGCCCGGAATGGCGGCGTCGGAGCCGAGGTCGCCGAGTGCCGGATCCTTGGCCAGCGCGTCCTTGAGGGGATCCTTGGCCGGGTCCTTGGCGAGAGCGTCCTTGCCGCCTGTCTGACCCTGCTGCCCCTGGCCGGAGGGTTGGTTGCCGCCTTGGCCTGGCTGACCGGGGGTCTGGTTGCCGACCTGGCCGGGAAGCTGGTTGCCGGACTGGCCGCCGAGCGCCTGGCCGACCTGGCCGCCCACAGCCTGACCGGTCGCCGAAACGGCACCCGGCACACCGGTCTTGGCCGCCGTGGCCTGGGCAGCTGCCTTGGCCTCGCCGACCTTCGCCTCGGCAGCCCTGGCCTCAGGCGACTTGGCGGCCTGCTGAGCCGCCTGACCCTGCTGAGCCTGACCAGTCGCCTGCTGCTGCTGACCAACGACCGCACCGAGCTGCCCAGCAGCCGGAGCCGCCGACGGCACAGCACCACCCACAGCACCACCAACGGCACCGCCCAGACCACCGACCGGCGCACCGCCGAGCGGGCTGCCGACGTTCGGGGCGGCGGGTGCGGCCGGGGCCGCGGGCGCGGAGGCCTGAGGCGCGGCGGACGTCTGGCCGGGCATCTCGGCGCCGCGAACCAGCGTCGGGTCGAGGACCGCGGCCGAGGCCTGCGTCGTGTTCTCGGCGATGGGCCCGAGGGTGCCCTGAACGCTCGGGATCACGTCCGCGACCGGCGCGACCACCTGCGGAACCGCCTGGCCCACCTCGGTGACCAGTCCGGGCAGGACCTGAGGCCTGCCTTCGCCCTGACCGTTTCCACGGCCCGGACCTTCGCCCTCACCACGACCGTGTCCCTCGCCAGGACCATCAACGGCGTCCAGCACCGGACCGACGGCGTCGCGGACACCAGGCGTGGAGTCGAGGACGGGCGCGACAACGGCCGCAGCAGGCGCGGTCACGGGAGCAGCCGCATTGAGAACAGGAGCGGCGGCATCCGTCACGGCACCGACAACCGGCGCGACCGGCGCAGTCACAGCGCCAACCACCGGCGCCACCGGAGCGGTGACCGCCCCAGCCACCGGGGCAACCGCCTCAACGACCGGAGCAACAACCCCGGCGACCGGAGCCACCACGCCACCGACGAGGTTCCCGACCGGACCGAGCAAGCCGCCACCACCGCCACCGCCGGGCCCGTGAGCGCCTGGCGCGGTGTTGACCGGAGGCGACGCCTGGCCCATGTCCACACCGCTGTCGAGGCGGATCGCCGACGACAGGGTGTTCTGGAGGTTCGCGACGTTCGCCGCGGCACCTCGCGTCAACGTGTCGAGCCCGAGCAAAGCGTTGGGGTTGCCCGCCGAAGCAGAAGCGTGCGCGGCGTCGTTGTTCTTGGCCAGCGTCGTCAGCTCGCGAACGATCTCGACCTTCGCGGCACCCACCTGCTGGGCGGCGTGGTCAAGACGATCAGCGGCGGCATGACAACCGCGGGCAGCCTTCTGCAGCTCACCGTCCGGCGCCACGACCTTGGCCCACCGGCCACGAGCCGCGTCACCAGCAGAACCGCTCAACCCCTCCAACGCACGATTCGCCGCACCATCAGACGAAGTGCCGAGGCCCTTGATCTTGTCGCCCGCATCGCGCCACGCGGTGGCACTGGCGCGCATGGCGTCCTCGTCCGCCTTGGGCCACGTGACACCGGCCTTGGCGGCCACCTCGGTGAGTTCGGCGGGAAGCTCGATGCCCATGGTCAGCCGTCCAACCTTCTCATCCCGGCCGCGTTGCTCTGCTCAACGTGCCGGTACGTCTCGGCAGTAGCAGCGAGCTTGTCGCCCACGTCCCCCAACGTCGTCGCGAGCGCGGACAACGCCCCCGACGCATCCCCAGAAGGCTTCTCGTGCGACGCCGCAAAACTGCGTCCAACAGCGTCATCACCCCAACAGGCCCCGAACGCAGCCAACGCCTTGTCCAGCGCCCCAGCGATCTCCGTGGCCTGCCCGGCAAACCCGCGCAACTCCCCGGCCCCGGCGTCCAACCGCTCGAGGTCGGCCTGGTACCCGGTCATCGCACCCTCCTGTCGATGAGCTCGGAGTCGAGCCAGCTCTCCCGTTGCTCGTTGTCCTCATCATCATCAACACGCCGCCGAACAGGCCTACCGAGATCCACAGTCTCGGTGTCGTCCACCTCGTACTCGGCAGGCTGCAGGTTCGCGGTCCCAGCAACCAGCGCCGCAGGATCCGTGGACGCAGGCAACACCGTGCTCAACGCCTTGTACGTGTCCTCAGCAGCAGAAGCAGCAGCCGCGGCAACAGTCCGCACGATCAACTCGGCCAGTTGCTCAGGCCGATGCCGCCGATACGCCAACTCGGACAACTCCAACGAGGCGAGCTTCCCCCCGGCACCCACAACAGCCGTGACCGTCCCGTCCGGACTGCTGGCCCGTCCGACAACAGCAGCAAGCTCACGCTGAACAGACGCCAACTGCTCGCGGCTGCGCCGGTAGTCGGCGAGCAGCTCCTCGACCTGCGCACGGTGGTCGTCCACCGAGTCCCCCTCACACGCATAGCCCTGGGCTCGGGCTCTTGGACGCCGTCGCCTTTAGATCGGTTCCGAGCGAATTCAGTTACTACGATCAACGCGTGATCGCCTTCGAGGATCTGCCTGCCGGCCGAATCATCCCGCTCGGCGAGGTCGTAGTCGACCGGAACGAGATGGTGGACTTCGCAACGAAGTTCGACCCCCAGCCGTTCCACCTGGACGAGGAAGCGGGCCGAAACTCGATTTTCGGCGGCCTGTCCGCCTCAGGCTGGTACACAGCCTCCCTGTGGATGCGGAGCTGGGTGGACAAGGTCCTCTCCAACTCCACCTCCCAGGGTTCACCGGGCGGCCGCGAACTGTCCTGGCTGGCCCCGGTCTACGCAGGCGACACACTGACCTTCTCAGCCGAGGTCCTGAGCGCCCGCCGCTCAAAGACCAGGCCAACCCTGGGCCTGGTGGAGTTCGCAGGCATGGCTCACCGGGGTGACGAGCTGGTCTACAAGTTCGTGGCAACCGGCATGTTCACAACCAGGACCTGACCACCCGCACCGGCCCCTTACGCACCTGGGTGAGCCAGACGCCCTTACGCGATGCCGAAGGCGAGCCGTACTTCCCGAGCGGTCCCGGCGCACACCAACCAACGGACGCAACCCACCTACGGAACCGGCGGTCGCCCAACGCAACAGGCGTGCCATCAACCCGCAAGCCAGGGAACGCCACGGACCAGGCGACTCAAAATCACAGCCCCCGACGAACCAACGCCCGCCGAGTCCCCCGCCTCTCAACCAACTCAAACCCGGCGCCGAGGAACATCTCCAACCGCCCGTGGTACAGCTCCCCAGCCTGCAGCTTGCGTCCCTCGGTATCGATCGGATACCCCTCGACAGCCCGAGCCCCGGCCTTGGCCGCATGGGACACAGCAGCGTCCAACAGCAGCGAAGTCACGCCCTGACGCCGCGAGTCCCGCCGAACATAGAAGCAAGTCACCGACCACACGTCAGAGATGTCCTCGGACACCGGCGCAGTGATCTTCGACCGCGCCAACCGCGAATACGAGGCCCGCGGAGCAACGGCAACCCATCCGACAGCCTCAGATCCGTCCACCGCGAGCAACCCGATCGGCGACCCCAACCGAGCCTTCAACACAGCCCGGTTGTCCCCGCCGTCCATCTCCTTGTTGGTCTGCATGAACCACGTGCAGAAACACCACTCAACAGTCTTGCTGGAACTGAACAAGCCCTCGGCCAACGCCCAGGTCTCAGAAGTCAGCTCGACAACCTTCACTTGGCCAGAGCCCTGACGACCCGCGACGGGCTGGGCCGCCCCAACTGCTCAGCCATCCAAACCGAAGTCTCAACCAGCTTGTCCAGGTCGACCCCGGTCTCGATGCCGAGCCCGTCGAGCATCCACACCAGATCCTCGGTGGCGAGGTTCCCGGTGGCCGACTCCGCATACGGACACCCACCCAGCCCGCCAGCAGAGGAGTCCACAGTCGTGACCCCACAACGCAAGGCGGCCAACGTGTTGGACAACGCCTGCCCGTAGGTGTCATGGAAGTGGACAGCCAGCCGAGTCACGTCCCGGAAGCCTTCCAGCAACGACTCAACCTGCCCAGGCGTGGCAACCCCGATGGTGTCCCCCAACGACAGTTGAGAGCACCCCATCTCCAACAACCGCTCCCCAACAGCCACAACCTGAGACCGCGCAACAGCGCCCTCCCAGGGGTCGCCGAAGCACATCGACACATACCCACGAACGTCCATGCCGGCAGCCAACGCCCGCTCGACCGTCGGCTCGAACATCTCGAACTGCGAGTCCAACGTCCGGTTCAGGTTGCGAGAAGCAAAGGTCTCGGTAGCCGAAGCGAAGATCGCAATGTGCGAGACCCCAGCCTCCAACGCCCGATCGAGCCCCCGCTCGTTGGGCACCAACACGGGATAGACCACCCCTGGCCGCGCGTCCAACCCGGACAGCAACTCAGCAGCATCAGCCAACTGCGGCACCCACTTGGGGTGCACAAACGACGTGGCCTCCAAAACGGACAGTCCAGCAGCAGCCAGCCGATCCAAGAACTCCAGCTTCACCGCAACCGGCACCACAACGGACTCGTTCTGCAGCCCGTCCCGAGCCCCGACCTCCCAGATCGTCACCCGAGAGGGCAGCGACCCGGACCGAACCACGTCCGGCAATCCGACCTCACGCGCGCCCATCGAGCGCCCCGGGCTGGTAGTCGTCGTCGGGGTTGTCGTTCACCTCGCGGTACAGCATCGTGTGCACCTTCTCCACGGACGGGATGTCGTCGAACTCGAGCGGCTCGTCCGACGCCGACTCGATGATGAGCGTGCCGCAGCCCAGCACGCGGTCCATCAGACTGTGCTCGAAGCGGACGCTGTTCACACGCGCCAAAGGGATGTCGAGGCCTGTGCGCTTGAACACGCCCTCGCGGTACATCACGCGGTCCGAGGTGATGATGAAGTGCGTCGTGCGCCAGCGGACCAGCGGCGCGATCGTCAGCCACAGGATCAGCACGACGCCGAGCACGGTCAGCACGATCCACGCGACGGTGGCCCACGACTGGTCAACGACGAGCCCTGCCAGATAGGTGCCGAGCGCGACCACCACCAGCAGCCAGAACACCGGGAAGATCAGCATCTTCCAGTGGGGGTGCTTGTGGATCACGACGTGCTCGCCGGAGCTCAGCAGGTCGTCGGGATAGGCCATGGGCCAACCCTAATCACGCCGGGCGCAAATGCACCACGTCACCAGCGGACACGCCGTGATCCACCCCATCGGTGCCGCGCACGACCAGCGTCCCGTCGGCCTCGATGCGCTGCGCCACCCCGAGAAGCTGAACGCCACCTGAAAGTTCCACGCGCACGCGCTCGCCGACGGTCGCGCAGTGCTCCTGGTACTCCTCCAGCACACCGGACTCGAACGCGTCGCCGCCGTTCTTGCGCCACACGCCTTCCAGCTGGGCCAGTTCGACGAGCAACCGGAACGCCAGCTCGGCACGATCAAGTTCCGTTGCACCAGCGGACTCCAGCGAGGTCGGCTCGAGCCCACCGGGCGCGGGCTGCACGTCGTCCGGCAGCTTGGCCACGTTCAGGCCGATGCCGACGACGACGGCCTGCGCGACGCCGGCGGTGATCTCGGACAGGATCCCGGCGCCCTTCTCCCTCTTCGGGCCGAGCAGCAGGTCGTTCGGCCACTTCAACGTCGCCTCGACGCCGACCGACTGGGCGACCCGGACGAGCGCCAGCCCGGCGATGAGGTTCAGCCACGGCAACCGCTGCGGGTGCACGTCGGTCGGCCGGAACAGCACGCTGACGTAGAGCCCGCCCGGAGGCGACGACCAGGTGCGGCCGCGGCGGCCCTGGCCCGCGGTCTGCTCCAACGCGATCAGCACGGTGCGGTCGGCGGCGCCTTCGACGGCTGCCTTCGCGAGGTCCGCGTTCGTCGACCGGGTGGATTCCACGACGTCAAGCGCGGAGTACGGACCGTTGGGTGCTACCAGCCGCGCGCGCAGCGCCTCGGCGTCGAGTGCGGTGTCCATCGCGCCAGGCTATTGGAACGAGAGAGGGTACGTGCGATAAGAGATGACCAACAGGTTGCCGTGACCTGGACAACTGCACGGGGCGGTTCCGCAATGCTCTCGTTAGGCTGCGAGCCCATGAGCAGTGCGACCGAGCCGATCGGGACCGTTCCCGCGGACGCCCCCGACGTCCACACCACCGCGGGCAAGCTCGTTGACCTCTACCGGCGCAACGACGAGGCGGTTCACGCCGGCTCGGCACGCGCGGTCGAAAAGCAGCACGCGAAGGGCAAGAAGACAGCCCGCGAGCGCATCGACCTCCTGCTCGACCCCGGTTCGTTCGTCGAACTGGACGAGCTGGCGCGGCACCGGTCCACCAACTTCGGACAGGAGAAGAACCGCCCGTACGGCGACGGCGTGGTGACCGGCTACGGCACCGTCGACGGCCGTCCGGTGTGCGTGTTCTCCCAGGACGTCACGGTCTTCGGCGGGTCGCTCGGCGAGGTCTACGGCGAGAAGATCGTCAAGATCATGGACCTGGCGATCAAGACCGGCCGGCCGATCGTCGGCATCAACGAGGGCGGCGGCGCGCGCATCCAGGAGGGTGTCGTCTCGCTCGGCCTCTACGGCGAGATCTTCACCCGCAACGTCCGCGCGTCCGGCGTGATCCCGCAGATCTCGCTGATCATGGGCTCCAACGCGGGTGGCCACGTCTACTCGCCCGCGCTGACCGACTTCGTGGTGATGGTCGACCAGACCTCGCACATGTTCATCACCGGCCCGGACGTCATCAAGACCGTCACCGGCGAGGACGTGACGTTCGAGGAGCTCGGCGGCGGTCGCACGCACAACACCAAGTCGGGCAACGCGCACTACCTCGGCAGCGACGAGGAAGACGCGATCTCGTACGTCAAGGAGCTCCTGAGCTACCTGCCGTCGAACAACCTCAGCGACTCGCCCGCGTTCGAGGGAACCCTGACCGAGGGCTCGATCAGCGACGCGATCACGGACACCGACAAAGAGCTCGACACGCTCATCCCGGACTCCGCGAACCAGCCGTACGACATGCACGAGGTCATCAGCCGCGTGCTCGACGACGGCGACTTCCTGGAGGTCCAGCCGCTGTTCGCGCCGAACATCCTGGTCGGCTTCGGCCGCGTGGACGGTCACTCGGTCGGTGTCGTCGCGAACCAGCCCACGCAGTTCGCCGGCTGCCTCGACATCGACGCCTCCGAGAAGGCCGCGCGGTTCGTGCGCACCTGCGACGCGTTCAACATCCCGGTGCTCACGTTCGTCGACGTGCCCGGCTTCCTGCCCGGCACCGACCAGGAGTGGAACGGCATCATCCGGCGCGGCGCCAAGCTGATCTACGCCTACGCCGAGGCCACCGTTCCGCTGGTCACCGTCATCACGCGCAAGGCGTACGGCGGCGCGTACGACGTCATGGGCTCCAAGCACCTCGGCGCCGACATCAACCTCGCGTGGCCGACCGCGCAGATCGCGGTCATGGGGGCGAGTGGTGCGGCGAACATCGTGCACCGCAAGACGTTGGCCAGTGCCGCCGCGAACGGTGAGGACGTCGACGCCCTGCGCGCCCAGCTCCAGCAGGAGTACGAGGACACGCTGTGCAACCCGTACGTCGCCGCTGAGCGCGGGTACGTCGACTCGGTGATCCCGCCGTCGTACACCCGCGGTTACGTGGCGCGGGCGTTGTCGATGCTGCGGGACAAGCGGGAGACGCTGCCGCCCAAGAAGCACGGGAACATCCCGCTGTGACCGCGCCCGAGGAAAGGCCACTGCTCCGGGTCGTCAAGGGCACCCCTGACGACCACCAGCTGGCGGCGCTGACCGCGGTGATCGCCGGGCTGGCTGCGGCCGCGCCCGTCGAGGACAAGCCCGGCCAACGCTCCGAGTGGGCGAACCCGGCTCGCCGGGTCCGCCGGCCCCTCCAGCCGGGCCCCGGCGCCTGGCGCGCCTCCGGCTTCCCCAACTGATCATTTGAAGCCATGAGGGTGACCTTCATGAACCTGAGGTTCATGAAGGTCACCCTCATGGCAAATCAGGAACAACTGACCCGGCGGCTGCTCACGTTGAGGCCGACGGCGACTTCGCGACAGCGGAACTCGCCGTCGACCTTCAGCTTCAGCGTGAAGAACTCGCTGCCGTACGCATCGGTCCTGCGCAGCACCTGAACGTGCTCGTGGTCCAGCGGCAGGTTGTCGCGCACGGCGTGCACGACCTGCCCCAGCAGCGCGTTCTCCGCGCGATCGACGGTGTCGGCGAACGGCCAGATGGGTACGCCGTACCCGATGGGGTCGCTCGCGAGCACGGTTCCGACGGCCCACGACCCGACGAGGACACACAGCCCGACGAGCAGTGCCGCGATCCGTCTGCGCTTGCCTTCGCGATCGGAACCGCGTTCGGTGAGGACAAGCACCCAGCGCTTCACTCTGTCGAGGGTGCCGATGGAGGGGGTGAGCGCGCATCAGTAGTACTACTCGAACCGACCGGACCGCCTGGCGCGCGATCTCCGCGCTCTGCGTCGGCTTCTTCATGATCCTGCTGGACACGACCATCGTGAACGTCGCGATGCCGGCGATGATCGAGGGTCTGCACGCGTCGCTCAACGACATCATCTGGGTCAACAGCGCGTACCTGCTGACGTTCGCGGTGCCGTTGCTGCTGACCGGGAGGCTCGGCGACCGGTACGGGCCGAAGCGGGTCTACCTCATCGGGCTCACGATCTTCGTGCTCGCCTCGCTGGCCTGCGGCCTCGCGGGCAGTGCCGAGGTGCTGATCGCCGCCCGCGCGGTGCAGGGACTGGGCGCCGCGGCCATGACCCCGCAGACGATGGCGTTCATCACGCACCTGTTCCCACCGCACAAACGCGGTGCCGCGCTCGGCATGTGGGGGTCGGTCGCCGGGTTCGCGACGGTGTCGGGGCCGCTGCTCGGTGGCATCCTCGTGACGCAGCTCGGCTGGGAGTGGATCTTCTTCGTCAACATCCCGCTCGGTGTGCTCGCCATGACGATGGTGCTGCGCTGGGTGCCGGACTGGCAGCCAGGGCGGTCGCACCGGTTCGACGTGCTCGGCATCCTGCTGTGCTGCTTCGGACTCGGGCTGCTGGTGTTCGGCGTGCAGAACGGCGAGCACTACAAGTGGGGCCGGGTCGCGGGCCCGATCACGATCCCCGAGATCATCATCGCGGGCGTGGTGCTGCTGGTGGTGTTCGTGCTGTGGCAGGCGGCGGCGCGCAACCCCGAGCCGCTCCTGCCGTTGCGGATCTTCCGCAACCGGAACTTCTCGCTCGGCAACGTCGCCAGCATGATCATCGACTTCTCCGTCACCGGGCTGTTCGTGCCGCTCGTGCTGTTCGTGCAGACCGTGCCGAAGTTCTCGGCGTTCGAGGCGGGTCTGCTCACCGCACCGACCTCGCTGATGTCCGGTGTGGTGGCTTTCTTCGCGGGACGACTGTCGAACGGGCCGCAAGCGAAGTACTTGCCGGTCGTCGGCTTCACCCTGCTCGGGGGCGGCATCGCGGTCATGACGCTGCAGCTGGACGGGTCGCCGTGGGCGATGCTGCCGGCGCTCGTCGCGGTGGGCTGCGGCATGGGGCTGGTCTACTCGCCGCTCACCAACATCTCCACGAAGACGCTCGATCCGCAGCTGATGGGCGCGGGTGCCGGGATTTACAACACCGCGCGGCGGTTCGGCGGCGTGCTCGGCAGCGCGGCCACCGGTGCGGTGCTGCAGGTCGGGCTGGCGGCGACCGGTGACTTCACCGCGGCCACGCGCGTCTCGTTGCTGATGCTGGTCGCGTCGACGGTCATCGGGGTGATCGCGGCGGTGCTGATGAGGCGCGAGACGGGCGTGCGAGACTCCGCTGGTGCGTCTGATCCTGGCCTCCCAGTCATCCGCCCGTCTTGACGTCCTGCGAGCCGCCGGCGTCGAGCCCGTCGTCCGCGTGTCCGGGGTGGACGAGGACGCGCTGGTCGCGTCGCTGTCCAACCCCTCGCCCGAGGAGACCGTCGTCGCGTTGTCCGCGGCCAAGGCGGAGGCGATCGAGCACGACGACGAGTGCGTGGTCGTCGGCTGCGACTCGATGCTGCTGTTCGAGGGCGAGCTCGTGGGCAAGCCCGGCACGGCCGAGGTCGCGCGGGAGCGGTGGCGGCGGGTCGCGGGCAAGAGCGGCTCGTTGATCACCGGGCACACCGTGCTGCGGGTCTCCGGCGGTGCCGTGATCGACCGCGCGTCCGCTGCCGAGTCGACGACGGTGCGGTTCGGCACGCCGACGGACGAGGAGCTCGAGGCGTACATCGCGACGGGTGAGCCGCTGCACGTCGCGGGCGGGTTCACGATCGACGGGCGCGGTGGCTGGTTCATCGACGGCATCGACGGCGACCACTCGTCGGTGATCGGCATCAGCCTGCCGCTGACCCGGCGTCTGCTCGGCGAGATCGGCGTGGCGGTGTCCTCGCTCTGGTGAGCGCGTCCGGCGCGTCCGCCCGCTGAGCGCGTGGCAGGCGTACCGGCGTCCACATCTTGGTCGCCCTGGTCACAGTTCACCCGATCGGGGAAGACTGCCCTCAACGCACGCGTTGGGGGTACGCGGTGAACGAGTATTTGACGCGTCGCAGGCACATCGACCTGGCACGCAGGACGAGCACGGGCTGTCGGAGCTGACCGCTCCCGACGCCCCCTTTCGCTCATCCCTGCCCAGGAGATGTTCCAGTGTCGTTCGTCCAGACATACCGCAAGCCCAAGGTCTTCGGATTCACAGTTCTCGGCGCGCTCGTCCTCGGCGCGCTCGCCGGCTGGCTCGGCAAGGGCACGTGGCTCGCGCCCGTCCTCGCCAAGATCGGCTCCACCTTCACGGCGCTGCTGCAGCTGACCGTGATCCCGCTGGTGTTCACCGCGATCGTCGTCGGCATCGCGTCACTGCGGAACCTCGGCGGCGGCCGCACCGCCGCGCGGCTCGGCGGCAAGACGTTCCTGTGGTTCGCCATCACGTCGTTCATCGCCGTGCTGATCGGCATCGCGGTCGCCGCGATCATCAGGCCCGGCGCGGGGCTGCAGATCGAGCCCGCCGCCGGTGCGGTCGACAAGCTGGCCAAGCGCGCGTCCGGCTCGTGGCAGGCGTTGCTCGACAACCTGGTGCCCACCAACATCTTCAGCGCGTTCACCGAGGGCGACGTGCTGCAGGTCGTGTTCATCGCGGTGCTGGTCGGGTTCGCCGCCTACGCGCTCGGTGAGAAGGCCGCGCCGTTCACGAACCTGGTTCGCTCGTTCTTCGACATCGTGCAGAAGGTCGTCGGCTGGATCATCCTGCTGGCGCCGATCGGCATCTTCGGCCTCATCGGCAACGCCGTCGCGTCGTACGGCAACTCGTTCGTGAAGCCGCTGTTCTCGTTGATCCTCGCTGTGTACGTCGGCACGTTGCTGGTGCTGTTCGTCGTGTACCCGGTGCTGCTCAAGTTCGTCGGCAAGACCTCGCCGGTCGAGTTCTTCCGCAAGGCGGGCACGGCGATCCAGTTCGCGTTCGTCTCGCGCTCGTCGGGTGCCACGCTTCCGTTGTCCCGCAAGGCAGCCACTGATCTCGGTGTCTCGCAGGAGTACGCGAACTTCGCCGTGCCGCTGGGCACGACGACCAAGATGGACGGTTGCGCCGCGGTCTACCCGGCCGTCGCGACGATCTTCATCGCGAACCTGTTCGGCATCCAGCTCTCGGTGTGGCAGTACGTCGGCATCGTGCTCGTCGCCGTGTTCGGCGCTCTGGCGACCGCGGGCACGACCGGCTGGTACACGATGCTCACGCTGACTTTGAGCGTCGTCGGCCTGCCGCCGCAGGTGATCGCGACCGGTGTGGCCGTGGTCTACGCGATCGACCCGATCCTCGACATGATCCGCACCGCGACCAACGTGGCCGGCCAGATCACCGTGCCGGTGCTGGTGGCGCGGAGCGAAGGACTGATCGAGGAGCCTTCCACCGAGAAGGAACTCGTCAACGCCTAAGAATCAGCGCACGGACGAAGCTGCGACATCTTCGGCACCGGCACGGGCCAGCCCACCAGCTGTTCCCGTGACGGTGCCGTTGTCGTACAGCCGATGTCCGGCCCCAGCACGGAATACACCTGCACGTAGGCGTTCTTGCACTGGCCGTCGCACGCGAGCTGGGAGGCGACGACGTCTCCGGTGCCGTCCTCGTTGACGTCGTGCAGCCCGAGGAACCCGGCGTTGGCGAGATAGCCCGCCTGCGCGCGGGACCACGTGCCGTCCCTGCGGATCAGCACCTCGCCGTGCCAGTCGCCGGCGTGCTCCCCGCGCACCAGGCACACGCTGACCGTTCCGTCGGAGCACTGCAGCGAGTCGCCGTTCACCGCCGCACCGGACTCGGCGATGGTCATCTCGAAGATGAACGGACCGGTCTCGCCGGTCACCCTGATCCGCCCGCCGCCGGTGCCGCCGAGCAGCTCGACCAGGTCCTTGCCCACCGATTTGCCGATGATGACCTGGCAGACGGTGGTACCGCAGCGCATTCCGGAGTCGGTGCCGGATTGACCTGAATCGGTGTTGTTCGGGCGCTGGAAATAGGCGAACACCACCCCCGCGACGACGACCACGGCGGCAACGACGGCGACCACCTGCAGCGACCTGGATCCACCCACGTCGCAGATTGTGGCGGATGGGCCCAGGATGGTTGTGAAGTGAGCCGTCTCTCCCTCTCGAAGTTCACCGATTTCCGTAGACTGCGGCACCAGCCAGAGCCGTAATTACCGGTCCAGCAGGAGGTACGACGCCGTGTCGCTGCGCAAGGTCCTCATCGCCAACCGCGGTGAGATCGCCGTCCGGGTCATCCGCGCCTGCCGTGACGCCGGTCTGACGAGCGTCGCCGTCTACGCCGACCCCGACCGGGACGCGCCGTTCGTCCGGCTCGCCGACGAGGCGTTCGCCCTGGGTGGCAACACGCCTGGAGAGAGCTACCTGTCGTTCGAGAAGGTGCTGGCCGCCGCCGCTCAGTCCGGTGCGGATTCCGTGCACCCCGGTTACGGCTTCCTGTCCGAGAACGCCGACTTCGCGCAGGCCGTGCTGGACGCGGGGCTGATCTGGATCGGCCCGACGCCCCAGGCGATCCGCGACCTCGGTGACAAGGTGACCGCGCGGCACATCGCGATGCGCGCCGGTGCACCGCTGGTGCCCGGCACCAAGGACCCGGTCTCCGGTCCGGACGAGATCATCGCGTTCGCGTCCGAGCACGGCCTGCCCGTCGCGATCAAGGCGGCGTTCGGTGGTGGCGGTCGTGGCCTGAAGGTCGCGCGGACGTTGGAAGAGATTCCCGAACTGTTCGACTCCGCGGTGCGCGAGGCCGTCACGGCGTTCGGCCGCGGCGAGTGCTTCGTCGAGCGCTACCTGGACAAGCCGCGCCACGTCGAGGCGCAGGTCCTCGCCGACACCCACGGCAACGTGATCGTGGTCGGCACACGCGACTGCTCCCTGCAACGCCGCCACCAGAAGCTGGTCGAGGAGGCGCCCGCGCCGTTCCTGACCGACGAGCAGCGCGCGACGATCCACTCCTCGGCTCGCGCGATCTGCCTGGAAGCCGGCTACCACGGCGCCGGCACGGTCGAGTACCTCGTCGGACTGGACGGGTCGATCTCGTTCCTGGAGGTCAACACCCGGCTGCAGGTCGAACACCCGGTGTCGGAGGAGACGACCGGCATCGACCTGGTGCGCGAGCAGTTCCGCATCGCCGCCGGGGAGAAGCTGCGGTGGACCGAGGACCCGACGCCGCGCTCGCACTCCATCGAGTTCCGCATCAACGGTGAGGACGCCGGTCGCGGCTTCCTGCCCGCGCCGGGCACCGTGACCTCTTTCGTGGCGCCGTCCGGTCCGGGTGTGCGCGTCGACGCCGGTGTCGAGACCGGTTCGGTCATCGGCGGGCAGTTCGACTCGTTGCTGGCAAAGCTGATCGTGACCGGCGAGAACCGAGACGAGGCGCTGGCCCGTGCCCGCCGCGCGCTCGACGAGATGGTCGTCGAGGGCATGGCGACCGTGCTGCCGTTCCACCGGGTGATCGTGCGCGACGCGGCGTTCACCGCCGAGAAGCCCGAGGGCTTCACCGTGCACACGCGGTGGATCGAGACCGAGTTCGACAACCAGATCGCGCCGTTCGCCGGTGGTGGCTCGGAGGTTTCCGAGGAGACGCCGCGGCAGACCGTGGTGGTCGAGGTGGGCGGGCGTCGGCTTGAGGTGTCGCTGCCGGGTGACCTCGCCGTTGGTGGTGGCCGGCCTGCTGCCGCTGCCGCGAAGAAGCCGAAGTCGACGCGTGGTGGCGGTAAGGCCGCGGCGGTGTCGGGTGACGCGGTGGCCGCGCCGATGCAGGGCACGATCGTGAAGGTGGCCGTCGAGGACGGGCAGACCGTCGAGGCGGGCGACCTGATCGTGGTGCTTGAGGCCATGAAGATGGAGAACCCGGTGACGGCGCACAAGGCGGGCACCGTGACGGGTCTCGCGGCCGCTCCGGGTGACCCGATCACGCAGGGCACCGTGATCTGCGAGCTGAAGGACTGACCGGTCGGGTCGCTCACCTACTCGCCTACGATTGAAGGGTGAGCGACCCGTCCAGGGACATCCGCATCGGCGACACCGAGCGCAGCCAGGCGTTGCAGGTGCTCGGCGAGCACATGAGCGCGGGCCGCATCGACATCACCGAGTACGGCGATCGGTCCGCGAAGATCACGACCGCGAAGACCCGCGGCGAGCTGATGGCGTTGTTCCACGACCTGCCGGACCCGCGTCCGCAGTTCGCGACCCCGATGCCGATGTTCCCCGAGCCGTCCCGCGCGCCCGCGCGCCGGTGGGAAGGTGCGGTCGTGCCGATCGTGGGCGTGGCCGTGGTGATCCTGTTCTTCGCGGTGCTGCGGAACCCGTTGATCTTCCTGCTCATCCCCGCGGTGGCGATCCTGTGGGGCCAGTGGAACGGACGCCGACGCTGAAACCGTTGCTGTTGCTGGATCTCGACGGTGTGCTGCGCGCGTTTCCGCCCGTGCCGCCGGAGATCGCCTCGGTCGCCTTCGAGCCGTCGCTGCTGCGGCGCGCCGTCATCGGTGAGATCTCCCACGAGCAGTGGCAGGACGAGGCCGGCTGGGACGCTCCGGCCGGCGAGGTGATCGCCGAGGCGTTGGCGCTGGTGCGGGCCGCGCGGGGGCAGTGCTTCGTGGCGTTGCTGTCGAACGCGACCACGCGGCTGGAGGCGGATCTCGTCCTGCTCGGCCTGGACGCGGAGTTCGACGCGATCTTCAGCTCGGCCCGGCTCGGTGTCGCGAAGCCCGATCCCGCGGTCTTCCGGCGGGTGCTCGACGAGCTCGGGTACCCGACCGCGGTGTTCTGCGACGACACCGAGGAGAACGTTGTCGCTGCGTGCGAGGCCGGGCTGGACGGTGTGCACGTGCCGGACACGGCCGCGTTGCGGACGGCGCTGGCGGTGCGCGGACTGATCCCGCCGACCGTGCTGCTGATCCTGCCGGACCGCGACGAGGCCGAGGAGCTGGCCGCGTCGTTGCTGGCGGACGGCTGGGGTCCGTGCGCGGTGCACCGGGACATGCTGGCGGGTGAGGACGACGCCGAGGACGTGGACTGGGTGATCGAGCTGACCACCGCGCCGGACGGCACGCCCGCGTCGGCGCACCGGACCGAGCTCGACGATCTCGCGGAACGGCACGACGGGTTCACCGGAGACCATTAGCCTCAGGCCCGTGGAGCCAGTTGAGATCAACGCGGGCGAGTACTACCTGCGTGCCTTCCGGAACGACGACCGCATCAACGACATCCCCGCGATCGTCGAGGCGTATGCGGACGAGGACACCAACCGCTACCTGGAGCGGATGGGCATCGACGGTGCTCCGGCCGCGGAGATCTTCATCGTGTTCATGACCAACGGCTGGAAGTACGGCTACCGCTTCTCGTGGGCGGTGTGCGACGCGGTGACGTCCGAGGTGGTGGCCGGCATCGTGATCCGCGATCTCGACATGAAGTACGGGCTCGGCGAGGTGACCTGCTGGACCCAGCCGAAGCACCGGGGCAAGGGCGTGCTGCCGACCGCGCTCAACGCGGTGCTGGGGTGGGCGTACGGCGCGATGGACATGCACCGGATCACCTACAAGCACGCGGTGTCGAACAAGGCGTCGCAGCGCGTGGCGGAGAAGTGCGGGTTCACTCAGGAGGGTCGTCTTCGCGACGAGACGCTCGTCGATGATCAGCGCGAAGACATGCTGCTGTGGTCGCGGCTCGCGACCGACCCCGCTCCTGACCAGCTACGGTGACCGGCCATGCGGATCGCAGCGCTCCTCGTCGTCGCGGTGGCGCTGGCCGGGTGCACGCCGGCCAAGCCCGAGCAGAACGCGGCCGGCACCACACCGCCGCCGTCGACCACGACGTCCTCCGCGCAGATGGACTTCCCGCAACGGCCGCGTGACGTGCCGCTCGACGCCGTGGACCCGTGCGCGGTCCTCACGTCTGAGCAGCGCACGTCGCTGAGCCTGGACAACCCGCCCAGCCCGTACGTCGAGACGAGCTTCGGCGGCGCGAAGGCGTGCACGATCCGGAGCACGACCAGCGGCAACGTCGCCCGGATCGCACTCGTGCTGGTGTCCGGAGCGGATGTGTGGCTCTCGGAGAACGCCCAGGTGGATTACACGGTGGGTTCGATCGAGGGATTCGCGGCGATTACCGTCCGCACACCCGACATCGACGACGTCTGCAACGTGGAGATCGACATCGCCGACGGGCAGTTCCTCGACGTCATGTTCCGCGACGGAGGGAATTCCACTGCGGTACAACAAGATCATCTTTGCCTCGGGGCCCAGCGGGTGGCCGAGGCGGCGATGGCCAGTTTGCTCCAGAAGCGCTGACCCACACGGGCGGATGTCACTGATCCCACTCCCCAGCGTTACTTTCGGTGGTTAGAGTGTCGACGCGCTTGTACGCACAACCGCCGGAGGTCTCACGATGCCGCCAGGGGGACGCAGCGGGGCAGATTCCTCGCCACCCGTCCAGCATCAGCTGAACGTGGAACCAGAGGCGATTCCGGCGTTGCGCAGCACCTTCTCCGCGGCACTGATCAAACTCGACAAGCAGATCGAGATGGCGATCACCGAGTTCCGCGTCCGGCCGTGGGCCGGTGACCCGGTCAGCCAGGAGGCCGCCGAGAAGTTCAACGACCGGTCGATCTCCGACGGGGACTCGGCGCTGCAGGCGTTGCTGAACTACCAGAAGCAGCTCAAGACGGCGATGGACAACCTGAACCAGATCGAGCGGCAGTACCAGGTGGTCGAGGGCGACAACACCGGCATGATGAACAAGAGCGGGTGCTGAGGATGACCGAACACCGCTGGCAGGGCTTCAGCCACAAAGAGCTGTACGACCGCATCAACGCAGGTCCCGGCCCCTCCGCCTCGTTCGCGTCGATGGAGCGCTGGCAGGGCGTCTCAGCCGCGTTGTCCGAGATCAACGACGACCTGCACAACGGCATCACGCTGTCGGGCGCGAAGTGGGAGGGCAAGGCCTCCGAGATGGCGCAGGCCGGCCTGAACCCG
Organism: Lentzea alba; assembly: GCF_047445655.1. Taxonomy (GTDB): domain Bacteria; phylum Actinomycetota; class Actinomycetes; order Mycobacteriales; family Pseudonocardiaceae; genus Lentzea; species Lentzea alba_A. Next base: position 505,597 of record NZ_JAJAEG010000002.1, read on the forward strand.
ATCGCCGCCTGGGCGGACAGCGCCCGCACCGGCGCGGACGTCATGCGCTACTCGGCCGAGCTGCAGGCGGGCCACATCTCGAAGGCCCGCGCGGACATGCCGCCCCCGGTCACCGTGACCTCCGAACAGCCGGGCGCGCTGGTCACCGGCCTCACCCACCTCTTCGGCGGCCAGACCGACCACGAGAAGCAGGAGGCGGCCCAGGACGCCGCCGAGCGCCGCGCCCGTGAGGTCATGACCACCTACGCGTCGTCCACGACCTCGAACACCTCGACGCTGGGCCAGTTCACCCAGCCACCGCAGCTGCAGATCAGCGGCACCGGCGTGACGCACGGCGGCGGCGCCTCCGTGGGCCCGTCCGGAGCCTGGGTCGTCGGCCCGAACGGGTCCGTTGGTGGCGTCCCGCGCGCCCGCACCGGCTCGGGCAGCCGCGGCGCCGCGGTGACGCCGCCGCGCGGTGCCGCCTCAGGTCCTTCGACGCGCACCTCCGGCGTCGCGACCCCACCCGCCGCTTCGAAGGGCACGACGACCTCCGTGTCGTCGGCCGGCACGTCCGGTCCTTCCAGCACGGGTACCGCAGGTGTCGGCGTGCCGGGTCAGCGCGCGGGCCGTTCCTCGAACTCCTCGGGCTCCTCGGACAAGGCGATGGAGGAGGGCGCGACCGCCGTCTCGTCGGTGGGTGCCGCCCCGATGCCCACGCACGGCGGCGCCGCCGGTGTCGCCGGCCAGCCGAGCTCCGCGATGGGCTCGATGGGCGCGGCCGGTACCGCTGCCGCCGGTGACCAGGTCCACAAGCGGGCCGTGCCGATGCCGCAGTCGTTCGACCCCTTCGGCGGCATGGGCCCGCGCAAGGGCGAGGACGAGGAGGACCTGGAGCACAAGGCTGCCGACTACCTCCGCGAACAAGACGACATCTACGGCGTGGGCAGCTACTCGCTGCCCGTGATCGGGGAGAGCACGACCGACTGATGACTCTGTTCGGCTTGGACCTCGGGACGAGCGACACGCGCGACCCGGTGATCATCTCCACGCTGGAGTTCGACGTCCTCTGGGACCACCTGGGCCTGGAGACGATGCCTCTGGTCTTGAAAGTCCCCTCGCCGGGCAAGACCCGCGAGGAACGCCGCGCCGTGGAAGACCAGGTCTGGCGCCAGCTGGCCGCCCGCGGCCTGGGCGGCCCGCGCTCCCTGGACCCGACCCTCGAAGACCTCCTGCACGTCCTCAACCGCCCGCAACAGGAGATCGACGCCCGCCTCTGGCTGGGCCGAAGCGTCCGCGTCCTGGCCGCGGGCAAGGGCCAGGCAGGCGTCCTGGCCCTGCTGGACTCCGGCCAACTGGTCCTCCGCCCCGCCGAAGCCGACGGACTACCCCGCGAGGCGCTCACCGCCCTGCCCACGGCCCCAGCAGGCGAAGGCCACTCGATCACCCTGCCCTCCGCCGACCTGGACGCAGCAGCAGCCTCAGCGGCAACCCCAGAGGATCTGGAAGCGGGGCTACGCAGCCACGGGCTGCGCTCCGACGACGCCCACACGCTGGCCGAGATGGTCCGCGACGCCACGCATCGCGGCCAGTTCGGGGCCGCGGCCCGCGACAAGTGGGGCAAGCGGGTGCGGCCGGACCGCGTGGTGGCGTTCTACGACACTCCGAAGGGCCGCTACCTGCAGATGCGGCGGTCCACGCCGGGCCAGCCGCCGTGGTCGACGATCACGCCCGTGGACTACCGGCGGTTGCACCACCACCTGGTGGAACTGCTGGCGGAAGCTGCCGGGGTGTAGCGCACCCGCCACAGCAATGCCCCGGTCGGCGTGTCGGCACCCCGGCTGGCGCGGCGAAGCCGAAGGCGAGCCCGAAACGGCCTGCTGCCACGCTGAGCTGCGGTAATGACTCGCGCCGACGGTGTCAACGCAACCACGCACGACGGCGCTTGGGGCTTGACTTTGGGTTCGAGGCGCTACCGTTTCGGATCGGCCGGGCGCTTTGTCAGCCCGCCTTTTACAGGCCGACCAGCGTTTCGCAAGGGCCCCGAAGTCAAGCCCCAATCGCAATCGTCGCGAAGCGGCGATGACGCAACCAAAGCTCGTCCAAGGCCTGAGCAACCACCCATGCAAGGGCGGCCGCCCGCACGCCAGGTGGCCACCCCGCTGGAACGCCGACCCGCCCGCCAGCTGAAGGCGACCACCCACGCGACTACTGCGCGTCCGGCTCCAGCCCGCTCAACCAGCCGAGATCAGGGCCCGATCCCCTGACACGGCCGAGTCCTCAAGTCGTTCACATAGTCATCCGGCGCCCCAGCAGCCTCAGCAGCATCGGCCACAACCCCGATGTACCGGGCAGACGGCAGCCCACCCTCATACGCGTCCAGCACGTACAGCCAAGCCACCACAGACCCCTCCAGGGTCTGCACCCGCAGCCGGATCTTCTTGTACAGCCCGAGCGCGCCCTCCCACCGGTCCAGCCGCGACTCATCGCGCGGCGAGACGTCGTAAAGCACGCAGAACGTCTGCTGGTCAGGCTCCTCGACGATCGTCGCGAGGGCGCCTTCCCAGCCGAGGTCCTCGCCACCGAACGTCAGACGCCAACCGACGAGCCAGCCGGTCCCCGCGAGCGGGGAGTACGGGGCTCGCTCCATCATCTGGTTCGGATCCATGTTCGACCCGTACGCGGCATAGAGCGGCACGTCCGACAGCGTAGCGACCCAACGATCAGCTTTCGGTACTGACGACACGCTCGATTCGGCCAACGCGTACGGTTGTGCCCGGCCAGCAAGCGCGCAGAGGGGAAATGATCGTGACCCGCATCGTCATCATGGGCGGCGGACCCGCAGGTTACGAGGCAGCCCTGGTCGCTGCGCAGCACGGCGCCGACGTGACCGTGGTCGAGAACGACGGGGCCGGTGGCGCGTGCGTGCTGTACGACTGCGTGCCGTCCAAGACCTTCATCGCGTCGGCGGGGGCTCGTAGTGCCTTCCGCAACGCCGGTGAGCTGGGCATTCAGACCAACAACGACCAGGCGGCCGTCGACCTGCCGGTGGTGCACGGACGGGTGAAGGGGCTCGCGCTCGCGCAGTCCGCGGACGTCCGGGCGCGGCTGCAGCGCGAGGGCGTTCGGCTGATCAACGGGCGGGCGAAGTTCGCGGACGACACGCGGGGGCTCGCTCAGCACCGGGTCGTCGCCATCAAGGCGGACGGCGAGGAGGAGATCCTCAACGCCGATGTGGTGCTCATCGCAACGGGCGCCACGCCGCGGGTGCTGCAGGGGGCCGAGCCGGACGGCAAGCGCGTCCTGACCTGGCGGCAGATCTACGACCTGCCCGAACTGCCCGAGCACCTCGCCGTGATCGGTTCCGGTGTGACGGGTGTCGAGTTCGCCTCCGCCTACACCGAGATGGGCGTGAAGGTGACCATGGTCTCGTCCAGGGACCGGGTGCTCCCCCACGAGGACGCCGACGCGGCCGCGGTGCTGGAGGACGTGTTCGCCGAGCGCGGCACGGCCGTCGTCAAGCACGCCCGCGCGGACCGGGTCGAGAACACCGGTGACGGTGTGCTGATCCACCTGGAAGACGGTCGCACGATCGAGGCATCGCACGCCCTGATGACCGTCGGTTCGGTGCCGAACACGAACGACATCGGCCTCGAGAAGATCGGTATCGAACTCGGGCGTGGCGGGTACATCCCGGTCGACCGGGTCAGCCGGACGAACGTCAGCGGCGTCTACGCGGCCGGCGACTGCACCGGGCTGCTGCTGCTCGCGTCCGTGGCCGCCATGCAGGGCCGGATCGCCATGTGGCACGCGCTCGGCGAGGGCGTCAACCCGATCAGGCTCAAGACCGTCGCCGCGAACGTCTTCACCAACCCCGAGATCGCCAGCGTCGGCATCAGCCAGCAGGTGATCGACTCGGGTGAGGTGCCCGCGCGCACGATCATGCTGCCGCTCGCCACGAACCCCCGCGCCAAGATGGAGGGTCTGCGCCGCGGCTTCGTGAAGCTGTTCTGCCGCCCGGCGACCGGCGTCGTCATCGGTGGTGTGGTCGTCGCGCCGAACGCGAGCGAGCTCATCCTCCCGATCGCGCTGGCCGTGCAGAACCAGCTGACCGTCGAGCACCTCGCGACGACGTTCTCGGTGTACCCGTCGCTCTCGGGCTCCATCACCGAGTCCGGCCGCCAGCTCATGCGGCACGACGATCTCGATTAGGTAACGGCAGACCACCGCGGCAACCGTGCCCTGAACACCGGCGTGTTCGGGGCATGGTTCGACGCATGCTGTCCGCGGTACTGGTGGCCCTCGCGCTGCTGAGCGGCTGCGGCGCGCAACCGGAAGCCGTCCTGCCCACCGCACCGGCCCCGAGCACCTCGACCCCGCCGCCGTCCACTGAGGACAGAGGACTGTCGGCGTCGGAACCGACCGAGCTGCGCATCCCGAAGATCGGCGCGAAGTCGTCGTTGATCCCGCTGGGCCTCAACCCCGACGAAACGGTCGAGGTCCCCCCGGTCGAGCAACCGATGCAGGCCGGTTGGTACAAGCTCGCCCGCACGCCCGGCGAGGCAGGTCCGGCCGTGCTGCTCGGCCACGTCGACGGCAACAAACAGCCCGGAATCTTCTTTCGTCTCAAGGAACTCGTAGAAGGCGACGAGGTCGAGGTGTCCAGAAAGGACGGCACCACGGCCCGGTTCCGCGTGACCAGGACCGAGCAGATCGCCAAGAACGTCTTCCCGACCGAGGCCGTCTACGGCGACACCACCGAACCCGAGCTGCGGCTGATCACCTGCGGGGGCAGCTACGACCAGGCCGCACGCAGCTACCGGGACAACATCATCGTGTACGCAACGCTCGTCTGAGGGGAGAAACCCATGAGGAGGACCGGGAGAACACTGGCAGCGCTCGCCGCGATCGGCACCACGCTCGCGTTGACGCCGGCCGCGAGTGCGCAGGAAGTCACGCCGAAGTTCACGCTGGAAAGCGAAAGCGCACTGGGCCCCAACAGCTTCAAGACCTTCACCTCGTTCGGCGTCATCGTCGAGGAGGGCACGTGTCCTGGCGGGCCGGCGTCCGTCGAGTCGAACGGCGGCTTCTGGACACCGGTCCAGCTCATCTCGATGCGCGGCACGTTCGGCAAGATCGGCGGCACCTACACCGCCACACTGAAGTGCAAGGACACCACCAAAGCCGGCACGGTGACGTTCCAGCTCACCGAGCCGAAGCCGCGCACCGACCCGTTCCTGGACAAGGCCGAGTACGCGCCCGGCGAGACGATCACCATCCACCTCGACCGCGGCTACAAGTGCGGCCTGGACAAACTGGCGCACTCGGAAGGCTTCACCGAACCGGCCGCGCTCACCCCGGGCGGCACCAGCACCGGCTACGACCTGAGGGGCCGGGCCACCGCCGTCGACAAGCCCGGCACCTACGAGGCGAAGATCCGTTGTCTCCAGGACTCGGTCGTGAACACGTTCACGATCAAGCCGAAGGCAGCCACACCACCGCCCGGTCTCGGTCCCAAGCCTCCCATCGTCAAGCCGAAGGGCGCTCCGGAAACCGGCGGCGGCGGAACCGCCTGATCTGAGGGGAAGAACCATGAGGGGTATCAGGAGACCGGTGGCCGCACTTGCGGTCATCGGCACGGCTCTCGCACTGGCGCCGATCGCCAGCGCCCAGTCGACACGGACCGATCCGTTCCTCGACAAGGCCGAGTACGGGCCCGGCGAGACCATCAACATCCACCTCGCCCGCGGCTACAAGTGCGGGACGTACGGCGGCGCGACCTCGGACGGGTTCACCGCTCCTGCCGAACTCACGCAGGGCGGCCCGGACAACTGGCCGCTCACCGGCAAGACCACGGCTGTCGACAAGCCTGGCAGCTACGAGGCGATCATCAAGTGCCTCACAGGCTCGGTGGTGAACAAGTTCACGATCAAGGTGCCACCGACCACCACCACGACGCCTCCCGCACCGACCCCACCTGGCCGCAAACCGCCGATCGTCAAGCCGAAGGGAGCACCGGACACGGGAGGCGGCGGCACGGCCTCGCGATGAACGTTGCCGAACCGTCTTGATTGGACGAGCAACGAGGCCACCGGATGTGCGTCAATAACTCCGTGGGGACTCGTGTCTTGATCGCGGTGCTGTGTGTGGCGCTGGCCACTGCCTGCTCCCAGGGCCCGGCACCGAAGCCATCGGCGGCGACGAGCAGCGACAGCGCTCCGCCGCCGGTGGTCTCGCCGCTCGGCACCTCCGATCCGATGGAACTGCGCATCGAACGGGTCGGCATGCGGTCGTCGTTGATCGCGCTCGGCCTCGACCCGCAGGGCGTCGTCGAGATGCCGCCGGCCAACGAGGGCATGCAGGCCGGTTGGTACCAAACGCATCCGAAGCAGTGGATCATCGTCGGCCGGATCGAGAGCAACAAGGCCAGAGGCGTGTTCTACCGGCTGAACGACCTGCAGCAGGGCGACACGATCGAAGTGTCCAAGAAGGACGGTTCGGTCGCCCGCTTCACGGTGTCGCGCACCGAGAGGATCATCCGCGACGACTTCTTCGCGGAGGCCGTCGCGAGGGACAAGGACGAGCAGGGGCTGCGGCTGATCAGTTGTGGCACCCGCGACAACGTGATCGTGCACGCCTCTGCCTCGTCCTGATTCGGCGAAGCCCGATCAGGACGAGGCAGAGGCCGGTTTCCCAGGAGTCAACACAGCCCCTGCTCAGTGACTCAGTCCTCGACCCAGTCGAAGGTCTTCGTGACGGCCTTCTTCCAGTTCGCGTACTCGGACGTGCGGCGGTCCTCGTCCATCGCCGGTTCCCACCTCTTGTCCTGGGCCCAGTTCTCGCGGATGTCGTCCTCCGTCTTCCAGAACCCGACCGCGAGACCGGCCGCGTAGGCAGCGCCCAGTGCGGTCGTCTCGGCGACGACCGGCCGGATCACCGGCACGCCGAGGATGTCCGCCTGGAACTGCATCAACAGCTCGTTCACGACCATGCCGCCGTCGACCTTCAACGCCGTCAGGTCGACGCCCGAGTCGGCGTTCATCGCGTCGAGCACCTCGCGCGTCTGGAAGGCGGTCGCCTCCAGCACGGCACGCGCCAGGTGGCCCTTGTTGACGAACCGGGTCAGGCCGACGATCGCGCCACGGGCGTCGGAACGCCAGTACGGCGCGAACAGACCCGAGAACGCCGGCACGAAGTACGCGCCACCGTTGTCCTCCACCGAACGCGCGTGCTCCTCGATCTCAGCGGCAGTCGAGATCATGCCGAGGTTGTCGCGCAGCCACTGCACCAGCGAGCCGGTGACCGCGATGGAGCCTTCCAGCGCGTAGACGGCCGCGTTCTCGCCGATCTTGTAGCAGACGGTGGTGAGCAGCCCGTTCTCGCTCATCACCTTCTCCGTGCCGGTGTTGAGCAGCATGAAGTTGCCGGTGCCGTAAGTGTTCTTGGCCTCACCGGGCGACAGGCAGGCCTGGCCGAACGTCGCCGCCTGCTGGTCGCCGAGGATTCCGGCGATCGGCACGCCGGCCAGCGCACCGCGCTCGCGCACCTGGCCGTAGACCTCGGACGACGACCGGATCTCCGGGAGCATCGACATCGGAATGCCCATGTCGTCGGCGATCGAGGAGTCCCACTGCAGCGTGTCGAGGTCCATCAGCATGGTGCGCGACGCGTTCGTCGGGTCGGTGACGTGCACGCCGCCGTCGGTGCCGCCGGTCATGTTCCACAGCACCCACGTGTCCATGTTCCCGAACAGCAGGTCACCGGCTTCGGCGCGTTCGCGCGCGCCTTCGACGTTGTCGAGGATCCAGCGGATCTTGGGGCCGGAGAAGTAGGTCGCGAGCGGCAGACCGACCTTGGCCCGGTAGCGCTCCTGCCCGCCACCCAGCGCGCCCAGCTCCTGAACGATCTTGTCGGTGCGGGTGTCCTGCCACACGATGGCGTTGTAGACGGGGGCGCCGGTGTTCTTGTCCCACACCACCGCGGTCTCGCGCTGGTTGGTGATGCCGACGGCGGCGATGTCCGAAGTGGACAGATCGGCCTTCGCGAGCGCGCCCGCGGCGACCTGGCGGGTGTTCTGCCAGACCTCCATCGGGTCGTGCTCGACCCAGCCCGCCTTCGGGAAGATCTGCTCGTGCTCCTTCTGGTCGACCGANTGTCCGAAGTGGACAGATCGGCCTTCGCGAGCGCGCCCGCGGCGACCTGGCGGGTGTTCTGCCAGACCTCCATCGGGTCGTGCTCGACCCAGCCCGCCTTCGGGAAGATCTGCTCGTGCTCCTTCTGGTCGACCGACACCACCCGACCCGAGTGGTCGAAGATCATGCAACGGGTCGACGTGGTGCCCTGGTCGATCGCGGCCACGTACTGCGTCATGCGAGAAGTCCTTTCAGACCGGGAGAACCAGGTAGAGCAACGCCGCCAGAGCGCCACCCACGAGCGGGCCCACTACGGGAACCCACGAATAGCCCCAGTTCGCGTTGCCCTTGTTGCGGATGGGCATGAGGAACGCGTACGCGATGCGCGGACCGAGGTCGCGCGCCGGGTTGATGGCGTAGCCCGTCGGGCCACCGAGCGAGGTACCGATCACCAGGACGACGAACGCCACGGCGGCGTACCCGAGGGCCGAGTTGCCGAACGTCGGCACCGCGCCGTCGGCCCCCACCTTGGCTCCCGGCGACAGCAGGATCCACGCGACGAGCACGAAGGTGCCGATGACCTCGGAAACCAGGTTCCAGGGCTTGTTCGGCACGGTCGGTCCGGTGGAGAAGATCCCCAGCGTGTTCTGCGGCTCGTCGTGCGTGTCGAACTGCAGCTTGTACGTCGCCCAGCAGAGCATCGCGCCGATGATGGCGCCGACCATCTGCCCGAGCACGTAAACGGGCACATTCCCCCACGGGGTCTTGTCCGCGATCGCCAGGCCGAGCGTCACGGCGGGGTTGAGGTGCGCCCCGCTCGGGTCGGCGATGCTCGCACCGGTGAAGACGGCGAAGGCCCAGCCGACGTTGACGAACAGGAACCCGGTGCTGTTGCCGAGAGTGTTCTTGAGCACCTGGTTCGCGACCACACCGGTGCCCAGGAGGATGAGGACCGCGGTCCCCAGCATCTCCCAAACGAAGATCGAGCCTGCACTGCCCACCGTCGACCTCCTTCGTTTGCGGCAAGGAGGGAGCGCAAACCCAGGAGGTCAGGCCGCGCCGCCCGCCCACAACGTGCTCGGACGCTATTACCGTGCTGATCAGTTGTCTACGCCAAGTACCTGTGGTCAGGCCATTTTTAGGCCGTAAGCATCTGGGCGTCGCGCCCATGGGCGAAGGGGCGTTGCTGCAGGTAACGTGATCCGCGAGTCGTCACAGGGAGGCGTCTGTCGTGGCCACGCGCAAGAACGCAGCTCCAGCACCGCAAACCCATGCCGAACCTCCGATCACGGGCAGGCTCGGGCCGGCCGAGCGCGAGGACTCGTGGCAACGGCTGGGGGCGGACACGTTCGACGTCGTCGTGATCGGCGGTGGTGTCGTCGGCGTCGGCGCGGCGTTGGACGCCGCGACGCGCGGCCTGCGGGTGGCGCTCGTCGAGGCCCGTGACCTGGCGTCCGGCACGTCCAGCCGGTCCTCCAAGCTCTTCCACGGAGGCCTGCGCTACCTGGAGCAGCTGGAGTTCGGTCTGGTCCGCGAGGCACTGCGCGAGCGCGAGCTGATGCTGAACCGGATCGCGCCCCACCTGGTGAAGCCGGTGAGCTTCCTCTACCCGCTCTCGAACCGGATCTGGGAGCGCCCGTACACGGCGGCCGGCCTGTTCCTCTACGACACGATGGGCGGCGCCCGGTCCGTGCCGGGGCAGAAACACCTCACCCGAGCGGGTGCGCTCCGGCTGGTTCCCGCGTTGAAGCGCGATGCGTTGATCGGCGGCATCCGCTACTACGACGCCCAGGCCGACGACGCCCGGCACACGATGATGGTCGGCCGCACCGCCGCGCACTACGGCGCCGTCGTGCGGACTTCGACGCAGGTGGTCGGGTTCCTGCGCGAGGCGGACCGCGTGTCCGGCGTGCGCGTTCGCGACGTCGAGGACGGTCGCGAGGTCGACGTGCGGGCGCACGCGGTGATCAACGCGACGGGCGTGTGGACGGACGAGCTGCAGCGGCTTTCGGGCTCGCGCGGCCGGTTCCGCGTGCGGGCGTCGAAGGGCGTCCACATCGTGGTGCCGCGCGACCGGATCGTGGCGGAGTCCGGGATGATCCTGCGCACCGAGAAGTCCGTGCTGTTCGTGATCCCGTGGCGCAACCACTGGATCGTCGGCACCACGGACACCGACTGGAACCTCGACCTGGCGCACCCGGCGGCGACCAAGCACGACATCGACTACATCCTCGAACACGTCAACTCGGTGCTCGCGACCCCGTTGACGCACGACGACATCGAGGGCGTCTACGCCGGTCTGCGGCCTTTGCTGGCAGGCGAATCCGATTCGACCTCAAAGCTTTCGCGTGAACACGCCGTCGCTCGAGTCTCCCCCGGACTCGTGGCGATCGCGGGCGGCAAGTACACGACGTACCGGGTGATGGGTGCGGACGCCGTAGACGCGGCGCACGTCGACCTGCCCGGCCGGATCCAGCCGTCCATCACGGACAAGGTGCCGCTGGTCGGCGCGGACGGCTACCACGCGCTGGTGAACCAGGCCGATCAGCTGGCGGCCAAGCACGGCCTGCACCCGTATCGCGTGCGGCACCTGCTGGACCGCTACGGCTCGTTGGTGCACGAGGTGTTGTCACTGGCCGTGGACAACCCTGAGTTGTTGAAGCCGATCCCCGCGTCTCCGGACTATCTGCAGGTCGAAGCGGTGTACGCGGCCTCGCACGAGGGCGCGATGCACCTCGAGGACGTGCTGACCAGGCGGACGCGCATCTCCATCGAGTACGCGCACCGCGGCGTCGACTCGGCGGAGGCGGTGGCGCGGCTGATCGCGCCGGTGCTCGGGTGGGACGAGGACGCGATCAAGCGCGAGGTCGAGGTCTACAACACGCGGGTCGAGGCCGAACGCGCGTCCCAGACCCAGCCGGACGACCAGGCCGCGGACGCCGTGCGCGCCGCCGCTCCCGAAGCACGAGCCCAGCTGATCGAACCGGTGAGCTGAGTGTGAGCGACCCCCGGCATGCTGGATGGCATGTCTGGGGTTGATCGTCGAACGTTTTTGATCGCAACGGCCGCGGTGGCCGGTACCTCCGTCGGTACCGCCAACGCGGCCGTTCCTGTGTTCGAGCACGGTGTCGCGTCCGGCGACCCGTTGCCGGACGGGGTCCTGCTGTGGACCCGTGTCGTGACTTCGTCGCCGGTGGAGTGGGAGGTCTCCGGCGACGCGGAGTTCACGAAGATCGCGCGCCGTGGCCGGGTGTCCACCGGTGCGCACCGCGACTACACGGTGAAGGTGGAGGTGCACGGGCTGCGGCCGGGAACGCGGTACTGGTACCGGTTCCGGGCCGACGGCGTCGTGTCACCGGTGGGGCGCACCAAGACCGCACCGGTCGACTGCTCTGCCGCGCGGTTCGGCGTGGTGTCGTGCTCGAACTGGATGGCCGGCCACTTCGTCCCGTACGGCTACCTGGCGGATCGCTCCGACCTCGACGCGGTGATCCACCTCGGTGACTACATCTACCCGCACTACCAACCTGTCGTGCGTGACGCCGTGCCGCCGCACGAGCTGATCACGTTGCAGGACTACCGAACCCGGCACGCGCTCTACAAGACCGACCCGCATCTGCAACGTCTGCACGCTGCTCATCCGATGATCGCGACCTGGGACGACAACGAATCTGCTGACAACTCGTCGGCTCTTGGTGCGATCGGGCACGACCCTGCCACCGAGGGGCCGTGGGCGGTGCGTCTGGCTGCGGCGACCCAGGCCTACTTCGAGTGGATGCCGATCCGGGAAGGGCTGATCTTCCGGCGGTTGAGGTACGGGTCGTTGCTGGATCTGACGATGCTGGACCTGCGGTCGCACCGGACGCCGGAGACGATCATGGGCGTGCGGCAGCGGGACTGGCTGGCTCGTGGGATCTGCGACGGGACCGCGCGGTGGCGGTTGATCGGTACGTCGGTGATGTTCAGTCCGCTGGCGATTCCGCCGAACCCGTTGTTCCCGTCGAAGAACGTCGACCAGTGGGACGGGTTTCCCGCTGATCGGGAGTTCGTGGTGCGGGCGTTGGAGCGGGCCGGCGAGAAGAACGCGGTGTTCCTCACCGGGGACATCCACTCGTCGTGGGCGGTGGATGCGTTGGGTGTGGCTACGGAGTACATCACCACGTCGGTCACGTCGGACAACTTCGACGAGTTCCTGAAGGTGCCGCCGCGCACCGGGTCGTTGGCGTTGGAGGCGGCGATCATGGCTCACAACCCGCACGTGAAGTTCGTGGAGCTGGATTCGCACGGGGTTTCGGTGCTGGAGGTGACGCCGGAGGAGGTGCGGATGGACTGGTTCTACACGTCCGATCGCGCCAACCCCGACGCCACGATGCACAAGGCGCACTCGTGGCGCACGCGGTACGACACGGCTCGTGTGGAGCCGGTGTTGTTCTGAACATGCGTGAGCCCCCTGGGAGACGGTCCCAGGGGGCTCATCGCAGATCTCAGGCCAGTGCGGCCAGCGCCGTGTGGACCATGACGCGCACGCCCACCAGCAGGGCGCGCTCGTCCAGGTCGAACGTCGGCTGGTGCAGGTCGCGCTGCTTCTCCTGGCCGTTCCACACGCCGAGGCGCGCGAACGAGCCCGGGACGTGCTCCAGGTACCAGCCGAAGTCCTCGCCGCCGGAGGACTGCTCGGTGCCGGCCAGGGCGTCGTCGCCCAGGGCGGCCTCGATGCCGGCGCGCAGGATCTGGGTCGACTCGCGCTCGTTCACGACCGGGGGCACGCCGCGGCGGTGGTGCAGGTCGAAGCCGACGCCCGTGGGCGCCAAGAGGCCCGTGACCAGGTCCTTGACCAGCGGTTCGAGTTCAGCCCAGATGTCGCGGTCGCCGGTGCGCAGGGTGCCGCGCAGCAGGCCGTCCTGCGGGACGGCGTTCGGCGCCTCGCCCGCGTGGACGGCGCCCCACACCAGGACGGTGCCGGAGCGCGGGTCCACGCGGCGGGACAGCATCGTCGGCAGGCCGGTGATGACGGTGCCCAGGGCGTGGACCAGGTCCGCGGTCAGGTGCGGGCGCGAGGTGTGGCCGCCTGGCGAGTTCAGGCGCAGCTCCAGCAGGTCGGAGGCCGACGTGATGGCGCCGATGCGCGTGCCGATGCGGCCTACCTGCAGGCGCGGGTCGCAGTGCAGGCCGAAGATCCGCTCCACGCCGTCGAGGCCGCCTGCCGCCAGCACGTCGAGCGCGCCGCCCGGCATGACCTCCTCGGCCGGCTGGAAGACCAGCCGGACTCGGCCCGGCAGCTCGGTGGCCGAGGCCAGTGCGAGTGCGGTGCCGATGAGGACCGTCGTGTGGGCGTCGTGACCGCACGCGTGCGACACACCGTCCACAGTGGACGAGTACGGGTGGCCGGTGTTCTCGGTCAGCGGCAAGGCGTCCATGTCGGCGCGCAGGGCCACGCAGCGGGGGCCGTTGCCGACGTCGCAGATCAGGCCGGTACCGCCGGGCAGCACCCGTGGCTTGAGGCCGACCTCGCGCAGCAGCTTCGCCACGAGCTCGGTGGTGTTGTACTCGCGCCGGGACAGCTCCGGGTTCGCGTGGATGTGGCGCCGCCAGGCGACGATGTCGGAGGCGTGCGCCTTCAGCCAGTCGTCGAGCCAGGCGGGGCCGCGGCCCTCTCCCAGATCATCCACAGGAGACATGCTCACCCCGGTGGGGTCGACGAGCATCTCAGGGGTGGTTTTCACGGAGGAGCCGGAAGGTCGTGAGTCCAGAACCGTCATGCCGCCCCTCCGCGGGCCAGCAGCCGTGCGCGCTGCTGGGAATCGGTGGCTGTCGCGATCGTCGTCCAGGCCATGGCGATAGCTCCTTCGAGCAACGCACGGTCTGCCGACGCCGAGGCACAGGCGGTCGCGAACTCTTGTTGGTGGTTCACCGCGTCTCCGCAGTCAATGGCAATGGTCGGGTGGATAGCGGGCAACACTCTTGTGACGTTGCCCATGTCGGTGCTCCCGATCTTCTCTCGCTGCTCTTGCTCCGGCGAAAGCGGACGTCGTCCCAGCTCGGTGGCCGCACGCCGGTAGGCGTCCGCCAGCCACGAATCGGGAGTCAGCTCGGCGTAGATCGGTGAGACCTGCACGACCTCATGGGTGCAGCCGGTCGCGAGCGCGCCGGCCTGGAAGCAGTCCCGGATCCGGTTCTCCAGTCGCTGCAACGATTCCAAGTTCTCCGCCCTCACATCGAACATCGCCGACGCGCGGGCGGGTATTACGTTCGGCACGGTGCCGCCGTTGGTGACGATGCCCGTCACCATCTGGCCCGGCTCGAGGTGCTGCCGCAGCAGACTGATCGAGATCTGCGCGACGGTCACCGCGTCTCCGGCGTTGATGCCCAGGTGCGGGGCGGCGGCCGCGTGTGACGGCCTGCCCCTGTAATGCACCTCGAGGTCCGTGATGGCGAGCGAACGCGCGGCACACGACTCGTACGGCGCCGGGTGCACCATCATCGAGAACGAGACGTCGTCGAACACGCCTCGCTCCAGCATGAGCACCTTGCCGCCGCCGACCTCTTCCGCTGGAGTTCCGATCACCTTGACGGTGATACCCAGTCGGTCTGCGAGGTCACGCAGCGCGAGCGCGGTACCGACGGAAGCAGCGGCGATGACGTTGTGCCCGCACGCGTGTCCGACCTCGGGCAGCGCGTCATATTCGGCACAAAGTCCCAGCACCAGCTCGCCGTCGCCGAACGTCGCGACGAACGCGGTGTCGAGGTCCGCCACCCCGCGGTCGATCTTGAAACCCTCGCGGGCGAGCAGGGAGGTGATCTTCTCGACGCTGCGGTGCTCCTCGAAGGCCAGCTCAGGCTCGGCGTGGATCGAGTGCGACAGGTCCAGCAGCGCGTCGGAGTACCGCTCGACGGTCGAGCGTGTGCTGATCTTCAAGTCGGTACCCATTTGCCACCATCCTGCATCACCACCCGTGAGACGCGGCGCGCTGATGATGATCAACCGGCTGGCCGGTCGCAGCGCTGCGCCAAGCGGCGAGCGAGTTTCGGTCTGACCGATCAACGATGACGCAAATGGTCGAGAAGCACGCTTAATTTTGACTATTACGTCCCACCAGTTGGGACGAAACGTCTCAGCCCTTCTTGGCGGCCCGCTCCTTGCGCCACTTCGCCCACCGCTTCTTGTTGCGGTAGTAGACCAGCGCGAACAGGCCCAGCGCGATCGCGCCGATCCACAGCTTGCGCTTGGTCTCCTCGCGCACTTCAGGCGACGGCTCCTGCGGCGAGTTCACGTCGGGAGCCGGGTTCACGGTCGTCTGTTGCGCGGCCACGACAGGCGCGTTCGCGTCCTCCTGGGCGTTCGCCACACCGGCGATCCCGAAGACGCTCATCAGCGCGAACACGCAGGCCAGCAGCAACCTCGACATGGCCTGAACTCTACCTCGAATACCACGATCGAAGGTCACCCAAACTAGTTACGCGCTCACCCTGAGTCCGACTGGAACGCCTTCAGGATCTGCTCTGCCGCAAGCGTCGCGGTGAGCTCTCCAGATCGGACTTTCTCCTCCAAAGTGGGCGTCAACGCGCGCACGGCGGCACTCTCGCGCACCTGCCGCCACAGCTCGTCGTGGACCATCATCCAGGTCCATTCCACCTGCTGGCGGCGCCGGCGTTCGTCCAGTTCCCCGGCATCGGTCAGGGTCGACCGGTGTTCCAGCACGCGGGACCACAGCTCTTCGAGACCGGTGCCGGTGAGACCCGAACACGTGAGCACGGGCGGGTGCCACAACGCGTCCGGCGGGCGCAGGAGCTTCAACGCCCCGGCCAGCTCACGCGCGGCCTTGCGGGCGTCCAGCTCGAACTCGCCGTCGGCCTTGTTGACCGCGATGACGTCCGCGAGCTCCAGGATGCCCTTCTTGATGCCCTGCAACTGGTCACCGGTGCGCGCCAGCGTCAGGAACAGCGAGCAGTCCGTCATGTTCGCGACGGCCACCTCGGACTGCCCGACGCCGACCGTCTCGACCAGCACCACGTCGTAGCCCGCGGCCTCGACCAGCACGATCGTCTCGCGGGTGGCCTGCGCCACACCGCCCAGCGTGCCGCTCGTCGGCGACGGCCGGATGAACGCGTCCTGGTTGACCGACAGCCTGCTCATCCGGGTCTTGTCACCCAGAATGCTGCCGCCGGTGCGGGTCGACGACGGGTCGACGGCGAGCACCGCTACCCGGTGGCCCCGCTCGGTCAGCATGGTGCCGAGCGCGTCGATGAACGTCGACTTGCCCACGCCGGGCACGCCGGTGATGCCGACCCGGACCGCGTTGCCCGACTTGGGCAGCAGCTCGATCAGCAGCTCCTGCGCCTTCGCGCGGTGGTCCGCACGCGTCGACTCGACCAGGGTGATCGCCTTGGCGAGCATCCCGCGATTGCCGTCGAGGACGCCCTTCGTGTACTCGGCGACATCGATCACCCTAGCCATGGTGCCCGAGCTGATCTGCGAGTTTCACCAGCAAATCCTTGGCCGCGTCCGCGATCACGGTGCCGGGCGGGAAGATCGCCGAGGCGCCCGCCGCGTACAGCTCGTCGAAGTCCTGCGGCGGGATCACGCCACCGACCACGATCATGATGTCCGGGCGGTCGAGCTTGGCGAGCTCTTCGCGAAGCGAGGGCACCAGCGTGAGGTGGCCGGCCGCGAGCGAGGACACGCCCACGATGTGCACGTCGGCCTCGACGGCCTGGCGCGCGACCTCCTCCGGCGTCTGGAACAGCGGGCCGACGTCGACGTCGAAGCCGAGGTCCGCGAACGCCGTGGCGATCACCTTCTGGCCGCGGTCGTGGCCGTCCTGCCCCATCTTGGCGACCAGGATGCGGGGACGGCGGCCTTCCTCGGCCGCGAACGCCTCGACGACCTCGCGGCAAGCGTCCACGTTGGACACAGAGCCGACCTCCTGCCGGTAGACGCCGGAGATGGTGCGGATCTGCGCGCTGTGCCGGCCCCACACCTTGCCGAGCGACTCGGAGATCTCGCCGACCGTGGCCTTGTTGCGGGCGGCGTTGATCGCGAGCTCCAGCAGGTTACCGCCGCCGCTCGCCGCGTTCGTGAGCGCGTCGAGCGCACTGTCCACTGCGGACTGGTCGCGTTCTTCCTTGAGGCGGCGGAGCTTCTCCAGCTGCTGGGCGCGCACGCCGGCGTTGTCGACCTTGAGGACCTCGATCTGCTCGTCGGTGTCCACGAGGTACTTGTTGACGCCGATGACGGGCTGCCGGCCGGAGTCGATGCGCGCCTGGGTCCTCGCCGCGGCTTCCTCGATGCGCAGCTTGGGGATGCCCTCGTCGATCGCGCGGGCCATGCCGCCGGCCTTCTCGACCTCGGTGATGTGCTCCCACGCCTTCTTCGCGAGCTCGTTGGTGAGCCGCTCGACGTACGCGCTGCCGCCCCAGGGGTCGATCACGCGCGTGGTGCCGGACTCCTGCTGCAGCAGCAGCTGCGTGTTCCGGGCGATGCGCGCGGAGAAGTCGGTGGGCAGGGCGAGCGCCTCGTCAAGTGCGTTCGTGTGCAACGACTGCGTGTGGCCCTGCGTCGCCGCCATGGCCTCGACGCACGTGCGCGCGACGTTGTTGAACACGTCCTGCGCGGTGAGGCTCCACCCGCTCGTCTGGCAGTGGGTCCGCAGGGACAGGGACTTGGGGGACTTCGGCTCGAACGTCTGCACGAGCTTCGCCCACAGCAGGCGCGCGGCCCGCATCTTGGCGATCTCCATGAAGTAGTTCATGCCGATCGCCCAGAAGAAGCTGAGTCGCGGCGCGAACCTGTCCACGTCCAGCCCGGCCGCCTTGCCCGCGCGGATGTACTCGACGCCGTCCGCGAGCGTGTACGCCAGCTCCAGGTCGGCGGTCGCCCCCGCCTCCTGCATGTGGTAGCCGGAGATCGAGATGGAGTTGAACTTCGGCATGTGCTCGGAGGTGTAGCTGAAGATGTCGGAGATGATCCGCATCGACGGCTGCGGCGGGTAGATGTAGGTGTTGCGGACCATGAACTCCTTGAGGATGTCGTTCTGGATCGTCCCCATGAGCTGCTCCGGCTTCACCCCCTGCTCCTCCGCCGCGACCACGAAGAGCGCCAGGATCGGCAGCACCGCGCCGTTCATCGTCATCGACACGGACATCTTGTCCAGCGGGATGCCGTCGAACAGCGTGCGCATGTCGTAGATCGAGTCGATCGCGACGCCGGCCATGCCGACGTCACCGGCCACGCGAGGGTGGTCCGAGTCGTAGCCTCGGTGCGTTGCCAGGTCGAACGCCACGCTCAGGCCCTTCTGACCGGCCGCGAGGTTGCGGCGGTAGAAGGCGTTCGACTCCTCGGCCGTCGAGAAGCCCGCGTACTGGCGGACGGTCCACGGCTGGTTGACGTACATCGTGGGGTACGGGCCGCGCAGGAACGGCGCCACGCCGGGGTAGGTCTGCAGGAAGTCCAGACCGTCCACATCGGATGGACCGTAGACCGGCTTGACCGCGATGCCCTCGGGCGTCTCCCAGACCGGGAGGTCGGTCTCGTACTTGGCCGACGGGATGGGGCCGAGGTCGATGTCCGCGAAGTTGGGGATCATCGCTCCACTCCCTTGGATTCTTTGATGGCGAGGAACTCAAAGGTGTTGTTCAGGATTTCCAGCGCCGGGCAACCCGTGTAGACGTAGCCGTCGACTGTTGCCTCACTCTTCTTGCCGGCCAGGAGTACCCGCTCGGCGCCCGCGTTGCGCAACGCTTCGACGGTCGCGACCGCCTGGTCGGCGTAGCTGGTGTCGCTGCCGCACAGGACCGCGACCTTGGCTCCGGACGCCTTGAACTTCTCGGCCACGTCCTCGGCGGTCTTGGTCGGGCCCGCGTTCGGGGTGGCGAAACCGCCGGCGTTGAACAGGTTCGCGGCGAAGGTGGCTCGCGCGGTGTGGGCGGCGACCGGGCCGAGGGTGGCCAGGAAGACCTGTGGGCGTTCGGGCTGGGCGTCGGCGAGGTCGCGCAGCTCTTCGAAGGCCTGCGCGTACCGGACTCGCGGCAAGTCGCCCGACGGCACTTCGGGAGCCGGTTCGCGGACGACGGGCTTCTCGGTGAGGTTCGGGAACTCGCTCACGCCCGTGATCGGGTCACTCCGGTCAGCAAGCCGAGCCGACCGCGCGGCCCACGTCTCGGCGATCCGGGAGGCGACCAGCGAGCGTGCGGCGGAGAACCCGCCCGCCCGTTCGATCTCCTGGAACCAGGACCACGCGTGGGAAGCCAACGAGTCCGTCAGCGACTCGACGTACCAGGACCCGGCGGCGGGGTCGATCACCTCACCTAGGTGCGACTCCTCCAGCAGCAGGTTCTGCGTGTTGCGCGCGATCCGGCGGGCGAACTCGTCCGGCAGCCCGATCGCCGCGTCGAACGGCTGCACCGTCACCGAGTCGGCGCCACCCAGACCCGCGGCCAGCGTCGCCACGGTGGTGCGCAGCATGTTCACCCACGGGTCGCGGCGGGTCATCATCGCGGACGACGTCACCGCGTGCTGCACCTGCGGCACGTCCACACCGGACACCTCGGCGACACGCGCCCACAGCCGGCGCGCCGCACGCAGCTTCGCGATGGTCATGAACTGGTCGGCGGTCGCCGCGTAGCGGAACTCCAGCTGCGCGAAAGCCTCAGAAACCCCGAGTCCCGCGTCGGTCAGAGCCCGCAGGTAGGAGACGGCCAGCGCCAGAGACGCGCCCAGCTCCTCGGAGTCCGAGCCGCCCGCGTCGTGGAACGGCAGCGCGTCGACCACGACGGTCCGCAGCTCAGGGAACTGCTGAGCCTGCTTGATGACGTCGAGCGCCTCGCCGAACGGCGTCAGGGCGAGGTTGCCGGAGACCTGGGAAGGCAGCAGCGGCGCCTGGTCGTAGATCCGCAGCATCGTCCGTGCGGCCTCGACGTCGCCGTCGAGCACGATCGGCGCGAGGTCGAGGTAGACACCGTCCAGCACGCGTTCCAACGACGAGGCCGGCAGCGCGAGCCACAGCGAGGTGACACCGCCTTCGAGGTCGTTCATCAGCGCGACCGGATCGGGCACGGCGTGGCGCTGGCGGACGTCCCAGCCCTGTTTCGCCGGTGCGAGGGCATAGGGCGGCAGCGCGTCGTCCAGCGTGTAGAGCGGCTGCAGCTCGATGCCGTCGTACGTCCGCGTGACCAGCGATTCGTAGCTGGCCCCGGACTTGCGGAGGACGGCGTCGACCAGCTCACGCCATTGTTCCCTCGACGCTGCGGGGAACTCGTTCGGGCGGAATTCGGCGGGCAAGGCCAACTCCATCATGCGTTGCAGTGTTACCGACCAGTACCGACACGGCTATGTGAGGTTCACCGCCGTTAACGATGCAGCCAGTCTTGCAGGAAGAATGGTCGCGTGGACGAGGAGCGCTTGATCGCGACCAGATATCGCCTGCTGCACCTGCTCGGGCAGGGGTCCATGGGCACGGTTTGGGCTGCTCACGACGAGGTGCTGCGCCGGCAGGTCGCGGTGAAGGGGATCCTGCGGCCGCCGGGGATGCCGGATGCCGCCGCCGATGAGCTGCGTGAACGGACCATGCGTGAGGCACGAGCGGTCGCCGCGCTCTCGCATCCGAACCTCGTCACGCTCTATGACGTCGTCCAGCACGACGGCGACCCGTACGTAGTGATGGAGCTGGTGCCGTCACGCAGCCTCGGCGAGGTGCTGCAGGAGCAGGGCTGCCTCACCGAGAAGCAGGGCGCTGCGGTCCTCGACGCGATCGCGGCGGCGCTGGCGTCGGCGCACCGGGCGGGCATCACGCACCGGGACGTGAAGCCCGGCAACGTGCTGATCTCCGACGACGGCCGGGTCAAGCTCACCGACTTCGGCATCGCGCGCAACGTCGCCGAGGCCACCATGACCGCGCGCGGCATCACGCTCGGCACCCCCGCCTACATCGCGCCCGAGGTCGCGCAGGGCGGTGACGTGTCGGAGGCTGCGGACCGGTGGTCGCTCGGCGCGACGATGTGGGCCGCGATGGCCGGCGAGCCGCCGTACGTGGGCAAGAACGTCATGCAGACGATCAACGCCGTGATCAACGGCGACGTGCCGGTGCCCGCGGGTGCCGGGCGGCTCGCACCGTTGATCAGCGGGTTGATGCAGAAGGACGCCACCGAACGGCTTTCGCTCGTCGACGTGCGCAAGCAGGTCTACCCGCTGCTGCCCGAGCCCGGCACGGACGCGTTCGAGGTCCGCGAGTCCGTGCCGCTGCCGGTGGTCGTGCGGCCGAAGCCGAAGATCGAGCCGGACGCACCGCTGGCCGACGACCCCGGGCCGTTGCCGTTCCTGATCACGAAGCCGATCGCGCCGCAGCGCGAACGGGGACGGGTCGCGTCGACGTTCGTGCTGGTCGCGGCCATCCTGCTGTTCGTGGTGGGCTCCGGAGGAGGGTTCGCGATGACGCGGCTCGTGGCGGGTGCCTCGCTGCTCCCGCCGGCCGAGCAGAGCGTGTCGCCGACGCTGCCCACGCTGCCCACGTCCGCGACGCTGGAACAACGGACCGCGTCGGCCGCCACGGCCATCGGCGACCAGGGCGGGAAGTTCACGCTGAACGTCGAGAAGAGCTGGGAGATGTACACCGAGCAGCGCGCGGCCGACAAGCTGATGCCGCCGTCCGCGGTGGTGCACTTCATCTCGCAGACCGGTGCGTACGAGGTCGCGGTGCAGCGGTTCCCCGACTTCTACCCGAGGCGCGACATCAGCGCGTACACGGCCAGCGTGCAGGCGCGGTGGCCGAGCCGGTTCTTCGGCGGCGACAAGATCCTCACCCCGAACCTCAACGGGCCGCGCAGCGAGGACGGCATCCAGTTCATCTACAAGACGGTGGAGGGCGACGAACCCGAAGCGCTGAGGAGGTCGCACTTCTCTCGCGTGCTCCCCTACGGCAACGACCTGTGGGTCATCGAGGTCGTCGTGCCGACCGAGCAGGAGGACGAGGCGCGCGTCCGGCTGTTCGACGCGATCGCCTCCACGTTCGCCCCGGTGTAAGCCGTGTCCTGGGGGTCACGTCCGCGATAGCCGCGCCCGACACGACTCTCATCGGACAGACCCCCAGGACACGGCTTAAGCTCTCGCGGTGACTCCAGAAGAGCTGGCCGGCAAGGCCGCGGAAGAGATCCAGAGCCGCACCGGCGTGGCGAAGCACGACATCGCGATCGTGCTCGGCTCCGGCTGGCGGCCCGCCGCCGACGTGATCGGCGAGCCGGTCACCGAGATCGGTGTCGGTGAGCTGACCGGGTTCGAGGCGCCGACCGCGCTCGGCCACGGCGGCACCATCCGTTCTGTCGAGGTGGGCTCGAAGAAGATCCTCGTCGTCCTCGGCCGCACCCACGGCTACGAGGGCAAGGGCGTGCAGAAGGTCGTCCACGGCGTGCGCACCGCGGCTGCCGCGGGCGTGTCGACGATCATCCTGACCAACGCCGCCGGTGGCCTGCGGCAGGGCATGTCCGTCGGCCAGCCCGTGCTGATCTCCGACCACCTCAACCTGACCTCGCTGTCGCCGCTGGTCGGCGCGCGGTTCGTCGACCTGACGGACCTGTACTCGCCGCGGCTGCGCAAGCTGGCGCAGGAGATCGACTCGTCGCTCGAAGAGGGCGTGTACGCGGGGCTTCCCGGCCCGCACTTCGAGACGCCGGCCGAGATCCGGATGCTGCGCACGCTGGGTGCGGACCTGGTCGGCATGTCGACCGTGCACGAGGCCATCGCCGCACGTGCCGAGGGTGTCGAGGTGTTCGGGTTGTCGCTGGTCACGAACCTCGCGGCGGGCATCACCGGTGAGCCGCTGAACCACCAGGAGGTGCTGGACGCCGGCGCCGCCGCTGCTCAGCGCATGGGCACGCTGCTGCGCGAGCTGGTGGACCGGGCATGAGCCTGACGCCGACGCTGCGCGACGCGACGTTCCGGTGGATCGCTGACGATCCCTCCGCGGCCTCCCGTGAGGAGCTGCAGGGGGTGCTGGCGCGCGCGATGGGTGGCGATCCCGCTGCTCTGGAGGATCTGACCGACCGCATGGCCGGGCCGTTGACGTTCGGCACGGCCGGGCTGCGCGGACCGGTGCGTGCGGGCACGAACGGCATGAACGTCGCCACCGTGGTGCGCACGACCGCCGGGCTGGCTTCGTGGCTCGGGTCTTCCTCCGGTGTGGTGTTCGTCGGGCGCGACGCCCGGCACGGCTCGGAGGAGTTCGCGACCGCTGCTGCCGAGGTGATGGCGGCCGCGGGCTTCGACGTGCGCGTGCTGCCAGGGCCGTTGCCCACGCCGGTGCTGGCGTTCCTGGTGCGGAAACACGGTGCGGTGGCGGGGATCCAGATCACCGCGTCGCACAACCCGCCCGCGGACAACGGTTACAAGCTCTACCTGGCCGGTGGTTCGCAGATCGTGCCGCCGTCGGACGGGGAGATCGAGAAGGCGATCGAGGCTGTTCCGGCGGCTGTGTCGGTGCCGCGTTCGCCTTCGTACTCGGTCGTTTCCGACGCCGACGTCGACGAGTACCTGGAGCGCGCCTCGTCGTTGCCCAGCGGCACGTCGCGAACGCTGAAGATCGCGTTGACGCCGATGCACGGCGTCGGTGGCGCGTTCGCCGTGGAAGCGTTGCGGCGTGCGGGTTTCACCGACGTGCACGTGGTGCGGTCGCAGGCGGTGCCGGATCCGGACTTCCCGACCGTGGTGTTCCCGAACCCCGAGGAGCCGGGCGCGTCCGACGAGCTGCTTTCGCTTGCCGCGTCGGTGGACGCGGACCTGGCGATCGCGCTCGACCCCGACGCGGATCGATGTGCTTTGGGTGTGCGGGACGGTTCGTCGTGGCGGATGCTGCGCGGTGACGAGACGGGCGTGCTGCTCGGTTCGCTCGTGCTGTCCACCACCGAGTCCACGGACCCTTTGGTGGCAACGACGATCGTGTCCTCGTCGCTGTTGAAGTCGATCGCTTCCGCTCATGGTGCGCGGTACGCGGAGACGTTGACCGGCTTCAAGTGGCTGGCGCGCGCGGGCGAAGGTCTGGTGTTCGCCTACGAGGAAGCGCTCGGCAACTGCGTCGACCCGGCCTTCGTCGCTGACAAGGACGGCATCTCGGCCGCCGTTGTCGCCGCGGACCTGGCCGCGGGCCTCAAGGCTTCCGGTCGCACGCTGCTCGACGCGCTCGACCAGCTCGCGATGGACCACGGCCTGCACCTGACGGACCAGGTCTCGTTGCGGTACACCGATTTGTCGCTGATCGGCGCGACGATGGCCCGGCTGCGCGCTCAGCCACCGTCGGACTTCTCCTCGGAAGACCTGCTTCCGGGCGCCGACGTGCTGCGGTGGACGGCTGACGGCGTGCGCGTGATCGTGCGCCCGTCCGGCACCGAGCCGAAGCTCAAGGCGTACCTGGAAGTGGTCGAGCCGGTCACGGACGGACTGGAGTCCGCCCGTGCGTCAGCGAAGGCCCGGTTGGCTGAACTGCGGGAACGGGTGACTGAGCTCGTCAGCTAGGCCGGGAAGGCCAGCGCCCACATCAGCGCGAGCACGGCAACGGCGAAACCCCCGCCGGCCACGAGGTAGGCCCTTCTGGTCGGCGGGGCGATCGCGTTGCGACGCCCCTCGGTGACCGCCGCGACGGCGATCCGCCCGAAGATGTAAGCGATCGTGCAAAGCCCCACGCCGAGTCCGAGCAACATCGTGTTGATGTCCCACGGGCTGTGGTCGAACCCCGGCCACAGCGACGCGAAGAGGGGCCCGAACCCGATCATCCCGATGCCGATCGCAAGGCCGAAACCCCAGGTGATGCGACGCTGACGAGGACTGGTGGTCATAAGGGCGGTGGTCTTCATGGTCCCTCCTGTGTACACCCTTTAGGACGTGCTTCCGGCCGCGGGGTTCCGTTTGCGGAGCAACAAGAACGCCTGCGGTCCCTTCTCGTCCACGTCCCTCTGACGTTGCAACCGTGCCACTTCGTTGAACCCGGCCGCGGTCGCGTTGCTCACGGTCTCGTCGATGTCGCGCCAGTAGATGTCGAGATCCACGTCGTGGCCGTACGCGTTGTCGAGGTGCCTCACCTGATCACCCAGCTTGAAGGCGTGCAACAGGTACCCGCCGGGTTTCACGACGCGGTGGAACTCCTGCCACGGCACGGCTTCGGCCGGCATGTGCACGGTGGAGTACCAGACCACGGCGCTGCCCAGGCTGTCTTCCGCGAGGTCGAGCTTCGTGATGTCGCCCTGGCTGAAGTCGAGGTGCGGGTAGAGCCTGCGCGCCTGGTCGAGCATGCCTCCGGACAGGTCGACGCCGAACGCTTCCTTGCCGAGTTCGTGCAGGTGCTGGGTGATGCGGCCGGTGCCGCAGCCGAGGTCGCCGACCGGGTTCTCGGCGAGTTCGGCGAACGCCCGCATGATCGCGGCGTCGAGGGGTCGTCCGTCGTGCGCGTCCGGGATGAGGCGGGCGTACGTGGCCGCAACAATGTCGTAGGAGGCCTGGGTCATGGTCATCTATCTTGCCGATCATGGAGTACACGCGGCGTGACCTCGCCCAGGCCGTGCTGGACGCGCACCCGGACAGCAGGCGCGGCCTGAACATGTTCTACGGCAGGTTCAGCGACGACATGAAGGTGCACCAGGGCAAGCTTCGGGACGCCCTGCTGAAGGCCTTCGGAGTCGACCTCGACTCCAACAGGGCGATGCAGATGATGCTGAAAGGCACGGTCGACTCGAACGCGGCCATCCGAGGCCCGATGAGCAACTTCGGCGAGGCCGGTCTGCTCATCACCAGGCTGGAGGGCAGCGGCGTCCTCGCCAAGGTGGACGAGATCTACGAGCTGAACCAGTTGTCGCTCAAGGCGCACCTAGACATCGTCGAAGAGCTGCTCGGCCTCGTGGACTCGACGGTCCAGACGGTCACCACGGAGGATCTGGAGGCGCTCGGCGTGGACCTCACGCCGCCGAACATGAGCGACTACGAGATGGACTACTGATGGCCCGGTTGCTGCTCGTACACCACACCCCGTCGCCCGCGCTGCAGGCGATGTTCGAGGCGGTCGTCGCCGGCGCCTCCACGCCCGAGATCGAAGGCGTCGAACTGGTCCGGCGAGCCGCGTTGTCCACAACCGCTGTGGATGTGTTGGAGGCCGACGGCTACCTGCTGGGGACGCCCGCCAACCTCGGCTACATGAGCGGCGCGTTGAAGCACTTCTTCGACACCATCTACTACCCGTGCCTCGATTCCACACGCGCGAGGCCGTTCGGGTTGTACGTGCACGGCAACAACGACACGACAGGTGCGGTGCGCAGCGTGGAGACGGCTACGACCGGGTTGGGCTGGGAGAAGGCGGCCCAGCACGTGCTCGTCACCGGGGAGCCGTCGAAGGCCGATCTGGAGGCGTGCTGGGAGCTCGGCGCCACCGTTGCGGCCCAGTTGTCCACATGAACCCAGGGTTGTCCACAGCCTCTTGTCCCCAACCTGTGGACAACCCTGGGGATATCTTCGAACATATGTTCTAGAGGCGGATGCGGCGCACAGTGGACCACGGCTGCCACTGGCCGCCGACCAGCGCACGGACGCGCACGTCGTACTGGCTGCCCACGCAGATGTACTCGGCCCACGCCTGGTTCTGCCGGTCGACCCGGACCGAAGCGACGTCGGAGAGCTGGCTGGTGTCCACGACGCAGCCGCCGCCCGCGAAGCCGTCCAGGTGGATCTCGTAGCGCGTCGCACCGGTGATCGGGGTCCAGGCGAAGTCCGCCCAGGTGTGGACGCTCCAGTCGCCCCAGCTCCAGTAGGTCCCAGAACCTCGGCCCCACACGTCGCACGGCGCTGTGCCTGAGTCGCGGCCATCGACGCGAGCCAGGACCAGGCGGACGAACGAAGTGCCGCACATCGGGTTCGTGTACCAGTCGGTGGTCACGATGTTGACGTTGCGGCCGGGCACGACGCCTCGGAGCCAGTGCGCGACCGGCGCGTGGCTGGTGCGCACGGCCAGGTCGGCGAGCGAGGTGACGCCGTTGAGGGTGCCGTTGACGATCCCGCCGAAGTCCGGGGTGAGGGTCGTGCCCAGCGCCGAGAAGCGGTTGTGGTCGTGGTTGAGCAGGGTGTGCTGGATCGTGTTGATCACGACGGCGGGGTCCATCGTGTTGGGCCACGGCGCGTCGATCGCGCCCGCGCCGAACGCGCCCAGGTCGAGCAAACGGTTGGAGTTGTCGAACAGGACCACGTTGCGGCCGAGGTTCCACAGCTGGCTCAACGTCACCGAGGCGCCCATCGAGGAGGGCATGATGCGGCCGCCGAACTCGCGCACCACGGCTGAGCGGACCTGCGCGTGGCCGTGGTCGTCGAAGGCGGTGTACCTGTTGAGGCCGAGCAGGACGACCTCGCGCGGGTGGCTGCGCACGAACTCGCCGATCTCCGCGAGCACCTGTTCCACCCGCGGGCCGCGCAGGCCGTGTTCGAGGTACACGAACCCGTCCGGCTCGCGCGTCAGCCGCAGGTCGAGGTAGCGGATGCCGTCCCGCAGCTGCTGGCCGACGCCGGTGGGCTGGGCTTTGGACCACGACGCGGCCACCGAGCGCGGGATCACGTCGACGATGCCGCCGAGGTCGTTGCGGCCTGCCTGCGACCACGGCGAGTCGCCGCTCAGCGTGGACGTCGCCGAGTCGTGCGTGCCGGGGATCGGCAACTCGGTGAGCGGGATGTCGGAGATGCCTGGCAGCGAACCCATCCAGTCCGACACCCGCACCGTCGACGAGTCGGCGGCAGCGGGAGCGGCCGGTATCAGGCAGGCTGCGAGCACCAGTGCGGAAACGAGGACGTGACGACCCATCGCAACCTCCACACGAATGTGAATTTTGCTCAGGTACGGTACTTGTCCCGGTCCCGCGAGTCGCCGTCCGAAAGTCTGGTGTTGCGGGAGCTCACCCGGAGCT